>JAXLYI010000001.1:0-3356 GCA_046351555.1 Polyangiales bacterium
AGCAGGCGGCCTGGGCGTGGCGCCACTGGGCGGTCGACCTGCCCCACACGCTCGTGCTCGCGGCGGCGGACGGGTCCGGGCGTCTCGTGGGGCTGTGCCAGACGTCGGTGCGGTCGGCGGAGGGTGCGGCGCCCGCGGGGGCCGTGGACATCCTCGCGGTGGCGCCCGCGGAGCAGGGTCGCGGCCTCGGACGGGCGCTGCTTGCGTGGGGCGTCCACCACCTGCGCGAGGCAGGTGTCGGCGTCGTGGAGCTGACCGTCAACGGCGCGAACGAGGGCGCGCTGCGGATCTACGAGCGGGCCGGCTTCGCGCGGGCCGGAGCACGCGAGCGCTGGGGACATCCGACCGCATGAGCAAGGGCCGGCTCGAGGCGTTCAGCGACGGCGTCTTCGCGATCATCATCACGATCATGGTCCTGGAGCTGCGGCCGCCCGCGACCCCCACGCTGGAGGGCCCCGACGGGCTGCTCGTCCAGCTGCCGATCTTCCTGAGCTACGCCCTGAGCTTCACGAACGTCGGCATCTACTGGAACAACCACCACCACCTGCTCCAGGCGTCGACGGTCGTCAATGGCCGGGTGCTCTGGTCGAACCTGTTCCTGCTGTTCTGGCTGTCGCTGTTCCCGTTCGTGACGGCGTGGATGGGCAAGGACGGCTTCGCGCCGCTCACGGTGGCCGCCTATGGCGTGGTGGCCCTCATCACGGGCGGCGCCTACAGCCTGCTGGTGCGGGAGCTGCGGGGCGTGCCCGGCCAGGCGCAGGCGATCGAGGTCGTGTCGGGCGGCGACTACAAGGGGATCCTGTCGCTGCTGCTGTACGCCGTCGGCATCCCCGTGGCGCTCGCCTTCCCGTTCGTCGCGCTCGTGCTGTACGTGGTCGTCGCGGTGATGTGGTTCGTGCCGGACAAGCGGGTGGAGCACGCGCTGCGGCGCTGACGGGAATCGCATCGCCCCCGGGATGGGCCGGGGGCGATGGCAGGGAAGGGACGGGAGGGGCCGCGACCGGCCCGGGGGTCAGGGCTGCAGGACGCTCAGGATCGCGTCGAGGACGGCGGGGTCCGGGTTGTACTTGGCGAGCTCGTCCTGGAGGTGCTGGAGCGTGGGATCGGCGGTGTCGTAGGGCCGGTACTCCTGGATCTCGCGCGCCCAGCGCTCGGCCTGGGGCACGCCCGCGGCGGTGAGCGCGGCGACGAGCTCCTCGGGGGTGGCGGTGTTGGCGCTGACCTTCGTGGCGGCGGGCGCGGTCGAGGCGCACGGCGCGGCGCTGGCCTCCGGGGCCACGCTGGCGTCGGGGGCGACCGAGGCGGCGGGGGCCATCGAGGCGGCCGGGGCCATCGAGGCGACCGGCGTGGCGCACGGGTCGACCGAGGCGACCGGGGCGGCGGACGGGCTCTGCGCGAACGCGGTCCCGGTGAGCAGGACCGAGCCGATGAGGAGGGCGCCGGCGGCGCCGATCAGGGTGCGGGGCGAGGTGAGGGTCATCGGGGCGTGGCTCCGGCTGCAGGGATGGACGGGTTCAGGAGGGCTCATCGCGGAGGGTTCCATCCGCGACCGTTCGAACCCTACGGACTGATCCTTTCGGTTTCATGACAGCGCTGGCGACCCGCGTTCCGCGCTCGCGGCACGCTCTTCCAGCAAGGTCCGCTCGCGCTCGTTGCGGGCGAGCGCGGCCGCCGCCCGGAACGCCACGGCCGCCTCCGGACCCCGTCCGAGCCGCGCCAGGAGGTCGCCGCGGACCGCCGGCAGGAGGTGGTAGTCGCGCAGCGCCGGCTCCCCGTCGAGCGCCTCGACGACCGCGAGGCCCGCCTCGGGACCGTACGCCTGGGCCACCGCGACGGCCCGGTTCAGCTCCACGACGGGGGAGGGGCCGATCGCCGCGAGCGCGTCGTACAGCGCGGCGATGCGCGCCCAGTCGGTGTGCTCCTGGCGCAATGCCCGGGCGTGGCAGGCCGCGATCGCCGCCTGCAGGGCGTAGGGGCCGCGCGCCCCGCCCAGCCGGTCGGCCCGATCCAGCGCTGCCAGACCGCGCCGGATGAGCAGCCGGTCCCAGCGCGTCCGGTCCTGCTCCAGCAGCCGGATCGGCCGCCCGACCGCATCGACCCGCGCCCGCAGCCGCGACGCCTGGATCTCCATCAGCGCCACCAGCCCGTGGACCTCGGGCTCGGCGGGGGCCAGCTCCGCGAGCACCCGGCCGAGGCGCAACGCCTGGTCGCACAGGCCGGGGCGCATCCACGTGTCGCCCGTGGTCGCCGCGTACCCCTCGTTGAACACGAGGTAGATCACCTCGAGCACCGCCGCGAGGCGCGCCGGCAGCTCCGCGGGCCCCGGCACCTCGAACGGCACGTGCGCCTCGGTGAGCGTCCGCTTGGCGCGCACGATGCGCTGCGCGACGGTCGGCTCCGGGACGAGGAACGCGCGGGCGATCTCGTCGGTGGTCAGGCCGCCCACGAGGCGCAGCGTGAGCGCCACGCGGGCATCCACGGAGAGCACCGGGTGGCACGCCACGAGCACCAGCCGGAGCAGGTCGTCGCCCACGTCGTCCGCCTCGCCCCCGGCCGTCACGGCGGACGCCGCGGCGACCGCGACGCCCTGCTCCACGACGGCCTCGCGCGCCAGCGCCTCCGTCCGGCGGGCGAGCGTCTCGCGGCGCCGGATCGCGTCGATGGCGCGGTTGCGGCCGGCGGCCATGAGCCACGCGCCGGGATTGGCGGGGATGCCGTCGCGCGGCCACTGCTCGAGCGCCGCGACCAGCGCATCCCCGGCCAGCTCCTCGGCGGTCTCCACGTCGCGCGTGATGCGCGCGAGGCCCGCGATCAGCCGCGACGCCTCGACCCGCCAGACGGCCTCGATGGCGGCGTGGGTGGCGAGGACGGCGCCCGGATCGGACGCCGCCTCCCACTGCAGCCGGGCGTCCTCGGTCACGACCGCGACGCGGACTCCGCGCGCAGGCGCTCCTCCTGGGCGCGCAGCTCGGGCGTCAGCGCGTCTCCGAAGTCCTCCGCCTCGAGCACCGGCCGGATCTCGATCTCGCCGGTGCCCTCCGGGCCGACCGCCGGGCAGCGGCGCGCCCACTCGCGGGCCTCGTCGAGGTCCTTGACCTGCCACAGCCAGAACCCCGCGATGAGCTCCTTGGCCTCCGTGAACGGCCCGTCGACGAACGTCCGCCGGCCGCCCTCGAAGCGGACCCGGAAGCCGCGCGCGCTCGCAGACAGCCCCTCGCCCGCCAGCATCACGCCCGCCTTGACGAGCTCCTCGTTGTAGGCGCCCATCTCGGCCAGCTGGGCTTCCGTGGGCATGACCCCGGCCTCGCTCTCGGGGCTGGCCTTGACGATCACCATCACGCGCATCGGTCGACTCC
>JAXLYI010000002.1:0-702243 GCA_046351555.1 Polyangiales bacterium
CCGCTGGTGCGAGCGGGCGCGGGGGGGGGGGGGGGGGGCGGGGTGTGGGGGGCGCTCGGGAGGGGGCGCGGGCGGGGGCGGGGGCGTGGGGGGGTTGGGGGGGCGCGCGCGGGGGGGGGGGGGGGGGCGCGGCGGACCGGGGGGGGCCGGGGGGGGGGGGCGGGGGCTGTGGGCGCCGGGGCGGGGGGGGTTCAGCGCGCGGGGGACGCGGCGCCGCCCGCCGGCGCCGACGGCGGCCGCGCCCAGAGTTCGACGTGGTCGGCGATGAAGGCTTCGAGATCGCGCGCGGGGCGACGGAGCAGGTGCCCGAGGGCGGGGTCGACGCGCGCCGCGTTGCCGAAGCGGAGCCCGACGTGGAGCGCCGTCTGGACGGCCGCCTGCGCCCATGGGGCCCCGCGTCGTCGCAGATGGCGGGCGTAGCCCAGGGCGCTGGCGGGCTCGTAGCGGATGGCGCGCCCGAGCCGTGCCGAGAGGGCGCGCGCGACCTCGTCGAAGGTCACCGCCCGGGGGCCGGTGAGTGTGTATGCGGCCCGGCGGAGCTGCGGCTCGGCGAAGCTCCTCGCGGCGACCTCGCCCACGTCGCGCACGTCAACGAACGCGACGCGCCCACGCCCCGCCGGGACGAAGACCCGGTCGTCGTCGCGGATGTCTGCGCGGTAGGCGTCACCGAGGTTCTGCGCGAAGAAGCCGGGGCGCAGGATCGTCGACGAGACGCCGCGCGCGCCGAGGTGCCGCTCGACGGCGTGGTGCGGCACCCAGCGCTGGCGGTCGGCGCCCTCGACGGAGAGGAAGGCCACGTGCTCGACCCCGGCCTCGATCGCGCGGTCGACCAGCGCGTTGAGCGTCGCCCGGACGTCGGCGATCGCCGGCGGGCGCAGCAGGAAGAGCCCACGCGCGCCGCGCAGCGCGCCGGCGTAGGTCGCGGGATCGTGGAAGTCGAAGGCGACGGCGGGCGTGCCCCCGCCGGCCGCCGCGCGGGGGTCCCTCACCGCGGCGACGCACGGGACGCCCAGCGCGCGCAGCGACGAGGCCACAGCGCGCCCGACGTTGCCGGTCGCGCCGGTCACCAGAACGGGGGCGATGACGTCGCTCACGGACGGACGGTAGGTCCGCCCCCTGCAAACCACAACGGCCGACGCGGCGGAGGTCTCTCGGAGGACGCGCCGGGGCACTCACGCGCTGTCGGCGGTGGCCCTGCTCAGTCCGGCGGGACAACGGTGCGCGCACGGGCGAGCACGTCTTCGACCTCCGGGAGGCCCACGGGCTTGACGAGGTGGCGGTCGAACCCGGCGGCGCGGCTGCGCGCCTTGTCGCTCTCGCTGCCCCACCCGGTGAGCGCCACGAGCGTGACGTGGCGCAGCGTCGGGTCGCCGCGCAGGCGCCCGGCCACTTCGTAGCCGTCCATGTCGGGCATGCCGATGTCGAGGAACACCAGATCGGGCTTGAACTCGAGCGCGCGGCGCAGCGCCGCGGCGCCGTCGTGCGCGACCGCCGCCTCCGCGCCGAGCAGGCGGAGCATCGTGGCGAGCGCGTCGGCCGCGTCTTCGTTGTCGTCCACCACCAACACCCGCCGCGGGGTCGCCGGGGGGATCGAGGCCGTCGCGGCGGACGCCCCCGGGCAAGACACCCGGCCGGGGCCCTCGACGAGCGGGAGGACGACGGTGAACCGGCTCCCGCGCCCGGTGCCCGCGCTCTCCGCGACGGCGGTGCCGCCGTGCATCGCGACGAGATTGCGCACCAGCGACAGCCCGATGCCGAGGCCGCCGTGGGAGCGGACGAGCGTTCGGTCGGCCTGCACGAACATGTCGAACACCTTCGGGAGCATCTCGGCCGCGATGCCGGCGCCGTCGTCGGTCACGCGCAGGGCCACGCCCTCCGCCACGGGCTCGACGTCGACCTCGATGCGGCCGCCGGGCGGCGTGTACTTCGCCGCGTTGTGCAGGAGGTTCGAGAGCACCTGGACGAGGCGCGTGACGTCCCCGTTCACCCAGAGCGGGGCGGGGGGGACCGAGACCTTCAACGCGTGGCGGCCCGCTTCGACGGCCGGGCGGGTGGCCTCGACCGCCTGCTCCACGACGTCCTGAACGCGGACCGCCTCCCGCCGGAGCTCGAGCTTGCCGCGGCTGATGCGCGAGATGTCGAGCAGGTCGTCGACGAGCCTCACCATGTGGTCGACCTGCCGCTCCATCATGGCGTGCACGCGCGCCGAAGCCGCCTCGTCCGCCGCGGAGAGCCGGATGACCTGGAGCCCCGTGCGGAGCGGCGCGAGGGGGTTGCGGAGCTCGTGCGCGAGCAGCGCGAGGAACTCGTCCTTGCGACGGTCGGCCTCGCGGAGGGCCTCGGCCGCCGCGAGCGCGTCGGTGACGTCGTGCGTGACCCCGAGCGCGGAGGCGACCTCGCCGTCCGCGCCGAACTCCGGCACCAGTCGGGCGGTGAAGTACCGTCGCCCGCCGGGCCCGTCGAAGTCGAAGTGGAGGTCTTCGGCGGCGCCCCGGTCGAACACCCGCCGGAGCGCGTCGTCCCAGCGGTCGCAGAGCGCTGGGGGCATGCCCAGCTCGCGGTTGGTCTTGCCGAGGAAGTGCTCCCGCGGCTGGCCGGTCGCGCGCTCGATCGCGACGTTGACGAAGAGGTGCCGCAGCTCCCGGTCGAAGCGTGACAGGACGTCCGGCGAGTTGTCCGCGAGCGACTGCAGTTCCCGCTCCCGGGCCTGCAGGCGCGCCTCGGCGCGCTTGAGGTCGTCGACGTTGACGGCCGTGCCGAACCACCGGACGACCGCGCCACCCTCATCGCGGATCGCGCGCCCGCGGGCCTTGAACCACTCGTACCCGCCGCCGGCGCGGCGGATCCGGTACTCCAGGTCGTAGCTGCCGGCCCCCGCCACGGCCGCGCGCCACGCCGCGAGCGCCCGCGGCCGGTCGTCTGGGTGGAGGAGCCGCGCCCACCCGTCGCCGAGCTGCTCCGCCGCCGGAACCCCCGTGAAGTCCACCCACTGCTGGCTCACGTAGTCGCAAGCTCCGTCCGGGGTGTTGGTGAACACCATGCCCGGGATCGACTCGAGGGTCTGCCGGTAGAAGTGCGCGCTCTCGCGCAGCGCCGCCTCGAGCCGCTGGCGCTCGGACAGGTCGTAGAAGTAGCAGACGACCCCGTGGCGCCCGTCGGGGAGCGTCACGCGGTCGATGCGCCAGTCGTAGGCCTCCGTCTCACCGATGTCCGCACGGCGCTCGACGGTGGGCGGCGCGGCGTAGCGCTCGCCGGTCGCGAGGGTGTGCCGGAAGCGGCCGATCGCCTCGGTGGCGAAGGGCTCGGGCCAGATCGTGCGCAGCACCTCGGCGAAATCCCGGTGGAGCAGCGGGCGGACGTTCTCGAACACGCGCTGCGCCCCGGCGCTCACGACGCGCAGGCGGAAGTCCGCGTCGACCATGTACACGCCGAAGGGGTCGTCCTGGATGAGCTGGTAGAAGGTGTCGTGGGTCCGCTGCTGGCGCTCCTCGGTGCGCTGCCGGTCCCACGCGAGGCCGAGGAGGTGGCAGATCGTCTGGAGGAAGTCCGCGTCCTCGGTCGTGAACGCGTCGCGCCTCGAACTCCCGACGGAGAAGGTGCCCAGCAGCGCGCCGCCGCGCCCGAGCAGCGGGTGGCAGAGGTACGCCCGCACCCCCATCTCCCGCACGAGCGACGCGCGCGGGTCGACCGCGATTCGTTCGACGTCCGCCGCGATGGGCGCGCGCCGCTCCGCAACCAGCCCGCAGAAGGCCTGCCCGAACGCGAGCCGCTCCGCCGCCGCGCGCGTTCGGTCCGGGAGGCCCTCCGCGGCGGTCAGCCGGAGCCCACCGTCGCCCTGCTCGTAGTTGAAGAAGAAGTCGGCCTCGAGGGTGTCGCGGATCATGGAGAAGACGCGGAGCGAGAGCGCCCCGTCCGCACGCGGCGCGTCGAGGATCTCGCGCGAGATTTCCAGCAGGATGGCGCGACGCTCTTCCGTCACCGATCGATCGACCTGGGCCATCTACAAGGTGCCTCGAGCGTCCCGTCTGGTGGAAGTAGCCGCACCGGTTCGCCCCTGATCCGCCAGGATCAACGGTCCGCAGGCGCTGGTGGGGAATCGCCGGGACCATTGCACCTTTCTCCCCCCTCTTCAACGGGTTGGAAGCATTGTAGACCCCCTCCCGTAAAGAGCTTCGTGCGCAACGCCCCATGGCGCTCTTCGCAACGGTTCTTCCGAGCGAGAGAGGTCGAAATTTTGGAACTGCGTGGCGCCCCCTAAGGCTCGTATCGACCTCTCAACGCCAGGTCGAGTGACGCGTCTTCGCGCGGAGGCGCCCGCGTCACTCCGCGGAGGGTACGCGACCGGCGGGCTCGCCGAAGTAGGTCATGATCGCGACCTCCTGGTCGAGGGAGACGAGCTTGAGCAGCGCGCTGACCGCTCGGTCGCGCTTGGCGCGGTCGTATTCGAACGCCGCGAGGATGCGCGGCATCACCGTCTGCAAGTAGATCGAGTACGCGCCCATGTACCACTGCGGCGCCAGCCCGATGCGCCGGTGCACGTGGCCGATGCGCAGCCGGTCGACGAGGTACGCCGCGCCGTAGTCGCCGCTCGTCAGCCGGATGAAGTACTGCTTCTGGAGGGACTTGACGCGCGCGAGCCGCGCGGGATCATCGAAGAAAGCTCGCACCTGGGGGAACCGGAGCCACCGCTCGTACAACTCCTCCATCACCTGGTCGGCGTAGGTCTTCGCCACAATGTGCAGCTCCGCGAGGATGGCCTCGTCGTCGGGCCCGAACCCGACGAAGGTCTTGCGACGCTCCCAGTCGTCGGTCGAAACGCCTGAGTCGTCTCGTGCAGTCGTCATGGCCGTCGTTCCATCCGAGCTGAGACTACCCCGGAACGCGGCTTGGAGGGTTGCGTACCCGATTGCGCGCACCACCGGATTCGAGCGACAGGGCGGGCCTCGCCTGCGAACGTGGTAGGAGGGCGGCGTGGAAGACCCGCAAGAACCAACCGCACCGGACTCGGACGCCCGCCTCCGCCGACGCGCCCTTGTCGCGCACGAATGCCTCCGCGCCTGGGACAGGGCGCACCCCCTTGCCGCTCCCCGGGAGCGAGAAAACGTGAGGGCAGCGCTCGACCGATGGCGTGCGCTGCCCGCCGGCTCGACGGCGACGGAGATCCTCGACGTGCCGCAGACGGGCGTCGCCCCTACCGCCGCGCGAAGCCCTCGCGCGCGAGGGCCAGTGCGCCGGCCCTGAGCCGATCGGCTGCGGCCCCACGCGGATCGCGCAGGTCCTCCGGGCTGAACGCGTGCTCGACGGTGCCCACGAACGTACGCCACGCCACCACGTCGTCCACGGGGGCGCTCAGGCACCCGTTGCCGTCGACCATCACGGCGGTGCAGCGCGCCCCGGCCGCGGCCGTCGTCACCTCCGTCACGACGATGAGGTCTCGACCCATCACGGTGAGCGGGTCGTCGTGGGGCCGGTCGATCCACACGCTACCTACGACAGGGAGTGGCGCCTGACCGTCCATCGCGTGAGGCATACCTGCCGGGGAATCATGCAACTGCCACCGGACCCAGGCAACGGTGTTGGAGGGCTGTCGATGTGCCGCCCGGTGCTCTACCTTCGCGCGGTGGTGGTCGGTGACGCCGCCCACTCGGCCTGACAACTGGGACGCAACGCCCTCCGCACAACCCGATGCGGCGGAGGTATGAAAAATGGCGAAGCAAGCGGACGGAGGCGAAGGCGACGGGGACGGCGCGGTGCGCCCCGGGAGCGTCTGGGTTCGAACGCGCGATGCAGGCGCGCGACCGCCCGCCGCGGACGGGGAGGGCTTCTTCGTGGTGACCGAGGTCGTCGAGGGCGTCCACCGCACCCGAACCTACTGCCATGCGAAATGGCTCAACGGCAGGGGGTTCGACTACCAGGCCGTCGCAGACTTCGTGGACGCATGCGACCCGATCGGCGAGGTGGGTGACACGGCCGGGATGACCCACCCGGAGTGGATCGGCGCACGGGGGTTTCAGGTCCGGGCCGCGGCGCTCGCGCTCGCCCTCGCGTGGCTCGACGGCGACGCCGGGCGGCGGTAGCGGCACGAAGGGGCGTACTCACGCGGGCGCCGCGGTCCCCGCGTGGTCCTCCGCGGATCACCGGATGGCCCGCGCGCGTCCGCCGGCGAGCGTCGCGACGGCGGCGAGCAGCTCCTGCGGGTCCGTGGGCTTCGCGACGTGGTTCTGGAAGCCCTCCATCAGGGCCCGGGTCCGGTCGGACATCGACGCGTACGCGGTCAGCGCCACGGCCGGCACGAGGCCACCCTTCTCCGGCGGCAACGCCCGGATCCGGCGGATGAGCTCGTAGCCCGACGCGTCCGGCATGCCGATGTCGCTGATGAGCACGTCGGGCACGGACTCCGCGAAGCGGTCGAGGGCCTCGCGGACCGAGCCCGCGAGGGCCACCGTCGCCCGGCAGTCGACGAACATCGCCTCGAGCAGCTCGCGCGCGTCGGGCTCGTCTTCGCAGATCAGGATCCGGAGGCCCGCGAGCTCGGGCGGGCACCGCGGAGCCGCCTCGGATCGAGCGGCGTCTATCGCCGACGCGGACAGCGCCGGCGGGTGTTCGGACCGCAGCGGGGCCACCGGCACGCGGACCACGAAGGTCGCGCCCTTCCCGGGGCCGTCGCTCCGAGCCTCGACCGTCCCCCCGTGGAGCTCGACGAGGTGCTTCACGATCGCGAGCCCGAGGCCGAGGCCCCCGTGCGTCCGCGTGATGGTCGCGTCCTGCTGCCGGAAGGGCTGGAAGACTTGGGGTAGGAAGGCGGGCTCGATGCCGGCCCCCGTGTCCCCGACGACGACCTCGACGTGCGAGTCCTCGCGCCGCAGGCGGACGTACACCCTGCCGCCCTTGGGCGTGAACTTCACCGCGTTGGAGAGGAGGTTCCAGACGACCTGCTGGAGGCGGCTGGCGTCGCCGTTGAGCGTCCCTGCGTCGGGGTCGAGGAGGACCTGGAGCCGCACGTCCTTGGCGTCGGCCGCCGGGCGCACGACCTCGACCGCGGCCTCGACGACCCGGGCCGGGTCGACGGGCGCCAGCGAGAGGCGGAGGCGGCCGGTGACGACCCGGCTGAAGTCGAGCAGGTCGTCGACAAGCTTCACCTGGACCCTCGCGTTGCGCTCGATCGTCTCGACGGCGCGGGCGCGCTGCTCCTCGCTCAGCGCGCCGCCCCGCAGCAGGTGGCTCCACCCCAGGATGGCGTTGAGCGGCGTGCGCAGCTCGTGGGAGGTGATGCTGAGCAGCTCGTCCTTGGCGCGGTTCGCCTCCTCGGCCCGCAGGCGCTCCCGCTGGATCATCTCGAAGAGCCGGGCGTTGTCGATGACCACGCCCGCGCGGCGCCCGAGCTCCTCGGCGACCGCGAGGTCGCGCGCTTCGAAGAGCCGGCCCGACTCCGACGACGCGAACTCGATCACGCCGACGACGCGGCGGTGGACCGCGACCGGCACGGCCATCCACGAGCGGAGCCCGAGCTCGCGGACGAGCTCGAGGTGGAGCGGGTCGCGCGCGTGCGCCGCGAGCATCTCCGCGGTGATCTCGCGGGCCCGCAGGGGCTCGCCCGTCCGCAGGACGCGCCCGGCGCCCTGCTCGGGGTCGGGCGGGTACAGCCGGTGGACCTCGCGCACCAGGTCGACCCGACCGGGGTCCACGTGCGCGACCGCGAGGCGCTCCAAGGACCCGGCGTCGTCGAGCAGGTCGATCGCGCACCAGTCCGCCATCCCGGGCACCGCGAGGCGTGCGAGCGTCGGGAGCGTCGCGCGGTAGTCGAGCGACGAGGCGAGGAGGGCGCCGGCCTCCGCCAGGAAGCGGTGCGTCTCCTCGGTCCGCTTGCGGTCGTCGATGTCGGTGCACGAGCCCACCCACCGCGTGACGCGGCCGTCGCCGTCGCGCACCGGCGCCCCCCGCGCCAGGAACCACAGGAAGCTCCCGTCGACCGCGCGCCGGAGGCGGTACTCGACCTCGTAGGGCTCGCCCGTGGCGACGGCCTGCGCCCACGCGGCGGCGGCCCGCGGCGCGTCCTGCGGATGGACGATCCGATCCCACGCTGGGCCCCCGCGCATCTCGTCGAGCGAGAGCCCGACGAGCGAGAGGAAGGGCTGGTTGCAGTACTCGACCGCGCCGGCGGCGGTGGTGGTCCAGACGAGCTGCGGGGACGCCTCCGCGAGCACGCGGTACTGCTCCTCCGCGGCCTGCGTGGCGGCGTGGAGGCGCGCGTTGTCGATCGCGACCGCGGCCTGGGCGGCCACCGCCACGAGCATCCGCTCGTCCCTCTCGGTGAAGACCCCCGCGTCGGCGTGGCCGAAGAAGAGGCCGCCGTGGACCTCGCCGGTGCGGCCGACCACCGGCACGGCGAGGTAGCTCCGCACCGGGAGGTGGCCGCGCGGCATCCCGTGGTAGGGCGCGCTCTTCCCGTAGCGCGGGTCCTTCGTGATATCGTCGGAGCGCACCGTGCCGACGCCCGCGAAGGTCGGGGCGAAGACGGCGGTGTTGCGGGGCATCGGGAAGCCCTCGAACTTCTCCCGCGGCACGCCCGAGAGCGTGTAGAGCATGTAGCTGCCGCCCTCGGGCCGCGCGACGTTGTAGAAGAAGGCCCCGAACTGCGCGCGGCAGAGGGCGGTCGCCTCGTCGGTGAGCCGGGCGAAGATCGTGTCGAGGTCGAAGTCCGCGGCCAGGACCGTGCCAATCCGGTAGATCGTCTCGTTGACGCGGGCCTCCTCGGCGAGCTGCTGCGCCGCGCGGCGCGCGGCGGTGACGTCCATGACGAGGCTGATGTAGCCGCGGACCGCGCCGCTCGCGTCGCAGTCCGGCATGTAGGTCGCGTGCACCCACCGCGCGCCGGCGCCCTGATAGGGCACCTCCGCTTCGAAGGACGTGAGGCGACCGGCGAGGGCGTTCTCCACGTGGCCTCGGATCGCGGCGTAGGCCGCCTCGCCGAGCACGTCGGCGAGGTGGAGCCCCTGGATCTCGCGGGCCGGGCGCCCGAACCACGCCTCGTAGGCCCGGTTCACCAGCCGAAAGGTCTGGTTCGGGTCCACGTACGCCACCAGCCCGGGGATCGCGTCGAAGATCAGTCGGAGTTCGGCCTCGCGCCGCTGGAGCGCCTCGTCGAGCTCGCGGTAACGGGTGCGGTCCTGGGTGACCTTCACGAAGCCCACCAGCTCGCCGGAGGGGTCGTGGAGCGCCGAGAGCGAGACGGCAGCGTAGAAGCGCGAGCCGTCCTTGCGGAGCCGCCAGCCCTCGCCCTCGTAGCGCCCCTTCGCTCGGGCCGTCGCGAGCTCCGTCTCCGGCAGGCCCGCCGCGCGGTCTTCGGGCGTGAAGAACATCCCGAAGTACCGCCCCTGCACCTCGGCCAAAGGGTAGCCCTTGATGCGCTCCGCGGGGGCGTTGAAGGTCTGCACGCGCCCCTCCGGGTCCAGCATGGAGATCGCGTGATCCCGCACGCCGTCGAGGATCAAGCGGAGGCGCTGCTCCTGGCGGCGGAGCTCGATCTCCACTCCAGCCGGAGGCTCCGCCGGCTCGCGCAAGTCTTCGAGGCGCTGGCGGAGTTCGACGTTCTCGCGAGTGAGCCGCGCGATCGTCTGGGCGTCGTCACTCATCGGGGTCGGGCAGCACCCTTCGTTCGCGCGCGGCAACGTGGGGCAGCGCTCCGCGATTTGGCAAGTGCCGCGCGGCGGTTACCGATGCGGTTCGTGTTCAGGTCGTCCTCCGATCGCCGCGGCCGCCGCCGTTGAGCGGCATCGCCCCAGGTGCGACGCATCGCTACAGCCACCGGGAACCCCTGGCACGTGATGTCGAGGGGCGCCTCGGGAACGCTCCTTGCGGCCCGCGCCGCCCGCGGGCGCGCTGCGTTGCCCGCGGAGGACGAGGACACCATGCGACGGATTTGGCTCGCGCTCGGCGCGGTGATCGTGGCGTCGTTCGCGGTGCTGGGCTGGGTCGGCGTGCGCATCTACCAGATGGCGCCGCCGGTGCCGCGGGCGGTGGTCACGGAGGCGGGGCGCGTCGTCGTGGCGCCCGGCGAGGTCGAGGCGGGCCAGGAGGTGTGGCGCGCGCTCGGCGGGCAGGAGGTGGGCTCGGTGTGGGGCCACGGCGCCTACGTCGCGCCCGACTGGAGCGCCGACTGGCTCCACCGCGAGCTCGTCTCCGTGCTCGACGAGCACGCCCAGCGCGAGTTCGGGCTGCCCTACGACCGGCTCGACGCCGAGCGCGCGGCGGCGCTGCGGGCCCGCGTGCGCGACGAGTACCGGCGCAACACCTACGACCCCCGCACCGGCGCGCTGACCATCTCCGAGGCGCGCGCGCGGGCCTACGCGCGCAACGCGGACCACTACGCCTCGGTCTTCTCCGAGGGGCGCGACGCGTACGCCATCCCGCGCGGCGCGGTGACCGACCCGGCGAGGCTCCGCGCGCTCGGCGCGTTCTTCTTCTGGACGGCCTGGGCGGCGGCGGCGCAGCGCCCCGGCGACCGCGTCACGTACACCAGCAACTGGCCCCACGAGCCCCTCATCGGCAACGTCCCGTCGCCCGACGCGGTCGTGTGGACGGGGGTCAGCATCATCCTGCTGCTCGCCGGCGTCGGCGCGATGGCCCTCTGGCACGCGACCCGGCGCAAGGAGGAGCCCCCCGGCGCGCTCCCCGCCGCCGACCCGCTGCTCGGCTCGGCGCCGACGCCGTCGCAGCGCGCCACGGTGAAGTACTTCTGGGTCGTCTGCGCGCTCTTCGTGGTGCAGATCCTCCTCGGCGTGGTCTCGGCCCACTACGGCGTGGAGGGCGGCGGCTTCTACGGCATCCCGCTCGCGGAGGTGCTCCCCTACTCCGTGGCGCGCACCTGGCACACGCAGCTCGGCATCTTCTGGATCGCCACCGCGTGGCTCGGCGCGGGCCTCGCGATCGCCCCCTCGGTCGGCGGCGAGCCCCGCCTCCAGCGCCTCGGCGTGAACGCGCTCTTCGGCGCGCTCCTCCTCGTCGTCGTCGGGTCGATGGCCGGGCAGTGGGTGAGCGTGAAGCGCGGGCTCTCGGGCGACGCGTGGTTCTACTTCGGCCACAACGGGTACGAGTACATCGACCTCGGCCGGGCCTTCCAGGTGGCCCTCTTCGTCGGCCTCGTGCTGTGGGTCGCGCTCGTGACGCGCGCGGTGTGGCCCGCGCTGCGCCGCGACGAGGCGCAGCGGCCGCTGATCGCGCTCTTCCTCCTCTCGACGGTGGCGATCGGGGGCTTCTACGCGGCGGCCTTCGGGGCGGGCCGGCACACCAACCTCGCGGTGGCGGAGTACTGGCGCTGGTGGGTGGTCCACCTCTGGGTCGAGGGCTTCTTCGAGGTGTTCGCCACGGTGGTGATCGCCTTCCTCTTCGCGCGGCTGGGCCTCGTCCACCCGCGCTCGGCGGCGCGGGCCGGCGCGCTCTCGGCCACGGTCTTCCTCGGGGGCGGCATCATCGGCACGCTCCACCACCTGTACTTCTCGGGCACGCCCACGGCCGTGCTCGCGCTCGGCGCGGTGTTCAGCGCGCTCGAGGTCGTGCCGCTCCTCTTCGTGGGCTACGAGGCCTGGGACAACCTCCGCGCCACCCGCGCCACCCCGTGGATGCGCGCCTACGCCTGGCCCATCTACTTCTTCGTCGCCGTCGCCTTCTGGAACCTCGTCGGCGCGGGCCTCTTCGGCTTCATGATCAACCCCCCGGTGGCCCTCTTCTACATGCAGGGCCTCAACACCACGCCCGTGCACGGGCACGCGGCGCTCTTCGGCGTCTACGGCATGCTCGGCCTGGGCCTGGTGCTCTTCACCCTGCGCTCGGTGCGGCCCGGCGTCGCGCTTCCCGGGCGGCTCCTCGCGTTCTCGTTCTGGGCCATCAACGGCGGGCTCCTGGCGATGGTGCTCCTGAGCCTGCTCCCCGTGGGGCTGCTCCAGACGTGGGCCTCGGTCGAGGTGGGCTACTGGTACGCCCGCAGCCCCGAGTTCCTCCAGACGCCCGTGATGAACGCGCTGCGGTGGATGCGCGTCGTCGGCGACACGGCCTTCGCGCTCGGCGCGCTCGCGTTCGTCGCCGCCGTCGTCCGCGCGACCGCGTGGCCCGCGCCCCCAGAGGCGGCCCCGGCCGACGTCGCGCCGCCGGTCGCGCCCGCGCCGGCGGAGTAGCGCCGCGACCACCGAAAGGAACGGACCCGATGAATCGATTGCAAGGCAAGGTCGCACTGGTCACCGGCGCCGCGATGGGCATCGGGAAGGCGACAGCGGCCCTCTTCGCGCGCGAAGGCGCGAAGGTCGTCCTCTCCGACCTGCACCCCTCCCTCGAAGACGCCGCGGCGGAGATCCGCGCGGCGGGCGGCGACGCCCTCGCCGTGGCGGCCGACGTGTCGGCGGAGGCCGACGTGGCGCGGCTGGTCGACAGGGCGGTGGCCGCGTACGGGCGCCTCGACGTGGCCTTCAACAACGCGGGCATCGGCGGCGCGCAGGCGCCCGTCGCCGAGCTCACCGAGGCGCAGTGGTCGCGCACCCTCGCCGTGAACCTCACCGGCGTCTTTCTCTGCATGAGGCACGAGCTCGCGCGGATGCTGCCGCAGCGCGCCGGATCGATCATCAACAACGCCTCGATCCTCGGCACGGTGGGCTTCGCCAACGCGGGGGCCTACGTCGCCGCCAAACACGGGGTGCTCGGGCTGACGCGCACGGCGGCGGTCGAGTGCGCCCCCACGGGCGTGCGCGTCAACGCCGTCTGCCCGGGCTTCATCGCCACGCCGATGCTCCAAGGCGCCGGGCTCCTCGACGACCCCGCCGCCCGCCGCGCCCTCGAGGCGCTCCACCCCGCCGGCCGCCTGGGCGCCGCCGACGAAGTCGCCGCCGCGGTGCTCTTCCTCGCGTCCGACGAGGCGGCCTTCGTCACCGGTCACCCGCTCCTGGTCGACGGCGGCTATGTCGCGCGGTGAGGGGCCCTGCCGCGATCGTGTTCTTCCAAGTGGGGTTACGGAGCCCTCTCAGGGCGAGCGCACCAGACTGCCCTTGCGCGGGCGCCGGGGTCGCTGAAGCTCGCGTTTCCCTCAAAAGCTTTGTCGCCCGCCCGTCGTCGAGCGCGAAGGTCCGTGGCGTCCAGGCGAGGTTCGTACCGCCTCGGCGCTCGGCGTAACTCCCCCACTGCCAGTGCAACCGCCGGCGCAGCGCGCTGTTTCTTCTTGACGGGCGCGGAACGCGCGGTGTGTCGTTCGGGGCTATGAAGAGGGTGACATTCGGGTGGTTCTGCGCGCTCGCCGCGCTACTCGTGGCCTGCTCCTCGGACGAGGCGGGCCGCGGCGGATCGAGTTGCAGCTTCGTGAGCATCTCGCGCAGCGGCGGTCTGTGCGACCTGACGCTCTCCTGCAGCGGGGCGACGGTGGGGCTCTCCTGCTCGGACGCTGATTGCGTCTGCACCGCCGATGGCATGGGGGGCGCGCGCTTCACGGTCGCCGGCGCGTGCGGCATGTCGAACGACGGGCTCGCCTCGCTCTATCAGTCTCGCTGCCCGGCCGCGGGCGGCGACGGCGGCGCGGGGGACGGCGGGACGAACGACGCGGTCGTCGCGATGGATCAGCCGGCCCCGCAGGATGCGCCGCCCGTCGACGCCGAACCCGAGGCGGCGGCCGACGCCCCTCGCATGTGCACCGCGGTCGGCAGCGCGTGCGGCGCGTCCAGTGAGTGCTGCGGGACCGTGCCCGCCTGCGCGGCGACGCTCCTCTCCTCGAGCCCCGTGTGCTGCAAGGCCCAGGGGACCACCTGCGGGGGCGCATCGGGCGCTTGCTGCCTGCCCTACGTCTGCCGCGTCATCTCCGGGTCCGTTCGGGCCTGCTCCTGACGCCGCGAGCCGCGCGGGCCCGCGGCCGCCAGATCAGGTACGGCGTGGACGCGGTTCGCCGGCTGCGTCGCCGCACACAATCGTCACCGGCCGCCGCGAGGACGGAGCGCCGCTGCTGCGGGAGGTGGTGCGCCTCGGCGCCGCGAACGCCTCGGCGCAGGGGCCGGCATTCCGCGCGCTCGCGGAGGCGTGGGGCGCGGAGGCGCTGCAGATGCTGTGGGCGCCCCGCACGTGCCGGCCGAGTTGGCCGAACGGGCAGCGCTCGGGTGAGCGGGCGACGACGCGCGGGCGGCGTGGGTTGCGGCGCGGGGAAGCGTGCGCGATCGCGCGGAAGAGGCGTGGTCAGAGGGGCGGTGCGGGAGGCTGGGGGAGACAGAGAGGTGCTCGAGCGTGCCGAGTGGCATCGCCGCGTCACGAGATCATCCATTCGGTCTTCTTCGCCCGCAGCCATCGACCTCAGGGTGAAACGACCACTGCAGCTCGGGCGCGGAGAGGCCTCCCCCCGCGTCGATGCGCGCGCCCTCCCGAACGAGCCGATCGAGGCGTTCCCTCTCCTCCGCCTTCAGGCAGCCTGAGACGAGCTGTAGGTGCTTCAGAGGGTGGAGCTCGTTGTAGCCCTCACCTTCCTCGTTGTGGCCCGAGTCGTAGGTCCACGTACCCATGACGTAGACGGACTGGCCGACTTCGAGCGACACCGGCTCCTCCAGCAGATCGTCAGGGTCGCCGTCGGCCGAAAGCGCCCAGGTGATGCCCACGATGCCGGCCCCGATCGCAGCCCCGAGCAGCATGGCCAGGAGGGCGAGGAGCCACCCGATCACGGGAATCAGCGCGACGGCGGAGGCGATCAGCGCGGCGAGACAGAGCGCCGACCATGCAGCGAGGAACGCCGCATACGTGTCGCGGATGCGAGACCCTTCGATCTCGCAGTGGAGCACGGCGCGCCCCTCGTAATCCGTGTACCCCTTGAAAGGCAGGTGATGCCCATCGCTCGCGGTGGTGGCCATCACGAGTTCGTCGTCGGGGCCGGCGCCCAGCGGCAACGTTTCGTCGGCAGGGGTGCGCGGGCAGAGGAGAACGTTGAAGCTGTAGTCGTTGTCGAGGTTGGCGGGGAAAGACTTGGAGGACGGCGGCTCGAGGCCCACGATCGTACCCACCGCGCTACAATCACCGCCGAGACAGATGAGCTTGCCCCCCAGCAGGTACTCGAACGTCGCCACGATCGCCAGGTAGCCGCCGGTCGCGCCCGCGATCCAAAGGGCTCCGGCGAGCAGGCCGCCACCCGCGGCCGAGGCGATGATGGCGCCGATCATGGCCAGGAGCCCGCCGATGCCGCCGATCATCGCCAGCGGCCGGTTGAGCGGGTCGAAGTCGTCGGGTTTCGTGCAGTGCGTGTACTGGGGATATCCCATCTCGACCTCACTCCCGCGTACGGCGGACGTAGGTGGTGACTCCGCCCGCGAGGCGGCCACTCGCGCCGGTCGCGGAGATGTTCAACGGTTGCGTCCCAGTGAAGTCGTCCGGGGGGGTGACGGTGGCGCGCACCGTCACGCTTTCGCCGGGCGCTAGCGTGGGCTGCGGGGGTTCGAACTCGACCCGCCATCCCACGGGGACGGTGTGCCGCTCCGGGGCGTGCGCAGCGGCCACTACCCGACGGTGCAACTCGCGCGCGACCCGCCCTCTGGGGCGCTGTCGACGCTCGTCGTCGCAGTCCCGCCGCGGGGGCAGCGTGTAGGCGTCCGCGTGAAAGGTGAAGCGGTCTTCGTGCGCGAACGGGTTGCGAAGTGCGAACTCGAGGATGGCGGGAGAGTGGGCGTCGACGACGTTCGTGTTCTCTTGCCCGAGGTTGTTTCCCGGCTCGCGATCGCCCGGGTAGGCGAAGCGCACCTGGAGGCAGTAGTGGCCGGCCGCGGGCGGCGTCTTCCAGGTGAACTTCGCGAACGAGGGGTTGCTCGGCGAGCCGAGCACCCCGATGTCCACCTGTGTTGTCCCGACGGCCGTGCTTGCCGCGCCGATGCCGAAGGTCAGGAACGACAGCTCCACCACCATCGCGACCACTGGCGCGTCGGTCGACGCGTTCCAGATGCGCGCGACGACGTCGTACTCGGTCTCAGGCTTCAGCGCGGAGGAGGGCACGGGGGCCCCGCCGAAGAAGAGTTGGATGTCCGGGTTGTCCCACGTCACCGCGAACCCCTGGGCGCGGAGGTAGCGCTGCGAGTAGATGAGGGGGTCCGGCCGTTTGACAGCCCGTGAGCGGACGGGCTCGCAGCCTGTGCCGCTGTCGCGGCGTTGTTTGCGGGTGAGAACGGCGCGCGCTTCCCGGTTTCGCGCGACGGCGAGTAGGAGTCTGCGAAACAGCGCGGCCAGCGTGCCCAACCATCCGAGCATGTTGAACCGCAGCGCTTTCACGAACGCCTCGGATGCCCCTCGCGCCCTCATTGCATCGTGAGTAGGCCCCGCGCCGCCGCTGTGTCAAGCGTTCCCGAAAGGGTTCAACACAGCGGTCGTGCGCCCTGCCTTCCGCAGCCGTTGGTGCCGGCCGCGGCTGCTACCGCCGCGAACCCACTACCATAGCGGTCGAGCTCGACCTCGAAGCCCCGCGCGAGGCGCTGGGCCTGCTCGACCGGGACCTGCAGCACGAACGCCTTCTTCGGGCCGTTGAAGTACGGGCGGATGAACCACTGCCCCACGCGCCCGAGGTTGATGCCGAAGTACGAGGTCGTGTCCTTGTGGGCGATCGGGCGCTTCACCGCCGACTCGGCGATGAAGCGGCCCACGAACTCGAACAGCGCGAGCTCCTCCGCGCGAACGCGCGGGTTCGTGACCGCATCACCGTCGCAGCCGGCGACGACGTCTTCTTCCACCGCACGGCCGTCGAGGTGTCGCTCGACCCGGTCTCGGGCGCGCAGCTCGGCGTGGCGCGATGGCCCTGGCGCGAAGCCGGGGACTGGGCCCTGTGGATCGCACAGTGGCCCGCACTGCACCTGTTCACCAGCGACCTGTGCGCTGGCCTGGTCGGCGCCGTGCCCCTGGTCGGCGCGGCGCGCGGGATGCCCCTCGCGCATCAGGGGACTACTTTCACGAGAGCGCCCGGTGGACCGAGAAGGACTTCGATCTGCTGTCTCGCCGCGAGCGCCTCCGCGTGCAGCACGCGCTCACTGCGTGGGACGGAGCGACGCGGGCCGAGGGCCCGGGTCGTCGCGTGATCGCGGCGAAGGTCGAGAGGGCCGAAGCGCCGCAGGCTCGGGCCGAGGGCTTCTACGACGCGGTGCGGCTGGAGGAGATGTTCCAACGATTGCTCCAACCACTGTCGCCCGAGGGGACACTGCGGAGCGACGCGAGGGTCGAGGACCTGCACGTGCAGTTCGCGCGGGAAGCCGGGCGCTGCCGAAGAAGTACGCGACGCGGATCCACCGGCACGTCCGCCGGCATCGGGCGCGCTGGTGCGCCCACCCAACTACTCCCATCGCAGCTCGGCCGACGCGCTGCATGAGGGCGCGCAGCCAGCCTGGCCGGGTGCGGGCGCCTCAGCCTACGTGAACGTCACGCGCGGGTCGGCGAGGCGTCCGGTGACGTACTGCGCACTGGTCCAACGGCACCCGTCGCTCCAGTCAAACTGCGTGCCGGCGCAGAGTTCGATGCCGCCGCCCGGGAGCACGACGCCGCGACGAGGCCCGACGGTGACACGGCCGACGTCGCGTCGACCGATATCGGCCCGCCGAACGTCGCCCCGATGGAGGCGTCCGTGATGGACGCGCCGCCCGACGCGCCTGCGACGGATGCCGCGACGAGCGACGCGACCGCGATGGACGCGTCGACCGACGCGCTCGCGCCCAACGCCGCCACGGACGCGCCGCAGGAGCCCGGCCCCGCCACCTGCCGCGACGGCGCGGACTGCGTGCGGCCGCACGCGACCGAGCGTTGCTCCGCGGGGCGCTGCGCGGTGGCGTCGTGCACCTCGGGCTTCACCGACTGCAACCTGCAACCCTCCGACGGCTGCGAGGTCGCCTCGGGCAGCGACGTGCGGAACTGCGGCGCGCGCTGCCCGACGCCCGCCCACACCACCGTGGCCTGCGCGTCGGGGATGTGCATCCCCTCCGCGTGCGAGTCGGGCCTCGGCGACTGCGATGGCGACCCTGCCAACGGCTGCGAGGTGGACTTCGGCACGAGCAACCGCCACTGCGGTGGCTGCGGGCAGACGTGCTTCCGCAGCAACGTCTCCGCGGCCGCGTGCACGGCCGGGCGCTGCCTCATCACGGCGTGCACCGCGGGCTTCGGCGACTGCGATCGAACCGACGCGCCGAGCCCGATGACCGCGCCGACGGCGGAGTTCGCTGACGGCTGCGAGACGGCGCTCGACGCGGACGCGCGCCACTGCGGCGGCTGCGGCGTCCGGTGCGACCCGACGCGAGGCCGCTGCGTCCGGGGCGCGTGCGTCGACGACGCGCCAGTGGGCTGGCCGGCCACGCCGACGTCGCCGCTGCGCGCGCTCTCCCTCGCGGCGGTGCCCGGCATGGACCCGACGGTCGTGGCGGTCGCGAGCGGGACCTACAACCTCGACCAGCTCGTGGTCCCCGCGGGCGTCGAGCTCCGCGCGTCGGGGATGGGTCACCTCGACCTGCGGGTGACCGGCGAGGCCCGCGTCGACGGGACGATCAACCTCTCGGGCGGCGACGGCGGCGATAGCGTGCCCGCCGCCGACCCCGCACGTCGCACGGGCGGCGGCAGCGCCACGGGCACGGTGATCCACGGCGCCCCCACGTCGGCGGCGGCGTGCTCCCAGACCGGCGGCGCGGGCGGCTGCGCGGAGACCCCGGGCCGGTGGGCGCCGGGACGGGCTCCGCCGGCGGCGGGACGAGCGTCACGCGCGGAGGCGAGGGCGTCGCCTTCAGCACGCCGTCGGCCTACAACGGTCGGCGCGGCGGCGCGTGCGCGCTCGGCGCGAGCGGGGTCGGCGGCGGCGGGAGCGGTTTCATCGGCATCAACGCGGCGCGCGCCGCGCTCGCCGTGCGGCTGCTCGAGGCGGGCTCGTGCGGCGGCGGTGGCGGTGGCTCGGCGACCTCACCGGGCGCGGGCGGTGGGGGCGGCATGCTGCGCATCGTGAGCGCCACGCGCGTTCGGGTGGCGGGCGACTCCTCGTGAACGGCGGCCGCGGCGGCAACGTTCGATCGGCCACCGCGGAGGCGGGCGGCGGGGGCGGCAGCGGAAGCGGTGGGCTCGTCTCGCTCGTCGCGCCAGTCCTGACGGTCGAGCCCACGGCGCTCGTCTCCGCGCGCGGCGGCGATGCGGGCCTGGTCGGCTTCGAGGGCGCGGCGGGCGCGTGCGCCGCGCCAGGCGGCACAGGTGGCCTCGGGCGCGTGGTGATCCGACCCCCCTGCGCGTCGTGGACGGCGCGCGGGACCTTCGTCCCAGCGCTGGTCGCCTGCGAGTCCGCCGCAATGGTCGCGACCAGCGCCGCTCCCGTGGGCGTCGTGTTCGACTACCCGTGATCCGTCGAAGTGCGGCCCGCGACCTGGCGCATGGGCCCGTGAGCGGGTGGCAATGCCAGCCTCCGCCAACGCGCCTACCCAGGCGCGCCGGCGAGGCTTCAAGTCGCCACGCGATCGCTCCATGACGCGGAGGACGCCCCGCGTGACGCGGAGGCCCACGCGCTCCGCGCCTTGGCAAGCGCCGCGCGGCGTGGGCCAACGGAGGACGCGCCGTCCATCGCGGCGACGGCGCGTTGCGCGACGTTCACCCCTGCGACGCGCGTCGGGAACCGCTCCTGCACCACCGGCCGCGCACGTCCGCGCCTCGATGAAGCGGCGGGATCGGCGTCACGAGGTCGCGCCGCCGCAGCTCGACCCCGCGCCCGCGGTGCAGCCGAAGCAGTGGCGATCGGTCTCGATGGCGCGTGCGGTGAGGGCGGCGAGGTCGAAGTCGCGGACGTGGCGCGGGGCCGCGCTCGACACGGGCATGTCGAGCATCTGGTTGAAGTCGCAATCGTAGAGCGCGCCGTCCCATCCGACAGAGATCGTGTTGCGACACATCACGCCGGCCGCGGCCGTGGGGTTGAAGGCGCCCACGAGCGAGTCTATGTAGCGCCGGAGGTTGCCGGAGTCGACGAGCCACTCTAGGTAGCGCGAGATGGGCATGTTGGTGAGGCAGAAGAGCTGGTCGAACACGACCCCGTGGCGCTCGGCCAGGACGCGCTTGAACTCCGCCTCCATCGCCCCCTGGTCGGCGATGGTGAAGGCGCCGACGGGGTTCGACACCAGCACGAGCCGCAGCCCCGAGCGGCCGTCGCCGTACCCGAGCGCGTTGAGGCGCCGGAGCGCCTGGATCGATTTCTCGAAGACCCCGTCGCCCCGCTGGCGGTCGGTCATCGTCGGGAGGTAGTGCGGCAGCGAGCACACCACCTCGACGCGGTGCTCCGCGAAGAACTCCGGCAGGTCGCGGTGCGCGGGCGTCTCGACGACCGTGAGGTTGCAGCGGTCCATCACGTGGCGCCCGAGCGCGCGCACCTCGCGGATGAACCAGCGGAAGTTCGGGTTCAGCTCCGGGGCGCCGCCGGTGATGTCCACCGTGAGGATGTCGGTCTTCGCGAGCGCGGCGAGGCAGAGATCCATCGTCTCGCGGGTCATCACCTCGCGGCGGTCGGGCCCCGCGTCGACGTGGCAGTGGCGGCAGGTCTGGTTGCAGAGCTTGCCGACGTTCACCTGGAAGGTCTCGACGCGCGTGGGCCGCAGCGGCCGGAGCCCCGCGCGCCCGAGGGCCTCGTCGAACTCGCGCGCGAGCGGCAGCCGTCGCAGCGTCGCCCGCTGCGCCTCGGGGGCGGCGAGCGGGAGGTGACGTGAGGCGAGGGACGGGGGCGTGCTCAGCGGGCGCGCACTCATCGCGCGGTCACATCCCCGTCTTCTTGTCGATGTTGTGGGCGACGAGGGCGTGGGCCATCGTGATGCCCGCGCGCAGTGACGCGGCGGCGTGGGCGGCCTCGGCCAGGTGCTCCATGGTCAGCCCCGCGCCCTGCGCCTGCGACGTGTACGAGTGGATGCAGTAGGGGCACTTCTCCGTGAGCGCCACCGCGAAGCCGATCAGGATCTTCTCCCGCTTCGTCAGCAGGCCCTCTTCGAAGGCTTTGCCGTAGTACTTGCTCCACATGCCCCAGAGCTCGGGGTGGTGCTTCTCCAGCTCGCCGAAGTGGGCGAGGTCCTCGTCGTCGAAATAGGCTGCCATCGCGTGGGACGCTACGACCGCTCCCGATGCCCTGGCAACCCCGAGTCCCACGGAGTCGGGCGCGGTAACCGGTTCGCGAGCCTGGCGTACGGTGCGATGCTCCTGCCCGAGCGCACCGATGCCCCCGACGCCACCGATCCCCGACCACGAGATCACCCCGCCCGCGCTCTACTTCAACCGGCGCGCGATCATGCGCGGCGCCGTCGTCGCGGCGAGCGCCGCCGCGACGGGCGGGCTCTACCGGTGGCTCAACGGGCGGTCGGAGAAGCCCGTCGACACCCGCCGCCTCGCGGGCCTCACGCGGCCGCCGGAGGTCGACGCGGTGGCGCTCGGGTACCGGGTGCGCGAGCCGTCGACGCCGCTCGCCGCCGTGACGCACTACAACAACTTCTACGAGTTCACGACCGACAAGGACGGCGTGGCGGAGCGCGCGGCGGGGTTCTCCACCGCGGGCTGGCGCGTCGAGGTCGGCGGGCTCGTGCGCCGTCCCCGGGTCTTCGACCTCGACGACCTCCGCCGCCTCGCGCCCCCCGAGGAGCGCGTGTACCGCATGCGCTGCGTCGAGGCGTGGTCGATGGTCATCCCCTGGGCGGGGATCCCGTTGGCGACGCTGCTGGCGGCGGTCGAGCCCCTGGGCGACGCACGCTTCGTGGCGTTCGAGACCCTGCACGACCCCGCCCGGATGCCGGGCCAGCGCACGGCAGCGCTCCCGTGGCCCTACGTCGAAGGGCTGCGGCTCGACGAGGCGACGCACCCGCTCACGCTGCTCGCGACCGGGCTGTACGGCGCCGAGCTGCCGCCCCAGGACGGCGCCCCCGTGCGCCTCGTGGTGCCGTGGAAGTACGGCTTCAAGGGGATCAAATCCATCGTGAAGGTCACGCTCACCGCGTCGCAGCCGCCCTCCACGTGGAACCGCCAGGCGCCGGGCGAGTACGGCTTCTACGCGAACGTGAACCCGCAGGTCGACCACCCCCGTTGGAGCCAGGCGACCGAGCAGCGCATCGGGGAGTCCGGGCGCCGCGCGACGCTGATGTTCAACGGGTACGCCGAGCAGGTCGCCCACCTCTACGCGGGCATGGACCTCCGTGCGAACTACTGAGCCCGCGCTCGGCATCGCGCCGCCCGACGCGCGCCTCCTGAAGCTGCTCGCGCTCGTGAACGGCGCCGTCCCGCTCGCGCTGCTCGCCTTGGACGCGTGGCGCGGGCGGCTCGGGGTCAACGGCGTCAACTTCGCCATCCGCACCACCGGCATCCTCGGGCTCACCTTCCTGCTCCTCTCGCTGGCGATCACGCCGCTGCGCCGGCTCACCGGCTGGGGCGCCGCGGTCGCCGCGCGCCGCCGGGTCGGCGTCTACGCCTTCGTCTACGTGGCGCTGCACTTCGCGATCTTCTTCGCCTTCGACCGCGCCGGGAGCGTGCGCAGCACCGTCCGCGAGGTCGTCACCCGGCGGTACCTGCAGGTCGGCACGCTGGGGCTGCTCATCCTGCTCGCGCTGGCGGTGACCTCGACCGACGGGATGGTGTCGCGGCTCGGCGCACGCCGCTGGAAGCGGCTCCACCGGCTGACCTACGCGGCCGGCGTCGCGGGCGTTGTGCACTACGTGCTGCTGGTCAAGTCCGACCTGCGGCAGCCGCTCGCGTTCGCCGCGGCGCTCGCGGCGCTCCTCGGCTACCGCGTCGTGCGCCACTACCTCGACCTGCGCGCCGCCGCGGCGGCCCCCCGCGTCGCGGCCGCGCCGGCCCCGGCGCGCGGGTTCTGGACGGGGGCGCTGCGGGTCTCGCGTGTCTTCAACGAGACGCCCGACGTGCGGACCTTCCGGCTGACGGCGCCGGGCGGCGGTCGGTTGCCCTTCGAATCGACGCCGGGTCAGTACCTCAACGTGGCGCTCCCGATCGGCGGCGGGCGCGTGCGCCGCTCGTACACCATCGCGTCGTCGCCCACCCGCGCGGACTACTGCGAGATCACCGTGAAGCGCGTACGGGACGGCCACGCGTCGCACCACCTCCACGACGCGGTGCGCGAGGGCGACCTGCTCCAGGTGTCGGCCCCCGCGGGGCGCTTCGTGTTCACGGGGGAGGGCGCGACGCAGGTGGTGCTGCTGGCCGGGGGCGTCGGCATCACGCCGCTCATGGCGATCGTGCGCGCCCTCACCGACCGCTGCTGGGCGGGCCAGATCCATCTGGTGTTCTCGGCGCAGAGGGAGTCCGACGTGATCTTCCGCGAGGAGCTCGACTACCTCGCCCGGCGCTTCCCCAACCTCCACGTCGTCGTCACGCTCACCCGCGAGCCCGCGGCGAGCGACTGGACCGGACGGCGCGGCGCGATCACGGCGGACCTCCTGCGCGACGAGGTCCCGACGCTCGCCGCGGGACCGGTGTTCATCTGCGGACCCGACGCGATGATGGCGGCGATGCGCGCGCTGGTCGCGGAGCGCGGGGTCGACGCGTCGAACGTCCACACCGAGGCCTTCGCCTCGCCGCCCGCGACGGCCGCCACCCGCTCTGAGCCCGAGGCGGCCCCGGCGCCCGCCGCCCCCGAGGCGCTGGTGAGTATCCGCTTCGTGGCGTCACGGCGCTCGGTGGAGGTCCCCTCCGGGCGCACGGTGCTCGAGGCCGCAGAGGAGGCGGGGATCGCCCTCCCGTTCGAGTGCCGCTCCGGGATCTGCGGGCAGTGCAAGACGAGGCTCGTCGACGGTCAAGTCGTCATGGAGACGCAGGACGCGCTCACCGCCGCGGACCGCGAGAAGGGGCTTATCCTCGCGTGTCAGGCGCGCGCCGCGTCGGGCGCGGCCGTGGACGCTTGATCGCAGGATGAGAAACGAACGCCAAGCGCGCTGACGCTGGCGTCAAGCCCTTGTTGCCTGGGTCACGATGGACGCGGCCATCGACCGCCGCGTCTCGCTGAGGAGCGAGGCCTTCGAGGGGCACCACGTGTCGCCGGGAGGAAGGCGCCCACGTCGTGCCGCGCCGCACAACTGCCCGTGGAGGTGCGTCAGACCGCGTGACCGCACGAGGCGCCCGCGACGACGATGCGCGTCTCCCACACCGCAGACTTTCTTGACTTCATGGGGACCGTGCAGCGCATCGCTCGCCCGCCTCCGTGGCCTCCCCGCCGCCCGGCGGGGTGTTGGGGATGCGCACCTCGAAGGGCCTGCTGATCTCCGTATACAGCGCGCGGATCGCCCCCCCGCACCCAACACGAAGGCCGGATCGAGGAGACCCCTGGATCCGGCCTTCGGCATTTTGGGGATCGAACGCGTGGCGCGGGCGACACCGCGCAGAAATCGTCCGCGCGGGTGTCACACGCGGGGGGGTCTCGCGCGACAGACCCGAGGTGACGATGACCTCCCCCCTCGCCCCTGCGGAGACCTTTCGCGGCCGCGTCAGCGCCACCACCCTCCGCGAGACGCTCGCGTCGCTCGTGCGACGTCGGGTGCCCCAGCCCGACGTCGAGGACGTGGTCCAGTCCGCGCTCTGCGACGCCCTCGCGACCGCCCGCGCCCCCGACGAGGCCCAGGACCTCACCCGCTGGGTCGTCGGCATCGCCCGCCACAAGATCGCCGACTTCCACCGCCGCGCCCACCGGGAGGTCCCGGAGGACCTCGCCGACCCCGAGGCCCCGCCGACCGCCTACGAGGCGCGGGAGGCGCTTCGCGCGCTCCTGGGCCACGCGCGGGACACGCGAACGCGCGAGACCTTCGGCTGGCTGTTGCGCGAGGCCGACGGCGAGGCCCTTGCGGACGTGGCCCGCGAGGCGGACCTCCCGGCCCCCACCGTGCGCCAGCGCGTCTCCCGCCTGCGCCGCGCGCTGCGCGCACGCTGGCTCCCCCACGTCGCCGCCCTCGTGCTCGCGATGGTCGCGCTCCGCTCCCTCGATCGCGCGGACGACGCGCGGCGCGAGCTGGTCGCCGAGCCGGCGGCGCTCCCCGAGACGCCAGCGCAGGCCCAGCATCGCCTCTCGGGCGCGTGGGAGATCGCCGCGGTCACCCCCGCGCCGTCGCTCGACCTCCGACGCCGCACGGTCGCCGCGGCGGCGGCACGCGTCACCTGGGTCGACGTGACGGGCCCGCAGGTCGTCGTCCAGTCGCCCGCGTTCCGCATCGAGGGGCGCATCGAGGTGCTGCGCGTGCACGGTGCCACGGCCGACGCGGTGCTCCGCGACGAGCACGGCCGGCGCGTCGACGCGAGGGTCCGCTTCGCGCGGGATGGGAGCGTCGGCATCAGCGCCGCGTCCGGCGTGTGGAGCGGCTCGGTCACGCTCACTCGCCGCGCGGGGCGTTGACATCACCCGTCCCGCGGGGGACGGCGCCTGTCGGGCGGCGTCGATGCCGCCTCGCCACGCCGCCGTGTCACGGCAGCCACGGCGCTCGGGCGCACCCCCGGACGAACTCGCGCGGCACGGGACCTGCGGAGCCGCGGCCGCCATGCGCCATTCATCCTCCACCGCCCTCGCGCTCCTGCTCCTCACGCTCGTGCCGAGGCCGGGGGCGGCGTGCTGGGACGGGATCGCCGCCATGCACGGACGCGTCGTCCTGAACGAACGCTGCCAGGAGTGCAGCCCGACGTGGAGCGCCGCGGTCGTCCTCGAGTACGCGGGCTGGGTCCGGCGCCTCGAGGTGTTCCTTCCCCCCGGCGCGTCCCTCGAACTGGACCATCGGTGGGTGACCCTCCACTGCCCAGGGGCGACCCTCGACTCGGTCTCCTGGTGGGGTGAGATGCCGGCGCTCTTCGACTGGGTCTCGACCCAATGCCACGTCACGGCGGCGCGTCGGGCGCGTGCGCTGGCGACGACGGCGCGCGTACACGGTGCAGGTGCTCACGACGACCTCGCCACTTCGGGCGCGGGAGGCTGCGCGCGCGATCGACGTGGCGGGGCGAGGCGCCCATGGGTTCATCGAAGTGGGCGGGTTCCCGGCGTCCAATCCGACGGCGCACGTCCTCACCGCTTGCGGGGTGCACCGCGTGGTGGTCGGCGCGTTCCTCGACCGCGAGGAGGCCGCCGCGCTCGCGGCGTCGCTCGGAAGCGGCGCTTGGGTCAGGACGCTCTGATCGACGTCGCCCGCGCCCGACCCCACGCCCCCGCCCCGCCGCGCGCGGTGGTACCGTCACCACCATGCGCGCCGTCGACCTCATGTTCCCCGAGCCCTTCCGCGGCCGCGCGGCCGTCGGCCTCCTGCTCCTGCGGCTCCACGCAGGCCTCGCCCTCATGCAGCACGGCAAGGGCAAGATCGCCGACCCCTTCCACTGGATGGACCGCGCGCCGTCGCCGCCGCCGGGCTTCCTCCAGGCGCTCGCGGCGCTGTCGGAGTTCGGCGGCGGGCTCGCGCTGGTGCTCGGGCTGCTCACGCCCGTCGCATGCTTCGGCATCGCCTGCACGATGGCTTTCGCGACGTACACGCACGTCGCGAAGGGCGACCCCTTCGTGGGGCGCAGCGGCTCCTTCGAGCCGGCCCTGGGGTACCTCGTGACCGCCGTTCTCCTCGCGCTGGCGGGCCCCGGCGCGTACTCCCTCGACGCGCCCCTCGGGGCGAAGCTCCGAGCCCGCGGCGCAGCGCCGTGAACGGGCCCCCGCTCGTCGACCCGTCGCAGGTGTTGCGGAACTCGCGGGAGTGTCCGCAGAGATCGCCCGGCGCATGCGCCGGCGGCCCTGAGAGGCCGCCACACGTGCTGGGTCCGTCCGGCGCAGGCGCCCGAGTTGGCGCGCGCGTGGGGCGAGGCCGCGAGGGTGGCGCTGGTAGCACTGGCCGCGCCGCCAGCGAGGATGCGCGCGGCCGTGGCCGACGGACAAGCCCCCCGAGCCGCGCGGCCAGGACGTCTCGGTCTCGTCACCACTCGACGCGGGTGGGCCGCTCGGCGCTGCGACCGTTCAAGTAGCCCCAGCACCACACCGAGCGGTCCGCGCGGATCGCGCAGGTGGTCAAGCCGCCCGCGAAGAGCTGCTCGACCTGGTCGACGCCCTCCACGAGCGTCGGGCGCGTGACGCAGACGGAGGCATCGAGGACGCCGACGCAGCGCGCGGTCGGGGCCGCGCCGGCCGCGCTGGCGGCGCCCCAGCACCAGACGCGGCGGTCGGCGAGCACGGCGCAGGTGTGGGAGCCGCTCGTCAGCGCCGAGCGGACGCCGCACAGGCCCGGGTCCCAAGGCTCGGCGACGGGCTCGGGGTACGACGACCCGCCATTGCCGATCTTGCCGTAGGCGTTCCGGCCCATGCAGCGCATCGAGGTGTCGGGCAGCACGTAGCAGATGTGGCTGTTGGAGGCCCCGCTCGGCACCGTCGCGTCGGAGGGGATCGGGGGCAGCGGCGCGGTGTTGAACGACTCGTAGCGCCCGTCGCGGTGGCGCGCGATCCAGCCCGTCAGCGTCGCGCGCATCCACGCGACGTCGTCGAGCCCGGGCATGCGGACGGGCGTGGGCGCGGAGGGCGCGTCGATGCGGACGGGGAAGCCGACGCTCCCCCAGCACCAGACGTCCCCCCCGCGCCGCACCGCGCAGTAGGTGAACATGCCCGCCGCGAGGTGGACGACGTCGGTGAGGCCGGGGACCTCGACCGGCCGCAGGCGGCAATGGGGCTCCTGGGGGTCGTAGTGACAGGGTTCGTCGCCCGCGTGCCCGACCCCGAGCTGGTCATAGCGGTTGTTGCCCCAGCAGCGGACCGCCCCACCGCGCAGGCGCGCGCACGTCACGCCGTACCCCGCGACGACCTGCTCGGCGTCGGCGACGTTGGTGACCCGCGCGGCGCGGTCGAACGCGTGGGTCGTGGTGCCGTCGCCGAGCTGGCCGTAGTCGTTGAGCCCGCGGCACCGCAGGGTCCCGTCGCTCATGCGGGCGCACTCGTTGATGCCGCCGAACGACAGCTCGACCACGTAGGGGCCGTCGGGCGGCGGCGCGTCGGGGAGCGCCCCGACGTCTGCGAGCGCCGAGGGGTCACAGCGGCGCGTCGGAGGCGTCGGGCGAGGCGTCGAGCGCGGCGTCGGGCGAGGCGTCGAGCACCACGGTGGCGTCCGCCGCGTCACCGCCCTGCGCGCTCGTCGTCGACGCGCCACAGCCGAGGGCCGCGCACGCAAGCAAGGTGACCATGACGCGCTGCCGTAGCGTCGCGCTGGAGCGCGCGATGGGTCCACCGTCCATGCCCGAGACGATCGGGCCGTGACGCGGCCTTCGCAACCTGCCGGGGTTTCGTATCTCCATCGACACTCTATTTTGATATTGACTATCATCATCAACATCATCCATCTTGATGCCGTAGCCCTTCGACGCGTCGTGGGAGGGGACGCGTGAGGTTGCGATGGACGTTCCCGCCGTCGGCGTGTGGAGGGCATGGCGGCGCGTGTCGCCGTCGTTGGGTCGCTCGCTCGGGCTGCACGGCGCGCTCGGGTGCCTCTTCCTGCTGGTGCCGCTGGTCACGCCGCCGTCGGTCACGCGTCGTGCGTTCGCGACAGTCGACTTCATGATCCCGCCGCCGCCCCCCAAACAGCACACGCCCGCGGTGGAGCACCCCGCGCCGCCTCGCGCTACCGCCCCGACGCAGCCGCGCGCGAGCCGCCCGTCCGCGACGCCCGCCCGGCGCGCAGCACCCTCCCCTCCCCTCCTCGCGGCGCCGCTCGCGTCCGGCGAGCCGCTCCCACGCGGGCCCGATCCGATCGCTCCGCTCGTCGAAGCGCCCACAGGTGAAGGGCCGGGGCGGGGTCCGGGGGAGGGTCTGTCGCCGGGAGGCCCGCAGCGTCCCGAACCGGGCGGCGGTGGAGGCGCGTCTGCCGCGACGCCCGACCTCCGCCGCGCGGCCACGCTCGCCTGCGACGAAGACGCGCTCATGGCCTTCTTCCCCGACGAGGCGCGCGACGATGGCGTCGACGGCGCCAGCGTTCGCCTGCGCGTGCGCGTCGGCCCGGACGGACGCGTCCTCGACGCCCGCGCCGAGGGTGATGATGGGCACGGGTTCGCCCGCGCCGCCGAGCGCGCGTTGCGGAGCGGCGCCTGCGAGGGGACGGCGGCCTGCGACCGCGAGGGCCACGCCGCGGCGTCCGTCGTGTCCTTCACGGTGCGCTTCGAACTCGCGCAGTAGGCGCGTCGCGCCATCGTCACCGCGTGGTGACGAATGCATGAGCGCGCTGGCCGGTGCCGTCGTCCGCGATCGCGAGCCCCTCCAGACGCCACCGCCCCGGCGCGTCGGGCATCGGCACCTCCACCGTCGCCCGCCCCGACGGCCCCAGGTGTCGTAGCCCCACGGCCACGCGCGACGCCGCTCGGGCCCGCGCCACGACGCGCGCGCCGGGGCCGTACCTGTGTCCGCTGCCGCTCCCCGAGCCGTGGCCCATCGTGCCGATGTTGCCCATGCCGATCGTCCCCTCGCCCGCGGGGTCGGGGCAGTCGAAGCGGAGCGCGTCTCCGTCACGTCGTGCGATCGTCCCGGTCTGCGCGGCGACGCGGTTCGCGGCGATGGTCCAGGGCACCTCGCGCACCTCCAGGTGGGCCGTCCCGACGCGACGCTGCGCCCGCGCGCACACCACGGCACGGGCGAAGCCGGCCGCCTGCGCGAGGCGCCCTGCCACGTGGCCGAGGTCGCCGGTGACGTCGAAGGTCACGGGCTCCGCGACGCTCGCCCAGAGGTGGCGAAAGGTCGCCCGCGGGAGGGGACGATCGTTCCATCGGAGGACGGGGGCGAAGCGGCGCCCTTCCTCGCCGCCGAAGGCGTCTGGCGTCGCGCTGTCGCCCGCGCCAGAAGCCTCGGGCGGGCGGCGAAACCACTCGTCGGGGGGCGGGTACGGGTCGACCGCCTGCCCCCACCACCGCGCGCGCGGAACCTCCTCCGACACGTCCTCCTCGTCCCACCAGCCGAGGTCGGCCAGCCACACGGTCACGACCGCGTCGCGGGGAGCGCCGTCCGATGCGTGAGCTTCGAGCGCGATGCGCGCCGTCTCGCCACGCCCGTAGGTGCGGCGATCGCTCTGGAGCGACAGCGTGAAGGAACGACGCGGGTCCACCGTCCGCTCCGTCCGCGTCACGGCGCCGGCGTGGAGGTGGGTGCTCACGAGAACCGCGCCGCGCGGGTCTGCGGGAGGCGTGAGCGACGCCACCTCGCCCGCGCGCAGCAGCCGCGCGCTCCACACGTCGCGGCCTTCGAGCGTGAACCACGTCGCGCCTCCGGGCAGCGCGTGCAGCGACCCGTCGTCGGGCACGGCGGGGGCGATTGAGCTGGGCATCGGAGCGACGCGGGCGCCCTCGGGGGCGACGCCCGTCCAGAGCGATCCGACGGCCTCGACGTCCCAGTCCTCGAGCGACGCGACCGCCCGCAGGTGGAGGAGCGTGAGCGGGTGCGCGAGGCGCGGGGCGCGCACTTCGAAGGTGGCGGGGCACCCGGGGCCCACCAACCCCTCCGCGGCGATGTCCTTGCCCTCCAGGCGAACCCGCGCCACGACGGGGTAGCCGCCTCGGTCGTCGGACACCGTGACGGTGAATCGACCGCCGGGCGCCACCCACGCGCGATCGAAGCGGACGTGGAGCGGGACCTCCGCGCGCGGGTTCTCGTCGAGGGCGAGCGGTCGGACGTGATCGTGGCCCCGCACCGTGGCGATGAGCTCCGTGGCGGCGGGGAGGGCCGCGAGGAAGTTGCCGTCCCGGTCGGTGCGGACGAGGGTGGACGCGTCGCCCGCGCGGAGCGCGACGGGCTCGGAGGCGAGCGGCACCTCCGCGCGATCGACGCACCCGCGCACGTGCCCCCGCACGAACACCGGGTCGCCCGCCCGGTGGAGCGGGTGACCGGTGGCGAGGTACACGCGGACGTCGCACGCGTCGGCCCGCGCCCACGTTGCGTCGGCCCACGCCACGTCGTCGCCGCGCGCCGCGACGAAGCGCGCCTCCGCCGCGTCCACGGCGTGGAACCACGCCTCCCCGTTCGCCGCGGTCGTGGCGTGATCGGGCGGCCGGTCTGCGACGTGGCGCGTCACCGGGACGCCGGGCTGCATCGCGCCGTCGCCGTCGGTCACGAGCGCGACGTCGCGGGTGTCGCCGCGACGGACGACCACGGTGAGGCCGCTCACTGCCACGACGGTCGACGCCGCCCATCCCCCCGCGTGGACGCGGACGAGGTAGAGCCCCGACGGGAGCGCGCCGAGTTCGAAGCGGCGGGCGGGGCCCTGGGAGGAGGGGCCCCGGCGATCGTGCGCCGGGAGGCGGGTCACGCGCAGGAGGTCGACGCGGTCACCCGGCCGCGGGAACGCCCCGTCGCGCTGGAGGAGCGCCTCGGCCTCGTCGCCGACGTCGCTGCGCGCGACGGCGACGCCCGCCGGGTCGAACGCGCGCAAGGCCCACGGCGAGACGTCGTGCAGACGGTAGAGGGCTACCGTGACGGGCGCCTCGACGAGGCGCTCCATCTCCACGTGCGCGGGCTCACCGGGCAGGAAGCGCCGCGGCGCGCGGAGCCACAGCAGCGGGCGCCGCAGGGGCGGGTCGACGACGGGGGCCGGCGGGTCGGCCGCGGCGGGCGTCGCGAGCGCGAAGGCGAGCAGCAGCGGGCGCCATCTCACGGGCGATCTCCCCGCGCGGCGCGGAGCTCGCGGTCGGTGACTTCGATCACGTCGACGCGCCCGTCGAGGCGCTGACCGTGGAGGACGCCGTCGAAGACCCGGCGCCGCTCGCGGGCCGTGCCTGGGAAGAGCACCGCCACCGCGCGGAACGCCGTCGCCGTCGGGCGCGGCGCGGCGGCGCGGTCGAGCGCTTCGAGCAACGCCGCCCGTCGCGCGGGGGCGTGCGCGTCGTCGAGCTGGAGGAGGAGCGACTCCACCTCGCTCCCCTGCGGAGACGTCGTGGCGAGGTATGACCGCTCGCGCAGGGAGTAGCGAGCCGCGCGGACCGAGCGCTCGACGTGACACGTCCAGGGCGATCCGGTGCGGCGAGGCGCGACGGGTGAACTCTCCCACGCGCTTCGCGGCGAGCGATCGTCGAGGGGCTCGTGCTCGACGCTTCGGCCCTCGTCGCACGTCCCGAGGTCGACCTCGCGGCAAGAGCTCAGGTCGTGGCAGGTGTGGGCCCGGCGACACGCTTCGTCGCTCGGGTTGGTCAATTCGAGACGGAGCCGATCTCCTCGCGACGGCCACGTGACCCACACCACGAGCTCGGCCTGGCGGCCCCGCGCGAAGAAGGTCACCGCGTCGCGGCCGACGGCGCCCGCGCGGGACGCGGTGAGCGCGACGCGGTTCACGCCGGGCAGCGCGGGGACGCTCTCGCGGATGCGCCCCGCCGACACGGGCACCTCCCGCGTCAACCCGTGCGCCGTCAGCCACGCGCGACGCACGCCGGGGTCGCTCACCGTCGCCTCGACGATCACCGCGTCGTCGCCATCGCGGACGCCCGCGTGCGGCGCCGTGATCGTGACGACCAGCGGGGGCGACACCTGCGGCTCCGCCACGGCCGGGAGCGCGAGCGCGACCAGCACGAGCCGAACCGTCGATCGCGGCGCGAACGACATCTTGATCCGGCCACTCTGCATCTGGGGAGTTGGATCCACGTGGCGAGGGGAGCGTCGCATGCTTCGCCTGGCGTTGGCCCCCCTCACAGCGTCTCGAGGTAGCGCACCAGCGCGCGCCGGTCGTCCGGGCCCGCCGCGCGGAGGTCGCCCATGCGCGTGGCGCCGTCGGCGAGCGTCGCGTCGAGCGTGGCGTAGCGCCCGTCGTGGAAGTAGGGCGCGGTGAACCGCACGTTGCGCAGCGACGGCGTGTCGAAGGCGCGGAGCGACTCGTCGTTGCGCAGCCCGCCGAGCGCGTGGGCGCGGCCGTCGGTGAAGTTGCGCGACGGGTCGTGGCACCCCGCGCAGCCCGCTTGAAAGAAGACCTCCCGGCCCCGCGCAGTGACGGCGTCGGACGTCGCGGGCGGGCGCGCGGCGGGCGGAAGCGCGCGCTCGACGAAGCGGGCCAGGGCGTTGAACTCCTCCAGCGGCAGCCCGTGACCGCCCAGCCGGCGCATCGTCTGGGCGAGGCTGCCGGAGAGGGTGGGCTGTGAGCCGTTCCAGTTGAAGGGGGCGACGAGGCGGCCGGCGAGGGAGGGCGTCTGCCGCGGCCCCTGGCGGATGAACCACGTGAGCCCGTCGTCGCGCCCGTCGGGGTGGCACCCCGCGCACGAGAGCCCGCCGGCGGCGACCCGGCGGTCGGTCGCGCTGTAGAAGAGCGAGCGCCCCGCGAGGACGTCGTCGGGGAGCGCGTCGGGCGACGCGATGAGCTCGCGCCGCGCGGCGCCGTCGCGCGCGACGAGCGCGTGGGAGAGCGGCGAGTACGTGAAGAGCCGGCCGTCGCGGGCGCACGCCACCGCCTGCGCGAGGTGGGCGGCGGGCTCGGTGAAGGACAGCCGCGGCGCACCGTTGCGGCGGAAGTACACGCCCGCGGCGGCGCTGGTCCCCGCGGAGGCGACGTGGAGGAGCCCGTCGCCCGCGCACCGCGCGACGCCCATCGGCGTGCGGACGTGGCCCTGGTCGCGGATGCCGTCCTCGGGGAGCCAGGCGTCGACCCAGCGCCACGCCGCGACGTCGAAGGCCGCGAGCGCGAAGGTGGTCTTGTCGAGGGCGGTGGGCGGGTGGGCGCCGGAGCCGTAGAGGTTCTTGCGGAGGCCGGGCGGCACCTCGCGGCCCGTGCGGTTGGCCATGAAGGGGACCCACACGCGGTCGCCGTCGAGCGCGAGCGCCCACGCGTTGGAGGGCCGCGGCCGCGACGTGAACGTCTCCGACATCCACACGCCGTACACCTCCGTCTCCTCGCTGTGCAGCGGCACCGGCGGGAGCGAGATCGCCGCGCAGCGCTCGAGGTCGACCGCGTCGAGCGGCTCGCCCGCGACGTGGGCGACGAGGGCGCGACGTCCGTCGGGCGTCACCACCACGCCGCGCGGCTCGCGGCCGACGTCCACCGCGCACCCGCGGGCGAGCGTCTGCGCGTCGAGGACCGTCACCGCGCCCGGCAGCGCGGAGGTGACCACGACGGCGCGGCCGCCGGGCGCGAGGGCGAGGCCGTAGGGGTCGGGCACCGCGGCGCGCGCGAGCCTCCGCCCCTCGGGGATCGCGTAGAGTGACACGGCCCCCTCGACGCGCTCCGTGACGACGACGCGATCGTCCGCGACGAACATCACCTGCGCGGGGCCGGCGCCCGTCATGAAGTTGGCGGCGACGTGCTCCTCGTGGGGGCCGAGTCGCACGAGCACCAGTTGATCGTTGTCACCATCTGCCAACGCGGCGAGGCGCTCGTCGGGCGAGAGCGCGAGGGCCGCGCCGCTCGCGCCGGCGGTGACGGCGTCGGGCGGAGCAGCGACGCGGGCCGCGGGCGCGCGAACGACCACGCGAGAGGGCGCGGGCCGCGCGCGGCGGACGAGGGAGAAAGACACGAACGACGCCGCGAGCAGCGGCACGAGGAGAAGACGCACGGGTGCCTCCCGCGCGCCGGGGAAGGGCGGCGCGCGCGGCAGGGAGTGCAGCCGCGATGCCGCCGCCATCGGAGCCTCTCTCTCCCACCCGCGGAACAACGCGCCGCGCCGCGCGGTCTCGGCGCTCGATGCACTGCGCACCCCCAGCGAAGGCCCTCGCCCGAGGCTCCGTCCTCCTCGCCCTGATCGGCGCCGCGGCGTGCTCACCTCCTCGTGCCCGACGCGCTCCGCCGGCCGCCGCGCGCCCCGCCGACGTCGCATCCCCGCGCGCAGACGCCGCGGACGAGGGCGCCCCGACGTCGCAGGATCCCGACGGCAACGACGACCATGAGGAGATCGGCGTCGGCGCCCTGCCCCCCGCGATGGTCGCCGTCTCCGTGGGGCGGGCGCCCGGCGGGCTGCACCGGATCTGTGACCTCACGGCCTTCCACGGGTCGCTCTACACCGCCGGGGCCGACGAGCCGCTCAACCGCGATGGCGCGGTGGTCGGTCGGTACACGCCCGGCGCCGACGCCCCGTGGTCCGTCGCGTTCAACTGGAACCGGCCGGGCCAGCCCACCCGCGGCGGCGGCGGCGGTCAGGGCTTCCTCCGCGTGCGAGCCGTCGGTGACCGCCTCTACGTGCCCGACACCGACCCTCCCTACAACGGCTTCGGCGTGAGCGAGACGGGCACCGAGGGCTACGTGTTCGCGAGTGACCGCGAGGGGCGCTTCGCGACACCGCGGGGGCCGACGCTGCGCGTGCCGGGTCCCCCGGACGAGGCCGGGTACTTCGGGGCGGGCGTCGTTCCCCGCGCGTACCACGTGATCGACGTGGCGCGCTTCCGCGGCGCGCTCTACGCATCGACGGGGAGCGTGCCGCCACGCGAGCGCGCGTGGGAAGGGCCGATGCCCGGCGCCCTCCACCGCGCCGATGCCCGCGGTCGGCGCTGGACCTACGCGGTGGACTACCCCCGCCCCTGGCGCCCGGGCGTCTGGCGCCTCACGTACCTCACGCGCTTCCGCGGCGCGCTCTACGCGGGCATCCAGGACAACGACGGGCGCGAGCGATACGACTACGTGCGGATCGCGCCGCCGCCCGACGCCCGCGAGGTCGCGCAGGAGCACGTCGAGGCCTTCCGCCACCCCGAGAGCGGCGGCGGATCGCTCACGCTCCGATGGTACACCGACCGCGGCCGCCTCTTCTGGATCACCTACGAGCGCCACGGCGTGATCGCGCTCCGCGTGAGCGACGACGGGCTCCGCTGGCGCGACGTGGCCCTGCCGGACGAGGCCGGTTGGCCGACGGACGTCACGCGCTTCCGCGACGGGCTCGTGGTGCTCGCGACGGGCGGGCTCTACCGCCTCGCGGAGCCCCCCGACGGCGCTCCTGCGACCCGCCTCGCGACGACGCCGCCGCGCGAGGTGCAGGCCTTCGACGCGTCGAACGGGTACTGCACCGCGCCCCTCGCCGTCCTCGACGACCGGCTCTACGCCGGGTCGCAGCGCGAGGGACGGCTCTACCGCTTCGACCCCGCGCCGCGCGACGACCCCGCGCGGTGAGCACCCCTTCCCATCGAAGCCCCGCCCGCCGGGCCGCTCGAGCGTGAACCACGGCGCGCCTCCGGGCAGCCCGTGCGGCGAGCCGTCGTCGGGCGTGACGGGCGCGATTGCGGTGGACGCCGAAGCCATGCGGGCGCCCGCGGGGGCGACGCCCGTCCAGAGCGATCCGACGGCCTCGACGTCCCAGCGCTCCAGGGACGCGACCGCCCGCAGGTGGAGGAGCGTGAGCGGGTACGCGAGGCGCGGGGCGCGCACATCGAAAGTGGCTGGGCACCCGGGGCCCACCAGCCCCTCCGCGGCGATGGTCCAGGGCACCTCGCGCACCTCCAGGTGGGCCGTCCCGACGCGTCAGCCCTCCTGCGCGAGCGCGTCGCGCGCGGCCGCCTCCAGCGCGTCGCGAACGCGGGCCTTGCCGTGCTGCGCGAGGAGCGACGGGTACGCGGGCTCCTCGCGCGCCACGTCCTGCACCACGCGCCGCACCAGCCGCGCCGCGCGCTCGCCCGCGTCGTCGCACCACCGCCCGCCCTCGCGGAGGTGCTGCGCCGCGTGGGCGAGGCGCTCGCGGTTCACCACGCGCCGCGCGAAGGCCTCCGGCGTCTCCGCGCCCGTCACGACGTCCTCGGCCTCGCGCCGACGCGGGTGCTTGTGCTTCGCCACCAGCGGCCGCCCGGCGCCGTCGAGGAGCAGCGGGTCGCTCCAGATCACCACGCCCTCGTGGGTGCCGCCGGGGCCGCGGCCGCCCGCGCGCATCCGCTCGCCGTGGGCGCTCGGGCGTTCGAGCAGCGCGTCGAAGCGCGCGGGGTCGGGCGCCCCGCGGTAGAGGCACGGCGCGAGCGGCAGGCCGAGGCGCTCGGCCAGCTCGGTGAGCGACGGGAGCCGCCGCGCGGGCGCGTCCTCGTCGCCGTCGAGCTCGGTCGGGTGCGAGTGGCTGAGCCACGCGCCGCACGCGCGCGCCGCGAAGAGGACGAAGTGCGGGCGGGGGCCATAGACGAAGCCCGACGCCTGCACGCCGCGCCCGCACGTCTCGCCGTAGAGGGCGACGTCGCCGTCGAGCTCGGCGCCATAGCGCAGGAGCGCGCCTGCCGCGGGGAAGGCCGCGCGGAGCTCGGGCTGGCAGAAGCCCGCGTCGCCTTCGAGCAGCGTGCGCCCGCCGACGACGAGGGACTCCTCGCGCGCGGCGCCGCGCGGGGCGGCGACGCGCGTGTTGGCGCCGTCGATCTTCTCCAGGCACACGACGCTGCGGGCCAGATGAACGCGATCGGCCTCCCGCCGATACGACGGAACTTTGGGGAACACTTCGGGCATGAACGTCACGGGCGACCTCCGAGCACGGGTGGGCGTCACAGCCCCGCGGCGAGCAGCCAGAGGGGCGACGGGCGTCGGGGCGTCGACGTGCGGGGCGGCGGCGGCTCCCCGCGGCTGCGATGCACAGCGGCGCGGGGTTTCCGGCGGCCCGGCAACGTCGACCCGGTCAGTTCATGGCGCTACCCTAGACGAGGCGGAGGCGCAGCGAAAGGCCGACGCGGCGCACTCAGGGGCGCGGCTGGGGTGGCCGGCACGTCCAGCGCTCGGCGCCTGCGTCCCTCGCGCGCGTGACCACGAGCGCGCCACGGTCGAAGCGAGCGCCGAGGAAGACGCCCCGCGCCCCGCGCAAACACAGCCGGTCCCCCTCGAAGGCGAGGTCGAGCTCGACGTTCTCCCACGACCCGGCGTCAGGCAGGCGAACCCGGCGGATCCCTGACGCCGCCCCCTCGGCCGCGGACCCGCAGGAACCGATGTCCCCTGCCCGCGCCAGCGACCGCGGCGCCTCGCCCGGCGCGCCACCGACGAGGGAGCCGTCGTCCCGGAGGCGCGCCACGCCCGCCTCGCCGCGCAGCACGTACACCAGCAGCGCGTCGGTCGCGGTCCGCGACAGCGGAACCGACGAGCGCTGGAGCCGCCTCCCCTCCACCCGCAGGAGTTCGACCCGCGTGTGGAGCGCCATCCCCATCCCGCCTTCCCACAGAAGCGCCGTAACGCCGTCGGCGGTCGCGCTTCGAACGTCCCCCGAGGCGTAGGTCTCGGTGTCGACCTCGCCGAGGCGGACCGCGGGCGCCCGCTCCGACACGCGCCAGAGCGTGAAGCGCTCGCCCTCGAAGTCGGTGGCGCCCACCAGGGCCTCCGATCGCTCGGGGCGCGTCGCCCAGTGGACCTGCTCGTCGCCGGTCGTGAACCCGCGCGGGTCGAAGCCCGCGAAGCGGTGTCCTGGGAGGCCGTCCGGCGCCTGCGTCGGGACAGCGATCCAGAGACGCTGGCGACCGAGCACCACGTCGCCTCGGCCCGCCCCCTGGGGGCGCGGCGGCGGAGCCGGGAGCTGCACCGCCGCGTCGCTCACCGCGCAGCGCCACTCCGTCGGCATCGCCGTGAAGGCGTGCTCGCGCGGTGCGTCGGGCTCGCCCACGAGCGTGCGCCGCGCCGTCGCCGGCGCCCCCCAGCCGATCACCGCGACCTCGCCGTCGGCGACCCAGTACCCCGCCTCGCCGCACTCCACGTCGCCGTCACGAAGGCGCCCGCGCAGCCACGCGCGGTCGACGCCCGGCAACGACGTCTCGAGGCGGCGCCACGGGCCCTCCGCCGCGTCGCGCACCCACGCCTCGTCGTCGTGGAAGGCCAACGCGCGGCCGCCGCGCCCGCAGGCGAGCGCCCAGCGCCCGGGCGTGTCGTCGGGCCGCCGACGTCGGTCTTCGGCGAGCGTCTCCTCGCGGACGGCGCACGGCGCGCCGGGCGCCGCCATCACGACGTAGCGGCCCCACCCGAGCGCGGGGTTGCTCGCCGTGAGCGCGATCACGCCGTCTTCGAGGCGAGGTGGATCGTACTGGCTGAACTCGCGCGTCAGCCGGGGCGCGTCGAGTCCCGGGCACAGGCGACGCGGGGGCTCGTCGCCGCGGGCGAATTCGGCGTGCGACAGGTGGGGGCGCCCGTCGAGCACCACCAGCGCAGCGCCGTCGTACCCGAGCGGGGTGAAGCGCCGGCGTCCGTCGCCGTAGCGGCGCTCGCGCGGGGGGCCGTCGGCGCTCAGCTCGCACACGGTCGACACCCCGTCGCACTCGCCCGCCGGGTCGCAGCGGCCCTCACAGGCCACCCGCCGCCCGTCGTGCGACGCGACGCAGGCCGCGCCGCAGCGGCGCAGCACGCCGAGCGCGCGCCAGGGGCCGCCACCGCCACGACCATAGGCAGTGAGGCGCTCGTGATCGCCCGCGCACACGGCGGCGAACGCAGAGCCGGAGACGGGTTGGGGCTGCTCGCATGGCGGGTCGGGCGCCTGTTCGAAGCGGTCGTGGATGAGGTCGTAGCGTGTCCCCCGCGCGTCGAGGACGACGGCGGTGCGAGCGTCGTCGGCCCAGCGCAGCCCAGGGTCGAGCCGCTGCGGTTGGGCCTCGTCGCCGACGTCTGGCACCTCGGGTGAGCCCGCTTCGTCGTTGGAGGGGCACCACCTGCGTTCGGGGAAGGCGCCGCCCGCGGCGATCGACGCGCCTGCGTCGAGGCGCCAGCGATTCCGCCCCTCGACGAAGACCCCCGCCGGGGTCGCCAGCACGTCGGTCAGCGCGTCGTCGACGCGGAGCGGGCGCCACGTCGCACCGCCGTCTTCGGTAAAGAGCGCGACGCCGGGCTCCACCACGGCCACGCCGGTGCGGTCGTCGACGAAGGCCGCGTCCATCACGGTGCCGGGGACGTCCATGCCCTCGATGGCGCCGTCCCGGAGCGCCACGGGGCGCCCGACGCCGCGCCCCACCACGCCGCGCCGGAGGCGCTGCACCTGCTCCGGCTCACCGAGGAAGGTGGCGGCCCGCCAGCGGTTGCGCGCGGAGAAGAAGTGCCACCCCGCCGCGTCGTGGAACACCAGGTCGGGCGCACCCGCGAGGCGCACCGCGGCGCGGCGCGTCGTGCCCTCGCGGATCTCTTCCCGCACGCCCGCTCGCAGCATGCGCTCGGCGCCGTCGTCGCCCTCGACCGTCACGCAAACCCGGTTGTGTTCGCGGTCGATCGCGCCCTGCACGAACACCCGCGCGGGCACCAGCGGCGTGGCCCTGGACGCGAGCGGGGCGGTCGCGCGCACCGGCGCGCTCTGCGAGGCGCACGCCGCCAGGGCGGCCCACAGCGCAACGACGCGCCGCGCGGTCACGGCGCGCACCGGAGCTCGCGCTGCCGCCCTCCCGCGGTGGTCCAGCCGGCCATGGCGCCGTCGGCGCGGGCCTCGAGGGTGACCCCGACGCGCCCGTCGGAGCCCTCGACGCGGCGGAGGCAGAGCCCGTCCGCGCCGAGCTCCAGCGTGTACGTGAGGGAGCCCCCCTCGCCCGCGAGCCCCCACGAAGGACCGTCGCCGACGCGGTGGACGAGCGTGAGGTCGTCGGGGCCGGCGGCCCCCGCACACGCCCGCGGCGCCGACCGCTCGGGGAGCGCGACCGCGGCGGGCTCACCACCGTCGTCGAGCGGGTGGAGGACGGCCTCACGGCGCGCCTCGTCGGTCACCGTGAGGACGCCCGTCGTCCGCCCGCGGCGGGCGACAAAGGAGAGCGCCGCCCAGGTGTTCGCGACCGCATAGGTGTCGAAGGCCGGCGCGTCCCCGCGCCGTGGGTGGCGCCACTCCAGCTCGCCCACGACGCTGCGGAGGAGCTCCTCGCGCGAGAACCACAGCGTCGGCATGGCGCTTCGATCCTCCGCGTCGGCGGGGCGCTCGAAGGGGAGGAGGGTCGCGCTGCGATCGTGCGATAGGTCCAGCACGCTCGGCCCGTCGGCCAGCTCGATGAGGTGAGCGTGGGGGGACTCCACGGTGCGGGCGGGGCGCGACGGGCGCGCGAGCACCGTCACGAGGCGACTCCCGCCGAAGAGGCTGAGGCGGATCGTGGCGCGGTCGCGCGCCAGCTCGATCGGCGTGAGGGCCGATGGCGCCGACGTGTCCGCGCGGATCATCTCGGACGCGAGGTCGTCCCAGGCGACGGGCGCGGTGACCCACGGCCCTGTCGCGTCGACCCCGCGCCACCGGATGGAGCCGTGCGGTCGGTCGCCCGCGTCACGCCACCACCGCAGCTCGACCTCGCCGCCGGGCCCCGGCGCCACCAGCCGCCGCGCCGCGACCGGCGACGGGCCGTACGGGGGCAGCGCGCGGACGCCCGGGCCCGGCGTGCAGCGCAGCGCGCGGAGCGCGTCGAGGTCGGGCCACGGAGGCAACGCGCGGGGCTCCGGCGCGGACTCGCGGCGCGCGAAGAGGGACGGCGGGCCGCCGTCGTCGCCCCAGCCCCAGACGACGATCCGACCGATCACGCATCGCCAGCGGGAGCAGCGAGCGGCGTTCAGCTGGTCGCCCGCGAAGCGCCACCCCTCCGCGACGCCGTCGATGGGGAGCCGCCAAGGCGTCCAGGTGCGCCCCCCGTCGACGGTTCGATGGAAGGTCAACGGGTCGACGCGCCAGGCCATCCCCCGGTCCCCCGCGAAGGCCCACGCCTCGACGCCGGGTGGCAGGGTGACGCCTTCGGGCGGCGCCGGTGGCCGCTCGGACGGCGGGACGACGGGCGGCTCGACTGCGCCTTCGGCCGGCAAGCTCGTCCCATCGCTCGCGAAGCGGAGGACGCGTTCGCCGTCGACGGAGTCGCGTCGCACCAGGAGCGACCCGTCGGGCAGCGCCGTGAGCCCGTGGGTGCCCGGCTGCCCGCTGGGCGGCACCTCGCGACGCGCGACCACCCGGCCCGTGGCACCGTCGTAGAAGACGAGCGCGCCGTCCTCGCCCACGAGGTTGCCATCCGCGAGCTGGAGCCACACGACAGCATCGACGTAGCGCGGGTCGGCCGCCCAGAGGTCTGCGCCCCCCGTCGTGAGGAGCACGCGCTCGTTGAGGAGGGGGTCGTCACGGCGCTCTCCCTCGCCCGGCACGAGCGCGTGCGACGCGAGGTCGAGTCGGCCGCCGGGGGTGAGGAGCCTTTCGCCCCACGTCTGGAGGCTGGTGGCGCGGACGCCACGGACGCGTCCCCAGGAGCGGCCGGCGTCGAAGGTGTGGACGAGGTAGCCGCCCTCGACCAGGATGACGCCCTGCCCGGGGGGCGCCGCGGCAACCTCGATCGCGCGCCCGGGCAGCGGGAGTGTGATGGGGGCCCAGTCGCTCGCGCCGTCGGTCGACCACGCGACGCCGTGGCGGTCGACCGCGAGGACGATCCCGTGCGGACGCTGGTTGTCGACGCCGCCATCGCCGTAGCGGAGCACGGCGTCGAGGTCGCGCATCCGCGTCAGGGGCCCGAGGAAGGTGCCGCTCCGCGCGGTGGCGCCGTCCCGCGCGATGAAGACCCAACCCGCGCGGGTCCGCCAGGCGGCGGCGACGTCGGCGACGAAGCCCTGCGGCGCGACGCGGACCGCGTCGTCGAGCATGTTGGCCCGAACGCCCCCCGAGAGGAGGACGTCGCTCGACCCGTCGGGCTCCACCGCAACGAGGCGCCGGCCGTACGCCGGCAGAACCACCACGCCCGTGTTCGCGACGGGCGGCGCGGCGAGGACCGCGCGGGGCGGCGCGATCACCCCGCGGCGCGCGCAGGCGATCGCGAGCGCCAGAGAGCCGAGCGTCCACACCGCGCACCGCATCGACGAGAATGACAGCACCGCGGCGCGACGCCCGTCAACGACCGAGGTGACGGCGTCCCCTCGCCGGCGTCGAAAACAGCTCGCGCAAGGCGACCGCGCCGGGACGTGGCTCGCCGTCACCAGCGACGGCTCACTCTACGCCAGGGGACACGAGACGCCCGCCTCGGCCCTCACCACGCGCCGCTCCCGCGCGCGGCGCGTCAGCACGCGGGCGCCCGTCGAGCGCCTCGACGCCGTCGCGGACGGGAGCTGCGACCACGCGGACGGCCCCTTCGACTCCGCCATGGGCTGGTCTTCGACGACCGTGCAGGCTGCGCGCGTCGGCTCGCCGGGATCCCCTACGGCGACAACATCGCCGCGGCGCACGGAGCGCCTCGGTGCTGTGCCCCGTTCGCCATGGGAGCGGCGCGGTGACGTGCCACGCGCTCGATGCGAGGCGCAGCGATGACTCCCCCCGCCCCCCGGCGACGTGCTGAACGACGCCGCGTGGTGCCGGGGCACCAACCACCGCGGTCAACTCGGCCCGGGCGCACCCGCGCCGGTCTCCGCGGAGGCTCCCACCCGCGTCGTGCGCTGACGCGCGTGGACGCTCCGTCCGCGCCGCGCTACGCCTCCGGCCCCCTTCACATGGACACCGCCGAACGCCTTGCCCTCGCCCTCGACGCCGCGCGTGACGGCCTCATCCTCGTCGTGACCGGCGCCGGCGTGAGCCTCGCCAGCGGCATCGCCACCTACCGCGGCACGGACGAGAACGCCACGTGGACAGTGAACTCGATCAAGTACGCCCAGCGCGTCTTCTTCGAGCGGCGCCCCGGCCGGGCGTGGGCCTGGCACATCGCCCGCCGCGACGGGATGCGCCACGCGCACCCCAACCCTGCCCACCGCGCGCTCGTCTCCCTCGAACGCTGGCAGGCGGCGCGCGGCGGCGACTTCCTCCTCGTCACCCAGAACATCGACGGCCTCCACCGGGCGGCCGGCTCGTCGCGCCTCGTCGCCGTCCACGGCGACGGCCGCCGCGCCCGCTGCACCCGCGCGGGCTGTGTCCACGCGGCGCCGCGGGGGTCGCTCGCCTTCGGGGAGGAGGAGATCGTGCGCTTCCTCCGCCGTCCGACGGACGACAACGCGCCGCGCTGCCCGGCGTGCCGCGCCCTCGTGCGCCCGCACGTCCTTTTCTTCGACGAGTACTACGCCGAGCACGAGGATTACGAGATCACGCGGGTGCGTGAGGCGGTCGAGCGGGCCGCGGTGATCGTGTGCGTGGGGACGTCGTTCTCGGTGGGGGTGACCGCGCTGGTGGTCGAGCGGGCGCGGGCGCGCGGCGTCCCCTTCTTCGACGTCGACCCCGGCGCCCGTGACGGCGCGGCCGACGCCGTGCGCGTCCGCGCGGCGGCCGAGGTCGCGCTCCCTGCGCTGTGCGAGCGGCTCGGCGCGGGAGAGGCTCCCGCGACGGGCGAAGCGCTCTCCCGCTGACCCCGCGCCCTCAGCTCAGCGCGCGGTCTGCTGGATCACCGTCACCATCGCCTCGGCGACGCCGCGGGCGGAGGCGGGGTTCTGCCCGGTGACAAGCCGACCGCTCGTCACCACCTGGCGCTGCCAGTTGGCGGCGGGGCGGTGCTTCGCCCCCTTCGCCGTGAGCGCGTCGGCGAGCAGGAAGGGGACCACCTCCGCCAGCCCCACCGCCCGCTCCTCGTCGTTGGTGAAGGCCGCCACCTCGCGCCCCGCCACCAGCGGCTCGCCGTCGGAGAGCCGGACGTTCACGAGCGCCGCGGGGCCGTGGCAGACCGCGCCCACCGCGCCGCCGCGCGCCCAGATGGCCGCGGCGACGGAGGCCAGGGTGGCGTCGTCGGGGAAGTCCCACATGGTGCCGTGGCCGCCCGCGTAGAAGATGGCGTCGTAGCGCGACGGGTCGATCGCCGCGGGCGCGAGGCTGTCGTGCAGGCGCGCCACGAGCGCGGCGTCGTCGAGGAAGGCGGCGTTGACCGGGTCCTTGCGGTCGACGCCGTCGAGCGGGACGCGCCCGCCCTTCACCGACGCGAAATCGACGTCGAAGCCCGACGCGGCGAACACCGCGTGGGGGTGGCTGAGCTCCGGCAGGTAGGCGCCGGTGGCGCGGCCCGTGGTGCCGAGGCGGTCGTGGCTCGTGAGGACGATGAGGACGCGGGGGGTGCGGTTCATGGCGCGGTCTCCGTGGGGGGTGGATCGTCTTGGACGAGCGAGAAGATGGCCCCGCACCGCCCCTCGCGGTAGGCTCATACAGAATGAATCACTTGTTCGCTCCCTGAATGAATCACCGCCGGAGGAGAGCGCCCGATGGCCGCTTCGCCCGATGTCTCCCTGTCGCTGCTCAGCGCCTTCTGCGCCACCGTCCGCGAGGGGTCGTTCACCGCCGCCGCCCGCTCGCTGCACCTGCGGCCCGCCGCGGTGAGCCGCGCCGTCGCGAAGCTCGAAGCCCAGCTCGGGGTGACGCTCTTCCGCCGCACGACGCGCTCGCTCCGCCCGACGCCCGCGGCCGAGCGCTACCACGCCGAGGTGGCGCCGGCGCTCGACCAGCTCGCGCGCGCGGAGGCCTCCCTCCACGCGCGAGGCCCGCTCCGCGGGCGGGTGCGCATGAGCGTCCCCACGACGTGGGGCCTCCAGCGGGTGCTCCCGACGCTCGGGGAGTTCACGCGGGCCCACCCCGGCGTCGAACTCGACGTCCAGGTGAGCAACCAGGTGGTCGACTTCGTGCGCGAGGGCTTCGACCTCGCCGTCCGCCTCGGCCCCCTCCACGACGCGGGGATGGTCGCCCGCCGCCTCGGCGACCCGCCGCTGGGCTTCTTCGCGAGCCCGCAGTACCTCGCCGCGCGGGGCAGGCCGCGCTCCGTCGATGACCTCGCGGCCCACACGCTCCTCCCCTTCGTGCTCCCGCGCGCGGGGCGCGTGCTCCCGTGGCTGCTCGCCAACCCCGACCGGGAGTACGTGCCCGAGAGCCCCTACCGCACCCTCGACGACCCGCTCGGCGTCATCGCGCTCGCCTGCGCGGGCGTCGGCGTCTGCCAGGCCTTCCGCTTCATGGTGGAGCGCGAGCTGCGCGACGGCGCCCTCGCCGAGGTGCTCACCGCCCACGCGGGCCGCACGCGCCGCTTCTCGCTCGTGTACCCGAAGCAGGGCCTGAGCGCGCACGCCCGCGCCCTCGTCGACCACATCGTCGCGCACGCGCGCTGATTCCTCCCCTGGATGAAACCACTGTTCTCTTTGGGAACGAATGTTGTTCCCTCCTCGGGTCTCGTCAGCGGCCGCGGCGAGGCGCAGCTTCCGCCGCATGAACGACCTCCGACGCACCATGGGCCTGGCCGCTTCCCTCGTCGCCTTCGCGATGGGCTGCGGCGACTCCACCCCGACCCCCACCGCCGACGCCGCAACCGACGACGCCGCGGACGCGACGCCCGACGCCGCCCCCGACGCGGGCGCGAACCTCCGCTTCCTCACCCAGCTCAGCGCGGGGATGGGCCAGCTCGCCGAGGGCATCGCGCTGCGCAACAACGCGCTCTACGTCGGCCTCGCGCCGACGGGGCAGATCCTCCGCATCGACCCGTCGGGCGCGGCCACTGTTTTCGCGCAGGTGCCGATCCCCCCGTCGACCAACCCCGCGGCGCCCAACGGCTACCTCCTCGGGCTCATCTTCGACGGCGCGGGCAACCTGTACGCGGCCGCGCCGAGCTTCGGGACGGCCTTCCAGGCGGGCGTCTACCGCGTCCCCGCGGCGGGCGGCACGGCCACCCTCTTCGCCCGAGACCCGATGGGCCGGATGAACTTCCCCAACGGCATGGACTTCGACCCCGCCGGCAACCTCTACGTCACCGACTCGGCGAGCGGGAGCGTGCTCCGCGTCTCGCCCGACGGGATGACGGTGACGCCGTGGGTGACAAACACCCTCCTCACCGGCGTGATGGGCGCCAACCCCTGCGGCCCCGGCGCGGGCTTCCCCATCGGCGCCAACGGCCTCGTCTACGACGCCGCGGGGATGAACGTCTACGTCACCAACACCGACCGCGCCACGGTGGTGCGCGTCCCCATCGCCGCGGGCGGCGCCGCGGGCACGCCCGTGGTGCACGTCGCGCAGAACTGCGCGGCCCTCGCCGGCGCCGACGGGCTCACCCGCGGCCCCGACGGCGCCCTCTACGTCGCCGCCAACGCGGCCAACGCCGTCACCCGCGTGTCGCTCGACGGCGCCGCCGTCACCGCCCTGGAGCGCGGCGGCCTGCTCGACTCGCCCGCGTCCATCGCCTTCGGCTCGCTCGGCGGCGGCGCGTCGTCGATGTACGTCACCAACGCCGCGTTCACCTCCGCGCAGACGCCCGGCGGGATGCCGCGACCCGGCGTGCTCGTTCGCCCCGCGATGTGACCGCGCGGCGCTCTTCACGGCGCGACGAGAGCCCCGACCGCAACCACTCCGCGCACGACCTCACGCTCGCCTGCGAGGCCATGGGCGATAGGCGTTCGGCCGGGCCGAGACGCACCGCGCGATCAACCAGCGCACGGTCGACTGAACCGCCGCGGTCACCCCCGCGCCCTCGCTCGACCTCCGACGCCGCAAGGTCGCCGCGGCGGCCGCACGCGTCACCTGGGTCGACGTGGTGGGCCCGCAGATCGTCGTCCAGTCGCCCGCGTTCCGCATCGAGGGGCGCATCGAGGTGCTGCGCGTGCACGGCGCCGCGGCCGACGCGGTGCTCCGCGACGAGCGACGTAGGCCGCGGTGCGGAGATGCGCCGCGTCGAAGTTCACGCCCGCGCCGCGGACGCGCGGACCTTCGACGTGCTCTCGCTGCGCGTACACTTCGTGCTCTCGCGCCTCCCCGACAGCGTCGTGATCGACGCGCGAACCGCCCCCACACTGGGCTCGCTCGCGCGCGCTCTGTCACGCCAACGAGGCATCGCGGCGGCCCTGCGCGACCTGCGCGCGGCCCTCGCGCGCGTACCCGTGCGGCCCTGAGGCCGGCATTCGGCCTGATCCCACGCCGCTCCGCGTGCTCGATCTGGGCCTCCGTTGACGACTTCGGGTCCCGCCCGCGGGCATCACCAGCTGATCGAGCTGCGCGCGCTCGCCTGCAGTTCGAAGGGCGGGAGGGCGCGCTGCGCCGAGCACTCGCCTCCGGCGACAGCGAGCGAATCCGCCACGAAGCCGTGCTGCTGTGGATCACGGCGGGCCGGGCGCAGGCCGTCGGCTTCGACGCCCGATCCTGCCTCGGTGACGAACCGCCGCCCCCGCCCGTCCATCGCCTGCTCGCGCACGCTCGGCGGTGACCGACGGACGGCGCGCTACCGCACGGGAGGAGCGATCCTTGACCGGGTGCCACCGACGTCAGCGCGCGAGGGGGATGAGGCGCGGGCCACGGGCGGCCTCGTCGGCGGTGAGGAGACCCGCCTCGTTGGAGCCCCAGCACAAGACGGCACCGGCCTCGGTGAGCGCGCACCCGAATTCGCGTCGGCCGCGGACGACGCGGGCCCGCTCGACCCCCGGGACGATCTCGTACGCTGTCGCGGTCGGGCACGCGACACGCCCGGTCGCGCCGCGGACGCACCCCCCGAAGCCGGCGCTCTCCACCACCTCGCCGAGCGCGGCCGGCACGCCCGTGGGGAAGGTCTGCACGTCCGGGGTGTGCCGCGAGCCCGACGGCGGGAGCTCACGCCAGTCCAGGTCGGAGTGGCACCCGACGATCACCCCCGCGCGGATGGCGCAGACGGCCTCATTCTGCTCGACGAGTCGCTCTCCACCTTCGAGGGCGTTGACGCGCACGAAGTCGACTTCGGGGGCCCGTTGACTTCGACACCACGCTTCGCCCCGCTCCGTCACCGCGCACAGGCCGTGCGCGAATCTTCGAAACGAGCGAACCGCGCCGCGAGCCGGAAACCTGACCGCACGGGGGTGCGGCGAGACGTCAGCCGTCGTGACGCCGCCGCACCACACCCCCTCCCCCGCGACGCAGGCGACTCCGCCGTCAAGGGCGACCGCGCGCGCGACCCACGGCAGCCGGACTTCGACCGGCGACGGGCGCCGCCACCCTTCGGGCGAGCGCACTTCGCTCCCGGCGCACCAGAGATGTCCGTCCCGAACGGCGCAGACCGTCCCCCCGTCGACGTCGAGCGAAGTCGCGCCGCGCAGCGAGGTTATCTCCGTCGCGGCCTCCCGCACCCAGACGTGGCGCCCGCGCGCCCGTTGCCCCCAGCAACGGACGGCCCCCGACGGCCAACGCGCGCAGCCCGTCGTGTCGGCGAAGGCCACCTCGACGGCGCCGTCGAGCGCGGACGCGTGGGCCAGGGAGCGGGCACGATCGAGGTCTCGGCCGTCGTCGAACACAAAGCGCGGAGGCGGGGATCCGCCGCGGTCGGACGTCTCGTCGCACCACCAGCGCCCTCGCGCGTCGGCGATGCACAGGTCGCTCACGCCGAAGGCCATCGCCGTCGCTGCCCCCTCGAAGCCGGGCGCGCGCACCGCGACCTCCCGCGCCGGCCTGCGGAACGCCGTCTGGCAGCGGACGCCGGCGCCGCCGCGCGCGCAGACCACCCCGTCGCGGAGCGCTACCTCGACGAGGCCCGGCTGCGCCAGGATGGACGCGCGCACGGGGGCGAGCGTCTCGAGTTCATCGGTCCAGGGGAGCCAGCCGCAGAGCACCTCGCTCCCTCGGGCGATCGCGCAGTAGGCGAGCCCGTCGAGCGCGACCGCGCGGACGTCGGCGTGGCGCTCGAGCACCGTGCGCCACTCCAGGTGCGCGCCCCCATACTCATCGGGCAGGGCGAGGAGCGCGCCGTCGGCCGCGCGCGCGACCCACGACGAGGCGGGCCGCCAGTCCATGCCGCAGTTGCCCCCGTGCATCGTCTCCGCGGCGTACCGGAGCTCGACGAGGGCGCCGCGCGCCCCGAGGGAGGGCAGGTCGACGGCCTGCCCGGTCGCGTCGTCGTTGCGGAAGGAGAGCCACTGCCCGTCGCGCCGCCGCCCGGTGGCGATCACGCCGGCGCGGTGGTGCAACGCCTCGCTGTTCCAGGTTCCCCAGGCGGTGCGGTCGCGACGATCGGACGCGGGAAAGACCGCCGTGAGCTCGTCGGTGTACCAGGCGCGCGGCACCTCGCGCGTCTCGCCTCGCGCGGTCACCGTGCGCGCGGCGTCGCACACCACCTGCGATCGCCCGCCGCGGACGCGCGTGAGGGCGCAGGCGAAGCTGTCGCCGATCAGCCGGCTCGCGTGGAGAACCGGGGCGCCGAAGGTCCCGGCGTCGCCGGGGACGGCGGGGCGCGGCGGAGCGCGGCGGCGCGGGACGAGCGCGACGGCGGCGGCGCCCGCGACGAGCGCGGTGACGGCGAGGGCGGCGGGCCAGCGCGGACGTGGTGGCGATGGGGCCGCGAGGCGCGGCGCGCGGTAGGGCCCCTGCGAGGGAGGGTACGAGTGGTTCGCGGTGCCCATCCCGCCGATGCTACGCGCGCCCGGGGCGCGGCCGCTACGGGAGCGCCGTCGGTGCGCGAGCGACGCGTGGGGAACTGCGCCGACGGCGGCACGAGCACGCGGCTACGGGGGCGAGCGCTGGTGGTGCTGGGCGACGCGCTGCGAGCGGCGGGCGACGAGACGGGCGCAGCTGCGACCTGCCGGCGCGCAGTGGCCCTCGGAGGATCGCCGGCGTGCGAAGCGCGGGAGGCGACGGCGCGATTCTGGGTGGCCCGGGCGCAGTACCGGACCCTCATAGCGCGGCGGCTGCCGCGGTTTCGTGGCGGCAACCGCCGCGCGTACGACCCGTGGGTGCAGCGCGTGCTCACGCCCCTCGTCATCGAGCAGATGGCCGAACTTCGTGGCAGCCTGAGGGTGTGTACACCGGCTGGATGTCGCGCAGTGTCACTGTGGTGGCGGCGGCGCGACCGCCTTTTGCGACCATCGACTCCCGGGGCCAGCGTTGACGACGCGCCCTCGTACGACCCGCGGCACTTGTGGCACCATCCGCCACCATGACGATCGCGGAGGACGCGGCGCGAGAGGATGCCGGGGCGCAAGGGACCTTCCCCCCGGGCAAGCAGTTTGGCAACTACACCATCGTGCGCCTGCTCGGCGAGGGCGGCATGGGCGCGGTGTATGAGGCCACGCACGTGGGGCTCGGCAAGCGGGTCGCGCTGAAGACGCTCCTACCGCAGATCGCGCGGGACGCGGGGGTACGCGCGCGCTTCCTCCAGGAGGGCAAGGCGGCGTCGCAGATCCGGCACCCCAACGTGGTCGACGTGACGGACGTCGGGGTGGAGGGCGAGGTCCCGTACCTGGTGATGGAGTTTCTCGACGGGGAGAGCCTGGCGCGGCGCATCGAGCGCGGCGGGCGCCTGGGCGCACGCGAAGTGGCCGACATGATGCTGCCCGTGATCGCTGCGCTCTCGGCCATCCACGCGGAGGGGATCGTCCACCGCGACCTCAAGCCCGACAACGTCTTCCTCGCGCGGACGCGCGACGGGATGGTGGTCCCCAAGGTGCTCGACTTCGGCATCTCGAAGGTCGAAGACGCCGGCCGCCCCAAGGCCCTCACCGCGACCTCCGCCCTCCTCGGCACGCCCCACTACATGTCTCCCGAGCAGGCGCAGGGGAGCCGAGGCGTCGGCCCTCACAGCGATCAGTACGCCCTCGGGGTCATCCTCTACGAGGCCCTCACCGGCCGCGTCCCCTTCGACGGCGACACCCTCTACGCCGTGCTCAACGCGATCGTGACCGGCGTCGCGCCGCCGCCCGCGTCGCTCGAGCCCTCCGTCCCCCCCGCGCTGGAGGCCGCTGTCATTCGCGCGATGCAGCGCGACCCGGGCGCTCGCTTCCCCGCGGTGTCCGCGCTCGGGCGCGAGCTCCTCCCTTTCGCGAGCGAGGAGGTCGCGGCTGTCTGGCGCCGCGTCTTCGGCGAGAACCCGCCCGCCGCTCTCCTCCGTGGTACACCGGCCGCCGACACCATCGCGGCCCCCGGCGTCGCGCCGCGCGTGACGCCCGCCTCGCAGCCCTCGCCGGCGCCGGTCGCCTCGACGCTCCAGCCCGGCCTCGTCTCCGCGCCGCCAGCCCCGCCGCGCCGACCGCCTGGCCCCATGGCGGCGCTCGCGGTCGTCGCGGCGCTCGTGGCCATCGGGTTCGTCGCGGCGCGCTCGCTCCGGGGTACCCCGCCAGTTGCCCCCGCTGCGGCCGCGCTGGCCGCGCCCCCGCCGTCGCTGGTCGCGCAGCGCCAATATGAAGTCCGCGTGCAGGCGACGCCCGACAACGCGAGCCTGGAGGTCGACGGGGTCCCCGCAGGCGTCGGCGCGCTGGTACGTTCCTTCGCACTCGACGGCGCGACCCACACGCTCCGCGTCACCGCCGCGGGCCACGAGGCACAGGCTCTTACCTTCCGCGACGCGCCGCCGCCGGAGCGTGTGGCCCTCGTCGCGTTCGCGCCGGTCGCGCCCACCGCGCCACCCCGCACGACGGCGCCTCGAGTGCCACCGCGCGTCGCGCCGACGCATGCCCCCGTGCGGCGGCCGCCTGCGACCGGAGTCGCCGCGCCGCCGACCGGCGTCAACGGCTCGCCCCTCGTCGACTGATTGTTTAAAAGGCCAAGCGGCAGGAGGCGCCGGCGAGCGAAGGCGCGCAGGAGAGCGCGGCCGCCGTCACGCGGCGCGAGGGCGCGGTGAGCACCAACACCGCGCCAACCGCGGCCAGCGCGCCGCCCGCCGCGAATGCGACGATCGCGCCCGTCTGTGCGTTCTCGGCCGAGCCGTAGAGGTCGGTGCAGGCGCCGCCGCCGTAGACCGCCCCCTGGTACTCCCGGCATGCGGCGTTGGCGTTGAACTCCGAGATCCGCCCCTCGCGGATGACCTGCGCGACCAGGCCCCCCAAAATCGCCGCGCCGCCCACCCCGACCAGTGTCCACCCGATCGTCCGCCGCGGCGAAGTGTGCGAAGGGTCGACGGGGGCGACGGGCAGCGGCTGCGGAGGCTCCGCAGGCGAGGTGGGCGCCGCAGGCGAGGCGGGCGCCGCGGGCGTCGTCGGTGCGGGCGCGACAGGGTGCAATTCGACGGTCTCGCGTGCCATCCCGTTGGGCGGGACGGTCACGGCGCGCGTCGCTTCGGCGAACCCGTCGGCGCGGAGCGTGAGCGAGACGTTGCCCGCGACGAGGCGGAGCGGTTGGGCGAGGGGAAGCGTGCCGACCGGGCGCCCGTCGACGAAGACCGCCGCGCCGACGGGCATGCCGCGCACGTCGAGGCGCCCCATGTGTTGGTCGATGACGGCGATGGCGGTGTCGATGGCGGCGCGGTTGCGCACGACCCACGGGTCTGTGGCGGCCGCGCCAGCCTCGCGGACGTGCGCGTCGGCGTCGGCCCAGCGGCCGAGGGCCTGCTCGGCGAAGCCCATCTGGGCCCGGGCACGCGGCGAGCGGTCGAGCTCCCAGGCGCGGCGGAAGGCGTCGAGCGCCTCGTCGTCGTGGCCAGCTCGGCGGAGCTCGAGGCCGCGGCGGATCTCCTGGTCGCCGGTGGCCTGCGCGCCCGCGGCGAGGGTCGCCGTGACGAGGGCCGCGCAGAGGAGGGCGGCGCTGATTCGGTGCTGCATCGAAGGATCTCCGTGGGTCAGAACAGCGGGTCGACCGGGGTACTGCGCGGGGTGGTGGAGCCGTCGCCGAGCTGGCCGACGGCGTTGTCGCCCCAGCAGCGCACTCGCCCGCCGAACATCGCGCAGGTGTGGCGGAGGCCGGCGGCGATGGCCGTCACGCCGCGCAGGCCGACGACCTCGACCGGGGTGTTTCGCTGCGTGGTGGTGCCGTCGCCGAGCTGGCCAGCGTCGTTGCGACCCCAGCAGAACACCCGCCCATCGGCGCGGGCGATCGCGCAGGTGTGCCAGCCGCCGGCGGCCACATCGCTGATAGCGAAGGTCACCCGCGCCGGGACGGCGATGTTGGACGAGGTCGTGGTGCCGTCGCCGAGCTGGCCGAACCCGTTGGAGCCCCAGCATTGGACGGTGTCGTCGCCGAGGGCCGCGCAGGTGTGGGCGGCGTTCTCACCCCCGGCGGCGGCGACCGAGGCGCCGCCCGCGGCGATGCGGTTCACGTCGGCGATCCGGAGGACGCGCGTGGCGACGGCGCGGTCGGCGTTGGTGCCGTCGCCGAGCTGCCCGAAGCCGTTGTGGCCCCAGCACCAGGCCGCCCCTGTCGTCTGGCTGAGGCAACTGTGGAAGCTGCCCACCGTGAGGTTGAGCGGCGCTGACTCGGCGCCCATCACCGGCACCGCGGCGAGGCTCGCGGTGCGAGTGCTGTTGCCGAGCTGGCCGAAGGTGTTGGCGCCCCAGCACACCACCGCGAGATCGCTGTCCCGCTTCAGGCAGCCGTGGCTCCACCCGAGGCGGATGAAGCTGCCGCGCGGCAGCATCGTGGCCGTTGGGAGGCGGCGCTCCATCATTGTGCCGTCGCCGAGCTGCCCCGCGTCGTTGGCGCCCCAGCACCGCGGGGTGAACAGCGACGGCGTGTCGACGAGCGCGCACGACGAGCTGCCCCCGGCCGCCACCTGGCTCTGCCAGGTGACCCCCGCGATGAGGGTCGGGCGGGAGCGCGGCGCGGTGGTCTCGTCGCCCACCTGCCCGTTCGCGTTGTCACCCCAGCACCACGCGGGGCCGCCCATCGGGCCCGCGCAGGTGTGGCGAGCGCCGAGGAAGAGCGACGTCACCGGCAGGTGGCAGCGCCCCGCCTGGCAGATCGGCGACCCGCCGCCCGCGCAGCGCATCCCGCACGCGCCGCAGTTGGCCGCATCGGAGAGCGTGTCGACACAGCGGGTGCCGCACACTTGCTGCCCGGGGCCGGTGCAGCCAGCCTCCGCCGCGTCGGCCGCATCGGCCACGTCGACTGCGTCGCGTGGGGCGTCCGACGCCGCGTCGCCCGCGTCGAGCGCGACGTCGGGCGCTGCATCGGGTGCGACGTCGGGCGCGGCATCGGGCGCCGCGTCGGGCGTGACATCGGGCGCCGCGTCGAGTAGGCGATCGGGCGCCACGTCCGGCGCGGCGTCCGCCTCGATGAGGTCGGGGGCGATGTCAGCGGCGGCCTCGGCGGCCGGAGCGTCGTCGTCCGGCGGCGCCTGCCGCGGGCTCGAGCAGGCCGCCAGCGCAAGCGCGAGCAGCGTTCGGATCGATGGCGAAGCCTTCATGGCGCTCCCTTCAGAACAGGACGGCGACCGGTCGCGGGCGCGCGACCCGGGTGCCGTCTCCGAGCTGGCCGCTCGCGTTGTCGCCCCAGCAGTACATGAGGTTGGTGCGCGTGACGGCGCAGGTGTGGCGCCCGCCCGCGGCGATGGCTTGTGCGGGTGGGAGGTCGACCACGGCGGCGGGCGCCTGCCGGTCGGCGGTCGTGCCGTCGCCAAGCTGGCCCGCGTCATTGCGCCCCCAGCACATCACCCGGCCGTCGCCGAGGAGCCCGCAGGTGTGCCACCCCCCCGCCGCGACTGCGGTGAAGGTCATGTCCGGGCGCACCTCGACGGGGAACGCCCGGTCGGTACGCGTGCCGTCACCGAGTTGCCCGAAGCCGTTGCTCCCCCAGCAACGGACGAGACCGCCCATCGAAAGCGCGCAGGTGTGGCTCGCGGCCGGTCCCGCCGCTGACGATGTGACCGGCCCGGGGCCCGCACTGATTTGCGTGATCGACGACAGCCCCGGCACCCGCGTCGGGGCCGGACGGTCGGTGGTGGTGCCGTCCCCGAGCTGGCCGAAGCCGTTGTGCCCCCAGCAGTAGACGAAGCCATCCGAAGTGCGAGTGCAGGAGTGGGCGCTGCCCGCCGTCATGCGGAGCGCCATGATCGAGCCCGTGACGCCGGCCGCGCTGGGGCGTGACGTCGTCGAGCCGTCGCCGAGCTGGCCCCGATCGTTGAGCCCCCAGCACTTCGCCGAGATGTCGCTGTAGTCGAGGACGCAGGTGTGTCCGACGCCGGCGCTGATCTCGCCGCCGGACATCGGCGAGGTGATCATCACTGGCTCGCGCGCGTCGCTCATCGTGCCGGTGCCGAGCTGGCCACGGTCGTTGGCGCCCCAGCACCACAAGCGACCGCCGGGCACCCCGACGCAGGTGTGGCGCTCGCCGAGCCCGATCGCCTGGACACCCATCAGCAGGCCCGCGGTGGGCGGCCGATCTGCGGAGATGGTGGTTCCGTCGCCGAGCTGCCCCGCGCTGTTGTCACCCCAGCACCGGACCGACCCCGCGGGCTGCGTCGACGCGCAGGTGTGCCGGACGCCGAGGGCCATCAGACGCACGTCCCGGTTGGTGCAGCGGCCCGCGAAGCAGCTCGTCCCGCCGGTGCACGAGCGCCCGCAGAGACCGCAGTTCGTCCCGCTGGTCTGGAGGTCGACGCAGACCGCCCCGCACATCGTACAGGGCGCGTCGGGCGCCGCGTCGGGGGCAACGTCAGGCACGGCGTCGGGCGTCGCGTCCGCGGTGGCGTCGAGGCGCGGGGCATCGACGGCGGCTTCCGGCGCGGCAGCGTCCGCGTCGGACGTCGAGAGATCGAGCGCGATGTCGAGCGCTGCAACATCCGCGTCGGGCTCCGCAGCATCCGCGTCGCGCGCCTCGGCATCCGCATCGGGCGCGAGTTCGGACGAAGGCGTAACGTCGTCGGGCGGCGCCGAACGCGGCACCGCGCAGCCCACCACAACCCACGCAAGCACGATCGGGCGCGCGCTCCCTCGTCTCATCGCGCGGATGGAAGCGCAGCTCCCGCCGGCCCGTCAAGAGCTCTGCGCGCGGGGCCGCCGTGAACGCGTGCCGCTCCCCGCGGGACCTTTGGGGGCATCGTGCGTCGCGTCGCCGCGTTGCCGTCGGCCATCGTCCTGGAGGGTTTGTCGACGACCGTGACCGGAACGGACGACGTTCACAAGAGGCGTCCCTGGCGGAGAACGAGGCCCCATGAAGCCCGGCCGACGGCGGACCTTCACGCCCGAGTTCAAGGTGGAGGCCGTGCACCTCTGCCGGGTCGGCGACCGCTCGATCGGCCAGGTCGCAGTCGATCGCAACCTGACCGAGACGGCCCTGCGCGAATGGGCCCACCGCGCCGAGCGAGCCGCAGCGGGCGGACCCCCCTCGCCCGCCCGCCGAACCTCTCTGGCTTCACGAACTGGCACGGGCGCCTCACGGCTTCACGCGAACGCCGACGGGGCGATCACTCCGCCTCGGCGTCCACGGCGGTGAGCAGGCTCTCGACGTCCGTCCACCCCTCGCAGACATGGCCAGACCGTGGATGTTCGAATGAGACCCGCACCCAGTCCCCGACGCGCAGCCGCCGCCCGCAGATGCGATGTCGAGACCGCTCCTCACGCGCATCCCGCGCATTGGCGCGGAGCGCCCAGGGGAGCCACCGCACGGTGAGCATCGAGGGCGCCACGTCGACGGCGGCTTCGCCGCGGGCGACGACGCGGCGACGCTCGTCGAGGAACTCGACCACCGCCGTCCCCACGCGGCGCGGCGCCCGGGTGGCGAAGCGCGCCACGACGGCCGCGGGCCAAGGGGGCTCGCCGTCGGCTCGCTCGATCGACATCTCCGGCGCGGGGACGGGCGCGGAGGTGTACGACGACGCCCACGGTGCGCTCCGCGCCTCGGCGGGGAGCGACTCGCCCGCTTCATCGGTGAGGCGTGTCATCGCCTCGGCGCGGTGTTCGAAGGCGAACGGGACGGGGCCGACCATGAGGCGGGGGGGCCCGCCGCGGTCGATCACGAAGAGCCCGAGACGTGTGCCGCGGACGCCGACGTGCGCGACGCGGCCGGTGTTGACGGAGGCATACCAGTCCGCGACGAAATCGCCGGTCCGCATCGCGGGCTCCTCGCCGGGAAGGAGGTCGAGGTACCAGCCCGTGTGGAGGGGGTAGCCCTCGGTGGAGGGCCGCACCTCGACGACCGACCCGACGAAGCGGCGCTGCGCCGCGGTCAGCGGGAGGCCGGCGAGCTCGTCGACCGCGACGCGGCGGAGCACTCGCCAGGTGCGCTCGGCCTCGTCAAGGTAGCGCCCGAGCTCGGCGCGGAAGGGCGCCTCGATCCAGTCGCCTGCGAGCGCGGCCATCGCCCGCATGCGCCGTGCGTACTCGAGGAGCGCGTCGTACAGGTCGGGCGTCGGGTCGACCCACGCGTCGGGGATCGCGCAGGCCGCGCCGTCGTAGCTCGACGCCGCGGCGAGCCCGTTGGCGTGGCGGAGCTGGCCGTAGCCCGCGACGATGCTGTTCATGCGGAGGTCGCCCCAGGCGTCGCCCTGCATGAAGGAAGGGAGCACTCCCTCCGGCCTCCGCGCGAGCGACCGGACGGCCTCGAACCACGCGCCGTAGAGGTCGTCTCCGCGCGATGGCGGCGGCGCGATCGCCCGCGCCCGCTCGAACCCGCCGCGGAGCGCGGGGTACCGCTCGAACTGCGCCGTGAGGTAGCGGGCGGCCGGCTCGTGCCCGAGCGCGAGGGCGAGGTCGGCGGCGCCCAGGTCGAAGCGCCCTTCGACCTCCTCGTGGACGAGCGGTCGCGTCATCGCCGCGTCGGGGACGACCCGCGGCCCGAGCACCGTCGCGATGGCCGGGAGGCGGCGCACGCGGCCGGGCATCGGGTGCGTCCTGGCCGTGCGCGGGAAGTCGTCGCCGACCGCGCGCTTCAGGCGTTCGAAGACGTCGCGCGCGTCGAGGCGGTCGATCGCGGCGGCGGCGCGGAGGCCGGCGAGCGCGGCGGGGGCGATGTCCTCGCGCCGGCCGGCGAGCGCGCCCCAGAGGCCGTCGGCGCGGGCGATCACGGCGCGCACGTCGGGGGCGTCGAGGAGCTCGGCCAGCGCGAGCGCGTCGACCGCCTCCCGCGGCGTCTCGTCGGGGACGGGTGTGATGCCCGGCTGCGAGCTCCGGCAGTCCCGCGACACCACGTTGAACTCCACCCGCGAGAGCCACATCGCGCCGCGGAACCAGCGCTCCCGCGCCGCCGATTCGGCGTAGGGGCCGCGCGGCGCGAAGGCGCCGAAGTCGAAGACGCGCGTGCGCCCGAACAACTCGATCTCGTGGAGCCCGGCGGCGCCGGTGACGCGTGCGACCAGCGTCGCGGCCACCGGACCGGTCTCGGGGAAGGCCGGGGCGACCGCGGCCCCGGCGAGCAGCGAGCGGGCGACGGCGAGGTAGAGGTCGATGTCGCGCGCCGACTCGCGCGGCCACCGCGCGGCCGCCGCGGGGAGGGCGGCGTGGGCCGCGGCGAGCGCGTCGGCGAGGCGCCGCGCGAGGGGCGCCTCGAAGGTCTCGACGAGCGCCTCGTGGCTGCGAAACAGGGCGTGGAGGACGGCGTCGGCGGTGACGTAGAGCGGGAGCTCGCGGCGGTAGATGTCGCGGAGCGCGGCGTAGGGCGAGGCGTAGTCGACGCCGCGGTCGAGCACGGCGAAGCCGTTGCGGCGGACGGCCGCGAGCACGCGCGCGTCGAGGCCGAGCTCGTCGACGACGCGGCGGAAGCCGGGCGTGAGGGATCGGCGGTCCCACGAGGGCCACGGGGCGACGCGGCGCGGCCGGGCCGGCGCGTCGAGGACGGCGCGGGCGTCGCGGGGGCGGGCGTCGCGGTCCTTCGCGAGGAGCTTCTGCGCCAGCGCGTCGAGCGCGCGGGGGACGCCCGGCCGCACCGCCGACGGCCGCCGCGGGCTCTCGTGAACCTGCTTGTAGAGCACCTCCACCGGCGTCGCGCCGACGAAGGGGAGCTCGCCCGTGAGCACCTCGAACAAGATGCAGCCGAGCGAGTAGAGGTCGGCCCGCGCGTCGACGTTGCGGCCGTCGCTCGCCTGCTCGGGGGCCATGTAGTGGGCCGTGCCGATCACCGCGCCCTGGGCGGTGTCGAGGGGCGCCCCGTCGCCCGCGTCGAGCACCTTGGAGACGCCGAAATCGAGCACCTTCACCCGGTCGCCGCGCGAGACGAAGACGTTGCCGCTCTTGAGGTCGCGGTGGACGATGCCGCGCGCGTGGGCCGCACCGAGCGCCTCGGCCACCTGCCGGACGATCGCCACCGCGCGCGCGGGCTCGAGCGCGCCCTTGCGCCGGACGAGGGCCGCGAGGTCTTCCCCTTCGAGGAGCTCCATCGCGAGGTAGGCGCCGCCCTCCTCGCTGAAGCCGAAGTCGATCACCTCGACGATGTGCGGGCTCCCCACCGACGCGGCGGCCTTGGCCTCGCGGTGGAAGCGCGCCACCGCCTCGTCGCTCCGCGCGTACTCGGGCCGGAGGATCTTCACCGCCACGCGGCGCCCGACGGCCACGTGGCGCGCTTCGAAGACGAGCCCCATGCCCCCTTTGCCGAGCAGGCGGTCGAGGGCGTAGCGCCCGGCGATCACGCGCCCGAGGTACGACTCCGGCGCGGCGGACGTCGTCGCGCCACCGCGGGGGACCGGGAGCGTCTCGGGGGGGCTCACGGGCGCAGGGTGTACCCCACGCCCGCGCCCTCCGTCACGCGGGCGCGCGGCGCTACTGGAGGTTGAACTCCCCCGTCACCTGGGGGATCGCGACGGCGAAGCGGCCGAAGCGCTCGACGTTGACCCACACCGTCCCCTCGAAGCGGTAGGGGATGGTGAAGCGCGGCATCTGCCCGCGCTGGATGCCGTTGATGTTCTGCTCGGACATCGTCCGGACGAGGTTGAGCGTCACCTCGGGGTCGAGACCGAGGGTGAGCGTCACCTGGATGTTGCCGCCGGGGGGAATGGTACGGACCCGAACGTTCGCCGGGTCTTCGCGGCCGGTGGCGACGGCGAAGAGGAAGTTGGCCGCGGCCCGGCCGAAGTCCGCGAGCGTGCGGATGTCGCCCTGCCCGTCGCGGCAGCCGTTGGGGTTGGCCTGCGGGGGGACGCCCTCGCGGTCGATGTTGACGCAGAGGGCACCGAGGTTCTGCTGGCCCGTCGCCGCGGGGTACGCGGTGAAGGCCATCAGCGCCTCGGCCACGGGCAGGGGGATGGTGTTCTGGTTCTCGAGCGTCAGGTCGACGGCGAAGCGAAACTGGATGTTCTCGCGCGTCGGGATCTCCCCGAAGGCGCGGCACGGCGAGATGATCGCCGGCACGTTGACGAGCTGCGCGCAGTAGTACGCCGCGAGCTGCTGGTTGGTCGGCGCGGCCGCGAGCCGCACGTTGGACGACACCAGCCGCGGGGGGTTGGGCCGCACGCCCGCGCCGCCCGACCCGCCGCCCCCCTGCAACGCGCCCAGCGCCCCCGCGAGCTGCCCCGCGTTCGCGCACCCCATCCCCGCGCCGACGGCGGCCCCCAGCACCAGCATTCGAACGATCGTTCGCATCCGAAGCATTCCTTCTCTCCCGCGCCTCGTGGCGCGCACGGGTCTCGTACGTTCGCGGCGCGAAAGACTTCAAGCGACGAGTTTGCGTCGCAGCGTTCTTCAGCGGCGGCGGCGACGTCCGAGCAGCCCCAGCACCGCCGCGATCGCCGCGAACCCCGGCCCGCGCGACCCGTGCGTCGGGGACGCGTCGCAGCCGCCGTCGACCGTCACGGTGGTCTCGGGGATGTTGCCCGCGTCGCCGTCAGCACCGGGCGGGTTCGGCAGCCTCGGCACGCCGCCGTCCCCCTCCCCGCCGGCGTCGCCCGCGCAGGCGCTCGCGCCGGGGACGCACACGTTGAAGTCGGGCGTGGCGGTGGGCTGGCAGCGGTGCTCCGCGGGGCAATCGCAGTCGTTGCTGCACGTCCGCGAGCACTCCTGCCGCGTGGCGTTGAGCCGGATGCAGAGCCGGTCGACGCACTGCGCGCTGGCGGTGCAGGGGTCGCCGAAGGGCGTCGACCCGGCGGGGGGCGCGCCGGCGTCGTCGGGCCGCGTGCTGGCGTCCGCGGGCGGCGGAGGCGGAGGCGGAGGAGGCGGAGGAGGCGGAGGAGGCGGAGGAGGCGGAGGAGGCGGCGGAGGCGGCGGTGAGGTGCCGCTGGCGAGGCTGCAGCGACCGCCGTCGGCGGGGGTGACGGCGTAGCTCCAGACGGCCGCGCCGGTGGTGTAGGTCGACGCGCAGATGGTGGCGACGCCCGTGGCGGTGGCGGTGCAGCGGCACTCGGAGCCGACGTCGCAGGCGTCGTCGTTGGCGCACGCGCACGCGCCCGATACGACGAGCCAGGTGTCGCCGGTGGAGCGCCCGCAGGTGGAGAAGACGTACGTGCGGCCGGCCTCGACGTTGACCCGGTAGGTGGCGAGGCAGCGCGCGCCGCTGCCGCCGTTGCTGCCGCTGCCGGCGAGTCCCGTCACGCAGGCGGTGGTGGTCGCGGGCGGCGGGGGCGGCGGGGGCGTGGGGGTGGGCGTGGTGCCAGTGGCGCTCGAGTCGACGACGGTGCCGAAGACGTTGGTCCAGTAGTAGCGGTAGGGGCTGCTCGCGACGTAGGCGCGGCCGATGCCGATCGCGCGCGAGTTGGTGTTGAGCATGTTGGCGTTGTGGCCGGGCGAGGTGCGCCACTGCTCGAAGGTCGCGGCCGCGGTGGCGTTGCCGGCGGCGATGTTCTCGGCGTTGCCGTAGGGGTAGCCGGCGAGGCGCATCCGGTCGAAGGGCGACTGCCCCATGAGGTTGGTGTGGTCGAAGTAGCGCCGCGTCCCCATGTCGAGGGAGTGGTCGTAGGCCACCTGGTTGAGCAGCCGCGTCGGCGTGAGCGCGGGGAGCCCCATCGACGCCCGGTAGTTGTTGAGCAGCCGGACGAACGCGGCCTCCTCGGTGTCGAGGTCGCGGAGCTCCGACACGAGGCTCCCCGGGGCCTCGCCCGCGTCGGCGCACTGCACGGTGACGCCGCCGATGAGAATCACGGACCAGAGCGCGCGCATGGCCGCGATCGTCTCGCCGCGTGCCACCGGGTGTCAACGCGTTCGCAAACTGAGGTAAGGTCTCCCCGTGCCGACGGACACGATCGAGAGGATGCGCGCGCTCGCGCTCAACGGGATCGCCCACGCGCCCGCCGCGCCGGTCGTCCCCTTTCGAAAGCGCCGGCGCGACGACGGGACCGCCCCGCCGGCCGACGCGCGCGACCCGCGGCCCGCGCGCGAGCCGATGCCGCACGTGCTGCGCGCCGGGGCCGAGCTGGAGTGGAAGCGGGCGGCGCACGCGTGGGTCCCTTCGCTCGACCGGCTGGCGGCGAAGGGCGTGGTGGAGGCCGTCGTGCGCGGGCGCGACGTGGCGGCGGTGATGCCCAACGGGACGCAGCGCGCGCAGGGGCTGCCCGAGGCGTGGGTGGCGGTGGTGGTGGCGATCTTGACGGGGCGCGAGCTGCCCGCGGTGCGCCGGGCGCTGCGGGCGGGCGCGCGGCGCTTCACGCCGGAGGGCGCGGCCGATGGTGGATGAAGGGTCGGTGGTCGCCGCGGTTCAGATGACCTCGGGCGACGACGTGCAGAAGAACCTCGACCGCGCCGCCGCGCTCACCCGCCGCGCGGTGGCCCGCGGCGCGCGCCTGGTGGTGCTCCCCGAGAACGTCGCGTGGATGGGCCCCGAGGAGCGCAAGGACGCCCTCGCCGAGCGCTTCGACCCGGGCGCCGAGCCCGACGGCCCGATCGGCCGCTTCGCCCGCGACCTCGCGCGCGACGCCGGCGCGTGGGTCATCTGGGGCGGCGTCCCCGAGCGCGCCGACGGCGGTCGCGTGTACAACGCCTCGGTGTGCGTGCGGCCCGACGGGCGCTTCGAAGCGCGCTACCGGAAGGTCCACCTCTTCGACGTCGCGCTCGCGGACGGGACGGTGCTGGTCGAGTCGCGCTCGGTGGCGCCCGGCGACGAGCCCGTCGCGGTGGAGACGCCGGTCGGCGTGGTCGGGATGACCATCTGCTACGACGTGAGGTTTCCCGAGCTCTACCGCGCGCTGGTCGACCTGGGCGCGACGGTGCTCACCGTGCCCGCAGCGTTCACCGTAACGACGGGGCGCGACCACTGGCACGTGCTCTTGCGCGCGCGGGCGATCGAGTCGCAGTGCTACGTGATCGCGGCGGCCCAGTGGGGTTCGCACGGCGGCGGCCGCACCACCTACGGCCACGCGCTGGTCTGCGACCCGTGGGGCACGGTGCTGGCCGAGTGCCCCGACGGCGAGGGGATCGCGCTCGCCGAGGTGCACGCCGACCGCGTCGCGCGGGTGCGGAGCTCGCTCCCGTCGCTGCGCCACCGGCGGCTTCGGTAGGCGCTTACGGAAGCGCTTCAGTACTCGAGCGAGGCGCTGGCGAGGAAGGTGCGGCCGTTCTGCGGGACGGCGGTGAGCGCGCCGAACTCGGGGCTCACCGGGACGCTGTAGCGCCAGTCGAAGACGTTGTAGACGCCGAGGTTGTAGCGGAGGCCCCAGCGCTCGGCGCGGCCCGAGAGCACCACGTCCCAGAGGAGCGCGGCCTCGGTCTGCTGCTGGGCGGGGTCGGCGCGGCGGTCGTTGCGGTCCCAGCGGGGGCCCTCGACCGAGACGCGGGTGGAGGCGAGGAAGAGCCCGGGCACGACGGGCGCCGACCCGCGGAGCGAGAAGAGGTGCTCGGGCGAGTTGGGCACCTGGCGGAGCACCGCGGCCGTGGTGCCGAGGTACTGCGAGCGCTGGAAGGAGTACGACGCGGAGAGGGCCCAGCCCTGGCGCCACTCGCGGCGCAGCTCGGCCTCGGCGCCGACGGTGAGCACGGGGGCGTCGGTGTTCTGGTACTGGTCGACCGTCATGCCGCCGCGGTCGATGTCGCGCAGCGCGATGAGGCCCTCGAGGTAGTTGGCGTAGCCCGACACCAGCGCCGTCCACGTGGTCGAGAGCCGGTGGGAGAACTCCACCTCCCCCGAGTAGATGCGCTCAGGGCGCAGCCCGCCGCTCTCGGCCTGCGTCGCGCTGCGGTAGTAGAGCTCGTAGATACTCGGCGCGCGGAAGGCCGTGCCGCCCATCACCTTGAGGTTGCCGCGCGCGTAGGGCCGGAAGATCAACGCGACGCGGGGGTTCACCGTGGTGCCGAAGGTGCTGTACCAGTCGAGGCGCGCGCCCGCGGAGTAGCGGAACCACGTCGCGGGCGAGCCGTCGGCCGTGAGGTACGCGGCGGCGGTCTGGTAGGGGTTGCTCCCGTTGAGGTCGCGCGTCGGGTTGGGGAAGGTGCCGCTCCGCTGCTGGACGATCGGGTGAAACTGCCCCTCCCCGCCGACCGTGAGCCGGAGCGCGGGCCCCGGCGTCCACACGGCGCGGGCCTCGACGCCGGCCCAGACGCCCTCGTAGCTCTCGAGCCCGTCCTCGTCGGGGTTGTCGCCGGTCGCGAGGCGCGAGCGGTAGGCGTAGTAGTTGAGGAAGGCGCGCGTGAGGAGCTGGAAGCGCTCGCCGAAGCGCGGCTCGAAGCGCATCTCGACGAGCCCGCGGGTGTCGACGAGGTTGCTGCGCGCGACGCCGAGGAGCGTCTCGTACTCGCCGGTGGGGATGCTCTTGTCGCGCGTGTGGAGCAGCGCCTGGACGGTGAAGTCGCGCCACCAGAAGCGGCCGGTGACGGTGCCCGCGGTGAAGCCGTCGGCGTCGCGCGACTGGCCGTCGACGCCGGGCTGCATGCCCATCGCGGGCTGCACGAGCTGGGGGAAGAAGAAGTCGCGCCCGCCGCCGAGCGCGCCCTGCGCCGAGGCCCAGAAGCCCGCCTCGCCGCTCTGGTAACGGCCGCCGACGCGGGCCCGCGCGACGCCGTGCTGGTTGGCCGAGACGCCGGCCTCGACCGCGTTGGTGCCGCCGCGGCCGCGGGTGACGACGTTGATCACGCCCGAGAAGGCGCCGGTGCCGTAGAGCACGGAGCCGGGGCCGCGCACCACCTCGATGCGCTCGACGTCCTCGAGGTCGACGCGGGCGTCGTAGCCGATGTACGACGAGTTGAGCCAGTCGTCGTTGGTGGGGTGACCGTCGAGGAGCACCAGCACGCGGTTGCCGTAGTCGCCGGGGCGGCCGAACCCGCGGAAGCCCGCGGACTCGTACGAGCGGTCGTCGCTGAGGTAGACCCCGCGGACGCCGCGCAGCGCCTCGGCGATGGTGGGGTAGCCCATCGCGCGGAGCTCCTGCGCGGGGATGACGGTGACGGAGCTCGGCGCGTCCTCGACGCTCTCGGCCGCGCGCGAGGCGGCGGACACCTCCTCGACGCGGGTGAGCGCGACCTCGACGCGCTCCTGCGCGCCCGTTCGAACCTCCACCGCGCGGTCGACGCTGCGGAAGCCGGGGAGCGAGATGCGCACGCGCCGCGGGCCCACCTGGACGTTGAGCACCGCGGGCGTGAAGCCCATCGCGCGCCCGTCGACCTCGATGAGCGCGCCGGCCTCGTCGGCGTTGACCAGCACGCTTCCCGTCAGCGGCGCGAGCGCGACGCGGGCGGTGGCCTCCGCCCGCGCGACGACGTCGACCTCCTGCGCGGCGGGCTGGAAGCCGTCGGCGGAGACGAAGAGCCGGCGGCGCCCGGGCGGCAGCTCGAGGTCGCACGGGAGGCTGCAGGCCACGGGGCCGTGCTCGTCGTCGACGCGGACGGCGGCGCCGCGCTGGTCCCCGTCGACGCGGACGCGCCCGAGGATGCGCGTGAGGCGCAGCGCGACGGGCACCTCCTGGCCGGTGCGGAGCTCGACCGCGTCGGAGGTGGCGGGCTCGTAGCCCTCGAGCTCGGCGATCACGCGGTAGCGGCCGGGGGCGAAGGCCATCGCGCGCGGCGCCTGGCCGCGGGGGCCGAGGTCGCGTCGGTCGATGTAGATGGTCGCGCCCGGCGGCTCGGTGGCGACGCGGAGCACGGCCACGTACGGGGCGATGCGCGCGAGCGCCTGGCGGATGCCCTCCCGCGCGGCGGCGTCGGTCTCGCCGTCGAGCGCCTGGGTGTAGTACCGGTGCGCGTCGGCGTAGCGCGAGAGCTGCTCGTAGGCGCGCGCGATGTTGTAGACGACGTTGCGGTTGGGGACGAGCCGGTTGGACGCGAGGAAGTGCTCGAGCGCCGGGAGGTAGTTGCGGTCGCGGTAGGCCGCGTTGCCGAGTTCGAACTGGAGGTCGGCCTCGTCGGCGGTGTCGTCCGCGCGTGCGGGGGCCGCGGCGAGCGCGAGCGCGAGCGCGCCCGGGAGCGTTCTGCGGAGGTTCATCGGTGGCTGCGGATGTCTTCGGGGGGTGCGGCGGGGGGCGCGTGGGGCGGCGGGCGCGGGACGCGGATGGGCGGGCGGACGGGCGTGGGGCGCGCGGTCGGGGGCGGCGCGGCCTCGCCGCGGGCGGGCACGAGGTTGGCGATGACCCGGAGCGAGGGCTCGTCGGAGGGCACCGCGCGGATCACGAAGGGCTCGTAGCCCTGCATCCGCACCTCGAGCTGCCGCGGCCGGATGCGAACGGCGTTGTTGTCGACCACCAGCGTGAGGGGCGCGGCGCCGAGGAGCGCGGCCCCCTCGTACACCTGCGAGCCCTCGACGCTCGAGTCGATGACGAGCCGGTACTCGCGCAGGTCGCTCGGGGGCGTGAGCGAGGGCTGCTGCGGCGTCGTCGGGGCGGCGGGCGGCTGCGTCGGGGCGGCGACCGGCGGCTGCGCCTGGGGCCGCGGGGCGCCGCGCAGGAGGACGAGCGCGAGGCAGGCGACGACCACGAGCGCGGCGACGATCACCACGACGTTGCGCGACACGCCCGGCGGGGGCGGCGCGGGTGCGGGAGCTGTGGGCGCGGCGGGCGGCGCGGCGACGGGGGCGACGAGGGCGGGGGCGATGGCGGCGCCGCGGGCCCACGACTGCGAGCCGGTGGGGTCGGTCGCCGCGGTGGACGCGCCGGCGGAGACGGGGCCGCCGGGGGTGAAGGTGCCCGACGGCGCGGTGCCGGTCAGTTGTGTGGGCGCGAGACCGAGGGCGACCTCGCAGTCGCGGACGCCGCGGAGAAACTCCTCCATCGTGGCGGGGCGCGCGTTGGGGTCCTTCTCGAGGCAGCGGCGGACGAAGGACTCGAGCGGCGCGGGCACGTCCACGGCGGGGTTGCGCTCGCGCATCGGCGGCACCGGGAGCTGGAGGTGCGCCATCAGGGTGTGGACGGAGTTCTCGTTCTCGAAGGGCGTGCGGCCGCAGAGGCAGTGGTAGAGGATGACGCCGAGGGAGTAGACGTCCGTGCGGTGGTCGACGCGGCCGTGGGCGATCTGCTCGGGCGACATGTACCGCGGCGACCCGAGGAAGGTGCCCTCCTTGGTCAGCTCCTCGGAGTCGTCGGCGAGCACCTTCACCAGCCCGAAGTCGAGGATCTTCACGATCTCGGTGCCGTCGTTCTCGGGCACCATCATGATGTTGGAGGGCTTGAGGTCGCGGTGGACGACGCCCTGGCGGTGCGCCTCGCGCAGGCCCTTGGCGATCTGGCGGACGAGCCCGATGGCCTCCGGCGGCGGCAGCGCCCCGAGCGCGCGGAGCCGGCGGTGGAGCGTCTCCCCGACGAGGAACTCCATCGCCATGAAGTACGACTCGTCCTCCAGCCCCTCGATGCGGCCGTAGTCGAACACCGTCACGATGTTGGGGTGCTGGAGCTTCGACAGGATGCTCGCCTCGAGGAAGAAGCGCTTCTGGAAGGCCGGGTCCTCCTGGCTCGACGTGTACTTGCTGTGGAGCACCTTCACCGCCACCGCGCGGCCGAGCGGCACCTGCTCGCCCCGGTAGATCCGCCCCATCCCCCCGTTCGCGATCACCCCGTGGATCTCGAACTTGCCGTTGATCGTCGTGCCCACCAGGGGGTCGCCCTCGTGGCGAGGGCGTGCGTCGTGGGCGGATACGCCGGTCATGGAGAAGTCACCCTGTCGATCCTCTGGGGGAGGCGCCTGATCCTTCCCCGCGGCGAGCGCCGAGGCTGGGACCAACCGCGACCATACCCCGTTCGCCCCCCGCTTGGCGACCCTGCGACAGCGCCCCTCCCCCTCCCCGACAGTCCCAAATCAAGAAGTGAACTGCCTCACTTGAAAACGAGAACCGATCTCACTATCTTCTCGCCCGTGAGCCGGTCGTCGGCTCTGCTGGAGCGACTCATCCATGATCGTGTGCGTGTGTCAGGGCGTCCGGTGCAGCGAGGTTCGGTCGGCGATTCGGGGCGGGGCGTTGACGGTGGAGGCGGTCGGCGTGGCGTGCGGCGCGGGCACCGACTGCGGCTCGTGCCACGGCTGCATCGAAGATCTCGTCGAGGAGGTGACCGTGGGTGACGCGATCGTCTCGCACGACGCGTCGGGCCGCGCCCACCTCGCGGTCAGCCGCCCGGCGGCGTAGCGCAGGGCCCTCCGGTTCTCCGTTCCCAAGAGGGTCGCGGCCGGTCGATACTCCGGCGCTGCGGGATCGTCCCCGCGCCCCCTGCGACCCCCGATGGCCCTCTTCGGCAGCCGATCAGCCTTTCAGAAAATCACCCGCGGCGAGTGGAAGACCGACGACGAGAAGCTCGCGCTGCTTTCTCAGTTGCGTGACGAGTCGGGCGTCAAGGCGCTCGACCTCCTGTCCCTGCTCTGGACGAGCGACCCGACGGTGCGGCAGACGGTCGCGCCGCTCTTCGTCCAGCGGGCCGACGCCAAGGCCGTCTCGCAGCTCCTGGTGGAGATGCAGTCGCAGGGGCCCGCGGCGCGCGGGTTCGCGATGCGCGTCATCACCCGCATCCGCGGCGACATCCTGACGCCGGGGCTGGAGGGGCTCATCAAGGACGCCTCGCCGATGCGCCAGCGGCTCGGCTGGGAGGTGGCCCTCGAGCTCCCGCCGGAGGTGCGCGGCGCCTACGTCGAGCGCGCGGTGAAGGAGGCGCCCGGGCCGATGCGCGTCCAGGCGCTCAACCGCGTCGTGCAGGACAAGGGCGGCGCCGCGGGGGCGAAGGCCATCCTGATGGAGGCCGCGCAGGACAACGAGGACCGCCTCCGCGAGCGCGCGATGGAGCTCCTGGCCACGCAGGGCGCGAACGCGACCGACGACGTCCTCGACCTGATGCTCGACCGCTTCGCCAAGGACAACGCCGCGGTCCGCTCGCACTGCATGACGGTGATCCGCGCGGTGGCCGGCGCGCGCCCCAAGGAGCTGCGGCCGAAGTTCATGAAGATGCTCTCCGAGGGCGACGACCAGATCCGGCGGACGGCCGCGGAGATCCTTCTGACCACGGGCGACCCCGGCGAGGTGCTGATCGAGATTTTGGAGCACGTCCGCTCGCTGCTGGGCTGGCTCCGCACGCGCATCCTCAACACGCTCAAGACCTTCGGCGACGAGGTGCTCCGCCCCGCCGCGGGCCTGCTCGACCACGCCGACGAGGAGATCCGGATGCAGGCCCTCGTCCTCTGCGAGCACTTCGAAGACCCGCGGCTGATCGGGCCGGTGGTGAAGCTCCTCGACGACCCGGACTGGTGGCTCCGGATCACCGCCTGCGAGACGCTCTCGAAGCTCAAGGACGAGCGCGTGGTTCCCCACCTCGTGAAGGCGCTCGAGGACAAGGAGACGCGCTGGGCGGCGATCGACGCGCTCGGCCACGTCGGCGGCGAGCAGGCGCTGCGGTCGCTCGTGGGGCTGCTCCAGGACGAGCGCCCCGAGGTGCGGCTGGAGGTGCTCCAGGCGTGCTCGCGCTCGCACGACCCGCGCCTCGGCAAGCTGATGCGCCAGGTGGCCGAGAACGACCCGTCGCAGGAGGTCCGCACGCGCGCGGTGGAGTTCGCCCGCGAGTACGGGGCGGTGACGCCGGAGCTCGAGCGCGCGACGGCCGCGGTGTCGAGCGACAAGCTCTCCCGCCCGCTCGACAAGCTCCTCGCGCACGCCCGCGAGCTCGGCGCGTCGGACATCCAGATCAGCGTCGGCGAGCCGCCGATCTTCCGCCTCCTCGGCAAGGTCACGCGCGCCGACGAACCGCCGCTCACCGCCGAAGAGACGCGCGCGATGGTGGTCGACATCCTCGACCCGGTGCGCCGCAAGCTCTTCGAGGCCGCCGGCGAGATCGATTTCTGCCACGCGATCCCGGGCGTCGGGCGCTACCGGGCCAACGCCTTCGTCCAGCGCAAGGGGACGTGCTGCGCCTTCCGCTGCATCCCCAACATCCCGCCGACCTTCGCCGACCTGCGGCTCCCGGGCCAGCTCACCGAGCTGCTCGACTACCACCAGGGGCTCATCCTCGTGTCGGGCCCCGCGGGCGCGGGCAAGAGCACCACGCTGGCGGCGATCGTCAACCTCATCAACGAGGTGAAGAGCGACCACGTGATCACCCTCGAGGACCCGATCGAGTTCGTCCACCCGGTGAAGAACTCCCTCGTCAACCAGCGCGAGGTCGGGCGCCACACCCAGAGCTTCGCCCGCGCCCTCCGCGGCGCGCTGCGCCAGGACCCCGACGTGATCATGGTCGGCGAGCTGCGCGACGTCGACACCATCCGCATGGCGCTGATGGCCGCGGAGACGGGCCACCTGATGATCGGGACGCTCCACACGACGAGCGCGGTCGCGACGGTCGACCGGCTGATCGAGAGCTTCCCCCCCGACGAGCAGCCGCAGGTGCGGATGGGGCTCTCGGAGAGCCTGAAGTACGTCGTGTCGCAGTCGCTGGTGCCGCGCGCCGACGGCAAGGGCCGCGTCGCCGTCTACGAGGTGCTCAAGGGCACGATGAACGTCGGCACCCTCATCCGCGACTCGAAGACCTTCCAGCTCCCGAGCCTGATGCAGATCTCGCGCGCCGCGGGGATGCAGACGCTCGACCAGAGCCTGGAGGAGCTGCTCGACGCGGGGCTCATCACCGCCGAGACCGCCTACCTCCGCGCCGACCGCAAGGAGACCTTCGAACCCCGCCTCACGGAGCCCGTGGCCGCGTCATGAGCCCGCCCAACAGCAAGCCGCCGCTCGGCGCGCGGCCCCTCGCCCCTCGCCCGCCGACCGTCCGTGAGGAGGTGGTCGAGCGCCCGTCGCGCCCGGTGATCCGCGAGGAGATCCCGATCCCCGTCGAGCGGCCGTCGCGCGTCGTGGTGCGCGAGGAGATCCCGATCCCCGCCGAGCGCCCGTCGCGCGTGGTCATCCGCGAGGAGATCCCGTTGAGCCCGCCGCAGCCGATGCCCGCCGTGCAGCCCGCGGGGCAGGCCCCGGTGGGCGGCGCGCAGCTCACCCCGCAGCTCCTCCAGCAGATCGTCCAGCAGGTGCGGGCGCAGGTGGAGCAGCAGGTGCGGGGCGAGCTGGCGGCCACGCTCCAGAGCGAGCTCCACGAGCGCGTCGCGGCGCAGGTTCAGCCGCTCCAGGCGGAGCTCGAGGCCCTCCGCAAGCGCGTCGCCGAGCAGCCCGCAGCGCCCGCAGCCCCCTCGCCCGCAGCGCCCTCCGCCGCAGCGCCCGCGGCCCCCTCGCCCGCGCCGGCAGAGCCCGCGCCCGTGACGGCGGCGAAGCCCGCGCTCCCGACGACCGCGCCGGGCACGCCGGGCAAGAACCGCATCGACCGCTTCCTCAAGCTGATGAGCGACCGCGGCGCGAGCGACCTCCACCTCTCGGTGGGGCGGCCGCCGATCTTCCGCCTCGGCGGGCGGATGGAGCCGATCCGCTACCGCACGCTCGACGACGGGGACTTCACCGCGCTGCTCCAGCCGATCGCGCCGGCGCACCTCTGGGCCGACTACGTGGCCAACGGCGACACGGACTTCGCCTACGACCTGCCGGGCGTGTGCCGCTTCCGGGTCAACGTCTTCAAGCAGCAGCGGGGCATGGGCGCGGTGCTCCGGGTGATCCCGACGAAGCTGCTCACCGTGCAGCAGCTCGGGCTGCCCGACGTGATCCGCAAGGTGGTGGCGCTGCGCTCGGGGCTCGTGCTGGTGACGGGCCCGACGGGCTCGGGCAAATCCACCACCCTCTCGGCCATCATCAACGAGATGAACGAGACGCGCCCGATGCACTTCGTCACCATCGAGGACCCGATCGAGTTCGTGCACCCGAACAAGAAGTCGCTGATGACGCAGCGCGAGGTGGGCCCCCACTCGAAGAGCTTCTCGACGGCGCTGCGCGCGGCGGTGCGCGAGGACCCGGACGCGATCCTGGTCGGCGAGATGCGCGACCTCGAGACCATCTCGATGGCGCTCAACGCGGCGGAGACGGGCGTGCTGGTGTTCGGCACGCTGCACACCAACTCGGCGGCCAAGACGCTCGACCGCATCATCAACGTCTTCCCGGCCGACAAGCAGCCCGGCGTCCGCGGCACGCTCGCGTCGGTGACCAAGTGCGTGGTGGCGCAGCAGCTCCTGCGCAAGAAGGGCGGCGGGCGCGCGGCGGCGGTGGAGATTTTGTTCGCCTCCAACGCGATGTCCGCGATGATCCGCGACGGCAAGACGCACCAGATCTCGGGGCTGATCAAGCTGGGCAAGCGCGACGGGATGATCGCGATGGACGACGCGCTCAAGAAGCTCGTCGAGGACGACCTCATCGAGCCGACCGCGGGCCTCGAGAAGTCCATCGACAAGGACGACTTCCGCAAGTGGCTGAAGGAGCGCGGCGCCGCCGTGCCCGACGACGACGGCCACGGCGGGCACTGACGCCGCTGGCGCGCGTGCTCCGTGACTCGGGTCAGTCGGGCAACCCGCCGCGCGCTGTTGCCCAGGGTTCGCCCGACGTGCCCTCGCTGAGTGGCCCAGGCTCACCCTGGGCTTCGAGCATGGGATCGCCCGGTCGGTACCGGGCTCTCAACGAGGCGACGTGGGCGACGCGCAACGCCAGCAATCCACACGGGCTCCCGGAGTCCGCCACCGGGCGGACGATCCCATGCTCGAAGCCCAGGGTGAGCCCAAGCCACTATGTCAGGGCATGCGGGCGAACCCTGGGCAACAGCGCGTGTTGCGAGAAATCTCGGCCCAGCGAGCTTGCGAACGCGCCTTGAAACGGGTGGCACTGACCCCGCCGCTGGCCCGCGGCGTGCGATGGACCAGCCCATGAGGTGCCGTATGGGTCGATCTGTGTCACGCCGAGGCTTCCACTACGCGGTGATGGTTCTGCTCATGTCAGGGTGCGGGGCGACGGTGACCTCCACGCCCGACCCGTCGCGCGCGGACGTTCCTCTCTCCGATGCGCCGCCGGCGGACCAGCCGCGGGCGGACGTGCCGGGCCGTGTGCCGAGGCTTCACCGTCCGACCGCGGTGGCGTGCCCGTCGGACCGGCCCGCGTCGAGCTGCGACCCGGGCGTCGGCAGCGGTCCCCCGGTCGCGTGCCGCGCCGACAGCGAGTGCGCCGCGGGCGTCAACGGCCGCTGCGTCGGCAACCCCCACGACGGCTGCCGCTGCAACTACGACACGTGCGCGCGCGACTCGGACTGCATGACGGGCGGGCCCTGCGCGTGCCGCCTCGCCTCGCGCGGCTCGTCGGGCGCCAACGTCTGCCTCGCGGGCAACTGCCGCGTCGACGCCGACTGCGGCGCGGGCGGCTACTGCTCGCCCACCTACGGCTCGTGCGGCGAGTACACCGGCGTCGTCGGGTACTACTGCCACACGCCGCAGGACCAGTGCGTCGACGACGAGGACTGCAGCGCCGTGCTCGACGGCGGCTTCCTCGGCCAGCGGCCCTACTGCATGTACACGCGCGAGGCCGGGCGGTGGACGTGCTCCAACAGCGGCTGCGCGGGCTGACCGCGCTCGCGCTCGCCGTCGCGTCGTGCGGCGTCGAGGCGGAGGAGCCCGAGGCGCGGCGGTACCTCGGCGACGCGGCGTTCCGCCGGGCGGCGCTGGTGGGGTCGCTCGTCACGCGCGACAACGCGTACGCGCGCCTCCGCCTCGCCCGCTACGACTCCGGCGACGCGCTCGACTGGTCGCGCCTCCCCGCGTGGAACCCGCCGGCCGCCGTCGGCCCGCGCGATGTCGCCACGCCGCTGGTGATCGATGCCGCGGCGTCGGAGGGCGACGAGGGGGCGCTCCGCGCGCTCGGCGAGCGGGCCTTCGCGCGCTACCCGGCGATGCTGCTCTCGCCGCCCGTGGAGACGGCGCTCCGCGACGAGGGCGCGTGGACGCGCTACGGGCTCCGGCTCCCCACGGCGGGCGCGAGCGGCGGCGACGTCGTCCGCGTGTCGCTCCCCGGCGGCGACGTCGGGCTCGCGCTCACCTGCGCGGCCTGCCACTCGGCGCGTACAGAAGACGGCGCGCTCATCGCGGGCGTCGCCAACGGGTCGCTCGACCTCGGTGCGCTCACCGCCGACGCCAACCAACTGCTCGACCCCACGGCCGTGATGCGCCTGCGCGCGTGGGGCCCGGGGCGCGTCGACGTCTCCACCGACGACGGCGGCGAACCGCTCGCGATGCCCGACCTGCGCGCCGTCCGCCACCAGACGCACCTGCACCGCGCGGGCGCCGTTCGCGCGGGGTCGCTGGCGGCGCTCGCGGTGAGGGTGGAGACGCTGCTGGTCACGTCGCACCGCGAGGCCGTGCGGCCGCCGCGCGAGGTGGCGCTCGGGCTCGCGGTGTACCTCCGCTCGCTCGGCGAGGCGATGCCGCGGACGGCGACGGACGCGGGGCGTGGCGCGGCGGTGTTCGCGGCGCGCTGCGGCGGGTGCCACGCGGGCGAAGGGCGCGCGGGGGGGCTGGTGACGTCGGAGGCCGCGGACACCGAGGCGTGGGTCGCGCGCTCGCCGGCGCGAGGAACGGGCTTCTACCGCGTGCCGTCGCTGCGGGGCGTCGGGACGCGCGGGCGCCTGCTGCATGACGCGTCGGTGACGGACGTCGGCGCGCTGCTCGACCCGATGCGAGGAGGGTGGCACCGCGTCGGGCGCGGGCTCGACGCGGGCGATCGCGCGGCGCTGGCGGACTTCGTCAGAGCGCTGTAACGGGCGCGCGGCCGAGGCGACGGAGCACCTCGTCGGCGAGGTCGAAGGCGTCCTCGACGGCGAGGTGGAGGCCGATCGCGCAGGCGGCGGCGAGCTCGTCGCGGCCCGCGTCGCGCCGCGCGGAGGCTTCGAAGCGGCGCCCGTGCGCGGTGACGTGCGAGAAGCGAACCCAGGCGCCGTCGAGTTCGAACTCGGTGGTCGGGTGGACGGGGGGAACGCGGGGGGAGGAGGGGCCGAGGGTGTGACGCATCGCGCTGGAGCTCCGTGGGCTCCGCCCTCCTCGGCCGGGCGCGAGATGGAACCTACACGCGCCGGGCGGGCCGTGTCGAGGGGGAGCGCGCGGCGCCCGTCAGCGGGCGTACCAGGCCTTGACCGCGGGGTGCTCGGCGACCGCGTCGCACAGGCGGATGAGGCGCTTCGCGTGGTCGAAGACGGTGCCGGGGACGTAGTCCATCACGCCGTTGCGGAAGGCGCGGACGCCGACGTAGAGCTTCACGTCGACCACGCTGGGCTTCGCGCCGGCGAAGAAGGGGCCCTCGCCGAGCTGGGCTTCGACGTGGTTGGCCCACGCGGCGAGCGGGCCCGCCACCAGCCCCTCGCGCACCGAGCGCTTCTCGGCGTCGGGGAGGCGGCCCGAGGGGGCGACGAGCGCGCGGAGGTCTTCCACGGCGCACATCACCGCCTCGTGGCGGGCGGCCTCGTAGGGGTCGCTCGGGTGCATGCCGTGGAGGCGCCCGATGAGCGCGAGGATCGCGTTGGATTGCGCGATCGGGGGGTGGCCCTCGACCTCGAGGACCGGCACCGAGCCGAAGGGCGTGGTGGGCTTGAGCGCGGCCCACTCCTCGCGCTTGATGCGGTGGTCTTCGAAGTCGACGCCGGCGAGCACGAAGGCCAGGCGGCACTCCTCGCCGCGGCTGACGGGCATGTCGAAATACGTGAGTCGGGGTCGCGTCATGGCGCGCACGCTACCGCCGCGCGCCCCGGGAGGGAACGGGGTCTCTCTACCGCCCGACGGAGCTCATCGCGGCCGCGGGGTAGCGCAGGCCGGCGGCGGACCCCTTCGGGGCGGCCTCGTCGACGTCGCGCAGCTCGTCGGCAGTGAGGGCGATCGCGTCGGCGGCGACGTTCTCCTCCAGGTAGCGGCGGCGCTTGGTGCCGGGGATGGGGACGACGTCGTCGCCCTGCGCGAGCACCCACGCGAGCGCGAGTTGCGAGGCGGTGCAGCCCTTCGCGCGCGCCAGCGCCTCGATGCGGCCGACGAGGGCGAGGTTCTTGTCGAAGTTGTCGCCCTGGAAGCGCGGGCTGTGGCGGCGGTAGTCGTCGGGCGCGAGGTCTTCGAAGCGGCGGATCTGGCCCGTCAGGAAGCCGCGCCCGAGCGGGCTGTACGCGACGAAGCCCACGCCGAGCCGGCGGCAGGCGTCGAGGAGGCCGTCCTCGGGGTCGCGGCTCCAGAGCGAGTACTCGGTCTGGAGGGCGGCGATCGGGTGGACGCGGCACGCGCGCTCGAGCGTCTCGGCCGAGGCTTCGGAGAGCCCGAGGTGGCGCACCTTGCCCTCCTTCACGAGCTCCGCCATCGCGCCCACGGTGTCCTCGATCGGGGTCGCGGGGTCGACGCGGTGCAGGTAGTAGAGGTCGACGACGTCGGTGTCGAGGCGGCGGAGGCTCCCCTCGATGGAGCGGCGCACGTTGGCGGGCGTGCCGTCGAGCGTGCGGCCCGCGGCGTGGGAAGGGTCGCGGTGGATGCCGAACTTCGTCGCCAGCTCGACGCGCCCGCGCCGGCCCTTCAGCGCGCGCCCGAGCAGCTCCTCGTTGGCGTAGGGGCCGTACATCTCCGCGGTGTCGAGGAAGGTGACCCCGAGCTCGAGCGCGCGGTCGAGCGTGGCCAGCGACTCGGCCTCGTCGCGCGGCCCGTAGAAGTCGCTCATCCCCATGCAGCCCAGGCCCTGCGCCGAGACCGTCAGACCCGACCTGCCCAGCGTGCGTCGTTTCATCGTGTGTTCCTCCGAGGGCGCGCAACGTAGCGCCCGGGGGGCGGACGCGTCGAGGGGGACGCGCGTGCGGCGAGCCACCGCATCCCGTCGCGCGCGGGGGCTCGTGTATCGTGCCGCATCTCCCATGGCCGAACCCGCCCCACCACCCTTGTTTCCGTGGCTCCTCACCGAGGACGAGGCCGCGATCATCCGCGCCCACATGGCCTCGCTCGGCCCCGCGCGCTGGCTCTGGGCCGCGGGCGTCGCGCTCGACGTCCCCGCGCTGTTGCTCGTGTGGCCGGACGCGTCGTGGGCCGTCGTGCTCGGCGCGCGCGCGCTCGGGGCGCCGCTCCACCCCTTGCTCACGTACGTCGCGCGCCGGCAGGGCGTGCGGAGCATGACGGTCGCGCGCCTCACCTTGCTGTGCGTCCCGGCCTTCGCCGCGCTGATCGCGTGGATGGCGTCGGCCCTCGGGGGGCTGGAGAGCCCGTACCTGTTAGGGCTGACGTTGTTCATCTCGGCGGCGGAGCTCGGGAGCCTGGTGCGGCTGCGGCTCATCTACGGGCTCATCGCGGTGACGGCGCTCGCGTGGACGGCCGTGCTCGCGCTCGCCGCCCGCTGGGACGCGAACGTCGCCGCGCAGTGGGCCTCGACCCGCTCGGTGGCCCTCTACGCCGGGCAGTGGCTCTTCCTCCTGGGCTTCGCGGCCGTCGGGCTGCGCGCGGCCGAGCAGGTGGCGGGGCTGCGCCGCGAGCTCGCCGTCGCGCGTCGTCTCGCGGGCTACCGCCTCGAGGCGCGCCTCGGCGCCGGCGGCATGAACGAGGTTTGGCTCGCGCGCCCCGAGCGCGGCGGCGCGGCGGTGGCGCTGAAGATCCTCCAGCGCATGCCCTCCGAGGTGGCGCGGCGCCGTTTCGAACGCGAGGCCGACGCGCTGCGCGCCCTGCGCTCGCCGCACACCGTCCGCGTGCTCGACGTGGGGTCGAGCGACGACGGGGTGATGTTCATCGCGATGGAGGCGGTGGGCGGGGTCGACCTCGAGCGCCTCGTCCGGTCGCAGGGTCCGCTCCCCCTCGCCCGCGCCGTGGCGCTCGTCCGGCAGGCCTGCGCGTCGCTCGACGAGGCGCACCGGGCCGGCGTCATCCACCGCGACGTGAAGCCCTCCAACCTCATGGTGTCGCTCCGCGCGGGCGGCGACCACCTCACCGTCATCGACTTCGGCATCGCCCACGTCGACGCGCCCGACGCGACCGCGCTCACCGTCGGCTGCGCCTTCGTCGGCACGCCGCACTACATGGCCCCGGAGGCCTTCGGCGGCGCCGCGCCCGCCCCCGCCGTCGACGTGTACGGCCTCGGCGCGACGCTGCGCTTCCTGCTCACCGCGCGGCGCCCCTTCCACGACCTCACGGGCCTCGCACTGATGACCGCCGTGCTCCACGACCCGCCCGCCGACGAGCCGATGCCCGACGCCCCCGACGCCCTCCGCTCGCTCGTCGCGCGCTGCCTCGCGAAGGACCCCGCCGACCGCCCGGCCTCCGTCGCCGCGCTCGACGAGGCGCTCGCCGCCATCGCGCGGGCGCACCCGTGGGGCGACGCCGACGCCGACGCCTGCCGCGACGTCGCGCCGCTCGCCCGCACGCCCGACGACGACGGCCCCGCCACCGAAGCCGCCACACGTGCGGGCCCGCGGGCGCGCGGCGCCGCGGCGGTGTAGTTCAGGGAGCGAGCAGCCGGCGCCCGAGGAGCGCGCCCACCACACCCCCCAGCACGGCCGGCGTGCCGTGGGCCAGCACCCCGTGCGAGGCGAGCGCCACCGGGCACGCGAGGTGGAGGAAGAGCGCGCCCGCGAGCCCCGAGGCCACGCCCGCCACCGCCCCCGCGAGGGCCGGCGCGACAGGCGACGTCCGACGCACGGCCGCGAAGAGCCCCGCGCCCACCAGCGCCGCCGCCGCGCTCCCGAGCGCCGCGCAATGGACGAACGCGCGCGCCACGTCGTCGCCGACGGGGATCACCGAGCCCGGCACCGCGCGCGTCGTCGCGAGCGTCACCGCCGCGAAGAGCGGGAGCGCGAGGGAGGCGTACGCGATCCGTTGCGCCGTGGTGGGCCCGAGCCCGCGCGCGCCGCGATGGACCACCGCCGCGAGCCCGAGCGCCGCGAGGCCCGCGAACGTCGAAGCCGCGAGCGCGAAGGCCGCGCCGAGCTGGCCTGAGAGGTCGCGCCGCGGCGCCCGCACGAGCGCGAACACCAGCAGCAGCGCGGTGAGGGCCGACGGGGCCGCCGCCGCGCGCCAGGGCGAGAAGGGCTCCACCGCGCCCGCGTCGGCCGCGATGGCGGCGCGGAGGGCGTCGGGCATGCGCTCCTCGGCGCGTGATGCGGGGGCGGCGCCGGCGCGGGCGAGCGCGGCGCACGAGGGGCAGGCACGCGCGTGCTCGCGGAGCGCGCCGTCGAGGGGGGCGCCGTCGGACAGCGCGCGGGTGACGTCGTCGCAGGCGCTCACGCTGTCCTCCGCACGCCGAGCAGCTTGCGCAGCGCTTCGTAGCCGCGGTGCGCGCGCACCTTGAGGGCGCCGGGCGTCACGCCCGCCACCTGCGCCGCGTCGGCCACCGAGAGGCCCTCCACCTTCAACAGCACGATCGCCTCCCGCTGCGCGTCGGGCAGCGACTCCAGGCCCGCGCGGAGCGTGTCGGCCACCTGCGGGTCGAGGCGGTCGAAGCCGTCGGGGGATTCTTCGACGGGGGCGGGCTCGGGGACGCTGCCGTCGTGGCTCAGGTCTTCGGGGCGGCGGCGGCGCGAGCGGCGGTGGTCGAGGAAGGTGCGGCGCGCGATGGCGAACACCCAGGGCTCCACCGGCGCGCCGAGCTGGTAGCTGGCGCGGGCGCGGTGAATCTTGAGGAAGGTGGTCTGCGTGAGGTCGTCGGCCGCCCGGTCGTCGCCCGAGAGGTTGCGGAGGAAGCCCCGGACGCGCGGCGCGAGCGCCCGGTAGAGCGCTTCGAACGCCCGCGCGTCGCCCGCCACGGCGGCGGCCATGAGCGCGTCCAGGGCATCGTCTCGCCGGGAGGTCAACGCAGGCTCGATCGTCCAGGGCGACGGCACCGACGCGCCGCCCGCGCCCGGGTGATACCCCGGCAGCGACGCGACGCACCAGCGCGGAATGGCGAGCTCCATGCGCGGGGCTACGCCCCCCCGCGGGTTGCGGTTACGCACCGTCGCCGCCGCGCGGAAGTGTTGGTACTCGCACCCCATGCGAACGCTTCCCCTCGTCTACGCCTCGCTCCTCGCCCTCGCGGCCGGGTGCGGGTCTTCCTCCGCCCAGACGCCCGCCACCACCACCGCGCCGCCCGCCGCCACGACGAGCGGCGACACCGCGGCCGCGCCGACGGCGACCACGGAGACCGCGCCCACCACCGCGCCGCCCGCCACCAGCCCGACCGCGGAGACCACGCCCGCCGCGACCACCGCGACCGCGCCGGCGCCCGCCGCCACGGAGCCCGCCGCGCCCGCCACCACGGAGCCCGCCGCGACGACGCACGCGGCGACGCCCGCCGCGACGACGCACGCGGCCGCGGCGAGCCCGCAGGCGGTGGCGCGCGGTCGCGCGGTGCTCAACCGGGCCTGCGGCAACTGCCACGAGCCCGACGACCGCGACGGCCCCAACCCCGGGAAGAACTGGGCCGAGGCGCGGATGCGATCGCAGATCCGGCAGGGCCAGGGGCGGATGCGGGCGATCCCCGTGGCGCGGCTGAGCGACGCCGACCTCGACGCGCTCATCGCGTACCTGCGCTCGACCCACGCGGTTCAGTGACCGTCACCCGTTGACGCGGCAGGTGAGCGCGGTGCGCGTCTGCCCGTCGTCCGTGAATCCCACCAGCGCCCCCTCGCCCGCGGCCTCGACGTGCTCGACGCGCGGGCGCGACGCGTTCGTCGCCGTCGCGGCGTGCGGGTCGGGCGGGACCAGGGTGGTGTACGCCGTCACCGCCGCGAGGCAGGGACCGTCGGGCCGGAGCGCGTAGGTCTGCTGCTCGTCGCCGCCGGGCGCGAGGAGGCACGCATGCGCGCCGAAGCACCCCGCCCAGGTCACCTCGTCGCCTGCGGGGTCGGACGCGCGGTCGCAGGCACGGACCCTCCCGTCCCACGCGATCGTACGCGGGCGCGCGTGTCCCGCGTCGTCGAGCGTGTAGGTGATGAGCGCGCCGGACGCGTCCCCCAGCGCCCAGCCCCAGCGGCCCTCGACGCGGGCGAGGCCGTGCCGCAGGCCGCTCGTGGTCACCGTGCGCTGCCAGAGGACGCGCCCGTCCGCGCCGAAGCGGACCACCTCCCCCGCCGCGTCGGAGCGTTCGACCCACGCGGTGAGCCCCGCGGCGTCGGCGCGCGACGTCCAGGTCCACGGGTCGCGCAGGCGCTGGCGCTCGCCGGGGTACCAGCCGTCGGTGGAGAGGTCGTCGAGCGGCCGCGCGCGGTCGCCGTCGAGCCAGAGGAGGCGCGCGTCGCTGAAGGCACCCTGCGCGACCACCGCGCCCGCGCCCGCGGCGAGCAGCGCGAGCGAGCGCGAGACGTCGTCGAGCGGGCCGGCGCCGTCGCCCGCGATCGACCACCAGCGCGCGCCGAGTCCGTCGTCGGCGACACGGATCGCGCCGGCGCGGGTGATGCGCGCGCCGCCCCACCGCGAGGGCTCCGCGTCGCCGGAGGTCGCGCAGGGGAAGGCCCCGTCGAGCGCGCGGGCGACCGCGGGCGGCGGCGCGTCGACCGCGGGCGCGGGGTCGTCGTGCGCGAAGGCGCCGGTGTCGAGGTCGACGACGTAGCGCTCGACCGAGGCGCCCGACGATCGCTCGATCGACGCGACGGCGCCGCGCACCCGGACGATGCGCCACGCCGCGGGGGCGTCGTCGTCGAGCGCCGGGAGCGGGAGGTCGCGCCAGGCGCCGCCCGCGTCGCGCGCGCAGAGCGAGAGGCCGTCTTCGCCCGCGCAGGGCCAGAGCCCCGCCGCGTGCTCGCCGTCGTCGGAGAAGGAGACGTCGCCGAGCATGTGAAGGAAGGCCGTCGCGTCGCCGCCGGGGCCGGGGACCACGACCGCGCGCCCCGCGTCGGTGAGACGGACGAGCCTCCCGCAGCGGGCGACGACGCTCCCGCCCCACGGGGCGAACTCGCACGAGCCCGCGGGCGCGAGGTCGACGGCGTGGGCGCGACCGTCGCGGGTGGTCCAGGTGGCGCGACGGCCGAGCAGGGCGAGCTCGGTCCCGTTGGCGAAGCGGGCGCCGAGGGAGGAGAGCGTCGGCGGCGCGGGCCGCGCGGGCGGGGCGGGCGCGCGTGGGACGGCGGGCAGCCGCGGGATCGACGCGCACGCGGAGAGCGCGAGGGCGAGGACGAGCGCGCGGCTCATGGCGCGAGCTCGCATGACGTGGCGCCGGAGAAGCCGCCGACGTTGCGTTCGCCGACGAGCGCGCCGCCCGACGCGCGCGCCACGGTCACGTCGAGCCACGGCGCGCCGTCGTCGTCCAGGTGAAGAGGGCGGACCTCCACCGCGCGCACGCAGGCCGCGCCGCCGCGGAGCTCGACCTCGACCTGCCCCGTCGCGCTGGAGCGCTCGGCGAGCTCGGTGACGTCGCGGAGGTCCACCCAGAGGCGGTCGGCGTCGGGCGCGGCGGCGCCGCACACGGAGAGCCCGTCGGTCACCGGGAGGTCGACGTCGTCGGCGGCGCCCGCGAGCGCGTGGAAGCGGAGCCCGCCGCCCGCCAGCGCCCGCGCGACGCCCCAGCGCCCGCCGACGCGCGCGAGGGCGGCGGGGGCGTCGTCGTCGCGCAGCAACACCTCGCGCGTGGCCGACACGTCGCCGTCGCGGTCGATCGAGAACACAGCGACGCGCCTCACCTCGCGGTCGAGGAAGGCGAGTCCCGCCACGCCGCCCGCGGGGTCGGGCGCGAGCACCTGGTCGCCGACGTCGAGCGCCCGGACGAGCTCCGGGCCGAGCGCGACGTCACGGATCTCGCGGGACGTCGCCCAGCGCACCGCGAGGTTGACGCCGTCGCTGTCGAGGAGGGCGACGCCCGCGGCGCCGGCCAGCGGGAACCCCTCGCCGGGAAGCCGCGTGGTGCTCCGCCACGGGCCGCCCGCGACGCGCCAGCGGTACCACCCGCCGGTCGCGCGCGGCGCCGGGCGGAACGCGACCTCGCCCCACAGGAAGTGCTGCACCGTGGCGCGCGTCGGCGCGGCGGCGTCCGCGCAGTAGAGCGAGAAGCGCCACGGCATCGCGGGCGGCGCGGGAGGTTCCTCGGCGCGCGGCGCGGCGCCGACGAGCGCGCCGTGGACGTCGCCGAGCGGGCCCCAGCCGTCGATCACGGCGACGTCGCCCACGGTGCACCGACCGCGTTCGCAGCGAGCCGCGGGCTCGATTCGCCCGGACGCGTCGTCGGTCGACGCGGGGATCACGACGCGCTCCCAGCGGCCGCCGCCGTCGGTGGTTCGCCAGACGGCGTCGAGCGAGGCGCCGACTGCGACCCCGCGGCGCTCGTCTTCGAATGCCACGGCGCGGCTCGCGGGCGGGGCGGCGCGGAGGGTCCAGTGCTCGTCGCGCTGGAAGGCCACGCGGCTCCGGCCTCGCACGCGGACGAGGCCGACGCGGGCGCCGTCGGCGGTCCACGCGGGCGGGGCGATCCAGCGGGCGCCGTCGGGCGGATCGATCGCGCGGACCGAGCCTTCGAGCGGGACGGCGACGGCGCGCACGGCGTCGTCCTCGTCCCAGGCGAGCTCGGCCTCGCTGCCGTGGACGAGCGTGAGGCGCCAGGACCGCGCGACCGTGTCGGGGAGGCCCACGCGGAGCCACCGCCCCGAAGGCTCACGGACGCAGAGCGAGCGGGGCGCGTCGCCCTGCCAGACGGCCGCGACGTCGCCCGGGACGACGTCGTCGCAGCGGCCCTCGTACGCGGCGTGGACGCCGTCGTCGGAGAAGACGACGCGGGGCTCGACGTGAGCGTTCGGCGGGGGCGCCTGGAGGAGCTCGAAGGTGGCCCCGTCGAAGGTGCGGAAGAGCCCGCTGCATTGGACCGCCACCGCGTCGCCCCAGGGCGCCAGCGCGCACGCGTTCGGGCCGAGCACGGTGCGCTGCTGCGCGTCGCCGCCGGGTCCGACGCGCCACACGGCGCCGCCCACGGTTGCCACCGCGCCGCCGTCACGCAAGGGGACCGACGACGCGCCCGGGGACGACGCGGCGAACGCGGTGAGGGCGTCGTCGAAGCGGGGCGCGCAGGCGGGCGACGTGAGGTCGACGTCGTCGTGGCCGTCCTCGCGGAGCGCGTGGACGCCGCGGGGGGTGGTGACGACGAGGGTGTCGCCGTCGAGGGCGACGTCGAGCGCGGGGGCGCCGAGGTCGTAGGGCGTCCACGAGGCGCCGCCGTCGCGGGTGACGAGGAGCCCGCCGTCGTCGCGCACCGCCGCGCCGAAGGATGCGTCGCGGAAGGCGGCGCTGTGCGGGTGGTCGATGCCGGCGGCGATGAGCGAGGCGCCGTCGGAGAGCCAGAGCCCGTCGCGCGCGGCGAGGGCGACGCGGCCGGCGGACCACGGGTTGACGTAGGTGACGCCCGCGACGCGACCGACGACGCGCGACGGGGCGGCGAAGCTCGGCGCGGCGAGCACCGTGCCCGCGGCGTCGACGAAGACCCAGCCGTCGGCCACCGGGACGCCGGCGATGAGCATCGCGGCGTGGACGTCGTCGGAGGCCTCGCGCGCGCCGTCGGCGACGAGGAGGCGGCGGCCGTTGGCCTGAGCGGAGGTTCCGGTGCGGCAGGAGGGGCCGGGGATGGGCGCGAGGGGTGTGTCGCGGCGGAGGGTGACGCGCGCGGGCCGTGTGTCGGCGGCGACAGGCGCGTGGACGGCGGGACGCACCGCGGCGCATCCGCCGAGCGCGAAGAGGGCGAGCCACGGTCGCATGAACGCGGGGAGAAGCGAGCGGCGTGCCGGGAGCTACGCCCCGATGGCGAGGAGCGTCTCTTCCGTCACGACCTCGCCCGAGGTGAACGCGCGTCGCAGTCGCTCGACCGGGGCGAGGTCGTCGGCGCGGCCCGCGGCGGCGAGGGCCTCGCGGAGGAGGCGCTTCTCGTCGCGGGCGAGGCGTCCGTCGAGGACGGAGGCGACGGCGAGCACGCGGAGCACGCGGCCCTGCTCGGCGCGGTCGAGCGCGCGGAGCTCGACGAGGAAGCGGGACGGGTCGTCGAGCTCGAGGACGACCTCCTCACCGACGCGGGCGCGCAAACATTCGAGCAGCGAGACGAGGTTGGGGTGGAGGTCTTGCGTGCGGACGACGGCGCTCGCGACGGCGCGCATCGCGGCGCGCGCGGTGGCGGCGGGGACGGGCGCGTCGCCCGCGAAGATGGCGGCCGTGAGCTCGGTCGCGGCGCTCGGGCCCATCACCCGGAGGCGCGCCTCGTGGAGGATGAGCCAGCACACCAGCGCGTCCCACAGCGCGTTGACGGGGACCGCGACGAGCTCGAGCACCGCCCGCGTCGCCGCCCGCCCGAGCGCCCGACGCACCAGGAACTTCACCGCCAGGTTGGTCAGCGTCACCTTGAGCTTGTAGAGCAGCGGCGCGACCGTGAGCGTGAAGCGCGACGCCTCGCGCCAGGGGTTGATCCCCTCGACCGCGTCGGGGGGGTTGGGCATTTCGAGCGCGGCGCGCGCGAGGGCGCTGGCCACCGAGCGCCCGCGGGCCATGTCCTGCGAGGCGAGCGAGAGGCCCGCCGTCCGCGCGAGGGCCCGCACCGTGCGGAGCCCGTCCCAGAAGAGCCACGCCACCTCGGCCAGCGCCGACACCACGTTGACGCCGACGTACACCGCCCAGTAGCGCGCGGGGTCGCGCTCGTGGAGGCCGTGCAGGAGGATCGGGGGCAGCGTGCACACGCCGGCCGCGAGGGCGCCGCACACCGCCGCGCGCGCCACCGCGGCGTGCTCGATCGCGCGGAGGGCCTGGCGTTCGCGCGCGTTGAGCACGTGCACGGCGTCGTCGGGGGCGACGTCGGGCTCGGCCGCGGGGCCCTCCATGTACCGAACGCCGAAGCGTTCGAGGAGGGGAGCTTCCTTCGCTGGGGCTGCGCTCACGGCGCCTCCCAGGGCATCGGCGCGCCCGCCAGCGGGGTCTCCGCACGGTAGGCGCGGTGGAGCGCGCGGGTGACGGGACCGGGCGCGCCGCTGCCAACCTCGTGGTCGTCCACCGCCACCACCGGCACCACCTCCCGCACGCTCGACGTGAGGAAAACCTCGTCGGCCGTCCACACGTCCGCCGACGTCACCCTCGCCTCGCGCACCGACGTCCCCGCCCCCTTCGCCGCGCGGATCAACTGGGCCCGCGTCACGCCCGGCAGCGCGCCGCCGTCGAGCGCGGGCGTGAGCACCTCCGCCCCCGTCACCACGAACACGTTGGCCGTCGCGGCTTCGATCACCGCGTCGCCGCTCACGAGGAGCGCCTCGTCGAAGCCCTGCGCCCTCGCCTGCTGCGTCCAGAGCACGTTGGCGAGGTAGTTGAGCGTCTTGGCGCCCGCGAGCGGGCCGAGCGACGCCACGGGGACGGTCATCACACGAACGCCGCGGGCGTAGCGATCGACGGGCGGCGCGTGGAGCGCGTGGGCGACGATCATGCGGGTCGGGTCGCGCACGTTGGAGGGCGCGACGCCGGGGTCGCCGACGCCGCGCGTGACGAGGACGCGAAGGTGCGCCTCGGCGAAGCCCGCCGCGTCGAGGAGCTCGGCCACCTCGCGACGCAAGCGCGAGATGGGGACGGGCAGCGTGAGCCCGATGCGCGCGGCCGAGGCGTGCAGGCGCCCGAGGTGCTCTTCGAGGCAGAAGGGGACGCCGCGGTACGTGCGGAGCACCTCGAAGGCGCCGTCGCCGTAGAGGAAGCCGCGGTCGAGCGCGGGGACGCGGGCCTCGGCCGCGGGGACGATCGTTCCGTTGAGGGAGACGAGCGCGTCGGGCATCGGGCGGGGTGTCGAGAGGGGTGGAGGAGGGCTCAGCCGCCCTTGAGGCGGGCGAGGAGGGCGGCGGCCTGCGCGTGGCCCTTGTCGGTCTCGAGGGAGCGCTCGAGCATGCCGATCGCCTTGGGGGCGTCGCCGGCGCGCGAGAGCGTCTCGCCGAGGTAGTAGTACACGTCCGCCTTGGTGATGCCGGCCGAGGCGTCGAGGCGCTGGAGGAGCAGCGCGCGGAAGGTCTTCTGCGCGCGCTCGAGGTCGCCCGTCTTCAGGCAGAGGAGCCCGAGGTCGCGCAGGATGGGGGCGCTCGTCAGGTCGATCTTGAAGGCCGCGTCGTACTGCGTGAGCGCGGCGGCGGTGTCGCCCATCGCTTCGAAGGCGCGCCCGAGGCGGTGCTGCCACTGGGCGAGGTCCTTCGAGCGGCGGGTGCCGTACGAGAAGATGATCCGCTCGAGGATCGGCACCGCGTCGCGCTGCCGCCCCGACTCGTTGTAGAGGTCGACGAGGGCGCCGAGGATCTCGCGGTCCTCGGGCGCGAGCGCCGACGCCTGCTCCATGTACGCCGCCGCCCGGGCCGGGTCGGAGAGCCGGTCGCGCGCGATGTCCGCGAGCGCCCGGTAGTGCGCCACCTTCAGCTTCGCGTCGGCGAGGAGCGGCACCTCGCGCTCCATCACCGCCGCGAGCGTGCGGGCGTCGCCGCGCTTCTGCGCCAGGGCCTTGAGCTGCTCCAGGGCCCCGCGCGACGCCTCGTCGAAGCCGAGCGCGCGGTGCAGCGCCCGCTCCATCCCGGCCTCGTCGTTGAGCCGCTGCCCGAGGATCGCCGCCACGTGGAGCGCGGCGTCGGCCGAGGCCGCGCCCGGCGGCGCCTTGTCGAGCGCCCTATTGTGCATCTCGACCGCGCGCTCCCACTGCCCGTCGGCCTCGGCGAGGCGCGCCAGGGAGGCGAGCGCCCCGGCGTGCTCGGGGTCGCGCTCGAGCACGCGCTCGTAGAGCTCGACCGCGCGCGGCACGTTCTTGAGCTCGCGCTCGTTGAGCTCGCCGATGCGCACGAGCGCCGCGAGCTCGCCCGCGGCGTCGCCCTCGGCCGCGCAGTCGTCCGCGCGGCGCTCGAGCAGCTCGCCGAGGTCGGCCCAGCGGTGCTCGAGGGCGTAGAGCCGCTCGAGCTCGCGGCCCGCCGCCGCGTGCGTCGGCGTCTCGTCGATCACCTCGCGCAGGTACTCCACCGCGTCGCGGTTGCTCTGGAAGCGCTCCTCCGCGAGCTTCGCGAGGCGCAGCCGCGTCGCCGCGCGCTCCTCGCTCGACACGGCGACGTCGAGGCGGCCGCGGAGGGCCTCCTCCAGGTCGCGCCAGCGCCCGGCGCCCTCGTAGATGCGCTCGAGGGCCTCGCGCGCGGCGAGGTCGTTGGGCTCGAAGTCGAGCAGCTCGCGCCACGCCTGGACGGCGCGGTCGGCGTCGCCGATCGGGCCCGCGTAGAGCTCGGCCACCCGGCGCCGCAGCGAGGTCGCCTCGGCCGGGTCGTCGGTGAGCCGCGCGCGCCGCGCGAGGAGGTCGGCCACCTCGCCGTGGCGCCCCTGCGCGCCGCGCAGCCGCGCGAGCGTGTCGAGGGCGGCCACGTCGGCGTCGTCGGCCTCGAGCAGCGACGAGACGAGCTCGGCCGCCGCGTCGACGTCCCCGAGGCGCGTCTCGGCGATCTCCGCGGCCTCGCGCAGCATCGCCTTGCGCGACTCGGAGTCGAGCTCGAGCTCGGCGCGCCGGCGCAGGGTCGCGACGAGGTCGCGCTCGCGGCCCGGGGCCCGCTGCAGGCCCTCGAGCATCGCGAGGGCCTCGGCGTTCTCCGGGTCGGCGGCGAGGGCCGCGACGAGGCGCCCCTCGGCCCGCGCCGCGTCGCCCACCTGGTACTGGTACCAGCCGGCGGCGCGGAGGTTGAGCGCGGCCACCTCGGTCGGCGCGAGGTCGGGGTGCCGCGCGAGCACGTCCTCCATCACGCCCGCCAGCCGCGGCCACGCGCCCGCCGCGGGGGCGAGGCGCTCGACCTCCGCCAGCACGCCCTCGTCGCGCGGGTCGAGGCGGAAGGCCGCCACGTCGGCGTCGAAGGCGCCCGTCAGGTCGCCGAGGCGCTCCTCGCGGAGGCGCGCGAGGTCGCCGAGGAGCCGCACCTTGTCGGTCGACAGGTCGGCCGCCTCGACGCGGAGCCCGAGGAGCCACGCGAGCTTCGGGTTGTCGTCGACCGCGCGGTACGCCTGCTCGAGCACGTCGACCACGTCGGCGCGGACGGCCGGCGCGGCCAGGAGGCGCTCGAGGCCGGCGAGCGCCGCGGGGTGCGACGGCGTCCGCTCGACCACGTTGCGGTACGCGGGGAGCGCGCCCGCCGGGTCGTTGAAGTGCCGCTCGCGCGCCTCGCCGATGCGGACCTCGAGCTGGTCGAGGAGCCCGGGGTCGCCCGCGATCGACACGCGCCGGTCGAGCACCTCCACCAGCTCGGCCCACTGCGACGTCTGGGCGTAGATCGCGTCGAGGGGCGCGAGGACGGCGTCGTCGTCGCCCGCGATGTCGAGCGCCTTGCGGTAGTTGCGCGTCGCGCGGTCGCTGTCGGAGAGCCGCTCGGCCGAGAGCTCGGCGGCGCGGACGGAGAGGTCGCGGCCCACGGTCGGGTCGTTGGCCTCGGCGGCCTCGGACTCGTACACCGTGACCACCTCCTGCCAGCGCGAGAGGGCCCCGGCGAGGCGCTCGAGCTCGTCGCGGACGGAGCGGTCGTCGGCCCCCTCGTGGAGGGCGCGGCGCCAGGCGTCGAAGGCCGACGCCGGGTCGCGGCGGCCGGACTCGTGCACCTCCGCGAGGCCGCGCAGCTCGACGAGCCGCGCGGGCGGGTCGTCGACGCCCGCGAGCTTCAGCTCGAGGACGGAGACGAGATCATCCCAGCGCGAGGCGTTGCGGAAGATCGGCTCGAGGATCTCCACCGCCGACGCGCGCTGGTCGGGGTTGTCCGCGAGCGCGCGCACCGACACGATCGCCCGCTCGCTCGACGGGTCGACCGCGAGCACCTCGCGCCAGGTCTCGAGCGCGCCGCCGGGGTCGCCGAGGTGCGTCGCCTGGAGCTCGCCGAGGCGGAGGAGGAGCGGCGCCCGCGCGCGGTCGTCGGCGCTGAGGGCGACCTGGGTGCGGAGGTTCTCCTGGAGGTCGTCCCAGAGCTCGCGCTGCTGGTAGAGGCGCTCGAGCGCGAGGATGGCGGTCGCGTCGGTGGGCGCGTCGTCGAGGCAGCGGCGGTAGGCGTCGATCGCCTGCTGGGGGTCGTTGAGGTCCTTCTCCCAGAGGCGCCCGAGGCGGAGCGCGGTCTCGCGGCGCACCTCCGCGTCGCCCTCGATCGAGAGGCGCTGCGAGAGCACGCCCGCGAGCTCGGCCGCCTCGCCCGCGCCGGTGTAGAGCCCGTCGAGGGCCTCGAGGGCGAACACGTCCGCCGGGTCGAGGTCGAGCGCGCGGCGGAAGGCCGAGATGGCCAGCGCGGGGTTGCCGAGCATGTCGCGCTGCGAGTCGCCGATCGTGTGGAGGAGGCGCTTGCGGTCCTCGTCGTCGAGGGTGCGGGCCACCTTGCGCTCGAGCACCTCGACGTGCCCCGCCCAGTCGGAGAGCAGCACGTGGAGGTTCTCGAGCAGGTCGAGGACGTCGAGCTGGCTGTCGTCGAGGGTGAAGAGCCGGTTGTAGGCGTCGATCGCCGCGCGCGGGTCGTCGCGGTGCTGGTCGTGGGTCTGCGCGACGGCGCGCAGGAGGTCGGTTCGCGTCGCGACGTCGTCGGTCTGCGCGAGGGCCGTCTCGTAGGTCTGGACGAGGCGGTCCCACAGCGCGTGCTCGGCCGCGAGGCGCTCGACGGCCTCGCGCGCTTCACCATCGCCCGGGTCGCCCGCGAAGGCCTGGCTGTAGGCCGTGAAGGCGCCGTCGACGTCGTGGGCGCGCGCGTCCTTGATCGAGCCGATCTCGCGCAGGAGCGCGCCGCGGTCGACCCGGTCGGTCGACGCCGCGAGCCGGACGCCGAGCACGGCCACCAGCTTCCGCCAGTCGTCGGTCTCGCGGTAGAGCGGCTCGAGGATCTCCACCACCTGGAGGCGGAGCTCGGGCCGGTGGTCGGCGATCTGCTCGAGGGCCGACACCGCGTCGCGGCGGTCGCGGCGCTCCTCCAGGATCTCGCGGAAGGCGTCGACGCCGCCCTGGGGGTCGCGCAGCCGCTCGACCCGCAGGCGGCCGAGGCGGTACCGGAGGTTCGAACGCTCGTCGCTCGACACGGCGTCGGCGATGCGGCGCTCGAGCAGCTCGGCGAGGTCGGTCCACTGCTCGGTGCGGGCGAGCAGCGCGTCGAGGGCGTCGACCGCGCGCGCGTCGGCCGGGTCGACCTCGAGGATCTCCCGGTAGTCCGCGATCGCCCGCGGCGCGTCGTTGAGGGCGGTCTCGTCGATCGCCGCGATCTTGAAGAGGTACGCCTTGCGGGCCTCGACGTCGTCCGAGCGGTCGGCCGCCTCGCGGTAGAGCGCGAGCAGCTCGCGGTGCGCGTTCTCCCGCGTGAGCAGGGCTTCGAGGGCGGTGAACACCTCCGCCCGCGCCGGGTCGAAGGCCAGCGCGCGGTGGTAGTACTTCCGCGCCCGCGCCGTGTCGCCCACCCGCTCGTCGAAGAGCCGCGCCGTCTGGAACGACAGCTCCGCGGTCACCTCGTCGTCGCCGGTCTGCGCCTCCAGCGCGTCGGCGTAGATCCCCGCGAGCAGGTCCCAGCGCCCGAGGCCCGCCGCGATGCGCGCCATCGTCGCCCAGGTCTCCCGGTCGCCGAGCTCCTCGCGGAAGACGCGGGCGTAGGTCTCCAGCGCCTTGCCGAGGTCGTTCATCCCCTCCTCGTAGAGGGTGCCGAGGCGCGTGAGCAGCTCCTTGCGGGCGACCACGTCCTCCTCGGCCGCGATGCGGGCTTCGAGCGCCCCGATGAGCTTCGGGTTGTCGCCGCGGCCGTAGTAGATCGGCTCCAGCATCGCCGCGGTGCGGGCCGCGTAGCCCTCGCGCGTGCCGAGCGCTTCGAGCGCCTCCACCGTCGGCCCGTGGTCGGGCGACTGGTCGAGCACCTCGCGGAAGTGGTCGAGCGCCCGGTCGGCGTCGTCGAGGTGGTCCATCGACACGCGCCCGAGGCGGTAGTGAAGGTCGGCCGCGTCGGCGTCGCCGAGGCCGAGCTGCGACTCCAGCAGGTCGGAGAGGTCGCGCCAGCGCCCCTCGGCCGCGTAGATGCGCTCGAGCGCCGTGGCGGCCTCGCGGTCGAAGCCCATCGCCATGATGGCCTCGTGCGCCTGCGCCGCCGCCGGTCGGTCGTTGAGCTCGCGCTCCGACACGGCGGCCTGCTTGCGCAGGAGCGCCCGGCGCGCGTCGTCGCTCGCCGCGAGGTCGGTCTTGCGGCGGAGAACCGCGAGCAGCTCGACGTGCTCGCGGGCCTCCTCGTGGAGCGTCTCCAGCGCGTCGAGGGCCGGCTCGTGGTCGGGCCGCTGCTCGAGGGCCTTCTCGTAGTAGGCCCGCGCCTGCGCCCGGTCGTCGAGGTGGCGACGCGAGAGCTCGGCCACCTTCATCAGCGCCGCGATCTGCAGCTCGGGGTCGAGCAGCTCGGGCGCCGCGTCCTTCAGCGCCGCGGCGAGGTCGGCGTGGCGGCCCGACTGCGACGCGAGCGCCTCCACCTGCTCGATGCGCCGCGCCACGTCGGGCTCGCCGAGCGACTCGCGGAGCTCGCGCGCCGCGTAGCCGAACGCGCGGCCCGGGTCGTTCATCCCGATCTCGCAGACGTCCGCGGCGCGGGCGAGCGAGCGGCGGCGCTCCTCGGGGTCGTCGGTGTCGGCGGCGATCCGCTCCAGCACCCCGACCAGCTTCTCCCACGACTGCTCGGCCTGGAGAACCGGGTCGAGCGCGCGCGCCGCCGCGAGGGCCACGCCGGCCTCGCCCGCGGAGAGCAGCGCCTCGAGCGCCGCGCGCGCCTGGGGCTGCGCGGGGTCGATCTCGAGCGCATCCTTGTACCCGTCGACCGCGCGCCCGAGCTCGCCCGTCCGCAGGCGCCGGAGCTCGGCGATCCGGACGATGAGCGCGAGGCGGTCGGCGGTCTCGGTCGCGACGGCGAGGTCCTGCTCGAGCACGCCGAGCAGGTCGGCCCAGCGGTCGGAGACCTCGTAGAGCTTCGCCAGCGAGGCGTGGATCTCGCGGTCGGGCCCGTAGTTCGCCAGCACCTCGGTGTAGAGGTCGACGGCGGCGGACACGTCGCCGATGCGCCCCTCGAGCACGCGGGCGGCCCGCACCTGGAGGGCCTTCTGCGCGTCGGCGGTGTCGGCGAGCTCGGCGTCGCGGCGGAGCGTGGCGACGAGGTCGGGCCACGCCTCGGTGCTCTGGTAGAGCCGCGCGAGGGCCCCGAGGGCCTCCCGGTCGGTCGGGTCGATCTCCAGCCGAGCGCGCTGGTCGGCGATGGCGCCGGCCGGGTCGCGGAGGTCGTCCTCGCGGATCTGACCAGCCTGCGCGTAGAGCGTGCGGCGCAGGTCGGGGTCGGACTCGTGGCGGGCGCGCAGCTCGAGCGCGTCGACCAGGCCGCGCGCGTCGCCGAGGCCCGTGTAGAGGCGTTCGAGCGCGGAGGCCGCGCGGAGGGTGACCTCGGTGTCGTCGCCCGCGGCGTCGAGCAGGCGGCGGTAGGTGGTCTTCGCGCGCTCGTGGTCGGAGAGGCGCTCGTCGTAGAGCGACGCGAGGTCTTGCAGGAGCGCGACGCGCACGCCGACGGCGCGCGGGTCGTTGGAGGCGCGCTCGAGGGCCTCGGCGGCGGCCTCGTCGCGCGACGCCATCGCCGAGAGGCGGAGGAGCTCGGCCCGGACGGACTCCGCGTCGGGCTCGGCGAGGGTGGCCTCGCGGACGGCGTCGAAGGCCCCGGCGGCGTCGTCGAGGACGAGCTCGCGGAGCTCGGCCACGCGGCGGTAGAGCGACGCGCGGGCGGCCGCGTCGGCGGTCCCTTCGAGGCGGACGAGCATCATGCGGACGAGGTCGGCGGCGCTCTTGTCGCCGTCGGCTTCGTAGAGGGGCTCGAGCACCGCGGCGGCGCGGAGGCGGAGCGTGGGCGACGCGACGAGGCGCTCGAGGCCCGCGCGGGCGCCGGCGTGGGCGGGGTCGCGCTCGACCACCTTCTCGTAGTCGGCGAGGGCGCCTTCGAGGTCGTCGAGGCGGCGCTCGCGCACCTCCGCCCGGCGGAAGAGGAGCTCGACGTCGCCGCTCCGATCGAGGCCGTGGGTGAAGATGCCGGCGAGGTCGGCCCAGCGCCCGAGGCGGGTGTAGAGCCGGTCGAGGGAGCGGAAGGCCTCGGCGTTGCCCTCGTCGAGGTCGAGCACGCGGCGGTAGACGGCCGCGGCCTCGGCGGGCTGGTCGAGCACCTCCTCGAGCATGATGGCTTCTTCCTGGAGGAGCTCGACGCGCGCGGGGACGTCGGGCGTCCGCTCGACCCACGTGGCGTAGAGGGCGCGCAGGTCGGACCAGCGCTCCTTCTCCTGGTAGAAGCGCTTGAGCGCGGGGAAGGCGTGCGCGTCGTTGCCGCCCGCGTCGAGCACGATGCGGTGGAAGCGCTCGGCCGACGCCGGGTCGCCGTAGCGGTCGTCGTAGACGGCCGCGGCGCGGCGCGCGAGCTGGACGCGGACGGCGGGGTCGAGGCCCTCACGGTCGACGACGGCGGCGAGCGTCTCGGCGAGCTCGCGGTTCCACCCGCCGAGGGTGGCGAACTCGGCGAGGGTGTCGGCCACCTCGTCAGACTCAGGCTGCTCGCCGAGGAGCTTCTGGAGCAGCGTGAAGGCCTCGCGCGACTCCTCCAGGCGCTCGCCGTGGACGCGCGCGAGGCGCAGGCCCAGGGCCCGGCGCTCGGCCGGGTCGCTCGTGGCGTCGAAGAGGATGCGCAGCGCGCGGGCGAGGCCGGCGTGGGCGTGCGTCGCCTCGTACTCGGGCTCGAGGATGCGCGCGGCCGTGACCTTCCAGGCGTCGTCGCCGAGCAGCCCCTCGAGCGCGCCGAGCGCGCCCGGGTGGTGCGCCTCGAGCGCGAGCACCTCGCGGAAGGACTCGATCGCCCCGCCGGTGTTACCGAGGCGCTTGGCCTCGAGCTCGCCGAGCCGGAAGGCCAGCTCCGCGCGCTCGGCGCCCGAGGCCGCGTCGCGGCGCTGCGCGAGGAGCTTGCCGAGCTCCTCCCAGCGGCCGGCGCCCTCGGACAGGCGCGAGAGGGCCTCGAGGGCCTCCGCGTCGCCCGGCGACTCCTCCAGGATGCGCCGGAAGCGCGCGCTCGCGGCGTCGGCGTCGCCGAGCTGCGACTCCTCCATCCGCGCGGCCTCGACGAGGAGCGAGCGGCGCTCGACCGCGTCGGAAACGCGCGCGACGCGGTGGTCGAAGAGCGCGCGGAGGTCGGCCCAGCGGCCGGCGCGGCGCAGCAGGCGGTCGAGGGTCGCGACCACCGCGGCGTCGTCGGGCGCGGCGGCGAGGGCGGCCTGGTAGCGCGCGATCGCCTTGTCGATGAGGTTGAGCCGGTCGGCCTCCACCTCGGCGGCCTTGTCGCGCAGGCGCGCGGCCTCCGCAGGGTCGCCCACCGCGGCGGCGCGCGCGTCGAGCGTGTCGACGAGCTCGCGCCACGCGCCGGCGTCGGCGGCGCTCTGCTCGAGGGTGCGCTCGAGGCCGGCGTCGTCGGGGCGGAGCTGGTACGCGCGGAGGGCCCAGCGGAAGGCCGCCGGGCGATCACCGAGGCGCGCCGAGGCGAGCTCGCGGAGCTTGTGGAGGTACGCGAGGCGGCCCTCGACGTCCCCATCGGGCACCGCGTCGAGGAGCACTTCGTAGAGGTGCCCCAGGCGCTGCCACTTCTCCTCGTCGAGGTAGATCGGGACGAGGGCCTCGGCGGCGCGGAGGTTCTTCGGCTCCACCGCGAGCACCCGCTCGTACGCGCGGAAGGCGCGCGCCGGCTGCGCCAGCCGCTCCTCGAACACCCGCGCCGCGCGGAACGACAGGGCCACCTTGGCCGCGTCCCCCTCGGCCCGCTCCGCGCTCGCGTTGAGCACGTCGGCCAGGCCCTCGAAGTCGCCCGCCGAGGCGTAGAGCTCCTCCAGCGTGTCCCAGTCGCCCGCGGCCGTGTAGGCGTCGCGGAGCACCCGCATCGCCTTCGGGTGGCCGGGCTTCGCCGCGAGCACCCGGCGCCAGGCGTCGATGCTCTTCGCCGGGTCGCTCAGCCGCTCGCCGTACACCGCGCCGAGCTTCATCAGCACGTTGACCCGCGCCTCGGGGTCGCCCGCTTCCTCGGCGCGCCGCTCGAGCACGTCGGCGAGGCCGGCGTAGTCCTTCTCGCGCTCGGTGAGCTTCTCGAGCGCGTCGAGCGCGCCGGGCGCGTTGCGGTCGAGCGCCAGCGCCTCGCGCCAGAGCGCGATCGACTCCGACGGCGACGAGAGCTTCTCCGCCGCGAGGCGGGCGAGCTCGACCACCGCGTCGCGGCGGCGCGGGCCCTCGAGCAGGTCGGCCTCGCGGCGCGACACCTCGAAGAGCTGGCGCCACGCGCGGCGGCGGCCGTAGAGGTCCTTGAGCTGCGCGATCGCGTCGGCGTCGCGCGGGTCGATCGAGAGGATCTGCTCGAGCGGCTTGGTCGCGTTGTTGACGTTGTTGAAGCGGTCGAGCCAGATCCACGCGATCTTGCGGTAGAGCGTGACGCGCTCGGCCGGGTCGGTGCTGTGCTCGGCCTGCTGGTCGAGCACCTTCACCACGTCGGTGTGGCGCCCGAGCTTCTCGTAGCTCGCCGCCAGCGCCGCCAGCGCCTCGCGGTCGCCCGGCTCCACCGCCAGGATCGAGTTGTACGTCTGGACCACCATCGGCTCCTGGCCGAGCCGGTCCTGGTAGATCGACGCCATCTCACGGAGGAGCTCGAGCTTGCGCTCGCGGTGGGCCACGGCGCCGTCGGCGCCCGCCCGGACGCCGCCGAGCGCGTCGATCTCCTGGCGGTGCAGTTCGACGAGGTTGGCCCAGCGGCCCGCGGCCGCGTAGAGCCGCGCGAGGGCGGCGCGCGCCTCGGCGCTGGTGGGCTCCTGCCGGAGCACGAGCTTCCATGCGTCGATGGCCTTGTCCGTCTGCCCGGCCGCCTCGGCGGCGTGGGCGGCCTCGAGCGCCTGAACGCCGCGCGCGGGGGCGGCGGGCTTCGCAGCAGCGGGCGCGGGCGCGACGGGCCGGGGCGCCGCGGGGGCTGCGACCGCGGGCGTCTGCGTGCTCGACGGGCGCGCGGGGGGCTCGGCGACGACGGCGACGCCGGTGCTCGACGGGCGCTTCGGCGGCTCCGCGGGGCGGGCCTCGGACGCGGGCGGCGCGAGGGGCGCGGTGTCGGTGGCGGCGGGGCGAGTGGCCTCCGCGGCGGCGCGCGGGGGCGTACCGAGCGGCGCGGTCTCCTCCGCGGCGGGGCGCGTGGGCGTGCCGAGCGGCGCGGTCTCCGTCGCGCCCGCGAGGGCCTCGGCGAGCGGCGGCGCGGGCTCGGTGAGCGGCGCAGTGTCGGTCGCGCTCGACGCGAGCGGACCGAGCGGCGTGGTGTCGGTCGCGCTGCGGGCCGGGGGCTCCGGCGCGAGCGGCGCGGTCTCCACCGCGGTCGGCTTCGGGGCCTCGACCACGGGCGCGGGCTTCGGCGCTTCGACCACGGGCGCGGGCGTCGGGGCCTCGACCACGGGCGCCGGCTTCGGGGCCTCGGGGACGAAGCGCGCGGGCTCGGGCGCGGCCGCCGGCGCGGGCTTCGCGAGGATCGCGGCGAGCTGCGCGGGCGACGCGGCGGGCGCCTCGACCACGGTGGCCGAGTCGTCGCGCGTGTCGGCGGCGGGCTCGGCGGCCGCGGGGGGCGGCGCGGCGGGCGCAGGGGCGCGCGAGGGCTCGCCACCACCTCCGCCGCCGAGGACGTGCGTGCGGACGATGCGGACGGCGCCGCTCGACGTCGCGGGCGCGGGGGCCTGCTGCGCGCGGAGCATGTCGAGGGTGATGCCCGCGGCGGGCATCTCGACGGTGGCGCCCGCGTCGCCGTCGTCAACGTCGACGCTGTACTCCTCCATGCCCGAGGTGTCGAACTCGACGTCCGCGCCGATCTCCTCCTCGTCGGCGACGTGGCCCATGTCCACGGTGGTCGCCTGGTGCTCGAGGAAGAAGGAGTGGGCGATGGGGTTGTCGGGCGCGATCTCGAGGATGCGGCGGAAGTGCGACTCGGCCGAGCGCGGGTCGTTGCGCATGCGCCAGTGGGCCATGCCGGTGAGCGCGAGGAGCCCGACGTCGCGCGCGTTGGCGGGCGAGGCGCGGAGCTGGGACTCGTAGAAGGTGACGAGGTCGTCGACGCGGTTCTGCTCCGTGAGGAGCGCGGCGAGGAAGCGCGTGGCGTCGACGTGGCCCGTGTCGATGGTGAGCGCCTTGCGGTAGAGGCGCTCGGCGTCGGCGAACTGGCGCAGGCGGCCGGCGTGGGTGCGCGCCGCGCGGAGCAGGAGGTTGACGCGGACGTCCGACGCGGTGACGGCGTCGGCGCTGCGCTCGAGGAGGGCGGCGAGGTCGGCCCAGCGGTCGCCGCGCTTGCGGAGCACGCGCTCGTAGAGCTGGACGGCGCGCACGTTGCCCGGGTCGACGGCGAGCGCCGACTCGAAGAGCTGGTCGGCCTCGCGGTCGCGGCCCTTGCCCTTGTACTGGACGACGATGCCCGCCGCGCTCGCGAGGTGCGACGCGATCAGGGCCGGGTCGGTGGTGTCGTTCTCCGCGTGGCGCTTGTAGGCCGCGAGGATCTCCTTCCAGCGCGCCTTCTTCGACGTCAGCCGGTCTTTCATCTCGAGCGCGTCGGGGCTGTTGCCGAGCGAGAGCAGCGCGTCGACCGAGGCCAGCGCCGTGCGGTCGTCGAGCAGCTCCTCCTCCGCGACGCGCGCCCGCTCACGCAGGAGCCGCGCCTTCGCCCCGGGCTCGGGCGTGAGCTCGACCTCCACGTCGAGCACGCGGAGCACCGCCTCCGCCTCGCCGCGCTCCGCGAACATCAGGCGCGACTCCGCGAGCATGAACGGGAGCTCCTCGCCGAGCTCCTGCAGCTCGCCGCTGATCGCGCGCTCCTCGAGGTTGATCCATGCCTTCTCGTTCTCCGGGTCGTCCAGGAGGGAGCCGAGCAGTCTACGGACCTTGTCTGCGCTCATCGCCTTGCGTACTCCGATGCACCACTGCGGGGGTGACGTGACCGTCGCGGTGGAAGCGTCGCTCGCGCGCGCTTCCCCGCGGCCGCACCCGGTGAAGAGATCGTCAAAAAACCTCGCGTTTCTAGCCGTCTCGTCGCCGTGGCGGGGCACGCTATCGCAGCGCCCGCGCGGCCCGCAAGCGGCAATTTCAGCCCGCTCTGGAAGCCCGCCGGGGCCCCGCCGCGCGAGGTCGGGGAGGTATCGGGGAAGGGGGTCGGGAGCGCCCGCCGATTTCTTGACCGGCTCGCTTCGTAGCTGTTACCGGGTCGCCATCCAACCCCCTCCGCCGCGGCGACGCAGCGGGTGGGCGAGGAGACGCGCTCGGCGCGGCCGCTGTGCCACGGTGAAACCCGCGGGCTGTGGCGCGAAGAGCCGGACGAAGGCGAAAATCTCGTACAGCCCGCGCGGCGGTACGGCCCCTGCGAGGGGGAGTCAGCGCGGCCGCCACGGCGCGGCGGACGGAAGGGATGGAGTCACCAATGGCCCGTGTAGGAGTGCTGCTCGGAGGGATCTCGGCGGAGCGTGAAGTTTCCATGCGCTCGGGCGAGGCGGTGGTGCAGGCGCTGCGCGCGCGGGGCCACGACGTGGTGCCGATCGTGGTCGACCGCGACATCGACGCGGTGCTGCGCCGCACGCCGATCGACGTCGCCTTCCTCGCGCTCCACGGGCGCTTCGGCGAGGACGGGTGCGTCCAGGGCCTGCTCGAGTGGCTCGGCATCCCGTACACGGGCTCGGGGGTGATGGCGAGCGCGCTCGCGATGGACAAGCTCAAGGCGAAGGAGCTCTTCCGCCTGCACAACGTGCCCACGCCGCCCTACTACGACGTGCCCGGCGACGTGACCGACGCCGAGCTCGAGGAGCGCCACGGCTCCTTCGGCTTCCCGGTGATGGTGAAGCCCCGGCGCGAGGGCAGCTCGATCGGCGTGTCGCGCGCCAACTCGCTCGCCGAGCTGCGCGACGCGGTCGACCTCGCGCTCCGCCACGACGACGGCGCGATCGTCGAGCGCCACGTCAAGGGCCGCGAGGTGCACGTCGGGATCGTCAACGGGCGCGTGCTCGGCGCGATCGAGATCGTCCCGCGGCGGCCCTTCTTCGACCACCAGGCGAAGACGCAGCGCGGGATGTGCGAGTACTATTTCCCGGCCCGCCTCGCGCCGACCCGCTACCAGGGCGTGATGCGCCTCGCCGAGCGGGCCCACCACGCGCTCGGCTGCTCGGGCGCCACCCGCGTCAACCTCCTCGTCACCGAGGGGGAGAACGAGTACGTGCTCGAGGTCAACACCCTGCCGGGCCTGACGCCGACCTCGGTTCTCCCGAAGATCGCCGCGGGCGCGGGGATGGACTTCGGCACCCTCTGCGAGGAGATGCTGCGCTCGGCGCGGCTCCACACGATGACGCCGGCCCGCGCGTCCTCGTCGGCCACCTCCAGCGGGATCACCCGCACCCTCGGCGCCGCCTCCGGCCGCGTCGCCGCGGCCTGAGATCCCGACGCACCGCCGCGGAACTCTGGTAGGAGTCGTCGGGTGACGCCCCCCGACGACGAGCTCCCCGACGCCCTGCGGCCCCTCCTCGCCCGGCACCACTTCGACCGGGTCCCCTTCGCCCGCCTGCGCGCCCCGGTGCGCGAGGGCGCCGACCTCGACGCGCTCCACGCGATCACGCGTCCCGTCGCGCCGCCACCGCTCGACTGCGCCGCGGAGATCCCCGCCGAGGGCGGCGAGGCGTGGCGACGTCTGCGCGACGAGGGCGAGGCGGCGATCGCGCGCGGCGAGCTCGCGGCGGTGGTGCTCGCGGGCGGCATGGCGACGCGCTTCGGCTCGGTGGTGAAGGCGCTCGCGCCGCTCGCCGAGGGGTCGAAGGTGCGCTTCATCGACGCGCGCCTCGCGGACGTCGACCGCTACCACGGCAAGGTCGACCTCACGCTGATGACCAGCTTCGCCACCGACACGGCCATCCGTGATTCCCTGGCGCGCGAGGGGCGCGCGGACGTTCACGTGGCGACGCAGTTCGTGTCGCTGCGGCTCGCGCCGGACGGGTCGCTCTTCCGCGACGACCTCGGCGCCCCCTCGCCCTACGCGACGGGCCACGGTGATCTGCCCGACGCGCTCCTGGCGGCCGGCGCGATCGACCGGCTGCGCGCGAAGGGCGTCCGCACGCTCTTGATGAGCAACGTCGACAACGTGGGGGCGACGGTCGACCCGGTGCTCTTCGCGATGCACCTGGCGTCCAAGGCGCGCGTGTCGGTGGAGCTGGTGTCGAAGGTGAAGGGCGACCGCGGCGGGCTCCCGGTGTCGGTCGACGGGCGGCTGGTGCTGGCGGAGACGTTCCGTTTGCCGAAGGGTTTTCCCGACCAGGACTTTCCCCTCTTCAACACCAACACCCTCTGGATCGACCTGGACGCGCTCGACGGCGAGCACCCGTGGACGTGGTGCTACGCGCGCAAGAAGGTCGACGGACGCGAGGCCGTCCAGGTCGAGCGTCTCGTCGGCGAGCTCACCTGGTGGAACCCCACCGCCTACGTCCACGTCCCCCGCGCCGGCGCCGCCTCGCGCTTCCTCCCGGTGAAAGACCTCGCCGAGCTCGAGGGCCGCCGCGACGAGATCGCCTCGGTGCTGTCCGCGCGGCTCGGGCTGCGGCTGTAGGCGGGGACGGTGGGCGGCGGGCGGTGAGCGACGAGTCCCGCCGGTCGCCGAGCCTCCCAGCGGGTTACCACCGCAGCACGCTGGAGAGCGTAGGGAGCCCCCAGCGGGGCGGCGGGGCAGCGGGCGGCTGGGCGGCGGGGCGGGTGCGTCGGCACACGGCGCTAGCCATCGGGCGTCGACTCTCTCTACTCTCGCGGCGATGCCGCCCTCCCAGCGCCCGCCCGCCCCGCCCGCCGCGCCCACGTCCTCCGCCGCGCCGCCGCGCGTCGTCTCGCAGCGCCCTCCCCCGCCTGAGGCCCCGCGCGCCGACGACGCCTTCGAGTCGCGACCGCGCTACCGGGCGCTCCTCGGGTCGCTGCGCGCGGCCGTCTCCGCTGCGGCCACGATGAAAGACCTCCTGCGCGGCGTCCACGATCTCCTCCACGCGCTGCTCGACGCCGAGCGCGTCACCCTCTTCGCCACCGATCCCCGCAACACCACCCTCTGGGCGCTCGCGCGGCAGGCCGACGGCGCGGCGCTCCGCGTCCCCCGCACGCACGCCTCGCTCCCGGGGCTCGCGGCCATCCTCCGGCGCACGGTGACGGTGCGCAACGCCTACGACGTCGCCGAGCTGCGCGCGCTCCACCCCGAGCTCCGCCACGACGCCGAGCGCGACGTCGGGATGCCCTCGCGCACGCGCCAGGTGCTCGTGACCCCGGTGCTCGGCGAGCGCAACGTCGTGGGGGTTCTCGAGTTCGTCAACTCGCTCGACGGGATGGACTTCCGCCCCGACGACGTCGCGCTGGCCGAGGCGATCGCGCGGCTGCTCGGCCCGGCCGTGGAGGCCCGCCTCGGCGCGGCGGCCTCGGTGCGCCCCGAGGGGGCCCGCTTCGGCCTGCTCGTCGCGCGCGGCCTCGTCACCGACGCGCAGGTGGGGGAGGCCTTCGCCCGCGCGCGCCAGGGCGACGGCGACGTGGCGGCGGTGCTGCTCAACGAGTTCCGCGTGCCGAGGGAGGCGCTCGGGGAGGCGCTCGCGGACTGGCACCACACGCGCTTCTTCGCGTGGGACGGGCGCTTCCGCATGTCGAAGGCCCTCCTCGACCGCGTGCCCGCGGCCTTCATGCGCAGCCACGCCTGCGCCCCCGTCTCCCTCCAGCCCGACGGCACCCTCGTCGTCGTCGCCGAGAACCCCGACAGCCTCGACGTCGCGGACGCCCTCCGCGCGCGCCGCGTCGCCGCCCGCATCGAGCTCGTCGTCGGCCTGCGCCGCGACATCGTCCAGTACATCGAGGCCTCGGTCGCCTCGCCCGCGCCCTCGGGCGTACTCCTCCACCCGCCGCTCGTCGACGTGCGGGCCGACCCCCTCGCCTCCGCGCGCCCGCCCGCGGCCACCAGCCAGCGCCCCGCCGAGGCCACCGAGAACGACACCGTCCGCCGCATCGTCGCCGCCCTCGACGAGCGCGCGTCGTCGACCCCCGACGACCCCGACGTGCTCGACGAGCCCGCCGGCCAGGAGCCCGACGCCCTCATCGCCCGGCTCGTCCGCCACATGGTGCTCGACGCGGCGGCGCGCGGCGCGTCGGACATCCACATCGAGCCCAACGGCGACCACGGGCCCTGCCGCGTGCGCATCCGCGTCGACGGCGACTGCACCGACTACGTCGCCATCCCCGCGTCGCAGCGGGCTACGCTCGTCAGCCGCATCAAGGTGCTCGCCGACCTCGACATCGCCGAGCGCCGCCGCCCACAGGACGGCCGCATCCGCGTGAAGGGCCCCTCCGGCACCGTCGAGGCCCGCGTCGCCACCCTCCCCACCTCGGGCGAGAACGAGGACGTGGTCATGCGCCTCCTCTCCGCGTGGCGCCCGATGCCGCTCGACGACCTCGCCTTCAGCGCGCGCAACCTCACCGCCTTCCGCGAGATGATCTCGCAGCCCTACGGCATCGTGCTGGTGGTCGGCCCCACGGGCTCGGGCAAGACCACCACGCTCCACGCCGCGCTCGGGCACCTCAACACCCCCGACATGAAGATCCTCACCGTCGAGGACCCCGTCGAGATCGTCCAGCCCGGCCTCCGCCAGGTGCAGGTGAACGCCCGCATCGGGCTCGGCTTCCCCGAGGTGCTCCGCTCCTTCCTGCGCAACGACCCCGACGTGATCATGGTCGGCGAGATGCGCGACCGCGTCACCGCGGCCATCGGCATCGAGGCCTCGCTCACGGGGCACCTCGTGCTCTCGACGCTCCAGGCCAACAGCGCGCCCGAGACGCTCACCCGGCTCATCGGGATGGACATCGACACCATGAGCCTCGCCGACGCGCTCCGCGGCGTGCTCGCGCAGCGCCTCGTCCGCAAGCTCTGCGACGCCTGCCGCGCGCCCCACACGCCGACGCCCGAGGAGTGGCAGGCGATCGGCGACGCCTACGGCGACGACGCCTTCGCCGCGCTGATGGGCGACCGCGACAGCGAGCCGAGGACCTTCCGCCCGGTGGGCTGCGCGCGCTGCCGGGGCACGGGGTACCGCGGGCGCATCGCGATCCACGAGCTCCTGCCGGGCACCGAGCGCGTCAAGCGCCTCGTGGGCAAGCGCGCGCCGCTCGAGGAGCTGCGCCAGGCCGCCGCGGCCGAGGGCGTCCGCACGATGCTCCAGGACGGCGTGGAGAAGGTGCTCGAGGGGCACACGGACTTCCGCCAGGTGCGCGCCGCGACCGCGGTGTGAGGCCGACGTGGTCTCGAGCCGTTCGCGAATTGCCATTCGGTCGGGGCAAGCCCCGCCCCTACGGCGGTGGCCCTGCTCGCGTCGGGGAGCTGGCGAGGTAGGGGCGGGGCTTGCCCCGACCGCGAGAATTCACCGACGCCGCCGTGGTGCGAGGATACGAGGCGCGGGCGACGGGCCGGACGGCTGTGCGTTCAGGCAGGCTTCGGCGCGGCCGCAGCGGGCGCGACGGCGGGCGTGGCGGCGGGCGCGGCGGGCGTGGCGGGCGTGGCGGGCGGGCTGGGCGTCTTCGCGGCGGGCTTCTTCTTCGGCGCGCGGGGGCGGCGGATGGCCGGGCGCAGGTCGCCGAGCGCGAGGCGGGCGACCCGCGGGTCAGCCTCGTGCGCCGCGTCGATCATGTCCGCCATCTGCCGCAGGAACCACAGCGACGCCCCGCGCCACCACGCCACGTCGCCCTGCGCCACGTCGCCCTCGGCGGCGCGGGCGTCGGCGCGCGACGACGCCTTCGCGAGGTCGGCGGCGAGCGCCTCCTGCTCGGCGATCCACTCGTCGGTGACGGCCACCGGCACCTTCGCCGCGCGCGCCGACGACGCCAGCTCGCGCAGCGCCGCGGCCAGCTCACCGAGCGAGCGCGCGAGGTGCCCCGGCGCGTCGCCGCGGCCCCACGCGTCGTCGAGGCGCTGCTTGCGGGCGGGGTCGGCGCCCGCGAGCGCCTGCGCGGCCGCGTAGACCACCTTGCGCTGCGATTTCGCCCGCTCGGCGAGGGCGTCGCGCTCCTTCCGGTGGCCCCGCGCCGCGCCCTCGGCCGAGCCCCGCGCGGCCGTCCGCGACTCGCCCCGCCGCGCGCACTCGTCGAGCGACGTCACCGCCGCCCGGAAGAACGCCTCGTCGAGCGCCGGCAGCAGCGGGCGCTGGTCGGGCGCGAGCTGCGCGACGATCGTCATCGCGCCGCCGATGAGGTTGGGCGCCTCGCGCGCGAGGCGCTCGGTGGTGATGCGCGCCCCCTCGGCGACCAGCGACGCCACCGGCGCGCCGCGGAGGCGGAGGGCCACCTCCTCGGCGGTCGTGACGCCGAGGCGCGCCGCGAGCGCGGCCAGCGTGTACACGGTCACCTGGGGCGAGCGCTTCGAAGGCGTGGTGGTGGCGGCGGCGGCGGGCAGGACGGACGTGCGAGGTTGCATCGACGGCTCCAGGCAGAGGGTTCAGGGCGCCGCGCGGCCGAACTGCGGCGCGTGGCATGAAGAGCAACGGCCGGGGCGTCGCGGAGCCGTAGGGGAATTCGAACGCGCGCCGGCGGGTGTCCGAGGCGGGCACGGGCGGGGTGTGCGGGGAGGAGACGGGCGGCGACCGCGCGGTCAGCGCGGAGGGAGGAGGGCGGGCACCGCGACCGCGAGCGCCCAGAGGACGAACGCGAGCGCGAGCGCGGCGGACGTTCCACGCGACGGGCGCGGCGGGGCGCGGAGCTCGCCGCGACGCCACCAGCGCGCGGCGACGACGAGGAAGGCGCCCACCGCGAGCGCCGTCCCCGCGAGGCAGGCGCGCTCGACGCGGGGGGCGCGCTGCGCGAAGCCCGCGCACTCCAGCAGCGTCTTGAGCCCGGCGACCGCTGCCGCCGCGTTCCAGAAGCGCCGCCACCCCGGGTGCTCGCGCGACGCCCGCGCCATCGCCGACGCCGCCCCCGCCTGCGCCGCGCCGAGCGCCACCAGCCGCCCCACCGACAGGAACGACCGCGCGCGCAACACCTCCGCGCCGCCGACCCCGCGGAAGACGGGGACGCGCGCGGGCAGCGCGTCGTAGCGGCGCCAGAGCACGACGGCGCCGAGCGCGACGAGCGCCCAGGCGACGAGGCGCAGCGTCGGTGGCGGGGCGCGCATGGCGAGCGGACAACCCGGGGGGGTGGGGTGCGCTTCCCGGAGGGGCGGCGGAGTGCGGTGGCCGCGCAGCGGGGCCCCGCGGGTGTGGGCCGTGGCGGGTGGGTCTCCGCGCACGCGGAGGAGCCGCCTCTCGGATCTGTCGCATGTGCCGCAGCAGGGGTCCATCTCCGCGCACGCGGAGGAGCGCGGCGCTGCGTCTGGTGCGGGTGCACCGACCAGGGTCCATCTCCGCGCACGCGGAGGAGCCGCCGAGGGACCTCGAGGCGGAGCCGGCCACGCGGGTCCATCTCCGCGCACGCGGAGGAGCCTTCAGCGTCGGCCGCAGCTACCGCACCGGCAAGGGTCCATCTCCGCGCACGCGGAGGAGCCGCCACCGCAGCGAGGCCGCGCCGCACGACCGCGGGTCCATCTCCGCGCACGCGGAGGAGCCGGCGGCGGCGCCTCGGCGATGCAGGTGCCCGCGGGTCCATCTCCGCGCACGCGGAGGAGCCCAGACCGCATTTCCGCACCCTTCGACGCGATTGGGTCCATCTCCGCGCACGCGGAGGAGCCGCGTGGCTGACGGACGAGGAGCCCGCCGCCCCGGGTCCATCTCCGCGCACGCGGAGGAGCCCCCATGCAGGGCGACAAGGGCGGGGAGGTGTCGGGTCCATCTCCGCGCACGCGGAGGAGCCCCGCACCGCACCGAGAACGACGCCGCGCTCCAGGGTCCATCTCCGCGCACGCGGAGGAGCCTCGTCCTGCGCGTGGCGCGAGCCCGGGTCGTCGGGTCCATCTCCGCGCACGCGGAGGAGCCGCTCGCCTTCCTGGCGCTGTGCTGCCTCGCGCGGGTCCATCTCCGCGCACGCGGAGGAGCCGCGTCCGCCCACCGCATCGCATCGAAGTCGAGGGGTCCATCTCCGCGCACGCGGAGGAGCCTCGCGGGCGGGCGGGGACGCGCAGGTCGCGGAGGGTCCATCTCCGCGCACGCGGAGGAGCCTCAAGGCACCTAAAGTAACAATGCGTCCAAAAGGGTCCATCTCCGCGCACGCGGAGGAGCCCGACATGATCGTGTGTCCTCCCTCGGTGCGAAAGGTCCATCTCCGCGCACGCGGAGGAGCCGCTCTGCGCGGTCCTCACGGCGAGACCTCGAGCGGTCCATCTCCGCGCACGCGGAGGAGCCACCGACGGGCGCATCCTCGCCACGAACCCGAAGGGTCCATCTCCGCGCACGCGGAGGAGCCCTGGTGGAGGCGCCGACCACGAACGCGCACGGGGGTCCATCTCCGCGCACGCGGAGGAGCCACGAGGATCTCGTGCTCCGGGAGCTTCCGCGGGGGTCCATCTCCGCGCACGCGGAGGAGCCCCCGGCCAGGACTCGTGCAACCTGCACGTCATGGGTCCATCTCCGCGCACGCGGAGGAGCCCGCGAGGACGGCGACCGCTACGCCTCGGTGGGGGGTCCATCTCCGCGCACGCGGAGGAGCCCCCGTCCTCCTCCCCTCCCCACGCGACGGGCGGGGTCCATCTCCGCGCACGCGGAGGAGCCCCCTGAGTGCGTCCCAACGGCAACGTGTCAACGGGTCCATCTCCGCGCACGCGGAGGAGCCGCGCTGGAGTCTGCAACGGTGAAGCTCCTTCGGGGTCCATCTCCGCGCACGCGGAGGAGCCATCGTTCCGCCGGGCGTGTCGGAGAACTGGCCGGGTCCATCTCCGCGCACGCGGAGGAGCCGTCTCGAGCTCGGCGCGCGCGAGGCGACGCCCGGCCGCGGCGGCGGGGGGTCCATCTCCGCGCACGCGGAGGAGCCTCGCGACGGGGGCGCCGCCGCAGGGGCTCCGAGGGTCCATCTCCGCGCACGCGGAGGAGCCGCGAGGCGGGGCGAGATGACGACGCCGACGGCGGGTCCATCTCCGCGCACGCGGAGGAGCCATGCACCGCGACGCGACGCCGGGGTCGCCGTCGGGTCCATCTCCGCGCACGCGGAGGAGCCGCGCCAGCGTCAGAACCGCCAGCGTTCGCAGCGGGTCCATCTCCGCGCACGCGGAGGAGCCGTGATGAACTTGCTACCCGAGGGCTGCGCGAGGGGTCCATCTCCGCGCACGCGGAGGAGCCACGGCACCAGACAATTCGCTGTCAAGGCCCTGCGGTCCATCTCCGCGCACGCGGAGGAGCCCAGAAGCTGCTGGACGCTTCGGGGCTGACGAAGGGTCCATCTCCGCGCACGCGGAGGAGCCGGTCACGTCCGCCGGGGTGACGATGTCGACGAGGGTCCATCTCCGCGCACGCGGAGGAGCCGCCGCGTCAACGGGAATCGTGCGGCGTCGGGAGGGTCCATCTCCGCGCACGCGGAGGAGCCGTCGACGCCTGACGCCCCGCCGAACACCCACAGGGTCCATCTCCGCGCACGCGGAGGAGCCCCGGGGCCGTAGCGCGCGCGCGACTGCTGGAGGGGTCCATCTCCGCGCACGCGGAGGAGCCACGCTGGCGACGGCGGACCCGCGCCAGCCGGAGGGTCCATCTCCGCGCACGCGGAGGAGCCGACCGCACCGACGTGACGACGGGCGGCGACAAGGGTCCATCTCCGCGCACGCGGAGGAGCCCACGTCGCGCCGGTGATGTCGAACCACGTCGAGGGTCCATCTCCGCGCACGCGGAGGAGCCCACGACGTGCTCATCACGGCCGCGGGCGTGGAGGGTCCATCTCCGCGCACGCGGAGGAGCCATGACGGGCCTCGGCTTTCAGACCGTCTACCCGGGTCCATCTCCGCGCACGCGGAGGAGCCAAGGTCGTCGACTACTTCGCCGGCCTCGGCGGGGGTCCATCTCCGCGCACGCGGAGGAGCCGGTCGGTGCCACCATCACCGTTCCGGCGAGCGGGGTCCATCTCCGCGCACGCGGAGGAGCCCAGAAGCGCCGCGCGGGCGTGCTCGCGTGCACGGGTCCATCTCCGCGCACGCGGAGGAGCCATCACCGCGGCGAGGCGCGGGCCGACGTCGCGGGGTCCATCTCCGCGCACGCGGAGGAGCCATGCGCTCTGGCAGTGCGTTCGCGCTTCCGACGGGTCCATCTCCGCGCACGCGGAGGAGCCGGCGTCGACCGGATGCGCGCGGGTGTCCACACGGGTCCATCTCCGCGCACGCGGAGGAGCCAGGTTGGCCCCGCTGAGGTTGGCCCCGCTGAGGGGTCCATCTCCGCGCACGCGGAGGAGCCCGACGCCGCCGGTTGCGAGTCGCCGGCGGCGAGGGTCCATCTCCGCGCACGCGGAGGAGCCTTCGCCGCGGTGTAGGCGCCGCCGGTGCCGACGGGTCCATCTCCGCGCACGCGGAGGAGCCGGAGCCGCCGGCGTCGTCGCCGGCGGCATGATGGGTCCATCTCCGCGCACGCGGAGGGGCCTCGGCGTCAGCGCGGGCAGCGGCGAGGATCGCGGGGCCATCTCCGCGCACGCGGAGGAGCCGCCGTGAGGGTCACCCACCAGCCGCACGCCGCGGGTCCATCTCCGCGCACGCGGAGGAGCCCACGCCAGCAGCGGCGAGACCGTCACGCCGAAGGGTCCATCTCCGCGCACGCGGAGGAGCCAGCCGTTGCCGTCCATCAGCGCCCCGCCCGCAGGGTCCATCTCCGCGCACGCGGAGGAGCCACGGCCGCACGCACTGCCGCGGACGGGAGCACGGGTCCATCTCCGCGCACGCGGAGGAGCCTTGCGCGTCTCCCTGGCCCTGTCCTCGGCCGACGGTCCATCTCCGCGCACGCGGAGGAGCCCGCCGGCAACGCACTGCGCGCTCCAGGTCGCGGGGTCCATCTCCGCGCACGCGGAGGAGCCGTGCTCCTCCAGGCGTCGAAGATCGACGTCAAGGGTCCATCTCCGCGCACGCGGAGGAGCCTACAGCGAAGTCGTCGCCGGCATCCCGCCGTGGGGTCCATCTCCGCGCACGCGGAGGAGCCGCGGGCGCAGGCTGCGCCGGGGCGGCGTTGGGGGTCCATCTCCGCGCACGCGGAGGGAGCCGGCTACGCGAAGCTCGGCAACCAGGCGCGCGAGGGTCCATCTCCGCGCACGCGGAGGAGCCGGCGACGAGGGCCGGGTGAAGGGGCCTGAATTGGGTCCATCTCCGCGCACGCGGAGGAGCCTAGCTAGGGCAATCCGCCCCATGGGGGCGGGTGGGTCCATCTCCGCGCACGCGGAGGAGCCTGTAGAGGGCGCGGAGGGTGGAGAGGTTGTCGGGGTCCATCTCCGCGCACGCGGAGGAGCCTCAGGGTCCCGACGGAGTACACCATTCCTTCGGGGTCCATCTCCGCGCACGCGGAGGAGCCACCTACGAGGTCTGCTTCTTGATTCCCCTCTTGGGTCCATCTCCGCGCACGCGGAGGAGCCCCGAGGAAGTAGAGGCGACGCGCCGCAGCACGGGGTCCATCTCCGCGCACGCGGAGGAGCCCCTTCGATGAGGCCGCCGCAGCCCTTCGGCGGGGGTCCATCTCCGCGCACGCGGAGGTGTGCTGCCCCAGCGTGAACCAGACGGCCGATTGGGTTCGATGCGGAGAGTATCTCAGTGAGGGCGTGGCGGGTAGCCCTCGCCGCGAGCCGTCGCGCTACGCGACCAGCACCTCCCCCCGCGCCGCGGCGCGCCGGTCGGCGCGGAGCGCGCGAGCGGCCTCGAGCTTGCGATCGCGCTCGGCCCAGATCGCGGCCTGACGGCCCGCGAGGACGTCGTTCGGCGTGACGTAGCCGATCGCGCTGTGCAGCCGCTCCGCGTTGTACTGCGCCACGAACCGCTCCACGATCCGCCGCGCCTCCTCCAGCGTGCTCGGCGGCGTCACGCGGATCGAGTCGCTCTTCATCGTCTTGTGCCAACGCTCGATCTTCCCGTTCGACTGCGGGTAGTACGGCGACGTCCGAACGTGCGTCATCCCCGGCCTCGCGGATGAAGTCCTTGAACTCCCGCGCCACGAACTGCGGGCCGTTGTCGCTGATGATCCGCGGCCGCGCGTCGGGGTGCTTCTCCCGCGCCCGCTGCAACACCAGCTCGACCTCCTCCTCCTTCATCGTCTCGCGGATCTCGAAGTGCAGGATCGCCCGCGACGCCCCGTCGAGCACCGAGCACAGGTAGTAGAAGGTGCCGCCGACGTTGAGGTAGGCGATGTCGATGTGCCAGTGCTCGTGCGGCGCCAGGGGCTGCACGAAGCCGGTGCCCTTCCGGGTGGGCTTGCGGTTCCAGCGGTCCAGCAGGCCCGCGGCGGAGAGCACCCGCCAGGTGGTGGTGGGGCTGACGGCCACCACGTCCCGGTCGAGCATCATGAAGGTCAGGCGGCGGTAGCCGTTAGTGGGTGCTGGCCGTGGAACTCGATGATCTTCGCGCGCTCCTCGGGGGTGACCCAGTGGTCGCGCGGGACCATGGCGTTGTGCTCGTTGGCCTTGCCGTAGCGCTTGACCCAGTCGGCGAACTGGGGCGCGGGAGGCCCGCCCACCGCAGCACGCGCTCGCGGGCAGTTCGGTCTTCTCAGCCAGGGCGCGGAGGAAGTCGACGACCTCGTCGCGCGTGTCGTGGGGAACCCAGCGGCCGGTCAGGGCTCCCCAAGCTCTTTTTCAAGTTGACCAGGTCCTCGCTGATCTCGGCGATCACCGTGTCCTTGCGCGCGATCTTCGCCTCGAGCTGCCCGACGCGCGCCTCGAGCTCGTGCTCGCGGGATGCCGCCTTGCCCGTGGCGGAGAAGGCGGCGGCGCCGTTCTCGAAGAGCTTGCGCTGCCAGTCGTAGAACATGCTGGGGGCGATGCCGTGGCGCTCGCAGAGCTCGGAGATGGGCTTGCGCTCCAGCAGGTGCTCGCGCAGGACGGCGAGCTTCTGCTCCGGCGAGTGGTGACGACGCTTCTCCTTCGACATGACGATGCTCCTTGCCGCGTCCGTTCCGCGGCGACAAGGCCGTCATGTTTCGGCTGGGGCAAAACAAAGGAGCCCGTGGCAGTCGCAAGGGAATTCGGCGAGAAAAGGGTCCATCTCCGCGCACGCGGAGGAGCCTGGCGCGTCGCCAACGAGCCCAGCGGGCCCGCGGGTCCATCTCCGCGCACGCGGAGGAGCCAAGCGGGTCACCGTCATCCTCGACGGGCCCGAGGGTCCATCTCCGCGCACGCGGAGGAGCCGGCAAGATCATCAAGGATGAGGAGCTTGCTCAGGGTCCATCTCCGCGCACGCGGAGGAGCCGTCGCGAAGCTCCGGGCGCGCTACCCCGACGGGGGTCCATCTCCGCGCACGCGGAGGAGCCGCCCCCGGGGCCGCCCTCGCGCAGCGCGCGGAGGGTCCATCTCCGCGCACGCGGAGGAGCCGTTCATGGCGTGCCTTGCTGAACCGTAGTAGGGGGTCCATCTCCGCGCACGCGGAGGAGCCCCACCCGTCGGCCGCCGTGACCTTCAACCCAAGGGTCCATCTCCGCGCACGCGGAGGAGCCAGTTCCTGAAGCACGAAGGTGCGGGTCATCGCGGGTCCATCTCCGCGCACGCGGAGGAGCCCTGTACGCCCACGTGAGGATGTCGCGCGTGACGGGTCCATCTCCGCGCACGCGGAGGAGCCTGGCGCGTCGCCAACGAGCGCAGCGGGCCCGCGGGTCCATCTCCGCGCACGCGGAGGAGCCCTCAAGGTCTGCCGCGACCTGATCCGGTTCGCGGGTCCATCTCCGCGCACGCGGAGGAGCCGAACCGAAGGCGCTGCGGTCGGCGCTGGACTGGGGTCCATCTCCGCGCACGCGGAGGAGCCATGAACACTACCACCCGTCCCGCGCATGCGGAGGGTCCATCTCCGCGCACGCGGAGGAGCCGTGGGGACGGCGATCGGGCGCGGGCCGCGCGCGGGTCCATCTCCGCGCACGCGGAGGAGCCCACGACCCGCCCGGCGGGAGCGTCACCCAGTAGGGTCCATCTCCGCGCACGCGGAGGAGCCACCGCGGCCACGCTGAAGGCGCGATGGGTGGAGGGTCCATCTCCGCGCACGCGGAGGAGCCCGCAATCGTTTGCGCTTCGTGCTCCGTCGATGGGGTCCATCTCCGCGCACGCGGAGGAGCCACCGTGCAGGGCAGTCGTGAGGCCCGGCTTCAGGGTCCATCTCCGCGCACGCGGAGGAGCCAACACGTACCACGCGAACACGGCGAACCGCGAGGGTCCATCTCCGCGCACGCGGAGGAGCCACGCAGGCTACGTGCAGGGGGTCAAGGGCTGGGGGTCCATCTCCGCGCACGCGGAGGAGCCTCTGCGCGAGGAGGTATCCGAGGCTCTCCATGGGGTCCATCTCCGCGCACGCGGAGGAGCCCGCGTCGGCCGTGCGCCGTTCCTCTTTCCATGCGGTCCATCTCCGCGCACGCGGAGGAGCCCGACGGACCCGCTGGACGAGATGACGCCGAAGGGGTCCATCTCCGCGCACGCGGAGGAGCCGCGGTCGCGTGGTGGTCGAGCACGAGGAGCGACGGTCCATCTCCGCGCACGCGGAGGAGCCTCGGCGGCGGGCGTCACGCCGGGCGCAGCCGCGGGTCCATCTCCGCGCACGCGGAGGAGCCTTCGGCGCCTTGCGTCGAGCGGAGAGGGTGAGGGGTCCATCTCCGCGCACGCGGAGGAGCCCACGTCCGTGGCCGCGAGCTTCTGCCAGTAGACGGTCCATCTCCGCGCACGCGGAGGAGCCGCTCGACGGCGGCGGGGTCGACCCACTCGAAGGGGTCCATCTCCGCGCACACGGAGGAGCCGCGATCCGCGCTTCGAGCTCCGCGACGCGCGACGGTCCATCTCCGCGCACGCGGAGGAGCCTCGCGCGTCGGCATGACGCCACGCACGCGCGGGGGTCCATCTCCGCGCACGCGGAGGAGCCTCGAGGCGGCCCAGCGTCGTGCAGAAGTCCGAGGGTCCATCTCCGCGCACGCGGAGGAGCCATCGTCCCGCGTCAGAACTCCGCAGGCTGGTAGGGTCCATCTCCGCGCACGCGGAGGAGCCCCGCTGCGGGAGGCCGTGCTCCTCGCAGCGTCGGGTCCATCTCCGCGCACGCGGAGGAGCCGCGATCGGGCAGCGCCTGCACATGGACCTCGAGGGTCCATCTCCGCGCACGCGGAGGAGCCGCGATCGGGCAGCGCCTGCACATGGACCTCGAGGGTCCATCTCCGCGCACGCGGAGGAGCCGCGAGGCCGGCGATCCCCGCGACGCGCACGCCGGGTCCATCTCCGCGCACGCGGAGGAGCCCCAGCGGTGGAACGTGTCCGGGCTTTACGCGCGGGTCCATCTCCGCGCACGCGGAGGAGCCCTCGTGCCCGAGAAGTCCACCCAGGTGGTGCCGGGTCCATCTCCGCGCACGCGGAGGAGCCGCGATCGGTCTGGGTCGCCCCGGACGGGCTCAGGGTCCATCTCCGCGCACGCGGAGGAGCCGGCGACGTCGCGCTGCAAACGCGCGTGCTCGAGGGTCCATCTCCGCGCACGCGGAGGAGCCCCGGGGGCGTAGTCCTTCCCGTCGTGCCGCAGCGGTCCATCTCCGCGCACGCGGAGGAGCCAACAACAAACGTCAACAACAATCGACAACAAAGGGTCCATCTCCGCGCACGCGGAGGAGCCGGCACCGAGCAGCGGAAGTCCTCGGGGTCGGCGGGTCCATCTCCGCGCACGCGGAGGAGCCTGTGTCCGCGGCGGGGGCGGGCCCTTGAGCGCGGGTCCATCTCCGCGCACGCGGAGGAGCCCACGAGTAACAGAGCCCGCGGTCGGTGATCTCGGGTCCATCTCCGCGCACGCGGAGGAGCCTCCCAGGCGAGCTGCGGGACGTTGTCGCCGTGCGGTCCATCTCCGCGCACGCGGAGGAGCCGCCTACCCGGACTCGCTGGCGGCGCGCGCCGAGGGTCCATCTCCGCGCACGCGGAGGAGCCACCCCGCTCGACCCCCAGGACGTGATCGGGACGGGTCCATCTCCGCGCACGCGGAGGAGCCGTCTCGCCCGCGTCCATGCGCAGGTCGAGCGCGGGTCCATCTCCGCGCACGCGGAGGAGCCCGCGGCGTCGAGGCGGCCGGCGTCGCCGCTGAGGGTCCATCTCCGCGCACGCGGAGGAGCCGGCGTCGACGCCGACGTCCGCGCGCCGCCGCGGGGTCCATCTCCGCGCACGCGGAGGAGCCTTCATCCGCACGCCCGAGGACGCCGCGCGCGTGGGTCCATCTCCGCGCACGCGGAGGAGCCACGACGCGCGTGCTCAAGATGGCCGCCCCTGCGGGTCCATCTCCGCGCACGCGGAGGAGCCGAGACGTTGCGTCCCGCCGCCTTCATCGCTTCGGGTCCATCTCCGCGCACGCGGAGGAGCCTCGCGGCGGCGGCGTGCAGCGCGAACGACGTGGGGTCCATCTCCGCGCACGCGGAGGAGCCATGCAGATGTCGCGGAACACGGTGTCGGGCGTGGGTCCATCTCCGCGCACGCGGAGGAGCCCCCATCGGGGGCGTTGCCGCGCTCATGTCGTCGGGTCCATCTCCGCGCACGCGGAGGAGCCGGCAAGCGGCGTCGGCACCAGGCCGACATGACGGGTCCATCTCCGCGCACGCGGAGGAGCCTCGAAGCGGTCGATGGGGTAGGGCGCGACGCGGGGTCCATCTCCGCGCACGCGGAGGAGCCAAGATCGTCGAGGCGTCGAACGGGCGGTACCCGGGTCCATCTCCGCGCACGCGGAGGAGCCCGCAGCTCGCGCGCGGGGTCCGGCGCCCTGGGGGGTCCATCTCCGCGCACGCGGAGGAGCCGCCTGCACGGCGGACGCGGCGCGACGGGCTTCGGGTCCATCTCCGCGCACGCGGAGGAGCCTGCGTGAGGCGGATGCCTTCATTCTTTCCATGGGGTCCATCTCCGCGCACGCGGAGGAGCCTGCTCGGTCCAACCGAGTCGGTAGGTCTGCGCGGGTCCATCTCCGCGCACGCGGAGGAGCCTCGTGGACATGGCGGCCCCGTCTGCCATCACAGGGTCCATCTCCGCGCACGCGGAGGAGCCGCGGAAGATGGCGATCACGGCAGCCCCCGCGGGGGTCCATCTCCGCGCACGCGGAGGAGCCGCGGTGTCGAGCAGCGCCTCCGCCTGCGCGTCGGGTCCATCTCCGCGCACGCGGAGGAGCCCCGCGCGCGCGACGGCCCTCCGCGATCACCTGGGGTCCATCTCCGCGCACGCGGAGGAGCCAAATCGACGCCCGCCACGCGCACGCTTCGCAGGGGTCCATCTCCGCGCACGCGGAGGAGCCGCGGACGTCCCCCTCGACCACATCGCGGCGATGGGTCCATCTCCGCGCACGCGGAGGAGCCGTGGAATGGCCCGCCGACCTGCGGCACCGCGAGGGTCCATCTCCGCGCACGCGGAGGAGCCGGCTACGCGAAGCTCGGCAACCAGGCGCGCGAGGGTCCATCTCCGCGCACGCGGAGGAGCCTCGACCGCGATCTACATGGCGATCCTCCGGTCGGGTCCATCTCCGCGCACGCGGAGGAGCCGCGTCGGGCGTGCCGAACGCGGCCTGCGCCTCGGGTCCATCTCCGCGCACGCGGAGGAGCCGTCACCGGCAGGTTGCGGGCGACCGTGCGGAGGGGTCCATCTCCGCGCACGCGGAGGAGCCATGAGCGACCCCGCACCCTTCCCTCCGCCCTCGGGTCCATCTCCGCGCACGCGGAGGAGCCCGAGGCGATGGCGGCGAAGGTGCTGCGGTGAAGGGTCCATCTCCGCGCACGCGGAGGAGCCTGGCCGAGCGTGAGGCCGTGGTGGTGTGGAGGGGGTCCATCTCCGCGCACGCGGAGGAGCCGGTCTCGCGGACCATCTTGTCGAGGGCGTCGAGGGTCCATCTCCGCGCACGCGGAGGAGCCCGCGTCGGGCTCGTACCGGATGCTGCTCGCGGGGGTCCATCTCCGCGCACGCGGAGGAGCCCCGACGAACTCGCTGTCGTCGGACTCGGCGGCGGGTCCATCTCCGCGCACGCGGAGGAGCCGACTACGCCGCCGCGACGGACCCGCTGGACGAGGGTCCATCTCCGCGCACGCGGAGGAGCCGCATCACCGCTCACGCGGAAGTCACCACGCACGGGTCCATCTCCGCGCACGCGGAGGAGCCGCGCACGACTTCCGCCATCCCATCCGCGACGAGGGTCCATCTCCGCGCACGCGGAGGAGCCCCGCAGCGCTTCGGCCCGGCGCTGCTTGTGGAGGGTCCATCTCCGCGCACGCGGAGGAGCCGCCGCCTGGAGACCGCGGGCCGCCGCACGCGCGGGTCCATCTCCGCGCACGCGGAGGAGCCGCGCGCGGACCCGTGTTCAGCGCGTCGGCCTCGGGTCCATCTCCGCGCACGCGGAGGAGCCCGATCCGTGTCCGATAGCGACCTCGACTTCAAGGGTCCATCTCCGCGCACGCGGAGGAGCCGCGACCGGGCTCTTCGACCCGGGCGCGTGCTCGGGTCCATCTCCGCGCACGCGGAGGAGCCTGGATGCGGCTCGGCGTGACGGCGACGGTGATGGGTCCATCTCCGCGCACGCGGAGGAGCCGCGAAGAACGGCGGCTCGACCGTCGACCTCGTGGGTCCATCTCCGCGCACGCGGAGGAGCCGCGGTCGGCGACGTGGAGGCGCTCCTGCGCGCGGGTCCATCTCCGCGCACGCGGAGGAGCCGGCGTCGAGACCGACGCGAAGACGGGCCACACGGGTCCATCTCCGCGCACGCGGAGGAGCCGGCCCACGCGAGGTCGTGCTGCGGGCCGCGGAGGGTCCATCTCCGCGCACGCGGAGGAGCCGTCGGCGGCGCTGCGGGCGACGAGCGCGATGCGGGTCCATCTCCGCGCACGCGGAGGAGCCGCCCGCGCCTCGTCGCGCTCCTTCCGCGCGCACGGTCCATCTCCGCGCACGCGGAGGAGCCTGGATGCGGCTCGGCGTGACGGCGACGGTGATGGGTCCATCTCCGCGCACGCGGAGGAGCCCCGCGGCGGGTGACTATGGAACTGCCCGTGGAGGGTCCATCTCCGCGCACGCGGAGGAGCCTTGTCGGCAGAACAGTTGAAGCGCGTTGCGTCGGGTCCATCTCCGCGCACGCGGAGGAGCCCGTGGTAGCGTCGGGGCGTGAAGACGAAGCGTGGGTCCATCTCCGCGCACGCGGAGGAGCCTAGGCGTGGCAGGCGAGGGCGACGAGCGCCTGGGGTCCATCTCCGCGCACGCGGAGGAGCCGTGATCGGGACCGCGACCATGAGCGTCCCGCGGGGTCCATCTCCGCGCACGCGGAGGAGCCTCGGACTGAGCCAGACGCAAACCGGCCGCATCGGGTCCATCTCCGCGCACGCGGAGGAGCCCCCATCGGGGGAGCTGCCGCGCTCATGTCGTCGGGTCCATCTCCGCGCACGCGGAGGAGCCCGTAGCGCGTGGCGCGGGTGGTCTGGGTAGTGGGGTCCATCTCCGCGCACGCGGAGGAGCCGCGTGCGCGCCGCAGCGGCGACGGCGGTGGTGGGGTCCATCTCCGCGCACGCGGAGGAGCCCAGCAGATGACCATCGCCGCCCCGGGCTGCGTGGGTCCATCTCCGCGCACGCGGAGGAGCCGCGGAACGCCGTCCGGGGCTCGGCGTGCGCGGGGGTCCATCTCCGCGCACGCGGAGGAGCCGTGACGCGCTCCCACTGCGGCGACGAGTAGGGGGGTCCATCTCCGCGCACGCGGAGGAGCCGGCGAGTCGGGGACGCCGACGGGCTGAAGCGAGGGTCCATCTCCGCGCACGCGGAGGAGCCCACGAGATCACCGTGGTGTAGAGGTAGCCCGTGGGTCCATCTCCGCGCACGCGGAGGAGCCGTCTTCGCCACGGTGGCACCTCGGAGGATGGGGGGTCCATCTCCGCGCACGCGGAGGAGCCTCGTGACCCGCGACGCGGAGCGAACGATCGGCGGGTCCATCTCCGCGCACGCGGAGGAGCCGAGGTCGTCGGCGGGGTCGAAGACGACTCGACGGGTCCATCTCCGCGCACGCGGAGGAGCCGAGGTCGTCGGCGGGGTCGAAGACGACTCGACGGGTCCATCTCCGCGCACGCGGAGGAGCCAACCCGAGTCGAAGCGCAGCGTCACCTTCGCCGGGTCCATCTCCGCGCACGCGGAGGAGCCCCACGGGCCTCGTAGTGCCCGCAACGGGCGTCGGGTCCATCTCCGCGCACGCGGAGGAGCCGCGTAGAGGTCGTTCGCGCCCCGCATGGAGGGGGGTCCATCTCCGCGCACACGGAGGAGCCAAGGCGTACCGCAACGAGGTGATCCCTGACAGGGGTCCATCTCCGCGCACGCGGAGGAGCCGCGATCCTCTGCGCCGGTGGGGCGCGCTATGACGGTCCATCTCCGCGCACGCGGAGGAGCCGGCGGACGGCTCGAAGTAGGGGCCCCACGCGAGGGTCCATCTCCGCGCACGCGGAGGAGCCTCCGTCAGCAGGTGGGCGCGGATGGCCTGCGCGGGTCCATCTCCGCGCACGCGGAGGAGCCGCCGTGATCTCGCGGCGGTGCCACGCCCAGCGGGGTCCATCTCCGCGCACGCGGAGGAGCCATCACGGGGTCGGTGTCGAGTCCGCGGAGGTCGGGTCCATCTCCGCGCACGCGGAGGAGCCCACGAGTGCTCGTAGTCGAGCGGCACGCAGCGGGGTCCATCTCCGCGCACGCGGAGGAGCCATCGACCGTTTCGTCTGGACGATCCAGGCGTGGGGTCCATCTCCGCGCACGCGGAGGAGCCGTCGCCGACGCGACGCGCGCCGGCTCCGGCAAGGGTCCATCTCCGCGCACGCGGAGGAGCCGGCGAAGGGGTGACGGCGGTATGACAGCGATCGGGTCCATCTCCGCGCACGCGGAGGAGCCGATGACAACGTGTTTCGCAATGGCACAGTGATGGGTCCATCTCCGCGCACGCGGAGGAGCCCGAACCTCGTCCAGCCCGCGGCGGAGGTCCGCGGGTCCATCTCCGCGCACGCGGAGGAGCCCCCGAGCACAGGCGCTGCTCCGCGCGGATCACGGGTCCATCTCCGCGCACGCGGAGGAGCCGATCGGCCTCCCGTGCGAGGCGGAAGGGACTGGGGTCCATCTCCGCGCACGCGGAGGAGCCGCGTTCAGTCCTGCGGGATGTGCAGTCCCGCGGGGTCCATCTCCGCGCACGCGGAGGAGCCACCACCACCGTGCCCCCGTCGGCCACGGTGTGGGGTCCATCTCCGCGCACGCGGAGGAGCCCAGGGCGAACCCATGGAGTTTCCGGGTTCAGAGGGTCCATCTCCGCGCACGCGGAGGAGCCACGGAGGTCCCCCCCGGGCCGAGCACCTTCACGGGTCCATCTCCGCGCACGCGGAGGAGCCACGTACCAGCGCGCGCCCGTGAGCGTCGCGACGGGTCCATCTCCGCGCACGCGGAGGAGCCGGTGCGGGTAGGGGAGGCCCGTGCAGGAGCAGGGGTCCATCTCCGCGCACGCGGAGGAGCCGCGAGCGCGCCCGCAAACGCGGAAACGTTCGAGGGTCCATCTCCGCGCACGCGGAGGAGCCGCCACGTCCGCCATTGCCACCGCGGGGTTTAGGGTCCATCTCCGCGCACGCGGAGGAGCCGCCGTCGCGGCGGCCGCCTTCGACTTGCCCGCGGGTCCATCTCCGCGCACGCGGAGGAGCCTTGAACGGTTGACGGGCAACCGAACGGCCCTGGGGTCCATCTCCGCGCACGCGGAGGAGCCCGTACCCGTCTGGCGCAAGTCTACCGGGACAAGGGTCCATCTCCGCGCACGCGGAGGAGCCCGCAAGGTCGTCGCCATAATAGATTTCCGCAAGGGTCCATCTCCGCGCACGCGGAGGAGCCTAAGGCACCCTTGGTTTCTGTACTAGGCCGATGGGTCCATCTCCGCGCACGCGGAGGAGCCCTGACGTAGTTGATGGTCCCGCCGCTGACGTAGGGTCCATCTCCGCGCACGCGGAGGAGCCCCTGCTGCACGCGGCGGGGGCGTGGGGACGGGTCCATCTCCGCGCACGCGGAGGAGCCCACACAAGGCGCGCGAGCACAGCTTCCAGTCGGGTCCATCTCCGCGCACGCGGAGGAGCCGCCTTGATGGCGGTCTCGAAGGCGTCGCCCGTGGGTCCATCTCCGCGCACGCGGAGGAGCCAGGCGAGCGCGCAGGGGATCGCGCACGGCGCGGGGTCCATCTCCGCGCACGCGGAGGAGCCCCCGGGGCGTTGCAGGGCGACCAGGTGAACGAGGGTCCATCTCCGCGCACGCGGAGGAGCCTGGACTACTGTCAACGCGGCGCTGAAGCAGTGGGGTCCATCTCCGCGCACGCGGAGGAGCCGCCCGGCGTCCCAACAACAAGGGCGCCGTCAGGGGTCCATCTCCGCGCACGCGGAGGAGCCCGACTGGCTAGGACGACTCGATGAGCGTCCGAGGGGTCCATCTCCGCGCACGCGGAGGAGCCTTGTTGCCCCCGGTCGTGTTGACCCGCGACGAGGGTCCATCTCCGCGCACGCGGAGGAGCCGCCAGAAGATTGGTGATATCGATCCACTTAGAGGGTCCATCTCCGCGCACGCGGAGGAGCCCAGTTCACCGACGCGCTGGCATTCACCGAGGAGGGTCCATCTCCGCGCACGCGGAGGAGCCCGCGCCGAGGAGGCCGACGCCGCGGCCGCCGCGGGTCCATCTGCGCACGCGGAGGAGCCACCAGCGCCACGCCGGCTCGACGCCTTCGCGGGTCCATCTCCGCGCACGCGGAGGAGCCCGCGCAGGCGGCGCCGACGCCGCGGCCGCCGCGGGTCCATCTCCGCGCACGCGGAGGAGCCACCGAGCGCCACGCCTGGCTCGACGCCTTCGCGGGTCCATCTCCGCGCACGCGGAGGAGCCTTCGAAGGCGGCGCCGACACCGACGTGGCGACGGGTCCATCTCCGCGCACGCGGAGGAGCCGCTACCCCACGTCGGCGTGGCGCCTATCGCTCGGGTCCATCTCCGCGCACGCGGAGGAGCCGCGTGGGCCGTGATGGTCCCGCCGCTGACGTAGGGTCCATCTCCGCGCACGCGGAGGAGCCTCTTTGACCTCTTTGCGTACCGACGCCGCTTCTCTCTTGCTACGGATCTTCTGTTTTCAGAGACCTCCAGGACTCCTGGGTCATCTCCCCGCGCACGAGGAACATCCCGTCCTGCTCGTGTAGCACCACCTTCGGCGCGCCCAACACCCAGAACTGCTGCCCCCCGACGGCCTTCTTGTCGGGCCAGGTCATGAGCACGCTGCTCTCGGGGAAGTGCGGCCACCAGTCGTCGAGCACCGCCCACACGCGCGTCCGAACGCCGTGGCTCATCCCCGGCCCGGTGTACACGCCCGGGGCCACCTCGCACATGCACGACGCCAGGAAGCCCCTAACCCGGTCCGGGGCGTTCCGGGTCACCACCACCGTCATTTCCATCGAAGAGCTCCTTGATGCGGTCGATCATGCGGGCGACGAGGGCCTTGCGCTTGAACGTGGCGGAGCAGTGGCGGCGGACGGCGCGGTCGTAGGTCTCGCCCGAGCGGAGGTCTTTCAGCGCGGCGAAGGCGACCGGGAGGGTGACGTCGTCGCGGAAGAGGTCGGCGACGTCGAGCGCGAACGCGATGCCCGAGTCCTCATGGATGAACCCGAGCTGCGGGATCGCGCCCGTCACCGCCACCGCGACCTGTGCCGCCGCCCGCACCGCCGTCGACGCGTGGTTGATGCAGGTGTTCACCGGGTCGTCCTTGGTGGGGTCGTTGCGGTCGTACCGCCGCGACTGCCACTGCACATGGAACTCCTGCGCGATGCGCTTGTAGCTCTCGCGCACGCGGGCCCCCTCGATGCCGCGGAGCACGTCGAGGTCGGCGTTGGGGACGATCTCCCCGAGGCGCCAGGCGTACATGCGCCGGGCGATGAGGGTCTTGTGCTGGGGGTCGCTCCAGGCGTTCACCTGGTTGCGCGCGCGCCGCGACTGGTCGGGGCCGAAGGGCATGGAGGCGTAGAGGCGCACGCCGTCCATCCCAGTCACCGTGAGCCCGGTGCCGTGGCGGGCGAGCAGGCGCAGGGCGTCGTGGCTCACCGTGCTCCCGGGCATCAGGCAGATGCACGACACCATCTGGAACGGGATCGCATAGTCCCCCGCCGGCATGTCGTCCCACCCCGCGGTGACGAAGCGCAGGGTGCCGTCGTCGACCACCAGGGCCCCGCGCGCGAGCCAGACGAGCCCGTGGCGGTCGACGTGCGGGATGCGCGCGGTCTCGAGCCCGAGGCGCCCCTTCAGCACGGCGTCACCCAGCCCGCGCGGGGCGCAGGAGGAGCATGCCGAACCCGAACGCGCGGTGCCGCCCGACGCCCCGCCGCAGGAGCGCGTCGAAGTCCGCGGGGTCGATGACCTCCAGCGTGCCGGTGAAGGTGACGTCGGGGCGCTCCGAGAAGTGCCCCTTGCGGGACTCGCCCTGCGTGCGGCGAAGGAGCGTCGCCCGCTGGTACCCGGCCACCTCCACATGGACGAGGCGCGCTCCAGCGTGGCGCTCGAAGTGCTGTGCGAACCACTCGCGGTACACGGCCTCCCGCGTCGGTCGCTCGCCGCCTCCAGAGGGCCGCCACTGGGTCGCGACGTAGGCGTCCACCTCACGTCCCTTCTCGTGCCGCGCCCCACCTTCGACGCCGTGATGGGTGCGAACGGTCGGACTCGCGCGCACCTCGAAGTCGAGCGCACGCCCCGCCTCCCAGCGGTCGGGCAGCTCCTTCGACGCGAGCCCTTCCCATCGGCACAGTGCGTGGATCGCAGGGTCGGCGAACTCCTGCGCGTGCCGACGGAGCGCCTCGTGGCTCCGCGTGGTGTACCCGAGCAGATCGACGGTAGGCCCCTCGGACGTCGTGATCTTGAAGGGCTTCAAGCTCCCATCGCCGAACAGCTCCCCGAGCACGCAATGGACGAAGTACCCCGTGTCGAGCGAGTGGAGCGGGAGCCGCCGCTCGCGCGCGAGGGTAGTGAGCCGCCGTGCGTCGAGCTGCATCCGAACCATGAAGAGGGGATCGCTCACGGTGCCCCCTTCTCGAAGACGACCTCGCCCTCGCGCATGTACCGCCGACCCGCGTGGATCTGGTTGACCCAATCGCGTGCGTCGTGCACCTCGACTTCGCGCGCCCTCGCGCTCACCGCCGCCGGCGCGTCCGTCTCCGACCACCACATCTTCGCCCGCACGGTCTGGTCTCCCTTCCGCTCCCTCGGGCAGGAGACGAGAGCGTCGTACAGGGTGGCGGCCACCACCCGATCGATCACGATCGGCGTCGCCGGGATGCAGCACTTCCTCCCGATGAACAGCGGCCGCTCGGGCGCCCGCAAGGCGCGCTCGACGTCGTCGAGCGTCGGCTCCTCCGCCGCAGGGGCAAGCGTGAGCGCCACCGCATAGCTGGCATCGGCGAGGTAGTGCCGGTACCGGATGTGGGTCCCCTCCCCGCTTGCGCCGCCACGCACCTCCAGGGTGTGCTCCGTCGTCCAGCCCGTGCCCACCATGGACTCCTGCGACAGGTCGACCGTTTGGTAGTCGACGAGCTGGGTGCCCGGCCGGTCCTGCCGGGCGGCGTACCGGACGCGCGACTGAAGGCGTTGGAGCCGACCGCCCTCGCGGTGGTCGAGGCCGAGCGCGTTGCCGATCATCCCCACGAGCATCGACCGCTGCGGGAACTCCTCGGTGCGCCCGAGCGAGTCGGTCAACGGCCCGCCGAAGCTCATCAGCGGCGCGGAGAGACGCAGCCGCAGCACGTCCACGCTCACGCGCCCACCTGCTTCGCCGCCCACGAGGCGAGGCCCACCAGCCCCTTCTCCCGCTTGTCGGTGCCGAGACCAGCCGCGAGCCTCTCCTTCGGCCCGAGCGCCAACCAACGCCGCTCGGTCGCGCCGTAGTTCTCGTCGAGGTCGGCGACGTACGCGGCGAGGGCGTCGTAGGTGTTCCCGACGAGGTCGTGCTGCCGCTGGTCGCGCGCCTTCGACACCACCGGGTTCACGAACGCGTTGGCGAGCGTGCGGGGCTGCCCGTTGCCCGACTCCACGATCACGGCGTGCGCGTTCGCGTGGGGGGCGGTGGCGCCGAGCTTCGCCCCGGGCGACACGGTGGCGACCATGTGAACGAGCGCATCGATCACCCGCCCGGCCAGCGCGCGGTCGGCCTTCTCCCACGCCTCCCGCTTGCATCCCTCGAGGTTGCTCACCAGCAGCGGGACGTCGACGGCCACGTAGCCGTAGAAGAGCCCGCTGGTCAGCTCGCTCGTCCCGATGTGACCGCTCCCGAGGGACTCGTCGTCGCGGCCCGCCTTGAGCTCGTCGACCGCGGAGAAGTAGTCGTTCTCCGTGAGCTCCTCGTGCACCGTGAGGGCGTGCGCGACGTGCAGGGCGGCGTCGCCGCGGGCGAGGTAGTCGCTGGTGACCATGCGCCCGAACAGGGCGGCGTCCAACCCGGCCGCGCGCTTGAGGCCGCGGAGGTTCTCGACGCGCTCCTTGGTGAAGAACTTCTCCACCGCCTTCCGCGCGTCGCCGGGCGCCGTCCCGGCCTTCACGAGATCGCGGACGATGCCCTGGAAGAACTCCACCTCCTTCAACCCGAGCACCGTCACCTGGTCGGTGTTCACCGCCCTCTCGCCGCCCCCCTCGCCGTCGGCCGGCGGGGCTTCTGCCTCGGCGCCCTTCTTCCCCTTGCCCGCGCCCTTCTTGTCGGCCTTCTTCGCGTCGCCGTCGTCCGCCTTCTTCTCCTTGGCGCCGAGCACGACGTCGCGCAGAGCCGCGGCGAGGGCCCGGACGGCGGCCTCGTCGTGCCCCTCCGCCAGCAGCGCCGCGACCACCTTCTGCTCGAAGGTCTGGCGCGATCGGAGCGACATGTCCTCGCCGAGCGACCGCAGCGAGTGCTCCCCGTCGAAGGCGCGCCAGTGCCGCTTGAGACACTGCGACGACACGCGCGTCCGCACGGCGCCACCGAAGGGGATGCGCTTCGCGAAGCCCACGTCGTCCCGGTTGAGGAGTGTGGCCGCGTAGGAGGTGAGGAAGTGGACCTGGATGAATCGGTTCGTCATGGCGTCGGTTGTCTCTTTCGGTGGCGATGGGGTGCCGCTCACGCGTCGTCGGAGCGGTAGAAGTCGCGGGCGAGGCGGAGTCGGGCGTCGTCCTCCGCGTCGGTCCCCTCGGTGAGGACCAGCGCAGCGAGGCCCGTGAGGTCGATGCGCTGGGCCTTCGAGGAAAGGAGGTGCGTCACGGAGCGGAGCTCGGCGCGGAGCGTCGCCCCGCGCGCCCGCGTGAGTTTCAGGAAGCGAGCCGGGCTCAACACGGCGCGGAGGGCGATCCCCGTGCGCAGCCCCGCGGCGTGAAACTCGTTCAGGTGGGCGACCATCTGGATGACCACCGCCCAGCGCCGCTCGGCCTCGACGTCGAGCAGGAGGTCGTGCCGCTCCAGCACGTCATGGCAGAGCACCCAGAAGGGCTCGGTCATCGCGTCGCCGTGACGGCGGAGGTCGGCCCGTGCGCCGGGGCTCATCCTCCCGATCGCGCGCGCGAGTTCGAAGACGACGTCGGCGTAGGTCTGCCAGCGACCACGAGCGACGTCGTTGGGCGGGGCGGAGGCGGTGTCGTTCACGTAGCTTCTCCTTGCTGGGGGTAGAGGTCTTTGAGGAACTTCCTCGCGCACCCCTCGAAGAGGTTGCGGGCCTGCGCGCGGGCCTTGACGCGGCGGGCGGACGGGATCGGCACCGTACGCGCGGCGTCTTCGAAGAGCGCGAGTGCCTCATCGCGGAGTTCCCGCTTCCACGCGAGCGTGGGAGCTTCGACGTCCGCGGCGGACACGGCGCGCCAGAGGGCCTCGAAGAAGTCGCGGTCGACGCGCGCGTCGAAGGCCGAGGTCCAGCGGGTGGGGCGCTCGTCACGCTTGGGCGCGCCCGTGCGCTTCTCCCCCGCGTTGAGGAGCATCCCGATCGCCGGGAGGAGCACCTTCGTTCGCACGATCGCGGCGTAGTCGACGCGCCCCTTCGCAAGGTTCGCGATGCGGACCCGCTCCTTCTCGTCGGCGAGCTTCGGGACGATGTCGGGCGCCACGGGGATCGCCCGCACATGGAGCCCCTCGGTCTTCCCCTGCCCTCGCACCAGCGCGTGGCCGTAGAACAGGGGGGCCTTCCCGTCCTCCGGTCGCGCTTGGAGGGCGGGAGCGCCGTTCGCCGCCTCGAAGAGAATCTCGCAGAGGCGCTGGTAGTTCCACCCGCTCGGGCCGACGGTGAAGACGTCGGGCGTCTCCGTCCCCGCCACCCACGTCCAGATGTCTCCCGTGTCTCCCTCGTTTGAAGCACGCACCCGCGGCCCCTCCGTCGGGGAGTAGCAGGCCATCAGGACGCCCCCTTCGACGAAGATCCGAACGACGCGGCACACCTCGACGAAGAAGGGGTCTAGGCTGCGGTGCTCGAGCGTCTCCTCCTTACCCCCCGCCCACGGGACGGTCCACAGCAGCGCGTGCCCGCCCGAAGGGCGGTATGGAAACCTGTCGAGCATCGCCTCGCGCTGTTCGACCCACACGGCGACGTCACGCGCGAAGCGCTGACCCATTCGGACCCCAGGCGCACGCGCGATACAGCTCCGGTTGCCGTAGCCCCCCTTCATCCGCGCGACCCCGTAGTTGCCGCGGCCCGAGAAGCCCTGCACGGTCTGCAACGTCACGAGTGCGTAGGCCCAGTGCTCCGGCGTGGCGCGCTTGACCCGCTCGGGGCGGACGTCGTAGCGCCGCGAGGTCACCAACACGTCGAGGGGCGACGCGTCGGGGGTCGTCATCCCATCGCCGTAATCCTTGCGGGTGAGCCCCTTCGGAGGCGGCTGCATGAAGGCGGGCTTCGCGAGGTCGTCCACGACGAGACACCACGCTTCGCGGACGCCCCCCATCAGTTCGAGGAGCGCCGAGTTCCACGCGGTTTCGTCTGTGGGCAGCGACGAGCCCGTGCGGTCGACGACGAGCGCACCGAGCTGCACCAGGAAGGCGAACCACGCGTGCTCCTGGTGCGCGCGGAGGGCCGTGAACTCGATGAGCTCCCCTCTCGCGAGGGCAGCGAGTACCCCGGACAGCGAGAGACGGGCGGTCGCGCCGTCGGGGTACTCCACCCCGAACATCGGCTCGCGCAGCAGATCATGAAGCGGCTCGGTCATCATGTGCTCTCCCCTCCAGACGTTGGAGTCCCCGATCCTCTGACAGGCTACACATCCCCATCTCCATCTTCTTCATCCGAGGCCCGGCGCAGCCCGATGCGGTCGTACACGTACCCGTCGTCCCCGAACGAGAATCGCAGCACCCCGCCCGACACGCTCACCCCCGTCGGGGCGGCCTCCGCGTCGACCCCCTTCGCCATCCAGTGGGGCACGTTCAACTGCCACACGCGCTTGCCGAACGGACCCTGCGGCCCGTCCTCGAAGCGCGCGACGCGATCCCCTTCCCCCAGACGCGTCTTGATCATCTCCTCCACGTCCGTCGCGCGCCACACCGTCGCGCCGAAGGCCACGCTTCGCGTGAGCACCGCCGCCGCCGCCAGGCCTCGGTGCGCGTAGAACACCCCGTCACGATCGAGTCGATGCTTCGCCCACGGGCCGCCCATCGCGGCGGCCATCGCCTCGAGCACCTGCGGGTGCGTTGCGTCCTCCACCAGCGCGCGGTTCATCGTCGGGATCACCAGCGTCTCGTTCGCCTCCAGCCCCCGCCACGTCGCCTCGATCACGCGGAGGTCGCCGTACACGCTCCCGAAGCCGTGCCGATCCTTCGGCCGCTCGCCCTTGCTGCCGTCGAGGTAGACCGAGAGGTCGCGCGATGCTGGGGTCAGCACCACCACCAAAGGCGTCGCGTACGCGCCTGCGCGGACCCGATCCGTCTTGTGTCGGTGCAGCCGCCCGATGCGCTGCAGCAACACGTCCATCGGGCACAGGTCGGTGAGCAGGAGGTCCGCGTCGAGGTCGAGCGCTTGCTGCACGGTCTGGGTCGCGACGACGACGCAGTGAGCCGTCTTGGAGTCCTTCCCGAAGCGCGCTTCGAGGGCGTCGTCGAGGAGCGTTCGATCGGCGCGAGCGAAGCGCGCGTGGTGCGGCGCCGCGTGCCCACCCACCCCAAACAGCAGGTGCGTGAGCCCCCGTTCACCCGCGAGTCGTTCGAGGCAGCGTTGCGTCGCGATGCACGCCTTCACCGTGTTCCGAACGACCAGCACCCGAGCGCCGCCCGCGGCCGCATCGAGCGCGATCCGGGCGACCTCTTCCGGTGAGTCGATGATGCTGCACAGCTTCCGCGTCACCGTCTTCGGCTGCCCCTCCGCGACAATAGGAATCGACGGCCTGCGCTCGCTCCCCTCGAGCTGCGTGACGAGCGGATAGGGCACCGCGCGGGTGACCTCGACAGAGGGCACATCGTCGAACCGGTAAGCCCGCCTGGGCCGCGCAGTCTTCTCGATGAGGATCTCCCGCATCCACGCCCCGAGCGTCGCGGACATCAGGAGCGCGTGCCCTCCCGCGCCGACGTGCCACCCGAGCACCTCCTCCAGGATGCGCGACATGTACGTGTCGGACGCGTGCACCTCGTCGACCACGAGGAGCTGACGGAGCAGCGCTGTCGCGCGCAGGTGCATGTGGCTCACGCGCAGCGCGGACAGCAGTACCTGATCGATCGTGCCGACGACGACGGCGCCCGCGAGGTAGCGCTTCGGACTCTCCGCGGCCCAGCCACGGAAGCGAAGCCCGCGCGGGTCGTCGTCGTTCCATTGGACGCGGAAGTGAGGGAGGGCCTTGCCGGGCGCGTCGTCGACCTGGAGGTACCCGGGAACGGCGAGCACCACGGGCGGGCGTACCTCTGGCGGCGCGTTGGGGAACGCGAACTCCTCCATCACGCGACGCACACGCTCATGAATCTGCGTCGCCGCCGTGCGCGTGGGGAGCGCGAGGTACATCCCGTCCACGTCGCCCGCTTGGAACATCCGCAGGTAGCGCATCAGCGCGGCCTCGGTCTTCCCCGACCCCGTCTCCGCCTCCAGGATGGTCAGCGTCCCTCGCGAGCAGCGCGTGGGGAGGTCGCGGACGATGGGCTGTGCGCCGAGCGGTGAGTGCTTCATCACGCGCTCGTACCCGACCGGGTCCCCGCCGAGCGCGGCGCGCGCGTCCTCCACGTCGAGGACCATTTTGGTGAGCAGCAGTCGGGCGCGTTCGCGTGCCCACTCGATGCGCGGCCGGACGTCCGTCTCCTCGGTGTAACGGAAGAAGTCCGGGTGCGGGTTCGACCCCAACCAGTCGGCGAGCATCACGAGCCCGCTGAACCCGTGCTGGAACTCGGCGCCCGCTGGCAGCGGAGCGCCGCCCTCCGCATACGCCTTCGGAAACCACTGCCGCACCTTCCCCATGAACTTCTCGATCGCGGTCATCCGCGCGGCACCGCCCCAAAACGCGCCCGAGAACCCCTGCTCCGACTCGCTCATGGGGCGCCCGTGGCGGCAGATCGCGGCGCGAATGAGGTGCCGCATCGACAACGCGGTGCCCCAACTGTCGATGTCGTCGAGACCGATGGCTGCATGAAGTTGGTCGGAGAAGGCCACGTCGGAGAAGGAGAAGAGCGCCGCGAGTGCCTCGCTCACATGCCCCGCGTGAGGCAGTACCCCCTTCTGCCCCTTGTTCTGAAACCCCTGGTTGAACTTCCCGAGGTCGTGCAGCGCCGCGAGCACGCACAGCCGCGCCACCTGCACGTCGTCGAGCACCTCGAGCCCGCCGAGCCTTGCGAGCCGCCGCCCCAGCAGCGTCTGGGTGAGCAGCGCCTCCGTGCACGCCGCCACGTCCGCGCAGTGATCCTCCAGCGGGTGCCACGCGGTGAAGGGCCCGTCCTCCCCGTCGCGATGCAGCTTCCCCCAGAACGCGTTCTCCATCGGCATCTTCAAGGCGCACCTCTCCCCCGCCGCGTCGGTCCCCACGCGGCCGTGAATCACCCTTCGGGGCGCCCACCCTTCACATCCTCGTGGTGGGGTCGGGCACCCTCGACGAGACCGACCCTAAGCCCGCGGCAGGGCGCCGCGATAGTTGTGCATCCGTTCAGGCGGACGAGCTATGTCACCGCCGTTTTTCCGGCGGATCCGGCGCGTCCCCCTCGCCCGTCGCCTCCCGCGCGCTCCGCGTCGACCCTCGCGCGCCGGGCGCTGCACGCGCGTTCCGCACCGTCGACGCTCGCCCTCCCACCGTCGCGCCTCGCCCCCCCACCGTCGCACCTCACCGCCCCCACCGTCGCCCCGCGCAACCCCCACTGCCACCCCGCTCCTCCCCTGCTGCCGCGCACCGCGCCCCCTTCCGTCGGCGCCTCCCCCGCACGCCTCCCACCTTCGCGCGCCGCACCCCGCGCCGTCGCGCTGTCCGCGCTCGCCCGCGCGGGCTATCGTCGCGCGCCGTGAGGGCCCTCCGCTCGCTCCTGCTCGCCGCCGTCGTCGCGCTCGCCGCCGCATGCGACGGGCCGGAGGGCCACTGGCGCGACGTCCCCACCTCCGTCACCGACCCCGAGCGGGTGCTGCGCACGCTCCCCTCCGACCTCACCAACGAGCCGACGCCCGACCAGGTGCTCCTCGCGTTCGTGGCGTTCCTGTGGGTGCCGTACGGGCTCGCGCTGGTCATCTCGCTCGCGCGGTGGCGGTCGGCCGCGCGCGACCTCGTGGCCCACCCCGCGCCCGCGCCCCTCCCCGGCGACGCGCGTGAACGCGTCCTGCGCCACCGCACCTCCGCGGGCCTCGCCGCCGCCGCGCTCGTCGGGTCGCCGCTGCTGCTCTTCCCCGACTGGACGCTCCTCGCCGCGGCCGGACGCATGGTGGAGGGAACGGTCGTCGCCACCGCGCAGTGGACGACCTCGGGCAAGGGCCGTCGCTTCGGCCACGACGCCGTCCGCGTGGAGACCGGGGCGGGGACGTTCGAGTTCCACGCGAGCCGCGCGCTCTCCAACTGCAACCGCGTCGGCGGCTGCCGCGCGGTGCCGGTGCTCGTGGCGCCGGGCGGCGTCACGGCCGCGCTGGGGACGCGCCCCGCGATGGGCGGCATCCGCCTCGTCGTGCTGGCGAGCGTCGCCGCGTGGGGCGCGTTGATGGTCTTCCTCGGCAAGGACGCCGGCGCGCGACGCGGATGGCGCCGCAGTTCATGACGTCGCGCATCGCCCTCGCCACCGCGCTCGCCGCCGCGTGCGCCTCGCGGCCGCCGCCTGCGCCGTTGCCCTCCCCCGCACCGCCCGCGCCCGCACCTGCGCCCGCGCCGCCCGCCCCGCCCGCGGTCGTCGTCGCGGACGACCCACCCGCCCCGCCCTCCCCCTGCCATGCGCTCCCGCCGCCGCCGCGCTGCCCCGACGCCGCGCCGTGCCCGGTTCGCGCGCACGCCGCCGCGCAGTGCGACGGCCTCTGGCCCACGTCCATCGTCGCCAGCCCCGACGGAACCACCGCCGTCGCCTCCCTCCGCTGGTCGACGGCGCGCGCGGCCACGCTGCTCACCTTCGACGACGCGGGCGTGACGCGCGACGCCCCGCTGCCCGACGCGATGGGCGTGATCCGACTCGCCGCCACCGACGGCGGGCTCCGCGTCGTGTCGGCCACGCAGGCCGCACCGAGCGCGGTGTCGTCCGTTGTCGGCGCGCCCGGCCGCGAGCTCCTCCCCGGCGACGCGCGCATCGTCCTCGGCGCGTCGGCGGGCGGCGGCGGTCGCTTCGATGTGCTCCTCGCGCATGGCGGGACGTTCCCCGTCGGGCTCCACCTCGCGACGCGCGCGCCCGATGGCGCCTGGACCTCCCTCGCCCTCGGCACCTCGCCCTGGCCCTACGCCGCCCTCACGCACGACGCCGCCGGCCGCCCCGTGACCGCGTGGTGCTCGCTCGCGCCCGGCGGCCGTGCCGTCGACCTCGCCGCCCGCGTCGGCGAGGCAGCGCCACGCGTGGTGCTCCCGCGCGCGGCCTGCGGCGACGCGGCCCTCACCGCGGTGACCGTCGGCGACGCGCTCGTACTCGTGTACCGCGCCACCGAGCTCCGCGTCGTCGCGCCCGACGGCCGCGGCCGCCACGTCGAGCTCCGCGTCCCCGACACCGCGCAACCGCGCATCGACACGTGCCCTGCGCTGACTCGGTTCACCTCGCCGGACGCGCCCCCGCGCCGCTGCACCGCCCGCGCGACCGGCGCCGCGGCGCACGCGCTGGTGACGACGGGCGGCCGCGCGTGGGTCGCGTGGATCGAAGCCCGCCTCGAGGTCGACCTCCACGTCGAGCCGCACTGCCACCCGGTCGACCCGGTGGGCCCGCGCGTCCCGAGGCCCCACTGCGAAGAAGAAGTGACCCGGCTCGACGACCGCAGCGAGGCGGCGCTCGTCGCGCGACCCGTCGTGCTCGGCGGGCAGAGGCCGTCGCTCGGCGAGGCGGTTCGCGTGCCGCTCGGGCGCGTGCCCGACGGGCGCTTCGCGCTGCTCCTCGACGCGTCGGGCGACGCGGTGCACGCGGTGACCGCGGTCGAGGCGCGGGGCGACGGCGGCACGATGCACCGCCTCGTGCTGGCGCTCCCGGCGGCGCGCTGACGGAGGGGCCGAGGCGCGACGGCGCGACGCCCCGCGTTGATCTCCGGCGGGCTCTGCCGTATGACCCGCCCCCCGCGATGCGCCCCCCTCCCCTCCCCCGGTGCCCGACGTGATCGGCGTGGTCGTCGTCGACGACGCGCCCGCAACCGCGCGCCACGCCGGCGGGCTCCCGCTCCCGTTGCGCGCGCTCCTCGCGCTCCAGCAAGCCGGCGCGACGGAGCTCGCGTACGCGGGCGCCGAGGCCGACGCCTGGGCCGAGCTCGCGATGCGCGACGACCGCGTCCGTGGGCCCGTCGCAGCGCTCAACCGCGCGCCCGAGGGGGCCTTCGTCGCGATCGCAGGCGGCGCGCTCGTCGACACGCGCTTCGTCCGATCGCTCCTCCGCGCGCCGGGCGTTGTGCGCGTCGGTGACTCCGTGGCGGCCGTCCACCGCGACGCGTCGGGCGGGGCTTCAGTGCTCGACGACGGCGGCCTCTCCGCGCTCACCACCGAGGGGCTCTGCCTGCCGGCGCGAACCGAGGGGGAGGTTCTCGCCGCGGAGGACGCGCTCTTCGCCTCGCTGCGCAAACCGCAGGACGGCGTGGTGTCGCGCGCGATCAACCGCGCGATCTCCCTGCGCGTGACGCGCCTCCTCGCGCCGACGGGGCTGCGGCCCAACCAGGTGTCGGTCGGCATCCTCGCGCTCGGCGTCGCCGCGGCCGTGCTCGCCGCGCGCGGGACGCACGCCTCGCTCGCGCTCGCGGGGCTGCTCTTCAACGCCCAGTCGATCCTCGACGGGTGCGACGGCGAGCTCGCGCGCCTCACCTTCCGCGGCTCGCGCGCCGGCGAGTGGATCGACACCGTCGGCGACGATTTCACCAACTACGGCTACTTCGCGGGCGCCGCGCTCGGCCTCCACCGCGCGGGCCTCGGCGCGCTCCCGCTGTGGGTCGGCGGCGTCGGGCTCGCGGCGGGGGTCACCGCGTCGCTCATCGAGTACCGCTACCTCCTCGCGGTCGGCAGCGGCGACCTCCTCAAGTACCCGCTGGGCTTCGGTCAGGACGCGTCGGGTGATCGCCGCGACGAGGGCGGGCTCCGCGGGCTCCTCGGGCTGGTGCGGCCGGCGTTCAAGCGGGACTTCTTCGTGTTCGCGGCGATGTTGGCGGCCTTCGCGGGCCCGCGCGCGACGCTCGGGATGCTGTGCCTCTTCGCGGGCGGGGCGCTCCTCACGCTCGGCGCGGTGCTCCGCTCGGAGTGGGCGCGGCGCGGCGTCGCCCCCGGCGAGGAGACGAAGGTGTGACCCGCCGCGTGCTGATGGCGTCGTGGCTGTTCGCGCCCCAGTGGGCGGAAGCGGTGGGTGGCTCGTTTGCTCCGAGGCCGGGTGCCGGTGGGTTCGGTGGACGCATCTGCTCGCGGCGCCGAGTGCCCAGGGTTCGCCCGCCCGCCCTCGCTAAGGGGTTCAGGCTCACCCTGGGCTACCTTCATGGGATCATCCGCCCGGTGGCGGATTCCGGGAGCCGGCGCGAGGTGCGGGCGTTGCACGTTGCCCCCGTCGCCCCGTTGGGAGCCCGGTACCGACCGGGCAATCCCATGCAGGTAGCCCAGGGTGAGCCTGAACCCCTTAGCGAGGGCGGGCGGGCGAACCCTGGGCACTCGGCGCCGCGAGCAGATGCGCTCACCGAACCCCACCCGCACTCGGCGACGCGAGCGGACGCGTTCACCGAACCCCACCGGCACTCGGCGACGCCAGCAGACGCCGAACCAATGGGCACTCGGGGCCGCCGGCAGATGCACTCACCGAACCTCACCGGCACTCGGGGCCGCGAGCAGATGCGCTCATCGAACCCCACCAGCGCCCTTGGAGCGGTCGCGTGACCCGCCGCGTGCTGATGGCCTCGTGGCTGTTCGCGCCCAACGTGTCCATCGGGGCGAAGCGGGCGGTGCGGTTCGCGCGGTGGCTCCCGACCTTCGGGTGGGCGCCGACGGTGCTCTGCCGGCGCGTCACGCCCGCGTCGCAGCGCGACCCGTCGCCCGTCGCGCTGCCGCCCGAGGTCACCGTGCTCCGTGCGTACGACCACCCGTTCTTCGCTCGCTTCGCCAACACCGAGGCGACACCGCCCCCCGCCGCGCCCGCGACGCCCGCGCACGAGCCCCTCGCCCGCCCCTGGCGCGCCCGCGCGGAGGAGCGCTGGAAGCTCCTCGTCGACGCGATGGTGCCCACCGACACTGTCGCGATCCACGCGCCCCACGCGATGGCGAAGCTCGACGCGCTCGCCCCGTCGCACGACCTCCTCTGGACGACGAGCTACCCCTACCACACGCACGCGCTCGGCCTCGCGGTCGCGCGGCAGCGTCGCAAGCCCTGGGTGGTCGACCTGCGCGACCCGTGGACGCCCAACTGGGTGCACCACCGGAAGTTCCCGCACGCGCGGTACGTGGAGTCGTGGTTGGAGCGGGCCGTGGTGGAAGGCGCCGACGCGGTGGTGGTGACCACGGAGGCGCTCGCCGAGCTCTACCGCGCGATGTTCCCGGCGCACGCGGGGAAGTTCCGGTGCATCCACAACGCGTTCGACCCGGTGGGCGACGACGCGCCGCCGCCTGATGTGCGAGGGCCCGGCGAGCCGCGGCGGCTCGTGCACTTCGGCAACGTCTACGGGCCGTGGTCGTTCGAGACGCTCTACCGCGCGCTGGCGCAGCTCCGCCGCGAGGGCTCGCTCCCGCCCGTCGTCCTCGAGAACTACGGCAAGCTCTCCGACCGCGACCGCGCCCTCGCCGCCTCGCACGGCGTCGGCGACGTCGTCCGCGTGCTCCCGCCGCTCCCCTTCGACCGCGGCCTCGCGCGGTTGCGTGGCGCCGACGCGCTCCTCCTCGCCGGCTGGGACGACCCCGACGCGCGGCTCTACGTGCAGGGAAAAGCCTTCGACTACCTCGCCGCCGCCCGCCCCGTCCTCGCCGAGAGCGCCCACCCCGACATCCGCCGCATCGTCGAAGACACCCGCGCCGGAACCGTCGTCGCCCCCGGCGACGTCCGCGCGATGGCCGACGCGCTCCGCCCGCTCCTCCGCGACGACGCCGCCCCTCCCGCGCGCGACGAGGCCGCGGTGTCGTACTACTCCGCCCGCGAGGCCACCGCGCGCCTCGCCTCCCTCTTCGACGAGGTGATTCGAACGTGAGCCTCCCCTCCGTCAGCGTCGTCATCCGCTCCTTCAACCGCCTCCCCGAGCTCGCGAAGCTCCTCGACGTCGTCCTCGCCCAGCGCGACGTCGACTTCGAGGTCGTGATCGTCGACTCGACGCAGGGCCTCTCCGACGCCGAGGTGTGGGACGTCCTCGGGCCCCGCGACGCGCGCGTCCGTCTGCTTCGAAGCCCGCCGCGCGGGTGCGCCGCCGCCGCCAACGAGGGCGTCCGCGCCGCGAAGTGCCCCGTGGTGGCCTTCGTCGACGACGACGACGTGCCTGTGGGCGACGGCTGGCTCTTCGCCCACGCGCGCCACTTCGAAGACCCCGACTGCCTCGGCGTCAACGGGCTGATGGAGTACACCGGCGAGGGCCCCGCGCGCGTCCCCCGCGTCCGCGCCGAGTGGCTGCGCGACCGCTGGATGCTCTCCTACGGGCCCTTCAAGAAGCCAAGGGTCTTCCACGGCAGCCCCAACGCCAAGCGCGGCATCGCGTGGCTCGCCGGCGGCAACAGCTCGCTCCGCCGCGACGCGTGGGCGCGCGGCGGCGCCTGGGACGAGTACCTCGGCTACCACAACGAGCACTCGCTCTTCCTCCGCCTCGCGCGCCGCAAGCGCCCGGCGGAGTACCTCGCGTACGACCCCGAGGCGCGGATGATCATCCGGCGCGACGTCGCGGGCGGCCTCGACCACCGCACCCGCGTCGACAGCCGCGCGCGCATCGACACGCTCGCGAAGTACTACTTCTGGCTGGTGGGCCGCGAGCACCCGCTGCGCATCTACGGGGCGCTGCCGGTCTTCCTGCCGTACTTCGTGTTCGACGCGGGCGTGCACGCCGCCGAGCTCGCCGAGCACACGCGGGCGAGCCTCGTCCGGCAGTTCGTCGAGGGCGCGCTCTACGCCCCCGTCAGCGCGTGGAAGCACCTGCGCCAGGGCCCGCCGTAGGCTCGCCCATCGGTTCGCGGTGCAAACCCGCCTTTCGCGCCGTCGCCCAGGGTTCGCCCGACGTGCCCTCGCTGAGTGGTCAAGGCTCACCCTGGGCTTCGAGCATGGGATCATCCGCGTGTCGCGGATTCAGGCGACGGCCGACGCGCATCGAACGACGGGCGACGGGCGACGAGCGACGTTGCCACGCCGCCGCGCCACCTGAATCCGCGACACGCGGATGATCCCATGCTCGAAGCCCAGGGTGAGCCTTGACCACTCAGCGAGGGCACGTCGGGCGAACCCTGGGCGACGGCGCGAAAGGCGGGTTTCACAAGGCGAACGCGACACGAGTGGGCCCGCCGTAGCGTCGGATTTCCCTTCCCCCGGCCGCGCGCGCCGCCCGATACTTCCGCGCGGGCAATGGACGCGCTCAAGGCCGCGATCGCGCAGATCAAGGTGGGGTCGAGCCGCGGGACGGGCTTCCTCGTGTCCGACGACGGGCTCGTGCTCACCGCGCTCCACGTCATCGCCGACCGCGACGAGTGCAAGCGCAAGGGCGCGCTGGTCCCCTACCGAGGACAGATCACCCTCCGCTTCGGCGACCCGAAGAGCGACGCCGTCTGGGCGCCGTCTGGGCCTGCCACGATCGAGCCCGGCCGCTACAGCGTCGAGGACGACTGGGTGCTGCTCCGCGTGCCGACGCCCGTGCAGGCCGCGCCGCTCACGCTCGCGCGCCTCGCGTCATCGTCCACGAAACCCACCTTCACCACCTTCGGCTTCCCCGGCAACGAGGCCGAGATCGGTGGTGACTACGATGGCACCGTCGGGAGCGGCGCGAAGAAGATGGAGCTCACCAGCCCACAGATCCTGGCCGGTGCGCCGATGGGCGGTCTCTCGGGCGCCCCCTGCGTGGTCGAAGGCCGCGTGGTGGGGGTGATCGTGCAGGCCCTCCTCGACGAGCAGGGGGGCGCGCGCAAGCCGACGATCTACGCGATCCCGATCGAGTACGCCGCGCGCGGCGGGAGGCTCGCGTGGGACTGCGACGACGTGCTCCCCTTCGAGCCCGAGGTGCGGACGCTGCTCCCCCGCGACGAAGCCGCGCTCGCCGCGGCGGCGCGGAGCCTGGGGCTCCCGATCGCGCAGGCGGGCGTCGGGGGCGTCGCGCGGCGCATCCTGCGGGCCCGCGTGGTGCCCGACGCGCGCGACGCGTTGGGGTGCTGCGCGGTCAAGCCCGCCGACGCCGCGCAGGCGCTCGGCTACGTCGCCGCGATGCAGCTCCCCGAGGAGGCCGTCGCGCGCCTCGCCGACGCGACCGAGCGGCTCGCCCCGGCGCTCCTCCGCGCCGTCGAAGACCGGGTGGCCTTCTGGTACGAGCGCCGCGCGCGCTGGGCGAAGGGCGGCGCCCACGTGTGGGTCAACGACACGGTGGTGGTGCCGAGCCTCGCCGGCCACGAGGAGGCGGGCGGCGACGACCCCGACGCGGCCGCCTCCGCGGTGCTCGCCGCGATCGAGGCCGCGGCGCGGAAGAAGTGGCCCACCGACCGGCTCTTCAAGCGGTTCCGGGCGAGCGCCCGGGCGCCGGGGACGGAGTTCTGCGTGCTGCTCCACGACGAGCTCCGCTTCGACGTGCTCGAACGCGTACGGGCGCGCCTCCCCAACGCGCACCTGCTCGTCGTCACCGCCGACGACGTCGCCCTCCGCGACGAGGACCTCCCGCGCGTCACGCCCGTCGTCCCCGCCCTCTCGCCGCAGGAGGAGGACGACCTCCTCACCGCCCTCGAGCTCGCCCAGAGCGCCCTCGCCCCCGCCCCGGAGACAGCATGATCGTCACGGATTTCGCCCCCGACGCGCCCGCCCCCGGCAGCGGCCGCTACGTCTACGACGCCGACCTCCAGCGCGCCGTCCGCGTCGCGCTCGCCACGGGCCGCCCGCTGCTCCTCCGCGGCGCGCCCGGCTGCGGCAAGACCACCCTCGCCCGCGACGTCGCCCGCCGCCTCGGGCGCGTCTACTACCAGCAGGTGGTCACCTCGCGCACCGAGGCCCGCGACCTCGAGTGGGCCTTCGACGCCGTCCGCCGCCTCGCCGACGCGCAGCTCCGCGGCGACCGCGGCCGCGTCGCGCGCCTCGCCAACTACGTCGAGCCGCGCGTCCTCTGGTGGGGCTTCGACCCGGCGAGCGCGTCCCGCCGCGGCGGCGGGAGCACGAGCGCGAGCGACCCGGGGGAGTTCTTCGGCGAGGCCCCGTCGCACGAGCGCGCGGCGGTGGTGCTCGTCGACGAGATCGACAAGGCCGAGCCCGAGGTGGCCAACGACCTCCTCGAGCCCTTCGACACCAACGGCTTCACCGTCGCCGAGACGCGCTTCGTGGTGAGGAAGCAGCGCGACGTCTTCCTCGTCGTCACCACCAACGACGAGCGCGACATGCCGGGCGCCTTCCTCCGCCGCTGCATCGTCCACGAGATCCACCGGCCCGGCGCCGCGGCCCTCGGCGCGATCGCCCGCGCCCACTTCGACGACGCCGTCACCGCCGACCTCGTCGCCGCCGTCGCGAGCTCCCTCGACCGCCTCGCCACCCAGGCCCGCGAACGACGCCTGCGCGAGCCGGGGGTGGCGGAGTTCCTCGACGCGCTGCGGGCGTGCAAGGAGCTCGGCGTCGCGCCCGGCGGCCCCGAGTGGGAGCCCGTCACGCGCCTCGCCCTCTGGAAGCACCGCCGCGGCGACGACGGGGGCGACGCGCCGTGAGGCCGCGCCGTCGCCCAGGGTTCGCCCGAGGTGCCCTCGCTGAGTGGCCCAGGCTCACCCTGGGCTTCGAGCATGGGATCGCCCGGTCGGTACCGGGCTCCCAACGAGGCGACGGGGGCGACGTGCGACGCCCGCGATTCCCGCCTGCTCCCGGAATCCGCCACCGGGCGGATGATCCCATGCTCGAAGCCCAGGGTGAGCCCGGGCCACTCAGCGAGGGCACCTCGGGCGAACCCTGGGCGACGGCGCGGGCGCCAGGATTGATTGACGAATACGAGCTGCGGAGCACACTTGGAAAGGGGTGGCCGTGAGCCTCCACGCGTCCTCGCTCGCCGACGTGCTCGGGGCCTTCCGCCGCCTCGACGCCCGGGACGACCGCGAGCGCCGCGCCATCGCCCGCCTGCTCGGCTACGACCTCCTGCCCGCCGCCGAGAGCGCGCCGCCACCAGCTCCGCCGCCGCCGCCGCCTCCCACGCTGCCGCCCGCATCGCCGCATGTGCACGCCGCGCCGCCACCCGCCCGTGCGTCGGTTCGCGAGGGAGACCCGGTGACCCTCGTCGCGCTCGGCGACGCGCGCGACGAGCTCCCCGCGCTCCCGGCGCCGCTCGCCCGCCCTGGCGCGAGGGCCGCGGCCGACGTTCCCCCGCTGTTCGCGCCGGGCTGGTCGCGCGCCCTCGTGAGCCGCCTCGTCGCGCGCGTCGCCGCCGTGGGCGCGCTCGACTTGGACCGCGCCGTCGACGCCGTCGCGCGCCGCGAGACGCTCCTCACGCTCCCGCGGCTGCGTCGCCTGGTGCTCGCGAGCGAGGTCACCGTCGCGGTCGACACGTCGGGCGCGATGGCGTGGTTCCACGGCGACGGCGTGCTGCTCGTGTCGCTCACCCGCGCGATCAGCCGGGCCCCCGTCGCCGTCACCTGGTGTGAAGGAGCCCCGACGCTCTCGGCCCCAGGCGACGCCGACGAGGACGCCGCCGACCACGCCCGCGTCGCAGTTGGGCCCGGCGGCCGCGTCGTCGCCCTCACTGACCTCGGCCTCGCCTCACCGTGGACCTCGCGCGACCACGCCCCGCTCCGCCGGTGGCGCTCGCTCGCGGATGCGTTGCGGGCCAGGGGCGCGTCGCTCGTCGTCGTGACGCCCGTCGCCGTCGCGCGAATCCCCCACGATTTCCGCCGCGCCGTCCCCTGCCTCCAGTGGGACCGCGCCACCACCCCGGGCCTCGCCCACCAGCTCGTGAAGGCCATGCGATGAGGGCCGCGTCCACCCTCGCCCGCGTCCGCAAGGTGCGCTCCTCGGTGGCCGCGCTCGCCCGCGCGTTGGGCCTCGCCGCCCGCGTCGACGTCGCGCTCGTCCGTCGCGTCCGCCTCGCGCTCCGGCCCGCGGTCGACGTCTCCGCCGAGGTCGACCTCTGGACGAGCCCGCTCGTTCAGGCCCGCGGCACCGACGCGATCGCGCTCCGGCCCGACGTGGTGGCGCTCCTCTGGGCCGAGCTCGCGGGCGACCGGGACGCGCTCGACGCCGCGTGGTCCGCGCTCGACGCCGCCCGCCGCGACGCACCGCCCCTCCTCCGCCTCGAGGAGCGACTCACGTGGCTCGCCCTCCGCGGCGACCTCGCCGACGTCGAGCGCGAACTCGGCGCGGTGATCGCCGCGATGGCCGCGGAGGAGGGCCGGCGCCGTGACCTCGCGGCGTGGTCCGCCCGCGCGCTCGCGCGACTCCCGGAGGCGGTTCGAACGACCGAGGCCGCGAAGGTCCTCGCCGCCGCCGCGGGGAGCTGGGTGGCCGCGCCCGCGTCGCTCGCCGCGCTCGCGCCGTCGCCCGAAGGCGCCCGCCTCGCCGCGCGGTTGGGGCGAAGCGAAGGGCGCGTGGCGATCTCGGTTCGGCGCGTGGGCGACGTGCTGGAGGTGGGCGACCCGCGGCCGCCGCCGTGGGTGACGCTGGAGGTGCCGCGCCGCCCGCTCGCGCTCGTGGTCGACGAAGACCGCGTGGTGCCGTTGGAGCGCGGCGCGGTGACGCGCATCGACGTGAAGGGCGACCCGGTGATGCTCGGCGCGCTCGACGGCCGCCGCTGGATGCTCGCGCGGGTCGGGGATGTGCCGAACCTCGCGGGGCTCACGGGCTTCGAATGCGCCGGGGGCGTCGGGGCCGCGTACCTCGTCGCGCAGACGCTCGCGGCGACGAGCGCGGCGCTCGTTCGTGACGGGGCGCCGAGCGCGCTGGTGTTCGGGGATGCGTCGTACGCGGTGACGGTGGTGGCGACCAACGAGGAGGCCGACGTCGCGCTGCTCGAACTCGACCGCCCCGCCACCGTGTTCCCCGTCGCGCTGTCGCCCGACGCGCGCCAGGGCGACCCGTGGGTGGCCTTCGGGCGAGCGCCGGTGCCTGGCGGCGGGCAGAGCACCGTGACGCGCCAGCAGCCGATGCCGCAGGGCCCCGCGGGGATGCAAAGACCCGCGGGAATGCAGGGCGCGTCGGTGCCCGCGGAGTGGCGTGGCGCGGTGGCGGAGGCGTGGCCCCGGCTCGCGCTCCATCCCCCCGAGGCGCTCGCGCTCGACGCGCTGCCGCCGCCGGGGACGCCGGTGTTCGTCGGGCGCGCGGTGATCGGCCACGTGAAGCACGACCCGCTCTCGGAGGGGACGCTCCACCTCGCCGCCGCGCGCACGGTGGCGTGGTGGGTCGCGCGCCTGACGGACGACGCGAAGGCGCGGGAGTCGCTCGTCACCCTGCGTTGGGCGGAGGGCCCCGAGGTGACCGGCGCGATCGTCGCCCCCGGCGTCGCGCTCGCGTTGAACCTCCCGGAGCTTCCTGCGATGGAAGGCGTCCCGGTGGGGATTCGCATCGGCGACGACCGCGCGCGTGTCCCCATCACGCCGATCGAGGGCCGCGTCGACGCGACGCCCCGCGAGCACGTGCTCGTCGCGTTCGACCCTGCGCGCAGCCCCGAGGCTCTCCCGCTCGGCCCGCGAGAGCGTGTGCCGGAGGGCGCGGTCGAGGTGGTCTTGCGCCCGTTCATGCGTGAGTCGCCGCCCGCGGTGCAGCGGGCGCGGGTGGTCGGCGTCGACCGCGAGCGCGGCGTGATGCACCTGGAGTCCTCCGCGCGCGAAGGCTTCGCCTCGGTGGGCGGCATCGTGCTCCAACGCGGCGCACTCGTCGGGCTGCTCGATCGGCAGGGCGGCCTGGAGTCGACCAGCGCCTCATTCGCGACCGCGCGGCTCGTGCCCGACGCCGTGCGCGACTGGCTCGCCGAACGAGCGCCCGCGCCGCCGCCACGCGTGGTGGTCCAACTCGCGTCGTCGATCTCCACGGCGGGCCTCCTCGCCGCGACCGTCGCGCGCGAAGGCGACGCGTCGCGATCGCGTCGGCACCGCACCGTGCTCGGGACGCCGCGCGAGGTGCTGCTCGACCCGCAGCACGAGCCGACCGAGGGCGTCGCGCTGCGCGTGGATGTGGCGGTGTCGTACGGGGGCCTCGACACGCCGGAGTTCGCGGCGGTCGTGTTCGAGGGACCCGGGCTGGGCCCGTGGAACGGCGAGCGCGTCGTCGAAGCGTGCCGAGCGATGGCGCGTGAGCTGCCGGGCACATCGCCCTCGGTGGACCCGCCCGTGACCGACGAGAGCTTCTCGGGCATCCGGCTCTACGTCCGCTGCTTCAACGGCCTCCCGCACGCACACGCCTGCCGCCGCGCGCTCCGGTACGTCACCGGCCTCCTCGCGGCGCTCGACGGCATCGAGCGCGGCGTTCATCACCTGCACCTGCGCATCCCCGGGGTGGGCGCGATCGATCTCGGCGACGTCGCGCGGCGCGTCGAAGGGCGGTGCGGCGCGTGGGTACGCGTGAAAGCCGTCGACCCGGAGTGCGACGTCCTGGAGGCGCTCGTCGCGACGTCGTCCGACGCTGCTGATGAGTGGCTCACCCGCGCGAAGGAGGTCGCCGACGCGCTCGGCATGACGCCGGCGGGAGTCCACCGCCAGGGCGACCTCGACGACCCGCTCGACGGCCAGTTCGGCACCTCCCCCGAGCGCCGCGGGCGACGCATCGAAGTCACCGGCGAGCCCCACGCGCCCGTCGTCGTGGTCCGTTCGCTCGACGACCGCCCGGTGCGCGGCTACGTCGCCTTCTACGCTCGCGCCGAGGTCTCGCCCTCGCCCGTCCGCGTGCGCGCGCAGGGCGGCGTCGCGCGCTGGGCCGTCCCCACCACGTTCCCCGCTGCCTTCGTCGTCGGCGCGATCGTCGAGGACGAGGGCCTCCCGCTCGAGACCCGCGTCCACCTTCCCCCATCACGCCGCGAGGCCCCCGCATGACCGTCGCCCGCCGCTACTATGTCATCTCCGACCTCCACGTCGGCGGCGCCTACGCCGACCCCGCCGCGCCGCGCCGCGAGCGCCACCGCGGCTTCCGCATGATGACCCGCGTCGCCGAGCTCGCCGGCTTCATCCGCAACGTCGCGCGCCAGCCCGACGTCCCGCGCGCGGAGCTGGTGATCAACGGCGACTTCCTCGACTTCCTCGCCGAGGAGGCCGCGCCCGTCGACCCGAACGACGCCCCGCGCTGGAAGCCCTTCCGCCACGGCAAGGAGGAGGCGCTCGACACCTTCCGCGCCCTCGCCGCCCGCGACCACGACCTCTTCGCCGCCCTGCGCGAACTCCTCCGCGCGGGCAAGGGCCTCACCGTCCTGCTCGGCAACCACGACCTCGAGCTCAGCGTCCCCGACGTGCGCGCGGCGCTGCTCGAGGAGCTCGGCCCGGGGCGCGTCCGCTTCCTCGACGACGGGCAGGCGCTCGACCTCGGCGAGGTGCTGGTGGAGCACGGCAACGTCTTCGACCCCGCCAACGTCGTCGACCACGACGGCCTGCGGCTCTTCCGCGCCCTCTACAGCCGCGGCTGGCGCAAGGACCTCGCAAAATCCTTCCGCCCCCCCGCCGGCAGCCGCCTCGTCGCCGAGGTGATGAACCCCATCAAGGTCGACTACGGCTTCGTCGACCTGCTCAAGCCCGAGTCCGAACCCCTGTTCTCGCTGCTCCTCGCGATCGAGCCCGGCTACCGCGGCAAGCTCGACGAGCTCGCCGTCTCGCTCGCCGAGGCCGCCCGCACGCTCGTCCCGCGCCGCGGCGCGCCCTGGCAGCTCCGCAACGTCAGCGCCACCACCACCGGCCCCACCGCGAAGCTCTCCGACGTGGCGGGCGGCGCGGCGACGTCAGCCTCGGCGCTCGACGCGCTCCTCGCCGACACCGTGCCCGACCCGGCAGTGCGCGCGAGCCTGCTCGGCGACGCGACGGGCGGCGCCGCGCCGACGGAGGTGTCGGGGGGCATCCGCGCCGCGCTCGGGCTCCTCTCGCTGCTGCTCGGCGGCGACCACGGCGACCTCGCGAGCCGCATCCCGCAGGTGCAGGCGACGCTCCGCGCGCTGCGCGACGACCTCTCCTTCGTTCGGACGAAGGAGGAGGGGCGCTACCGCGACGCCGCCGCGTGGCTCTCGTCGAGCGGCCCCGACACCAAGGGCTACCGGGTGGTGGTGTTCGGCCACACCCACCACGCGAAGGACGTCGACCTCGAGGAGACCGGCGCGCGCTACCTCAACACGGGCACGTGGGCCAACCTCATGCGCTTCCCCGACGCGCTCACGTCGGAGTCCGCCACCCACGACGAGGTGCGCGCGGCGCTCGTCGCCTTCGCCAGGCGCCTCCAGAACAACGAGCTCTCGGTGGAGTTCACGCCGACGTACGTGCAGCTCGACCTCGCGGACGACGGCACGCTGCTCGACGCCTCCGTGCGCGACTACGACCACGCCGCCGACCGGCTGTAGCCCCGTCAGAACGTCCCCGCCACGCCCACGGTCTGCGCGCCCACGACAAGCCGCGGCCCCTCGTACACGTGCGCCGCCGCGGTGGCGAAGCCCACGCCGAGCCCGAGCGCGAAGCCCGCCGACGTGTCGACCCAGTTGTGCGCACCTGCCACCACGCGGAGCACGAGGTTGGTCGCCGCGAGCGCGCCAGACGCCGCCAGCAGCGGCCAGTACGCCCTCCGCCCGCCCGTCGGCAGCAGCATCATCCCGAGCGACGCGCCCGCCATCGCCGACAGCGACGCCGTGTGCCCCGAAGGGAACGACACCCGATCCTCCCGCTCGCCCGACGCGCAGCGGGCCTCGGCGTCGCTCCACGCGCGCGGCCGGCACTCGCCCACCGCCACCTTCACCACGCCGACGAGCCCGAGCGCCATCACCGTCGACTCCGCGAGCACGAGCGGCGCGCGCAGCAGCGTGAGCCCGCGCTCGCCGCGCCCCCAGCGCTCCACCGCGAAGCCGAGGCCCACCGTCGCCGCGAGCCCGCCCCACAGCACCACGTCGGTCGCCGTGCCCACCTCGGGCCGCCAGACGCGGTGCCCGCCGCCGTCGAAGGGCGCGCGGTCGACCGTCGGCGGCGATGCGAACACGCCCACCAGCGCGAGGCCCCCACCGAGCGCGACGTAGCCCGCGTCCCAGGCGAGCGAACCGCCCATCGCGAGGCGGACGTCACGCGACGGCGCCGATTGCGCGAGCGCGATGGAGGGCGCGAGGAGGAGCGGGAACGAGAGGGCGAGCGCGCGCACGGCGGCGGGCCGCGCGGCTACTCGAGCGGGCGGTTGCGGTAGTCCGCCGTCTGGCCCGCGGTGATGGTGACGTTGTACGTGGCCGACGAGGCGAGGTCGGTGTTGACGCAGCGGACGGCGTAGCGGCCCGGCGGCAGCGCCACGCGCCACGGGGTGCTGTGGGTCATCCCGTTGACCGAGCACGACGACGCGGGCGTGGTCGAGAGGAGCAGCGTGCCGGTACCGCCACCGCCCGAGGGCGCAGGCGCGGCCACGGGCGCGGGCGCCGTCGGGATGGTCGGGCGGATCGCGGGCTGGCGCGGCTGCCGCGGGACCGCGTCGCGAACGCGCGGACGGGCCGTGGGGGCGGCGGCCACGACGGGCGCGGGGGGCGCAGGCGGCGGCGGGAGCATCTGCTGCGTCGGCGGGGGCTGCACCACGCCGGGCGCGGGCGCGGCGGGCGCGGGGACGAGCGCGGCGACGGAGGGGCTCGTCGGCGGCGCGGCGATCGGCTGCTCGACGGGCGGCGGCACCGCGATGGAGGGCGCGGGCATCTCGCGCAGCACGAAGCGGACGGTGTTGGGGCCCACCGCGACGTCCTGCGACTGGGTGACGGTCTCGAAGCCCGACTTGCGGATCTCGATGGTGTGCTGCCGCTGCGGGTCGAGGCCGCCGACCTCGTAGCGTCCACCAACACCGGGGACGGGGCGGTCGTCGACGGTCACCTCGGCGCCGTCGGTGGTGTTGATGGTCAGCGTGGCCTGCGGCGGCGGGCCCTTGAGCTGGAGCCCGAGCACCACCAGCGCGGCGACGGCGATGACGCCGAAGAAGGCGAGGAGCGCGGTCGACCGGGTGTCGCGCGCGGGCCGCTGCGCCGCGGGCTGCGCGGCCGGCGGGTTGGCGGGCCAGTCGTGCTTGTGCGGCGGCTTCACCGTCGCGGCGGGCGGCGGCGCGAAGCCCGGCGCGAGGTTGTTGAAGGCGTCGGCCGGGCGCCCCGAGGGCGACGCGGGCGGCGGCGGCGCGGAGGAGACCGCGCGCGCGTTGACGACGGGCGCGGCGACGTGGGGCGCGTTGACGACGGGCGCGGCGACGGGCGGCGCGGACACCATCGGCGCGGCCATCGGCGGCGCGGAGACGACGGGCGCGGACGCGGGCGACGACGCCGGCGGGAGCGACGTGGCCGGCGGCGCGACCCCGAGCGCGGTGGTCGACGGCTGGCGGCCCGGCAGCGCGGGGAGCGCGGGGATCTGCCCGGTGAGCCGCTGCGGGCGCGGCAGCGGCGCGGCGGGCGCAGGGGCGGGGGCCGAGGGGCCGCGCGCGGCGGGGCGCGGCGAGGACTGGAGCGCGGCGATGACGTCGGCCGGCTTGTCCATGATCTGCGTCGCGCTCTCGTCGTCGCTCCAGTCGAGTTCGTCGACGTGGTGCGGGGCGATCGCGGGCGCGGACGCGGCGACGGCGGCGTGGACGGGCATCGCGCCGGTGGGCTGGCGCGCGACCGCCACGGCGGCGGAACGGCCGGAGCTCCAGCCCGACGCGGCGGCGGCGCGGGGATGGACGCGGCGGCCGCGGGGGGGCCGGGAAAAGGTGACCCCCCGGAGCGCGAGGGCGCGGGCGGGCCGCACCGCGGGGCCCGCGGGCGCGGAGGGCGCGGCGGAGCGGCCGGGCAGCGCGGGGGGCACGGGGCCACGCGGCGGGCCCGACACGGCGGGGCCGGGCGCCGGCGCGGCCGACTCGAACACCTCGGCCTCGGCGGCCTTGCGCGAGTCGAACTTGCGGAACTCCTCGTCGCGCGTCTGCTCCTTGCGGATCTCCTCGTCGAAGAGCCGGCCCATGTACGACGCGAGGTCCTTGCGGGCGAAGAAGTTGCCCGACGTGTACATGAACGACTGGAGGTCGTCGTGCAGGTCCATCGAGGAGCGGTAGCGGTCCTCGGGGTGCTTCGCGAGGGCCTTGAGGACGATGTTCTCGAGCTCCTCGGGGATCTTCTTGTTGTAGAAGGTCGGCGGGGTGATCTCGACGTTGCGCACCTTCTCCAGGGTAGAGAAGTCCGACTCGCCGACGAAGAGCCGCTCGGTGGTGAGGAGCTCGTAGAGGCAGATGCCGACGGCGAAGACGTCGCTGCGGCGGTCGACCTGGAGGCCGCGCACCTGCTCGGGCGACATGTACCCGAACTTCCCCTTGAGGATGCCCGCCTGCGTCTTCGAGCTCTTGCTCGCGGCCTTGGCGATGCCGAAGTCGATGAGCTTCACGTCGCCGTCGTAGGAGACGAGGATGTTCTGCGGGGAGACGTCGCGGTGGACGAGCTCGAGCGAGCGGCCGGCGGAGTCCTTCTTGTTGTGCGCGTAGTCGAGGCCCTCGCAGAGCTTCATCACCATGAAGCACGCCATCGGGACGGGGATCGCCTCGGTCCGCTTCTTGGCGCGCTCGAAGATGGCGCGCATGTCCTTGCCGGCGACGTACTCGAGGGCGATGAAGTACGAGTCGCCCACCTTCCCGAGCTCGAAGATCTGCGCGATGTTCGGGTGGGTGAGCTGCACCGCGAGCTTCGCCTCGTCGACGAACATCGCGATGAACTCCTGGTCCTCCGCGATCGACGGCAGGATGCGCTTGACGGCCACCAGCCGCTCGAAGCCCGCCTCCCCGAAGGCCTTGGCCTTGAAGACCTCCGCCATGCCGCCCACGCTGATGCGTTCGAGGAGGTAGTACTTCCCGAACTTGACGGGGGTCTTCACCGTTCGTCTCTCCTGCCGTCGTTCCGTGCTTCGCCCTCTCGCCCGCCGGTGCGCCGCCGGTTGGGGGGAGAGCGCGTCTGTCCGCTGCAAGTGTCGAATGCCGCGCGGCGCGTCGTCCTTGGGTCGCCCGCGTGGGGGCCGTCCGCTCGCCGCGGCGTCGGCGGGTAACGGGAGACCACGTCTCACGCTCCTCGACGCAAGGGCGTTTCTACCCGCACGGGTTGTGTTGCGTCAACGACACGCCCCGGATTCAGCGCGGCGTCGCGGGCGCGGGGGCCGCTCCCCCGTCGGCCGGCGGGCGCCCGTTGGTGCCCCAGAGCGGCGCCGTGACCCGCTGGCCGCCCACGAGGTTGACCTCCACGGTGTTGCCCTCCCCGTGGCGGTACCGCACGCGCCGGTGCTGGGCGTCGTACCACACGCTCGGCGGCACCGGCCTCACCTCGGGGAACATCCGCACCCCGCCGCGCATCGCCCGCGCCACGAGCCCGTAGGTGGGCGGCAGGTGCGGGTCGATCGCGGCCCCGGCGATGTCCCGGTCGCCCGTGAGCGCGAAGGCCGCCTGGCCGGTGAGGGCCATGCGCTCGGGCCTGCACCCCGCGAGGTCGAGCGCGCGGGCCACGAGGTCGGGTTGCGCGCGGTCTGCCACGGCGTAGACGAGGAAGCCTTCGGCGTCGATTCCCACGGCCCGCGTGACGGCCATCCCCGGGATGAGCGGAGCTCCCGCGATGCCCGTCCCCTCGGTGCCGATCGACCAGCGCCCGGCGCCGTTCCGATCGATCCATGCGAGCCGGAGCGACGTCCCGGTCGCAGGGGTTGCACCGACGATGCGCGCCACCGCCGGGCCCGGCGCGTCGACCGGACCGAGGCTCATCCTTCGCGCGTCGAGCCGCACGAGGTTGACCCAGCGCTCGGGCGCCGCCGGGTCGGGCCGCACCCTCGTCCGCGCCATCGGCCACGGGAACGCGTGGTCCCCGAGGCCCGCCACGTGCCACTCGCCCTCGTGCGGCTGCGCGGGCGCGACGGGCGGCACGAGCGGCGCGCCCGGGAGCACCGCGCGGAGCATGAGGTAGAAGAAGTCCCGCGGGTCGCGCTTGACGTAGCGCGGCAGGGTCTCGTGCATCCCGCGCACCATCCGCCGCACGCGGTAGTGGTAGCCCGGCGCGGAGGGCACGGTCCCCTCGACCTCCACCGACGAGAGCGCGCGCCCGAGCACCGGCGTCGCGCGGTCGGGCGTCACGCGGATGAACTCGAAGCCCGTGTTCGAGCCGTTCATGTCGAGGTGGAGGCCGTAGGCGCAGCGCGCGGCGGTCATCCCGTCGGCGAGCGAGCGGGGCGTGAGGTCGTCGCCGTAGAAGAAGCCCACGTGCCCCTCGCGCGTGAGGCAGAGCCCCGTGCGCGTGGTGTGCTCGTCGCCCGGCGCCGCGGAGGGGACGTTGCCGCCCCAGAAGGTGCGCCGGAAGGGGTTGTACACGCCGTCCTCGACGAGGGCGGTGAGGTTCTGGCGAAACTCTGTGGCCTCCGCGGGGATGGTCGCGTCGTTGGGCCAGCTCCCGAAGCCCGTCGCGCCGTCATCGAGCGCGACGATCGACGCGCCCCAGGGCTTCGGCGGCAGGAAGAGCGTGCCCTCGGCGTAGACGCCCCACTCGCCGTGGAGCGCCTGGAAGCCGCCGTTGAAGCCCGCCGCGACGCGCGTGAGCGTGCGGTGGTCGCGGGGGATGGTGCCGGTGCCCGTCTCCCCGGTCGCGCCCATGGGCTCCTGCGAGCCCGGCACCACGTGGAGCTCGATCTGCCGCGCGTCCCAGAGCGTGATGTACACGCGCGTGTCGGGGCGCTCGCGGTCGGTGCGGACGAAGGTCTGAAGAAACGCCGAAGGCGCGCCGACGTTGCGCGCGATGAAGGGGTCGTCGGGCGGCGCCGAGGCCCACTCGCCCTCGCGCGCGGCGGGCGGCGAGAGCAGCGTTCGAACGGGCGCCGGCGGCCAGTCCTCCACCCTGCCCTCGGCCCGCGCGGCGCCGCTCGCGGGGAGCACGTCGGCGAGGTCTTCGGCCACCTCGGACTGCGTGCGGTCTCCCTGCACGCGGTTGCGCGCCTGGGCGACGCGGTTCTTCATCCCGAAGGCGAGGTGCTCGGCCCAGGCGATGGGCTCGGCGCCGATCCATGGGACCGCGCGCACCGTGTCGACCACCCACGTCAGCCACCCCGTGGAGCCCGCGAGCCTCGGCCGCGGCTGCACGTGGCGCTCGCCCTCAGCCACGCGCCGGGCGGCCATGTCGACCGCCACGCGCCGCCCGTCGGCGTCGACCGCGAGGCGCTCGCCCGCGAGGGTGACCGCGAGCCGGCGCGCGTGCGGCGTGAGGTCGTAGCGGTCGATGCCGTAGCCCTCGAAGCGCCCGCTCTGCTGCCAGCGGGTGACGGCGTCGCGGACGCGCTGCCCGCGGTCGCCGCCGGCGCGCGACTCGGGCGAGCCCGCGGTGTCGACCACGGTGAGCGCCACGAAGCTCCGGTCGACGCGCGTGGTGAAGGCCGCCCAGCGCCCCGAGACGAGCAGGTGCTCCTCGGCGGCCTCGGGCGAGCGCGTGAGGTTGCAGACGTCGTCGAGCGAGACGACGACGTCGCCCCCGCCGGTGCGCGCGGTGACGGCGTAGAGGTCGGTGGGGCCGCCGCCCTCGGACGCGAGCACGAGCGCGCGGCGCGGGCCGAGGCGCGGCGGGTCGAGCCAGCGCACCTGCGAGGCGTCGGCGCGGATGCCACGGCGGGCGAGCGCATCAGGGAGCGACGCGGGGCGCGGCGCGGCGAGCGCGAGGGTGGTGCCGGTGAGCGCGCAGGCCCCGACCGCGCGCCAGAGGCGGGCGGAGCGAGACGTCGGGGTTCGCCGCGGCGAGTCCATCGAGGGGTGCGCTCAGGTACACCAGTCCCGCGGAGGTGACAAAACTTTCTGCGGGGCGGCGCCTACCGGCGGCGTCGGCGCGCGAGGGCGACGCCGCAGAGCGCGAGCCAGAGGGCGCTGCACGTGGCGGACGGCGGCGCGGCGGCACGGCACGCGCAACCGCCCTGGAGCGTCGGGTCGTACGCGTCGCCACCGTCGTCCGCGTCGCCGTCGACCCGCGCGTCGGTCGCGGCGTCGTCGGGCGGGGACTCGTCGCGGACGTCTTCGATCGCGGCGTCGTCCAGCGCGACGTCCTCCGCGGCGTCGGGCGGCTCCGCGACGTCTTCAGGCACGTCCGGCGGTGGCGGAGGTGGCGGAGGAGGAGGCGGTGGCGGAGGCGGTGGGGGCGGTGGGGGCGGCGGAGGGGGAGGCGGCGGGGGCGGCGGAGGCGGTGCGCTGCACCCGTCGTTGGAGAAGCCGCCGGAGGGTGAGCGGGCGACGCGCGCGTCGGTCTGCGGGCCGTAGAGGCCGTCCTCGGTGATGCGGTCGCCGGCGTTGTTGGCGTTCCAGAGGCGTTGGAAGGCGCGGATGGAGTCGGCGCGGCGGTCGGTGCCGGGGCAGTCGAAGTGGACGTCGTCGTTGCCGGGGTACGGGTGCGTGCAGCCCGCGCTGGTCATCGCGCGCATCGCGGCCGACCAGTTGGCGAGGTCGACGGCGCGGCCGGTCTCGTGGTTCGACTGGCCGGGCAGGGCCGCGAGGCCGCACGCGCCCGAGTGGTAGAGCACGTACTGGTCGGCCAGCGAGCGGAACATCGAGTTGACCTGCACCGTCACCGTGCGGGCCGCCGCCCAGAGCGCGTCGCGCGCGGTCGCCGACATCAGCGCGTGGACGCGCGACGACGTGAGCGTCACCCCCGCGTGCGGCGCCGCGCTCACGAACACCCCCGGGAACATGCAGAGCTGCGTCCGGACGAGCTGCGCCGAGAGCGCCTGCACCCCCTCGGTGCTGCACTGCCCGCGCGCCGCCACCTGCGCCACCGTCTGAGCCGCGGCGGCCGGCGCGGCGAGCGAGGCCGCGAGGGCGGTCATGATCGAGGCGGGCCGCACGCGTCTCTCCTGCGCGGGGACGGTACGGCGCGCGGGGTCCCGGTGTCTACGCGGAAGGCGGCGCGGCGCTCGGGCGCACCGTGGCGGGGCGGGCCGACGCGGGCGTGGCGCGGGCGCGCTGAAGCCGGGCGAGGAGCGCGAGCAGCGCGTCGCGGCGCACGGGCTTGGGGAGGAACTCGTTCATCCCCGCCTCGGCGCAGCGCGCGCGGTCCTCGGTGAAGACGTTGGCGGTCAGGGCGGCGATGGGGATCTCGCGCCCGGCGGGCATCGCGCGGATCGCCCGCGTCGCCGCGAGGCCGTCGGTCTCGGGCATCTGCACGTCCATCAGGATGAGGTCGTAGGGCGCCCGCTCCACCGCGGCGATCGCCTCCGACCCGTTGCCCACCGTGTCGACCCGGTGCCCGAAGCGCTCGAGCATCAACGCGATCACCTTCTGGTTGACGGCGTTGTCCTCGGCCACCAGCACCCGGAGCGGGCGGCCCGGGAGGCTCACGCGCGTGGTGACCGGCGGCGTCTCGGAGCGGTCGCGCACGAGGGTCACCGGGACGCGCAGGGTGAAGGTGGAGCCACGGCCCGGCGCGCTCTCGACCTCGAGCGTGCCGCCGAGGAGCGTGGCGAGGCGGCGCGAGATGGCGAGGCCGAGGCCCGTGCCGCCGAAGCGGCGGGTGGTGCTCGCGTCGGCCTGGGTGAAGGGGCGGAAGAGGTTCCGCTGCACCTCGGGCGTCATGCCGATGCCGGTGTCGCGCACGGCGACGAGGAGCCACGGGCGCTCGTCGCGCGCGAAGGAGAGCGAGACGGTGACCGCACCGCCCTCGGTGAACTTCAGCGCGTTGGAGACGAGGTTGAGCAGCACCTGACGCAGGCGCCCCGGGTCGGTTCGAACCGAGCGCGGCACGTTGTCGGCGACCGCGAGGGTGAGGGCGTTGCGCCGGGCCGCCGCCTGCGCGTGCATGAGGTCGATCACCTGGCGCGCCTCGGAGGCGGGGTTGAAGGACAGCGACTCGAGCTCGACGCGGCCGGCCTCGATCTTCGAGTAGTCGAGCGCGTCGTTGAGGATGGTGAGCAGGGCGTCGCCCGACGTGCGGATGGTCTCGACGAAGCCGCGCTGCTCGGGGGTGAGCCCCGTGTCGAGGAGGAGCGTGGTCATGCCGATGACGGCGTTCATCGGCGTCCGCACCTCGTGCGACATCACCGCGAGGAACTCGCTGCGCGCGCGGCCGCCGGCCTCCGCCGCGTCGCGGGCGGCGACGAGCTCCTGGTTCATCGCCTCGAGCCGCGCGTGGGCCTCCACCAGCGAGCGGTTGCGCGCCTCCAGGTCGGTGCGCGCGGACTCGAGCGCCGCGGTGCGCGCCTCGGCCTCCTCGACCGAGCGGGCGAGGTCGTTCTCGTAGCCCCCGGCGAGCCCGACGAGCGCGATCAGCACCCCCAGCGCGCTGAAGAGCACGGTGGCCGGGTCGACGGTGGGCGACGGGTGGATCGGTGCGTCGACCCCGAGGACGCGGAGCAGCCACACCGCCACCAGCGCGGCGGCCGCGTACACCAGCCACCGCACCCCCGCCCGCACGCCGCCGACCGACAACGCCATCGCCGGGATCGTCGGCGCCCAGGCCCACGTGACCATCAGGTGGTCGGGGCTCGCCCAGGTCAACGCCGCCACCACCAGGAGTAACGCCGAGAGGGACAGGTCCATCGCCGCGCGCATGCGGTCGCGCCGCGTGAGCACGAGCGCCCCCAGTGAGACCGACGCCAGCGCCCCCGCCGCCGCGGCCGACGCGAACCTCCCCCGCACCAGGAACACCGCGCCAAGCGGGAAGAGCACCTCGGCCATCCCCACGGTGTTGCGCACGAAGATCCGCGTCCGCCGCGCGCCGCGCTCGGAGGAGCCCCGCTCGCGCGCCGGCATCCAACGCTCGGTGCGCCGTGAGAGGTCCTGGGTCGTTGGGAAGAGCCAGCGCTGGAGGAGGTCGACGATCACGGCCGCACGTCGCATTAGACGGCGGCGCGAGCCGTGCGCTTGAGGGTCAGACGTCGATGTGCCGGAGCTTCATCTGCACGTCGCTCGACCAGTGGTTGGCGAACGCGCGGACGCAGGTCGAGAGGTACCGGTCGTAGTCGTCGAACACCTGGTCGCCCCAGCGCTCGCGGATCTGCGTCTCGTGGGCGCGCATCCGCCGCAGCCACTCCGCCGTGGTCTTGCCGTAGTGCACCCGGCGCGTCTTGAGCTCCAGGATCTCCCAGTACGGGTTGACCGCCGCGACCAGCTCCTCCAGGCGCGGGTTGAGCCCGCCGGGGAAGATCACGTCGGCGGTGAACTTCAGGTCTTCGATGTCGCGCTTGGTGCGCGGCACGCGGTTGCGCAGGATCGCCTGGAACCCGAAGTGCCCGCCGGGCTTCACCCAGCCCGCCGTCTTGCGGAAGTACTCCCGGTAGATCTCGATCGCCATCCCCTTGTTGGCCTGCTCGGGCGAGCAGAGGTGGTCGATCATCTCGATCGAGATGAGCCCGTCGTAGGGGGCCTCGGGCACGAAGTCCTTGTAGTCCGTGCACCACACCTTCACGCCGGGGATCTTCCGCGCGTTGAGCTCGTCGTGCTGCGCCGAGGAGAGGGTGATGCCGTGCGCCTCGCGGATGCCGCGGCGGGAGACGTACTCGAGGTTGGCTCCCCAGCCGCAGCCGATGTCGAGCACCGTCTTGTCGGGCCCGAGCTCGGCGAAGTCGTAGAGCACCCGCGACTTGTTCTCCTGCGCCTGCTCCAGCGTGTCGGAGTCCTTCTCGAAGACCGCGGACGTGTAGTGCATCCGCTCGTCGAGCCAGAGCCGGAAGAACTCGTTGGAAACGTCGTAGGAGACCTCGACCTCGCGTTGCGTGGACGTCACGTCGGCACCTTTCCTTCTCGTAGCGCGGCGCCCCGTCTAACAGCGCCCCGTCGCCGCCGTCAATGCCCTCCGTCCGCGCACGACGCGGCCCCGAGGAGCCCGAGGCGCGGGTCGGTCACGACGCAGAGCGGCATCGCCTCCAGCAGCGCGCGCATCCGCCCCTTGTCGCGGAAGGCCGCGAGGAAGGGGCTCTCCCTCAAGCGCGGCAGCACCCGCGCGGCCACGCCCCCCGCGACGAACACCCCGCCGCGCGCGAGGCACTTCAGCGCGAGGTTGCCCGCCTCGGCGCCGTACACGCCCGCCCACAGGTCGAAGGCCCTGCCGCAGAGCGCGTCGTCGCCCGCGGTCGCGTGGCGCCCCACCACCGCCGCCGGGTCGTCCGCGGCCATCTCCTCGAGCACCGCGCGGGACTCCGCCCCCGGGTCGCGCTCGCGCAGGTGCTCGTACACCGCCGCGAGCCCCGGGCCCGACACCACCCGCTCGTACGATACACGCCCGTGACGCAGCCGTAGCCAGCGGACGAGCGCGTCCTCGTCGTCGTTGCGCGCGGCGAGGTCGGTGTGCCCTCCCTCCGTGGGCACGGCCACGTAGCGGTCGCCCGACCACACGCAGATCGCCTCGCCGAGCCCCGTCCCCGCGCCGAGCACGGCCCGCGGCGCGCGCGGCCTCGCCTCGCCCTCCTGCAGCGTGACGAGGTGCTCGGGCGCCACCGCGTCGACGCCCGTCGCCGCGGCTTCGAAGTCGTTGACCACCCGAACGGGCCCGCCCGTCACCGCCGAGAGCGCGTTGGCGGACACCACCCACGGGAGGTTGGTGACGCGGCACACGCCGTCTTCCACGGGGCCTGCGACGGCGAAGCACGCGGGCAGCCCGGCGCCGCCGTGGTCGCGGACGAAGCGGGCGACGAGCTCGTCGAGCGAGGCGTGGTCGGCGCTGACGAAGCGGGCCTCGGCGCGGACGACGGCGGGGCCGCGGCCGAGGGTGACGCGGGCGAGGAGGGTCTTGGTTCCTCCGATGTCTCCGGCGAGGACGTCCATGACCGCGACCGTCCCACAGACCGCGGGGCGCCCGCAACGGGCTTACCGGCAGCGCGCCGCGAGCCCGTCGACGTCGTCGTGGCACTGCCGGCACGGCCGCGCGCTCGCCCGGAGGAGCGCCCCGCAGCGCGCGGTGAACCCGGGCGGGTGCGGCGAGAGCGAGGCGCCGCCGAGGCCCGCGGTCGCGTGGCACGTCACGCAGTCGCGCTCGGCATGACACGACACGCACGCCGAGAGCGAGCGCCGCGCCTCGGCCCCGTGGTGCCGCATCGTCACCACGCGCCCCGACCACACCTCCGCCGGCGGGTGGAACCTCCCCTGCGCCCGCGCCGCCGGCGACGACCCGAGCGACACGCCCGCCCGCTCGTGACACGCCGCGCAGAAGGTCGCCTGGCGGTGGCAGGAGGTGCAGCGGTCGGGGTTCATCCGCGCGTCGACGGGGTGCTGGGTGAGGTAGTCGTTGGGGTGCGTCCTCCGGTCGCGCACGCGCCCGTCGTGGCAGGCGGCGCACTCGTCGTCGCGGTGGCATGACGCGCAGCGGGTCGCGTCCTGGCCGGCGCTGATCCGGTGGGTGAACCAGAAGTCCGCGTCGTGGTGCATCCCGCGCATCCACGTCGGCGGGTTGAGCCACCCCTCGGCGAAGCGCGTTCGAAGCACCCCGTCGGGCTCGGTCACGTGGCACGTCGCGCAGCGGTCGGGCGCGGTTCCCCCGGCGCGGTGGCACGCGAGGCACGAGCGCATCGCGGGGAGCTCGAGCCGCGTCGCGAGCCCCACGCGCCGCGCCGACGAGTGGCACGACTCGCAGCGCTGCCCGCGCGCGACGTGGGCCCGGTGCGAGAAGCGGAGGTTGGGCGTCGGCACCTCCACGCGCGCCACGCGCTGCGGGGCCTCGGCGCTCCACCCGACGTGGCACGCATCGCAGCGCGCGGGGGCAGCGCCCGCGGGGACGGCCTTCGTCGGGTCGCGGCGGTCGATCGCGTGGCAGGGCGTGCAGCTCGCCTCGCTGGGGAGCAGTCGGTCGGCGCTCGCGTCGCTCGTCGCGGCGGCCGCGTGGCAGCGCGCGCACGTCACGCCGCCGAGGCGGAGGTGGCGCGCGTGGTCGAAGCGGAGCGGGATGGTCTGCGTGGGGAAGATCGCGTGCGACACCGCCCCGCCGCTCGCCTCGGGGGTGGGCGGCGCGAGGGGCATCGGCTGCGCAGCGACGACCCCGGCGAGCGCGGCGAGCACCACGACGATGAGGAGCAGCGCGCGCGTCACCATGGCGTCCTCAGGGTGAGCATCGCGACCGCGCGGAGGCGGTGGCCGACGATGCGGTTGACGTCGTCTTCGAAGCTGAGCGCGAGGTCGGCGAGGCGGCCCGCCCGGACGAGCGCGCCCACCACCAGCCCGAGCGAGGCCACCGAGCGGTCGGGGCGGAGCGCGTCGTCGACCCACCACGCCGACACGCCCGCGTCGACGCGGACCACCTGCCACTTCACCCACACACGCGAGGTGACGTCGGCGCCCGCCCGCGCGCCCAGCCCGCCCCCCTCGCCGAACACCCGCGCGTCGGCGTCGTAGCGCCCGCGGCGGAGCGTCACGCCGAGCTCCCCTCCCCCCGACCACTGATCGTCGAGCACTACCCCGTTGTCGTCGGGCGGCGACTCGGAGAGCGCGTAGCGACGTCCATGGGCCCCCGCGCGGAGCCGCCACCCGCGGCCGAGGGCGAGCTCCCCGCGGAGCCGCCCCTCGTCGAGCGGGTCCGTCCAGAAGGAGGCCCAGATGGATGTGAGGTCGAAGGTGGGGCGCCAGCGAGAAAGTTCGGCCCCGAACGACCCGCGCTCGCCGGCCCAGGCCGCGCCGACGGCGGCGTTGGTCACCTGCTGCTGCGGGATCGAGTGGACGGCCTCGGCGTACGCCCGCCACCGCGTCGAGAGCTGCACGTCGGCGGCGACCCCGAGCTTCTCCTCAGCCACCCCGTCGTCGCCCCACACGCGCCGCCACGTCGCCCGCGCGAAGAGGGGGCCCGTGTCGGCGGTCTCCACGCCGAACGAGAGCACCCCCGCGAGCGCCCGGTCCTCGACGCGCGTCGCGAGCGAGGTGTCCCAGAGCGACCGGTCGGCGCGCTGAATCCCGTCGCGCTCGTAGCGGCCGTTGGAGAGGGGGAAGCCCGCGCGCGTCTCCAGGCCGCCATAGGCTTCGAACACGACGCGCCCGAAGGCCCGCACGCGCAGGCGCCCGCCGTCGAAGAGGAAGAAGCCCAGCGGGTCGGTGACGAGCTGCCGCCCGAGGCGAACGTCCGTGGTCCCGCCGAGCAGGCCGGCGCCCTCGGCCCACGCGAAGGGCAGGTCGAGCGTGCGGCGCGCGAAGAGTGGCGCGAACTCCGCCGCCCGCGAGCGGTTGAGCTCGTCGAGGCAGCGGTCGCCCGTCACGTCACACGCGTTGCCGAAGTCGCTGTCGAAGCGGAGCCGCGCGCGCACCGACCACACCACGCCGTTGCGGGCGCGGTCGAAGCCCGCCACCGTGAGCGTCTGGGTCACGCGCCGCATCGAGAGGAGCGGCGCCCCCGCGGGGCCCCTCACCTGGTACGCCTGCGCCTGCGTGTCGGCCCGCACCTCGGCGTCGAAGGCGAGCGCGTCGGGCGCGTTCGCACTCGCGACCAGGGCCGTCGAGGCGGCCCCGAGGAGGCGCGGCAGCAGGCGCACTCAGCGGCCCCTTTCGGGGGGCGCTCGGTGGGCGGCGGCCTCGGCGACGAGGGCGGCGTAGCGGGCGGCGAGCGTCTCGGTGGCCATGTCGCCCGCGAAGGAGAGGAAGGCGAACTGGGTGACGAAGGTGTTCCAGCGGCGCAGCCACGTGGGGAGGAAGCGCGGGCGCTGGAGGATGCCTTCGCGTCGGAGGATGACGAGCGCGTGGAGGTCGTCGAGCTCGATGCGCCCGGCGAGGAGGAGCTCGAGCTCGTCGCGGAAGCCCCCGCGCGCCACCACGGCGAGGAAGGTCTGCACGTCGAGCAGGCCCGCGAGGTACGAGGCGTCCTTGGTGAAGGGGGCGCCGCCCTCGACGCGCCCCCCGCGGCACACGCGCTGCGCGTCGAGCCAGGCGTCGCGGGCCTCGCTCCCGCGCCCGCGGAGGTGGCGGTAGAGCTCGAGGAAGTCCGCCCCCTGCTCGGCCATCTCGACGAGCTGTACCCGCACCGCGAGGCGCTCCATCCGCGGCACCGCGAGCGCGTGCTGGTGCAGCTCGGAGAACACCGCGAGGCCCTCCTGCGTCCGCGTCGAGCGCGGCCCGCCCGCCCGCAGGAACGGCACCTCCGGCTGGAGCGCGCCGTTCTGCGCCGAGAGCACGTGGGTCTCCACCTCGTGGTGCCAGAGCCCGTCGGCCTCCCACGCCTGGAAGACGGCCCCCTTGCGCACGCGGACCCGCGTCGAGCCCGCGAGCACCTTGGCCGCGACGCGGTCGTCGACCTTCACCTCCAGCACGAGCCCCGGGTGGCGCTCCGCGGCGCGGCGCGCGAGCTCGGCGGCGAAGGCCTCGTCGGTGTAGACGGGGCCCTCGGGGTCGCTCGCCTCGTCCCAGCCGTGCACCTTGAGGCGCTCCAGCAGGTGCTCGGCGAGGTCGACGTTGCGCGCGCCCGTCCCGTGGAAGCGCGTCCGGGCGCCGCCGTACACCTCGCGCGAGAGCCGGTAGAACTCGGTCGTCCCCACGGCCAGCACGAGGCGGTTGGCGTCGATGATCGACTGGAGGCTCGCCCGCACCCACGCCGCGACGGGATCATCGCCCTCGACCTTGGCGAGCGCGTCGGACACCTCGGCGATCCGCGCCTCGTGGCCCGCCCGGTCGACGACGTAGCTCACCGCGGGCAGCTCGCGCGCGCCGCGGGCGAAGAAGCGCTCCTCGACGTCGCGGGGCCACGCGATCGCCTCGAGCAGCCGCGTCCTGCGGGCGGCGGTCTCCTCGGCCAGCGGTCGGACGCGGGCGAGGAGCGCGCGGTGGCGGTCGACGTCGTTCACGGCGTGTCGGCGCGAGCGTAACGCACCGCGGGGGGCGTCTCCCAGGGCGGACTTTCTCGCGACGCTGCCATCCCGCGCGCGCTTGCCCTACGCTCCGGCGCCCTCATGCCGCGCCGCGCCCCCGACGACCAGCTCGCCCTCTTCGCCGGCCCCGACCCCCTCGCGCCCGTCTACGCCGAGGCCGCCGCGCTGCGTGCCCGCCTGCCGCCGTCGGTTCACTTCGGCACCAGCTCGTGGGCCTATCCCGGCTGGGCCGGGCACGTCTACCCCGAGGCGCGCCCCGAGGCATGGCTCGCGCGCGAGGGCCTTCGCCTCTACGCGCGCCACCCGCTTCTCACCACCGTCGGCCTCGACCGCTCGTACTACGCGCCCGTCCCCTCGGACGACCTCGCCCGCTACGACGCGCAGCTCCCCGAGGGCTTTCGCTGCTGCATCAAGATGCCCGCGGCCGTTGCATCGGCCATCGTCCCCGGCACCGACCGCGCGGGAGCACCGCGCGCCAACCCCGACTTCCTCTCGCCCGAGCGCCTCGCCGCTGACCTCACCGACCGCCTCGTCGCGGGCTTCCGTCATCGTTCGGGCCCCGTGATGCTGGAGGTGCCGCGCGTGCCGAAGTCCTTCCTCCCGCGCCCCGAGGCGTTCTGCGAGCGCCTCGACGCGCTGCTCGCCGCGGCCTCGCCCACGGGGCTCCCGCTCGGCGTGGAGCTCCGGGAGCGTTCGCTCTTCACCCCGCGCTACCTCAAGGTGCTCCGCGCGCGCGGCGCCGCCCACGTCTACAACTGGTGGACGGCGATGCCCGACCTCGACGCGCAGTGCAACGCCTGTCCGCCCGAGGAGATGCCCGAGGTCGTCCTCCGCCTCGTCATCCCGCCGGGCAGCCGCTACGACGAGCGCAAGCGCGCCTTCGCCCCCTTCGACCGCCTCCACGAACCCTCCGAGCCGATGCGCCGCGCCGTGGTCTCCCTCCTCCGGCGCGCCGTCGCCGCGGGGAGGCGCGCGTGGGTGATCGTCAACAACAAGGCCGAGGGCTGCTCGCCGGAGACGGTGATGGCCTTCGCGCGGGAGATGGCGGGCGATTCCGGCGCCCAGGGCGGAGGTCTTTGATATCCTCGCGCGTCCGACGATGGCCTCCGACGCTCCGATCGTCCGCGGGACCGTGCTGGGTGACTTCGAGATCATCGAGGCCCTCGCGCGCGGCGGAATGGGCACGGTGTACACCGCGACGCAGCGGAGCACCGGGGAGCGCTGCGCCGTCAAGGTGATGCACGCCGCGCTCGTCCACGACGCGCGCAACCGCGAGCGCTTCACCCGCGAGGCCGAGCTCTGCGCCCGCATCGACAGCGAGAACGTCGTCCGCGTGCTCGCCTCGGGCATCGACGAGCTCCGCGACGCCCCGTGGATGGCGATGGAGCTCGTCGCCGGCGACGACCTCGAGAAGCTCTCCCGCCAGCGCGGCGCGTGGCCGCTGGAGGAGGCCCGTGAGGTGCTCCAGCAGCTCTACGCGGGCGTCGCCGCGGCCCACCGGATGGGCGTCGTCCACCGCGACCTCAAGCCGCAGAACGTGCTCCTCACGCAGGGCGAGGGCGCGGACGTCCCCCACGTGAAGGTGCTCGATTTCGGCATCTCGAAGTCGTCGGACAAGTCCGGCACCGACACCACCGCGGCGGTGGGATCGCCGCTCTGGATGGCGCCCGAGCAGGCCCAGCGCGGACGTCTCACGCCCGCGACCGACGTGTTCGCGCTCGCGCTCCTCACCTTCCGGCTGCTCACGGGGCGGAGCTACTGGCGCTCGGCCGCGGAGAAGCGCCCGACCCTCAAGGAGACGCTGGTCGAGCTCCTGATGAAGCCCTACCCCCCCGCCTCGGCGCGCGCGACGGAGCTCGGCGGCGCGGCCCTGCCCGCGGGCTTCGACGGGTGGTTCGACCGGGCCGCCCACCGCGACCCGGCGAAGCGCTACCCCGACGCCGGCGCCGCGTGGGACGCCCTCGCCCGCGTGCTCGACGGTCGCCCCAGCGCGGTGGCCACCGCCCCCACGACGCCCGTCCCGCCCGCACCCGCGGTGGACGAAGACGCCGTCGCGACGCAACCCCTCGGGCGCCCGCGGCCCTCGTCGCCCGCGGTGGTCCCCGTGAGCGCGCTCCGCTCGCCGACGCCCGCGCCGCTCCCGCAGCTCCTCGACGAGGCCCGCGCCGCCCGCGCTGAGGAGTCGCCGCCTCGCCCGTTCGCGCTCCATGCTGCCGCGATCGCGGTGGCCGTGGTGCTCGTGGTGGCCGCGCTCGCGCTGCTCAGCCGCTACCACCCCTGACGAATCGCCATCACCCCCGCTCGCGCGGCGATCGTCGCACCACCGCGACCACCACCGCGAGCGCGAGCGCCGTCCACGCGGCCTCCGGCGCCACCGGGCCCGGCGACGCCTGGCAGCCCGCGCGAACCACCCCCGTCTTCGCCGCACGCCCCGCGGGCGCCGGCGCGAACTCGCGACGCGGCGTGGTCGTCGGCAGCGCCACCGCGGCCCGCATCGCGCGCGGCGTCGTCGCGGGCGCCGCGGGCGCGTCGTCGGGCTCGGGCGCCGCGTCGAACACCACGCCGAGGTGGTTGGCCACCGGGCGCTCGAGCCGGTCGGCGGGGCGCGTCACGAGCCCGCCTTCCGAGCGGATGAAGAGCGTCGAGCTGCCGCCGCCGTCGAGGTTGACCGCGTCGCTCGCGCCGAAGTCCCGCAGCACGCGCGCGGCGTCCATGCAGGTCATCCCCTTGTTGGCGCCCTCGCGGCCGTTGACCACCATCAGGTAGAGCGTGCGGCGGTCGGCGCTGACGCCGACGAGCGTGCGGGGGTTGGGGACGAGCGCGTGACGCGGCGCCGTGAGCGGGAGCACCTCCCCGTTGGCCAGCACGCGCGGCGAGCCGGTGACCACCTCGCGCATCCAGGGCTCCGGCGCCGGGCCGTACACCTTGCCGCGCGAGTCGAACATCGCGACGCGTCCGCGCGGGCCGAAGCCCACGCTCGCCCAGCAGTCGAGCCGCCGGTCGACGTAGGCCGAGCGCCACACGCGCCCGCCCGACATCGTGAGCCCGCAGGTGGTGAAGGCCCCGTGGAAGATGTCGTAGTAGTTGGCGTTGATCGCCACCTCGGCGCCCACCGTCCGGGCGAAATCCGAGGTGGTGCGCCACGTGGGCGGCGCGCCGGGCGTGCGGGGCGCGAGCATCGACTCGGGCGTCCCCACCACGCGGACGCCAGGCGCCGTGAGGTCGATCGAGACCACGTGGTAGTCGAGCGCCCCGACGCGGCGGTGGATGTGCCGCATCGCGCGGTTGGGCCGGCGCCAGGTGTCCTGCGCGTCAGCCGATCCGGGAGCGGCCAGCGCGACGAGCGCGAGCAGCCCCCCGGCGATGGAGCTCCGGTGGTTCATGGGACGCTTCGACGAATAGAGGCGGCGCGGTCGGGAGATCAACTAATCGGCGCGTCGGCGACGTCGCCACGCGCGAAACGCGGCGAGCGCGGCCACACCCACAGCCAGCACGGCGGCGCTCCCGGCACGGCGGCCGGGCGCGGCGGCGCAAGCGAACCCGGCGCCCTCGAGCGACTCCACCCGCACCTCGGGGTCGCAGCGGATCGCGCGCGACGGGGGGTAGATGGCGCACAGGCCCGCGATGTCGTCGGCGTTGGGCGTGCGGCGCCGCTCCCCCTGGCCCGCCGTGTACCACATCACGGCGTTGCGATCGCCGGAGTGGGCGAGGCCCATCGTGTGGCCGAGCTCGTGGACCACCACCGTGCGCAGGTCGGTGGTGCCGGGGCCGCCGTCGAGGCTGAAGGGGAAGACGGCCCGCACGTTGAGCTCGGTGTCGGCGTCGAGGATGGTCGCGCTGCGCGAGCCGAAGGTCACGATGGTGATCGCGGCGGCGCGGGGGTCGTGGTAGCTGTCGTCGCCCCAGCGCGAGCGCCACGCCACGATGTTGGCGTTGGGCTTACCCTCCTCGTAGCCGACGGCGTCGGTCCGGTCGGCGCCGAGGACGAGTTCGAAGGTGGGGGCGGCGCGGGTCACCGGGTCGCACGCGACCGTCTTCCAGGCGCGGGTGGCCTCATCAACCACCACGCGGAGCTGCTCGCCCGGGATGTTGGGCGCGAGCACGGTGGGGTTGACGTGGAGGCTGACGCAGCCGCCGGCCCAGAAGAGCGGGGCTCCGTCCGAGGCGCAGCGCGTCGGGTCGGTCTGGGCGACGGTGCGCGTCCGGCAGTAGGCCCCAGCCGTCGCAGGGGCCGCGACGAGCGCGAGGGCGAGCGCGGCGGAAAGAGGCTTCAAGGCGTCACCGCCCGCACGCGCGTGACAAAGGTGGCGAGCGGGAGACCCTGCGCAGGAACCACCACGGTGGCCGGGCGAGAGGGCCGACCGGGGAGAAACGTGATCCCCTCGGTGTGGGCCGGGAGCACGGTGACGACCCCGCCCGGCGCGGCCATCGGCAGCACGCCCGCGGCCATCGAGAGCACCGTCCGCGCGCCCTCCCGGACGGGCGACAGGAACACCACCACCGGCACGCCCGCGGGCAGCTCGGGGGCGCCCGACACCGACTGACCGACGGCGCCCACCACCCCGCCGGGCAGGCGGACGAGGGTCGTCGGGGCCGCGGGGCCTTTGATCGTCGCGGTGACCGCGCAGACCACGTCGGTCACCACCCGCCCGTCGCGCCAGTACGAGCGGCGCTCGGCGGTGGGGGTGACGACCGCGACGAGGCCCGCCTCCCGGGAGAGCTCGTCGAGGGTCGCGGCAAAGAGAACGGTGGCCTGCGCCGGGCGCGGGGCCGAGGCTCCCCCCGCCGAGGCGAGCGCGGTGAGGAGCACGAGCGCGGCGCGCGTCTTCATCAACCAACCACTACCACAGAAAGGCCGTTGACAGTGGGGCCCCCGTCCGTCTACCCAAACCAACCCATGCGGAGCAGGACGATGAAGGGGTTCCTGGCGGTCGGGCTCATGCTCGCCCAGGTCGGATGCATGACGCGGCTCGCGGCCAACTCCACGGTGAAAATCATGGGGCAGGCGGCGCCGGCGGTGAACACGTTCGCCGACCCGTACATGGCGGAGGGGGCGATCCCGTACTCCATCGCGCAGAGCGAGGGGCTGATGCTGGTGATCCCGGACAACGTCCCGCTCCGGGTCAACCTCATGCGCACCTACGGCTCGTACGGCTTCGCCTTCCTCGAAGACCGCATGGAGCAGGCCGAGGTCGAGGACAACGAGGAGCGGGCCAACCACTACCGCAGCCGCGCGGTGCTCGCCTTCCAGCGGGCGCGCGAGATCGGCCTCCAGACCATGACCCTGGAGGAGGACGGCGACGGCGGCGCGGAGGCGGCGGTGCGCCGCGGCATCGACGGGTGGAAGGCGTACCTCCGGCGCTTTGACGACGACGAGCAGACCGCGCTCGTCTTCTGGACGGGCTACGCCTGGGCCCGGTACATCAACCTCACGAAGGACAACCCCGACTCCCTCGCCGACCTTCCCTTCGCGATCGCGTGCTTCGAGCGGGCCTTCGAACTCGACCACACCTTCAACAACTACGCGCCCCACGTCGCGATGGCCGGCTACTACGCCCGCGCGGCGCCCTCGCTCGGCGGCCAGCCCGAGGACTCGCGGCGGGAGTTCGAAGCGGCCATCAACGCGACCCAGCGCCACTTCCTCACCTACCTGGTGATGCAGGCGCGGATGTACGCGGTGATGGTGCAGGACCGGGCGCTCTTCCGGCGCCTGCTCGAGGAGGTGATCAACGCCGGCGACGTGATGCCCGAGCAGCGCCTCGCCAACCAGATCGCGAAGCGCAGGGCCGCCCGCTACCTCGCGCAGATCGACGACCTCTTCGGGCCGGAGGAGCCGGCGGGGTCGACGCCCGAGGCCACCCCCGCGGAGGCTCAGGGCGAGGCCGCGGCGCCCACGGGCGAGGCCGCCGCACCCGCAGCCGCGCCCGCGCAGTGAATCCGACGGGGCCGCGCCCGCGTCCTAGACGCAGCGCCGCCCTGCACCCTCCAGCCACCTCGGAAGGACACCGACACCCCATGAAGCGAACCCGCTTTGTCGCCCTCGCCCTCGCCTCCGCGCTCCCCGCGGCGATGCTCGCCGCCGGCGGCGCCGAGGCCCAGCAGACCGCGCCCGCCGCGGGCACGACGCGCCAGCTCTCGGTCGCCACCCTCGCCCCCGCGGGCTCCACCTGGATGCGCGGCCTCGAGGCGTGGAACCGCGAGCTCCGCCGCCGCACCAACAAGGCCCTCGGCCTCCGGATCTTCCCCGGCGGCGTGCAGGGCGACGAGAACGAGGTCGTCCGCAAGATGCGCTCGGGCCGCCTCGACGGCGGCGCCGTGACCGCCGTCGGGCTCTCGAAGATCCACCGCCCGGCGCTGGTCTTCCAGATGCCCGGGATGTTCGAGTCGGCCGCGCAGCTCGACCGCGCGCGCACCACCGTCTCGCAGGACGTGTCGACCGCCTTCAACACCGCCGGCTTCCAGTTCATGGGCTGGGCCGACGTCGGGTTCTCGCGGCTCTTCTCGCGCACGCCGGTGACCACGCCGGCGCAGCTCCGGACGCTCCACCCGTACGTCTGGCGCGACGACCTGGTGATGCCCGCGGTGTACGCCGAGGCCAACGCCACGGGCGTGCCGCTGCAGATCCCCGAGGTGCTCACGGCCCTTCAGACCAACCGGATCGACTCGTTCTACACCTCGCCGGTGGCGGCGATCTCGCTCCAGTGGTCGCAGCGCGTCACCCACATGACCGACCTCTCGGTGGCCGTGCTGGTGGGCGCGACGGTGTTCACCAACGCGGCGGTCAACGGGCTCCCCGCCGACCAGCAGGCGATCCTCCGGGAGACGGGCGCGCAGTTCCACACGCTGCTCATCAACAACCTCCGGCGCGACGAGCGCTCGGCGATGAGCACCATGCAGACCCGCGGCATCACCGTCGTCCAGCCCGCCGAGCGCGCCGCGTGGAACTCCCTCCTCGACCGCGCCCGCACCCGCCTCGTCGGCAACATCGCCCCCGCGGATTTCATCAACCGCGTCCGCGGCGCCCGCGGCGGCTGACCCGTCGCGCCCTGCACTCCCCCACGCATTCCCCTTCCCGCCCACGGGCGACTCTGCCATAGAATCCCGCGCGCCCGACGTCGCGCCGCCCGGACTCCCCGCGGCGACGACCTCGCCGCAGCCCAACGATCCATGAACGAGAACGAGACCCCCGACCCGACCCCCGAGACCCCCGCCGCCGCGCCCTCCACGGCGCCCGCGGCCGCCCCCGAAGCCGCCGCGCCGCCGCCCGAGGCCGCCGCGCCCGACCCCGCGATCGCGCTCACCGCGGAGCGCGACAAGTTCCGGGAGCAGGCGCTCCGCACGCTCGCGGACTTCGACAACTACCGCAAGCGCACCCAGCGCGAGAAGCAGGACGAGTACCGCCGCGGCAAGGAGGACGTGCTGCGCGACCTCCTGCCCGTCTTCGACAACCTCGAGCGCGCGGCCACCTCGGCCCGGCCCGACGCCGACGTCGCCGCCATCGCGACGGGCGTGAAGATGGTGCTCAAGCTCTTCGAAGACACCCTCGGCCGCGTCGGCGGCAAGCGCATCGTGGCGGTGGGGCAGCCCTTCGACCCCAACGTCCACGAGGCGATCGCGCAGGTCGAGAGCGCCGAGCACCCCGCCGGCACCATCGCGCAGGAGTTCGTGCCCGGCTACCAGCTCGGCGAGCGGCTCCTGCGGCCCGCGATGGTCGCCGTCTCCAAGGGCGCGCCCGCCGCGCCGCCGCCCGCCCCCGAGGGCGAGACGGCCAACTAGCCCCGCCGCCCGGCAAGCCCCCCCCTCCCGCGACCTTTCCCCACGAGAGCGATCGAGCGTTCACCATGGCGAAGATCATCGGCATCGACCTCGGCACCACCAACAGTTGCGTCGCGATCATCGAGGGCGGCGCCCCGGTGGTGATCCCGAACAAGGAGGGGGCCCGCACGACGCCCTCGATTGTGGCCTTCCAGCCCTCCGGCGAGCGCCTCGTCGGCCAGGTGGCCAAGCGCCAGTCGGTGCAGAACCCCGAGAACACCATCGTCTCGGTGAAGCGCATCATGGGGCGGTCGTTCTCCTCCGAGGAGGCGCGCAAGCAGCTCCAGCGCGTGGCGTACCGCATCGTGCCGAGCGACAACGGCGACGCCTGGGTCGAGGTCGGCCAGCGCCAGCTCTCGCCGCCGGAGGTCTCCGCCGCCGTCCTCTCGGAGATGAAGGCCATCGCCGAGGCCTACCTCCACGAGGAGGTCACCGAGGCGGTGATCACCGTCCCTGCCTACTTCGACGACGCGCAGCGCCAGGCCACCAAGGACGCCGGCAAGATCGCCGGGCTCGAGGTGCGGCGCATCATCAACGAGCCCACCGCCGCCGCGCTCGCCTACGGGCTCGACCGCAGCGAGGCCGAGCGCATCGCGGTGTACGACCTCGGCGGCGGCACCTTCGACATCTCGATCCTCGAGATCAACCGCGGCGTCTTCCGGGTGGTGAGCACCAACGGCGACACCTTCCTCGGCGGCGACGACTTCGACCAGCGCGTGGTCGACACGCTGGTGCAGGAGTTCCACCAGCAGCACGGGATCGACCTGCGGCAGAACCGCCTCGCGCTCCAGCGCCTGCGCGAGGCCGCAGAGAAGGCCAAGCACGAGCTCTCCTCGTCGCTCGAGACGGAGGTGAACCTCCCCTTCATCGCCACCACCCCGGCGGGCCCGGCCCACGTCCAGCGCGTGCTCAAGCGCGCCGAGCTCGAGCGCCTCGTCGGCGACCTCGTCGAGGCCACCCTCGAGCCCTGCCGCAAGGCCCTCGCCGACGCCGCGCTCACCGTCGGCGACATCCAGCAGGTGGTGCTGGTCGGCGGCATGACGCGCATGCCCATGGTGCAGCGGGCGGTATCGGAGTTCTTCGCGCGCCCGCCCCACAAGGGCCTCTCGCCCGACGAGGTCGTCGCGATCGGCGCCGCCGTGCAGGGCGCCGCCATCGCCGGCGACGTGCAGAACGTCCTCCTCCTCGACGTGACCCCGCTCTCCCTCGGCGTCGAGACGGCCGGCGGCGTGATGACCGCCCTCATCCCGCGCAACACCACCATCCCCACGCAGCGCAGCGAGGAGTTCTCCACCTCGCTCGACAACCAGACCTTCGTGCCCATCCACGTGCTCCAGGGCGAGCGCGAGATGGCCAACGACAACCGCTCGCTCTACCACTTCGAGCTCACCGGCATCCCCTCCGCGCCGCGCGGCGTGCCGAAGATCAAGGTCACCTTCGCCATCGACGCCAACGGCATCCTGTCGGTCAACGCGATGGACATGGCGACCAAGAAGTCGCGCGACGTGCGCATCGTCGCGGGCTCCGGGCTCTCGCAGGACGACGTCGACCGCCTCGTCGCCGAGGCCGCCACCACCAAGCAGGACGACCTCCGCCGCCGCGAGTACGCCGAGCTCCGCTCCAACGCCGAGGCCATGCTCTTCACCTCGGAGAACACCCTCACCGAGTTCGGCGAGATGATCACCCCCGAGCTCCGCGACCAGCTCGGGCAGGACGTCGCCAACCTCCGCGCGGCCCTCGACGCCAACGCCGACATCCAGACCGTGCGCGACCTCTTCGCCGCCCTCGAGTCGAGCGCCTACCGCATCGCCGAGACGATGTACGGCGGCGACGGCGGCGGCGAGGCCCCGCCCCCGGCCGCTTCGTAGGCGCGAGCGACCCGTCGGGGCGCCGCCTCGCGCGACGCCCCGTGGCGGGGCAGTTGGTGGTTGGGGTGGGAGTCGGTCGGGTCAGCCCGCGCGGTCGGCGCTGGCGTCCGTCGCGGCGTCCGCAGGGGACGCGTCGGCGGGGGTAGCGTCGGCGGGGGCGGCGTCGGTGGCCGCGTCGCGCACGCCGCCGTCGGGGGCAGGGATGCCGTCGCCGTAGGTGCAGACGTTGGGCTCGCCGTTCTCGCCCGCGACGCAGTGGAGCGGGAGCGTGCAGTCGGCGTCCGTCGTGCACTCGCGGTAGATGCAGATGCCGAGGTTGTCGGTGCGCCCGTTGGTGTCCGACGGGGCGATCGGGTGGGTGAGCGTCGGGTTGTCGAAGCAGTCGGGCGTCGCGGCGACGTTGATGAGGCTGCCGCAGATGCCCTCGCGCTCGACGTCGGTCTCGACGAAGCAGTAGCCGCGGCACTGCACGCTCGGGCCGTCGTTGGGGTCGCGCGTCGGGTCGCAGGGCTCGCCGTCGGCGCGCAGCGTCATCGCCGCGGCCGTGCCGCACTCGCCCGTGCGGGTGTTGCAGGCCATGCCCGCGGGGCAGTGGCTGTTGTTCGAGCAGAAGTACTCGCAGCCCGTGCGGTCGGGGTCGCCGGTGTCGTGCGTGTACCACCAGCCCGTGCAGACCGTGCCCGCGCGGCAGGCGCCCGGCATCCCGGCGCGCGCGGTGGGGTTGCACGTCGCGGTGCAGAAGGAGGTCGCGTTGTCCCCGTCGCCGAGCGAGAGGCAGGTGGCGCCGTTGCCGCCGCACTGCGCGGCCTCGCACGCCTGCGCGCTGTTGTTGGTGCACTCGGCGTAGCAGAAGCCGTCGCGGAAGTCGGTGTCGCACTCGAGCCCCGCGCCGCACATGGCGGTGTCGGTGCACGCCGCGCCGGCCCGCGAGGTGCCCGTCGGGGTCGGCGCCACCGGGCACGAGCCGCCGTCGGCGCGCGGGGCGTCGGTGCGCGGGACGTCCGCGCGGTCGGCGGAAGCGTCCGTCGAGACGTCGGGCGACGCGTCGAGGGCGACCGTGACGTCGTCGGCGGCCTCGGGCGCGGCGTCGACGGGGGTCTGGGTCGGCGTGCTCGACCCGCAGCCGATGGCGGCGGCGACGGTGAGCGCGGCGGCCGCGTATTTCCAGTGGGTTCGCATGGGATGGAGTCCTTCCGAAAGAGGCCGCGGATGCTGGACGTCCCCGGCGCCGCCGTCAAGACGCGCGCGGCCCTCGCGCCCGGCGCCGCGTTGGGGCACCATCGGGCGAGCGATGACCACGCGCCCGGCCACCCCGTACCGCGACCGCCCCGCCGCCGACCTCTCCCCCGCCGATCGCTCGACGCTCGCCCGCGACGCCGTGGTGGTCGCGGCGATCCTGCTCGCGATCGCGTCGATCGCGCACTGGTCCGACGCGATCGAGGCCTTCGCCACCACGGTGCTCGGCTTCCCCAAGCTCCCTTGACCGGCGTCGCTCGCTGGGGCTATCCGTGGCCTCGCCCGATGCGAACCGCCGCCCTCGCCCTCGGCGCCTGGCTCACCGCGACGGCCGCGTGGGCCCAGGAGTCGCCGCCCGACGACCCCGAGCCTGAAGCCCCGCCCGCGGCCGCCCCAACGGCCAGCGGACAAAGCGGGTCGGGCGCGCCGGTGCGGCGGACCTTCACACGGTCGCGGCAGTTCACGGCGGCGGACGACCGGGCGGAGCGGACGCGGGCGCGGTTGGCGGCGCGGCAACGACGGAGGCCGGGCGAGCCCGAGGTGCTCGAGCTGCCGGGGATGCCCGACGCGTACTTCTATCGCGCGGCGCAGGGCGGGCGGCGCCGGGTGTTCGTCTACATGCACGCGCGCAACGCCGACCCCGCCGAGTCGTGCCGGCAGTTCTCCGCCGTGGTGCCGCGCTTCGGGTGGCTGCTCTGCCCCGTCGGGCCCGGCATGGGCCGCGACGGGCAGCGCCAGTGGAACAACAACCCCATCCTCGCCCGGCAGTACGCGACGACCGCGGTGCGCGCGCTCTTCCAGCGCTTCCCCCGGCGGACGCGGGTCACCGACAACGTGCTGATGGGCTTCTCCGAAGGGGCCTTCGTCGCGATCCAGACGGGGCTCAACGAGCCGGTGATGTTCCCGCGGTGGGTCATCTTCGCGGCGCACGACCGCTACCTCGCCACCGAGGGCGACGCCCTGGCCGGCGCGCGCCGCTCGCTGCGCAAGCTCTACCTCATCACCGGACGCAACGACGAGATCGTCGCCCACTCGCGCCGCGCCGCCGAGCAGCTCCGGCGCGACCGCCTCGGGCGGGTCGAGCTCCGCGTCCTCGACGGGGTGGGGCACCAGCTCCCGCCGGCCTTCGTGCCCACCGTCCGGACCGCCCTCCAGTGGGTCACGCGGGCACCCTGAGACGCTGCTTGACAGGCCGCGCGCGGTCGTTAGAGTCGCGGCCCCCTTTCCCACCGCCCACCCCACGGCAGGAGCCCCTCCGCACCATGCAGGTCACCGTCTCGCGCGTCTCCCCGGTCGAACTCTCCCTCCGCGTCGCGCTCCCGAAGGAGCGCGTGAAGACCGCGCTCGATCGCGCCTTCGCCGACCTCGGCAAGGAGGCCCAGATCCGCGGCTTCCGCAAGGGGAAGGTGCCGCCGGCGCTCCTGCGGCAGTACTTCGGCGCGCAGGTGACCGACAAGGTCTTCCGCAAGCTCGTCGACGAGACGCTCCCGGGCGCCATCCGCGACCAGCGCATCGAGGCGATCGCCACGCAGCGCATCGACGCCGACGCGGAGAACGACGGCGCCTGGGCCTACACGGCCATCCTCGAGGTGCGCCCCGAGGTGAAGGAGCTCGACACCTCCACCCTCACCCTCACCCGCAACGTCTACCCGGTGAGCGAGGCCGACGTCGACCGCGCCCTCGAGGCCCGCCGCGAGGAGAACGCCACGCTCCGCACGCCGGAGCCCGCGCGCCCCGCCCGCGCCGGCGACACCGTAACCATCGACCTCACCATCTCGCTCGACGGCGTCGAGCGCCCCGAGTTCGCCACCCGCGGGCGCACCGTCGAGGCCGGCAAGAGCCGTCTCCTCAAGGAGATCGACGAGGCGATCCCGGGCCTCTCGGTCGGCGAGGCGCGCGAGCTCAAGGTCACCTTCCCCGAAAACCACCGGCAGCGCGAGCTCGCCGGCAAGGTAGCGGACGCGAAGCTCACCATCACCGCGCTCCAGGAGAAGGTGCTCCCCGAGCTCGACGACGAGTTCGCCAAGGACGTGGGCAAGGAGTCGCTCGCCGACCTCCGCGCGTCGGTGCGCGCCGAGCTCGAGGCCGCCGCCAAGGAGCGCTCGGAGGCCGAGCTGCGCAACGACGCGGTCGAGGCCCTCGTGAAGGCGAACCCCATCCCCGTGCCGCCGTCGATGACGCAGCAGAGCCTCCAGCAGATGGTGCAGGAGTTCACCCAGGGGCTCTCGATGCGCGGCGACGCGATCCCCGAGGCGCTGCTCGACAGCCTGCGCCCCGAGGCCGAGAAGCGCGCGCGCGTGGCGCTGGTGTTCCTCGCCGCCGCGCAGCTCAACGACATCAAGATCACCGAGGACGACACCAACGCGATCCTCGAGGAGATGGCGAAGGAGACGGGGAAGGCCGTGCAGCGCCTGCGGGTTGAGTACCGCGAAGGCCGCAAGCGCGAGGAGCTCAACGCCCGCGCCCTCGAGGAGCGGGTGTTCGCCGCGCTCCTCGGCCGCGCCGCCATCACCGACAAGGTCGCCGAGCCCGCCGCCCCCGCCGAGTCCGCTTGACCGTCCGCCAACCAGAAAGGCCCGCCATGGAGCGTCCGACCAGCAGTTTCATCCCGTACCCCCAGGTGATCGAGACCACGCACCGCGGCGAGCGCTCGTGGGACATCTTCTCGCGCCTGCTCAAGGACCGCATCGTGTTCCTCGGCACCGAGGTCAACGACGACGTGGCCAACATCATCATCGCGCAGCTCCTCTACCTGGAGAGCGAGGACCCGGACAAGGAGGTGATGCTCTACCTCAACTCCCCCGGCGGCATCATCACGTCGGGCCTCGCGATCTACGACACCATGCAGTACATCAAGTGCCCGGTGAGCACGCTCTGCCTCGGGCAGGCGGCCTCGATGGCCTCGGTGCTGCTCTGCGCCGGCGCGAAGGGCCGCCGCCTCGCGCTGCCCAACTCGCGCATCATGATCCACCAGCCCCTCGGCGGCTTCCGCGGCCAGGCGACCGACATCGAGATCCACGCCCGCGAGATCCTCCACCTCCGCGCGCGGCTCAACGAGATCTACAACCGCCACACCGGCCAGCCGATCGACAAGATCAAGGCCGACACCGAGCGCGACTTCTACCTCTCGGCCGACGACGCGAAGGCCTACGGCCTCATCGACGAAGTGGTGAACGGCCGCAAGGAAGCCGCCGCCCTCCGCCGCTGACGGCGCCTGCCTTTCTCCCTCCCTCTGCCTCGACCCGCCCTCTCCCTCCCCTGACAAATCCGCTGTCCGTGTAGCGTACCGACGCCGGTCTTTCGCGGCCGGTCGCAACCTTGCCGTGGCCAAAGTGGGCGACTATGCTCGCCCTTCGTCGTCGGAGAGCGCGCGGCTGTCGCGGCCCCTTCGACGAGCGTAAAGGCACGGCGCGCTCTGCGCGCGGAAGGGTAGCGGAACGGTGAGCGGTAGCAGGCGCGACGAATCCCACGGCAATCTCAACTGCTCCTTCTGCGGCAAGAGCCAGCGCGAGGTGAAGAAGCTGATCGCCGGCCCCACGGTGTACATCTGCGACGAGTGCATCGGCCTCTGCAACGACATCATCGCGGAGGAGGTCGAGCGCGAGGAGCAGATGAAGGGGACGGCCCCGATCCCGAAGCCCTCGGAGATCAAGTCGATCCTCGACGAGTACGTGGTCGGGCAGGACCGGGCGAAGAAGATCCTCTCGGTGGCGGTGCACAACCACTACAAGCGCATCGACGCGCGCGCCGCGGGCGAGGAGCTCGAGCTGCAGAAGAGCAACATCCTCCTGCTCGGGCCGACGGGCACCGGCAAGACGCTCCTCGCGCAGACGCTGGCGAAGATCCTCAACGTGCCCTTCGCCATCGCCGACGCGACGACGCTCACCGAGGCGGGCTACGTCGGCGAGGACGTCGAGAACATCATCGTCCAGCTCCTGCAGAACGCCGACCACGACATCGAGCGCGCGCAGCGCGGCATCGTGTACATCGACGAGATCGACAAGATCGCGCGCAAGGGCGACAACCCCTCGATCACGCGCGACGTGTCGGGCGAAGGGGTGCAGCAGGCGCTGCTCAAGATCCTCGAGGGCACGGTGGCCAACGTGCCCCCGAAGGGCGGCCGGAAGCACCCGCAGCAGGACTTCCTCCAGGTCGACACGACCAACATCCTCTTCATCTGCGGCGGCGCCTTCGTCGGGATCGACCAGATCATCGAGCGGCGCATCAACACGCGCTCGATCGGGTTCGGCGCGGAGATCCCGAGCAAGGGCGACAAGCGCATCGGCGAGCTCTTCGCGCAGGTGCAGCCGGAGGACCTGCTGAAGTTCGGGATGATCCCGGAGTTCACCGGGCGCCTGCCGGTGATCGCGACGCTGCACGAGCTCAACGAGGACGCGCTGATCGACGTGCTGACGAAGCCGAAGAACAGCCTCGAGCGCCAGTACAAGCGGCTCTTCGACATGGACGGGGTGAAGCTGAAGTTCACCAAGGGCGCGCTCGGGGCGGTGGCCCGCGAGGCGCTCAACCGCCAGTCCGGCGCCCGCGGCCTCCGCGCCATCCTCGAGAACGCGATGCTCGACGTGATGTACGAGGTGCCCTCCAAGAGCGGCATCAAGGAGGTCATCGTGAACGAGGAGGTCATCCTCAAGCACGAGGCCCCGCTCATCGTGTACCACAAGGAATCCGCCGAGAGCGCCTGACGCGCCCTCGCGCCCGCCCGCCTCCCTGGGGTAGTCTCCGCCGCCCGGCGTCCGCGCCCCAACTCCCCACCCACAGGTCCGTACGCGCCCATGCTGTTCTCCAAGGGTGACGCGGCGAAGCTCACGCTGCCGCTCCTGCCGCTCCGCGACATCATCGTCTTCCCCTACATGGTCGTGCCGCTCTTCGTCGGGCGCGAGAAGAGCATCGCGGCGATCGACGCCGCGCTCCTGCGCGAGGGCAAGGAGCTGTTCCTCGCGGCGCAGAAGCGCCCGAAGACCAACGCGCCCAACGCCGACGACATCTTCGAGGTCGGCACCGTCGGGACGATCCACCAGTTTCACCGCCTGCCCGACGGCACGGTGAAGGTGCTGGTGGAGGGCAAGCGCCGCGCGAAGATCAAGCGCTTCGTCGACCACGAGGAGCACTTCGTCTGCGAGGTGGAGCCGATCGCGGAGCCCTCGGAGGTCTCGGTCGAGGTCGAGGCGCTGATGCGCTCGGTGCAGACCACGTTCGAGACGTACGTGAAGCTCAACAAGCGCGTCGCGCCCGAGATGCTGATGACCGCGCAGAGCATCGAGGAGCCCGGCCGCCTCGCCGACACCGTGGTGGTGCACCTCGGCTCGATCAAGCTGGCCGACCGCCAGGGGCTGCTGGAGACGGCCGACCCGGTGAAGCGCCTCGAGCGCCTGCACGAGGTGATGCAGGCCGAGATCGAGATCCTCCAGGTGGAGAAGAAGATCCGCTCGCGCGTGAAGCGCCAGATGGAGCGGACGCAGAAGGAGTACTACCTCAACGAGCAGATGCAGGCGATCCAGAAGGAGCTCGGCGAGCGCGACGAGTTCAAGAGCGAGCTGCAGGAGCTGGAGGAGAAGCTCAAGACCAAGAAGCTCTCGAAGGAGGCACTCTCGCGCGTCCGCAAGGAGATCAAGAAGCTGCGGATGATGCAGCCGATGAGCGCCGAGGCCACCGTGGTGCGCAACTACGTCGACTGGATCCTCGCGCTCCCCTGGGGCGAGCGCACGCAGGACCGCCACGACACCGCCGAGGCCGAGGCCATCCTCGACGAGGACCACTACGGGCTCAAGCGCATCAAGGAGCGCATCCTCGAGTACCTCGCGGTGCAGGCGCTCACCCAGAAGCTCCGCTCGCCGGTGCTCTGCCTGGTGGGCCCGCCCGGCGTCGGCAAGACCTCCCTCGCCCGCTCCATCGCGCGCGCCACCAACCGGAAGTTCGTGCGGCTCTCGCTCGGCGGCGTGCGCGACGAGGCCGAGATCCGCGGGCACCGGCGCACGTACATCGGCGCGCTGCCGGGGAAGATCGTGCAGTCGCTCCGCAAGGCGGGGACGCAGAACCCGGTCTTCCTCCTCGACGAGGTCGACAAGATGTCGACGGACTTCCGCGGCGACCCCGCATCGGCGCTCCTCGAGGTGCTCGACCCGGAGCAGAACTCCGCCTTCAACGACCACTACCTCGACCTCGACTACGACCTCTCCGACGTGATGTTCATCACGACGGCCAACACCCTCAGCGGCATCCCCCTCCCGCTGCAGGACCGCATGGAGATCATCGAGCTCTCGGGCTACACCGAGTTCGAGAAGCTCAACATCGCGGTGAAGTACCTCGTCGCCCGCCAGCGGAAGGAGTGCGGGCTCGACGCGGTGAAGGTCGACATCACCGAGGGCGCGATCCGCACGGTGGTCAACCACTACACCCACGAGGCCGGCGTGCGCAGCCTCGAGCGCGAGCTCGGGAGCCTGCTCCGCAAGATCGCCCGCGAGGTGCTCGCCTCGGGCCGCGAGGGCGAGTACACGGTGCAGGCGAAGGACGTCCCGCGCTACCTCGGCGTGCCGAAGTACCGCGTCGGCAAGAAGGAGGAGCGCGACGAGGTGGGCCTCACCGCGGGCCTCGCCGTCACGGCCTTCGGGGGCGACCTGCTCGCGGCCGAGGTCGCGGTGGTGCCGGGCAAGGGCAAGCTCATCATCACGGGCAAGCTCGGCAACGTGATGCAGGAGTCGGCGCAGGCCTCGATGAGCTACGTCCGCTCGCGCGCGAAGGACTTCGGGCTCCCCGAGGACTTCTACTCGAAGATCGACGTGCACATTCACTTCCCCGAAGGCGCGGTGCCCAAGGACGGGCCGAGCGCCGGCGTGACGATGTGCACCTCGCTGGTCTCGACGCTGCTCAAGGCGCCCGTCCGCCGCGACGTCGCGATGACGGGCGAGATCACCCTGCGCGGGCGCGTCCTGGCGATCGGCGGGCTGAAGGAGAAGCTGCTCGCGGCGCACCGCGGCGGCATCCGCACCGTCATCGTCCCGCGCGAGAACCGCAAGGACCTCCGCGACGTCCCGCGCCGCGTGCTGAAGAGCCTGCGGGTGGTGCTCGCCGACCACATCGACGACGTGCTGCGCGAGGCGATCGTGAGCGACGAGCTCCAGCGCCTCTTCGCCGAGCGCCCGCGCGCGATGGAGTACCGCGAGGGCGTGCTGGTCGAGCCCGAGGCCCCCGCGGCGCGCGCCGCCGAGGGCGCCCCCGCCCACCACTGAGCGTCAGGGCAGCGGGCCGCGGTGCGGCGGGCCCTCGCGCTCGAGGGCCGCGGCCTCGTCGTCGGTGAAGACCCGCGAGCGGATGAGGAAGCGGACGCCGCGCGGGGCCTCCAGCGAGAAGCCCGCGCCGCGCCCGCGCACCACGTCGAGCGTGAGCTCGGTGTGCTTCCAGTGCTCGTACTGCTGACCGCCGATGTAGAAGGGCGCCCCGTCGACGTGGCCCAGGAGCACGTCGTTCTGCCCGATGCGGAACTCCCGCGCCGGGAAGCACATCGGCGCGCTCCCGTCGCAGCAGCCGCCCGACTGGTGGAAGACGAGGGGGCCGCTCTCCCGCGCGAGCTCGCGCACGAGTTCGATCGCTGCTTCGGTGGCGAGGACGCGCGGGACGGGCATGGCGGGCGGTGCGCTCCTCGCGCTCAGAAGAAGCCGAGGGCCTTGGGGCTGTAGCTGACCAGGAGGTTCTTGGTCTGCTGGTAGTGGTCGAGCATCATGCGGTGGGTCTCGCGGCCGATGCCCGACTGCTTGTACCCGCCGAAGGCCGCGTGGGCGGGGTAGGCGTGGTAGCAGTTGGTCCACACGCGCCCGGCCTGGATGGCGCGGCCCGCGCGGTAGGCGGTGTTGCCGTCGCGCGTCCAGACGCCCGCGCCGAGGCCGTAGAGCGTGTCGTTGGCGATCGAGATCGCGTCGTCGAAGGAGTCGAAGCGCGCGACGCTCACCACCGGGCCGAAGATCTCCTCCTGGAAGACCCGCATCTTGTTGTGGCCCTCGAAGACGGTGGGCTCGACGTAGTAGCCCTTCGCGAGGTCGCCGCCGAGCTCGGCGCGGCGGCCGCCGGTGAGCACCTTCGCGCCCTCCTTCTTCCCGATGTCGATGTACGAGAGGATCTTCTCGAGCTGGTCGTTGGAGGCCTGCGCGCCGACGCGGGTGCTGGGGTCGAGGGGGTTGCCGGGCCGCGACTCCTTCACGCGCGCGACGGCCGCCTCCATGAAGGCGTCGTAGATCTTCGCGTCGACGAGCGCGCGCGACGGGCAGGTGCACACCTCGCCCTGGTTGAGGCAGAACAGCGCGAAGCCCTCGAGGGCCTTGTCGAAGTAGTCGTCCTTCGCGCTCATCACGTCGGCGAAGAAGAGGTTGGGCGACTTGCCGCCGAGCTCGAGGGTGACCGGGAGGAGGTTCTCGGAGGCGTACTGCATGATGAGGCGGCCGGTGGTGGTCTCGCCGGTGAAGGCGACCTTCGCGACGCGCGAGCTCGACGCGAGGGGCTTGCCGGCCTCGACGCCGAAGCCGTTGACCACGTTGAGCACGCCGGGCGGGAGGAGGTCGCCGACGAGCTCCATCAGCAGCAGGATGCTCGCGGGCGTCTGCTCGGCGGGTTTGAGCACCACGCAGTTGCCGGCGGCGAGCGCGGGGGCGAGCTTCCACGCGGCCATGAGGAGCGGGAAGTTCCAGGGGATGATCTGGCCGACGACGCCGAGGGGCTCGTGGAAGTGGTAGGCGACCGTGTCGTGGTCGAGCTCGGCGAGCGTGCCCTCCTGCGCGCGGATGCAGCCGGCGAAGTAGCGGAAGTGGTCGATCGCGAGCGGGAGGTCGGCGGCCTTCGTCTCGCGGATCGGCTTGCCGTTGTCCCACGTCTCCGAGAGGGCCAGGAGTTCGAGGTTCTGCTCCATCCGGTCGGCGATCTTGTTGAGGACGGCCGCGCGCTCGGCCGCCGCGGTGCGCCCCCACTGCCCCTTCGCGCGGTGGGCGGCGTCGAGGGCGGCCTCGATGTCCTCCGCCGACGAGCGCGGGATCTCACAGAACGCCTCCCCCGTCACCGGCGTGATGTTTTCGAAGTAGCGCCCGAGCTTCGGCGCGACCCACTCGCCCCCGATGTAGTTGGCGTAGCGGGACTTGTACGTGAGCAGCGAGCCTTGCTTGTTGGGCGCGGTGTACATGGGGCCTCCGTCGGTGACGTGGGGGGAAGGGACGGCGCGGGCGACCGGGCGGACGCCCGCGACACCGCCGGATGGAGCACCGCCCGGTCCAACGCGAGAACGCTTGAATCGAAGGCATTTCGTCGCGACAAGGTGGCGCGTGTCGCGACGCCCTGTTGCGATTCGCAACAGGTGGAGTCCCCCTGACAGCGCCCGCCGAAGCGACGTACGCTCGGGGCCCGTGATCGAGCTCGTCGAACCCGACCCCGGCTCCTGGGAGCGCTTCTGCGAGGGGCTCCTCCGCGCGGGCGAGGCCGAGGGGGCGGGCGTCGTGCGGCACTGGGCGCGCGCCCGCGGGTACGGGCTCCCGGCCGACGGCGCGGCGCCCCCGGAGGGCGTGCACGACACCGACCTCCAGGTGCGCCGGGACGCCAGCGCGGCGGTGCTCGACGAGTGCGCCAACGTGCTCGGCCCGCTGGCCGAGGCCCTCTCGTCGCGCGGGGTGCTCGCGCTCTTCGCCGACCGCGACGGGGTGATCGTCGACGCGATCGGGGGCGGCGCGTTTCGCCGCACGGCCGCCGAGACCCGGCTCGTCGAGGGCGCCCGCTGGGACGAGCTCTCGCGCGGCACCAACGCCATCGGCACCGCGCTCGCCGAGGGGGCCGCCGTCGCCGTCATCGGGCGCGCCCACTACGAGCGCGCCAACCACGCGCTCTTCTGCTACGCCGCCCCCGTCCGCGACGCCTACGGCGACGTGGTGGGCGTGCTCGACGTGTCGGGCCCGGTCGCCGCGCACGACCGCGTGGTGGGCGTCGCGGTGCAGGCGGCGGCCAGCGCGATCGAGAAGGCCCTGCGGCTGCGGGCGTACGCGCAGGCGAGCGCGGGCGGGCTCCGGCTGGTGGAGCGCCTCGTGGGGGCCGCGGCGGGGGCGGCGCTGGTGTTCGAAGCGACGGGCGTGGCGCGGGTGGCCAACGAGAGAGCGAGGCGGCGCTTCGGCGCGGCGCTCGACGGCGAGGGGGCGCTCGCGCGGGTGCTCGGGGTCACGTGGCGCGAGCTGGTGGCGGGCGCGGAGGGCGCTCCCTCCCCTGCCCTGGCGCGGCGATGCGAGAAGCAGGGGCTTCGGGTGGAGCTCGAGGCGATCCACGGGGTGGACGGGCGCGCGCTCGCGGTGGTGGCGCTGTTCTCCGACGCGCCGCGCATCGCCGTCCGGCCGGCGCGAGCGGTGACGTCGGAGGTGAACCCCGCGTTCGACGCCATCCTCGGCGACGACGCGGCGCTCGTGCGGGCGCGGGCCGACGCGTCGCGCTTCGCGAAGACCTCCCTCCCCGTGCTCCTCCTCGCGGAGACGGGCACCGGGAAGGAGCTGTTCGCGCGGGCCATCCACGCCGCGAGCGGGGCGGCGCGCGGGCCCTTCGTCGCGGTCAACTGCGGGGCGCTCTCGCCGTCGCTGCTCGAGAGCGAGCTCTTCGGCTACGGGGACGGGGCCTTCACCGGCGCGCGGCGCGGCGGCAGCGACGGACGTCTCGCCGCGGCCGACGGGGGGACGCTCTTCCTCGACGAGGTGGCCGAGATGCCCGACGCGCTCCAAGCGGCGCTGCTGCGCGCGCTGGAGGACGGCTCGTACACCCGCGTCGGCGAGGCGCGCCCGCGGCGCTCGCGCTTCCGCCTCGTGGCCGCCACCTGCCGCGACCTCGTCGCCCGTGTGCGTGAGGGGGCCTTCCGCAAGGACCTCTTCTTCCGCATCCAGGGCGCCGTGGTGACGCTCCCCGCGCTGCGCGACCGGACCGACAAGGTCGAGCTCGCCCGCGCCCTGCTGGCCCGCCAGGCGGCGCGCGACGGGGCGCCCGTCCGCTCGCTCTCGCCCGACGCCGAGCGCTGGGTGGAGGAGCACGACTGGCCCGGCAACGTCCGCGAGCTCGTCCACGCCCTCGACCACGCGGTGGCCCTCTCCGACGGCGCCGCGGTGCTCGAGCGAGAGCACCTGCCGGCGCCGCTGTTCGAGGCCGCGGCGGGCGCGACGTCGTCGCGGCGCGACGCGCTCAAGAGTGCCCTGGAGCAGGCGCTCGACCTCGCGCAGGGCAACATGAGCGACGCGGCGCGGCGCCTCGGCGTCGCGCGGAGCACGCTCTACCGCATGATCGAGCGCTACCTCCCCGACCGCGTCACGAAGCGCTGACCACCGTCACGACGCGCTCGACGAAGGCGTCGCGCACAGGGTCGTAGGCGTACGCGCGGACCTCGCCCTGCGCGCCCGCCACGAGCCACGCGACGTCCGCGAGGAGGTCGTCGGCGGCGCGGGCCATCGCCTCGTCCTCGTCGCTGAAGTACGCGCCGCGGGCCGGGTGCGAGTGGTAGATCGCCCTCACCGGCCTGCCCGTCGCGGCGCCCCGCGCGATCGCGGCGCGGACGCGCGAGGCGTCCATCACGTAGGCGGTGCGGGCCGTGCGGGGGAAGGCCGCGGGGTCGGCCGCGTGGTAGCGGTCGGCGAGGTTGTCGAAGCGCGCCGCCTCGTCGGCCGGTGCGTCGCCCGAAAGCCCGAGGAGCAGCCCGCAGCACTCGTCGGGCAGGGATTCTCGCGCGTGGGCGAGCACGGCGTCGAGGGCCGCGCGCGTCACCGCGAGTTGGCCCGTCACGCGACGGCGGCGGCCTGCGGCGAGCGCGCCGTGAGCTGCGTGCGGTACGTGTGGACCATCGCCAGCAGCAGGAGCGCGTGGACGGCGCCCGCGGTCGCGACCAGCCGCGTGGTGTGGAGCGACACGGACGCGTCGCGCCCGCCGAGCCCGACCAGCCACGCGCCCGTCGTGGCGTTGACCGCGACGAAGCCGTGGAGGGCCAGCGAGGCGAGGGCCGTGGCGCGGGTGCGGACGAAGACGCGGCGCGGGTCGCGGGCGAGGAGGTCGTTGCCGGCGCGCATCACCGACGCGGCGAGCAGCATCGCGGCCACCGGGCCCACCGCGCCGCCCGCGGCGAAGTAGCCGAGCATCGCGTGGAGCGTGGGGACGGCGATCGCGTCGGTGCCCGCGTCGGCGAGGTAGAGCGCGGTGGCGAGGAGCGCGAAGGTGACGAGGCGCCCGTACGCGATGCAGCTCAGCACCATGAAGCGGAGCGGCCCCGGGGCTTCGGCGAGGTGGCCGGGGGCGACGCTCGACTCGCGGTAGGCGCCCTCGCCGGCGGTGACGGGCGGGAGGTTGACGAGCTGCCAGCGGCGGCGGTGGCTCCGCTCGCGCGCGGCGTAGGAGGCCACCGAGGTGACGAGCACGAGCGCCGAGAAGACGAGCCAGGGCATCGCGGAGCGGAGTGTCGCGCGATCGTCCCGCCCTGGGAAGGGGGGCACCGACGCGCCCGCCACGACGCAACGCGGCCCGGCGCGCGGCCGTGGTATGAGCGCCGCCGCCATGCGTCCGCTCGTCGTCTTCGTCGCCCTCACGGGCTGCGGGCTCCTCGGGGGCCCCGCCGCGCCGCCCGCCACCACGCCTGCCACCGCGCCCACCAACGGAGCCACGCCCGCCCCCGGCCCGACGCCCACGCCCGCCCCGGCGCCCGCGGACGACGAGGTGCGCGCCCTCGTCACGCAGGCCCTGACGCCGCAGATGTGCCCGCGGATGCTCGGCAGCTTCATCGGCCTGCCGGGCGAAGGGAGCGCGACGGGCCCGGCGGCGGGCGCGCTCCCGTCCGCGGGGCGGTGGTGGATTCGAAGCTGCGACGCGCGGACGCAGGGCGACCGGGTGGTTCTCTCCATCGGCGGCCCCGGGTGGACGTGGATCGACCGAGAGACCAGCGGCTTCCGCGTGCGGCAGTACCTCCTCTTCGAGGCGCAGGCGGAGCTCGGCGCGGACGTCGCGGTGGGCTACGACCGGGCGAGCCGCGTGGCGACGCTCTGGATGCGCCCGGCCGAGGGCGTTCGCGCGACGATCACGCCGCGCGGGGTGGTGAGCGCGGAGGCGACGGGGTTCTTCTCGACCATCCTGGGTGGGGTGGCGGCGGTGACGGGCAACAGCGTGAGCGACCGGGCGCGCCAGCAGGCCGGCGAGCTCGGCTCGACGATGCTCCGCGACCGGCTCGCGGTGGGCTTCACCATGACGCTCGCCCTCGAGCGCAACCAGGTGGACTTCATGGTCGGCTCGCTCCAACGCGGCGAGACGCCCGAGCGCCCGTACCCGCCCACCGCCGGCGCGCCGTGGGTGGTGAACCAGCGCTCGACGGTGTGGCCCGGCGGGCTCGACGTCGTGGGCCCGGTCGACCCGCGCAACGGTCGCCTCGGCCTCGACGTCGCGCTCGAGGAGGGCGACGGCGCCACCGTCCGCGCCACCTGCGCCGACGCGCTCAACCGCTACTTCGACGCGCGCTTCCGCACGCCCGACGTCGCCCCGCCCGCGCCGCCCGCGGGGGTCACCGTCGCCGAGCTCTCCGCCGGCGCCGCGCCGCAGCACCTCACGCTCCCCGACAACGTCCCCGGCGGCCCCTGCCCGCTGCTCCTCACCATCGCGCCGCGCGGCGCCAACCTCCCCGCGCGCCTGCGTTACCGCGTCGCGCCGGAGGCCCCTGGCGCCGCGGTGGCGCCCACCACCCGGCGCGTGCGGATCCAGCTCGCGGGCGCCACCGTCGCCCACGCCAACCCCGACGGCCGCGCGTGGGACCTCGTCGGCGGCGAGGCTGATCTCACCGTGGTGACCGCGTCGATCCCGCTCGGGCGCGCGATCGACACCGCGCCCGTCGTCGCCGACCGCGACAGTGCGACGTGGGACCGCTGGCTCCCGGGCAGCTACGACGTGTCGCGCGACCTGCCGCTGCGCTTCAGCGTGTTCGACGACGACGCGACGACGCGCGAGCTCATCGGCGTGGCCGACCTCGACGCGGCGCGGGTGCCTTCTGCGACGGGGGAGTTCACGCTCCCGCTCCGCTCGGAGGGCGCGGTGCCGAGGCAGACGGGGACGCTCCGGCTCCGCGCCGAGGTGCTCCCGTAGCTCAGGGCGTGTTGCGGCAGCACAGCGTGTGGCCGCGCTGCTGGGCCACGGTGCCGCCCGGGTAGGCGCAGCGGTGGATCGCGTGGTCGACGCAGGCGCCGGTGCGCGCGTGCGACCACGACCAGTTGTCGGCGTCGACGGCGAGGCGCCAGCCCTCGGGGAAGGCCCCGGACGGCGTGCACGCGCTCGTTCCGCGGAGGTTGGCGACGGCGGGCGTGGTGCCCGCGCAGCGCGCCATCGGGTAGTTGCCGTACGACGTGTTGGCGCCGTCGACCCACACGACCCAGCCGAAGGAGCCCGGCGTGAGGAAGTCGGGCGCGGCGGCCGTTACGCGCGTGACGTCGTCGGCGGTGCACGGGTGCCAGCCGGTCGCACAGACGTTGGCGGAGATGGACGTCGCGGCGTCCCACGAGGCCCGCGCCCCGCACGCGGCGATGTCGGGGAAGCGCGTCGCGTCGGTGAACCCGCGGCGCATCGACGCGCGGCACCCGTCGGCGGGGAAGCACCGGCCCGACTCGCACGTCTGCCCGGCGGGGCAGGCCGGGGAGCAGGCCGCGGTGGTGGTTCCGGTGCCGACCTCCAGGATGGCGAAGGACACCGCGGAGTAGTTGCGCAGCGTGAAGTCGACCGCGGCGGAGGTGGCGCCGACGGTGACGCGGTCGTCGAGGGGTTCGACCTGCACGCCGGCGTAGTTGCCCGCGCCGGGGTTGGTGACGTCGTCGACGGTGACGGCCGTGCCGGGGTTGATGCGCGCCACGCTCGGCGCGTCGCCGACGTCGTCGCCGCCGCCGAAGACGTGGAAGGTGGCGGTCGGCGGGTCGACGCTCGCGCGGAAGCCGTCGAAGGTGAACGCCCCGTTGCCGGTGAGCCGGTCGGTGTGCATGCCGTCGTAGACGATGACCGTGCGCTCGGGGAGCGACGGGGCCTCGTAGACCATCCACCACCCGAAGCCACCGGAGCTGGTATTGGGCGCCTGCGTGAGGGCCATCGCGCGGACGCCGTCGGTGCCCTGGGCCGCGGCGCGGACGAGGTCGGTGATCTCCGCGCGGGCGATCTGCAGGGGGCTGCCGGTGGAGGTGCCGATGAAGTCCGTCGTCGGCGTGATGTTGCTGCCGAGGAGCGTCCAGGCCGAGAGGTACGTGCCGGTGCTGTCGTACGTCTGGCGGTAGAGGAACGCCCGGATCACCCGCGCGCCCGTCGGCAGCCCGCCGAACGGCACGCGCAGCGTCGCGCTCGTGCCGGTGGCCAGCGCGCCCGAGATCACCCCGACGCGCCCGCGCACCCGGCAGAACTCCCGGAACACGTTGGCCCCCGCCGCCGTCCCGCCGGCCCCGCGCCCGCAGCCCGTCACCTCCAGGGGGATCGTGCACGAGCCCGCGACGCAGGTCTCCCCCGCGCCGCACGCGCGGCCGCACACGCCGCAGTGCGAGGTGCTCACGCGCGTGTCGGCCTCGCAGCCGTTGGCGGCGCTCATGTCGCAGTCGGCGAAGCCCGTCGCGCAGGAGGCCACCTCGCAGCGGCCCGCGCGGCACGCCGGCGTCCCGTTGGCCACCGTGCACGCGGCCCGGCACGCGCCGCAGTGGGCGAGCGTCGTCCGCGTGTCGACCTCGCAGCCGTTGGCGGCGTTGCCGTCGCAGTCGGCGAAGCCCGCCGCGCAGGCGAGCGTGCACGCGCCCGCGGCGCAGGCGGCGGTCTGGTTGGGCCCGGGGGAGCACGCGCGGCCGCACATGCCGCAGTGGGCGAGCGTCGTCCGCGTGTCGGTCTCGCACCCGTTGGCCGGGTCGGCGTCGCAGTTGCCGAAGCCCGCCGCGCACGCGTCGACCGCGCACCGGCCCGCGGCGCAGCGCGCGGTGGCGTTGGCGAGGTCGCAGCGGGCCCCGCACGCGCCGCAGTGGGCGACGCTCGTCTGGGTGTCGACGCAGCCCATCGCGCAGCACGTGTTGCCCGCCGCGCAGGGCTGCGTGGCGTTGCAGCCGGGGACGCAGGCGTTGCCCGTGCACACGCGGCCCGCGGGGCAGTGCGCGTCGGTCACGCACTCGACGCAGGCGTGGGCGGTCGCGTCGCAGCGCCTCCCCGTCGGGCACCCCTCGTCGGCCCTGCACCCGGCGACGCACGCGAAGGTCGCCCCGTCGCAGTGGCGGTCGGCGGGGCAGCGGTCGTCGGCGGCGGTGCAGGCCACGCAGCGGCCCGAGGCCACGTCGCACGCGGGCGTCCCGGTCATCGACGCGCAGTCGGCGGCGGTGGCGCAGCGGAAGACGTCCGGCGGTGCGTCGGGCATCGCGTCGGGCATCGCGTCGGGGGCCGCGTCGAGGGAGGGGAGGTCCGGCGTTGCGTCGGGCGCGGCGTCGGGGGCCGCGTCGGGCGCGACGTCGTCGGGGCCGTCGGCCGGCACGTCGGGCGAGGCGAGGTCGTTGCCGCCGTCGCGGAGGATCCCGCCGACGATCGGCTCGCCCACGCACCCCGCGAGCACAGCAAGCAGCGCGAGGCTGAGGAAGGAGTGGCGCATGCGCGGATGATCCGCCGCAGCGCGGTCGTTGCGCAACGGAGAAGGAGCATCGTCCGCGGGCGCCGCCTGGAGATTTCGTTCCCTCCCGCAGGCTGGTTTGTGCAGACTTCGAGGGAGACGCCCGGCCCCATGCGCCGCCGGGCGGACGCCGCGCGTGGCGGCGCAGCGGCGCGTGGAAGGGTGACGCTCGATGGCTGGCGGTCGTGAGATTCTGTGGCTCCGCGCGGCGGCGCTTCTGGTGGCGGCGATGGTGGCGGGCTGTGCGGGCGACGCGATCGTCGGGCGCGGCGACGCGGGCGGCCTGGACAGCTCGATCGACGTGTCGTGCGCCGCGCCGCGGGTGGCGTGCGGCGGCGCGTGCGTCGACCCGATGGCCGACCGCGCGAACTGCGGCGCCTGCGGCAGCGCCTGCCCCGGCACGCAGGTGTGCAACCAGGGCCGCTGCGACGTGGGCTGTCCCGCGGGCCAGACGGCCTGCGGCGGCGCCTGCGTCACCACCCGCACCGACAGGATGAACTGCGGCGCCTGCGGCAACGCCTGCCCCGCGGGCCTCGTGTGCTCGGAGGGCGCGTGCTCGCGCGAGTGCGGCGCGGGCCTCGCGGCGTGCGGCGCGGGCGACGCCGGCCCCGACGCGGGCGCGGCCGCCTACTGCGCCGACACCCGCGCCGACCGGATGAACTGCGGGAGCTGCGGCAACGCCTGCCCCGCGGGCCAGGTGTGCTCCGCGGGCGCGTGCATGGTGTCGTGCGCGGCGGGCCAGACGGAGTGCACGGGCTCGTGCCGCGACCTGCAGACGGACGTGAACCACTGCGGCGCCTGCGGCCGCGCGTGCCCCTCGGGCCAGGTGTGCTCCGCGGGCGCGTGCGCCGTCACCTGCGGCGCGGGGCTCTCCAACTGCTCGGGCACCTGCCGCGACCCGCAGACCGACAACGCCCACTGCGGGATGTGCGGCAACGCCTGCCCCGCCGGGCAGATCTGCTCCGCGGGTTCGTGCGCGGTCACCTGCGGCGCGGGCCTCGACAACTGCATGGGCACCTGCCGCGACCTCGCCACCGACAACGCCCACTGCGGCGCGTGTGGCCGCGCGTGCCCGTCTGGCCAGGTGTGCTCGGCGGGCTCGTGCGCGGTGAGCTGCGCGACCGGCTTCACCAACTGCGCGGGCACCTGCCACGACACGCAGAGCGACAACGCCCACTGCGGCATGTGCGGGCGCGCGTGCCCCGGGGGTCAGGTGTGCGCGATGGGCGCGTGCGCCGCGAGCTGCGCGGAGGGTCTCACCGCCTGCGGCTCGGCGTGCCGCGACCTCCAGACCGACCGCGTCCACTGCGGCATGTGCGACAACAACTGCCCCGCCGGTCAGGTCTGCACCGGCGGCCGCTGCGTGGTCTCGTGCCCGACGGGCCAGACCGAGTGCGCGGGGACGTGCCGCGACCTCGCCACCGACAACGCGCACTGCGGACGCTGCGGCAGCGTCTGCGCCGCCGGCCAGGTGTGCTCGGGCGGCGCGTGCGCCGTGAGCTGCGGCTCGGGCACGACCGACTGCATGGGGACGTGCCGCGACCTCGCCACCGACAACGGCAACTGCGGCATGTGCGGGGCGGCCTGCGCGGCGGGCCAGGTGTGCTCCGGCGGCCGGTGCGCGGTGTCGTGCGGGTCGGGCCTCTCCAACTGCTCGGGCTCGTGCCGCGACCTGCAGACCGACAACGGCAACTGCGGGATGTGCGGCCGCTCGTGCCCGTCGGGGCAGGTGTGCTCCGGCGGGGTGTGCGCGGTGACGTGCGGGGCTGGGACGACGGACTGCTCGGGGGCGTGCCAGAACCTCCAGACCGACCGCCAGAACTGCGGGTCGTGCGGCCGGGTGTGCCCCGCCGGCCAGGCCTGCGTGGCGGGCTCGTGCGTGGTCTCGTGCCCGACGGGCCAGACCGAGTGCTCGGGGATGTGCCGTGACTTCGGCACCGACAACGCGCACTGCGGCATGTGCGACAACGCCTGCCTCGCGGGCCAGCTCTGCTCGGGCGGCACCTGCAACGTGTCGTGCGGCGCGGGCCTCAACAACTGCTCGGGCACCTGCCGCGACCTCAACACCGACAACGGCAACTGCGGACGCTGCGGCAGCGCCTGCCCCGCCGGGCAGGTCTGCTCCGGCGGCGCCTGCAACGTCTCCTGCGCCACCGGCTTCACCGACTGCTCGGGCGCCTGCCGTGACCTCACCACCGACGCGCGCAACTGCGGCATGTGCGGCCGCGTCTGCGCCGCCGGTCAGGTCTGCTCCGGCGGGACCTGCGCGGTCTCCTGCGGCGCGGGCTTCACCAACTGCTCGGGCGCCTGCCGCGACACGCAGGACGACCGGCTGAACTGCGGGATGTGCGGGCGGGCCTGCGCCGCAGGCGAGATCTGCTCGGGCGGCGCGTGCACCGTGAGCTGCCCGGCCGCGCAGGCGGTGTGCTCGGGGACGTGCCGCGATCTCCAGACCGACCTGGCGCACTGCGGGATGTGCGGGCGGGCGTGCCCGGCGGGTCAGGTGTGCTCCGGCGGGTCGTGCACGACGTCGTGCGGGGCGGGCCTGACGGACTGCTCGGGTTCGTGCCGCGACCTCCAGACGGACAACGGCAACTGCGGGGCGTGCGGGACGCGTTGCGCGGCGGGCCAGATCTGCTCGGCGGGCCGCTGCCAGGTGACCTGCGGCTCGGGCCTCACCGACTGCTCGGGGACGTGCCGCGACACCCAGAGCGACAACGCCAACTGCGGTATGTGCGGGCGCGCGTGCCCGTCGGGTCAGGTCTGCGCCTCGGGCGCGTGCGCGGTGTCGTGCGGCTCGGGCCTCACCGACTGCTCGGGCACCTGCCGCGACCTCTCCACCGACAACAACCACTGCGGCGCGTGCGGACGTTCGTGCCCGTCGGGTCAGGTGTGCTCCGAGGGTTCGTGCGCGGTGAGCTGCGCTGCGGGCTTCAGCAACTGCTCCGGGGCCTGCCGCGACACGCAGGACGACCGTCAGAACTGCGGCGCCTGCGGCCGCTCGTGCGCCGCGGGCCAGGTGTGCGCCAGCGGCATGTGCGCGCTCTCGTGCGCCACGGGATTGACCACGTGCGGCACGACCTGCCGCGACACGCAGACCGACCGCCTCCACTGCGGCGGCTGCGACCGGCCCTGCGCCACCGGCCAGGTCTGCACCGCGGGGAGCTGCGTGGTGAGCTGCGTCGCCGGGCAGACCGACTGCTCGGGCACCTGCCGCGACCTCCAGACCGACAACGCCAACTGCGGCATGTGCGGTCGCGCGTGCCCCTCGGGCCAGGTGTGCTCGGCGGGCTCGTGCGCGGTGAGCTGCGTCGCCGGCACCACCAACTGCTCGGGCACCTGCCGCGACCTCTCCACCGACAACAACCACTGCGGCATGTGCGGGCGGGCCTGCGCCGCGGGCAACATCTGCTCGGGCGGTGCGTGCGCGGTGTCGTGCGGCGCGGGCCTCACCAACTGCTCGGGCACCTGCCGCGACCTGCAGACCGACAACGGCAACTGCGGCGGCTGCGGGCGTTCGTGCCCCTCGGGCCAGGTGTGCTCGTCGGGGGTGTGCGCGGTGTCGTGCGCGGCGGGCACCACCAACTGCTCGGGCGCCTGCCAGAACCTCCAGACCGACCGTCAGAACTGCGGGACGTGCGGCCGGGCCTGCGCGGCCGGGCAGATCTGCACGGCGGGCTCGTGCGTGGTGTCGTGCCCGACGGGCCAGACCGAGTGCTCGGGGACGTGCCGCGACACGCAGACCGACAACGCCCACTGCGGCATGTGCGGGCGCGCCTGCCCCTCCGGCCAGGTGTGCTCGTCGGGCGCGTGCGCCGTGAGCTGCGCGGCGGGCCTCAACAACTGCTCGGGCACCTGCCGCGACCTCAACACCGACAACGCCAACTGCGGACGCTGCGGCAGCGCCTGCGCCGCGGGGCAGCTCTGCTCCGGCGGTGTCTGCAACCTCTCGTGCGCGGACGGTTTCACCAACTGCTCGGGCTCGTGCCGCGACCTCACCACCGACGCGCGCAACTGCGGCGCGTGCGGGCGGGCGTGCCCCGCGGGCAACGTCTGCTCGGGCGGCGTGTGCGGCGTCTCGTGCGGCGCCGGCACCACCAACTGCTCGGGCGCCTGCCGCGACCTCCAGGACGACCGCCTCAACTGCGGGGCGTGCGATCGGTCGTGCGCGGCGGGCGAGATCTGCGCGTCGGGGTCGTGCACGGTGAGCTGCCCGTCGGGCCAGACGGTGTGCTCGGGCACCTGCCGCGACCTCGCCACCGACAACGGCCACTGCGGCATGTGCGGGCGCGCCTGCGCGTCGGGGCAGGTCTGCTCTGGCGGCTCGTGCACGGTGAGCTGCACGGCGGGCTTCACCAACTGCTCGGGCACCTGCCGCGAGCTCGCCACCGACAACGCCAACTGCGGCATGTGCGGCCGCGCCTGCCCCGCCGGCAACGTCTGCTCTGCCGGCACCTGCACCCTCTCCTGCGCCGCCGGCCTCACCGACTGCTCCGGCGTCTGCCGCGACACCCAGACCGACAACGCCAACTGCGGCATGTGCGGGCGCTCGTGCACCGCGGGCCAGGTGTGCTCGGCGGGCGCGTGCGGCGTGTCGTGCGGGACGGGCCTCTCCAACTGCACGGGCGTCTGCCGCGACCTGCAGAACGACCGGCTCAACTGCGGCACGTGCGGCCGCTCCTGCGCCTCCGGCCAGATCTGCTCGGCGGGCACCTGCGCCATCTCCTGCCCCACCGGCCAGAGCGCCTGCGGCGCCGTCTGCGCCAACCTCCAGAGCGACAACGCCAACTGCGGTTCGTGCGGGCGGGCCTGCGCCGCCGGCCAGATCTGCGCCGCCGGGAGCTGCGCCGCATCTTGCGGGACGGGGCTCACCGACTGCTCCGGCGCCTGCACCAACACCGCCCTCGACCCCGCCAACTGCGGCGCCTGCGGCCGCGCCTGCTCCCTCCCCAACGCCGCCGCCTTCTGCCTCTCGAGCGCGTGCGGCGTCGCGGCCTGCAGCGCGGGCTTCGGCGACTGCAACGCGACCGCGGCCGACGGCTGCGAGGTCGCGCTCGCGACGAGCCTCGCCAACTGCGGCCGCTGCGGCAACGCCTGCCCCACCCCCGCCAACGCGTCGCCGACGTGCGCCGGCGGCGCCTGCGGGCTCACCTGCAACAGCGGCTTCGGCAACTGCGACGCGGCCGCAGCCAACGGCTGCGAGGCCAACCTCGCCACCAGCTCGTCGCACTGCGGCGCGTGCGGCAACGCCTGCCCCGGCGGGGCGCCGTGCACGGCGGGGCGCTGCCAGTTCGGCAGCGGCGCGGACGGGACGGTCACCGTCACCGGCACGTCCACCATCAACACGGTGCGCGCGGCGGCGAGCGGCTCGGCCGGCTCGACGACGCTGTCGATCAGCTCGGTGACGGGGACGTTCCTCGCCGGGCGGCAGGTTCTCGTGCACCAGACCCTGGGGTCGGGCGCGGGCAACTACGAGCGGGCCACGATCGCCTCGGTGGCGGGCGGCGCGCTCACGCTCACCGCGGGCCTCTCGCGCGCGTACGGGGCCGGCGCCCAGGTGGTTCAGGTGCAGGAGTACGTCAACCTCACCGTCAACGCCGGCGCCTTGCTCACCGCGCCCGCCTGGGACGGGACCACCGGCGGCATCCTCGCCCTCGACGCCGCGGACGTCTCCGTCAACGGCATTATCAACATGGTGGGCCTCGGCTACCGCGGGCGCAACCACGGCTGCCGCTACCTCTGCGCGCGAGGCTTCCAGGGCGAGAGCTCGCTCGGCCTCGGCGGCGTCACCATCTCCGCCAACGGCGCGGGCGGCGGCGGCGGCGGCGCGGGCCAGGACGGCGCGGCCGGCGGCGGCGGCGGCCACGGCGTGGCGGGCGCGGGCGGCGGCAGCGGCGGCTGCGGCGCGTGCGCCGAGGCCTGCCCGATCCCGGGCGGCGCGGGCGGCGGCGCCGTCGGCACGGCCAACCTGACCGCGTCGATCTTCTTCGGCGGCGCGGGCGGCGAAGGCGGCGCCGACGAGGACGGCGGCAACCCCGGCCGCGGCGGCCACGGCGGCGGGATCATCTTCATCCGCGCCAACACCGTCTCGGTGTCGGCGACGGGCTTCATCACCGCCGACGGCGGCGGCGGCGCGGGCGGCGACCAGGGCGCCTGCGGCGGCGGCGGGTGCGGCATGGGCGGCGGCGGCGGCGGCGCGGGCGGGGCCATCCGCATCGTCGCCCTCACCACCGTGGCCGTGGGCACCAACCACGTGCTCGCGCAGGGCGGCGGCGGCGGCGGCTCGACCTGCGGCGGCGGCCCCGGCGGCACCGGCTCGGTCGGTCGCATCGGCATCAACGCGCCGAGCTTCTCCGGCACCACCGTGCCCGCCCGCGACACGAACTGACCTCCCCCTCCCCCCTCGCTTTCCCCGACGGAACGGCGGCCCTGCACCCAAGCGTGGGGCGCGCCGTTCCGGCGAAATCGGCGTCGATTTCCGAGCGCAAAGACAACCTCCGCCGGGCTCGGCCGTAGTACAAGCTCGCAGCGGGCGCCGGGGATGGCGCCTCTGCCAACCACCTCGGGGCCCCCATGAAGCACCTCAGCCTCCTCGCGCTCATCGCATGTTCCGTCGCCTGCGCGCCCGTCGACGACGCCGAGCTCCCGGGCACCGGCGCCAACGCCGAGGCCGCGTCGTACACGGCGACCACGCCCGCCTGCACCTCGCCGACCATCTGCTACGACACGGGCCTCATCACGCCGTCCGGCGGCTCGTGTCGCACGCCCCCGTCGCCCGTGTCCTGCACCTACAACCGCACAGTCTTCGAGCCGACCTCGAAGCCCAGCCGCGCGTGCAACGTCGCGACCGACTGTCGACGCGTCGACCTCCGCCAGGTCGGCCCCATCCGCGCGGTCGCGGTGAACGTGAACTCCCTCGCCGCGGTCCAGTCGTGGCACCAGGCCAACTGCGGCGGGGCGATCCTCGCCTCCAACAACGTGGTGACCGACGACGGCGCCGTCTCCGGCACGGTCGTCATGGCGTGCTGCAACAACGCCTGCGTCACGAAGCGCTGACGCCTCACGGCGGGAGCACGCGCGCCACGCCCTCCACGACGTCGGTGTGGCCGGCGCCGAGCTGACCGCCGCGGTTCGCGCCCCAGCACCAGAGCTCCTGCCCGTCGCGCGATCGCGCGCACGTGTGGCCCGCCCCCGCGCGCACCTCCGCGAACGCCACGCCCGCCTCCATCGCCGCCCGCACGGGCGCGTCGCTCACGCCGCGCGCGCCGTCGCCGAGCTGGCCGGCGGTCCCGTTGCCCCAGCACCACACCGCGCCCGCGGCGGTCACCGCGCACACGTACCCCACCCCCACCGCGACGTCCGCGACGGGCTCGGGCAGCGCCCACGACGCCCCGCCCCGCGCCCCCCGCGCGATCTCCCCGCGGCAGAACACCGCCCGCCGGTCGCCCCGCGTCACGCACGTCCCCGCGGTCCCCACCGCGAGCGCCTGCGCGTCGACCACCGGCGCCCCGCGCTCGTCGAGGAAGTCCACCTCGCCCGTCCGCGACGTCGTGACGGCGTCGCCGAGTTGGCCCTCGTAGTTGTCCCCCACGCAGCGGACGCGCAGCCCGCCCGCCTCCCGCCAGCCCGCGCAAGCGTGGCCGAAGCCCACCCCCACCGCCGCGGCCCCTTCGAAGCGCGGGAGCGCGGCGGACGCGCCGTCGGGCCCCGGGAGCGACCCCCAGCAGCGCCACCGCCCCGCGACGCGCGCGCAGGCCGCGAGGCGCCCGACCGCCAGCGCGTCGGCGCCCGTCGTCCCTGTCACCTCCACGGGCTCCATCGATCCCGCGCGCCCTTCGCCGAGCTGACCCATCGCGCCGTCGCCCCAGCACACCACGCGTCCCGCCGCGAGGGCGCAGGCGTGGCGGTCGCCGAGGCCCACCGCGGTCGCGTCCGACACGCCGACGACCGCGCGCGGCCGAACCACGGCGCCCGACGCACCGGGCCCGAGCGCCCCGTCCGCCGGGTCGCCCCAGCAGAACGCGCGCCCCTCGGAGAGCGCGCAGCTCCGCAGGCTCCCGACCGTGACGGCGGCGTACGTCCGAACGAGCTCGGGCGCGTCGAGGCGGGCGGCGTCGGGCGCGTCGCGCGCGGCGTCGGGCCACGCGCCGAGCGTCTGCGGGACGTCGCAGCCGAGCGAGAGCGCGAGGGCGGCGCCCAACGTCACCGGGGAGACGGAGCGAGTGAAGATCGTGCGAGGCGACCTCACGATTCCAACTCGGCGAGTAACGATCGTGCGCGACACCATCACGACCGTGACTCCGGGAGTTGGAATCGCGCGAGGCTGCCTCACGATCGTTACTCCCCGAGTTGGAATCGTGCGCGACTGCACCTCGATCGTTACTCGCGGAGTTGAAATCGTGCGCGACGATCTCACGATCGCCACTCCCGGCGTTGGCGCGGCGAACGCCCGCCTCACCACCACACCTCGCGCGCCTCGGTGTCGCCCGCGCGGGGGTCGCCGAGCTGGCCGTGCCGCGCCGCCTCGGGGCCGCCCCAGCACACCACCGTCTCCCCACGCACCGCCGCGCACGCGTGCTGAAGCCCCACGGCGAGCGACGTCACCGCGCCCGCCGGCGTGAGCGCCATCGCGTCGAGCAGACCCTCGCGCCCCGTCGTCGCCTCGTCGCCCCACGTCGCGCTCGTGCACCGGACGCCGCCGTCCCCCGCGGCGCACCACCGCGCGCCCGCCGCGAGCACCGCGCCCTCCACCCCGTCGACCGCAGCGCGCGCGTCGCCCAGACACCGCCACCGCGCGCCGATTCGCGCGCACGTCCCGCGACGCCCCGCGACCAGCGACTCCACCGCCTCGCCCGCGAACACCGCCGTCGGCGCCGCCACGCCCGCCGCGCCGATGGCCGCCCCTTCGCCCCAGCACCGCGCGCCCGCTGCCGTCTGCACGCAGGTGTGCTCGAAGCCCGCGGTGATCGCCGTCGCGCCGCCAACCCCCGCGACCTCGCGCGCCCCCACGCGGCACCCGCGATCGCCCCCCGTGGCGCACGCGACGAGCCCGGCGACGTCGCCACCCGCCTGCCCAACGCGGTCGCTCCCCCAGCACCACGCGCGGCCATTCGCCGTGAGCGCGCAGGTGTGGCGCCGCCCCGCCGCGAGCGAACTCGCGCCGACGACGCCCGGCACCCGAACGAAGCCCGCGCGCGCGTCGAGCGATGCCTGCCCGAGCTGGCCCGCGTCGTTGCCGCCCGCGCACCACACCGCGCCCTCCGACGCAATCACGCAGACGTGCGAGGCCCCCATCGCGAGCGCCGTCACCCCCGCAGGCGCCGCGACGCGTGTGGGGCGCGCGCGGTCGGCGCTCCCTTCCTCGAAGACGCCGCCAGCGCCCGCGCCCCAGCACACCAGCGCCCGCCCCGAGCCGTCACGGACGAGCGCGCAGCTCGACGCATCGCCCACCGCCACCGCGAGGACGCGCGGCGCGGCGCAGTCGTCATCCACCGCGCCGTCGCAATCGTCGTCGACGCCGTCTCCGCATCGCTCGATCGCGGCGGGCGTCACCAGCGCGCCCCCGCACGGGCCGAAGCGCCCGGCGGCGCAGTCCTGCGTGCCCGCGCGGCAGCGGCCGACGTCGAGCGTGCCGGTGGGGCCGTCGTAGCAGGCCCGCGCGGCGTCGCGGCTCGTGCAGCGGCACGCGCGCTCGTCGGCGTTGCAGACGCCGTCGCAGTCCTCGTCGCGCGCGACGTCGCAGACGAAGTACGCCCCGCCGCGCCCGGCCGCGACGCAGGGCCCCCAGCGCCCCGTGGGGCCGCACGCGCGCGTCGCCTCGGGGCACCGCCCGCACGACGAACGCGCGGGGCACCGCTCGACCGCGCCAGGCGCGCACGACGGGGCCGCGCCCACCACCTGCGCCACCTCGCACCGGAGGGCAGCCGCCGCGAGCACGAGCGCGAGAAACGCCGACGCGCGCGCGGTCGCCCGTGGTTGAGGCCGATCACCGGCCGCGCGTGGTGCGGTTGCCCCTCCCCATCCCTCCCCGCCACGGCCCACGAGAGGCGCAACGCCGCGCACGGAAGTGCATGTCTGCCAGGAGATCCCGGAAGTAGGAGCATCTCGCTCGTCTGCTCGCGGCGCCGAGTGCCCAGGGTTCGCCCGCCCGCCCTCGCTGAGTGGTTTAGGCTCACCCTGGGCAACCTGCATGGGATCATCCGCTCGGTGGCGGATTCCGGGAGCCAGCGCGAGGTGAGGACGTCGCGCGCCGCCCACGTCGCCTCGTTGGGAGCCCGGTACCGACCGGGCAATCCCATGCAGGTTGCCCAGGGTGAGCCTAAACCACTCAGCGAGGGCGGGCGGGCGAACCCTGGGCACTCGGCGCCGCGAGCAGACGAGCGAGATGCTCCATCCTCTCGAAAAGCCTCGTAGGAAAGCCGACGCGCGCGAGGCGTTGCGCCTCTCGTGGGCACGGCGGGGCGGGACGAGGACGGGCACTCCCCGCACGCGCGCCCCCCCCGCACTGGCCCGATGGAAACGAACCCAAAGCCTGCGCAGGCGCCGAGTGATCAGCCCGAGCCGCCGACAACACCGCGGCCCCCGCACACCGCGCCTCACCCGGCCACCTCGCGGACGCTCACCTCCGCGCGCGCCCGGTTGGCGTCGAGCGCGCGGCGGTAGCTCGCGTAGAGGCGAAACTGGAGCACCGTCGCGTCACGACTCCGCGCCACCAGCACCTGGCGCTCGGCCGGCGTCGCGCCGTCGCCGTGCGCCGCGCAGTACGGGACGCAGCCCGCCGCGGGGGTCGCTTCGAACGAAGCCCCCTCGCCCGACGCGATGCCGCGCGCTTCCTTCGCGAGCCGCAGCCCACGCGTCGCGGGCTCGCCGCAGGCCACGCAGCGGTCGCCCCAATCGAGCTCCGCGTCGACACCTGGCGCCACGGCGAACTCGTACCCCGGCGCCTCCAGCGCCCGGTTGAACGGGACCTCCCGCACGCCCGCGCCCGTCCCGTCGACGTAGATGCCGCACGCATCGCACCGAACGTCGGTGGCGCCGCGCGCGAGCACCGGGTCGTCGGGCAGGTGGAGGAGCCCGCCGCCGAGCGACGCGCCGCAGCCCGGGCACGGCGCGGTGTACGGACGCGCGGCCGACGCGAGGGTGTAGAGCCCCGGCAACGACACGAGCGCCGCGAGCGCCCACGCGAAGCCCCCGACGCCGAGCCCGATCCCCGCTGCTGCGCCGACGAAGGCCGCGCCCACCAGCGCGCGCCTCGCCCCGAGCGCGCCGTCACGACGGACGGCCGTGGTCTCCGGGGTGCGGCGGTCGCGCTGGAGGGGCACCGCCCGTCTCCCTCTGCCGCCCGCTCAGCGGACCGAGTCGACGCCGCGGCGCGCGAGCTCGTCGACCCGCTCGTTCTCCGCGTGGCCCGAGTGGCCCTTCACCCAGCGCCACTCCACCGCGTGGCCGCCGAGCGCGGCGTCGAGGCGGCGCCAGAGGTCCTCGTTCTTCACCGGGGCCTTGCCCGAGGTGCGCCAGCCGTTCTTCTTCCAGCCGTGGATCCACTTGGTGATCCCGTCCTTCACGTAGACGGAGTCCGTCGTGATCCGGATCTTCACCGGGCGCTTGAGCGCCTCGAGCGCGACGATCGCGGCCATCAGCTCCATGCGGTTGTTGGTGGTGTCGGGCTCGCCGCCCCAGAGCTCGCGCTCGCGCCCGCCCCACCGCAGGATCGCGCCCCAGCCGCCGGGCCCCGGGTTGCCCGAGCACGCCCCGTCCGTGAAGATCTCCACCAGCTCGCTCGCCGCGCCGTCCATCGTCGTGCCCCTGACGCTAAACCACCCGCCGCGGGATCGCCAAAATGACTTCGGCCGGCGAAGCTCTCGCTTCAGCCGGCCGTCGGGTGGTGCGGGCAACAGGATTTGAACCTGTGACTTCGTCCGTGTGAAGGACGCACTCTACCGCTGAGTTATGCCCGCAGCGGGAGCGGGGTTGTACCCAGGGGTTTCGGGGACGTCAAGGGAAAACTCGCCCCAGCAGCGCCCGCCGTTCGCTGGCATGATGCGCCCGCGATGCCCTCCGTGATGACCGCCTTCCGCGACCTCGAGCGACTCCGGGCGATCGCGGTCGTCCTCGCGCGCCACGGCTTCGGCGAGGTGCTCCAGCGCCTCGGGCTCGACACGCTCGTGCCCACCGCGGTCGACGAGGCGACGCGCACCCGCTCCTTCGGCCAGCGGCTCCGCTTCGTGCTGCAAGACCTCGGGCCGTCGTTCGTGAAGCTCGGGCAGATCGCCTCGACCCGCGCCGACCTCCTCCCGCCCGACGTGATCGCGGAGTTGAAGGTGCTCCAGGACGACGTGAAGACCGTCCCCTGGGAGGCCATTCGAAAGGAGATCGAGGACGACCTCGGCGCCCCCCTCGCCGACCTCTTCGAACACGTCGACCCGGAGCCCCTCGCGAGCGCCTCGATCGCGCAGGTGCACCGGGGCAAGCTCCGCGACGGCGAGGCCGTGCACGACGTGGCGGTGAAGGTGCAGCGCCCCGGCATCCGCGACACCGTCGAGCGCGACGTCGACCTGCTCTACTGGTTCGCGCGGGCGCTCGAGCGGACGATCCCCGAGTCGCGGCGCTACTCGCCGGTCGACCTCGTGTCGGAGTTCGACCGGTCGATCCAAGCGGAGCTCGACTTCAAGCAGGAGGCCGAGCACGCCGAGCGCTTCGCGCGCAACTTCGAGGGCGACGCGCGCGTGCGCTTCCCCAAGGTGTACGCGCGGGCTTCGGGCAAGCGGGTGCTGACGCTGGAGTTCTTCGACGGGCGGCACCTCGACGACGCGCTCGCCGAGGGCTGGGACGGCAAGCGGATCGCGTCGATGTCTATCGGCGTCGTCATCAAGATGGTGTTCGAGGACGGCTTCTTCCACGCCGACCCGCACCCGGGCAACGTGATGGTGATGGGCACCCCCGAGGCGCCCGTGCTCGGCCTGCTCGACCTCGGCCTCGTCGGCCACCTCTCGGGCCCGCTGCGCGACAAGGCGCTGGAGCTGATGGTGGCGGCGGTGCGCGAGGACTTCGACGCCGTCGCCGACGCGCTCTACGCGCTCGGGCGGCCGACGCGCAAGGTCGACATGCAGGTGTTCCGCAACGACGTGGCGACGCTCGGGCGGAAGTACGTCGGGCGCAAGCTCGGGGACATCCAGGCGTCGGCGATCGTGCGCGACCTCATCTGGGGCGCGGTGAAGCACGGCATCGACATGCCCGCGGACTTCGTGATGATGGGCCGCGCGCTCATGACGCTGGAGGGGACGGGGCGGCAAATCCACCCCGAGCTCGACCTCCTCCAGGAGGCGAGGCCGCACTTCCTCCGGCTCATCGCGCAGCGCTACTCGCCCGACCGCGTCTCGGGCGACCTTCTCCGCATGGCCTTCAAGCTCTCCACGCGGGCTGGGCAGATGCCCGACCAGGTGAGCGAGATCCTCGACGACCTGCGCAAGGGCCACCTCACCCTCAAGGCCAGCGACCCGCAGCTCAACGACGTGTACGACCGCCTCGGCCGCCGCGTCCACTCGGCCCTCACCGTGTCGGCGATGGTGCTCGGCGGGTCGGTGATCCTCGCGCTCGGCCGCGGGTACGTGATGTGGCTCGGCGCCGTGATGCTGGTGGGGGCCGCGCTCCTCGCGACCGGTCACATGATCCGCGACTGGTGGCGCTCGCTCGCGCTGCGCCGCTGAGCGCGCGTCAGGGGGCCCGGCACGCGCCGGAGACGCAGGCCTGGCCCGCGGCGCAGCGGACGCCGCACCCGCCGCAGTCGGTGACGGTCGCGAGGCTGGTCTCGCAGCCGTTGGCGCCGTTGCCGTCGCAGTTGCCAAACCCCGTCGACGTGACGGAGATCACGACGCGGCCGTGGCCGGTGTTGGCGCCGGCGGTGTTGGTCTGGTCGGTGCCGGCGTTGTAGGAGCCGCCGCCGCCGCCGTAGGTCGAGTAGCTCGACCACGCGCCCGCCGAGCCGCCGCCCGAGTACCCGCCGCCGCCGCCGGGGCCGCCGAGCTGGCCGCCGCCGCCGCCGCCGTACCCGCCCGCGTTGTTGGTGTTGTAGCAGTTGTTGCCCGCGCCCCCGGCGCCGCCGTTCATGTAGCTGCGGCCGCCCGCCGCGGAGGAGCAGTGCGTCCCGCCCATCGCGCCGTCGGCCAGCAAGCCGCCGCCGCCCCCGCCCTGGTAGGCCCCGCCCGTCGACCCGCCGCCGCCGCTGCTCCCGCCCAGCCCCATCGCGTAGCAGGAGACGGTCGCGCCCGACGTGCCCGCCTGCCCGTCGGCCGACGACGCCGTCCGCGTGCAGCCCGTGCCGTAGCTGGTGGAGGGCGCGCCGCCGCCGCCGCCCGCGATCACCAGCGGGACGCTGCCGGTGCGACGCACGACGAAGGTGCCGCCGCCGCCGCCGTTCTCGTTGCCCTGGGGGCCGCCCGACGAGCCGCCCATCTGGCCCACGAGGATGTCGATCACCTCGCCCGGCGTCACCGCGACCGTGCCGCGGATGTAGGCGCCGCGGCCGGCGGGACGGAGGCTCGTCCCGTACACCGCGCTGCCGTCGCCGCCCGACGCGCCCCACGCCTCGATCACCGCGCTCGTCACGCCCGCGGGCACCGTCCACATCTGCCGCGTCCCCGTCGGGCCGGTGCCGGTCGCGTTGAAGGTCGTCGTCATCATCGCCGCCGCGCCGGTGGCGCAGACGGGAACGCAAACACCCGCCGAGCAGCTCGTGGAGGCGGCCCCCGCGGTGGAGCACGCGGCCCCGCACGCGCCGCAGTGGCTCGCGCTCGTGCGCAGGTCGGTCTCGCAGCCGTTGGCGCCGTTTCCGTCGCAGTTGCCGAAGCCCGGCGCGCACGTCGGGGCGCACGCGCCGGCCGCGCAGGTCGTCGCCGTCGTGCCCGCCGCGGAGCACGCAGCCCCGCATGCGCCGCAGTGGCTCGCGCTCGCGCGCAGGTCGGTCTCGCAGCCGTTGGGGGCGTTGCCGTCGCAGTTGCCGAAGCCCAGCGTGCAGGCCGGCGTGCACGTCCCGAAGACGCAGCCCGTGGCGGAGGCGCCCGCCATCGAGCACGCCACCCCGCAGGCGCCGCAGTTGCTCGCGCTCGTCCGCACGTTGGTCTCGCAGCCGTTGGCGGCGTTGCCGTCGCAGTCGCCGAAGCCGGCCGTGCACACCAGCGCGGTGCAGGCCCCCGCCATGCACACCTGCGCGGCGGGGCAGCGCCGGCCGCAGCCGCCGCAGTTCGCCGCGTCGGCGCCGACGGCCGACTCGCAGCCGTTGGCGGCGTTGCCGTCGCAGTCGCCGTAGCCCGCCGCGCAGGCGTAGGTGCACGCGCCCGACGAGCACGCGACCGTCGCGTTGGCGCGCGGCGCGCAAGCCATCCCGCAGCCCCCGCAGTGCGCGAGCGAGGTGGCGAGCGGGGCCTCGCAGCCGTCGGCCGCGACCCCGTTGCAGTCGCCGAAGCCGGCCGCGCAGGTGAACGTGCAGGCGTCGCCGGCGCCGCAGCGGGGGGCCGTCGCGTTGACGGGCGTCGGGCACGGTTCCATGCGCGTGGCGAGGCCGTCGGCGTTGCAGACGGTGCGGGCGGTCGCGCCGGCCGGGCACGTCGCCATGTTGGGCGTGCAGACCCAGCCGGTGCAGGTGGTGCCCGAGCAGGTGGACGAGGCCGGGCAGGTGAGCGTGGTGTAGCCCGAGCCCTCGGCGTTGCACGCGCGGACGGTGCGGGCGTCGACGCAGGTGGAGCTCCCGGGCGTGCAGGCGAGGTCGACGCAGGCGCCCGACGCGCAGCGCTGGGAGGCGGCGCAGGCGACCGTGCTGGCGCCGAAGCCGTCGGCGTTGCAGACCGACCGCGCGGTGGTCGACGCGCAGGTGGAGGCGCCCGGGGTGCAGGTGCGGGCGACGCACGCGCCGTCGCGGCAGCCCTCGCCGGCGGCGCAGGGGGCCGTGTTGGTGGAGAGGCCGTCGGGCGCGCAGACGCTCCGGGCGGTGGCCGACGCGCAGGTGGCGGCGCCGGGAGTGCAGGAGCGGGCGACGCACGCGCCGTCGCGGCAGCTCTCGGTCGCGGCGCAGGGGGTCGGCGTGAAGCCGCCGCCGTCGTCGTTGCAGCGGCGGCGCGCGCCGGTGGCGTCGCAGCTCACCTGGCCGGGGGTGCAGACGAAGGGCTGGCAGCGATCCTCGCGGCACCCGTGGCCCGCGGGGCAGTCGGCGGGCGTCTGGGCCGAGCCGACGGGGTTGCACGTCTGCACGCGGGTCGGGCTGACGCAGCTCGTCGAGTTGGGCACGCAGACGCGGTCGCGGCAGACGAGGTCCGTGGCGCAGTAGCGACCGGCGCCGCAGTCGCTGTCGGCGACGCACTCGACGCAGTGCCCGAGGGTCATCGCGCACACCAGCCCGATGTCGGAGCACTCGCGCGACGAGCGGCATGCGCGGGGCGGCGCGACGCAGACGTTGCCGCGGCACACCTGACCGCCGGTGCAGTCGACGTCCGCGTCGCAGTCGACGCAGAAGCCGAGGCGCGCGCTGCACACCTGCCCGGGGCACATGCGCGAGGAGGTGCAGGCCGTGGGCGCGAAGCAACGGCCGCCGAGGCAGGCCTGGCCCATCGCGCAATCGCCCGCGGCGAGGCACTCCACGCAGGCGGCCCGGGCGGTGTCGCAGACGAGGCCGAAGGGGCTGCACTCGCGGGTCGTGGTGCATCGCGCGGGGGGGGCGTCGGCGGGCGCGACGTCGGACGGGGCGACGTCGGGCGGGGCGACGTCGGAGGGCGCGACGTCGGACGGGGCCAGGTCGGCGCCCGCATCGCGGCGGGGCGTGATCACGTCGTTCGGCGTGCAGGCGAGCGCACCCACCGCCACCCCGCAAACCCAAATGGATAAGAACCGCATGGCGAGAATGACCTCCCGGAAGGACGATGCGTCCTCGCCTCGACAGCTACCCCGGCGTCGCAGGAGGCGTCAACGCCGCCCGGGCGAGCCGCGAGGCGCCCCGGCCCGTCGCCTCCCGACGGCGCGCGGTCGGTCGTCGTTGACCCTCGTCTCCGCGCTCTGTTAGCGTCCGCCGACGTGATGCGGAGGCTACTCTTCGGGCTCCTGGCGTGCGGCGCCGCTTCGTGCGGTCCCATCGGCTACGTGGTGGAGATCAACGGCGCGGCCGAGGCCGTGGAGGCCGCGCGGCAGGTCAACGCCTCGCGCTTCGCGCCCTACGAGTACCACTACGCGATGGAGCACCTCGGGAAGGCGCGGGAGTTCGCCGGGGAGGCGGAGTACCAGGCCGCGATGGACATGGCCGGCGTCGCCGAGGAGTACGGCAACCGCGCCCGGGACATCGCCCGCCGCCGCCAGCAGGAGAGCGGACGTTGAATTTCGCGCGCACCGCGGCGGCCTGCGCGGCCCTCGCCCTCGGGTGCACCAGCGCCTCGGCGCTCGAGGGGCGCATCCGCTCGACCCGCGACCTGCTCCAGCAGGCCGACCGCAACGGCGCGTACGTGTGCGCGCCGCGCGAGCTGGCGATCGGCCGCGCCCAGACGGACTTCGCCCAGCGCGAGCTCGACGTGGCCCACGGCCGCCGCGCCGAGGCGCACCTCGCGGTCGCGGAGGAGAACGCGCGGGCCGCCCTGCGGCTCTCGCCCGCCGAGCGCTGCGCGCCGCGGGAGGTGGTGGTTCAGGCGCCGGGCGACCGCGACGGCGACGGCTACCTCGACCCCGACGACCAGTGCCCCGACCAGCCGGAGAATTTCAACGGCTACCAGGATCAGGACGGCTGCCCCGACGACCCCGACACCGACGGCGACGGGATCCCCGACTCGCGCGACGCGTGCCGCATCGAGCCCGAGGACCACGACAGCTACCTCGAAGAGGACGGCTGCCCCGAGGCCGACAACGACGCCGACGGCGTACTCGACGCGGTGGACAACTGCCGCAACGAGCCCGAAGACCCCGACGGGTACAACGACCAGGACGGCTGCCCCGACCCGGACAACGACCAGGACACGGTGGTCGACACGACCGACCGCTGCCCCAACGAGGCCGGGCCCGTCGACAACCAGGGCTGCCCGCCGGTGTTCACGCACATCCAGGTGACGCAGCACGGGGTGAGGTTCCAGGTCGAGTTCGACTTCGACCGGGCGACGCTTCGGCCGAGCGCGGCGACCACGCTCGACGAGGTGGTGGTCTTCCTCGGGCAGCCGCAGAACCGCTCGCTGCGCTACGAGGTCGGCGGCCACACCTCGAGCGAGGGCGGCCGGCGGCACAACCAGACGCTCTCGGCGGCGCGCGCGGAGACCGTCCGTCGGTACCTCCTCGACCACGGCATCGACGCGGCGCGCCTCACCTCGCGCGGCTACGGCCCGAGCGTGCCGATCGCGTCGAACCGCAACGAGCAGGGCCGCCAGGCCAACCGCCGCGTGGAGCTCAACGAGCTCGACGCCAGCGGCAACGTCATTCGGTAACCCGCGCGGCGGCGCCCACGGCGGGTCTTCGCACGGCGGCGAAACCGTGTAGGATCGCGCCGCCCCGGGCGGGCGCCGACCGCCGCCCCGCGCACGCGAGAGCTGAACCCAATGACCCGATCCGCATTCTTCGTCACCGCCGCGCTGGCGCTCTTGTCGCCCGCGGCGGCGCTCGCCCAGCAGGGCCCGCGCGACGCCGCCGCGACCTCGCTGATCCGCCAGGCGATGCAGGACTACCAGGACCTCGAGATCGACCGCGCGGTCACCCGGCTCAACACCGCGCTGCGCACCTGCGCCAACTCGGGCTGCTCGCAGGGCGTGCTCGCGCGCGTGCACATGTCCCTCGGCGTCGTGTACGTCGGCGGCCAGCAGAACACGCAGGAGGGCGTCGCGGCGATGGTGCAGGCGCTCCAGGCCGACCCCCACGCCGAGCCCGACACCCTGCTCGCGACGCCGGAGATCAACGCGGCCTTCGCCGACGCGCGACGTCAGGCCGGCGGCGGCGGCACGCGCCCGCCGCCCAACAACGGCAACGGATCGAACAACCCGCCGCCCCCGCGCCCCCCGCCGAGCTCGGGCGGCGGCGGCGACCTGCTCCACACGCCCGCCACCGAGCAGCTCGAGAGCGTGCCGCTGCCGATCTACGTCGAGCCCGCCTCGCCGATCAGCGCGGCGCACGTGTACGCGCACTTCCGCGGCACGGGGATGCGGCAGTTCCAGCGGCAGGAGATGCAGCGCGTCGGCGGCGGCTGGGGCGTTGAGCTGCCCTGCGGTCAGGTGATCCAGGGGTCGATCGACTACTACATCACCGCGGTCGACGACGTCGGCACCACGCTCGCTTCGTCGGGCAGCGAAGACGCGCCGATGCACGTGCCGATCCTCTCGGCGACGGCGCGCCGCACGGTGCCCGCGCCCACGCTGCCCGGCCGCCCGGCGCCCGCGGCGTGTTCGGCGACCGACGACTGTCCGCCGGGGATGTCGGGCCCCACCTGCCGCGGCCGCGGGGGCGGCGGCGGCACCGGGAGCGGAGGGCTCGGCGACCCCTGCGGGTCCAACTCCGAGTGCGGCGAGGGGCTCTACTGCGACGCGGGCGCGTGCGCGGTGGGCTCGGGCGGCGGCGGCGGGGGCGGCGAGGAGCCCCCGGGCGGCGAGCAGCCCGCGCGCACCTTCTCGCGCTTCGCGTTCGACGTGGGCGGCGGCGTCGGGCTCGCCTTCCTCTCCGGGCAGATGTCGTACGCGGAGCAGTTCGTCAACGCGTCGACGGGCACGCCGGCGTGCGGCAACTTCACCTGCTACCGCAACATCGACCCGGGCTTCGCGCCGACGTACTACCTGACGGCCAACGTCCGCTACAACGTCACGCAGCGCGTCGGCATCGCGGTGGGGACGCGCTTCCAGTTCGACGCGGCCGACTGGGAGGTGCAGCCGCCCAACGGCCGCGGGCCCACCAAGTCCAACCCCCTCGCCAACCTGCTGCTCTACGGGCGGCTCTACTACGCCTTCACGCCCAACGGCTTCTCGCCGACGGGCCTGGTGGGCGCGGCCTTCATCGGCGGCGGCGGCGGGCAGATCGAGCCCAAGCCCGGGCTCCCCGCGTCGGCGCGCTACCCGAGCGCCCACGTGGTGTCGGGCTTCGGCAACGCCCACGTCGGCGGCCGCGTCGAGTACGGCGTGCGCAACGGCTTCCACGTGGCGGGCGAGCTGACGCTCCACCTCATGTTCCCCACCTTCCTCTTCAACGCCGACGTGTCCGCGCTCGTCGGCTTCCACTTCTAGCCGTTGCTCGCCCACGACGGAACCGTCTCCGGCCTCCTCCACGCCGCCTGCGCCCGCTGGGCCGACCGCCCCGCGCTCCGCACGCGCACGGGCCTCACCTGGGTCTCGCTCACCTTCGCCGAGTGGCTCGACACCGCGCGCAACGCCGCCGCCGCGCTCGGCGACCTCGGCGTCGCGCCCGGCGACCGCGTCGCGCTCGTCTCCCGCTCGCGCCGCGAGGCCGCGGAGTTCGCCGCCGGCGCCGCCCTCGCGGGCGCGTCCCTCGTCGCGCTGCCCGTCCGCTGCGACGCCGCCGCGCTCGACCGCCTGCTCGACGAGTCCGCCGCGCGCGTTCTCCTCGTCGACGACCCGGCCACCCTCGCGCGCTGCCTCGCGCCGCGCCGCCTGCCCGGCGTCCGGCGCTTCGTCGTCATCGCCCCGCACGCCACCCGCGGCTGGCGCGCGCAGCGCCTCGAGGACGCGCTCGCCCCCGCCGAGCGCTCGCGCGCGATGCTCTGGCCGGAGCTCCTGGCCGCCGGCCGCGCCGTCCGCGACCGGGGCCCCGCCGCGGTGATCCCGCGCGCGCCGGGCGACACCTTCGCGCGGCTCTGCACCGTCCGCGGCGGCGCCCCGCGCGCGGTCGACCTCACCCACGGCCAGTGCGTCGCCGCGGCCGAGGCGCTCGCCCGCGCGCTCCCCATCGGCCCGGGGGACGAGCAGTTCATGGTCGCGTCGCTCTCGAGCGCGTACGGGCTCTCGCAGCTCCTCTCGGCCGCCTGCGCGGGGATGAGCACCGCCTTCGCCGACCCCGCGCGCCCGCCGGAGTCGCAGCTCTCCGAGGTGAACCCCACCGTCTTCGGCGCGACGCCCGCCTTCTTCGAACGCCTCCGCGACGAGTCCCTCGGCCGCCTCCGCGCCGCCCGCCCGCTGCGCCGCGCCGTCATCGACCGCGCCCTCGCCGTCGGCCAACGCGTCGCCGAGCTCGCCCGCGCCGGTCTCGCGCCGACGGCCACGCTCCGCGCCGAGCACGCCCTCGCCCGCCGCGCCGCGCTCGACGCCCTCGCCGGCGTCTTCGGCGACCGCCTGCGCTTCGCCATCGCCGTCGGCGCGCCGCTGCCCGCCGCGGTGGCCGAGTGGTTCCACGCCTGCGGGGTGACCGTGCTCGAGGGCTACGGGCTCGCCGAAGCCGCCGGGCTCACCCACGTCAATACCCCCGACCGCTGGCGCCTCGGCACCGCCGGCCGCGCCCTCCCCGGCGTCACCGAGTCCTTCGTCCACGGCGAGCTCGCGCTCCAGGGCCCGATGATCCGCGGCACCCTCCGCACCGGCGACCGCGCCTCCCTCGACCACGACGGCTACCTCGTCGTGCGCGGGCGAATTTCTTCTTGACCCGCGCGCGAGTGCTGTGGTTGATTCCGCCTCCCTCAGGCGCGTAGCTCAGTGGTAGAGCATCACCTTGACACGGTGGGGGTCCGCGGTTCAATCCCGCGCGCGCCTATTTTTCCCTTCACCTGAAGCGTTTCGCAAAGCGTCCCGACCGGGGGGACGGACGCGAGACGGACGCTTCGATTCCCGAGAGACGCGACGCGTGTGCGCGGCGCAACGTCTCCGCAACGGGGCGTTTGTTTCGTTGCACTCCCCGGGATTTCGGGTGATGCTTGCCGGGTCGTGCGTGGTGAGGGCGCCGCCGGGAGCGGCCTGCACACTCACCCGACACCCTCACACGACGCGATCGACAACCGCAGGGGAGTCTGGCCGGCTCCCACACCAAGGAGCAACTCACATCAAGGGACCGATGGACAAGGGCGCGCCGCGCCAGCCGCAGATTCGTACCAACTACCGCATCCGCGTACCCGAGGTCCGCGTCATCGACGCCGACGGCACGCAGCTCGGGGTGATGAGCTCGCACGACGCCATCCGCCTCGCGCTCGACAAGGCCCTCGACCTCGTCGAGGTCAACCCCAAGGCCGACCCGCCGGTCTGCAAGGTGATGGACTTCGGCAAGTACAAGTACGAGCAGAAGAAGTCTGCGAACACCGCGCGCAAGAACACCAAGACGGTCGAGACGAAGGAGGTCAAGGTCCGCCCGAAGACGGACGAGCACGACCTCGACACGAAGATCCGCCACCTGCGCCGCTTCCTCGAGGAGGGCAACAAGGCGAAGATCACCGTGCGCTTCCGCGGCCGCGAGATCACCCACCCCGAGAAGGGCCAGGAGGTGCTCGACGAGATCCTCCAGGCGCTCGAGGGGACGATCAACGTCGAGGTGAAGCCCAGCCTCGAGGGCAAGCAGATGTCGATGATCATCGCGCCCAAGCCCGGCTCGGTGAAGCGGCCTCCGACGGCCCCCGGCGCCCCCGCGGTCGCCGGCGTCGCCGCGCCGACGCCCCCGCAGCCCGCCGCGCCCGCGGCCGACGCCACGCGCCGCTGAGCCTCCGCCCCCGCCAGCTCCTCGCCTCGCCCCTCGCGCTCGCGCTCGCCGCGTGCGCCCTCAGCCTCGCCTCCCTCGCCGCCGCGCTCGCCCGCGCGCCCGCCGCCCTCGCCGACCCGATCGCGGGCCGCGTCGTGGGCCTCGCCGTCGTCGCGCTCGGCGTCCGCACGCTGCGACTCGCGCCGCGCACCGCCACCGGCGCCCGCCGCGCCCTCGCCCGCGCCGCCGCCGCGCTCGTCGCGCTCGTCGGCGCGCTCCACGCCGCGGGCCCCGAGCTCGTCGCGTACCTCGACGTCGTCGCGCCGCCCGCGCTCCGCGCGCCGTCGCGCGAGGGCCTCGCCGCGGGCCTCGTCGCGTTCTCCAGCGTGTGGGCGTGGGCGACGAGCCCGGCCGTCCGCGGTTGACCTCGGCACACCCGCCGCCGACACTCGCCGCACCTCCCGCATGCGACCGACGTCCGCCATCGCCGCCCTCGCCTGCGCGCTCGCGCTGGGCCTCGCCGCCCCGGGCTGCACCGACGACCCCGCGGCGCCCCCGTGCCCGGCCCCCAACCGCGTGTGCGACGGCGCCTGCCGCGACGTCACCGCCGACGTCGCCCACTGCGGCGCCTGCGGGGCGCGCTGCGGCGCGGGCCAGCGCTGCGTCGAGGCGCGCTGCGTCACCACCTGCCCGGTGGGCCAGACCGCGTGCGGCAACGCCTGCGTCGACCTCCGGCAGGACCGGGCCCACTGCGGCCGCTGCGGCAACGCCTGCGGCGAGGGCCAGGTGTGCGCCGCGGGCGCGTGCGACAGCGACTGCGGCCCGCTCGCGGCCTGCCTCGACCTCCTCCCCGACGGCGCCGAGAACCTCTACTGCGCCAACCTCGCGCTCGACCGGCTCAACTGCGGCGCGTGCGGCGCCGCGTGCCCGGCGGGCCACGTGTGCCGCGACGGCCGCTGCGAGCTCACCTGCCCGCTCGGCCAGCTCAACTGCGGCGGCCGCTGCGCCGACCCGCAGGCCGACCGGCTCAACTGCGGCGCGTGCAACGCCGTGTGCGCGTCGGGCTTCGAGTGCGCGCGCGGCCGCTGCGTCATCGGCGGCTGCCCCGACGGCACCGTGCTCTGCGCCGGGAGCTGCGTCGACGTCACGCGCGACCGCAACAACTGCGGCGCGTGCCTCGCGCAGTGCCCCTCGGGCTACCTCTGCAGCATGAGCGAGTGCCGCTTCGCCTGCGCCCCCGGCGAGTCGATGTGCGGCGCCGGCTGCGCCGACCTGATGAACGACCCGCGCAACTGCGGCGCCTGCGGCCGCGCGTGCGCCCTCGGCGAGCTCTGCCGCGCCGGCGCCTGCGGCGTCGTCTGCCAGCCGGGCCAGACGCTCTGCGCCGGGCGCTGCGCCGACGTCGCCACCGACCGCGCCCACTGCGGCATGTGCGGCAACGCCTGCGCCGGCGCCCAGTCGTGCGTCGAGGGCGCGTGCCGCGAGGTGTGCCCCGCCGGGCAGACGCGCTGCGGATCCTTCTGCCACGACGTCCGCTCCGACCCGGCCAACTGCGGCGAGTGCGGGCGCGCGTGCCCGACGGGCCAGGCCTGCGTCGAGGGTTCGTGCCGCGCGACGGGCCCCGTCCCCGCCGCCGGCCCCTGCCCCGAGCCGAGCCTGATGTGCGGCGCCGTCTGCACCGACGTCCGCGCGGACAACGCCCACTGCGGTGCGTGCGACGCCGCATGCCCCGGCGACCGGCTGTGCTTCAACGGCGCGTGCGTCCGGCCGTGCCTCGGCGCCGAGGTGCGCTGCCCGAGCGGCGCGTGCGCCGACCTGCGCTTCGACGGGCTCCACTGCGGCCGCTGCGGCAACGCCTGCCCCGCGGGCCAGTACTGCGTCCGCGGCGCGTGCGGGGCGCAGCCGCCGCCGACGCGCTACGCGGTGACCCGCGACGACCCGGCGGTCACGTGGATCGACGCCTGCGCGGTGCCGGGCGCGGCCCGCGTCCTCGGGCCGCTCGAGGAGGGCGAGATGGTCGCGTCGCTGCCGTTCCCGATGCGCTTCTGGACGGTGGACCAGCCCGCGGGCGCGCCGGTGGTGGTGTCGGTCAACGGCTTCGTGGCCTTCACCGCGACGTCGAGCCTGGTGCGGTCGGCGGTGGTCCCGTCGACGTCCGTGCCCAACGGCCTCGTCGCCGTCCACGCGCGCGACCTCGAGACCGTCGACCCGATCTGCCTCGCCGCCGTGGGCGTCGCCCCGCTGCGCCGCTGGGTGGTCGCGTGGCCCCGCGCCCGCGAGCGGAGCGGGACCACCGTCGCCACCTCCGAGCTGGCCTTCGAGGTGATCTTCACCGAGGGCGCCGACACCATCGACATGGTCTACCGCACGATGACCGGCGTCCTCAGCGGCTACACCGGCCTCGAGAACCCCACCGGCACCGCGGGCGCCTCGGGCTGCCCGATGACCACCACCACGACCACCTACTTCTGCGCGCCGTCCCCCGGGACGAGGCTGCGCTTCACCCCCGCGCCGTGACCCCCGGAGCCCGCCCCTTGCGCACCCCCGCCGCCGCCCTCCTCGCCGCCCTCGCCGCCCTCGCCGCGGGCTGCAGCGACGGCGTCCGACGCGCCGGCGACTACGACGCCACCGTCGACGTCGAGCCCCCCGGCGACGCCACCGAGTGCTCGCTCCCGCAGGTGCTCTGCAACGGCCGCTGCGTCAACCCCGCGGCCGACCGCGACCACTGCGGCGGCTGCGGCGTCCGCTGCGCCGCGGGCCAGGTGTGCGCCGGCGGCCGCTGCGACACCGCATGCCCCGAGGGTCAGGCCCGCTGCGGCGACCGCTGCGCCGTCCTCGCCACCGACCGCGCCCACTGCGGCATGTGCGGCAACGCCTGCCCGACGGGCCAGGTCTGCTCCGCGGGCCGCTGCGGCCTCGCGTGCGCGCCGTCGTACCTCGCCTGCGCCGCGCCCTCGGTCGACGCTGGCGTGCGGGCGGACGCGGGGGACGGCGGCGGCCTCGCGTCGCCCGCCGGGCCCTACTGCACCGACCCGCGCACCGACGAGTTCAACTGCGGCGCGTGCGGGGTGCTGTGCCCGCCGGGCAACCTCTGCGTCGGCGGCGCGTGCACGGTCTCGTGCGTTCGCGGCCAGACGCAGTGCGGCTCCACCTGCGCCGACCTCCAGACCTCCGCGCGGCACTGCGGCGCCTGCAACAACGCCTGCGCCGGGGCCCAGCGGTGCGCCGCGGGCCGCTGCGAGGGCTCGCCGTGCCCGACGGGCCAGACGCTCTGCGGCGACGTCTGCGCCAACCTCCGCGCCAGCGCCGAGCACTGCGGCATGTGCGGCCGCCGCTGCGGCGAGCAGAGCACCTGCGAGGCCGCCGCGTGCGTGCCCAACTGCCGCCGCGGCTACACCGCCTGCGGCGACGTCTGCGCCGACCTCCAGGTCGACCTGCGCCACTGCGGCCGGTGCGGCAGCGCCTGCCCCGTCGGCCAGTCGTGCGTCGGCGGCGCCTGCGCGCTCGTCTGCCCCTTCGACCGAGCCCCCTGCGGCGGCGCCTGCGTCGACCCCTCCACCGACGTCCGCAACTGCGGCGGCTGCGGGGTCGCCTGCGCCGCGGGCGCGGTGTGCTCCGGCGGCGCCTGCGCCCAGACCTGCGCCCCCACCCAGTCGCGCTGCCCCGGCGGCGCGTGCGCCGACCTCCGCGTCGACGCGCGCAACTGCGGCGCCTGCGGCCTCGCCTGCGCCGCGGGCGAGGCCTGCGTCTCGGGGATGTGCGTCCCGGTGGCCGGCGCCGACGCGTCCGCCTGCCCGTCCCCGTCGGTCCGCTGCGGCGCCGACTGCGTCGACCCGCGGCGCGACAACCGGCACTGCGGCGGCTGCGGCCGCGCCTGCGACGCCTCGAGGCTCTGCCTCGACGGGATGTGCGTCGCGCCCTGCCCGCTCGGCCAGCTCCGCTGCGCGGGCACCTGCATCAACGGGTTGAGCGACGCCTCCAACTGCGGCGCCTGCGGCAACGCCTGCCCCTCGGGGACCGCCTGCGTCGCCGGCCGCTGCGCGCCGGGCCTCCTGCCGACGCGCTTCACCGCGGCGACGGGGACGAGCGACGTGACCTTCCTCGACGCCTGCGCGGCGCCCGGCGCGGCGCGCTACCTCCCCGCGAGCGACAACGGCGAGGCGACGCTCCGCATGCCCTTCGCCTTCCGCTACTGGACGGTCGACATCCCCGAGCTCGCGCCCGTCACGGTGTCGGCCAACGGGTGGCTCGGGCTCGACGGGATGCCCTTCGGCGGCTCGACGGTGTCGACGCCCTCCACCGCCGCGCCCGCGCTGGTGGTAGCAGTCCACGCGGGCGACCTCGAGACCACCGCGCCCGTGTGCGTGGCGCTCCTCGGCGCGGCCCCGAGCCGGCGCTGGGTGGTGGAGTGGTCGGGCGCGGTCGAGCGCATTTCAACGGGCCCCGTCGCGGGGACGGGCCTGGTGTTCGAAGCCGTCTTCAACGAGGACGGCAACACGATCGACTACTACTTCCAGTCGGTCACGGGCACCGCGAGCTCGCGCTACCACGGGCTCGAAGGGCCCACCGGGCTCTCCACCGGGAGCGTCTCGGGCTGCCCGAGCACCACCACGTCGCACCTCTGCACCGTAATGACCGGGCACCGCGTCCGCTTCAGCCCCGCGCCCTGAACCTCTCGAAGCGCACCGCCGCGCCGGGCCTCCGCTGCGCGAGCGCGCCGCGGTCTCGCGCCGCCACCACCGCCGCCACCGCGTAGCCGCCGGTGGTCGGGTGGTCGGGGCCCATCACGATCAGCTCGCCGTCGGGCGTCGCCTCGATCGCGCCGCGCACCAGCGGGACGGAGACGCCCGTCGCGTGCGGCAGCCGCGGGAGCTCGCCGCGCAGGCGCATCCCCACCCGGTCGACGCGCGTGGTGACCTCGAAGGCCCCCGCGACGAGCGCCTCCGCGAGCTCCGCCGGCACGTCGTCGCACACATGGATCGCGATCGCCGCGCCCTCGTCGCGCACGAGTGGAGACGGCGCGAACGCGTCGCCCGCGACCAGCGAGCCCGCGCGAAGCACGTCGCCCGCGCGGAGCATGCGCCCGTCGAGCCCGCCGACGCCCGCGACCAGGAGCGTCCCTCGCCCGCCGAGCGCGACCGGGACGTCGACACCGCCGCGCAGCCCCACGTAGCGAACTGCGTGTGGTGCGGCGTCGACCTCGAACACCTCACCATCGGCGAGCAGACGCGCGTCGCCATCGACGCTCACCACCGTGGGGGCGAGCGCACGGAAGCGGGCGCGGTGCCACGGGAGTTCGACCGACGCGGCCTCGGGCGCGTTGCCGAGCGAGGCCCGCACGCGTTCGAAGAGCGCCGGGTCGAGCGGGCCGCCGCGCGGGACGCCGAGGTGCATGAAACCCCTGCGACCAGGGTCCTGGACGGTGGCGCCGGGGCCGACTCGCTCGACGACGATGCTCACGCGGCCACGAATCGAACGCGGTCGCCGACGCGCCAGCGCGGGCCGTCGACCGGGTCGAAGAGGGGGAGGTCGAGGCAGCGGCCGAGGAGGTTCCATCCGCCGGGGGAGGCGAAGGGGTAGACGCCGGTGCGGAGGCCCGCGACCGCGACGCTGCCCGCGGGGACGCGCGTGCGCGGGGACGAACGGCGCGGCACCGCGAGCGACGCGGGCAGCGGCCCGAGGTACGCGAAGCCCGGCAGGAAGCCCATCCGCAGCACCTCCCACGCCTCCGCCGTGTGCGCGCGGACCACGTCGTCCACCGTGCGCCCGAGCGCCGCCGCCACCGCCGCGAGGTCGTCGCCGTCGTACCGAACGGGCACCGCCCACTCGCGCACCTCCCTCGGCGTGCGGACGGCGCCGGACACCACGGCGTCGAGGTCGGGCGCGGGCGCGCCATCGGCCACGCACACGAGCGCGTGCGCGTCGGCCACCACCACGTCTTCGACGTGAGGGAGCGCGCGGAGCGCGTCGAGCACGGCCACCGGGTCACAGCCCGCGGGGAGCGCCACGCGCCACGCCCCATCGCCCATCGGCGCGACGGTCACCCGAGCACCTCGCGGACGGCGCGCGCCACTTCCAACGCACGCTCTCCGTCGCCGTGGACGCACACCGTCGACACCACGCCCTCGCGCGCGAGGCGGCGCACCTGCGCGCGCACCGCGTCGAGCGACTCGATCACGTCGCCGGGCTCGCCGCGCGGCACGAGCGCTCCGTCGTCGCGGTAGCCCCGGTCGGCGAAGCCCTCGCGCGCGAAGGGCCACCGCCCCACCGTCGCGAAGATGTCGAGCGCGCCGAAGGGGAACCCCACCAGCTCCACCTGCCCGAGCACCTCGCGGGTGGCCTCCATCACGCACGTCGCCACCGCGTGGGCCTCCGTGGTGCCGTGGTAGAGCGCGCCGTGGGGTTTTACGTGCGCGAGGGACGCTCCCTCGTCGCGCGCGATCGCGTCGAGCCAGCGGAGCTGCGCGGCGATCGAGTCGCGGAGCTCGGCGAGCGTGAGGGCCATCGGGCGCCGGCCGAAGTTGGCGCGGTCGGGGTAGCCCGGGTGCGCGCCGACCGCGACGCCGTGAGCCTTCGCGCGTCTCATCGCACCGCGCGCGAGGGCCTCGCTGCCGGCGTGGGCGCCGCAGGCGACGTTGACCATGTCGGCGAGGGGGATGAGGTCCGCGGGCTCGTCGTCGAGCTCGCCCGCGTCGAGGTTGAGGCGCATGGCGGAGGCGACGGTACCACCGCCGCGGGTCAGCGCGGGCGGACGGCGAGGCGGAGGTCGCGCGGCTTGAGCGTCGCGGTCGGCGCGAGGCGGAGCGGGGCGGGCGCATCGAAGTCGAAGGCCCGCAGCACGAGCGCGAGGCAGAGCGCGGCTTCGACGAGGGCGAAGTGGCGTCCGGTGCAGCTCCGGCGGCCGATCCCGAAGGGCTTGTAGGCGCCCGCGGGCCGCCCCCGCGACGCCTCGGGGAGGAAGCGGTCGGGGTCGAAGCGCTCCGGGTCGGGCCACGCCGCCGGATCGCGGTGGATCGACGGGAGCAGGAGGATCACGGCCTCCCCGGCCCGGACGCGGTGCTTGCCGAGCGCGAGGTCGGCCTTCGCCGCGCGGGCCACGGCGGGCACCGTGGGCCAGAGTCGCAGCGCCTCGCGGAGCGTCCGGTCGTGGAGGTCGAGCGCGCGGACGTGGTCGAGGGTGGGCTCCCCCGCGCCGAACACGCGGGCCGACTCCGCGCGCAGCCGCGCCGCCAGCGCCGGGTCGCTCGCCACGCGGTGGAGCGTGAAGGCCAGGAGCCCCGCGGTGGTCTCGTGCCCCGCGATGAGGAAGGTGAGGATCTGGTACCGGATGTTGTCGTCGGGCAGGCGCGCGCCCGTCTTCGGGTCGGCCTCGGCGAGCATCAGCGAGAGGAAGTCCCTCGGCCAGCGGTCGGCCGGGACGCGCTTGCGCTCGGCGATCACGCGGTCGACGACGGCGAACATCGCGGCGACGTCCGCGTCGAAGCGGCGCGCCTTCCACGCCTCGTAGGGCGCGAAGGGCGGGCGCCGCAGGCCGTCGACGGTCTCCTGGAGCGCGCGGCCGAGGGCGAGGAGGAAGGGGTCGAGGGCGGGTCGTTCGAAGCTGCGGAAGCGGTGGTCGAAGCCGCAGAGGGAGATGGTGTCGAGCGTGAGGCGGGTCATGTCGCCGACGACGTCGACGGGCCCGCGCGCCCTGCGCCAGTGGGCTAGGAGGTCACCCGCGACCTCGCGCATCGCGGGGAAGTACCGCTCCATCGCGCCCGCGGCGAAGCCCGGCGAGAGGATGCGGTGGGCGCGGTGCCAGCTCTCCTCGTGGTTGTAGGCGGTGAAGAGGCCGTCGCCGCCGAAGGCCCGGATGCGCGGGAGCGGGCCCCCGAGCACCTTCTCCCAGCGCGCCTCGTCGCACGCCTCGGTCGCCAGCGCGGCGCTCAGCACGAACACCTCCGCGCGCCCGCCCGGGAAGGCGAGGCGGAACATCCCGTCGCGCTGGAAGCGCTCGCCCACGGCGCCGAAGCCCGCGGTCATCCCGTCGGGGTGGAGCAGCGAGGGCAGCGCGCCGACGAGGGGCCAGGCGCGCGGGCCGGGCAGCGCGTCGAGGCCGGGGAGGTGGTCGAGGTCGGGGGCGAGTCCGTCGGGCATCGGGAGGCTCCGTGACGACCCGACGATGCCTACCGGGCGCCGTCGATCGCGGCCTCGACGCGGCGCTCGGCGCGCGTCCAGGCGAGGTGCGCGACGGCCGCCGCGACCCCCGCGGTCACCACGAAGAGCGCCGTGCGGACGGCGGAGCCCTCGGCCACGGGCGCGGTCGTCCAAAGCCCCGCGAGCGGGTCGATCTGCGCGGCGAGGCCCGACGGCGAACGGACCAGCGCGGCCTCCGCGAGCAGCGCCGCGAACGCGCCGAGCACCGCCCGCCCCGCGTAGGCCCCGCGGCGCGCGCCGGGCGTGGCGAGGATGACTGCGAGCGCCGCGGTGGCGACCGACGACGCGGCGGCGACGAGCGCGGCGGCCTCCGCGAGCGCGGCGGGCGCGGGCGTCAGCGACGACGGGACGGCGGCCGCGCCGAGCGCGAAGAGCCCGCTCACCCCGAGCGAGACGAGCACCGCGCGGAGACCGTCGCCGCGCCGCCCCTCGCGGAGCGCGAGCGCGAGGCGGCCGGCACGCGGGAGCGTCCAGGCGCCCGCGGCGACGGCGGTGAGGACGGCCCACGCCGCGAGCCACGGCGCCGTCCGCGCGTAGGAGAGCGGCTCGGCCCAGGCGAGGCCGCCGAGCGCGAGGCCGCAGAGGGCGGCGCCGGCCGCGGCCGCGGGGGCGTGGCGCGGGCGCTCGGGGCGGTCGACGAGGGCGCGGGCCACCGGCCAGAGCGAGGCCACGCCGACCACGAGCGCGACGGGGACGGCAGGGCGCGCGTCGCGGTGGACGACGGCGACGAAGAGGGCCCACGGGAGCCCGAGCGCGATCGGCGCGGCCACGCCCACGCCCTGCGCGTTGGCGCCGGCACCGCGCGGCAGGAGGAGCGCCCACGTCGCGGCGAGGAGCGACGACGCGGCCTGGAAGGCGAGCACGCCGAGGCAGCCCGCGGCCCACACCTCGGCGGAGAGGTGGCGGTCGACGGCGAAGGGCGCGGAGGCGGCGAACACGGCGAGCACCGCGAGGCCCGACTGCCACATCGGCGCGAAGGCGTAGGCGGCGAGGCGGCGCGCTGCGGAGGGCTCGGCCTCGCGGGCGAGGTCGAAGGCGCCGCTGGCCCGGTCGCGCACCACCGCGGCCCCCGCGGCCGTCGGCGCGGCGAGGGTGAAGGCGAGCGTCACGACGGCGGTCGCGGTGAGGGCGAGAACGCGCGGGAGCTCGCGGACGCCGCCGGACTGCGCGCGGGCGCCGGCGAGGTCGACGGCGAAGAGGGCGAGCGCGTAGACGCCCGCGATCGCGCCGACGCCGACCGCGACGTCGCGGGGGTGGGCGGCGGTGCGGAGGAGGGCGTCGAGCAGGCGGACGTCGCGGCGGGCTTCGGGTCGCGTGGTCATGGGCGGGCTCCGGGGGTGGTGAGCTGAGCGTACACCGAGGCGATGTGCGGGCGCTCCTCGGCCACGCCGCAAACGGCGAGGCCGTCGGCGACGAGCGCGCGGACCACCTCGGCGCGGGCCGCGCGGCCGCCGCGGGTGCGGACGAGCAGGGCGTCGGCCTCCGCGCGCACGAGCGAGGCGCCCTCGACGAGGGAGAGGGCGGCGGCGGCGCGTTCTCGCGAGTCGGCGTCGAGGCCGTCGAGCTCGACGCGGACGAGGGCGCCGGGGGACTCGTCGCCGGCGAGTTCCTGGGGCGTCCCCTCGCCCGCGAGGCGCCCGCGGTGGATGACGACGAAGCGGTCGCACACCGCGTCGAGCTCGTGCAGCACGTGGCTCGACACCAGCACCGCCGCGCCGCGGGCCGCCTCCGCGCGGAGCACCTCGCCGAGCATCGCGCGGGCGTCGGGGTCCATCCCGTTGGCGGGCTCGTCGAGCAGGGCGACCGGTGCGTCCATCACCAGCAGCCGCGCGAGCCCGAGGCGCTGGCGCATCCCGAGGCTGAGCGCGCCCGCGGGCCGGGCGCCGTAGGCCGCCATCCCGACGCGGCGGAGCGCGCCTTCGATACGCCCCGGGGCGCCCTCGCCGCGGGCCCACAGCGCGAGCCACTCGCGCGCGGTGAGCTTGTCGTACACGGGGGTGTTGTCGGGCATGTAGCCGACGCGGGGCCAGCGCTCGGGGGGCGTGGCGTAGAGGTCGACGCCGGCGACGGTGACCGCCCCGCGCGCCGGCGGGAGCAGCCCGGCGATCGCGCGGAGCAGCGTGGACTTGCCCGCGCCGTTGGGCCCGATGATCCCGTGGACGAGGCCCGCGCGGAAATCCAGCGACGCGACGCGGAGCGCCACCTCCTCGTCGTAGGCCGCGACCAGCCCGCGGACGGACACCACCACGGGGCCTTCGGATTTCGGCGCGTCGTGCGGGGTTCGGTAGGCCGACGTCACGGCGCCTCGCGGTGGTGGCGGCGGTGCGTTCGCGCGGGCGGGGCGGGCGCGGCGGGCGTCGCCGTGGGCGCGGGCGCGGCCTGCTCGAGGATGGTGAACTCCACCCGGCGGTTGAGCTCCGCGGCGCCGGGCGCGCTCGCGTCGGTGGTGGGCCGCGTGGCGCCGTAGCCCTGGTAGTCGAGCCGCCCGTGCGAGACGCCGTGGGCCGCGAGGTACTCGACGACGGCGCGGGCGCGGCGGAAGGAGAGGTCGAGGTTGTACTCCGACGAGCCCGCCTGGTCGGTGTGGCCCTCGACGCGCAACCGCACGATGTCGGGGTTGCGCCGCAGCGTCGCGGCCACCTCGTCGAGCAGCGGGAAGGACACGCTCTTGATCGTGTCGCTGTCGTAGTCGAAGTACACGCGCTGGCTGACGAGGAGCCGCGAGTCGGTGCGGGTGACCACCACGGCGTCGGGGCCGGGCTCGGGGCAGCCGTCGTCGTCCTGGAAGTCGTCGCGGTCCTCGGCCTCGTCGGGGCACACGTCGCGGGTGTCGGCGAGGCCGTCGCGGTCGTTGTCGAGGTCGGGGCAGCCGTCCTCGTTCTGGAAGCGGTCGTGGTCCTCGGGGTCGACCGGGCAGCGGTCGGCGTCGTCGAGCACGCCGTCGCCGTCGTTGTCCGGGTCGGCGCAGCCGTCGCCGTCGAGCACGCCGTCGAGGTCTTCGCGGTCGTTGGGGCAGCGGTCGTCCTCGTCGAGCACGCCGTCGCCGTCGTTGTCGGGGTCGGCGCAGAAGTCGTCGTCGCGGAAGCCGTCGAAGTCCTCCGGGCCCGCCGCGCAGGGCCGCCGCTCCACCGTCAGCCGCAGCCCGAAGAGCGCGCGGATGCCGCTGGCCCCGTAGGCGTCGGTGAGCCCCTTGCCGACGCCCGCCACCGCCGCGAGCGAGCGCGTGAGGTGGAAGTGACCCGCGGCGAAGAGCTCGACCGGCACGCGCCCCTCGACGCGCGTCACCGCGTTGCCGTCGACGTAGCCCGCAGCGGCCGCGTCGAGCGGGAAGCGCGCGAGGCCCTCCAGGCTCACGCCCACGCGCCACGAGAAGTCGTAGCGGGCGCCGAGGCTCAGGGTGACGTCGTCGTTGACGGAGACGAAGGGCGACGCGCTCGCCTCGCCCAGCCGCATCCCGAGCGCGCCCGCCAGCGTGAGCGCGCCGCGCGTGTGCGACGCGAGGAGCGCGGGCGCGAGCGTCCAGTAAGGCGCCCCGGCGTACTGCCGCTCGTCGCCGGTGGGGAACGACACCATCAGCCGCGCCGCGAGGCTCGTCCGCCCGCGCAGGAAGGGGACCTTGAGGTACGCGCGCATGTCGCCGAGGCCCGTCTCGCGGCGCGCGTCCGCGGTGATCGGGTCGGCGCCGCCCCGCACGTCCTGGCTCACCACCGGCAGCGCGAAGCCCACTTCGAACACCTGGAAGAGCCCGAGCGCCACCTGCGCCTCGGCCTGCACGGCGTGGGACACCAGCGCGACCTCCTGGCCCCGGCGCGCGGCCGTGAGCACCGGCGTCGCCCAGTTGACCCACGCGCTCGCGGTGAGCGAGAGGTGCGGGAGGATCGCGGGCGTTTCCAGAACGAGGAGCCCACCCGGCGAGGGCGACGGCTCGAAGAGCTGGAGGTTGAAGGCCCGGTTGTCCGCGGCGCGCTGCGCGAAGCCCGGGGAGCCTGCGAGCCCGAGCGCCGCGGCCGCGGCCAGGGGCGCCCATCGCGCGCGGGGAGCCATCGCGGGAGAGCATACAGGCACGGCCGAGCGGGCGCCTACCGGGGGCGCACGACGCGGAAGATTCTGCGTCCCAAACCCGCGCCACGGCGTTTATACTGCCGCCGCGATGCTCCACATCGGGTGCTCCGGGTTCCCCGTTCCGGCGACGAGATACCTCCGTGAATTCATGCTGGAGGAGGTCGCGGACACCTTCCTGGGCGTGCCCGGCCCCGCGCTGGTGCGGCGCTGGCGGCGCGAGGCCCCGCCGGGCTTCGTCTTCACCGCGCTCGCCCCGAAGGAGCTCGGCGCCGACGGATTCAAGCCCTCGGCCGCCGTCGACGCCGCGTGGGAGGCCTTCCTCCCCGTCGCCCGCGAGCTCGAGGCGAAGGTGATCGTCGTCCCCTCGGCCCCCGAGATCCCGCCGGGCAAGGCCGCCCGCGCGCAGGCCCGGGCCTTCTTCGAGAAGATCGCGTCCGACAAGCTCCCGACCCTGGTGTGGGAGCCGCCGCCCACCTGGGAGCTCAAGGAGTGCGAGGCCGCGGTGAAGGACTTGAAAATCCTCGTCGCGCGCGACCCGCTGCGGCACCCGACCTTCGGCAAGGTGCCCAAGGGGTACTACCGCCTCCCCGGCCCGGCGGGCTTCAAGTCGCGCTACGAAGACCCCGCCATCGACCAGATCGCCGACGCCCTCGGGTCCACGCAGTCTGCGGAGACGTGGGTGGTGTTCGCCAACGTCGACATGTACGCCGACGCGAAGCGCCTCCGCCGGGTGCTCGGCGAGTAGCGCGCCGTGACGCCGGGGGTGCTCGCGGCGCTGTGCGTTCCGTCGGCGGCCGCCTGGGCGCTCTCGTTCACCGCGGTCGTCAAGACCATCCGCGCGGTCCCCTCGCTCCGTGACGACCACTCCCCGGAGCCCGCGCGCTGGCCGCGGGTCTCGTTGGTGGTGCCCGCCCGCGACGAGTCGCGAGACCTCGAGCGGGCCGTCCGCTCGCGCCTCGCGGACGACTACCCCGACCTCCAGGTGATCGTCGTCGACGACCGCTCCACCGACGGGACGGGCGCCATCGCCGACCGCCTCGCCGCCGACGACCCGCGCGTCCGCGCGATCCACGTCACCGCGCTGCCGCCGGGCTGGCTCGGCAAGCTCCACGCGCTCGACCGGGGCGCCGCCGCGGCCGACGGCGATTGGCTCCTCTTCAGCGACGCCGACATCGAGTTCGCGCCGGGCACGCTGCGCCGCACGGTGGCCCTCTGCGAGGCGCGCGGGCTCGACCACCTCACGGTGCTCCCGAGCTTCCGGCGCAACGGGCTCCTCGTCGACGCCGCGATCCACGCCTTCGCGCGCTCGCTCGTGGTGCTCGGGCGCCTCTGGGCCGTGCCCGACATGAGCTCGCGCGTGGCGGTGGGCGGCGGCATCTTCAACCTCGTACGGCGCAGCGCCCTCGCGCGGACGCCGGGCTTCGAACACCTGCGCCTCGAGATCGCCGACGACGTCGCCCTCGCCCAGATGCTCAAGCGCGCCGGCGCCCGCCCCGCGGTGGTCAACGCGGTCGGCTTCGTCACCCTCGACTTCTACCAGTCGCTCGGCGAGATGGCCTGGGGCCTCGAGAAGAACCTCTTCGCCGTCGTCGCCCGCTTCCGCCTCTGGCCCCTCGCGCTCGTCACCGTGGTCGGGCTCGCCACCACCTTCGGCTTCCTCGCGGGCTTCGCGCACCCCGACGCGTGGGTGCGCGCGCTCGCCGCCGCCGCGCTCGCGCTCTCGATCGCCGAGCAGTGGGCCATCTCGCGCTGGGCCGGGCGCTCGCCGTTGCCGGGCTTCCTTTTCCCCTTCGGCCAGCTTGCGATCCTCGCGATGGCGTGGCGCTCGGCGTGGCGCACGCTCCGGCGCGGCGGGGTCTCCTGGCGCGACACGGTCTACTCGATCGACGAGCTCCGCGCGGGCTCGCGGCTCGAGCTGTTCTGAACCCACGCCCCCACCCGCGTCCCCATCGGGTCGCGGTCGAAGAACACCTCCCAGAGCGTCGCGTCCCCCTCGCCCACGCGCTCGGTGAGGAAGGCCGCGTCGAGGCACACCACCCGCGCGCGCCGCAGGATGCCCTGCGCGGCCTTCACGAAGAGCTGGAGCCTCCTGTCCTCCACGCCCGTCACGCGCTCCTCCTCCACCCACCACCCGTCGCCGTCGCGCGCCCCCTCGAAGCGAACCTCCTGGAGCGTCGCGTAGCGCGCCCGCCGCGAGAGCCCCACGCGCAGGCTCGTCTCGCGCTCACGCGCCGGCGGCGCCTCGCCGAGCTCCCGCGCCGCCACCCACGCCCGCTCGTCCACCGTGGCCACCAGGTGGACCCACGCGGCCCCGTCCTCCTCCACCACGCACGCGCGGCACGGGAGCGCGTCGGCCATCTGCGCCGCGAGCGCTTCGACCTCGCCGTCGCGCCAGGGAGACTCACCCTCCGAGGCCCGGGCGGTGAGCGAGCGGGCGAGCGCGCGGGCCGACTCCTTCTGTCGCTCCCGCTCGCGGGTGATGCCGCAGTTCGATCCGCACTCGCCCATCGAGGTCGCCCGCCTTCATGCAGCAGGGTCTGCCGGCTTGCAAGGACTTGCACTACGCTCGCCGCGATGCCCGAACTCCACGCCGACACGGTGATCGTGGGCGCCGGCGCCGCAGGCGCGGTCATCGCCGCGCGCCTCACCGAGCGCGCCGACCGCGACGTCATCCTCCTCGAAGCCGGCGTCGACCACCCCGACCCGTCGCGCCTCCCCGCCGACCTGCGCGACGGAACCCGCAACTCGATGCGGTCGCACGACTGGGGCTACACGCACCGGGTCAACGCGCGGCAGCCGCTGCGGTTCCCGTTTCCGCGGGGGCGCGTGGTGGGGGGCTCGTCGGCGGTCAACACCTGCATCGCGCTGCGCGGCGTGCCCGAGGACTACGACGAGTGGGCCGCGCGCGGGCTCCCCGAGTGGTCGTGGGCGCGGTGCCTCCCGGCCTTCAAGCGCCTCGAGCGCGACCTCGATTTCGCCGACGAGTGGCACGGCGCCGACGGCCCCATCCCCATCCGACGTCACGCGCCCGACGAGCTCGTCCCCTGGCAGAGCGCCTTCCTCGAAGCGTGCACAACCCTTGGGCTCCCGCGCGCCGACGACGCCAACCGCCCCGGCGCCGAGGGCGCCGCCCCGCACCCGATGAACAAGGTCGGCGGCGAGCGCATGGGCGCCGCCCGCTGCTACCTCACGCCGGCCGTCCGCGCGCGACCCAACCTCCGCATCCTCGCGTCCACCCTCGCGCGCCGCGTCCTCTTCGAAGGCCGCCGCGCGGTCGGCGTCGAGGTGGAGTCCGCCGGCGCCGTGTACGTGATCCGCGCGCGACGCGTGGTGCTCTGCGCGGGCGCGATCGCCACGCCCGGCGTGCTCCTCCGCTCGGGCGTCGGCCCGCGCGCGAAGGTGGAGGCGCTCGGCGTCTCGCCCGTCGCGGACGTCCCCGCGGTGGCGAGGCGGCTCCTCGACCACCCGGGCGCGGCCTTCTTCCTCTGGCCGCGGCGGGGACTCTGCGACACGGCGCACCCGCTCATCCAGACGGGCGTCCGCTTCCGGTCGCGCGATGGTTCGTGCCCGAACGACCTCCAGGTTCAGCCCGGCTCCGCCGCCATCTTCCCGCGCTTCTCGCTCCCGCTGGTGTCGATGATGTGCCACGTCGGCAAGCCCCGCGGCCACGGGTCGCTCACCTTCGCGAGCGCCGACCCGCGCGCGGCGCCCGACATCCGCTCGGCGCTCCTCGACGACCCGCACGACCGGGCGCTCGCGGTCGAGGCGCTCTCCCTCGCCTACGCGATCACGCAGCAAGCGCCCATGCGCGGGCTCGCACGTGTGGTGTGGCCGCCGGAGTCCGCGGTGTCGCGGCCGGCGGCGCTCGACGGATGGGTGCGCGGCGTGTGCGACTCGGGCTACCACCCCTGCGGGACGGCGCCGATGGGGGCCGACAACGACCCCGACGCCGCCGCCGACGGGCGCGGGCGCGTGCGCGGCACCGACGGGCTCTACGTCGCCGACGCGAGCCTGATGCCCACGGTGCCGACGTCGAACATCCACCTGCCGACCCTGATGATCGGCGAGCGCTTCGGGGAATGGTTGCGGGAGGGGGACTGACGGAGGGGACGGCGCGGGGGCGCTACTCGTACTGCGAGGCGACCTGGTCCCAGATCTCGTCGGCCTCGTCCTCGGAGAAGCCGAGCACCGACGCGAGGTCGTAGTAGACGTCGTCCTCCTCGTCCTCGTCGCCCTCCTGGTCGGCGAGCGCGACGGCCGCGGCGGCCATCAGCCCGAGCTGGCGCAGCTCGTCGGACTGGAGGTTGGCGGCGACGGCCTGCATGCGCGCCTCGATGCCCTGCTCCTCCAGCGTGTTGAGCGAGAGGTTGAGCATCTCGTTGATCTCGTTGCGCGAGACGTTGCCGTCGAAGAAGCCGTCGATCACCTCGCCGACGACGTTGACCTCGTCCTGGCTGAGCTCGCCGTCGGCGCAGGCGATGATCATCGCCGCGTCGACCATGCCGACGAGCGCGGCGCCCTGGGCCTCGACCTGCTTCTGCTGGCGGCTCTTCCGCTGACGAACACGCATGGGAACACTCCGTTTCGCGCGCCGCGTCCGGTGGCGCCGCCGTGGCGGCCACGTCCCCGCGGCGCTCGCGGGCGGCGTTGCACCACACTTCGCGGGGTTCCGTCAACGGCCGTCGTCGGGCGGACCTGCGGGCCCTGGGAGGCGCGGCCCGACGGGGTCCGGCGCCGCGCGGAAGGGCGATCCGCCCCGGTGAACGCGAGGTATACGGCCTGGGAGGCGGTGTTGTACTTTCCGGGAGATGTCCCCCGGGGGTCGCGACCATCCCTCACCCCGACCGCCTCCCGCGATCTCACCCCGCGCGCGCGGGCTCGCCCTCGCCGCCGCGCTCGTCGCGTCGGGGGCGGGCTGCGATCGCCCACGCACGCAGATCGTCGTGCGCATCCAGGCGAAGGCTGACACGTGGGCGAGCGTCCACTCAGTTCACGTGTTCGCGGGGCGCGACGGGGCGGCGCCCATCGTGTCGCGGTGCTTCGAATCCGACGACCAGCGCACCGATCACGCCCGTGAGGTGGGCTTGCTGCCGCGCGACCCCGACGTCGCGCAGCCGGTCCGGATCGTCGTGGGCATGTACGGCGGGCATTGCGTGGACGCGGGCGCCCCCCAGGCGCGCCGCTGCTCGAGCAGGAGGCGCTGGGTGGCCTTTGAGCGCGAGCGCACGACGCTGGTGGTGCTCCCCTTCACGTGGCGCTGCATGATCGTCGCGTGCCCGCAGGGTCAGACCTGCCAGGACGACCCGCGCGGCTCCGCGTGCGTGCCCATCCAACGCGCGTCGCTGCCCGACTACGTGGCCGTCGCCGACGCGGCGCCCGCGGCGGGCGACCTGGCCGACGCGGCGGATCGGACGGACGAGGGCGCGGACGCGCTGGACGCCATGGACGCGACGCCCGACGCAGACGCGCTGGAGGCCTCGGGCGACCGGCCTGCGGGCGGCTGCCGCGACAACACGGACTGCGGCTCGGACGCGTTCGGCAACCGCGTCTGCGACACCGCGACCGGGCGCTGCGTCGCGTGCACCCCCGCCGACCGCAGCGCGTGCGCGGCGGGGCAGTACTGCACCCCCGCCAACCGCTGCGAGCCCGGGTGCGCCCTCGCTGCGGACTGCGCGCGCGACGGTGGGGCCCTGCGCTGCAACACCGATGCGCACGTCTGCGACGGGTGCACGCGCGACGACGATTGCCCCGCGGGTCAAATCTGCGGCGCGATGACCACCACCTGCATCCCCGGGTGCAACGCGGAGCACGCCTGCCCGGCGGGGCAGTTGTGCTGCGCGGGCGCCTGCCTGCGCGTGCAGACCGACGAGCGCAACTGTGGGGCGTGCGGGCGGGCCTGCTCCCTGCCCAACGCGACCGCCTCGTGCCTCTCGAGCGCGTGCCGCGTGGCCGCGTGCGGCGCGGGCTTCGGCGACTGCAACGCAACGGCGGCCGACGGCTGCGAGGTCGCGCTCGCGACGAGCCTCGCCCATTGCGGCCGCTGCGGCAACGCCTGCCCGACGCCGGCCAACGCGTCGCCGACCTGCGCCGGCGGCGCCTGCGGGTTCACCTGCAACGCGGGCTTCGCCGACTGCGATGTGAATTCCGCCAACGGCTGCGAGGTCAACCTCGCGACGAGCGCGGCCAACTGCGGGCGCTGTGGTGTGGCCTGCCCCGCGCGCGCCAACAGCGCGCCCGCCTGCGCGGCGGGGATGTGCGGGATCACCTGCGCGGCGGGCTTCGACGACTGCGACGGCGACCCGGCCAACGGCTGCGAGGCGCTCGACACCCCGGCCAACTGCGGTCGCTGCGGCAACGCCTGCGCCGGCGCATCGGCGCTCTGCTCGACCTCCGCGGGCGCGGCGGCCTGCACGGCGGCCTGCGCCGCGGGCCTCACCCGCTGCGGCAGCACCTGCACCAACCTCCAGAGCGACGTGACGGACTGCGGCGCCTGCGGCGCGCCTTGCCCCGCCGCCAACGCCGCGCCCGCCTGTGCGGCCGGCCGCTGCGCCTTCACGTGCAACCCAGGCTTCGCCGACTGCGACATGAACGCGGCCAACGGCTGCGAGGCCGACGTGGGGACGGCGGCCAACTGCGGCGCCTGCGGCCGCGCGTGCTCCCCCGGGCCCAACCAGACCGCCGCGTGCGCCGCGGGCGCGTGCACGCTCGCCTGCGCGGCGGGCTTCGCGGACTGCGACGGCGACGCCGCCAACGGGTGCGAGGTCGACACCCGGACGACGCCCGCCCACTGCGGCGCGTGCCGGGCCGCGTGCGCGGTGGCCAACGGGACGCCGGCGTGCCGCGCGGGCCGCTGCGAGGTGGCCTCCTGCGCGGCGGGCTTCGCCGACTGCGACACGAGCGCCGCCAACGGCTGCGAGACGTCCACCGCCACGAGCGCGGCCCACTGCGGCGCGTGCGGGGTGGCGTGCTCGATGACGACGCAGGCGTGCGCGGGGGGGCGCTGCGTCGAGGCGCGGAGCTGTGCGGGGCGTAGCGAGCCCGGGTGCGGCTTGATCGCGCTCGCGGGCGGCGAGTTCACGATGGGTGAGGTGGCGGAGGGGGCGCTCCTGAGCGCGCGGCCGCTCCAGACGAGGATCACCGTGGCGCCCTTCGTGCTCGACGCGACGGAGGTCACCGTCGGGCGCTTCCGGCGCTTCTGGGCGGATGGTCACCCCGCGCCGACGGGGCCGGTGGCGTACCCGGTGGGGATGGTAACGCCCGGGGCCGTCACTGCGCCGACGTTCGAGCGGTCGAGCGCTTGCTACTGGCAGCTCGCGACGGAGGTCCCCCCCTCGCTCGCGTCGGCGCTCGACGCGCACCCGATCAACTGCGTCGACTGGTACACGGCGCTCGCCTTCTGCGCGTGGGACGGCGGACGCCTCCCCACCGAGGCGGAGTGGGAGTACGCGGCGCGCGGCCAGTTCGGCGACGACCGCCCTTTCCCCTGGGGCACCGATCTGCCAACCGGGGCCAGCGGCGTCGCCTGCACCCACGCCCAATGGAACGACTGCCCCGGCGAGGACGGCGTCGGGACGCGCCGCGTCGCCAGCTTCGACGCGACCGCGGGCATCTTCGACCTCGCGGGCAACGTCGGCGAGTGGACGGCCGACGTGTACGCGGCCTACGACGACCCGAGGTGCTGGGCGCGCTCACCCCGCGCCGACCCCCTCTGCGCGGACGGGCCGAGCGAGGTGCACACCGGGCGCGGCGGCACGTGGGGCAGCAGCTCCGTGCCCACCTCGCTCCGCGGGAGCTCGCGGTATTCGCTGCCCGCCACGATGCGGAGTTCTTTGTACGGCTTCCGCTGCGCGAGGACGGCGAGCGCGCCGTGAGCCGCGTCACGCACGCACCGCTCCTGCTCGCGCTCGCGGGCTGCGCGAGCCAGGGGATGACGCCCGCGACGCTCGTGGTGACGAGCCCCGCGACAGCGCGTCTGGAGACGTTGCCGCCGTGACGCTGCCGCCCCGATCAAAGGACGTCTCGATGCTCAGATGGTTTCTGCGTGCCATTCCGTGTTCCTTCGTCCTGCTGGGCGCGTGCAGCGGCGGCGCGGCGCCTCCTCCCGATCAGGACGCCGCGACGCCCGCCGACCGCGCGTCCGACGTCGTCGCCGTGGGGGATGGCGAGCGTGCGCCCGACGGACCGTCGTCCCTGGACGTCCTCGCAGGAGACGTCTCCCCCACCGAGTCGGGCATCGACGCGGCACCCGACGCCGCACCCGATGCCGCACCCGACGCGCGGATGGACGCGCCGCCGGTCGCGACCCCGTGTCCGCCCGGCGACCCCGACGGCGTGTGCCCCTCCGGCACCCACTGCATCCCGAACGGCGCCACGTCGTTCTGCGTGGCGGACGGCACCCTGGGCGGCCAGTGCAGGGCGATCACGGGCACCGCGCCGTGCGACCCGGGGCTCGCCTGCGGTGCTTCACAGCGCCTCTGTCGCGTGCCGCAGGCGATCGGCATGCCTTGCCACCCCGACACCGAGCGCGACGCATGCGCCGCCGGCGCCACGTGCTCGGAGCTGGAGCGCTGCGTGGCGGACGGCGCGTCCCTCGGACGCTGCCGCGTCGGGGCCGGCGCAACCCCCTGCGACGTCGGGTTGGTGTGCGACGGCGCGGTCTGCCGCACGCCCGTCCCGACCGGGGCGCCCTGCTCGCAACTGGCCGGCGCGTCGGACGCGTGCGTCGTCGGGGCCACGTGCCAGGGGTCTGACCTCGCGTGGCGCTGCGTCGCCGACGGCGCGCTCGGCGGCGCCTGTCGACTTCGCGCGGGCGCGGCGACCTGCGACGCGGGCCTGGCGTGCGGCAACCCCGACGGGCTGCTCGGGCCGCTGCGTTGCTGGTCGACCATCCCCGCCGGGATGCCCTGCCGCGAACCGGGCTCCACGAGCGCCTGCGCGGAGGGGTCGTCTTGCCAGTCCGACCCGCCGCGTTGTGTCGCGGACGGGGCCGAGGGCGGGCGGTGCCGCCGCGTCGGCGCAGCGGTTTGTGACGCGGGCCTCGCCTGCGACGGCTCCCGGTGCCGGACGGCCATCCCCGTCGGGGCGCTTTGCGGCGGCCTCGGCGCGGGCCCTTGCGCCGCGGGGTCCTCGTGCGCGGGCGTGAGCGCGATGCGACGCTGCGTCATCGTAGGCACCGAAGGCGGAGCGTGCCTCGCCGCGAGCGGGCCGCGGTGCAACCCCGGACTCGCCTGCGGGCTCTACGCCCTCTGCTACCCCGCGATCCCCTTGGGGATGGACTGCGCAGCGACGCAGGCCTGCGCGGAGGGCTCGTCGTGCGTGAGCGGGATGGGCGTTCCCCGCTGCGTGACGAACATCCCCTTCAACATGCCGTGCACGCAGGGGGACACGACGGGCAGAAGATGCGCCACGGGCGCGACGTGCGAGCCCACGACCGGCGGCGACCGCTGCGTCCCCTTCGGCGAGATGGGAGGCGCCTGTCGCTCCGGCGTGGGGGAAGCTCCTTGCGAGTCCGGGCTCGCGTGCTCCTGCGCTGGCCCCGGATGCGGGCGGCGCGTGTGCCAGACGGCCCTGGGCCCGGGGGCGCTCTGCAATGCGGGCGGGGCCTGCGCGGGCGGCTCGCGGTGTGCGGGCGACCCCGGCCTCGAGCGCTGCATCCCGGACGGCGCGGCGGGCGGGCGATGCCGCGCTGCGGGTTCCGGCTGCGACGCCGGGCTCGCGTGCAACAGCGAGGGTGTCTGCTGGTGACCGTTGCCTTCAGGCGCCCGTCGACAACGCGACCGCGACGCCCGGCGGTCACAGGTCGCGGCACGCGCAGATGACGCAGCCGTTGACGCGTTCGCACACCCAGTCGCGGCAGGTCGCCGGCCGCACCTTCACGCGCGGGCACGTGATCAGCGCCTGCACGCTCGTCGCCGCCCCGTTGCCCGCGTCGACCGCCGCGTCGTCGGGGGAAGCGCCGTCGCCCTCCGCCGCGCCGCAGCCGAGCATCATCGCGCACATACAGAAGGCCATCCCGAACCGCTTCATGATCTCTCTCCTCGCGTGACGTGTCGTCGAGGGCTCTTCCCCCGACGGGGCGCCCCGTCGTCGCCCGCGCCCCCCCCTTCGCAGCGCGCGTGCCAGCCGCCCGACGCGTCGCGCCGCCCGCATCTCCGGCGCCCGCGCCCGTGCCCGATGGCAGCGACTGCACGCCGAATGCAGCGCCCGCACGCAGCGCCCGCACGGCGCTCCCCTCGCCCGCTTCCTCCCGCCTCCGCCGCATCGGGTTGTCGGGTGGCGGCAGTTGATGGCGCCGTCCCAGCGCGAAAGTGCTTGAAATCACTTGGGATGCCATCAACTCGTGGAAGCAGAGCCTTCCAGAAGTTCATGGCGTATCCCGGAGAAATTCCACGACTACCTGGCGCGTCCCCTCGGCGCGGCATGCGCGGCAGATCGTCTGGTACCCTCGCCCCATGCCGACGTCGCGCCGCGGTCAACCCCTCGCAGCCGCCCTTCACGCCTTCCTCCGCGGTGCGTCCACGGGGCGGTTGCGTTCCAACCCGGAGCGCAGCCCCGACCACGACACGGACTATGACCCGGAGCATGACCGTCAGATTCTGGAGGCCCTGCGCGGCGCCTGGGCGCGCGGCATCAGCGTCGAGCGGATGGTCCTCACCTTGGCCCTCGCGGTGGGCGCCGCGCTCGAGGCGGCCGGCCGGGTGGGCATCGAGATGGACCCGCGCCTGCCTAGCGCGCTGGAGGTCGCCGTTCGGTGGTCGCGGGGACGCGCGTCGCGGGACGAGCTGGCGGGCGCCTACGGGGACGCTTTCCGCGCGCACCTGAGGTCGGCCGTCGCGCCGATGTCAAGCGGGCCCACGCCGATGAGCATGGACGGGCCCGTGCGGGCCCGGGCCGGGGCGGCCGTGTTCGCTGTTCTCGCCGCGGCGTACGACGCGAGGGACCTCGTTGCGATGGGGTTGGGGAGCTTCCCGGTGCCGTTCTCCGGGCCGCGCTACCTGCCGACGTACCTCAAGGGCCTCCACGAAGATGCCGTGGCGGCCGAAGAGGGGGGCGCAACTGCGGCTGCGGCCTCGGCGGCGCTGAACCTGCGCGACCTCAAATATGAGATGTTCGTCGATTCGGTGCTCGCAACGGAAGCAGTGCTGAGTTCACTTAGGGAATTGAACTCCCGAAGTGATCTCTCCTCAAGATTCCTGCCGTGCGCAGCCGCCAAAAAACCGCCCTGCGCAACCTAGCGACGCCTTCGAAGTTGCCCGCCTTCCGCGACGTAGAGATCCGGTTCCCGCAACGCAACCAGTTCGACAAGTTCATCGAAGATTCGATCGAGATCCAACTCCTTCTCCGGTTCGCCCGCGAGAAAAAACTGAACCTTTGGGTTGGTCGCACTCAGGGTATGAAGAGCAATATAAAACCGCTCAAACTGCTCATCACGTCCCGCCGAGTCGATTCGATGTGTGAACAGTTTGAACGCATCGTGAGCATTGCGAAACGTCGACTTCCTTCCGGTCTTTCCAGACGTTCCGTCGCGATTGGCCTCTTCATCAAAGAACAGGAAACCCGCGCAAACCGCGTACGGGAAACGTCTGTGCAGAGTGACCGCCTCGAAGAGCATATCACCACGACGATTCACCAAATTCTTCTGATAATTCCTCGACCGAGCATCCTTGAAATTAATTGTCTTGATTGAAATAGCGAGAACGAGTCCAGCTTCCTCGGTTGCGCTAGTAACGTCGACCTTCTTGGCACCAATCCCACCTGACATCCGGCGTTCGGCCCCTGACTTCCCCCCGTCGCCGCCCGGATTCGCAGGGCGGGGATTGGGCAGCCCACGCGAACGTAGTTCCGCAGCAAACGCTTGGGCTAGTTCGGCGGACATCTTCTCGGAGTAGGCCTTTTTTTCGGCCTGCGAAACCTTGCCTGTAGTTCCACTCTCCTCAATGTCGTCGTCTCCCTCCTCATCGTCGTCGTTCGCTGCCGTGGGCTGTGCGAGAGGGACATCAACAGGCTTCGGAGGAAGCTTGCGAAGTGCAGCATACAGGCGGTCTTTTGCCGACGTTTCCTTCATCACGCTGATCTCCCCCCACGTGCCAGTCGCCGACTGACGAGCGATGCTCTGGCCGAGCGCAGCGTGCCAATCGTAATGTCACTCAATTCCAGGGCTTCCCCAAGAACAATGCGATCGACCAACTGCACGATTTCGTCGAGCCTTCCCGCACGGAGTTCCTTCCCGACCTGCTGCTGAAGCACGCGCAGCGGGACGGCGACGCGCTCTAGGGTTACACGAGTTGGAAGCGGCAGGTGGTCAGCCTCCTTCGGTTCGATCTTGAGTATCCCACCCCCGTACGAACGTCCCACGAGTTCGGCACCCAACAGCGTTGCACTATTGAGCATTGCAAGGGGAAGCAACTCTTCACCGAGTTTTTTCAGGCCGCGATTCAAAGTGACGCCATGCACCGAGTTCAAATGCGCCACCTTCGCACCATTCGAAACAAGGCGCGGAGCGTCGTGGTTCATGTAAGTAAGAAACAGGTCTGGAACTCGCACAGGAGGCACAACGAACCAATGCTTACGAACCTCGCACTTGTATGCCTTGTGAACGCGCCGCCTCTCACCGCCTTCGATATATCTAAGTGACCCCTGGGACAGACGCTCTGGATCTGGGCGGAACAAGTAGACACGAGCCCCTTCCTCAGCCATCTCTTCAAACGCCTTCTTAGAAAAGGTAAGCCCCCGCAAATGCTGCGAGCCAGGAGGCGAGATGCGCGTCACCTCGTCCTCGCGCAACTCGAGCGTAGCGACATCACCCCGCGTGAGCGTAAAAAACAAGTTATTTCCTGTAACCGCCCCCAGGTCTGTCTCACCCCAGGTCGACAGATCAGTGAATCCTGGACTGCGAGCCACAAGTTCGTACGCGTTGGTCGCTGCTGCATCGACCAATGCGTGCATCCACTTATCGGTCGCAGCTTCGGGGCTCCACGTCCGCTTGCTCTTATCTGGGAGCCCTGCAATTGCTGGAAGTTCCGCAATGTCATGTACCTGAAACACGTCGAACTGCGGGGGAGCGGCTGACTCCAAAAGACGCGGGCCCTCCGCCAGCAACAACAGCACCTCCTCAGTCACGTTGGGGAACACCCGCTCCTCAAACATGACCAAACGAACCTTGCGGAAACGTCGAAGCAAAAAGAGGCGTACTGAAGCTGCGTAGTTAACGGTCAACAGTGCTGCCGGCAAGACGAGGGCAAGCCGACCATTCGGCTTGAGAAATGCCGCGGCGTGAACCACGAACGCCGCCCAAGCATTAGCCTGGTTCGACAAGCGCACCCCTTGCGCGAGCGCCACGCGCTGCGCTTTGATGCGTTCTTGCTCACCAATAGATTGATAACGAACATAGGGCGGATTGCCGACAACCGCATCGAAGCGTTGGTCCGCCGGGACATCGAAGAAGTTCTTTACATGCAGCTCCGCGTGCGCACCTACGTCTGCCAGCGTACGACGGGCTTTCTCTAGGGATTCACTATGGATGTCAAAACCGCAGAGCTCTAGTGGCGTACCGCCAAGTTCTTGGCCGCGCTCCGCGACGGCGGTGAGGATCGCAGCCTCACCACACGATGGTTCCAGCACTACCTCCCCAGGTGCTCGAACGGCCCATTCAGCCAGAAATGAAGCTAGTTTTGAGGGGGTGAAAAACGCCCCGCGAGACTTCCGCTCATCTGCTTGATCTGCCGCTATGGAGGGAACCAGACGCACAATCTCGATCGTAACTCGTTGACCCGATCATCTGCTAACTTAAAGGCAAAATCCGTATATTGGCACGAAAATTGCTTTCAAAAACACGATTCTGGGTCATTCAGGGCGTGACCTGCGAGGAGCGGTTTGAGAAGGCACTTGTTGCCATGCTGCGTCCTCGCTCTCCGACGCCCTCGCCGGGCGGGTCTGCCTTCTCGGAGAGCCGACGTCAAGGCGCGCAGTAGCCGCTCGTCATGGCCGGTGGGAGGAGCCGGCACGTCTGCCCGGCCGGGCAGGTGGTCTCGCCGGTGCAGGCGAGCAGGCAGCGGAGCACGAGCCGGGTGCACGCGGGTCGGGCGTCCGAGCCCGCCGGCGCGGCCGGACACCTGGCCTCATCCAGGGCGCAGGACGGAGCACACACCCGCGGGCCACCACTGCCGACGGACACGCAGTTTCGCCCGAAGCCGCACCGCGGGTCGCGCTCGGTACCGTCGCGACAGCTCGCGTAGTCGGGGAGCGGATCGCGAGGGACGCACGCCCCCGACGTGCACGACTCCTCGGCGTCGCACGCACGACCGCACGCCCCGCAGTTCTGCGGGTCGTTGAGCGTGTCCGCCGAGCACGGCGGCGGAGTAACCGCCGCATCGACCCCGGCGCTCGGGCCGGGTGGGTTCCCCGCGTCGCCACACGACGCGCAGCACACCAGCGCCGCCAGATGCAGGCCCATCATCCTCATGTGCCTCGACCTCCTTGCGCCCCGCCTGATCGCGGCGGGCCGGGCGATCTATATGGCGCATGAGCCATTTTTCGCAAGGCTCATCGGTGCGACGCGGCGCACGTGAGGAAGCGAGTCGAGACTCGCGCCGAGTTGTTCGGCGAGGGGTATCGGGCGGCGGTCGAACGTGTCGCCGCGAACGTCAGGGAGCTCCGCACGACGCGCGGGTGGACGCAGGAGGAGGCTGCGTTCCAGTGCAAGCAGCTCGACCCCACCCTCTTCCGCGTGGTCGAAGCGGCCCGCAGCAACCTCACGGTCGCGACCCTGGTGCGGCTCGCCGAGGGGTTCGGCGTGGAGGTGCAGGCGCTGTTCGCGCCAGCCCCGCCGTTCAAGAAGCGCGGACGGGGGCGCCCCAAGAAGGCACCTGCTGTCCCTCAGCTCGAGACCGATCCTCCCGAGCGCACGACCACATCGCGGCCGAAGCGGCGCCCGCCGCCGGCTTGATCGAGCGCGCGGCTCATTGCTTGTCGGCGCGATGCGTCCCCACGCTGACACACCTGCGCGGACCTGGGGCCTCGCTTCGCTGACCGACGCGGACGCTCGTCAGCCGCCCGCGGCGGGCGCCTTCCGATCGCGCACGGCGCGGATCAACACGTCGCGGACGAGATCCGACTTCGAGATGCTGAAGCCCGGGTGCTCGGCCTTGAGCGCCTCGACCCACGCATCCAGATCGGCGTCCAGTTCGCCGGAGATGCGCACGTAGAGGACGGCGTCGCCACCCGCAGGCTTGGGGGCCTTCGCGGGGGACTTGGGCGACGTGGACTTCTTCCTCTTCGGCTCCGCCATGCTCTCGGTTCGGGTCGCTACCACGCTCCCGCAGCGCGACCAAGGGATCGACGGCTGCGTTCCTGCAAGGTCTTCCCGTCGTCGCCGCGGGCAGCAAGTCGACGACATGACGAGCCTTGACATCTGCTAGCAATCGTCAAGACTGCACATGCGTTCAGTGCCCCGCCGTGCGCGGGGTGGAGGAGGCCCGATGGAGCCCGTGATGTGCAGTCGATGTCGTCGGCCCAGCCCGCGTACCAGCCGCGAGCGGGTCACCTGTAGGAGCCTGCGAGGAGGTGGCTGCGGGACGTCCCACCCGTCGCTTGGGGCAGCGGCGTGCTGCCTCTGGCGTCACGCAAGGAGGCGCCCGAACGACGCCCGCGGGGTCGTCTACCTCGACGAGACGCCCCTGACGGAGCAGGACCAGGAGCTGCTCGACGTGGCCTGCGGGCGCCCGTGCCCGAACTGCCGCCGAGAGCTGCGTCGCATGCGCGCGTGTCTGCGGCGGGCGCGCCGTCGGCTGCGTCCCATGGGCCCGCGAAACGGGCGCCACGGGCGGGTCGGCGTCGGCACCGTCACCCGGTTCCGCAGTGCTCGAGGCGCGTGATGCCGGTCCGCGAAATCCGCTCGAAACAGCGCGGCGTGACGGGGCGCTACTTCAGTTGGAAGGCGGGCCGCACCGTCGCCCACGAGTCCATCCTGGAGCGAAACCTCTTCCTCCTGCTCGACGGCGACCCGCGCGTGCGGACCTTCGAGGAGCAGCCCTGCCGCATCGAGTTCGAGGGCCCGCGCGGCAAGCGCCGCTACACCCCCGACGCCCGGGTCGAGTACGTCGACGGGGCCGTCGAACTGGTCGAGGTCAAGTACGACCAGGACCTCGGCAGGATGAGCGTCGAGCAGCGGGCGGACCTCGAGCTCGCGTTCGACGCCGCCCGCGCCTTCTGCACGGCGAAGGGGTGGACGTTCCGGCTGCGCACGAACGCGGAGATCGGCGGCCCCCTCCTCGAGCGCGCCAACCGGCTGAACATGCACGGTCGAGCGCCGGCCGCGCTGCCGACGGTCGGGCCGCGCGTCCTCGACCTCGTGGAGTGCACCCCGGGCATCACCCTCGGCGAGCTCGTGGGCCGCCTGGGCGACGGCGGCGCGCAGTCCTGCGCGCTCCACCTCGTCTGGAGGGGAGAGCTGCGCGACGACCCGATGGCACCGCCCGACCTGGAAACGCGCCTATTTCGCGGGAGAGCGCCGTGAGAGATGTCGTTCACCTCACCGTCGGAACGAAGCTCTGGCTGGGGGGCGAGGAGGTGACCCTCCTCGAGAAGTCGAACCCCCAGCAGGCAATGGTGCTCACCCCCACGGACGAGCGTCGCGTGGTCGACCTCTGGGCCCACATCGGCGCCGGTACGCTGACGCTCGCGCCCCCCTCGACGCCGACGCAGCCTGCACGGCCCGATGGGTCGGAGAAGGCGTGGCGCGAGGCGCAGCGGCGCGAGACCATCGTCGCCCCCCTCCTCCACGGGCCGCGCGTAAAGCAGCGGCTCGAGGAAGCCGCGCGAACGCACGGCCTCTCCACGCGGACGCTTCAGCGCTGGAAGCGCGCGTTCGAGCGCGGCGGCGCGAAGGCCCTGCTGCCCCGCGACGAAGTCCGCGGCGGGAAGGGCGGCCGGCGCCTGTCGCCCGAGCGTGAGGATCTCCTTACGAAGACGCTCGTGGGTTTCTACTGCCGTCGACCACCGCCCACCCAGGCGGAGACCTACCTGGAGGTCCGCCGTGTGTTCCGGGAGAAGGATCTCGACCCGCCCGCGCTCCACACCGTCCGCGCCCGGATCAAGGAGTTGCGCGACCAGCGGGCCACGACGAGGGCCCGGGAGGGCGCGGCGCGCGCGAGGGCCCGCCACGACACCTCGCGCGGCGCGTACCCCGACCTGATCGAGCCGCTCCAGGTCCTGTTCGTCGACCACACGCCGCTCGACGTCATCCTCGTGGACTCGCAGAGCCGCTGCGACATCGGCCGCGCGTACCTGACCATCATGGAGGACGGCCTCACGCGGATGGTCGCGGGCTACTACCTCTCGCTCGACTCGCCCTCCTACCTCTCGGTCGCCATGTGTCTTGGCCAGGCCGTCGAGTCCAAGGAGGGCATCTGCAAGCGCTTCGAGATCCCGCCCGAGCGGTGGCCTGTGCGGGGCCTGCCGGTGAGCCTGCACTGCGACAACGGGAAGGAGTTCAGATCGACCCAGTTCGACCGGCTGACCTCCACGTACCAGATCGATGTTCTCTGGAGCCCGGTGCGGCGGCCGAACTACAAGGGCACCGTCGAACGGCTCTTCGGCACCATCAACGGGTGGTTCCATTCGGTCCCCGGGACGACGCAGTCCAGCGTCGCCGCGCGCGGCGACTACGAGGCCACGAAGGCCGCGCGTCTCACGCTCGACGAGGCCGAGCAGATCCTCGTCAACAAGATCGCGCTCTACCACGTCACGCCTCACGGGACGCTCGGCAGGTCGCCGCTCCAGGCCTGGAAGGACGCCATCGGGAAGGGGCACGGTCCCTCGCACGTGCCGATCGACATGAGGGCCTTCCAGATGGCCCTGCTGCCGTCGGCGCACCGCACCATCCAGCGCGACGGAATCTCCTTCGAGGGGGTGACCTACTCGGACGGCGTCCTCAACGCCTGGCGAGGGAACTCCTCGAGGCAGCCCAAGCACATCGAGTTCAAGTGGGACCCGCGCAACATGCGCTGCATCCACGTGATCCCGCCGGAGGGCGGCGCGCCCGTGAAGGTTCCCTGCCGCGACCGAACCGTGGGGGACTTCTCGCTGATGGAGCTCCGCCGCGCGAAAGCCGTCCTGAAGGCGGAGCGCGACGCCTTCGACGAGGCCGACGTCTTCGAGACGATGCGGCGGGTCCAGGCGATCGTCGAGTCCGCCACCCAGAAGACGACCCAGGCCAAGCGGGAGCGACGGCTCGCGGAGCGCGCCACGCGGCAGCGCGTCGCGGCCGCGGCCCACGCAGAGCAGCCCGCGCAGTCGCCCCGTTCCGCCGCGAAGCCCCCGCCGCGAGCAGCGGCAAGCGAGCTGTCGACGGAGTTCGAGCCGCCGACGGACTGGGGGAGCCCGGTCCTGAACTACCGCGCGTCGCCCCGGTGAACGACGCAGCGGGACGCCCAACGAGGCCATGATGGAAACGACACAGACAAAGGAACTCCACGCCCTCCCCTCCCCCGAGCGCATCCGGGTCATCCAATCTGGAAGCTGGATCCCGTACCCGAAGGCTCGAGCGATCCTGGAAGAGCTCGAGTACATCTACTCGGAGAGCCCGCGCGAGCGGCCGTGCAGGTCGCGGCTGGACCGGGTGAAGGGGATGACGATCATCGGGCCCACCAACAATGGGAAGACCGCCATCATCCGCCAGTTTCAGCAAGCGATACGCGCCAGGGACGGCGCGGAGCAACCGGACGACGAAGCCGAGCCGCTCCGGGTCCCCTACGTGGAGGCCCCCGCGCGCCCCGACGAGATCGCGCTGGCCCGCGAGATCCTCCACCGCCTCGGCGACACGCGCACGACCAAGGTGGGGCGCGAGGAGTGCTGGGAGCGCGTCGCGAACATCTTCCACGTGCGCGGCGTACGCCTGCTCGTCATCGACGAGATCCACAACGTCCTGGCCGGCAGTCCGCGCCTGATGGAGACCTTCCTCAATCGGCTCAAAAGCCTCGGCAGCAAGGCGCAGACGGCCGTCGTCCTGGTGGGCACCGAGCGGGCGCACCACGTCCTCCAGACCGACCCCGAGGTGTGCAACCGCTTCCGCCCGATGGACCTCCCCGCGTGGCAACTGAACCGGGAGTTCGCCGCCCTCGTCCACATGGTGCTCAAGACCCTGCCCCTCCGCGAGCAGAAGCCCCTCACGCAGTCGTCGATCGAGCTACTCCATCAGGCGTCCGACGGGTGCCTCGGCGGGGTCGTCGATCTGCTTCAACGGATGGCGATCAACGCGCTGCGCTCCGGCGAGGAGTGCGTCACGCCGGCCGCCCTGGAGACGCTCGTGGAGCGGCGACAGCTCCGCGGCAGAGGCGGCAGATGACGGGCCGCTGGCCGGCGCATCCGCGGCCACGGGACGGGGAGTCGCTGACGAGCTGGTTCGCACGAACGGCGCGGGCGAACGGTGCCTCTCCTGCGGCGTGGTTCGCCTTCATCCACGGCCGCTTCCACTCCGCCGTCGACCTCGACATGCGTGAGGACGGAAGACTCTGGGACGTGCTCTCCGAGCGCACCGGACACGGCGACGCGGCCGCCATCCGCGCGATGACCCTCCTCGACGTCTCGCGCCGCCTCGGCCCTCGAGCTGCCGGCAGGTGGGTGCTGTCGGCGAGCCGCCGGGCGTCGCGCCCGAAGGCGCGGTGGTGTCCCCGATGCCTGGCCCAGGACGACGCCCCCTACCTCCGCCGGTGCTGGCGGCTGGAGTGGGTGCTCTGGTGCCCCAACGACGGCGTGCGCCTTCGCGACGCCTGCCCGACCTGCGCCGCCCCGCTCGACCTCCGACAGCTCCACTGGCGGGCCCCGTTCGCGTCCTGCTGGCGGTGCGGTGAGGGTCTCGCCCGCGGGTCTGCGTGCGACGAATCCGCGGAGCCCGCCGTCGTCCGCGATGCCACCCGCGAGGCCCTCGTAGCCCTCGACACACCGTCGTGCGACTTCGGCGCCGTGTGGGGACTCCAGCGCTGGATCGAGCGCCTCAAACCGGCCGGGCGGGTCGAGCTCCTCCGGGCCCTGAACGTCCCCGCGGAGCCTGTGGCCGCCGACGCCCACGAGCGGAACGCGCTCACCTTCGCCCTGGCCTGGCGTCTGGCATCATGGCCCGACCTGGCCGACGTCACCCGCCGCTTCCAGGTGACCTTCAACGCCGCGACACGCAGGCTGTGCCCGGTCTCCCTCGCCGGGCTTCGCCAACCGTCGGATTCCGCGGCCCGCCGCCGCGACCGCATCCGAGCGCGCGTGTTCGCGACCGCCGAGCGACTCCGCGCCCAGGGCGCGCCCGCAACCGTGGACCGCGTCGCGTTCGAGGCCGGGGTGTCGCTCGAGACGATCCACCACCTCGAACGGAGCGTCGGCGAGATCGCGACCGGCGCCGAGAACGTCGCGCTCAAGGTCGACGACGCCATCGAAGCCCTGCGCCAGCGGGGGGCCGCCGTGACCGTCTCCGGCGTGCGGCGCGAGCTCGTCCGGCGGGGAGTGGCACCAGAGGCAAGGGTGCTTCGGTCGCTGGTCTACCGGGCGCGCGAGACGGCACTTCGCCCGACCGGCCCCTGAACCCCTCCTCGCGGAACGCCGGGCGCCGATACGAAGAGCGGCGGGGTCTGGCGCCGCCGGCGCCATCAACTTCAGGAAGACGCGCCATCAACTTGTGGAAGGCGCCAACCACTTGTGGAAGCCGACACGGGTGTCCCGCCCTTGCGCGGATCCTGCGCCCCGGGTTAGGACTGCGCCTCCGACTGACTGACGTGTCAGTCATCGCAGGGAACGGTGGTGCTCGATGGCGCGTGAACAACCGGTGGTGGTCGGCGTGGACGTGGGCTCGACGACGGTGAAGGCCGTGGTGCTCGACCCCGACTCGCTGGAAATCCTGTGGAGCGACTACCAGCGCCACCTGACCAAGCAGCCCGAGAAGGTGCACGAGCTCCTCTCGGCGATCGAGGCGGCCTTCCCCGACTCGCCGCGCGAGGCGTGGCGGATCTTCCTGACGGGCTCCGGGGCGGCGCCCCTCTGCGCGTCGCTGGGGGGGAAGTTCGTCCAGGAGGTCAACTCGGTGACGCTCGCGGTGGAGAAGCTCCACCCCGACGTCGGGAGCGTGATCGAGCTCGGCGGCCAGGACGCGAAGATCATCATCTTCAAGGGCGACGAGAAGACCGGCGAGAAGACCGCGCAGGCGTCGATGAACGACAAGTGCGCGTCGGGCACCGGCGCCACCATCGACAAGTGCATGATCAAGGTGGGGCTCGCCGCGGACGTCGTACGGACGATCCACTTCGACGACTCGAAGCTCCACCACGTCGCGGCCAAGTGCGGAGTCTTCGCCGAGACCGACATCGTCAACCTGGTGAAGAGCGGCATCCCGTCGAACGAGATCCTCTGCTCGCTGGCCGACGCGATCGTGCTGCAGAACCTCTCGGTGCTCACGCGCGGCTCGACGCTGCGCCACAAGGTGCTGCTGCTCGGCGGGCCCAACACGTACCTCCCCTTCCTCCAGGAGTGCTGGCGCAAGCGCATCCCCGAGACCTGGGAGGAGCGCGGCTACGACTGGCCCAAGGACCGCCCGATCGAGGAGGTGGTCTTCGTCCCCGAGAACGCCCAGTACTACGCGGCCTTCGGGGCGTGCGTGTACGGGCTGAAGGAGCCCGCCGAGGTGGGGCGCTACAGCGGCCTCGCGGGCCTCGTCGACTACATGACCAACGGGCGCAAGGCGCGCCTCGGCGAGAGCGCGGGCCCTCCCCTCGTGAAAGATCGCTCGGAGGCCGACGTCTTCAAGGACCTCTACGCGATCCCGAAATTCAAGCCGATGGAGCTCGCCCCGGGGCAGCACGTGCGGGCGGTGATCGGGCTCGACGGCGGCAGCACCAGCTCGAAGGCGGTGCTGGTCGACGAGGACTCGGAGATCGTCTGCAAGGCCTACCAGCTCTCCAAGGGCAACCCCATCCAGGACATGAAGGAGCTGCTCAGCCAGCTCCGCGCGTACGTGGCCTCGAAGGGCGCGACGCTGGAGGTGCTGGGTTTCGGCGCGACGGGCTACGCGGCCGACGTGCTCCACGAGACGCTCCGCGCGGACGTCAACGTCGTCGAGACGGTCGCCCACATGATCAGCGCGGTGAAGTACTGCGGCGAGGTCGACGTCATCTGCGACATCGGCGGGCAGGACATCAAGGTCCTGTTCATGAAGAACGGGGACATCGCCAACTTCCGCCTGTCCAACTCGTGCTCGGCGGGCAACGGGATGCTGCTCCAGGCGATGGCCGACCAGTTCGGGCTCCCGGTGACGGAGTACGCCGACACGGCCTTCGGGGCGGAGCTGGCGCCGAAGTTCTCGTACGGGTGCGCGGTGTTCCTCGACACCGACCGGGTCAACTTCCAGAAGGAGGGCTTCTCGAAGGAGGAGCTGCTCGCCGGCCTCGCGCAGGTGCTGCCGAAGAACGTCTGGCAGTACGTCGTGCAGATCCCGCGGCTGGCCTCCCTCGGCACGCGCTACGTGCTCCAGGGCGGCACGCAGTACAACCTCGCGGCGGTCAAGGCGCAGGTCGACTACATCAAGGAGCGCGTGCCGGGGGCGCAGGTGTTCGTCCACCCGCACACCGGCGAGGCCGGCGCGCTCGGGGCGGCCTTCGAGACGCTCCGCGTGGTGAAGCGCAAGGGCCGCTCCAGCTTCATCGGGCTCGATGCGGCGATCGACATCCAGTACGAGGCGCGCAACGACGAGAGCACCGTCTGCCACTTCTGCGAGAACAACTGCAAGCGCACCTTCATCGACGCGCAGCGCCCCGACGGCTCGACCTCCCGCTACATCTCGGGCTTCTCCTGCGAGAAGGGCACGGTCGAGAGCCACGACGCGATGGTGGCGCTCGTCGCCGAGCGGAAGAAGGTGGCGAAGCAGTTTCCCAACCTCGTCGACTACGAGTCGAAGCGGGCCTTCATGAGCTTCCACAAGCCCGCCCCGATGCCCGCGGAGGGGTCGCCGGTGAAGGACTTCGCCGTCAAGCGCGGGCTCTTCTCGATCAAGAAGGTGGAGGTCACCCGCGGCTTCCGGCGCTCGTCGCCCGCCGTGCAGGAGAACCTCCGGCGCGTCCGCATCGGGATGCCCCGCGTGCTCAACATGTACTCGACGGCGCCCTACTTCCGCGCCTACTTCGAGGCCCTCGGGGTGCCGAAGCAGAACGTGGTGTTCTCCGACGCCACCACCGAGGAGCTCTGGGTCGAGGGCGGCAAGTACGGCTCGGTCGACCCCTGCTTCCCGTCGAAGGTCGCGCAGGCCCACATCCACAACCTGCTCTTCCACCACCACTCGCCCGAGCGGAAGCTCAAGTACATCTTCTTCCCGGTCCTCACGCACGTGCCGTCGTTCGGCGAGGGCGTGATGGACAAGACCTCCTGCCCGATCGTGTCGGGCACCCCCGAGGTCATCAAGGCAGCGTTCACGAAGGAGATCGACTTCTTCAAGACGCGCGGCATCGAGTACGTCGACACGCCGCTCACCTTCAGCGAGCTGCACCTGACGGCGAAGCGGATGTTCGACACGTGGGGGCCGCGCCTCGGCGTCACCGAGGACGAGAGCGACCACGCCCACCGCGAGGCGCTCGCGGCCCTCGAAGAGTTCGACAAGGACCTCCAGGAGAAGGGCCGCGCCATCCTCGACACGGTGGAGGACGAGAACCGCGTCGCGATCGTGATGCTCGGCCGCCCGTACCACTCGGACCCGGGGCTCAACCACGGCATCCCCGAGGAGTTCCAGGTGCTCGGGTACCCGATCCTCTCGGTGCGCTCGCTGCCGCGCGACCCGGGCTACCTCGCGCAGATCTTCCGCGACGAGGTCGCCCGCGGCCAGCACCCGCTCAACATCAACGACATCTGGCCCGAGAACTACTCGGCCAACAGCGCGCAGAAGGTGTGGGCGGCGAAGTTCGCCTCGCGCCACCCCAACGTGGTGGTGCTCGACCTGTCGAGCTTCAAGTGCGGCCACGACGCGCCCACCTACGGCATCGTCGACAGCGTCGTCTCCACCAGCGCCACGCCCTACGCCGCGCTCCACGACATCGACGCCAACAAGCCCGGCGGGTCGATCAAGATCCGCGTGAAGACCTACGCCCACTCGCTCAAGCTCTACGAGGAGGCGCTGGAGGACGCCGCGCGCAAGAAGGCCGAGCTGGCCCTCTCGATGGACAAGAAGCGCCTCGAGCTGCTCGAGCTCAAGCGCGCCCAGCTCGCCGCGCGCCGCCAGAGCGACCCCTCGATCGAGGCGCAGATCGCCGCCCTCGGCGCGAAGCTCCTCGCCTACAAGCCCGTGATCGCCGCGGCGCCGGAGCCCCCCGCGGGCTTCGTCACCCTCAAGAAGAAGAACGCCGACGGCACGATGGTCCCCGTCAACGCCTGAAAGAGAGAACGACGTCATGGTGATGGAAACGCAGGCGCCCAAGCGCCACCTCCCCCTCGTCGGCGCGCCGCCGGCGCCCTCGGCCGTCGACGCGGACGTCGACATCGAGGCCGCGATGCGCGAGTTCGAGCGCCTCGAGCGCGAGCGCCTCGGCCTCAAGGAGTCGCGCCAGCAGTGGGTCGACAACATGCTCAACCCCGAGGTGGCCCGCGCCGAGCGCGAGGGCGTCACCCTGCTCATCGGCGGCCTCACCAAGGCCCAGGACTTCCTCGTCGAGGGGGCATTCCGCGGCCTCGGGTACAACGTCATCCACCTCGACGCGCCGGACTACAGCGCCCTCCAGGCGGGCAAGGAGTTCGGCAACCGCGGGCAGTGCAACCCCACCTACTTCACCGTCGGCAACCTGGTGCAGTACCTCATCGCCCTGCGCGACGAGCGGGGCATGTCGGCCGACGAGATCATGAAGAAGTACGTCTTCTTCAGCGCCGGCGCGTGCGGCCCGTGCCGCTTCGGGATGTACGTCACCGAGTACCGCAAGGCCCTGCGCGACGCTGGCTTCGACGGCTTCCGCGTCATGCTCTTCCAGCAGCAGGGCGGGCTCTCGCAGGCCTCGGGCGAGGAGCCCGGCATCGCCCTCACGCCCGAGTTCTTCATCGGGATGATCAAGGGCATCGTGGCCGGCGACGTGCTCAACGCGCTCGGGTACCGCATCCGCCCCTACGAGGTCGAGCCCGGCGCCACCGACCGCACCCTCGAGGAGTGCAAGAAGATCGTCTACGAGGCGCTCTACGCCCGCACCAACGTCCTCGTCGCGCTCTACAAGTGCCGCAAGCTGCTCGCGGCGGTGAAGGTCGACCGGCTCCGCGCCCGCCCGAAGGTGTCGATCATCGGCGAGTTCTGGGCGATGACCACCGAGGGCGACGGCAACTACCACCTCCAGAAGTTCCTCGAGACCGAGGGGGCGGAGAACGACATCCAGCTCACCACCGCGTGGATCCTCTACAACATCTGGGAGATCGGCCGCGACACGCGCGAGCGCCAGGAGCTCCGCGTCGACGACGTCGACCCGCGCGGCCTCCACCAGATGAAGGACTTCGACGTCGCGAAGCGCCTCGCCACGCTGCGCCTCGCCGAGTGGGGCCTGCGCCTCGGCTTCCAGGCCTTCGCGCTCCCCGCCGGCCTCCACGACTACCACCTCCCCGACATGGAGCTCGTCGCCGAGGTGGCGCGTCCCTTCTACTCCGACGACCTCCGCGGCGGCGAGGGGCACATGGAGGTGGGCAAGCTCATCCTCAACACGGTGATGTCGAAGGCCCACATGACGGTGAGCGTGAAGCCCTTCGGCTGCATGCCCTCCTCGGGCGTCTCCGACGGCGTGCAGAGCCTCATCACCGCGCGCTACCCCGGCACCATCTTCTGCGCGGTGGAGACCAGCGGCGACGGCGCCACCAACTTCTACTCGCGCGTCCAGATGTACACCTTCAAGGCCCGCCAGGTGGCCGAGGACGAGCTCCAGAAGACCCTCGCCGAGTGCGGCGTGACGGAGGCCCAGGTGCGCGACTTCCTCGCGGCCCACCCCTCGTACAACGCGCCCCTGCACAAGCCCCCGCACGTGAAGGCCGGCACCGCCGCCGACCTCGTGCTCGAGGTGGCCCCGCTGATCACGAAGTCGCGCGCCGAGCGCGTGAAGGACAGGCTCTCCCGCGCCGCGTCGCTCGCGCGCAAGGCCGCCGAGGCCGCGCCGGGCGTCGCGGTGAAGGCCGCCGCGGCCGCGCGCGACCCGGAGTTCCGCGCGCAGGTGGCGGCCGACGTCGCGGTGCTGCGCGAGCTCGCGTCGGGCAAGCTCCAGGAGCGCCTCGGCCCGCTGATGCAGCGCCTCGCGAACCGCGCGTTCTTCGCCAAGGACGAGGCCCCCGCCGCGCCCGCCCCCCGCTACGACGCCGTCGCCGCGTCGGCCTGATCCCCCCTTCGAAACGCGACGCGCCCCTTCGGTCGACCACCGAAGGGGCGCGCGACGTGGACTCCCCTCAGCGGCGGCGCGCGGCGGGCGCCGCGAACTGCTCCTGCATCCGCTGGATCGCGCCGCGGGCCACCGTCTCGAGCGCGGTGCGGGTGAGGCGGGCCCACGGGTCGGGCGCGCTCGGCGGGGGCGGCGGCTCCTGCGCGCTCGCCGCGGTGGAGAGCGTGCCGACGATGTTGTGCGCGGGCTCGGCGACGATCGCGAGCGAGAGCTCCGCGCGCACCCGCACGCCGGCCGCGTCCTGCTGCCGCTGGAGCTGCGTGACCGAGCCCTCGAGCGAGAACCACCGCAGCGCGCGCGTGCGCAGGCGCTGCTGCGCGACCGCCGGCAGCGGGCCGCCCGGGTGGAGCGCGACGCCCACGGTGGTCTGCGCGGCCAGGCGCATCGCCTCCCGGGCGACGTCGAGGTCGGCGGGCGTGGCGGAGGCGCGGTTGGCGATCCGGTCGACGCCGACGACCACCCGCACGGTGCGCCAGTCGACCGGGGGCGGGGCCGCGGGGCGCGCGGCGGCCGCGGGCATGGCGCGCTGACCGAGCGCGCCGACGGCGTTGCCGGGGCCCTGCGGGAGCGTGCCGAGCGCCCGCACGCTCGCGTTGGCGGCGCGCTGGACGTTGCGGTCGCGGTCGCGCTGGGCGGCGTTGAGCGCGGCGATGGCCGCGGGGTCGCCGAGCTCGCCGAGCGAGATGGCGGCGGCGCGGCGGACGGACGCGGCCCGGTCGCGCAGCGCGTCTTCGAGCGCGGCGCGGCCCCCGATGGGGCGCATGCGCGCGATGTCCTCGATCGCGCGGACGCGCGCCCGGGGGGCACGCGCGGTGCGCAGCGCGAGGATCGGCGCGGCGACGCTCTGCGCGGCCGCGGCGGAGGGCAGGAGGAGGAGGAGCGCGGCGGCGAGGGCGGTGAGGCGCAGCATCCGGTGGGTGGGGCGTCGGCGTGAGGTCATCGTGACCCCGGGCAACGACGGTGGGCGAAGGTACCTTGAGGCGCGCCCGCGCGGCAATGTGGGGAGTGTGCACACGCGTCGATCGCGTGTTTTGACAACGCGCGTCAGGGCTCGACGCGCCACACGCCGTAGCGCACCTCGGGGGCGAGGGCGCCGTACTCACCGGGGTCGCTGTAGAGGGCGGCGCGCTCCCGCACCGCGAACTCCTCCGCCGCGCCGCGGAGGTCGTCGGCGCAGGGCGCCGCGACGGGGTCGAGCAGGTTGCAGTCGAGGGTGCGCACGTAGCGAACGCAGCGGCGCGAGCCCGCGCGGAGCGACCGCAAGGTGGCGCCCGCGGGGGCCGGTCGGGGCGCGTGGCCGCCGTCGAAGGTGACGAGCTCCATCGCGCCGTGCGGGTCGCCGCGGCGGCGTGCGCGGGCGACGAAGAGGCAGTCGGGCGCCTCGGTGAGCGCCTGGACGACGAGGCGCGCCTCGCGCTGGTGGGTCTGGTCGGCGAGGCGGAGCCAGGGCCGCGCACGACCGCGCACGTCAGCGTCCCACCAGCCTGGGCCCGTCGGGTCGACCGAGCCCGGCCCGGGCGCGAAGAGGAGCGGCACCATCGCGAGCGACGACCGCCAGGCGGGGTGCCACGCGCGCGCGGCGGCGACGTCCTCGAGCGCGAGCCAGCCCGCCACGGCCGCGAGCCACGCGCCCATCGCGCCCATCGCGCCGTAGCGCAGCATCTCCCAGCCGACGCCGTGGCTCGCGACGAGGTAGACGCCGAAGAGCCCCGAGGTGCCGGCCGCGAAGAGGGCGCGCGCCGCCCCGCCCCGCGCGAGGCGCGCGCACCCGACGAGCGCGAGCGCCACGGCGGGCGCCGGGGTCACGGCGAGCAGCGCGACGGGCGCGCGCGGGGCGAGCGTCGGCGCCGCGGCCGCGAGCAAGAGGCGCGCGTGGAAGTCGAGGTACGGGCTCAGGCCCGTGAGCGCGAGGAGCCCGAGCACCAGCGCCAATCGGAGCGGCCACGGCGCATGGAGCACGCGGGCGAGCGCCGCGCGGGTGAGCGCCCAGGCCGGGTCGAGCGCCGACGCGCCGGCGACGAAGACCGCGACGGCGAGCAGCGCGAAGGGCGCGGCGTAGATCGCGAACTCCGCGCGAACCCCCGCGGCGAGGGCACCGCTCGCGGCGATCGAGGCGAGGGCGAGGAGGTGGTGCCGGGGCGGGCGTTTGTGTGCGTCGTCGAGGATGCTCCAGGCTGGCGCCGCGGACGCCAAGGCGAACCAGACCGCCGGGGCGGGCGTCTCGGAGAGGACGCCGTTCCAGAAGCCGCGCGAGGAGGCGAGGAGGAGCAGGGCGACGGCGGCGGCGACGGGGCGCCCCGTGGCGACCGCGGCGAGCACCGCGAGCGCCGCGGCGGAGAGCGCGGCGAGGACGAGGTTCACCCGCAGGAGGGCGGCGACGGGGAGCTCGCCGGCGCGTCCCAGAGGCGAGCGGGCGGCGTCGCGCCAGAGCCAGCCCGCGTGCTGGTCGAGGCCGTAGAGCGCGTCGAGCGTGCGCGCGGAGCCGCCCTCGTGGAGCACCGTGAGGTCGCGGGCGAGCGAAGGGTCGGCGAGCGCGGCGGCCCCGCACCCGAGCGCCGCGAGGAGCGCGAAGGCCGCGAGCGCGTTCGCCGCGCGGTCGGGGCCGAGGGCCGCCCACGCGCAGGCCGCGCCGAGGGCGAGCGCGGCGAGGGCGAGCGCGAGGAAGGTCACGGCCCCGCCGGCGCGGCGACGCGACGCTCGCGCGCGGTCGCGAGCACGACGGCGAGCGCGCCGACCCCCGCCCCCGCCGTCGCCGTGGGGAACCGAAGGGCGTGCGGCGCGAACGCGGCGGCGCCGGCCGCGAGGCCCACCGCCACGGCGAGCGCCCCGCGCCGGAGCGCGCCGGTGGCCGCGAGCGAGTCGAGCGCCTCGCGGCAGAGGCCCCACGCGCCGACCCGCGAGTCGCCCTCGGCGCGCTGGTCTTTGTCGTAGGGGACGGCGACGAAGGGCGCGCGGCCGGTGGCCAGCAGCGTCGCGAGGTTGGCGCGCGACGTTGGCCGCGCCAGGAGCCCGCCGCGGAGGCCCGCGCGGAAGGCGCAGTAGCTCCCGGCCCCCGCCGGCAGCGGGAGCTCGCCGAAGGCCGCCTGGAGCGCATGGTAGAGCGCGAAGGCCGCGCGGGCGCCGGGCGACTCGCGCCGCGAACGCTTCACCGCGTACGCGACGTCGGCCGCGGGGTTCGCCGCGAGCGCGGCGTAGAGCGCGACGACGTGCTCAGGCGGGTCTTGCAGGTCGCCGTCGAGCACGGCCACGACGCGTCCGCGGGCGTGGGCGACGCCCTCGAGCGTCGCGCCCGTCTGCCCGCGGTTCTGCGCGAGGTGGACGAAGCGGACCACGGCGTCGGAGAGCGCAGGGGCGAGCGCGCGGGTCGCGTCGCCGCTCGCGTCGTCGACCAGGATCACCTCGGCCTCCGCGTCGCACGCGAGCGCCGCGGCCCGCGCGCGCCGCGTGAGCTCGGGGAGCACCGCGGCCTCGTTGTACACCGGGATCACCACGCTGAGTTTCATCGCACCGCTCCTTGCGCGGCCCCCGCGCGGGCGACGGCGGCCTCGACGCGCGCGAGGGTCCGCTCGTCCATCCGCGCGTGGAGGGCGAGGCACAGCACCGCCTCCGCCACGCGCTCGGCGACCGGGATCGCGCGCCCGCCCGGCGCCCCGCGGAGCCGGTGGAGCGCGGGGTGGAAGTACCGCCGCGTCCCGACGCCGTGCGCATCGAAGACCCCGCGCGCGAGGTCGATCGCGTCGCAGAGCACGCCGAGGTTCTGGTGGTTGCTCTCGACGTTGGCGGGCGCCGCCTGGAGCGTGAAGCCCCCCGCCGCCGCGGCCGCCGCGCGCAGCCGCTCGGCGTAGGCCCGCCGCCGCGCGAGCGCCGCGTCGAGCCCCCGGAGCGCGTGGCGCCCCACCGCGGCGCGCAGCTCGTCCATCCGCCCGTTGAGCCCGGGCGTGGCGGCGTACGGGTCGTCGGTGAGGCCGTGGCGGCGGAGCCGGCGCACCTCGCGGTCGAGCGCCGCGTCGCGCGTGACCACCGCGCCGCCCTCCGCCGCGGGGAGCACCTTGGTCGCGTGGAAGCTGTGCACCACCGCGTCGGGCTCGGGCGGGACGCGCGCGCCGTCGACGCGGGTGCCGACCCCGTGCGCGGCGTCGTAGAGCAGCGCGACGCCGGCGGCGCGGCAGACGGCGCCGAGGCGCGCGAGGTCGGGGGCGACGCCGAAGACGTTGACGGCCACGACGGCGGTCACGTCGGGGTGCGCGGCCAGGGCGCGCGCGGCAGCTTCGGGGTCGAGCGTCCAGCGCGCAGGGTCGACGTCGCAGAGCACCGCGCCCACCCCCGCCCGCGCGAGCGCGGCCTGCGTCGCCACGAAGGTGAACGACGGGATCACCGCGCGCCCACGCAGCCCGAGGGCCATCGCGGCGAGCGTCAGCGACGTCGTTCCGCTCGACGCGCACGCGACGTGGGGGGCGCCGAGCCACGCGGCGAGCTCGCGCTCGAAGGCCTCGACCTCGGGGCCCTCGTTGGTGACGACGCCCGAGGCCAGCGAGCGGTGGAGCGACCCGAGGAGCGCTGCGTCGGGCTCGATGCTCGGGCGCACCCAGGGGACAAATGGCTCCGCGGCGGGCGACGCGCTCGGGCGGAGGAGCCCGCGCGCGGCGAGCACGCGGCGCAGCCCCTCGTCGAGCGAGGTCTCCGCGCGCCACCCGGTGGCCCGCGCGATGGCGGAGACGTCCGGCGTGCGGTGCGGGATGGCGTCGAAGCCCGCGCCGTGGTCGTCGGCGGCGGGGCGCGCGACGACGCCCGGGCGGTGCCCGGTGAGGTCGACGACGAGGCGGGCGAGCGCGGCGACAGTCACGGGCTCGTCGCGGCCGACGTTGAAGGCGCGGCCCCGCACGTCGTCCCTGCCCGCCGCGAGCGCTTCGAACACGCCGAGCATCCCGGCGGCCGCGTCGTCGACGTGGCAGAAGGCGCGGACGTCGCCGCCGTCGCCGTGGACGACCAGGGCCTCGCCCCGCTCGACCGCCCGGACAAAGCGGGTGACGACGCGCTCGTGCCCTGGCGCGTCGAGCGTCGCCCCGTACACGTTGAAGAATCGAACCACCGCGCACGGCAGCCCCCGCGCGGCCGCGGCGAAGGCGTAGTGCTCCGCGGCGCGCTTCGAAGTCGCGTAGCACCAGCGCTGGGAGGAGGGTGGCCCGAGGAGCCCGTCGCTCGACTCGCCGAGCGCGCCGCCCGCGCGGCCGTACACCTCGCTGGTGCTGGCGACGACGACCGGGAGGCCCCGCGCCTCGCACGCGCGCAGCACGTTGCGCGTGCCGAGCACGTTGACGTCGAGCACGTCGTCGGGGCGCGCGAGGTAGGCGTCGACACCCACCACCGCGGCCAGGTGGATCACCGCGTCGACGCGCTCGACCTGCGCCGCAACCGCCGCGGCATCGCGGACGTCACCCCGCACCACCTCCACGCCGGCTGCGGCAGCGATGCCCTCACGCAGGTCGAACGCGATGACCGAACGCCCCGCCGCCGCAAGCGCTCGCTGCGTTGCTTCGCCGAGAAGACCATGCGCACCCGTGAGGAGAACTCGCCCTACCACTGCGGTCCGAGTGTCGCGTCGGCGGGATCAAGTGTCTATGCTTTTCGCGATGTCGGGGCAAAATGCCATACACGCGCAAATCGGGATGCGCATGTAGCGCACATCCGCCCATCGGGAGGGGGTGCGAGGCTTGGGGCGGTCAGTGACGGGCCCAGGGGTACCAGGCGCGATCGACGCGGAGGTGGGGTTCGAGCCAGGGCATCACCTCGACGAGGCCGTCGGCGAGCTGCCACGCGACGCGCCGGTAGCTCTCGTGCCCCTGCCGCGCCGAGCGCAGCTCCACGAGGTGGAACATCTCCCGGAGGTTCGCCTGGAGCACGTAGCGGACGCGGTACGCGAGGGGGACGGCGTACTGGGCCTCCCACGGGTGGTCGAACACGAGCGCGGCGTGGGCCTCGGCGGCGGCTTCGAGCGCCTCGCGGCAGTCGTTCATGACGCCGAGCTCGTCGAGCTCAGGGGAGAGCCACCAGCCTTCGGTGCAGCCGAGGCGCGGCGTGGTGGCGGAGGCCATGCGGTGGCGCTGGAGGTCGCGCCACGCGCCGTAGTCGCAGCACACCTCGAAGCGAACGGTGACGTGCTCGAGCGCGCGCAGCGGCTGGTCGTGGGGCCCCCGCTCGGCGAGGTAGGCGTCGACCAGCGCGCGGGCCCGCTCCTCGTCGCGCGCGCCCTCCCACGCGGCGTCCCAGGCGTCGCCGACGAGCTCCGCGCGGATCGCCGCGGCCAGCGTGCGGAGCGGCGCCTCGGAGCACCCGACGCGGCGGACGAGCGTGCCCGACGACGTGGTGGCGGGCGCGCGGCCGAGGTGCGGCGTGACGCGTTCGAGCGCCCCGTCGCGGTGCGGCCGCGGCGCGGTGTACTTCAAGAGCGTCGGGACGATCGCCGCGCCCTCGACCCGCAGCGCCTCGCCGATGCGCCGCACCTCCGCGAGCGGCGAGCCCAGGAGCCGGCCGACGTGCGACTCGAGCGCGCGGGCGTTGAGGGTCATCCCGACGTTGGTGGGGACGCCCGCCGGGAGCAGGCCGCGGAGCAGGTCGCAGGCGTGCGCGCGCAGGGCGTTGGCGTGGGCCTTCGGGTTGGCCCCGTCGGGCGCGGGGTGGCGCGCGAGGAGGAGGGCCTCGACGCGGTCGGCGAGCGCGGCGTAGCGGGCGAGGAGCGCGCGGGCCGAGCGCTCGTACGAAGCCGCGGCACCGCGCGGGAGCCCGAGGTCGGTGACGAGCGTGTCGGGGTCGAAGCGGACGTAGCGCGTGCTCTTCTCGGTGTAGGCCGCGAGCCGAGACTCCTCCAGGGCCTTCGCCGCCACGATCGAGCAGCGCTCGACCGCGAGGTGGACCACCGCGTGCTCGGCCACCGAGGCGTGCCCGTAGCCCACCACCCAGCGCTCGTGGAAGGCGCGCGCCTTCTCCTGCGCCGCGGCCAGCGACGGGAGCGCCGGCGCCGGCCCGTCGAGCAGCGCGAGCTCGCGGTCGTCGAGCAGCCGCCGGAGGTTGGTGCGGAGGTCGTCGCGCGAGCGCGAGTAGTACGCGAAGAGCACCGCGACCACCTCCTCGGGGAGGTTGCGCAGCGCGAACACGTCGCGGTCGAGGTTGGTGACGTAGGGGGCGATCCGGTCGTCCATCAGGGCGCGCGACTCTATCCCCCGCCGCGCGCGCCGTCGCGTTTTCATCCGCACGCCGTGCGGGGCGCACAGGGTGCCGTACATTCCGCGCAGTGGGTTGCTCCGTGCGGCCGCAATGCCGTGGGCGGGGGACGACGCACGGCTCTTGCTGCTGCGTCGGCGCGCGGGCGCCGGGCGCGCCCCGAAGGAGAGCGAGGACGAGATGAAGGCAGGCGCGCTGATGACGCGGGACGTGATCTGCGTTTCGCAGGACGAGACCCTCGACGAGGTGTGGCGGACGATGACGGAGTTCAAGATCCGCCACGTGCCGGTGTTCGAGGGCGACGCGCTGGTGGGGATCGTGAGCGACCGCGACGTGCTCCTCCACGCGAAGGCCGGGGCCGGCGGGCCGGAGGTCCCGTCGATCGCGGTGCGCGAGGCGATGACGCCGGTGCCGATCACCGCGCGGCCGAGCGCCACCGTCAGCGAGATCGCGGCCCTCATGCAGAACCACCGGATCGACTGCGTCCCGATCACCGAGGGCGCGCACCGGCTCGTGGGCCTCGTGACCTCGCACGACCTCATCGGGCTGCTCAACAACCAGGAGCCCGAGGGCGCCAAGGTTCTCCCCTTCGAGTGGCGCGTCCTGCGCAACAGCCTCGCGGCCAACGGCTGACGTCCCGCCGCGGGGGTTAGAGTCCCCCCGTGGCCGCCCCCCCCGACGACGACATCGCCCCGACCCGCGACGCGCTCCTCCGCTGGTACGACGGCGCCGCGAGGAAGCTCCCGTGGCGCGAGGCGCGCGACCCGTGGGCCACCTGGGTCAGCGAGGTGATGCTCCAGCAGACCCGCGTCGAGACGGTGATCCCCTACTACGAGCGCTTCCTCCTGCGCTTCCCGACGCCCGCGGCGCTGGCGGCGGCGGGCGAGGCCGACGTGCTCGCGCTCTGGAGCGGGCTCGGGTACTACCGTCGCGCGCGGCTCCTCCACGCGGGCGCGCGTCGCGTCGCGGAGGCGCACGGCGGCGAGATCCCGCGCGACCACGCGGCCCTGCGCGCGCTGCCCGGCGTCGGCGACTACACCGCGGGCGCGGTCGGGAGCATCGCCTTCGGGCTGCGCGTCCCGCTGGTCGACGGCAACGTCGAGCGCGTCCTCACGCGCCTCCACGCGGTGGGCGGTGACCCGCGCGCTCCCGCCGTGCGCAAGCGCCTCTGGGCCCTCGCCGCCCGCTACGCGGACCACCCCCGCCCCGGCGACGTCAACCAGTCGCTGATGGAGCTCGGCGCCACCGTCTGCGCGCCCACCTCGCCGCGCTGCCTCGTGTGCCCCGTGCGCTCCCGCTGCGCCGCCGCGCGCGCCGGCGAGCCCGAGCGCTACCCCGAGAAGCCCCCGCGCGCCGCGCCTCGTGAGGAACGCTGGCACGCGCTCGTCGCGACCCGCGGGGAGCGCGTGTGGTTGGTGCCGAGCGCGATGGGGCGCTGGGAGGGGATGCTGATCCCGCCGATGCAGCTCGCGAAGGGGAAGGCCGCTGTGAAGTGGGGCGCGAAGGTGACGGGCGCGCGCGCGATGGGCGACGTCACCCACGTGCTCACGCACGCGCGGATGGAGATCGCGGTGACGGCAGCCACGCTCGCGCAGGAGCCCGCGGAGGGCAGGCTGGTGGCGCCCGAGGAGCTGGCCTCGCTGGCGGTGCCGAAGGTGACGCGGCGGGTGCTCAGCCGGGCGGGCTGGCCGGGTCGATGAGGCCCTCGGCGACGAGGTGGTCGAGGTAGTACGAGGCCTCGCGCTGGGCGTCGAGGCGGCCGTCCTCCACCGCGGACTTGAGGGACTTCATCAGCTCGCCGAGGCGCGGCGAGGGCGGGATGCCGAAGCGCTCGGAGATGGCGGTGCCGACGCCCTTGGGCAGCGGCGGAACCTTCGCGTCCATCTCCTGGATCTCGCGGACGCGGCGCGCGAGCTCGCTGATGGCGTCGAGGCCCTTCTTCTTGCGCTCGGGGCGCTTGGTGGTGATGTCGGCGCGCGAGAGGTCGAGCAGGTCGCAGAGCCCCGGGCCCATCTCCTTGGCGAAGCGGCGGACGGCGCTGTCCGTCCATGAGCCGTCGTACTGGCTCGCGCGCAGGTGGTGGAGGATGAGGAAGCGCACGGACGTCGCGAGCGGCTCCTGCCCGGTGAAGAGCGGGATGCGGCGCTGCATGCGGTCGAACATCGACGCGCCCACCTCGGCGTGGCCGAAGAAATGGACCTCGCCGTTGGGCTCGATGCGCCGCGTCTTCACCTTGCCGATGTCGTGGAGCAGCGCCGCCCAGCGCACCTCGGTGCGGGGCACGGCCTGGCGGACCACCTGCTTGGTGTGCTTCCAGACGTCCTTGTGGCGCCACTCGCCGTCGCCGAAGCCGACGAGCGCCTTCACCTCGGGGAGAAGCGCGTCGAGCGCGCCGACCTCGAGCAGCGCGTCGAGGCCCGCCTCCGCGTTGCGCCCCATCAGCACGCGCTCGACGGCGCCACGGACGCGCGGGATCTCCACCCGACCGTAGACGTTCGCCTCGACGCGGAGCGATGGGTCGACGCGCCCGCCGACGTCCGCGACGCGCGCGGCGGCCTCGAGGGCCTCGACCGCGCGGTCGACGAGCGCCGCGGGGGAGGCCGCGGGGGCCTCCGGGGGGCGGAGGGAGTCGTGAGGGTTCACGGTGGCTCGGAGAGAGAAGGGGGTAGGACCGCACCCGAAAATTCGGGGGCGCGGACTATACGGGGCACCGCCGCGCGACGCCAGAGCCTCGCGCGCCCCGATCCCTCCCGTCCCCGGCCGGCGCCTTCTCAGTGCGCGTGCGCGAGGGCGTGGACCCAGAAGATGATCCCCACCGTCGCGGCCATCGCGAGGGGCATCACGATCGTCCAGGCGGCCGGCGTGTCCTGCTCGAACCGACGGCGACGGCGGACGACGCGGGGCGCGGGGCGATCGGAGTGGTCGGCGTGGTCGAAGGCAACGGCGTGGTGAACGGCTTCCATGGTGTCTCCTGCGGATCGCTCATGGCATCGAGCGTGCCGACGGATTCCCCGATGGTAGCGAGGCCAACCGTGCGCTGCTTCGTGCGCGTTGCGCGCGTCGTGCACGCACCGCGTGCCAGCGGAAGCGAGGCGTGCGCGGGCGGCGTTGAGGTATCGTCGCGGCCGTGAGAGCGAAGTCCGTTCCCTTCCTCGTCGCGCTCGTCGCGGCCGCGGGCGAGGCCGTCGCCCAGCCCGCGCAGGTGTCGCTCGACCTCGGCGGCGTCCCGCTGGAGCTCACCCTCATCCCGGCGGGGTCGTTCCGCGAGGGATCTCCTCCGGAGGAGGTCGCGCGCCACGACGACGAGGGGCCGCGCGACGTGACGCTCACGCGGGCCTACTACCTCGGCGTGGTGCCCGTGACGCGCGGGCAGTTCGCTCGCTTCGTCGCGGAGACTTCGTACCGAACCGAGTCCGAGACGGGGCGCAGCGGCGGCTTCGGGCTGGAGGGCGGCGCGCTCGTGCAGCGTCCGTCGTTCAACTGGCGGGCGCCGGGCTTCGCGCAGGACGACACGCACCCGGCCGCGCTGCTCACGTTCACCGACGCGGAGCGCTTCCTCGCGTGGGCCTCGCAGCGCACGGGCCGCCCGCTGCGCCTCCCCACCGAGGCCGAGTGGGAGCGGGCCTGCCGCGCCGGAACCTCCACCGCCTGGTACACCGGCGACACCGTCGAACTCGGGCGCGCCGCGGGGTGGTTCAACGAGGGGACGCCCGTGGGGACGCGCCCCGTCCGGGGAAGGCTCCCCAACGCGTACGGGCTCTTCGACATGGTGGGCCACGTGCAGCAGTGGGTCGACGACTGGTACGCGCCGCTCGGCACCGACGCCGTCACCGACCCGCACGCCGCCACCCCCGACCCGTCGCTCACGCCGTCGCGGCGCGTGCTGCGCGGCGGCTCGTGGTTGCGCCCGGTCGCGAAGGGCCGCTGCGCCGCGCGCGAACGCGCCACGCCCGGCAGCCGCAACGCCGACACCGGGCTCCGCGTCGCGATGGACGGCAGCGCCGGGGACGCGCCGCCGACGCCCCCTCCCCCGCCGCCTCCGCCGCCACCTCCGGCGCCGATGCCCGACCTCCCTCCGCAGCCCGATGCGTCGCAGGGCACCTCGGGTGGACTCGGGCTGGGCGCGATCCTCGCGATCGGCGCGGCGGTCTTCGCGGCGCTGTTCGCGGTCGGCCGCAGCCTGAAGAAGGGAACGCAGACCGCACCCGACGGCGGTGGTCACCGCGCCGGCGGGGGCGCGGTGGGTCATCAGGACGTCGAGGTGGCCGCAGTGGCCGACGGCTTCCGGTTGTTCGCGCCGCCGCATCGCGCGGGGCAGCGGGCGCACGTCGAGTACCGGGTGCAGGGCCGGCAGATGACGAAGTGGGTGGTGCTCGACCCGACGCCTTCGGGGCAGTTCGTCTACACCGGCGCGGCCCCCGATGCGGTCGTGCTGATCGCGGTCGCCGCCGCCACGCGCGGCGGGTCCGGCGGGCGACACGGGCACGGCGGTGGGCACTCCGACGCGCACACCGACAGTCACTTCGGCGGCCACGACGACGGCCACTTCGGCGGCCACGCCGACCACGACGACCCCGCGCCGATGCCCGTGTACCAGGGCCCTCCCTCCGCGTACTGACGCGCCCCCCGATGACCGCCCGCGCCCTCGTCCACGCCGCGTCGCCCGACGCCTGGCGCGCGCCCCGCACGCTGCGCTCGCTCGCGGCCGTGGCGCCGTCCCTCGCCGCGGCGTCCGTCGAAGCCCGCGAGCTCGCCGACGCGCTCGATGCGCGCGAGGGCCCGGTGTGGCTCGTCGCCGCCGGCGCGTTCTCGCTGCGCGCGTTCGAGGCGCCGCCCGAGAGCGCGACGGGGCGGGCGCTCTGCGCGCTCGGCGCGGCCCACGGCCCCGACGGCGCGCGCGAGCGGCGCTGGCGCGAGGCGCTCGACGCGACCGGTGGCGACCTCTGCGCGCTCGACGCGTCCGCGTGGTCGGAGCTCCCGCTCGTGAGCGCATGGCTCGACGCGCGCGCGGCCCGCGAGGTCGCCCGCTCGCTGCGCGCCGGCGCGACGCTCGCCGCGGCCCTCGCCGCCCCGACGCTCCGCCGCGTGCGGCTCGACGCGTTCGACGCGCGCTTCGACGCGCGGGCCCGGGTCGCGCAGGCGGTCACGTCGCTCCAGCAGGGGGGCGCCGAGCGCGTCGCCCTCGACCTGCACCGCGCCCGCCTCGCCCGCGGGCTCCCGGCGCGGCTCTACGCCCTCGGCCGGCCCGCGCGGCCGACCTTCGAAGCCCCCGACGGCGTGGTCGACCTCGCGAACGCGCGGCGCCGCGGCGACGCCGCCGTCGACGACGAGGCCGACGACGCCGTACGCTGGGGCGCCGACCTCCTCCACGCGCACCTGCTCTCCGCGCCCGCGCTGAAGGCCCTCGCGGCGCGCGGCTTCGCGCCCGTGGTCACCGTCCACAACGCGCGCGCGGGCTGGCCCGCGGGCACCGACGCGCTCGGTCCGAACGACGCCGCGCTCCTGGTCGCCTGCTCCCTCGCCGCCGAGCGAGACCTCCACCACGCCAATGTCGCCCCGCCCATCCGCACGGCCTGGAACGGCGTCGCCCCCGCGCCCCCGCGTCGCCCCCGCGGCGAGGTGCGCGCCGCGCTCGGGCTCGGCGACGCGCCGACGCTGGTGTGCGTCGCCAACCCCCGACCGCAGAAGCGCCTCGACCGCGTCCCCGCCGTCCTCGCCGCGCTCGCGCGCCTGGGCGTCGACGCCCGCGCGGTGCTCGTCGGCGACCGCGACGGCAGGACGCGTGACGCCGTCGAGGCCGAGGCCGCGCTCGCCGAGGCGGTTCGCATGCACGATGTCGCAGGGCGCGTGGTCCGCGTCGACTCGACCGACGACGTGGGCTCGTACCTCGCGGCGGCGGACGTGTTCGTGTCGACGAGCGCGTTCGAGGGCCTGAGCCTCGCGCAGATCGAGGCGCTGGCACTCGGGCTCCCCGTGGTGGCGACGGCGGTGGGCGGCGCGCCCGAGCTCGCCGACGGCAACGGGGGCGTCCGCCTGCTTCCTGAGGACGCCCCCGCCGAAGCCTTCGCCGATTCGGTGCGGGAGGCCCTCGCGGTGTGCCCGCCGTCCGCCAGGCTCGAGCGCTTCACCGTCGCCGCGATGGCCGACCGCTACGACGCCCTCTACGCGCGGGCGCTGCGCGGCACGCGGCCCGGGCGCGGCGTGTGGCTCGTCACCAACAACTTCTCCACCGGCGGCGCCCAGTCGAGCGCGCGGCGGCTCCTGCTCGCCCTGCGCGACCGCGGCGTCGCAGTGCGCGCGGCGACGCTCCAGGAGCACCCCGCGCACCCCACCGTGGGCCGCGCGGCGCTCCTGGCCGCGGGCGTTCGCGTGGAGGCGATCCCGCCGCCCGAGGCGCTCCCGCCGGCGCGCGCCGTGGCCCGCCTCGTCGCCCTCCTCGACGACGACCCGCCACAGGCCGTCCTCCTCTGGAACGCCCTCGCCGAACACAAGCTCCGCCTCGCCGACGCGCTCGTCGGGCGCCGCGTCGTCGACGTCAGCCCCGGCGAGATGTACTTCGCGTCGCTCGCCCGCTTCTTCGCGGGGTGGCGCGCGGGCGCCGACCTGCCCGTGCTCCACCCGCACGACTACGGCCGCAGGCTCCGCGCGCTGGTGGTGAAGTACGCGGCCGAGGCCCCCGACGCCGCCGCGGTCGGCGCGCCGGTGGCGGTGGTGCCCAACGGCGTCCCGCTGCCCGAGCGGCCCGCGCGCGGGAGCGACGGGCGCCGCGTCGTGTGGGGGACGAGCGTGCGCGTGTCGCCGCAGAAGCGCCTGGAGCTGCTCTTCGAAGCGCTCCGCCGCGCGGCGCAGCGGATGCCGCCGTGGGAGCTGCGCGTCGCGGGCGGCGCCGAGACCGGGAGCGCGGACTACGCGGCGAAGCTGCGTGACGACGTCGCCGACCTGCCGGTGACGTGGGTCGGCGAGCTCGCGGAGGTGGGGGATTTCCTCGACGGGCTCGACGCGTTCGTGATGGTGGCCGAGCCCGCGGGGTGCCCCAACGCGTCGCTGGAGGCGATGGCGGCGGGGCTGCCGGTGGTGATCACCGACGCGGGCGGCGCGCGCGAGCAGGTGGCCGACTGGGAGACGGGTGCCGTGACCCCGCGCGACGACGCGGGCGCGCTCGCCGACGCGCTGGTGGCGCTCTCATGCGATGAGGGATTGCGGCGTGCGTACGGAGAGCGCGGGAGAGCGCGGGCGGCCGAGCGCTTCAGCGTCGCGCGCATGGCCGACGACTACGCGCGGCTGTGCTTCGGGGAGTGACGGTGCGGAGCGGGGTGGAAGCGATCAGCAGGGTTTCGTGGCCCGACGCTGCGAGCCTTCAGTTTTCGATGATTCTATCGACACGATGCCTCCGCGAGCGTGGGGTGCGACCAGAAGGACGCCGTGACGGTATTCCAGCCGTTCCGAGGGTCCCTGGTCAGGCGGGCGGCGGGGCGCTGGGGCGGGCGGGCGCGGCGTTGGGCAACTTCGGCGCGACGACGGGGTCCGCGGGCTTCGCGTCCTTCTTCGCCTCCAACTTGTCGCCCTTCGGGGCGCGGGCGACGGCGAAGAGGGCGGGCATCTCGGCTTCGACCTTCGCCCGCCCGAGGCCGAGCGTGGCGAGCTCCAGAAGCATCTCGTAGCGCTGCGAGACGAGCGCGCCGAACTGGTCGCACAGCGTCGCCTCCGGGCCGCGCACCTTCTCCGCGCGGGCCGCGTTGCCGGGGCGCATCTGCTGGAGCAGCGTCGCCCCCACCTCGCCGAGGCGCGCGAGATGCGCCGGGCTGAAGGGGTGCTGCCCCTGGAGCTTCGGCGCGAACTCCTGGAAGACGCCCGCGATGGCGACGAAGTCCTCCGCGCGGTCGAGGGGACCGGTTCCCTCGCGGATGGCCGCGACCCGCTCGCGTGGGACGAGGTCGAGGAGCGGGTCGGAGACCACGTCGAGGTAGTCGAGCATCAGCCGGCGCCACGGGGTCTGCTCCGCGAGGAGCGCGCCCACCTCGCCGCGGGAGAGCGCCGTCGCAGGGACGCGCCCGGCGGCGAACTGGAGCCCGAGCACCAGCGACGGGAGCTCGTACACCTCACGGAAGGGAGGGTCGCGCAGCTTCGCGGCGGCCACCGCGAACCCCGGCTCGGCCACGACGAGGCCGCGCTTGACGTTGTCGAGCATCACCAGCGGCACGCCGCGGAAGGGCGCGAGTCCCTCCAGGGAGACGCCCTCCGCCAGCGAGCGGAAGTGCGCGAAGCACCCCGCGGGGTCGACGCCGACGAACGCGCCCGCGCGGCCGGCGGCGACGAGGTCGGCCGCGCCGCCCGACGCCTTCAGCAGCGGGTCGAGGTGGCGGGGCTTCGCGAAGGACGGGGTCGACGGGTTCTTCATGGGCGCAATCTCCTCCGCGCGCCGTCCACCGCCGCAACCCGCGGCGGAGAGGAGGCGCGCAAGGCCGCACCCTGGCACCGCGCAGAACGCTTGAAAAGAAGATGTTTCGAGTGTCCGAGCGCTGAACATGCACGCCGGTTCGGTCGGACCGTGGTGCTCTGCGCGCGTGCGGTGGAGGTGGCCACGACGAGCCGCTTACGCGGCGAATTCACCAGGGGAGGTGACGCGCGGGACTTCGCCATGTCCCCGCGTCACCAGGGGAGGTGACGCACGGGACTTCGCCACATCCCCTCGGTCACCAGGGGAGGTGACGCGCGGGGGATCGCAATGTCCCCGCGTCACCAGGAGAGGTGACGCGCGGGACTTCGGCACGTCCCCACCGGTCACCAGGGGAGGTGACGCAATCGGGTTCCGATGTCCCGCGCGTCACCAGGACGGGGTGTCGCGCGGTCTGCCCGCGGCCCTTCGGCCCACGCTCACAGCCAGAGCCGCGTCGTCGCGATCGGCCCGGTGAGGTGCACGCCCGGCGAGCCGTCGCTCGTGAGCAGCGTGGTGTGGTCCCACCCGAAGCCCACCTCGACGAGGCCGAGCATCACGCCCACGGTCGCGCGCGCTTGGACGATGCCCGCCCGCCCGAGCGACCCACCACCCGCCTCCGCCGACAGCACCCACGGCGCCCCCGGGAACACGTCGACCGCCAGCCCGCCCGCCACGCCGAAGCTGCTCCCTTCGTTGTCGACCCAGTGGTTGAGCCCGAGCCGCACCCGCGCGTCGACGTCCGGGAGGTCGGTGAGGCGGTACCCGACGTCGATGCGCCCCATCACCACCGTGTCGACGTGCCCCTCCACGGGCTCGAGCAGCGCCGTGTAGCGCACCGCGAGCTCGATCGGCCCGAGGTCGAAGCGGGCGGAGAGCGCCGCGCGCCCCACCGACGGGATCACCCAGCCCCCGTCGGCGCCGAGCACCACGCGCGAGAACTTCACGCTCGGGCCCGCCGCGCCCGCCGGCAGGATGGGCTGCCACCAGCAGCGCCCCTGCGAGGCCCAGCTCCACCCCGACACGTAGCCGTACGCGTAGGGGTAGGGCATGACGCGCGCGCCGCAGCCGTAGCGCGGCACGCGGTGGGAGGATGCGCCGGAGCTGCTCCCGCCGGACGACGAGCCGCCCGACGACCCGCGCGAAGGCTCGGGCTCGCGGGACGACCCCGTCTGCACGACGCGCGACGCGCCCCGCAGCAACTGGGCGTTCGCGGGGAGCGGGACGAGTGCCGCGGCGCCGAGGAGGGCAGCCAGGAGGAGCGGGACGCGCGGGGTTTTCATACCCGCAACGTACGCACGAGTGGGCGAAGGTTGCGGGCCCGCGGCGCGCCACCATTGACACCCGCGCCGCCATCGCCTACCCATCTCATCGTCGATCAACGATGATTCAGCCCCCCGAATCCCCCTGCTGTCCCCGCCCCGACGCCCGGCCCGACCTGCGGCCGGTGGAGGGCGACGCCGCCGACGAGGAGCTCGCCGCCTTCGCGCGCGCGGTGGGCCACCCGGCGCGCGTCCGCATCCTCCGGCTGCTCGCGCGGCGCAGCGAATGCGTCTGCGGGGAGATCGTTGACGAGGTGGGCCTGGCGCAGTCAACGGTGTCGCAGCACCTCAAGGTGCTGAAGGAGGTGGGGCTCGTCCGCGGGGAGATCGACGGGCCGCGCACCTGCTACTGCGTCGAGCCCCGCGCCCTGCGGCGCCTCAAGGCCCTGGTCGGCGGGCTGTGACCTGGCCCCACCCACTCATCGTAGAATGACGAACAACGGAAGGACCGACATGAAGACCATCGAAGTGTTCGACCCGGCGATGTGCTGCAGCACGGGGGTGTGCGGCCCGAGCGTCGACCCGCTGCTCGCCCGCTTCGCCGCCGACCTCCAGTGGCTCTCGGCGCAGGGCTTCAAGGTCGAGCGCCACGGGCTCGCCACCGACCCGGCAGCCTTCGCCGCCAACGCGCAGGTGCGGGAGGCTCTCCAGACGGAGGGCAACGACTGCCTCCCGATGATCCTGTGCGACGGCGCGGTCGTGTCGAAGGGCCTCTACCCCACGCGCAACACCCTCGCCCGACGCGTCGGCGCGGAGGTGTCGTTCCCGCTGGCCCCCAGCCCCGCCGCGGCGCCGTGCTGCGAGCCCTCGAAGCCCGACGCGTCGGGCTCGGGCTGCTGCTGACCCCCTCACGCGACGCACCGCCATGCCCGACCTCATCGACTCGCCCACGCGCGTCCTCTTCTTCACCGGCAAGGGGGGCGTGGGGAAGACCTCGGCTGCCTGCGCCACCGCCGTCGCGCTCGCCGACGCCGGGCGCCGCGTCCTCCTCGTGAGCACCGACCCGGCCTCCAACCTCGACGAGGTGCTCGGCGTGAAGCTCGGGCACGCCCCCGCCGCCGTCCCGTCCGTCCCGAACCTCTCCGCGCTCAACATCGACCCCGTCGCCTCGGCCGCCCGCTACCGCGAGCGCGTCGTCTCGCCCTACCGCGGCCTCCTCCCGCCGGCCGCCGTCGCGAGCATCGAGGAGCAGCTCTCGGGCGCGTGCACCGTGGAGATCGCGGCCTTCGACGAGTTTTCGAAGCTCCTCGGCGACGCCGCCGCGACGGCCGACTTCGACCACGTGATCTTCGACACCGCGCCCACCGGCCACACGCTCCGCCTGCTCGAACTGCCGGCCGCTTGGACGAGCTACCTCGAGGCGAGCGCCGGCGGCACCTCGTGCCTCGGCCCGCTCTCGGGGCTCGGCGCGCAGCGGTCGCTCTACGCGGCCTCGCACGCGGCGCTCCGCGACGGGGAGCGCACCACCCTGGTCCTCGTCGCGCGGCCCGAGCGGGCGGCGTTGCGCGAGGCCGAGCGCACGCGCCACGAGCTCGGCGCGCTCGGGGTGAACAACGTCGCGCTCGTGCTCAACGCGGTGTTTCACGCGAGCGACCGCGGCGACCCGGTGGCGGTGGCCCTCGAAGCGCGCTCCGCCGAAGCGCTCGCGGCGATGCCCGCGGGGCTCGCGGGGCTGCGTCGCGTGGAGGTGCCGCTCCTGCCGTTCGGGCTCGTCGGCGTCGACGCCCTGCGCGCGATGACCCACCGCGACGTGGCTCTGCCCGCGGCCCCGCCCGACGCGCCCGACGCTCCCTTCGAGGCGCTGCCGCTCGCCGCGCTGGTCGACGGCATCGCCGCCGGCGGGCACGGCGTGGTGATGACCATGGGCAAGGGCGGCGTCGGCAAGACGTCCGTCGCCGTCGCGCTCGCCACGGAGCTCGCCCGCCGCGGCGCGCGCGTCCTCCTCACCACCACCGACCCTGCCGCGCACGTCGCCGACGCCGCCCGCGAGCGCCCCCCGACGCTGGAGGTCGCGCGCATCGACCCGGAGGCCGAGACCCGGCGCTACACCGAGGAGGTTCTCGCCAACACGTCGAGCGAACTCGACGAGGCCGGGCGCGCGCTGCTCGAAGAGGACCTGCGCTCGCCCTGCACCGAGGAGGTGGCGGTGTTCCGCGCGTTCGCGGAGGCGGTGGCGCAGGGGGAGGGCCGCTTCGTGGTGATCGACACCGCGCCCACGGGGCACACGCTGCTCCTACTCGACGCGGCCGAGTCGTACCACCGCGAGGTGCTGCGCAAGCCCGGCGGGAGCCCCGAGGCGGTTCGACAGCTCCTCCCCCGGCTGCGCGACCCGGCGTACACCCACGTGGTGCTCGTGACGCTGCCCGAGGCGACGCCCGTCCACGAGGCGATGCAGCTCGAGCGCGACCTCGCCCGCGCGGGCATCGCCGCCGACGCCTGGGTGGTCAACCAGTGCCTCACCCCGCTCCGCGTCACCGACCCGGTGCTCCGCGCGCGACGGGCCCACGAGGCGGCGCACCTCCGCGAGGTCGCGGCCCACGCGCGGCGCGTCGTGCTCGTGCCCTGGCGCACCGACGCGGCCGCTGGAGTAGCGCAGTCGTGACCGCGCGCGACGACAGCGTCGTGGGGGGCCTGTCCTTCCTCGACCGCTACCTCACGGTCTGGATCTTCGCCGCGATGGGCCTCGGCGTCGCGCTCGGCTACGCGGCGCCCGACGTGCCCGCCGCGCTCAACCGCATGAGCGTCGGGACCACCTCCGTCCCCATCGCGGTCGGGCTCATCCTGATGATGTACCCGCCGCTGGCGAAGGTGCGCTACGAGGAGCTCGGGCGGGTGCTCCGCGACCGCCGCGTGCTGGCCCTCTCGCTCGTGCAGAACTGGGTGGTGGGCCCGCTGCTGATGTTCGGCCTCGCGGCGCTGCTCCTCCGCGACAAGCCCGAGTACATGCTCGGGCTCATCCTCATCGGCCTCGCCCGCTGCATCGCGATGGTCATCGTCTGGAACGACCTCGCCAAGGGCGACACCGAGTACTGCGCGGGGCTCGTCGCGTTCAACTCCATCTTCCAGGTGCTCTTCTTCCCGGCGTACGCCTACCTCTTCGCGTCGCTCCTCCCGCGGTGGCTCGGGCTCCCGGGCTTCGCGGTCAACGTCTCCGTCGGGCAGATCGCGCAGAGCGTCGCTGTCTACCTCGGCGTCCCCTTCGCCGCGGGCTTCCTCACCCGCCGGGCGCTCGTCGCCGCGAAGGGCCGCGACTGGTATGAGCGACGATTCGTCCCGCGCGTGAGCCCGCTCACCCTGGTCGCGCTCCTCTTCACCATCGTGGTGATGTTCTCGCTCAAGGGCGAGGCGATCGTGCAGCTCCCGCTCGACGTGGCGCGCGTCGCGCTCCCGCTGCTCATCTATTTCGCCGTGATGTTCGCGGCGTCGTTCGTCATGAGCGCGCGGGTGGGGGCGGGCTACCGGCGCTCGGCCACGCTGTCGTTCACGGCCGCGTCCAACAACTTCGAGCTCGCCATCGCCGTCGCGGTCGCGTCCTTCGGCATCCACAGCGGCGCGGCCTTCGCGGCGGTGATCGGCCCCCTCGTCGAGGTGCCCGCCCTCATCGGCCTCGTCCACGTCGCCCGCTGGATCCACCGCCGCTACTTCGCCGACGAACCGCCCCAGGAGGCCCCCGCGTGACCGCGCCCCACGGCGTCCTCTTCCTCTGCGTCGCCAACTCCGCCCGCTCCCAGATGGCCGAGGGCATCGCGCGCCTGCGCCTCGGCGACCGGGCCCGCGTGCAGAGCGCCGGCAGCGCCCCCTCGCGCGTCAACCCCTACGCCGTCGAGGTGATGCGCGAGCTCGGCTACGACCTCACGTCGCACCGCTCGAAGCCCGTCGACGCGATCGACCCGTCCACGGTCGACACGGTGGTCACGCTCTGCGCGGAGGAGGTGTGCCCGGCCTTCCTCGGGGGCGCGCGGAGGCTCCACTGGCCGGTGCCCGACCCCGCCAGCGACGACCCCGCGCTCACCCGCGACGCGATGCTCGCGCGCTTCCGCGCCGCCCGCGACCGGATCGCCGCGCTCGTTGAGGCGCTCGCCGAACGCCTCGACGCGCCGTCGCCGTAGCTCAGCGCACGAAGGTGGTGCAGCGGTTCGCGCGGCAGGCCACGCCGATGGTCGCGGGGTCGATCGACCAGCGGTCGTCGTCGCAGAGGACGCCCCGCGTGGGGCACCCGCAGCGGGGGAACATCGGGCGGCACACGGCCTCGGCGGCGTCGAAGGCCGCGCGCTGCGAGCCGTGGAGCCCGAGGCCGCGCTGGTTGCCGCAGCAGTCGGTCTGGTGGATCGCCACGACGCAGTCGGAGTCGCCGGCGCAGTCCTGGCGGAAGGTGGGGAAGCTCGCGCCGCACGCGACCGCGCCGTCTCCGGCGACGTCTGCGGCGGGCGCGTCGGCGCCGGCGTCCGCGGGGCACACCAGCGTCCCACAGCTCCGCGGCACGCACGTCACCGGGCCCTCGTAGCGACAGCCGGGCGGCGGCGCGGCGCACTCGATCATGCACACGTCCATCTCCGCGTCGGCGCGCACGTCGGCCGGCGCATCCGACGGCGCGTCCACGGTGGCGTCGGCCGCGGCGTCGTCGCCCGCGTCGGGGCACACGATCGTGCCGCGGCCGGTGCAGGGGTCGGGGTTGATCACGCGACAGCCGGGGGGCAGCGGCGCGAGGTCGCCCATGGGCCGGCTGCTGCACTGGTCGGCGGCGGTCACGTCGGTCGCGTCGGAGGCGGCGTCGCCGGTGGAGGTGGTCGTGCTGGTGGGGCCGCAGGCCGCGAGGGCCAGGGCGAAGGCCGCGGGAAGGAGTCGCATGGCGCGATGATGCCGCAGCCCCGCGGGGATGCAACGGCCCGCGCGCGGCGGGTCACTTCGCGGGGTTGCCGAGGTCGTCGGTGGGGCGGAAGAGGTTGATCGGCACGCTGAGGTAGCGCCTGCCGTTGGCGCGGGCGCGCGGGAGGAGGCCCGCGTTGACGTTGACCTGCACGCTCGGGAAGAGCAGCCGCGGCGCGGCGAGCGAGGCGTCGCGCGTCTTGCGGAACCGCACGTACTCCTCGCGGGAGGTCTCGGCCCGGAGCTGGACGTTCTCCCGCTTGGAGGCGCCGACGGTGGTTTCGAAGCGGAGCCCGCGGCCGCCGGGCTGGTAGTCGTGGCCGACGAAGACGCGGGTCGCGTCGGGCAGCGCGTAGAGCTTCTGGATCGACTGGTAGAGGTCGTCGGCCGAGCCGCGCGGGAAGTCGCAGCGCCCGGTGCCGTAGTCCTCCATGAAGAGCGCGTCGCCGGTGAAGAGCGCGTCGCCGAGGAGGTAGCTCACGCAGGCGGGGGTGTGGCCCGGCGTGGCGATCACCTTCACCGAGAGCGAGCCGGCGGCGAGCGTCTCGCCGTCGCCGAGGAGCCGGTCGAACTGCGACCCGTCGACCCGGAACTCGGGCCCGAGGTCGAAGAGGGCGCGGAAGGTCTCCTGCACCTCGGTGATGCGCGCGCCGATGGCGACCTTCGCGCCGTGCCGCTGCTTGAGGAGCTGCGAGCCCGACAGGTGGTCGGCGTGGGCGTGGGTCTCGAGCACGTAGTGGAGCGTGAGCCCCTCCTTCTCGACGAAGCGCGAGACGGCGTCGACCGAGGCGGTGCTCGTCTGCGACGAGCCCGGGTCGTAGTCGAGCACCGGGTCGATCACCACCGCGTCGTGGGTCGCCTCGTCGAAGGCGACGAAGGTGAGGGTGTACGTGTTCGGGTCGTAGAACTCCTGGATCTTCATGGCGTGGTCTCCTAGCGGGTCTGTCTTCGGGCGGGCGCCGGGGGGCGCCCGGTGAAACACTGTTTCAGCCGTCGCGCTCGGCGGCGATCGCGTCCTCGGCGGCGGTGGGATGGGCCTCGTCGCCCCTGGCCTGGCGCACCGTGAGGACGGGCACCAGGGCACCGCGCAGCACGCGCTCGGCGACGCTGCCGAGGACGACGTGGGCGAGGCCGGTGCGGCCGTGGGTGCCCATCACGATCAGGTCGGCGCCGAGGTCGCCGGCGGCCTTGAGGATGGCCGGGACGACGCCGCCCGCGGCGAAGGCGCAGTCGACGGCGACGCCTCGGGCGCGCAGCGGGGCGGCGCAGCGCTCGAGCTCGCGCAGCGCGCTGTCGCGGGCGTAGCGGGCGAGGCCGACGGGGCCGCCGCCCTCCTCGGGGGTCACGCGGGTCACGTCGCTGAGCTCGCCGTGCGCGTCGGTGACGTGGAGGAGCGTGAGACGCGCCCCCTCGCCCGCGGCGACGTGGGCGGCGACGTCGAGGACGCGCTCGCACGAGGAGGAGAAGTCGATCGGGCAGAGGACGGTCTTCCAGGCCTTCATGGCGGCGGCTCCTTCCATGAGAGCCGTCACCGCGGCGCGGGGGTTCGCGCGGCGTCGACGACGGGCTTCGCGACGTCTTCGAGGCGCGCGACGACCGCGATCCCGACGAGCATCGCGAGGACGAAGAACGCCACCGGCGCGGCCCCGCCGACCAGCGACGTGAGGCCCGGGCCCGGGCAGAAGCCCCCGAGGCCCCAGCCCACGCCGAAGACCGCCGCGCCCCCGAGGAGCTTCGCGTCGAGGTCGCGCCGCGTGGGGAGCGCGAACTTCGCGGCGAACACCGGGGACTTGCGGCGCGTGATGAGCCGGAAGGCGACCGCGTGGATGAGCACGGCGCCGCCCATCACGAAGGCGAGCGACGGGTCCCAGTCGCGGAAGAAGCTCAGGAAGCCGCGGACCTTCTCAGGCCGCGTCATCCCGGCGAGCGCGAGGCCCGCGCCGAAGAGGACGCCCGAGGCGAGGGCGACGGCCCACTCGCCGTAGCGGTTGCGCGCGGCGTCGCTCATCGCGCCCCCCCGGTGGCGGCCACCGTGAGGGCGCCGGTGGCGATGAAGGTGAGCGTCGCGGCGAGCGACCGGGGCGAGAGCCGCGAGATGCCGCAGACGCCGTGGCCCGAGGTGCAGCCGTTGCCGAGGCGGGTGCCGACGCCGACCAGCAGGCCCGCGAGGGCGGCGGTGGCGACCGGGACGCCCGCGCCGCCGAGGGCGCCGGGCATCGCGAGGGCCGCGACGACGCCGCCGGCGAGGAGGCCGGCAACGAAGAGTGCGCGCCAGGCCATGTCGCCAGGCGTCGGGTGGACGAGGCCGCCGACAATGCCCGAGATGCCCGTCACGCGGCCGTTGAAGGCGAGCATCAGCGAGGCGCTGAGGCCGATGAGCGCGCCGCCGGCGAGGGCGCGGGTCCAGTCGCTGGGGATGTCCATGGGTCGGTGTGCTCCGGTGGGGGGTCAGTCGCGGGCGACGGGGAGGCGCTGGGCGTTCCACGCGAGCATGCCGCCGCGCATGGAGACGGCCTTGCGGAAGCCGCGCTCGGCGAGCGCGAGGGCGGCCTTGCCCGAGCGGCCGCCGGAGCGGCACACGAGCACCACGGGGGCCTCGCGGTCCCAGCGGGCCGCGACGTCGACCACCGCGGCGAGGGGCGCGAGCTCGGACCCGGGCACGTGCCCGAGCTCGGCGTTGAACTCCGACGGCTCACGCACGTCGACGAGGCGCGCGCCCGCGGCGCCGGCGGCCACCCACTCGGGCGTCACCTCGGGCACCCCGCCGGAGCTCACCTCGACGGGGGCCCAGGGGGCGGCCTCGCGGGCCTCCGGCGTCGCGGGCACGCCGCGCGGCACGCCGCACTGGAGGTTGGCCGGCAGCGCGACGTCGATCTTCTTCGGGTACGCGAGCTGGAGCTTCGCCATGATGTCGACGAACTCCTCCGCCGTGCGCTCGACGCCGAGGCGCGGGTTCCACCGCTTCTCCTCGGCGACGGTGGAGACGGTGCGGCCCTTGTAGTCGTGGCCCGGGTACACCAGCGTCGCGTCGGGGAGCGAGAACACCTGCTCGCGGACCGAGCGGTAGAGCGTCCGCGCGTCGCCCTGCTGGAAGTCCGTCCGCCCGCACCCGCGGATGAGCAGCGCGTCGCCGGTGAAGGCCATCGCGCGGTCGTCGGTCACGTAGGTCACGCAGCCGTTGGTGTGGCCCGGCGTCTCGCGCACCTCCAGGGCGTGGCGGCCGAAGGGGATGTGGTCGCCCTGCTTCACGAGCACGTCCGGGCAGCCCGTCCCGGCCCGCTCGGAGAGCGCCGTCTTGCAGCCCGTGCGCTGGCGCAGGGTGCCGAGGCCGGTGACGTGGTCGGCGTGGACGTGCGTGTCCACCGCCCAGCGGAGCGTGAGGTCGAGCTCGCGGAGCACCTGGAGGTCGCGGTCGACCTGCTCGAGCACGGGGTCGATGAGCACCGCCTCGCGGGTCGACTCGTCGGCCAGGAGGTAGGTGTACGTGGAGGTCTCGGGGTCGAAGAGCTGGCGCATCAGCATGACGGGTTCGGGTCCTTCCTCGCTCGTTCGCGACGGCGGAGGCGCCTCGGGCTACCGCAACGGCCGTGCCACGCGGAGCATCGGTTGCGCGGAGCGCGCGTCGTGCGCGGAGGCAACAACCTCCGTTGCAACACGTTGCAACAGTGCGCTTCACGTCGTTTCAGGGGCGCGGGTGAGCGCGCTGACGGTGTGGGCGCGCTCGGACACGCGGAGGAGGTAGTGGGGGAGGTGGGGCGCCAGGGCGGCGACGGTGGCGTGGAGCTGGCGCTCGCCGAGCGCCTCGATGCGGGCGCGGAGGGCCTCGGGGCGCACCCGCGCGGCCTCCTCGGGGGCGAGCTGCTCGGAGAGGAACTCCGCCGTCTCGCCGCGGAGAAAGGCGGCCACCTGGGGGTGCAGCACGAAGAGCCCGCGCGTCCCCTCATGGGGCGTCACCATGGGCACGACGGAGTGGGCGTGGACGGGGTTCTCCGAGCGGACCTCGAGGACCCCGCGCTCCTCGTGCTCGCCCTCGAGCACCTCGAGGTCGAGGAGCTCGGGGCGGCGCCAGGCCCGCGTGAAGGCCGCGCGGAGCACGTCGGCCACCAGCCCGGCCCGGACGTCGTAGCGCTCGGGCCGCTCGACCATCAGCCGGAGGTGCCCGCAGCCGACGTGGCGGGCCTCGGTGAGGAGCTCGAGGAGCGGCCCCTCCAGCGCTGGCGGCGGCGCGCGCACGAAGCCGAGCAGCCCCGCGTGGTCGCCCGGCGTGGGCGCGTGCCCGGCGAAGCGGCGGTCGCGGTGCAGGGCCTCGCCGAGCCGCTCGAGCGCGTGCTGGTCGGTGTGGACGTAGAAGCGCCCGAAGGCCCCGACGTAGCGGTCGAACAGGGAGGCGATCCAGTCGGCGCCGAGCGCGTGCCCGAGCTCGCGCTCCAGCGCGCTCAGCGAGAGGACGAGCTCGCCCGCGTCGCCGCCCGGGGTGCCGAGCACGGGCGTCTCGGCGCGGCCGTCGATGCACGACGCGCCGCTCGCCCCGAGGAGAGACGACGCCCGCGTCCACACGATGCCGCCGGGCCGCGCCAGGGCCTCCCGCAGCGCCTCGGGCGTCTCCGCCCCGGCGGGCTCGCGCGCGCCGGCCCGCGCCGCAGGGAGCGCCGCCGGCGGCAAGCCGTGGGTGACGGCGAGGCCCCGCGCGTGCCACGCCAACATGCCCCCGGTGAGCGACGCGACCCGGCGGAAGCCCAGCGAGCGGAGGAGCTCGGACGCCCGCTCGCTACGCCGGCCCGAGCGGCACACCAGCGCGATGGGCTGGTCGCGCGACCAGCGCTCCGCGGCGCGCTCGACGTCCGCGAGGGGGACGGCCTCCGCGACGTCGATGGCGCCGAGCGGCCCGAGGCGCTCGTCCGTCTCCCGGACGTCGACCACGCGCACCTCGCAGCGGTGCGAGGCGAGCCACGGCGCCTCCACCTCCGGCGACCCGCCGGCCGCGCGGGGGAAGTGCCCCTCGAACCCCCGCGCCCCCGGCCGGCAGCGCGGGAGCGGCGCGGGGCCGACGTCGAGGGCGGGGCCCGCGCGGCGGCAGGCGGCGGGCGCGGACAGGGCGAGCGCGGCGATCGCCGCGGGCAGGGTCAGGCGCTTCATGCCGCGCGACGGTCGCAACGAGCGTGCCTGAAACAACGTCTCACGCGGTGTTGCACGGTGTTTCTCGGCGGGCGCGGCGGCGGTGGATTCGCGGCCCGCGCGCGCTGGCACGCCGGTCGCACAGGTCGCGCCCCGAAAGGACACGGTCCACCCATGCTCGTCGTCGGCGTCCTCGCGGCTCTCCTCATCGGCATCTCGCTCGGGCTCCTCGGCGGGGGCGGCTCGATCCTCACGGTGCCGATCCTGCTCTACGTCTTCCACCTGCCGCCGCGCGTCGCGATCGCGACCTCGCTGCTGGTGGTGGGCTCGACCAGCGCCGCCGCGCTCGTCCCCCACGCGCGGGCCGGCCGCGTCCGCTGGAAGACGGGCGCCTGGTTCGGGGCGGCGAGCATGCTCGGCGCCTACCTCGCGGGCCGCGTCGCGAAGTTCATCCCCGCGAGCGCGCTGCTCCTTCTCTTCGGCGCGATGATGCTCGTCACCGCCGTGGCGATGATGCGCGGCCGCAAGGGCGACGCGGGCGGGCGCGGGGCCGAGCCGGCGGAGCTCCCGGTCTTCAAGGTACTCGCCGAGGGCCTCGCGGTCGGCGGCGTGACGGGCCTCGTCGGCGCGGGCGGCGGCTTCCTCGTCGTGCCGGCGCTCGTGCTCCTCGGCGGGCTGCCGATGGGCGTCGCCGTCGGCACCTCGCTGATGGTCATCACGATGAAGTCCTTCGCGGGCTTCGCGGGCTACCTGTCGAGCGTCGAGGTGCCCTGGGGCATCGCGGGGTCCGTCGTCGCCGCCGCGGTCGTGGGCTCCGTCATCGGCGGCCGCCTCGTCAGCCTCGTCCCCGCGGACAAGCTGCGCCGGGGCTTCGCGTGGTTCGTGGTGGTGATGGCGGTCTTCATCCTCGGGCAGGAGGTGCCGAAGCTCTTCGGCCTCCGCGTGACGGTCGCGACCCACTGGCCCTGGCTCCTCGCCGCGATGGCCGCGCCGCCCCTCGCCGCCGCGCTCGTCGCCGCCGCGCGGCGCCAGCCCCACGCGGTGTGACCGTGCGCCCGCCCGCCCTCGCGCTCCTCGCGCTCCTCCCGCTCCTCGCCCCCCGCGCCGCCGCCGCGCAGTCCACGCCGGCCCCTCCCGCCCCGGCGCCGGCCGCCCCCGCGTCGCTCACGCCCACGCTGGTCGCGCAGCTCCGCTTCACCGCCAGCGAGGCGCTCGACGGCGCGGCCCCCTCCCCCCTGCTGGAGGTCCGCCGGCTGCGCGCCGGGCTGCGCGGCAGCGCCCTCGGGGGGCGGCTCAGCGGCGCGGTCGTGCTCAACGCCACGCCCGCGGCCCTCGAGCTCATCGACGCCTGGGCCGAGTTCGCGCTCACGCCGACGCTCCGGCTCCGGGGGGGGCAGTCGAAGCAGCCCTTCACCGCGTACCGAATGCGCTCGTTCACCGAGCTCGCCTTCGTCGACTGGGCGCTGGTGACGCGGGTGTTTGGCGGCGAGCGCCAGCTCGGCTTCGAGCTCCACGACCGCGGCGCGCCGCGCGCGACGGAGTTCTCGGTCGGACTGTGGGGCGGCGCCACCGTGCGGTCGGCGCACGGCCAGGGCGTCGCCGCGGCGTACGGCGAGCCGGTGACCAACCTCTCCGACCTGCGCGCCTACGCCCTGCCCGACGCGCCGCACCCGGAGCTCACCGGTCGCTTCGTGTGGCGCTCGCCGCGCGAGGCCGCCGTCCGGGTCGACCTCGGCGTCAGCGCGAGCGTCGACCTCCGCCCCGTCGAGGCCCACGACCTCCGCGCCGCCGTCGCCCCCGAGGCCGCCGTCGCCGCGGGCCCGCTCCGCCTCGAGCTCACGGGCTACCTCGGCGCGGCCGACCTCGTCGAACGGCCCGCCCTCGGCCTCCTCGCCGGCGTCCTGGCCGAGCTCCAGGGGCGCGTCGGCGAGCGGGCCGTCGTCGCCCTCCGCTACGCCCGCGTCGAGCTCGGCGACGCCCTGCGCGCCGACGCCCGCGCCCGCGCGGACCGCCTCGTCAACGCCGCCCCCGCCGACCAGCGCGCCGCGCTGCAACGGCGCTACGGCGACGCCGGGCGCGTCGCCTACGACCAGGAGCTCACCGTCGGCGCCTCCGTCCGCCTCGTCGGCGCCGCGCTGAGCGCCCAGGCCGACTTCGGCTGGCTCCGCACCGCCCGGGACGCCGGCGACCGCGACGAGCTCCGCGGCCGCGCCCAGCTCCAGCTCCAGCTCTGACGCGCCGCGGCGGTTTCGCGCGTTGCGCTCCGTGTTTCAACCACGTTTCACCTCCAACCCGACCGCGCTTGATTTCCAGGCCGGCCGCGCCGGGCACGCTCGGTGCACCGGGAGCGCACCATGAACGAACGACCCGCAGGGGCCGCCTCGGGGCCGCGCGCCGCCGCCCCGCCCGCCGACGTCACGGCCGCGTCGCTGGCCCGCGTCGAGGCCTCCCTCGCCCGGCTGGAGTCGCGCCTCGCGGCGCTGGAGTCGCACGCCCTGACCTCCGTCGGCGTCGCGACCGACGCCGTCGACCGCATGGCCGCCGACGCCCGCGCCCGCGGGGTGGACGTCGACGCGCGCCTTCGCGTCGCGCTCCGCCTCGCCGAGCGGCTCACGGACCCCGCCGTCGCCGGCGCCCTCGAGCGCGCGCTCGACCTCGCGCCGCAGGCCCCCGCGGCGGTGGCCACGGCGGTGGACGCCTTCGACGGCGCGGTGGCGCGGGCGCGCGCGGCGGGCGTGGACCTCGACGAGCGGGCGCACCTGCTCGTGCGGGCGCTCGAGCGGCTCACCTCGCCCGAGGCGCTCGACCTGCTCGGGGTGGTGCTCGGGCGGCTGGAGGCGGTGCGGGGCCTGCTGGAGAGCGGTGTGCTCGACCCGCAGGCTACGCGGGTGGTCGGGACGGCGGGCGCGGCGCTCGTGCGGACGGCGTCCGAGCCGATGGCCCCGGGGCCCGGCGCGCTCGGGACGCTTTTTGCGCTCGGCGACGTCGACGTGCGCACGGCGGTGGGCTTCGGCCTCCGCTTCGCGAAGAACCTCGGGCGCTCCCTCGCGGGCGCCCCCGCCGCGCTCCCCGCGCGCGCGGACGGATGAAGGAGTCGAAGACGATGACGACACGGTACGACGTGGTGATCGTGGGGGGCGGCACCGGCGGCCTCTCGGTCGCGGCCCGCCTCCGCCTCGCGCGGCCTGCCCTCTCGGTGGCGCTGGTCGAGCCCTCGGAGAAGCACTACTACCAGCCGCTCTGGACGCTCGTGGGGGGCGGCGTCTTCCCCAAGGAGGTGACCGAGCGCGACGAGGCCGACTACGTGCCGGCGGGCGTCGCGTGGCTGAAGGACCGGGTGACCGCCTTCGACCCCGAGAAGAAGACGGTCGCGCTCGCGGGCGGCGGCGAGGTGGCCTACGAGCAGCTCGTGGTGGCGCCGGGCATCCAGCTCGACTGGGCGAAGGTCGACGGCCTCGAGGCCGCGCTCGGCAAGGACGGCGTGTGCTCCAACTACCGCTACGACCTCGTCGACTCGACCTGGCGCTTCCTGAAGGGCTTCACCGGCGGCAGCGCCGTCTTCACCTTCCCCTCGACGCCGGTGAAGTGCGCCGGCGCGCCGCAGAAGATCATGTACCTGGCCGACGACCACCTCCGCCGCGCCGGCGTCCGCGCGCGCTCGAGGGTGGTCTGGGCCTCGGCGAGCCCCGGGATCTTCGGCGTCGCCCACTACGCCGCGCCGCTGCGCAAGGTGATCGCGCGCAAGGGCATCGAGACGCTCTACCGCCACGACCTCGTCGCCGTGCGCCCCGCCTCGAAGGAGGCCGTCTTCCGCCACCTCGACCAGAACGCCGAGGTCACCGTCAAGTACGACCTCCTCCACGTCGCGCCGCCGCAGAGCGCGCCGGATTTCGTGAAGAAGAGCCCGCTGGCCGGCGCCGGCGGCTGGGTCGACGTCGACAAGTACACCCTCCAGCACGCGCGCTACCCCGACGTGTGGGGCCTCGGCGACGCCAGCAGCCTGCCCACCTCGCGCACCGGCGCCGCCATCCGCAAGCAGGCCCCGGTGCTGGTGGAGAACCTCCTCGCCCGCGCCGACGGCAACGCCCCGAGCGCCCGCTACGACGGCTACGCGTCGTGCCCGCTGGTGACGGGCTACGGGTCGCTCATCCTCGCGGAGTTCGACTACGACGGGAGGCCGATGGAGAGCTTCCCCTTCGACCAGACCGTCGAGCGCTACTCGATGTACGCCATGAAGGCCTACGCCCTCCCCGAGCTCTACTGGAACGGCATGCTCCGCGGCCGCGCGTAGCCCGCCGCGCCGCCCCGGTGTAGCGTCGCGCGCCCGCCATGGCCGCGACGCGACGCCCCCCTGCCCCAATGACGCCCGCCGCCCTCGGCGCCCTGGCCCTCGAGTCCCTCGCCGGCCCGACGCTCCTCCTCGACCCGGAGCTCCGTGTGGTCTCCGCCTCCCCCGGCGTCGCCGCGCTGCTCGGCGCGCCCGTCCCCGAGGGGGCGCTCGCCCCTCGCGTGCTCTGCGGCCCCTCCGTCGACCGCCCCATCGCCGAGGCCCTCGCCGCCGGACGCGCCGTCGACGGGACGGTGACCCGCGCCCGCCGCGACGGCTCGACGCTCACCCTCCGCGTCCGCGCGACGCCGCTGCGCGAGGGGAGCGCGGCGGCGGGCTGGCTCCTCCACCTCCACGAGCGCGAGGACGTCGAGGGCGACGCGCCCGACGCGCCGGTGCTCTTCCACGGGATGCGCACCCGCGACCCTGCCATGAAACAGGTGTTTCATGTGCTGCGCCGGGCCGCCCGGCGCGACGTGCCGGTGCTCGTCCGCGGCGAGACGGGCGCCGGCAAGGAGCTGGTCGCCCGCGCCGTCCACACGCTCTCCCCGCGCGTCAAGGGCCCCTACAAGGCCGTCAACTGCGCCGCGCTCCCACCGTCGCTCCTCGAGAGCGAGCTCTTCGGGCACGTGAAGGGCGCCTTCACCGGCGCGACGCGCGACCACGCCGGGATCTTCCGCGCCACCGACCGCGGCACCCTCTTCCTCGACGAGATCGCGGAGATGCCCGTCGAGCTCCAGGCCAAGCTCCTGCGGGTGCTGGAGACCCGCACGGTGATCCCCGTCGGCGGGAGCGAGGCCGTGGCGGTCAACGTCCGCATCGTCGCCGCGACGCACCAGTCGCTCCGCCGCGCGGTGGAGCGCGGGGCCTTCCGCGCCGACCTGATGTACCGCCTTCGGGTGGTGCCCATCTTCCTGCCGCCCCTGCGGGCGCGCCGCGGCGACGTCGCCCTGCTCACGCGCCACCTCGTCGAGGAGCTCAACGGCGCGGGCGAGCGGCACGTCACCCGCGTCGCGCCTGGCGCCCTCGCCGCGCTCGAGCGCTACCCCTGGCCCGGCAACGTCCGCGAGCTGCGCAACGCGCTCGAGTACGCCTTCGTCATCGGCGAGGGGCCGACGCTCACCGAGGCCGACCTGCCGCCGGAGATCCTGCGAGAGGAGGCCGACGACGCGTCCGCCCTCGCGCCCGCCGCGCCGACGGAGGCGCCCCCCGCGGGCGACGCGTCGCCCGAGGCGCAGCGCGTCCAGCGGGCGCTGGAGAAGGCCGGCGGCAACCGCGCGCGGGCGGCGAAGATCCTGGGGGTGAGCCGGGTGACGCTCTGGCGGCGGATGCGCGAGCTCGGGCTCAGCGCTTGACGAGCGCGGCCTGGTAGATGCGCCGGGTGGTGGCCGACGCGACCCAGCGCGGCGTGAAGCGGAGGAAGAGGTCGTTCACCTGGTTGAGCGCGCCGGGGATGACGAAGCGGCGCCGCGCGAGGAAGCCGTCGAGCGCCTTCCGCGCGCACACGTCGGCGTCCATCATCCCGACGTCGCCCTTCTTGAACTTCCTGCCCGTCCCCGTCTTCTCGCCCATCTCCGTCGCGATGCCGCCCGGGGCGAAGACGGTGAGCGACACGCCCCGGTCGGCCACCTCCTCGGCCATCGCCACGCCGAAGTTGTTGAGGAAGGCCTTCGTCCCGCAGTACGCGGCCTGGTAGGTGGTGGGCACCGTGCCCGCGACGCTCGACACGATCATCGTGCCGCCGCCGTCGCCGAGCTCGATCTGGTGCTGGAGGAAGCGCTGCGTCAGGTACACCACGCTGGTCACGTTGGTCGCCAGCATCCGCTCGAACTCCTCGAAGGCCAGCTCGAGCCCGTGGCCGAAGTACGACACCCCCGCGTTGAGCACCGCCGCGTGGACGGCCCGGCCCGCGGTGGCCTCCTCGAAGGTGCGGGCGACGTCCTCGCGGCGCGTCATGTCGGCCTGGAGGGTGACCACGTCGACCCCGTGGTCGCGGCGGAGCTCGTCGGCCAGGGCGTCGAGCCGGTCCTTGCGGCGGGCGGCGAGGACGAGGTTGCCCCGGTGGTCGCGGGCGACGATGCGGGCCATCTCCAGCCCGAGGCCCGACGAGGCCCCGGTGATGAGCGTGTACTTCCCCCCGAGCGAGAGCTTCTTCATGGCGCGCGTCATAGATCCCCGCCGGCGCCCGGGTCAACCGCCACGCCCGCACCCCTCGCGCCGGAATTTCCGCCACGGTTGCGCGCGGTGTGTTGATACACTGCGCCGCGACCGATGCGTGCAACCTGGCTGATTGCGGCGACGATCCTGGCGGTGGTGTGGGTGCCGGTGGCGATCCTGCCGGTGGACGCCTGGGTCTTCGCGCTCCCGGTGCTCATCACCGCGGGCGTCATCGCGGGCACCATCTCCTACGACCGCAAGACGGCCGCGGGCAACGCTGACGCGCGCAAGCGGGCGCTCACCACCGCGCTCTCCGAGCGGATGCGCGCCGCCAACCCCGACCAGCAGCTCGGCATCACCACCATGCGCGAGGACATCCGCGACGCGGTGGCCAAGCTCACGGGCGCGCTGCCGGGCCAGGCGCCGCGGCGCGCGGTGGAGGCGCTCCCCTGGTACCTGGTGCTCGGCCCGGCGCAGTCGGGCAAGAGCGCGATGCTCGGCGCGACGGGGCTGGAGTTCGGCTACACCACGCCCGCCGCGGGGGCGCGCGGCAGCCGCGGGTGCCGCTTCTGGCTCACGCCCAACATGGCCTTCGTCGACACCTGCGGCGACTACATGACGGGCGGCCCGGCCTACGCCGAGTGGCTCGCGCTGCTCCGCGAGCTCGGGGAGACGCGCCCCGGCCAGACGCTCCACGGCGTCGTGGTGGTCGTCGCGGCCGACACGCTGATGCAGACGATGCAGGCGCGCCCCGACGAGGTCGATCAGATCGGCAAGACGCTGCGCGAGCGCGTCGACGAGGCGCTCGGCTTCCTCGGGGTCGACGTGCCGGTGTACCTCGCGGTCACCCGCTGCGACACGCTGCCGGGCTTCATGGAGTTCTTCTCCGACCAGCGGGGTTCGGCCGAGCGGGGGCAGGCGCTCGGGTTCACCCTCCCGCTGCGCGGCAAGGAAGACCCCGTGGCGCTCGCGATGAAGCGCTTCGACGAGCTCGCCGCGGGGCTCTCGCACCGGATGTACCGCCGCGTGCAGGGCCGCACGCACACCGAGGCGCGCGGGTCGATGTTCATGTTCCCCCAGTGGTTCACCGGGCTGCGTCCGGCGATGGCGGCGGTGGTGGGGCGGCTCTTCGCGCGCAACCGCTTCATGGACCAGGTCTCCCCCCGCGGCGTCTTCTTCGTCAGCGCCGCCGAGGCCGTGGTCGTCCAGGGCGCCGAGATGCCCTACGCCGCCGCGCCCACCGGCGAGCGCGGCTTCTTCCTCCGCGACCTCATCCGCAACATCCTCCTGCCCGACCGCGAGCACGCCCGCCCGAGCGCCTCCGAGCTCCTGCGCCGCGTCCACCGCGCGCTCGCCGTCGCCGCGCCGCTCCTCGGCTTCGCCCTCGTCCTCCCGGTGCTCGCGCTCCACGCCTACGGCGAGAACATCAAGGTGCTCGAGGACTTCCGCGCCGCCCTCAACGGCTGCGTCTCGGCAGACCGGCCGGTGCCGCTCGCGAAGCTCGACGCGCTGCGCGCCAGCGTCGACCAGATCCGCCTCTATGAGCTCGACGGGCCGCCTCTCCACATGCGGATGGGGATGTATGTGGGCGACGAGGTCCAGGTGCGCACGGCGACCGCGTACGCCGCGCTCATCTACCGCGAGGCGTCGCAGCGCGTGGTCGAGCGCACCTTCCGCGAGCTCACCGACTTCGGCGCCCGCTACGCGCGGCCCGAGTCGCGGCCCAACAGCGACGAGCGCATCCGCGTCCGGGAGACCCTGGAGCTCTACCTGATGCTCACCACCCCGCGATCCCCGGACGACCCGCAGCTCACCAACCCCGACAAGCGCCGCTGGTTCAACAACAAGATCCTGGAGACGTGGGAGCTGGCCCCTGCGGACGCCTCGGACGCGCTCCGCGTGCCGCGCTACCAGGTCGTCGAGCTGTACGCGCTCGTCCTCGCGGCCGACCAGCGGCTCGGCGAGCGGCGGGGTCTCCAGCTCGTCACGCAGGTTCGAACCATCCTCGCCCGCCCCCCGCAGTGACCGCGCCGCCCCGGCAGGCGGAGCGCCGCTCGCTGGGGCTCCGGTGACCACCGCGCCGCCCCGTGACAAGGGCCGCGGGCCGTTGTTGAATCGCCGCGATGAGGTACCCGTCCCGGCTCCTGGGCTGTGTCTTCGCGCTCGCGCTCGGCGGCTGCATGACCGACGCGGCGCCCGACCCCGCGCAGTTCGTCTCCGCGGTGACGCTCAGCGACGCCATCGGGCGCGCGTCGGCGGCGTACGGCGTCCCGCGCGACCTGCTCGCGGCCATCGCGTGGGCCGAGACGCGCTTCGACGACCCGCGCGTCCACGAGGAGGACGCCGACGGCGAGGGCCACGCCTCGCACGGGCTGCCCGACGTCGGCGCGCTCCACCTGCGCCCTGGGTTCACCGTCGGCCGCGAGACCGGCGTCGACTCCCTCGCCCGCGCGCAGGCCCTCCTCGGCGTCCCCGACCGCGCCGCGCTGGAGTCCAACGTCGGCCTCGGAGTCGCGGGCGCGGCCGCGGTGCTCGCCGAGCTCGGCCGCCAGACGGGCGCGTCGCCCGACGACGTCATGAGCTGGGCGGAGGCCGTCGCGCGCTACTCGGGCCACGCCGAGCGGCCGCTCCAGGTCTCCTACGCGCAGCAGGTGTACGCGTTCCTCCGCGAGGGCGTGGCGCCGGCGGCGGCCTTCACCGGCGAGGCGATCGGCGTGGCGGCGCGGCGCGACCTGCCCGCGGTGGAGACGGCCCTCGGGCTCTCGCGCGCGGCGCAGGGGAGCGGCGACTACGGGCCCGCGCTCTGGGCGCCGGCCGCGTCGACCAACTACACCGTGGGCCGCGAGGGGGCGCGCCCGCAGTTCGTGGTGATCCACACGATGCAGGGCTCCTACGCGGGCTCGATCTCGTGGTTCCGCAACCCGAGCTCGCACGTGTCGGCGCACTACTGCGTGCGCTCGTCCGACGGCGAGATCACGCAGACGGTGGACGAGAGCAACACCGCCTGGCACGCGGGCAACTGGTACTACAACACCCACTCCATCGGCATCGAGCACGAGGGCTACGTCGCCGACCCGGGCCGCTGGTACACCGAAGCGATGTACCGCGCGAGCGCCCGCCTCGTGCGGACGCTCTGCGACCGCTACGGCATCCCGATCGACCGCGCCCACATCATCGGGCACTACCAGATCCCCCGCAGCGGCAGCGGCGCGGCGTGCTCCCCGACGGCCACAACGTGCGGTGGCTCGGGCGGCCACACCGACCCCGGCAACGGCGGCGCGGGCTGGAACTGGGCCCATTTCCTCGACCTCGTGCGCGGCAACGGCACGACGCCCCCTCCCCCGCCTCCGCCGCCTCCCCCGCCCCCGCCGCCTCCGCCCCCGCCGCCCGCGCCGCGCTTCGCCGCGGAGCTCGTGCAGGTCAACTGCCCCGCGACCGCGCGTTCGGGCGAGCGCCCCGTGGCCTGGATCGAGTACCGCAACACGGGGACCGCGACGTGGGCCATCGCGACCACGCGCGTCGGCACCACCAACCCCCGCGACCACGACGGCGTCTTCTACGACATGAAGAACTGGGTCGCGCGCAACCGCCCGAGCGGCGTCGACCACGCGACGGCGCCCGGCGCGGTGGGCCGCTTCTCCTTCGTGCTCGGCATCCCCGACGTGCCCTCCGCGCGCGTCGTCACCGAGAACTACGGCATCCTCGAGGAGGGCGTGCAGTGGTTCGGCCCCTCTGACACGGCCGTCCGCTGCGCTGTGATGGTGGAGCCCGCTTCCGCGCCGCCCCCGCCGCCCCCTCCTCCTCCGCCGCCCCCTCCGCCGCCCGCGGACGCCGCGACCGCCGACGATGCCGCGGCGCCCGACGATGTGCCGGTGGCCGACGACGCGCCCGAGCCCCCGAAGGACGCCGCGTCCTCCGACGACGCGGGCGGCAAGTGGGACGACGCCTCCGGCGGCCCCGGCGACGACGCCGACGTGCTGCGCGACGCGCCCGAAGGAACGCCCGGCTGCGGCTGCCGCTCGGCCCCGGGGCTCCCCTCGCCCGCGCGCAACGCCTCGCTGCCCGCGGTGTTGTTCTGCGCCGTGATCGCGGGCGCGGGGCGTCGCCTCGCGCGGCGTTGACGGGCGCGCCGTCGTTTTTTCAAACGGTCGTGCTTGGGCTCCTGCGGCCTCCTGTCGTTCCACAGGGGTGATGGAACCGCAGCTCCGTCCATCGGGACGCCCCCTCTCGCTCCGCCCCTCCGCGCCCCGTGTCTTCGACGCGGCGCAGTTCGCCGTGAAGGACCTCCGCAACCGGCTCCTGGTGTTCTACTCGGCCTCGGCGTGGGCGCGCTCGCGCCGCGCGTCGCTCTGGCCCGAGGTCGCGCCGGCCACCGCGGAGATCGAGCGCTCGGCCGAGACCCTGCGCGCCACCCTCCAGGTGCTCATCAGCGCCCTCGAGCCCTCCAACGACCGCGACCCCGCCGAGCTCGCGCGCAGCGTCGTCCCCGAGGCGGCGCGCGCGGTCGGGGAGTTCCTCCACCGCACCGAGCAGTCGATGACGTCGCTCCGGAGCGGGCTCACCCTCTGCGGCACCGACGGCCGCGAGCTCCTCGCCGACCTCGAGGACGCCCTCCTGCACGTGCGCGACGCGGCCTTCCTCCTCGCCGCGTCGTCGTGCCGCCCGTCCTACCCCGCCCCCTGACCGCCCGCCCCGTCCTCGTCGCCCCACGTCAGCGCGTACGCGCGCCAGTGGAGGAAGACGCTCTGCACGATCGACATCGCCGGCACCGCCAAGAGCGCCCCCAGGATCCCGAACATGTGCTCGCCCGCGAGCAGCGAGAAGACCACCAGCACCGGGTGGATCTTCGCCGCGTCGCCCATGATCTTCGGGTTGAGCAGGTTGGCCTCGAGCTGGTGGATTCCGAGGATCCACAGCAGCACGAACACCCCCGTCCCGAAGCTCTGCGTGAGCCCGATCGCCACCGCCGGGATCGAGCTCAGGATCGACCCGAAGATCGGCACGAGCGACATCACCGTCGCCACCAGCGCGAGCGTCGGCCAGTACTTCAGGTCGGCCAGCGCGAAGCCCACCGCCGAGAGCGCGCCGTTGACGAGGCAGATGATGAGCTGCCCGCGCACGACGCCCTTGAGCCCGCGGTCGAGGCGCTCGACCAGCGCGTCCCACGCGGGGCGTGAGGTGGGACGGATGAGGCCGCGCGCGAAGGCGAAGATCTGGTCTTCGGTGACCAGCATGTACGCGCTGACCATCATCGTCATGAAGAACCCGAACACCCCGCCGATGACGCCGCCGATGATGCCGCCGCCGACCCGCACGATGTCCGTGAGGTGCCCCGCGCCGAGCGACCGCAGGCGCCGCGCCAGCTCGCCCTGCTCGTGCGTCCGCCGCGCGCGCGCCGTCGTCACCGCGTAGTGCCCGTCGTCGCCGGGCGCCACCTCGATCCCGTCGGGCGGAAGCGACACGCGCCACGCGCCGTCGGCCACGCGGTCGATGCGGAGCGCGCCCTCGTCGCGCTCGTCGTCGTCGTCGTCGGCCCCGTTCGCAACACCGTTGGCGGGGCCGTTGGGGGCGGGGTTGTTGGCGCTCGCCACGCCCGCGGGCGCCGGGCGGACGGGCTCGAGCAGCCCCTGAAGCCGCGCGATCTGCCGCCGCACCGCGGGCACCCACGTCTCGTCGGCGCGCCGGCGCATCGCGGGCAGGTCGTGGGCGGCGAAGGCGCGCACCTCGGTGACCACCCGCGGCGTGACGAGCGTGAGCGTGGTGGCGAGCGTCGCGATGAGCCCGACGTAGAGCGTCACCACCGCGACCCAGCGCGGCAGCGCGCGCCCGCCCACGCGCACCGCGCAGAGCGCCCGCGCCACCGGGTGGAGCACGTAGGCGAGCAGCGCGCCGAGCACGAAGGGCCGCAGCACGTCGCGGAAGGTGCTCACCGTCAGCAGGAAGACGGCGGCCCACACGGCCACGAAGATCTGTCGGCGGCGTCGCGCGGGGCCGTCGTCGGGTTGCGGGAGTCGGTCGGTCATAGGTGGGTGTCGCTAGCGCCTCGCCCGCTTCTTCGGGGTCGTGGGCGCGGCGGGCGCGGCGCCGAGCGGGCGGAAGAAGGGCTCGAGGTGGGCCCAGGTGGCGTCGAGCGCCTCGGGCATCACCCGCACGTCGGCCAGCACGGGCATGAAGTTGTGGTCGCCCCGCCAGCGCGGCACGACGTGGACGTGCAGGTGCTCGGCGATGCCCGCGCCCGCCGCCGCGCCGAGGTTGAGCCCGACGTTGAGCCCCTCGGCGCGCACGGCGGACTTGAGCGCCGCGCCGGCGTCGCGGACGAGTTCAAAGAGGGCGGCGTGCTCGGCGGCGGAGAGCTCGCCGAGGTCGCTGACGTGGCGCGCCGGCACCACCATCATGTGCGCCGACGCGAAGGGGTAGCGGTTGAGCATGACGAAGGCGTCGGCGCGCGCGCAGAGGAGCAATCGCTCGCGCCACTTCGCGGGGCCCTCGGCGGGGTAGCGGCAGAAGATGCATCCCGCTTCGCGGGCCCCGCGGATGTACTCCATGCGCCAGGGGGCCCAGAGGCGCGGGCGTGGGGGGAGGCGGGGCATGGCGGGGTCGTCTGCGGCGCCGCACCGTAGCGCACCGGGCGCCGCGGGAGAAGGGCGTCGCGCAACCCCGCCGCGGGCTTCAGGGTGCCGGCCGGACGCTCGCCTCGCGGGCCCACGCCCGCCCGGCCTTGGCGCGGCGGACGAAGTCGGCGACCGCGCCGGGCCCGAGGGGGACCACGCCGTCGTCGCCCCCGGGCGGCGCCCCGGCGGCCACCAGGAGCGGTCTGGACACGGGCACGACGCCGATGACCTTGCAGTGGCCCCAGGCGTCGGCGACGAAGTCCCGGACGGCGGCGTGGTTGGCGAGGAGGTCGCGCGCGGGCTCGGCCAGGAGCACGGCGACCGCGTCGAAGAGGGCCGACGGGGCGCCGCCGAGCTGGTGGTCGATGGCGAGCGGGTTCCCCTTCGCGCAGTGGACGCCCGAGACGCGCGGGGCGACGAGCTCGAGGCGCGCTCCCTCGGCGGCGAGGGCGGCGCGGAGCTCCTGGAGCACCTCGCCGTCGGTGCCGTCGGCGACCAGGGCGCCGACGCAGCGGCCCCGGAGCGTGGGCGCGGCGCGCGCGAGGATGCTGAGCGCGGGCGAAGGGTTCACCGGCGCGGAGGGCGCGGCGGGCGCCGGGGCGGCGAGGCCGAGCCCGCGGGCGACGCGCGACGCGAGCTCGCCGGCGACGCGCGCGAGGTTGCCCACCATGCGCTCGCGGACGGCGACCGTCTCCACCTTGCTGAGTTCGAAGACGAAGGCGGAGACGATGTGGTCCTGCTCGACGGCGGTCTGGCTCTCCCAGAAGAGGCGCGCCTGGCTGTAGTGGTCGGCGAAGGACTCGGGGCGGACGCGCAGGCGCTCGGGCGCGGCGTCGGTGGCGGGGTGCGAGCGGAAGCCGCGGCGCGGGTCTTCGCGCGCGGAGCCCGGGTCGAGGGAGCTGGGCTCGTAGGCGACGCGGCCGCGGGGGTTCGCCTGGCGCATGAAGCCGTCGCGCTGGTGGTTGGCGTAGGGGCAGCGCGGGCGGTTGATCGGGATCTCGTGGAAGTTGGGCCCGCCGAGGCGCGTGAGCTGCGTGTCGAGGTACGAGAAGAGCCGGCCCTGGAGCAGCGGGTCGTCGGTGAAATCCACGCCGGGGGCCACGTTGGCGGGGCAGAAGGCCACCTGCTCGGTCTCGGCGAAGATGTTCTCGGGGTTGCGGTCGAGGGTGAGGGTGCCAACCATGCGGAGGGGGACGATCTCCTCGGGGATGACCTTCGTCGGGTCGAGGACGTCGAAGTCGAAGCCGCGCGCGGTGGCGGCGTCGAAGAGCTGCACGTGGAGGTCGAAGCGGGGGTAGTCGCCGCGCGCGATGGACTCCCAGAGGTCGCGGCGGAGGTAGTCGGGGTCGGCGCCGCCGATCTTCACGGCCTCGTCCCACGTGGTCGACTGCGCCCCGAGGTGCGGCCGCCAGTGGAACTTCACGAACGTGCTCTCGCCGCCGTCCCCGACGAGGCGGAAGGTGTGGACGCCGAAGCCCTCCATCATGCGGAAGGAGCGCGGGAGCGCGCGGTCGGACATCACCCAGAGGAGCATGTGCGTGCTCTCGGTGGTGAGCGACGCGAAGTCCCAGAAGGTGTCGTGCGCCGACGCGGCCTGGGGGAAGTCCCGGTCGGGCTCGGGCTTCACCGCGTGGACGAGGTCGGGGAATTTGATCGCGTCCTGGATGAAGAACACCGGGATGTTGTTGCCGACGAGGTCATGGTTGCCCTCGTCGGTGTAGAACTTCACCGCGAAGCCCCGCACGTCGCGCGGCGTGTCCTTCGAGCCGAGCGACCCGACCACGGTGGAGAAGCGCACGAACACCGGCGTCTTGCGCCCGCGCTCGGCGAGGAAGTGCGCGCGCGTGACGTCGGCGAGGGGATGGGTCACCTCGAAGTAGCCGTGCGCGCCGGCGCCTCGCGCGTGGACGACGCGCTCGGGGATGCGCTCGTGGTCGAAGTGCGTGATCTTCTCGCGGAGGATGTAGTCTTCGAGCAGCGTCGGGCCGCGCGCGCCGGCCTTGAGCGAGCTCTGGGTGTCGGAGACGGGGATCCCCTGGTTGGTGGTGAGCGTCGGGTGCCCGCCGCCCGCCTCCTGGTGGAGCTCGCCGCCGGGGCCGCGCGTGCCGTCCTCCGCGCCGCCGGGCGCGCCGTCGTTACGTCGTGTCATGGCTCTCCTTCGTGCCGCGCGCGGCGCAAGATCGCGCGGGCGGCGCGCCCACTCCGCACGGCCCATGCCGCGCGACGCGCGACGAGGAACCGACGGCCGCGCCGAAGCCCGCGGCGGCCGCGCGCGCCCCACTGTGGCGGCGCGCCACGAGCCCGCCCGTCGAGGCCGCGGATTCCAGGGCTGGCACGGTGCTCGCTCCCCGTCGCCGACGCGCGGACCGCAACGCGCGTCAGGAGCGATTGCCATGAAGCACGAGACCCACGGCCCGACGAAGATCAACGGCGCCGCCGCCCCGCGCGGCCTTGACGGCGCCCAGCGGCGGAGCGGCTGGAGCGAGGAGGACGAGCGGCGCGCGACCGACCCCTACGTCGCCCCGCAGGGCGGCCGCACGGAGGCCCGACAGGGCTGGCCCGAGCACGAGCAGAAGGCGCCCGCGCAGAGCGACCGACGGATGAACGAGACCTACGACGCGCGCCAGCGCCGCGACGGCGACCCGGCGCGCGCGACCGGCGGCTACGAGTCGGCGCCCTTCCGCCGCGACGAGGACCGCTCGCCCGACGCCACGCAGCGGCAGAAGCCCTACATCGTCGAGGCGATGGCGCCGCCGTCCGTCCCGCCGATGGCGCCCGACCGCTCGGGCATCCCCGACGACGCGCGCACCGACCTCGCGCCGAGCGACGACGTCCCGCGCCCGCAGGACCCCAACGAGTTCGGCGCCCACGGCGACCTGCCCCCCGACGCCGGCCACTGACGCCCGCGCGCGCTCCCATGACGCCCCGGCCGCCCGCGATGGGCCGCCGGGGCGTCGCCATTTCCGCGCAGTCCAAGGCGCGCACGCCGCCCGCACGTCGCGGCGCGCCACACGCGGGGCGACGCCGCACGCCGCCGCGCCCGCGTCGCGCGCGTCGGATCGTGCGGCACCGCCATTGCTCACGGGAGGTGCCCGCACGGCACCGCCGTCCACCAAGGAGTCGACCATGAACAACCTCCGCCACCTCACCCTCGCCGCCGCGCTCGCCGCCGGCTCCCTCCTCGGCGCCTGCAAGCGCACCGAGACCGCCGTCGAGCCCGCGCAGCGCAACACCGGCGAGCTCGTCCGCCGCGACCTCGACAACGCCGGCGACCGCGCCGCCCGCGACCTCGACCGCGCCGGCGACCGCATCGCCCAGGGCGCGCGCGAGGCCGCCCGCGAGGCGCAGCCGGGCCCGACGCGGATGGACTTCCGCGCCGCGCTCAACGAGATCGCCCAGGCGCGCTGCTCGCGCGAGGCGCGCTGCAACAACGTCGGCGAGGGCCGCCGCTACATGAGCGAGCAGGCCTGCCGCACGGTGGTCGTCAACGACTTCGCGCGCGACCTCAACGCCGCCGAGTGCAACGCCGGCATCGACCGCGGCGAGCTCACCGAGTGCATGAACGACATCCGCACCGAGGACTGCAACAACCCGCTCGACACGCTGAGCCGCGTCGCCGCCTGCCGCACCTCCGACCTCTGCCGCAGCACCACCGTCAGCGCGCTCTGACCGCGCCTCCTTCCCCGGAACATGCCCGTTGTCGGGCGCGCGTCGGCGGCGGTAGCTTCCTCCAGGAATGGCCCACCGCCGCCTCGCTGCTGCCGGCATCACCGCCCTCGCCCTCGCCCATGCCCCCGTTGCCGCAGCGCAGACGGCGACGGGCTGGGCCCTCGACCGCCACGAGCCCGCCCCCGCCGGCGACCCCTTCTTCGCCGCCGAGCACCCGCGCTACGCCGAGCGCTTCGACCTCGCCGCCGCCCTGACGCTCTCCCACGCGGGCTCGCCGCTCGTGTACCGCGAGGCGCTCGCCGACGGCTCCACCGCCGACACGCGCGTGGTCTCCGCGATGACCGTCGCGCACGTCGGCGTCGCGGCGTCCTTCCTCGAGCGGGCGGGCGTGTCGCTGTCGTTCCCGCTGTCGCTCGCGCAGTCGGGGACGGCGTGGACGGACGGCGCGCAGACGGCAGGGCCCGCGGGATCCGTCGCGCCCGGCGACCTCCGCGCGGGCCTGCGCTTCAGGGTCTTCGGCCGCGCCGAGCGCGACCCGGTCTCGCTCCACCTGAGCGCGCAGATGTGGTTCCCGTCGGGCGACCCCGCGCGCAACACGGGCGACGGCGCGGTGCGCGTCGAGCCCCGCCTCGTGCTCGCCGGCCGCGCGGGCCCGCTCGCCTGGTCGGCGATGCTCGGCTTCACCTTCCGCCCCACCGCCACGCTCGGAAACGTCGCCGTCGGCCGGGAGCTCCGGCTCACCGTCGGCCTCGGCGCGTCGCTCCTCCACGACCGCCTGTTCGTCGGGCCCGAAGCCTGGGTGGTCACCAACGTCGGCGACACGCCCGCGGGCAACGGCGGCCTCTTCGCCGACGCGCTCTGGGGCGGCGAGGCGCTGCTGGGCGCGCGCGTCCGCGTCGTAGGCGCGCTGGTGGTCGGCGCGGGCGGCGGCGTCGGCCTCGAGCGAGGCTTCGGCATCCCCGCCGGCCGCGCGCTCTTCACCGTCGCGTGGTCGCCCGCCGACCGCCCCGCGCCCGCGCCCGTCACCCGCGCGCTCGACAGCGACGGCGACGGCGTGCCCGACCCTGACGACGGCTGCGACACCACCCCGGCCGGCGCCGACCCCGACCCCGCGCACCCGGGCTGCCCCCTCGCCGACTCCGACGGTGACGGCCTCCTCGACGGCGCCGACCGCTGCCCGAGCGAACCGCAGAGCGCGCGGCCCGATCCCGCGCAGCCCGGCTGCCCCTTGCGCGACCGCGACAGCGACGGCGTCTTCGACCCCGACGACCTCTGCCCGACGCAGCCGCCGACCCCGACGCCCGACCCGACGCGCCGCGGCTGCCCCGCGCGCGACCGCGACGCCGACGGCGTGCTCGACCCCGACGACCAGTGCCCCGAGGCCCCGCGCGGCGCCTTCCCCGACGCCGCGCGCGCGGGCTGCCCGACGCCCGACGCCGACGGGGACTTCGTCGCCGACGCGAGCGACGCCTGCCGAACCGAGCGCGGCGTCCCCTCGACCGACCCCGCGCGCAACGGCTGCCCCAACGCCCTCGTGCAGATCCGCGACGGCGCCGTCCGCATCGCGCAGCAGATCCAGTTCAACACCAACCGCGACCGGATCAAGCGCCCGAGCTTCGCGATCCTTCAGGCCGTCGCCGACACGCTGCGCGCGGCGCCCTTCCTCCGGCGCGTGTCGGTCGAAGGCCACACCGACGACCGCTCGACCCCCGCGCGCAACCTCGACCTCTCGCGCCGGCGCGCCGACGCCGTGATGCGCTGGCTCATCCAGCACGGCGTCGCCGCCGAGCGCCTCGAGGCCCACGGATTCGGGCAGGAGCGCCCCATCGCCTCCAACGACACGCCCGACGGGCGCGAGCGCAACCGGCGGGTGGAGTTCCGCATCGTCGACCCGGCGCCCTCAGGGGCGGCGCCCGACCCGCCCGAGGCCCCCGTGGCGGTGACGTCGCCCGCGGAGCCCGCCGCGCCGCGCGGTCGTCACGGCCGACGCGGGCGCCGTCACCGCCGCCACTGACCCGCGCAATCGGTGTATGGTCGGGTCCATGCGCCTCGCCCTCGCCGCCACCCTCGCCGCGCTCGCCCTGGGTTGCCCCGAGGCGCCGGTCCCCTCGTCGCAGACACCGCGCGACGCCACGCTGCCGGACGTCGCCGACGACGCCGACGCGTTCGTCGCCCCCGACGCGCTCGAGGCGCGCGCGCCCGACGCGGTGTGCGGCGGGCTCACCGTGGCCCTCACGCGCCGCAACGCGACGGTGGTGCTCGTCATCGACCGCTCGGGCAGCATGGGCGACCCCACCACCGACGGGCGCGTGAAGTGGGAGGCGCTGCGCGACGCGCTCCGCACGGTGCTACCGCGCTTCGGCAACGACGTGTCGCTGGGGCTCACGCTCTTCCCCGCCGTGCTCGACCCGCCCGACGGCGGCTTCCAGACGCCTGCGCAGGTGTGCTCGGTGCCCACCGCGCTCGCCGTCGAGCCCGCGCCGCGGCAGCTCGAGCGCGTGCTCCAGCGCCTCGACCTGTCGACCCCGGGCGGCCCGACGCCCACCGCGGCCTCCCTCGCGCTCGTCCGCGAGTGGTACGCCGCGCACCCCGACCTCACCGGCGAGCGCTACGTCATCCTCGCCACCGACGGCGGGCCCAACTGCAACCTCCTCGCCGACAACCGCACGTGCCGCTGCACCGGCGGGCCGATGCTCTGCGCCGACACCAACTCGTTCGCGCGCATCAACTGCCTCGACGAGGGGCCCGCGCTCGCCGAGGTGCGCGCGCTCTACGCCGCCGGCGTCCGCACCTACGTGATCGGGCTCAACGGCACGCAGGACTTCGCCGACGTGCTCAACCGCATGGCCGACGGCGGCGGCCGCGCTCGCGTCGGCGACGTGCGCTACTACCCCGCCGCGTCGGCGACCGAGATCGAGGCGGAGTTCGCCCGCGTCACGCGCGCGCTCGCCGACTGCACGCTGCGGCTCGAGATGCCGCCGGCCGACCCCGAGCTGGTCGACATCCGCCTCGACGGCCGCAGCCTCTACCGCGACCCGCGGCGCATGAACGGCTGGGACTGGGGCGACGAGCGCCACCTGGAGATCGTGTTCCACGGCGGCGTGTGTGACGACGTGCAGCGGGCGAGCGGCGGGTCGCGGCTGGTGGCGACCTTCGGGTGCCCGGCCCCCGCGCCGCCCTGAAGCTTCAGCGCATCAGCACGGGCACGAACCGCTGCTCGTTGCGCCGCCGCACCAGCAGCGCCGCGCGCCCGTCGGCCACCGCCTGCGCGAGGTCGCCGGAGCCCGACACCTCATGGCCGTCGGCCTGGAGCACCACGTCGCCGCGGCGCAGGCCCGCGCGGTCGGCGGCGGCGCCGGGCTCCACCGCGGTCACCACCACCGCGCGCGACACGCCGAACTGGCGCGCGCGCATCGGGTCGAGCGGGAGCACCTCGACGCCCAGCGTGGCCGGCTGCGCCTCGCGCCGAACCTGCTGCGGGCGGGGCGCGCCCTCGCGGCCGTTCTGCTCGTCGGGACGGCGGGCGGCGGTGACGGACACGCGCCGCGTCTGGCCCTCGCGGAGCACCGTCAGCTCGAGCCGCTCGCCCGGGCGGCGCGCGGTGATCTCGCGCACCACGTCGTGCCCCTGCGGGGTGGGCTGGCCGTCGAGGTGGGTGATCACGTCGCCGGCCGCGAGCCCCGCGCGCGCCGCGGGCGTGCCCGGCTCGACGCGCGACACCATCGCGCCCTGGTTGGGCGCCAGCCGCAGCGCTTCGGCGAGCGGGCCGTCGAGGTCTTGCAGCCCGAGGCCGACCCAGCCACGCGCCACCTCGCCGCGCGTCACGATCTGCTCGGCCACGAGGCGCGCGATGCGGGAGGGCACGGCGAAGCCGACGCCGGTGCCGCGGCCGACGATCATGGTGTTGATGCCCAGCACCTCGCCGCGGAGGTTGATCAGCGGCCCGCCGGAGTTGCCCGGGTTGATGCTGGCGTCGGTCTGGAGGTAGTCCTCGATCGCGTTGGCGCCGATGTTGGCGCGGCCCTTCGCGCTGAGCACGCCGTGGGTGACGGTGGCCTCCAGGCCGAAGGGAGCGCCGATGGCGAGCACCCACTCGCCGACGCGGGCGGCGTCGCTGTCGGCCCAGCGCGCGGTGGCGAGGCCCGTCGCGTCGACCTTGATCACCGCGAGGTCGGTGGAGGGGTCGGTGCCGAGCACGCGCCCGCGCAGCACGCGGCCGTCGCGGAAGTGGACGTCGATCACCTCGGCGCGGTCGACCACGTGGTTGTTGGTGACGATGACCCCGTCCTCGCGGACGACGATGCCCGAGCCCGTCCCGCGCACCACCTCCCCCTCCCCGCCGCCCCCACCGCCGAACGGGAACGGGAACATCATCGGCGGCGCCTCCCGCATCGACTCGACGCGGATGCTGACCACCGCCGGGAGCGTCGCCGCCGACACCTGCGCGAAGGCGTCGGAGAGGCGCTGCATCTCGTTGACCACCGCGGGCGCAGGCGGCGGCGTGGGCGAAGCGGGCGGCACCTGCGAGCGCGCGAGCGGCGCCGCGGCCAGGCCGAGGGCGAGGGCGGCCCCCGCGAGGGGGGGCGCGAGCGACTTGAGCTGCATGGCGGGTGACTCCTCCGACGGGTTGGTTGCTATGACGGGCGATCCCGTCGCGCGGTGCAACCCGCCAGGGCGCCGGCGCTATTCCGCCCCGCGGACCTCGTCGAGCAGCCGCCGCGCCGCCGCCGCCGGGTCGGGCGCGTCGCGCAGGGGCCGCCCGATCACCACCCGCGTCGCCCCCGCGCGCAGGGCCTCCGCCGCCGTCGCCACGCGCCGCTGGTCGTCACCCGCCACCGTCGCCCACGCGGGCCGGACGCCCGGCGTGACGATCTCCAGCGCGTCGCCCACCGCGGCCCGCACCGCGGCGGCCTCGGTGGGGGCGCACACCACCCCGGCGGCCCCCTCGCGCGCCGCCATCCGCGCGCGCTCGACCACGTGCGCGGTGAGGGCCTCGGCGCCGCCGAGGGTCGCAGGGTCGACGCTGGTGAGCACCGTCACGAGCAGCACGCCCGCCCGGCCCTCCACCGCGTCGACGGCCTCGCGCACAGCGTTGTGCACGGTGAGGTAGCGCACCGGGAAGCCGCCGCGCACCGCCTGGCGCGCCGCGCGGGCCACCGTGGCGGGCACGTCGTGGAGCTTCGCGTCGACGAACATCGGCGCCCCGTCGGACAGCCGCGCCGCGAGCTCGACGCCTCCGCGCAGGAGCAGCTCGAGGCCGACCTTGAACGTCCCCACCGACGGGCGGAGCGCGGCGACGAGGGCGCGGGCGCGGGCCTCGTCCTCCACGTCGAGGGCGAAGATCACGCGGTCGCGCGGGTCGGCGGGGGGCATGTCCGGGAGCTTCGCACGCGGCGCCCGTCGCCACGGAATTTCCCGCGCACGCGACGGGCCTCTCGGGCAGTACACTCGCGGCCCCTTCGATGGACGTCACCCTCACCCGATCGGGCGCACCCTGGGCGGTGCGCGACCCCGCGGAGAAGCTCGCCGTGCGGGGGATGCTCCCGGGCGCGTACGGCTTCGACCTCGCGGCCCACGGCGCGCGCGTGGCGCGGGCGCGCGGCGCGGACTTCGCCGACCTCCTCGCCCTCGCGATGCCCTCGAGCTGGATGGTGAACAACGGGGCGCCGTCGCCGGTGTTCCGCTGGTGGCTGTCGGAGCGGCGGGAGGCGTGGGCCGAGCTCTGCGCGCGGCTCGAGGGCGGCACCGAGGCGTGGCTCGCCGCCCCGGCAGATACGCGCGACACGGTGGCGGGGCTCTGCCGCTCGCTCGCGGTGAAGGGCCACGGCGCATGCGCGATCAGCAAGGTGCTCGCGGTGCTCTGCCCGCAGACCGTCCCGCTGATGGACGACGCGGCGATCGCCTTCGCGCTCGGCGCGGTGCCCGTGCCCGAGACGGCCGACAAGCCCACGGCCGACGCGTCGCTGGTGGCGCCGATGCTCGACTGGTTCGCCCGCGCGGTGCGCGACGCGGAGGCGCCGCTGGTGGAGCTCGCCCGCGACTACGAGTTCGCCCCGCTCGACGCGCCCCAGGTGCTCGACCGGCTGCTCTGGATGGAGTCGTGGGGCTGGAACCACCTCGGGCCCCTCGACACGCCCGCGCCGCGATTCTGGTGGCTCGCCGACGGGCCGCGCGAGGGGATCGTGATGCTCGAGCCCCCGCACCCGCCCTTCCCCACCGGCGCCCGCGTCGACCTCGCCGCCGTCACCGACGCCGCGTGGCGCGCCCGCGCCGCTGACGCCCTCGCCGACCCGTAGCCAGAAGCCCCCGATGTCCGACGAGCCCAACTACATCACGCCCGCGGGGTACAAGAAGCTCACCGACGAGGTGGAGTTCCTCTTGAAGAAGGAGCGGCCGCGGGTCGTGCAGGAGGTCGCCGACGCCGCCGCGCAGGGCGACCGCTCGGAGAACGCCGAGTACATCTACGGCAAGAAGCGCCTGCGCGAGATCGACCGGCGCCTCAACTTCCTCTCCTCGCGCCTCAAGAACGTGCAGGTCGTCGACCCGGCCACCCCCCGCGGCGACAGCGTCTACTTCGGCGCCACCGTCGACCTCGAAGACGAGGAGGGCCGCAAGGTCACCTGGCAGATCGTCGGCGTCGACGAGACCGACCCGTCCAACGGCCGGATCTCGTGGCGTTCGCCCCTCGGACGCGCGCTGCTCAAGAAGCGGGCGGACGACGTCGTCACCTTCCAGAAGCCCGGCGGTGACGCGATGGAGTACACGGTGCTCGCCGTCCGATACGTGTGAGGAGATTCTCCCCGTAGGCGTTCAAGCTCCGCCGTTCTGCGTCCGTTGATTTCCGCGTCGCCGCCGCACTCTCCCGCGCGGCGCACCACCGGGAACCCACGCCATGCAGCCGAGCACCGTCCGCCCCGCCCGCCCTCCCATCGCCATCGTCGGGATGGCCTGCCGCTTCCCCGGCGCGCCCTCCCTCACGGCCCTCTGGCGCGTGCTCACGGAGGGCCGGTGCACGCTCCGCGAGGTCCCGCGCGACCGCTACGACGTCGACCTCCTCCACGGCCCCACGCCCGGCGCGCCCGGCCGCATTGCGTCGCGCGAGGGGGGCTTCCTCGACGATCTGCGCGGCTTCGACGCGGGCCTCTTCCAGATCTCGCACCGCGAGGCGATGGCCATGGACCCGCAGCACCGACAGCTCCTGGAGGTGTCCTGGGACGCCTTCGAAGACGCCGGCCTCCCCCTCGAGCGCGTCTCCGGCGCGGCCGCCGCGGTGTACGTCGGCCTCTTCACCAGCGACTACCGCGAGCGGATGCTCCGCACCGCCTCCGACGACCTCGACGTGTACAGCGAGATCGGCACCACGCGCAGCTCCGCCGCCGGCCGCATCTCCCACGCCTTCAACCTCACCGGCCCCGCCGCGGCGGTCGACGGCGCCTGCGCCTCGTCGCTCGTCGCCGTCCACCTCGCCTGCCAGAGCCTGTGGGCCGGCGACTCGCCCTTCGCGCTCGCCGCGGGCGTCAACGCCGTGCTCGAGGCCGACACCACCGTCGCCTTCTCCCGCTCGCGCATGCTCTCGCCCGGCGGGCGCTGCCGCTTCGGCGACGCCGCGGCCGACGGCTTCGTCCGCAGCGACGGCGTCGGCGTCGTCGTGCTCGAGCGACTCGACGACGCCCTGAGGCTCGGCCACCGCGTCTACGCCCTCGTCCGCGAGACCGAGGTCAGCAACGACGCCCGCCTCGGCAAGGGCCTCTTCATGACCCCGAGCGTCGAGGGCCAGGAGGCCCTCCTCCACCGCGCGTGGGTCGACAACGGCTTCGACCTCGACCGCCTCGCCTTCATCGAAGCGCACGGCACCGGCACGAAGGCCGGCGACCCCACCGAGTGCGCCGCCGTCGCCCGCGTCCTCGGCGCGCGCCGCCGCAACCCCGCGCCCCTCTACCTCGGCTCGGTCAAGACCAACATCGGGCACGCCGAGGGCGCCGCCGGCGTCGCGGGGCTCATCAAGGCCGCGCTCGCACTCCACCACCGCACGCTCCCCGCCTCGCTCCACTTCCGAACGCCCAACCCCGACATCCCCTGGGCCGAGGGCCGCCTCGCCATCGCCACCGAGAGCGTCGCCCTCCCCGCCGACGCCCCCCTCGCAGGCGTCAGCTCCTTCGGTCTCTCCGGGACCAACGCCCACATCGTCCTCGAAGGCGTCACCACCCCCGCGCTCGAGGCGCGCCCGGCCCCCGCGGCGCTCCTGCTCCCGGTGTCGGCGCACACCCCGGAGGCCCTGCGTGAGCGCGTCGCCTCCCTCGCCGACGCGCTCGAAGCGCCCGACGCGCCCCACGCCGCCGACCTCTGCCGGACGGCCGGCGCCCGCCGCACCCACCTCGCCTGGCGCGCCGCCTTCGCCGCGTCGTCACGCGAGGAGCTCGCGACGCAGCTCCGCGCCTTCGCCCCGCCCGCCGCGGCCGCGCAGCCCGCGGGGGCGCCGCTCGCGATGGTGTTCCCCGGGCAGGGCGGGCAGTGGGTGGGGATGGGCCGCGGACTCCTCTCCGAGAGCGCCGCCTTCCGCGACGCGCTCGCTGAGATCGACGACGCCGTCCGCGCGCTCGGCCGCCCGTCCGTCCTCGCCGACCTCCGCGGCGACGACGACGCCTGGGCCCGCGACCCCGCGCGCCTCCAGCCCGCCCTCTTCGCCGTCGAGGTCGCGCTCGCGGCGTGGTGGCGGAGCGCCGGCGTCGCGCCCGCCGCCGTCGTCGGCCACAGCATGGGCGAGGTGGCCGCGGCCTGCGTCGCCGGCGCCCTCACCGTCTCCGACGCCGCCCGCGTGATGGTCGTCCGGAGCGGCTTCCTCGCGCGCCTCCGCGGCTGCGGGCGCATGGCGGCCCTCGGGCTCGACGCCGACGCCGCCCGCGGGCTCCTCGCCGACTTCGAAGGCCGCGTCTCGATCGCGGTCAACAACGCGCGCGCCACCGTGGTGGTGTCGGGTGAGGCCGACGCGGTCGCCGAGGTCACCCGCCGCGCCGCCGCGCGCGGGGCCTTCGCGCAGCTCGTCGACGTCGACGCCGCCTCCCACTCCGCGCTCGTCGACCCGTACCTCGCCCCGATGCGCGAGGCCCTCGCCGACGTCCGCCCGCGCGCGGCGTCGGTGCCGTTCTTCTCCACCGTCGACGCCGCGTGGCGCGACGGCGAGTCGCTCGACGCGGACTACTGGTGCGCCAACCTCCGCCGCGCGGTGCGCTTCTGGGAGTCGTCCACCGCGCTCCTCGACGCGGGCTTCCGGCGCTTCGTCGAGGCCGGGCCCCACCCGGTGCTCGTCACCCCGCTCCTCCAGACCATCCGCGAGCGCGGCGACGTCGCCCTCGCCGTCGGCTCCACGCGCCGCAACGAGCCCGAGGCCCGCGCCGCCCTCGCCTCCCTCGGCGCGCTCTACGCGCATGGCGCCGACCCCGACTGGGAGGCCGTCCACGGCCACGGACCCGCCGCGCCGATGCCCCCGTTCCCCTTCCAGCACGACACCTTCTGGTTCCGCGAGGGAGCCGACCGACGCGCCGCCGCCGCGACCTCGCCCGCCGCCGAAGCGCGCGCGGGGGCCCACCCCCTCCTCGGCGAGCCCGTCCTCCTCGCCGGCAGCGCGATCGACCGCGTCTGGACGGTGCCCCTCTCCACCGCGCGCTTCCCCTACCTCGAAGACCACCTCGTGCGCGGGAGCGCGATCCTCCCCGGCGCGGCCTACGTCGAGCTCGCCCTCGCGGCCGCGCAGAGCACCTTCCCCGACCGCCCCTTCGCGCTCGCCGACACCGCCTTCCGCGAGTACCTCGCCGTCCCCTCGCTCACCACCGCGTCGCTCCAGGTGCAGCTCCGCGCCGTCGACGCCGCCACCTGCGCGGTCCGCTTCTACACCTTCGACGACGCGCCCGGCCGCCCCGCGCGGCTCCACGCCGAGACCACCGTCCGCCTCGCGGGCGACGACGCGCGCCGCGCCGACCCCTTCCGCAGCCCCCGCGCCCTCTTCGCCGAGGCCCTCCGCGTCGAGATGGCCCGCGCCGAGAGCAACCCCGCGCACCGCTTCGCCGTGCTCAGCGCCGCGCGCGACGGCGACCCCGCGCCCGAGGCCGTCGACGCCGTCACCCGCGCCCTCCGCGAGATCGTCCGCCGCGAGGACGACGTCTTCGCCCTCGCCGAGAACCGCTGGGCCCTCCTCCTCCGCGGCCTCTCGGCCAGCGTGTCGCGCGCCCAGGTGGCCGCCCGCCTCCGCGCCCTCGCCCGCGAGCGCCTCGCCCACCTCGCGCCCAGCGGCGAGGTCCGCCTCCAGCTCGTCGAGGCCGGCGCCGACGCCCACCGCCTCGCCGACGACCTCACCGCGGGGCGCGTCGGCGGGTCACGACCCGGCGCCACCAGCCTCCCGCCCCCCGCCGCGAGCGTGTCGCTGACGCCCGACGCGTTCTACACCTCGATGGCCCGGCGCGGCGTCTCCTACGGCCCCACCTTCCGGCCCGTCGTCGCCGCCGAGCAGAGCGCGGGGACGGCGGTGTCGCGCCTCGAGGTGCCCGCCGCGCTCCGCGAGGAGATCGCCCGCTACTCGCTCCACCCCGCCGTGCTCGACGGGTGCTTCCAGGCCGCCGCCGTCCCCTTCCTCGCGGCGCGCGGCGAGGAGGGCGGCGAGGCGACCTTCCTCCCCGTCGGCGTCGGCCGCGTCGTGTCGCTGCGCCCGCCCTCCGCGTCGCTCACCTGCCGCGCGTGGCTCCGCCCCGCCGAGGGCGCCGACGACGACGCCTTCGAAGTCGACGTCGTCATCACCGACCACGAGGAGCGAACCGTCGCCGAGATCGACCGCCTGCGCCTCCGCCGCGTGACCGCGCGCGAGGTGCCGCGCCTCGCCGACGGGCGCGACGAGCTCTTCCACGCCTGGTCGTGGGTCGCCGCATCCGACGCCCCCGCCGCGCGCGTCGACTGGTCGGTGGTCGGCGACTCGCACCTCGCCGCCTCCCTCGCCGCCCGCCTCCCGCGCGCGCCCGGTTCTCCGCGCGGCACGGTCGTCGTCGTCGACCCCGCCGCGGACGACGCCCCCGCCGTCGGCCACGCCCTCGCCCGCGAGGTCGCCCGCATCCGCCCCGCCCCCGGCGAGGCGCACCGACTTGTGGTCGTCACCACCGCCGGCACCGCGCACCGCGGCGAGCCCGCGGGCGCCGCCCACGCCGGCGCCGTCGCCCTCTGCCGCGTCGCCGCCAACGAGCGCCCCGAGCTCGCCGTGCAGTGCGTCGACCTCCCCGCCGAGCCCGCCGACAGCGACCTCGCGCGCCTCGCCGACCTCCTCGCGCGCGAGCCCGCCGACGACGAGCTCGCCGTCCGCCACGGCGAGGCCCTCGCGCGCCAGCTCAAGCCCGCGGCGCCCGGCGGCGAGGCCGTCGCGCCGCGCAGCCCGTCGCCCGGCCTGGTGACCGCCGTCGTCGACGCAGGTGGCGCCGTCCGCTTCGACGAGGTGTCGCCCGCCGAGGCCCCCGCCGACGCGCTCGACCTCCACGTCCGCGCGGCCGCGCTCACCGCCGGGCCGTCGCCCGCCGCGCCCGCCGCGATCGTCGGCGAGCTCGCGCGCGACCACGCGCCGACGGGCCTGCGCGCCGGCGCCCGCGTCGTCGCGTGGGTCCGCCACCACGGCCGCGCCGACCGCGTGATCGTCGCCTGCCGCATGGCCGTCGCCCCCGACTGCGCGGCCCAGGTTCCCGACGGCGTCTCCGACCTCCAGGCCCTCACCGCCGCGGCCCTCTACCTCGAGCCCGCCCTCGCCGTCCGCCGCGTGGCCTCGGTGCGCGCGGGCGAGCGCGTGCTCGTCCACGAGGCCGACGGCGCGCGCGGCCGGGCGGCGTGCGACGTCGCGCGCTCCGCCGGCGCGACCGTGCTCGCCAGCGCGGGCTCCTTCGCCGACCGCGACGCCCTCCGCGCGAGCGGCGTCGCCCACGCGCTCCACAGCCGCAGCGACGACCTCGCGGCCGCCGTGCTCGACCTCACCGGCGCCGACGGGGTCGACGTGATCCTCCTCGCGGGCGCCGGCGCCTCGGGCGAGCTCGTGGCCCGTGCGGGTGCGCTCGGGGCGCGTGTCGTCAGGCTCGGCGGCGCCCCGGGCGAGGCCGCGACGCACCGCAACACAGTCGCCGGCGGGGTCGACCTCGACGCCGTCGCGCGCGAGCGCCCCGCGGTGGTGCGGCGCGCGCTCGCCGACCTGCTCGCGGCCCTCGCCGGGCGCACCCTCGAGGCGCGCGCGTCGCTCCCGCCCGCCGTCGCGCTGGCCGACCTGCCCGACGCGCTCGCCGACGCCGACGACCCCGTGGTGGTCGCCTTCGAACACCCACGCGCGCCCGTCCCCCTCCCCGCCACCGTCCGCTCGCGCCTCCGCCCCGACGCGACCTACCTCCTCACCGGCGGAACCGGCGGCCTCGGCCTCGCCCTCGCCGACTGGCTCGTCGCCCACGGCGCTCGCCGGCTCTGCCTCGTCTCGCGCAGCGGCCTCGCTTCGGGTGATGCGGCCGCGAAGGTCGAGGCGCTGCGGGCGGCCGGCGTCGAGGTCACCTGCCCGCGCGCCGCAGCCGACGACCGCGAGGCGATGGCCGGCGTCGTCCACGAAGCCAACGCCCCCGACGCCCCGCTGCGCGGCGTCTTCCACCTCGCCGGCGCGCTCTCCGACGCGACGCTCGAGGGCCTCACGCCCGCCCACTTCGACGCGGTGATGCGCCCGAAGCTCGACGGCGCCCGCGCGCTCGACGCGCTCACCCGCGGGCTCGCGCTCGACCACTTCGTCCTCTTCGGCTCGGCTGCCGCGGTGCTCGGCAGCCCCGCGCAAGGCAACTACGCCGCCGCCAACGCCGCGATGGAGGCCCTCGTCAGCGCGCGCCGCGCGGCAGGGCTGCCCGCGCTCTCCATCGCGTGGGGCGTCTGGGGCGAGGTCGGGCTCGCCGCCCGCGCCGCCAACCGGGGCGCCCGCCTCGACGCCCGCGGCCTCGGCGAGATGCCCCCCGAGGAGGCCCTCGACGCCCTCGGGCGCCTCATCGCCCGCGGCGCGCAGGGGGAGGTCGGCGTGTTCGCGATCGACTGGGCCCGCTGGGTCCGCGCCTTCCCGCGCGCCGGCCGCGGCTCGCGCTTCGCCCCCTTCCTCCGCCGTGACGAGGCCGCCGACGCGCCCGCCGGCACCTCGCCCGCCACGCCCGAGGCCGCCGCCGAGCGGGCCCGCCTGCTCCTCGCCGAGGTGCTCCGCGTGCCGCCCGCGCGCCTCGCCGCGGGGCAGTCGCTCGCCGCGCTCGGCCTCGACTCGCTGATGACGGTGGAGTTCCGCGCGCGCGTCCTCGACGCGCTCAAGGTCGACCTCGCCCCCGCGCGCATCCTCGCCGCGGCCTCGGTCGACGCGCTCTGCCGCGACGTCGCCGCGGCCTTCGCCGCCCCCGCCGACGCGCCCGCCGCGCCCCCCTCGACGGACGCCGTCCCCGCCGCCGACCTCGCGCTCGACGACGACATCCGCGTCACCGCCGGCGGCGACGCACCCGCGGCCACCGACGTGCTCCTCACCGGCGCCACCGGCTTCGTCGGCGCGCACGTGGCCCGCGCGCTCCTCGACGACGGCCGCGCCACGCTCCGCTGCCTCGTGCGGGCCCGCGACGCGCGCGAGGCCCGCGGCCGCGTCGAGTCGGCGATGCGCGCGTGGGGCGTCCACCGCGACGGCGACGGCGCCCGCATCACCCCCGTGCTCGGCGACCTCGCCGCGCCCGGCCTCGGGCTCTCCGCCGACGACCGCGCGATCGTCGCCCGCGACGTCGACGCGATCGTCCACGCGGCCGCGCACGTCAACCACATGTTCCCCTACGCGCGGCTCCGCGAGGCCAACGTGCGGGGGACGGCCGAGGTGCTCCGCCTCGCCACCGCGGGGCGGCGCAAGGCTGTCCACCACGTGTCGTCGCTGGCCGTCTTCCCGCTCGATGTGATGGCGCGCGGCGTCGACGAGTCGAGCGACCTCGCCGACCGCGCCGAGCCCTTCTTCGGCGGGTACGCCGCGAGCAAATGGGCCGCCGAGCACCTCTGCCGCGAGGCCCGCGCGCGTGGCCTCGACGTGCGCGTCCACCGCCCCGCCCAGGTCACCGGCAGCACCGCCCACGCGCTGAGCCCGGCGTCCGACGTCCTCTGGCGCCTCGTCGCAACGGCCGTCGCCCTGGGCGCCGCGCCCGACCTCCACGGCGGCGTCAACCTCGTCCCCGTCGACTTCGTCGCGCGCGCCATCGCCGCCGCGCTCTTCGACCCGTCGCTCGCCAACGCCACGCTCCACCTCATGAGCCCGCGCGCGCTCCCCGTCGCGTCGGCCGTGTCGGCGCTGCGCCGCCTGGGCTACGCCATCGAGACCGTCCCCGCCGGCGCGTGGATCCCGCGCGTCGAGCGCTCGATCACCCCCGCGTCGCCGCTCGCCACCGACGCGGCCCGCCTGCGCGAGGTCGACCTCCCCCGCCTCGACGCCACGACCCTGCGCTGCACGTGCGAGGCGACCCTCGCGCGCCTGCCCGCCGAGCTCCGCCCGCTCGCGCATGTCGATGAGGCGCTGTTCGCCCGCTACGTCCGCGAACTCGTCGCGCGCGGCGAGCTCCCCGCCCCGCCGCGCGCCGCCCGCGAGCGCCCGTCCTTCCCGCCCGGCGCGTAGTACCCGTCACGGCAGCACGTACGAGTACGCCGCGTAGCGCGACTCGCTCCACCACGCCTCCGTCGGCGCCGCCTCGCCCGGGTGCAGCGCCCGCACCATCGGCGCGAACCGCACCTCCACCCGCACCCGCGCCCTCCCCTCCGTCAGCGCCCGCGGCACCAGGAACTCGTCCTCCCGCCACCGGCGGTTCGACGTCTCCACCGTCCGCTCGCCCGCGCCGAGCTCCGCCGGGGGATTGCTGTACACCACGCGGTTGGAGCCCGCGCTGTACCACACGCCCGCGCGCACGAAGGGAGCGCCGTCGCGGTCGTCGGCCACCCACACCTCCGCGCGCTGGTCGGGCCACACCTGATCGAACCGCCGCCGCAGCATCACCCCAACGTTGGCCGGGTCGAGGCGCAGCGTGAAGGCGCTCGTCCCGCGCATCCGCCGCGTCGGGCCCTCCACCTCGGCGATCACCTCGCGCGCGCCGACGTGGTCGACGCCGAGTTCGAAGCGCGAGCGGAGCGCCTCGGGCGCGGTGGCCGTCGGCGACGCGTACCCGTGCGCCTGCTCGCTCGCCGCATCGCCCACCTGGAGCGAGTCGGTGGGGACGAGGCACGCGCCCGGCCGTCCGTACCAGTACGTCACGGTCTGGTAGTGCTCGGGCGAGCGGTTGTCGCCGCCGTGCTCGAGCTGGATGCGCGCGTTGCGCCCGAAGGGCATCGCGTCGGCGAGGAGCAGCCGGTACGCCGACTCGATCGCGTCCTCCGGGTCGCGCACCTGCGCGGGGTCGGGCGCGCCCACCGGGTGCCCCGCCAGCGGGAGCGTCATCGTCCGCCCGCCCCAGTAGTCCCCGCCGCCGCCCCACTCCTCGGTGCCCGTCCCCTGCCCCTGCGGCCCCTCTGCGTCGTCGAAGAAGAACCGCGGGTCGCCCTCCAGCGTGTACAGCGCCGCGCGGTCGGAGAAGATCCACGACATCCCCGCGAAGAGCCCGCACCAGTCGGCGCTCCCCTCCGCACCACGGGTGTCGAGCGCGACGAGGTCGGCCCCCTCCACGGGCGCGGCGTGGTCGCGGTGCGTCGCGTGGAAGAACCCTGCCCACCCCCGCGGAACATCGTACGGAACCGTACGAGTCTCCCACCGAACATCACGCACAGCCGGGGCGTCGCCCACCAGCTCCACGCGCGCCTCGGAGAACCAAGGCATCGGGTGCTGCGCCGTCAGCTCGACCCGCCCGCCCACGTATCGTACGGACACGAACAACCCACGCACCAACCACTCCGCCCGGTCGCGGTTGTAGAGCGTGCCGGCGCCGTAGAAGAGCGCCACCGGCGCGTCGACGGAGGGCTCCGCGCGGCCGTCCCAGGTGACCCGCAGGCGCAGCCGCCCGAAGGCCACGGCGGCCGCCTCGGGGACGCTGAAGCGAAGCATCCGCAACGCCGACGGGCCCCCCGTGAGCGTCACCACCGGCGTCTGCCCCGCGGCGAGCGTCGCGATCGTCCCCTCGCGCACCGTCACCCCCGCGCCGCGCGGCGTGAGTTCGTCGCCGGCGTGTTCGAGGAGGGACGCGGCTGCCGGATCGGGCGGGGTGCGGTCCCAGCCGCGCAGGGGGCGCGAGAGGTGGTCGGCGCCCTCGGCATAGCGGTGGAAGATGTAGTACCCGGTGCCGTAGTGCGTTCGCCCGTACGCGAGCTTCAGCGAGCGCTCGAAGGGGAGCGGCACCCAGTTGAGGTCGGCCCCGCGCGTCACCGACCACGTCCGCGTCAGGTGCGCCGGGAAGAGGGCCGCGGGCTCGAACACCGAGCCCTCCATCGGGTGGTCGGGGTCGGCCGTGCTCGTCTCCGTCACCACCTGGTCGAAGCCGTCGACCACGTAGTGCCAGGGGCTCCCGTGCCAGTGGTTGGTTCGAACGAAGGTGAGCGCACCGGGCCCCTCGACGTCGAGCGAGACGTAGAAGTCGTCGCGCTCGGCCCGGATGAAATGGCTCGCGTCGGCGGCGTGGTTCTCCCCCTCGCGGTCGAAGGTCGAGCGCATGTACGCCCGGTCGCCCACCCGGACGGTCGGCAGCGACGCCCACAGGCGGTACGCATCCGTCCCTATCGGCACCACCGGCAGAACCCGCGGCCCGCCGTCCACGACTGCATCCGAGGGCGCCGCGTCGGGCGGTTGGTTCGCGTCCGCACGATCGGGTGACAGGGTCGCATCGACGGGCGGGCTCGTCGTCTCGTCGCAGCCGAAGGAAAGCACGATCAGCGAAGCAAGGAGTCGTCGCATCGGATGGTTCCCCCTCAGAACAAGCTGGCCACGATGCCGTCCGCGACGAGCCACCGGTCGCGCGGGATGCGCAGCGTCGCGCCGTCGTCGACCACGTTGCCCGCGGCGGCCTGACGCGCGATCGCCCGCTCGCGCCCCGCCCGCAGCGGCCGCCCCGTCCGCGCCTCGGTCCGCGCGACGTCGACCCCCTCGTCGGTGCGGAGCCCGAGCATCAGCGCCTCCCGCGCGCGGGTCTCCGGGTCGAGGGACTCGGTCTCGCCGGGCGGGAGTTCGCCCCGCTCGAGCGCGGCGAGGTAGGCCGGCACGTCGTGGTCGTTGCGCCAGCGAACCGCGTGGCGGACGTCGTCGACGCGGGGCACCGCCCCCACCGCGCCCGCGCCGAGCCCGAGATACGCCTCACCGCGCCAGTACGCGAGGTTGTGCTCCGAGCGCTGGCCGGGGCGCGCGTAGTTGGACACCTCGTAGTGGGCGAGGCACTCGCGGTCGAGCGTCGACTCGATCGCCTCGTAGAGAGACGCGACCTCGTCGTCGGGCAGGCGCGGCAGGCGCCCCTTGCGCGCAAGCTCGCCGAAGCGCGTCGCGGGCTCGATCGTGAGCGCGTAGCACGACAGGTGGTCGGCCCCCTCGCCCACCAGCGCGCGGACGTCGTCCACCAGCTCGTCGCGGGACTGCTCGTGCAGGCCGAACATCACGTCGGCCGTCACCCGCAAGCCCCCCGCCGCCACCGCGCCCCGCAACGCAGCGAGCGCGCCCGCGGCGTCGTGCAGGCGCCCGAGGTACCGGAGGTGCCGGTCGCGCAACGACTGGACGCCGAGCGACACGCGCGTGACCCCCCGGTCGCGCAGCGAGGACGCCCGGTCGCGGTCGAGGGAGGTCGGGTTGCACTCCACCGTCACCTCGCCCACCGAGCCCCAGCGCGTCACCGCGGCGATCACCGCGCCGAGCGACTCGTGCGACCACAGGCTCGGCGTGCCGCCGCCGAAGAAGAGGGAGATCGGCTCGAGCGGCCCGCCGAGCGCCTCCGCCCGAAGCTGGAGTTCGCGCGTCACCGCGGCGGCGTAGGCCGCGTGGGGGATCTTCGCGGGCTGGACCGCCTCCGTCGCGAAATCGCAGTAGGGGCAGCGCTGGAGGCACCAGGGGACGTGGACGTAGACGGCGGCCCGCACGGCGCGCGTCGTACCACAGGGCGGGCGGGTGCTGGGGTATCCTCCCGCGCGATGATGCTCCGGCTGCTCGCCCGCGAGGCCGTGTACACGACGGTGTGGCTCGTCGCGGTGACGGCCGCCACCTTCGCGGCGCTCGACCTCGCCACCGACCAGGACTGGTTCGGCGCGGTCGCGCGCGCGCCCGAGCTCGGCCTCGACGTCCGCACCGCCCGCACCGGCGGCCTCCCCATCTTCTGGAACGGCGCCGTCGCCGACGCCGACGCCCGCACCCGCGCCGACCTCGCCGCGCTCGACGGGCCCGACGCCGCCGCGGCCGAGCGACGTCTCGCGGCGCGCGGGGCGGCGGCGCTCCCGGTCGTGCTCGATCGGCTGCGCCGGCTGCCTCCGCCTTCACGCCGCGCGGCGCTCCGGGTGCTGTCCCGCTGGTCGCCGACGCTCACGGGCCACGAGGTGGCGCCCGCCCCGACGGGCCTCGACGACCACGACGCCGCCCTCGCCTGGTGGGACCGCTTCCTCGCGGCCCACGCGCTCGACTTCCGCCCCGCCTACGCGCAGCGCCAGGCCGACCGCCTCGCCGACCGCGAGAGCCCCCTCGCCGCAGAACGCGTCGCGCGCCTCGGCACCTACGCCGTCCCGAGCCTCGTCGCCTCGCTCGACGCGCCCCTCACCCGCGAGGGCACGGCGCGCGTGTCGACCGCGCTCACCCGGCTCACCGGCGCGCGGGCCGTCGACCGCGGGGGCTGGCGCGCATGGTGGTTCGCGCGTCACCTCGAGTACGAGACGCTCTCGCCGTGGCAGCGCTCGCTCGGGCACGCGACCGAGACGCGCTACGGCCAGTGGCTCGTCCGCGCGCTCGGCGGCGACCTCGGCGCGTCACGCGTCACCGGCCGACCCGTCGGCGACGAGCTCCGCGCGCGGCTCCCGACGAGCACCCTCGCGTCGGGGCTCGGGGGCCTCGGCGCGGTGGCGGGGCTCATCGCGTTCGGCGGCGGCGAAGCCCTGCGGCGGCGCGCGCTGCGGGTGAAGCTCCTCGACCTCGCGGGCGCGCTCGTGCCGGGCTCCGTGGCGTTCGCGGGCCTCTGGGCGCTGCTGCTGGGGATCTGCGGGCAGGAGGGGCGCGCGGTCGTTTCGTCCGCGGGCGCGCTCCGGGTGCTCGCGTCGACGGTGGCGTGCGGGGCGCTGGCGGCGCTGTGGTTCCGCCGGCCGTCGGCGCGGCTGGTGCTCCACGCGGTTCGCATCGAGGCCGAGCAGTGGGCGCACGAGAGCCTCGCGCCGACGGGGCTGCAGCTGGTTCGCCACGGTGCGCGCATCGGGGCCGCGTCGCTGCTCGCGCCGATGGCCCTCGCGGCGCCGGCGGTGCTCGCCGCGTCGCTGGTGGTCGAGCTCGCGTTCGGGCTCCGCGGGATGGGCGACCTCACGGCGCGCGCGATCGCGCGGCTCGACGGCCCGTGGCTCCTCGCGGCGGCGGTGACGGTGGTGCCGCTGCTGCTCGCGCGGCGCTGGGCGCTCGGGGCGCTGGCGTGGCTGCTGGGCGTGCGCGAAGGCGAGACGCGGGCGACGGGCTCGCCGCCGGCTCAGTCTTCCGGGAGCGGCACGACGGCGCCGGGGCGCAGCGCGCTGCCCGAAGGAGCATCGAGCACGTCTTGAACGAGCGCGCCCGCGCGGCCGCCGAGGCGCTCGACGCGGACGACGCCGTGGGGGGTCTGCACGTCGGCGCGCGTGGTGAGGACGGGGCCGCGCGGCACCGTGCGGGCGCGCAGGACGAGGCCGTACGCCGTGGTGCGGGGGCGCGGCGTCGGGGCGCCGAGCGCGAGGAGCGCGACGCCGACACCGGTGGCGAGCGCGCGGCGGGCCCGGCGGCGGGTGGACGCGAGGCCGAGCCAGGCGAGCGCGACCCACGCGAGGGCGCTGGTGCCGCCGAGGGCCGGGGCGACGGTGGCGCCGCCACAGCCGCCGGCGGCGTTGGCGACGTTGGCGACGAGCGACGGGGAGTCGGCGTAGGCGCGGGCGGCGGACTCGCGGTCGACGGGGGCGAGCGCGCGCTTGCCGACCTCGCCGGGCTGCGACGAGGGGTACATCGTGGCCGCGGGGTCGCCCGGGTCTTCGACGAGCCCGAGCACGTGGCCGAACTCGTGGGTGATGACGTTCTGGTAGTCGTTGGGGGCGCCGGGGACGCCGAGCATGCCCTCGGGCGAGAGGCGCGCGAAGCGGTTGCGCTCGGCGTCGACGATCACGTCGGCGTCGACGATCTCGCCGGTGGCGCTGTTGCGGGTGAGCAGCGTGAGGGCGAGGACGGCGCGGTCGAGGCGCTGCGGGAAGTTCCGCCGGAAGAGGGCGATGCCGCTGGTGTTGACGTGGGCGGAGGCGTCGTAGCCGACGGGCCCGAGCGGCGCAGCGCGGACCTCGAAGCGCGGGACGTGGCCGATGCCGCCCCAGACGCCCGACGCCGCGCGCACCATGGAGAGCGGGTCGGGCAGGGTGTCCGCGTCGAACATCGTCGGGTCGACCACGAAATCCACCGTCGCGCGGTGCCAGCGCACCGGGTCGCCGCCGGGCAGGCGCTGGTCGGAGTGCGCGAGCGCCGCGGGCGCCACGAGCCACGCGGAGAGGAGCACGGAGGTGAGCGAGAGCCGCCGCATACCGACCCGTTGGATCGGCGGCCCCGCGCGGGAGCATGAGCGTCGTCAGCGCGCCTGTGCGTCGTACGGGAACAGGCCGTCGCCGAGTCGGACGACCGCCCCCTCGGGCGCGCCGTCGCGGGTGAAGAAGCGGAGCCCCGCGCCCTCGCGAAACGCCCCGCTGCCGGGGTCGCCCGCGACGATGCGTCCGCCCGTGACGACGGGCGCCGCCGCGCCCCAGGTGCTCATTCGAAGGATCGTGGTGGACGTCCGTGCGACGCGGTCGAAGAGCACGAGCCGCAGGTCGTCGATGGCGCCGCCGCCGACGCGCTGGGCGGTGACGCGGAGCACGACGCGTCGGTCGTCGACGACGGCGAGCGCGTCGATGTTGCCGCCGACCTCGGACTCGGTCACCACGGGGTCGAGCGCGCGCCCCGTCGCGACGTCGATCGCCTCCACCGCGCCGTCGCCGACGACGTTGTAGGAGCCCACCGCGGCCACCCAGCGCTGCGCCCCGTCGGGCGAGGCGTGGAGCGCGCCCACCGGGTTGGCGCGTGCGAGCTCGGTGACGCCGTGGAGCTCCAGGGTGCTTGCGTCGAGGCGCGCGACGGCGCCGGGCGCGGTGGGCCGCTGCTCGAGCACGTCGCGGCCGAGGGTGACCCAGAGCTCCGCGCCCACCCGCGCGACGGCGTCGGGGTACACCGCGCGCGCGGCGCCGCGCAGGCCCGCGAGGTCGACGCTGCGGGAGACGCGCCCGGCCGCGACGTCGACGACGGCCAGCGACGCGAGGCGGAAGCGCGTGACGGCCACCGTGCCCGCGTCGAGCGCGACGGCGTCGTGCGCGTTGACCCACGGCCTCGGCCCCGGCGCGCGCGCCTCGGCGTCGGTGAGGAGCGGGATCTGACACACCCGCGCGGCGCCGTCCGGGGCGCGCGCGAAGAGCGTGAGGTTGTCCTGGTCGCCGACCGCGCGGTGGAGGAGCGCGACGGCCTCGCCCATCGATCGAACCACGGTGTCGCCGGTGGACTCGAGTGGGAGCGTTCGAACGGACAGGTCGGCGAGCGACACCTCGTGGACGCGGCCTCCGTCGTAGCGCGGCGTGACGCTGGTGACGACGAGCGATCCCGGGGCGGCGGGGCGGACGAGCGCGCCGTCCGCGAGCAGGCGGCACGAGTCGCCGGGCGGCGGCGCGACGTCACCGCACGACGCGGCGAGGAGGGAGGCGACGAGGGCGCGGCGCATCGGGGAGCGCGCGTTGTATCACGGGGCGGCGGCGTCGGGCGGCGCGCCCGCGTCGGGAGAAGGCGCGCCGGGGGAGCGCGGGCCGTTCTGGAGGCGGCCGACCATTTCGGTGAGCGTGGCGAGCTGCCACTCGAACGCGGGCGGGAAGGCGGGGATGAGCGCGCGGTAGTGGTGGGCGACGTTGGGGTAGAGCCAGAAGCCGGGCCACGCGGCGGTGCAGTGCGAGGAGTTGGGCCGCGCGCGGCGGACCTGGCAGTCGGAGTACGTCGGCGACGCGCCGCGCGGGTAGAGCCCGGCGCGCTGGAGCATGTCGTAGAACTCCCGCGCGCGCGGCAGGTGGTCGTCGAGGTTGCCGACGCTGAAGCGGAGTTCGAACACGCCCGCGCGGTGCCGGTCGACGAGCGTGCGGAAGAAGGCGGCGCGCTCGGGGCCGGTGCCGAAGGAGGTGTTGACGTCGATGCCGGAGGGGTGGACGTACGGGCTCAGCAGGCCGACGGCGTGGTAGGCCGAGGGGTCGCCGCGGAGCGCGAGCATGAGCTCGGCGCAGCCCGACGAGATGCACTCGACGCCGAAGGGGACCCGCGCGCGAGGATGGTCGGGGAGGTACGTGGCGACGAGGTGCTCGGGGAGCTCGCGCTGGAGGAAGGTCGCCATCCCGTTGGGAAACTGGTCGCTCGTGCCGTCGAGACCCACCACGATGGGCGCGGGCGCGTCGGGGTTCTCGCGGGCCCAGGCGTCGACGCGGCGGCGCATCTCGAGGCCGCCCGTCCCCGGCGTCTCCCCGTCGCTCCGCGAAGGCGTGAGGAACCACCGCGTCCGGTTGCCGTTGCCCCCCGACACCAGCACCAGCACCGGGCGAAGGCGCGCGGGGCGGTCGAGGTAGTCCGCGGGGAGGTACACCGTGTACGAGACCGATCGGTCGCGGCCCGCGCCCGGGATGGGGAGCCGCACGACGCAGTCCATCACGTGGCTGACCCGCGGCACGTTCTGCCAGACGAGCATCCGGTCGTTGTCGTCGCGCGTCGGCGCGTCGTCGTACACGGCGCGCTGGCCGGGCAGGAAGCGGTCGACCGCGGGGACGGGGTCGCCCGGCGGGAGGCGCCCGTGAAACTGCGGGACCCACCGGACCAGGTACGCCGTCGACGCGAGCCGGTCGGGCAGGCACCAGCGCCGCGCGTGCGTGACGAAGGGCCACGTGCGGATGTCGGCGAGCTCGCCCGCGCTCACGTTCGCGGAAGCATCGACGCCGGCGTCGAGGGCGGGCGTCGCGCGCTCGGTCGGGACACGCGAAGCGCGCGGCGGGGCGCGGTGGGCGACCGGGGGCGGGGCGAAGTTCTCGCGGCACCCGAGGACGAGGGCCGCGAAGGCGAGCAAGGAAGCGGGTCGGGTCACGGGCGGGCGGTGGCGACGGCGCGGGAGGCGCGCGGGCGGCCGTTCATCAGGGGCTCTGGGTCGATGCGGCGGCCGTTGTGGTAGAGGATGAAATGCACATGGCAGCCGTGCGCGTCGCCGGTGTCGCCCACCTCGGCGATCGGCTGACCACGACGAACGCGCGCCCCCGCGGCGACGAGTGTGCGGCGCGTGTGGCCGTAGGCCGTGACCCAGCCGCCCGGGTGCACGATCACCACGATGTTGCCCGTGTTGCCGAACGCCTCCGAGTAGCCCACGAGGCCGCCGTGCGCGGCGCGGATGGGCGTCCCGCACGGGGCCCCGATGTCGAGCGCGCGGTGCTCGCCGTGCTGGGCGTCGAAGCCCTGGGTCATGATCCCGTTGAGCACGGGCCAGAGGTAGCGGCGGGTCGGGCGACCGGGCGCGGCGACCACCCACGAGGCGTGCGGACGGTCGAAGAGGAGCGTCTGGGCGGCCTGCCGGGTGCCGAGGCCGAGGCGCCGCGCGCGGGTCCGCTCGGCGGGCCGCGGGACCGCGTACACCGGCGCGCCGCGGCGACGTCGGTTCTGCGCGGTTCCCTCGGTCGGCGCGGCGAGCGCCGCCGCGAGGAGCGCGAGCGGCAGGAGCCTCGGGAGCATCGTGTGCCCCGACGGATGCAACGGCCCGCGGGGCGCTGTCAACTCATGTGCCGCGGGTTCGCCCGGGCGGGTGTCAGGGGACGTTGACCACGGGGGCGGTGACGGAGGCCCCGTAGGACGAGGTCACCGTGACCGTACCGGGCGACGCGGCCGCGGGGACGGACAGCGTGTAGCGGTTGTTCTGGGAAGCCCAGGTCATCGGGCCGAAGCCCGTCACGGCGAGCGTGGGGCGCGGCTGGAGCGAGCTGGTGGCCCTCACGATGAGCCGCTGCTGCCCGCTCGACCACGACGCGGCCAGCACGGTGAGCGTGTCCTCGATGTTGATCGCGTGGAGGCCGTCGGCGGTGTCGCTGAACCACGCGGTGTTGCCGTCGGGGATGACGTCCCAGCCGCCCGTCCGCTGGTTGCTCGCGGTGGTTCCGCCGGTGTCGAACCACGCGAGGGAGACAGGTGCCGCGGGGTTGGTGAGGTCGAACACGCGGAGGCCGTCCTGCTGGTGGGCGACCCAGGCGAGGTTGCCCTGCACGGTGACGTGGCGGGCGATGGTGGCCGAGGTGCCGCCGAAGGCGCTCACCTGCGTGACGGCGGTGGGCACCCGCACGTCCCACACGCGCACGCGGCCGCTGCTCACGTCGTCGGTGGTGAGCACGTAGTCGCCCGACGGCGTCGGCACCGCGGTGGTGGTGGCAGCGCCGGTGTAGAGCTTCGCGGCCAGGATGGGCGGCTGCGGCGGCACGTAGTAGTTGGGCACGAAGGACGTGAAGGTGGACAGGTCGTACACCGCGAAGCCCACGCGGTAGGCGCCGTAGAGGCGGCCGTTCTGCACGCGGATGTCCTGGATGGACGCGCCGGTGGAGACGTTGTGCCGGATGATCGACGTGAAGAAGGTGGGGGCCGCGGGGTTGGTGACCTCGAAGGCCACGATGCCGCTGGTCATCACCGAGCCGACGAAGAGGAACGCGCGCCCGCCGAGGTCGGCCGCGGTGAGCGAGGTGACGCGGCTCGCGAAGTGGTAGCCCGCCCCCGCCCCGTAGGTGAGCGCGCTGACGAGCGACGGCGCCGCGGGGTTGGCGAGGCTGTAGACGTAGACGCCGGTGTAGTTGCCGAAGTTCGGGTCGGGCGCGGCGGCCGAGTTGCCGACGAAGAGGTAGTCGGTGCCGGCGATGCGCAGCGTGGCGACGTCGGTCACGTCGGTCGCGCCCACCGCGGGGACGAGCGAGGTCACGGGCGCGGGCGACGCGCGGTCGGTGATGTCGACGACGGCGACCCCGGCGGTGCGGCGGACGACGTAGGCGTAGTTGCCGGCGAGGGCGAGGTCGCCGGTGTTCTGGTCGGCGCCGAAGTCGTAGCGGCCGATGAGCGAGGTGTTGAGCGCGCCGGGCGTGCCGAGCGCGCCGGTGGCGGTGGCGGCGCCGTCGGGGAGCGCGCCGCAGCCGAGCAGCGCGAGCGAGAGGGCGAAGGCGGGACGAAGCATGGTGTGGTGGTTCATGGCTCCCTGCGTGGTGGTGAGAGGACTCGCCCGGCGGGCGACGCACCACGGCGCGACGCCGCGCGCGACGGCGCGTCATGGTGGGGCGGACGCGAGGCCCCGCGGTGCGCCTCCGGTGGCGCGCGCGGCGGGTCGCGGCTCGCTAGAGAACGTACGGGGACGCGGCGCCGACCTCAAGCGAAAGACGCTTGTTTTCCAGGAGTTTCCGTCGATTGACGGTGTCACGTCGTGTCCGAGCGCGTGTCTCACCCGGGGGCTCGGACGCTGGCGGTGCGCCTGTGCGGTGAGGGCGATTTCGTTCGTGCAGCGACTCGCGATCGGTAGGATGGCGGACGCGATCGAGAAGGGAGCGACGAGCGATGACACGAACGGCAGGCAGGTGGGCGGCGTACGGGTTGTTGATGGCGGTGGTCCTCGCGCCGTCGTGGGCCGCGGGGGACGTGATCCCAGAGGACGTGGACGCCTGCCGAGAGCACGAGATCGGCGCGGCCTGTGGCGGGACGAGGGACGTCCCGGCGGGGCGGTGCCGGCAGTCGACCTGCTCCCACATCGACTACCAGGCTTGGGACCACGAATCCGGCAGGCCCCCTCCCTCGTCCGACTCCCCTTGTGTGCGCTGCGTGAGCGAACCCTCCTCCACCGCAAACTGCGGCCGCGGGTGCAGCGTCGTGTCGTCTCGAGACGGTCGCAGCGTCGGCCCGTGGCTCCTCGCGGGGCTCGTCGGCGCGGCCTTCCTCGCGCGCCGGCGCCGCGAACCGTGAGCGCGACTCGCCGCGCACGAACCGCCGCCCCTTGCGCCGCGCTACCGCCCCGCGCGCGGCTTCGTGTATGGTCCGCGTCGTCCATGCGCCGCGCCGCAATCGCGCTCCTCGCCCTCTCGTCGATCGCCGCGCCCGCGCAGGCCGAGCGCTGGATGCCGGGCCGCTTCGTGCTCACCCAGTACTGGGTCGCCGAGGAGCGCGTGAACGGCGCGCACGAGCAGGCCGTCCGGGTGTACGACCCCGAGGGCGGCACCGTCGCGTGGGCCTGCCGGGGCTTCGTCTCGTCGCTCACGATGGAGGGGACGGGCCGCACCTGGGACGGGCGGCTCCTCAACTGGGCGTCGCGCCAGGGCGGCCGCGCGTGCTTCACCGAGGTGGACACCGCGCTCTACCCCTACGGCGTCGGCGTGCAGGGCTACGCGCTGGTGCCGTACCGCTCGCTCGCGGTCGACGCGCGCTTCGTCCCGATCGGGCACGTGGTGGAGATGCCCGAGCTGCGCGGGCTCCCGCTGCCCGACGGCACGCGCCACGACGGGTGCTTCGTGGCGGTCGACGGCGGCGGCGCGATCCGCGGGCACCACATCGACCTCTTCGTCCCCTCGCGCGCTGTGTACGAGTCGCTCGCGTCGCGCCGCGAGCTGCCGCGGCAGGTGACCGTGGTGGTCGACAGCGACCGCTGCGCCCACGCGCGTCGCTACGCGGTGCAGCCCTCGCCCGACGCGCTCCCGGCCGACCCGAGCGTCGCGCGCTGAGCTAGTACCCGACGGCGGAAATCTGCCGCGGGTATCGTTCACATCCGCGTCGCCCCGCGGCGTCAGGTCTTCTCGACGGGCGTACAGCCCGTCTTCGAAGCCCTTCCTTGCGGTGCTCGCGTCTGCTTCGATACCGCTGGCAGATTTCCGCCGTCGGGTACTAATGCGCGGGCGGCGGCGGCGGGTTGCAGGTGACGGTGACCTCGTGCCACGCGCCGCCCTCGCAGCGGAAGCCGCTGGGCTGACAGCCGCCAGTGGGGAGGTAGCACTCGAGGCCCGCGCTCGCGCAGCGGTCGCCGTCGTGGAGCGACTCGCGCGGCGGGCACGCCGGGGGGTTCACCGGCAGGTTCGCGCGGTCGGGCGTCGGGAGCGCGGGCGGGTTGTGCGAGGGCGGCTCCTGCGGCGGCGGCGCGGAGCGGCTGCAGGCGGCGGCGACGGTGGCGACGAAGGCGGCGCGGAGCGTTCGCATGGTGGCGCGGAGCATCGCACGGGGCGAGCGGTGCGCGAGGAGGGATTCAGCCGGCGCGCCGGCGGGCGTTCAGGAGCCGGCCACGCAGACCCACGACGTCGGGTTGCCCGGGCGGAGCTGGCGCGCGCGGACGCCCCGCGTCGCCGGGTACTGCGCGGCGCAGGCGGCCTGCATGTCGACGTCGCGCGCGGGCCCCGCGGCGCTCACGCACTGCCAGACGGCGGCTTCGTTCGCGGCCGAACGATCGGCGCCCTGGGCGCGGCAGAAGCGGTCGAGGTCGAGGCCGCCGAGCTCGCCCTCGACGCCCGCGTAGCAGGCCCAGGACATCGGGTCGCCGCGGCGCTCGACCTCCGCGTGGGGGTTGGCGTCAGGGTACTGACGGCGGCAAGCGTCGTTGGCGTCGGTGGGGCGACGCGCGCCGCCCTGGTCGCACACCCAGTCGCCCGCCACCGTGGGTGTGCCGCCGCCGGTGTCGGCGCAGTAGCGCGCGAAATCGATGCCGCCGAGGCGCGCGCCGGGCGTGACGGCGGGCGCCGGGGGCTGGCGCCTGCACGCGGCGAGAAAGAGCGCGGCGAACGCGAGGGCACGTGGGGACGCGAGGTTCATGCGGGGGCACCGGAGCAACGCGCGTACCGCGAGGGGGCGTCCGCGCGGAGGGCGGCGCGGCGTGGGGGAAGGTGCCGGCGGCGTGGTCGGCGGGGCGACCGTGGGATGGTCGGTGCGGCGACCGTCTACGCGCGCGGCGGGAGGTACCAGACGGGCGACGTCCACGCGCGCTCCTCGATGGTGTCGGGGAGCGTGTCCCGGCAGCACGCGGCGAGCGGCGACTCGGCGGCCACCGTCGCGCAGTCGACGCGGGCGGCGTTGCAGACGCGGCGGCTCCAGCGGCACGCGGGCTCCTCGAAGACGCGGGCGTAGTACGCCGCGGGGACGTCCGCGCGGAAGTCGGGGTCGCGCCACAACCCGCAGCGCGAGGCCGCGTCGCCGCTTCCCGTCACCGCGCAGGTCGCGACGTCGACGCGCGCCGCGCTCCCGGGCGTCACCTCGTAGACGCGCTCGTGCGAGCCGGCGTCGTCGGCCCAGAGCTTGACGATCTCGACGCGCCCGAGCGCCCCGCCCATCGGGTCGCGCAGCGCGTTGACGGAGAACGTCGGCGCCTCGACGCCCGCGGGCCTTGGCGGCAGCGTGGCGCCCATGGGGACGCCCGCGGCGTAGCCCCGCGCGGCATAGTCGGGCGCGGCGCAGTGGTCGGCGGGGAGCGCCCAGCCGGCGAAGAAGCGGACGACCATCCGCGGGCCGCTGGTGGCGTAGGCCTCGCGGCGGCGCATCGCTTCGAAGAGCGCGTCGCGGGTGTTCTCCTCGGCCCAGAGGACGGCGAGGCCGCCGGGGTTGTTGTAGCGGATGGTGATCGGGCGGCCGACGTTGGCGGCGAGGAGCCCCGCGGGCGTGTCGTCGCCGCGCGCGGCGTGGCCGGGCCAGGTCTGCTCGTCGACGAGGCCGGGGGTCCCGTTGTGGGTGTCGGTGCTGGCGACGAAGCCGAGGTGGAAGGGGTCGGCGCCGAGCGCGCGCCACGACTCCAGGCCGCGGCGGAGGGCGGCGCGGACGAAGTCCTTCGGCTCGACGCAGTTGGACGCGAGGCCGACGCCGCCGCTGACGGAGCACAGCGGGGTGCAGCCCGGCGGGTCGTTGGGGGCGACGCAGGGGGGCGCGGTGAGCTGTTCGAAGGCGCAGGCCTCGTCCTCGCTGGCGAGCAGGCTGGCGGCGCCGCGGATGCACTCCGACGAGCCCTTGTGCTGGAAGATCTCGACGAGGGGCTCGAGGCGCGCGCGCCGCTCGGCCGCCGCGCGGTCGTAGGGGCGGCCCATGTCGTCGCGGGTGGCGAACATCAGCCCGGCGGACTGGTTGCTGTTGTGCGGGACGGCGAGGACGTCGCAGGCGGTGCCGGTGGCGAGGCAGTCGCGTTCGAGGGCGCGCCAGAGACCGTCGGGCGTGGCGGCCTCGACGTAGGAGGTGGGCGCGCGGGGCACCGTCCGGTTGCGGAAGAGGACGTTGCGGTGGAGGTTGTTGCCGCCCGGGGAGGCCGTCCACTCGTAGGCGACGAAGGACGTGAAGCGGCAGGCGTCGGTCCGGTCGTAGGCGCGCTCGGCGGCGTCCTGGGCCTCCGTCCAGACGGCGTCGCGGCGCGCGGCGCAGGGCGCGTCGCGGCAGATGGAGACGCCCGGCCCGCCGCGCAGCGCGAGAACGCGGGCGTACTCCGCGGCGATGACGAACTCGGTGGTCCGCTGGTCGCGGCAGTGGGCGGAGTCGTACGCGGGCGATCCCGGCGTGGTGCACAGGTCGGTCTCCCCGAGGAACTCCGCGTGGTCGGTGACCGCGGCGAAATCGAGGGGCTGGGTGAGCCTCGCCTGGCGCGTCGGCCGGCCCTGCGCGTCGTAGGGGTAGAGCCCGACGGCCTCGCCGCGCGCGAAGCGGTAGGCGTCGTCGGGCCGCGCGCGCGTCCCCCACGTTGCGGCGTCGAACGAGCGCGACGTGTGGACGTGGAGGTCGCCGAAGAAGGGCCGGCGCAGCGGGTCGCGCTCGCGGCAGGGCGCGCGCGTGTCGGGGCCGGTGACCACGGGCGAGACGTCCGGCGCGGGGGCGTCGGCGGCGGGCGCGTCGGCCGAGGCGTCGGCGCGGGGGACGTCGTCGTCGCAGGCGGCGCAGGCGAGGGCGAGCGCGAGGGCGGCGCGGCGGGGGGCGGTCACCGCGGGGTTATGCCAGAGGTCGGGCGCCGCGCGAACGCATTGCTCCGTTGAAGCGCCGGACGTCGCCGTGGGATGATGCCATCACTCCCCGTGGACCGCCTCGCGTCTCCCGCATCTCCCGGCCTCCGCGTCGACGACTACGCGCTCGTCGCGCGGCGCTTCGGGCACGGCCTCGGCGACGCGTGGGTGGGGGAGCGGCCGGACGGGTCGGCGGCGGCGGTGAAGTTCCTCGGGCCGGCGGAGGGCGCGACGGCGCCGCGGGCGTTTGACGACCACCTGAAGAAGCTCGCGCGCGTCACCTCGCCCAACCTCGCGGCGCTGCGCGGCGGCGGCGTGTCGCAGGGGTGGCTCTACGTCGTCACCGAGCTCGTCGAGGCGCGCACGCTCGAAGACTGGCTCGCGGGGCAGCGCGAGACGGGCGCGCCGACGCCCGCGGGCGTGGCGCTCCACCTGTTCGACGGGCTCTGCGGCGCGCTCCAGGGGGCGCACCGGCAGGGCGTGGTGCACGGCGCCGTCGGGCCCGCCACGGTTCTCCTCCGCGCGCTCGCGCCGGGGGCGTACCACACCTGGGTGCTCGACCTCGGGCTCGGTCGCTGGGTGCGCGACGCGTCGATCGTCGCGGCGGTCGAGCCCCCGTCCGCGGCCTACCTCGCGCCCGAGCAGGACGCCGGCGGCGACGGGACGCCGCGCTCGGACGTCTTCTCGCTCGCGCTCCTGCTGGTGGAGCTCCTGTGCGGCACCGCGTCGCCCGGGTGCTCCCCGCGGGAGACGTTCGCGCGCGCCGCATCCCGCGTGCACCGCGGCCTCCCCGCGCAGCTCAAGGCGCTGCGCGGTGACGTGCACGAGGACTTCTGGACGACGCTCGCCTCGGCCCTCCACCCCGACCCCGCGCAGCGCCCCGAGAGCGCCCAGCAGCTCAAGGCCCGCGTCCGCGCCGCCGCGCAGAACGCCGGCCTCTGGCGCGACACCCCTGAGCCCGCCCCCGAGCCGCCGACGCCGCGCGCGGAGGGGACGTCGTCGGGGCCCGCGTCCGGCGCGAAGGGGCGCGACGCGTCCGTCCCCGAGGGCTGGCAGCACTCCGAGCGGATCCGCGTCGACCCCGCGGCCGTGCGCGCGGTGATGGCCCGCTCCGTCCGCCCGCCGCGCGCGTCGACCGTCCCCCCTCCCGAGCCCGCGCCGTTCGTCGCACACGCGCCGCCCGTCGCACACGCGCCGCCCGTCGCGCCCGCGCCGCCCGTCGCGGCGATGCCTCCCGTCGCGCCCCCGCGCGCGGCCGTGTCCCCTCCCCCGGCCGACCGCACCGACCCGTCGATCTCGCTGCCGAACGCGACGGCGAGCTTCGCCGACGAGCCCGACGACGCGCAGGGGACCGTGCGTCGGCCCTCGCTCGCGGACAGCGTGAAGCCCGCGCCCGCCCCGTCGCGCCCGCCGCCCGCCGCGGGCCGACTCCGCGCCCAGACGCGCGCGATCCAGGAAGACGATCGCTCTGCCTTCCAGACGCTGCCGGCCTCGCGCGGGTTCGGCGACGTGGCGCCCATCGACGCGCACCCCGGCGCGACGATGAAGGTGATGCGCGGGTCGGTGCCAGGGCTCCCGACGGCGATCCCCGAAGACCTGGAGGACACCACGATGTCCGACCCATCGCCCTCGCCGGCGCCGTCGTTCGCGCCCCCCGTGGAGTCGACCGTCGCGCTCTACGCGCCGCCCGCGGGCTACGCGCCCCTGACGCCGTCGCGCCCGGTGACGATGCCGCCGGCGTCGTACGCGCCCCCTTCGCCCGTCCGCGTGAACCCCCACGCCCCGCCCGACGCGACGCTCCGCGCGCCGCTCGCCGCGCCGCAGGGGGCCGCGCCCTTCGTGCTCCGCCCGCCCGACGCGCTGCCGGCGGAAAGGAAGTCGCGCTGGTGGGTGATCCCCGCGGTGGTGGCCGCCGCGCTCGTGGTGGCGGCGGTGGCGTGGTTCGTGGCGCTGCCCGGGAGTTGACGGGGCGCGGCCCGCTACGGGGCGGCGCCGTACATGAGGCGCCACGCGTCCTGGAAGAGGTAGCGCCCGGTGGCGTCGCGGGGTGAGGCGCCGCCGGCCTGCGTGGAGGAGTGACCGTCGGTGGTCGCCGCCGCCGTGGCGAGGCGCTGCGTCCCCCCGTACGGCGCGCTCATCCCGTCGATGAACGTGGGGGTCCCCGGCACCCGCAGCGTCTCGAAGGCCGCGAGGTGCCCGCTGTGCTGCGGGTCGGCGCGGTGGGTGAGGCCCCAGTAGCGCGAGCGCGCCGTGAGCCCGTCGCGCGCGAGCCAGGCCTGGCCGGTGTCGAGGGGCCCGGAGAGCATCACCGCCCGGTCGACGGCGCGCACCTGCCCGATGAGGCCCGCGCTCGACGCGCCGTGGGAGATGCCCGAGATGATGATCGCGCCCCACCGCGGCCTCGCGCCGTCGAGGTAGTACTGCCAGTCGCCGCCGGGGTGGAGCCCCTGGAGGCGCTGGAGCGCCCGCACCACCCGCGTCTCGATGGCGTCGGGCGGCGTGATGTTGACGAACGGGTGGTGGTCGACCCCGTCGAAGGCCTCCAACCGGCAGCCGCCGATGTCCGCGCCGCAGTTGCCGACGCCGTAGTCGCTGACGTAGCAGGGCCCCAGCACGTGGAAGCCCCAGGACGCGAGCAGGCGCCCGTGCTCGTTGGACCCGCAGGTGGCGGGCGCGCCGGCGCCGTGCAGGTACACCACGAGGCGCCCGCGCGGCGCGACGCGCGTGTCGAGGAAGGCCGTCTCGCTGCCGAGCGCGAGGCGGGCCGCGGGGTCGGCCTCGTTCGCGCGGAAGGAGAAGCTGTGGAGCTGCGGCGTCGAGCGGTCGACGCGCGGGCCCGTCGCCGCGTCGGGGGGGACGTCAGGGGCGGCGTCGGCGCGGGCGTCGGGGGCGACGTCACGCGCAACGTCCATCGCGGCGTCCGGCGCAACGTCCAGCGCGGCGTCGGCGCGCGCGTCTGCGGTGACGTCCGCGCGCCCGTCGGCGCCGACGTCGGGGGCCGCGTCGGCGGGGACGTCGGGGGCCGTGTCGGCGGGGACGTCGAACGACGGCGCGTCGGGGCCGTCAGGGGCGTCGACCTGCGCGTCGCGCGATGACGCGTCGTCCGCGTCGTTCGTCGCGGCGTCGTCCGCGTCGTTCGTAGAGGCGTCGATCGCCGCGTCCGCGGAGGGCGCAGGTTCGGCCCCGCAGCCGACCGCCGCGAGGGCGAGGACGAGCGCGAGGGGGTGCCTCCGAGCCATGACCAGACGGTATCGCCACCGCCCCGCGCGCCGCGTGGGAAATCGTCGCGCGGCCCGCGGCCGGCGGGTGCCCCTTGACGGCCCGACCGCGGCGGTGCTGTCTCCTCGGGTCGAGGAGAGAGCGCGATGAGTTTCTTCGAGAAGGCGCGGACGTTCTTCGAGGCGTCGGGCATGGTGACGCTGGACTTCCTCGCGTGCGGCGGGCGCCCGCCGGCCGAGGCCGCGCTCGCGCTCGCCGACGTCGACGTGGCCGGGCGCTACCGCGTCACCGCGCAGCGCGAGTGCGTCGTCGTCCGCCACGTCGCCCGCGTGTGCAGCCGGCTCCCGACGCAGGACGGCTCGCTCGGCACCGTCGTCGCCGAGGAGGTCCGCGACGCGCAGGGCCCCGCGGCGGCGGGCGGCCTCGCCTTCCCGTACACGCTCCGCGCCGGGCAGTCGGTGGAGGACGTCTTCCACGTCGCGGGGGTCGACCTGCCCGCGCAGCTCCGGCGCTACGGGCTGGAGGCCGTCGACCCGCGGGTGGAGTTCTTCGTCCGCGTGGTGGTCGACGTGCAGGGCTCGCCCTTCGACCCGGAGTTCGAACTGCCCCTGCGCGTCCGCTGAAACCCCCGGATTGCGGCTGTACGCCGGGCGCGCGCCGCGCGATCCTCGGCGCCATGGTGAAATCCATCCTTGCCGTGAGCGTCGCGCTCGGGGGCCTCTCGCTCGCGCCACCCTGCCTCGCCCGGTCTGCCCCGTGGGACGTGCCGCGCCCCAACGTTGTGCGCCGCCTGCCCCCGCCCCCGCCGCGCCCGCGCCCGCGCCTCTTCGACCCGCCGCCGCCGCCCGAGCGCACGTGGTACGGCGGCTACACGCTCGCGGTCGACGGCGCGCTCCTCCTCGTGGGGACGGGCCTCATGGTCGCCAACCAGCCCGGCTTCGGCGTCGCCCTCGCGGCCAGCGGCGTCGCGCTCGGCGGGCCCATCGTCCACTGGGCGCACGGCGAGGGCAACCGCGGCTTCCTCGCGCTGGGGGTCAACCTCGGGTGCACGCTCGTCGGTGGCCTCCTCGGGATGGGCGTCGGCCTCGCCGTCGGCAACGACTTCGTGGCGCTCTTCTTCGGCGTCATCGGCGGCAGCGTCGGGCTCCTCACCGGCGCGGTGATCGACGCGTCCGTGCTCGCGTACCAGGAGACGCCCCGACGACGCCTCGGCGGGGGGTTCCGCATCGCGCCCGACCTGCGCTTCGGCGCGGGCGGCGGCACCGTGGGCGTGGCCGGCGCGTTCTGACCGGCGCGATCGTTCGGCCCCGTACCATCGGCGCGTGGCCGCGAGCCGGGAGGTTCGTGTACCCTCGGGCGTCATGCGCGTCGCCTACGCGTCGTGGGTGTTGATCGCCCTGACCGCCTGCACCGGGATGCCCCTCGTCGGCGCCACGCGCGACGCCACGGTCGACGTCGCGGCGGACGTGGCGGCGCAGGAAGACCGCGGCGATGCACCCGCGCCCGACGCCGACGCCGCGCCCGACGTCGCGCTGGACGTGGCCGTCGACGTCGCCACCGACCTCGCGCCCGACGCGCCCGCTTGCACGCCCGCGGACGACACCTGCGTCGACGTCCACCGCGCCCGCGCCTGCCGCGCCGACGGCACGGGCTTCGAAGAGACCCGCTGCCCCGACGTCGAGCTCTGCCTCGACGGCCGCTGCGTCGCCCCCGCGTGCACCCTCGGCGCCCGCCGCTGCGGCGAGGGCGGCCGCCCCGAGCGCTGCGCCGACGGCCGCGCGTGGGCGCCCGAGGACCCGTGCCCCGACGGCCAGCGGTGCGCCTCGGGCGCGTGCGAGTGCGCGCCCCGATGCGACGGTCGCTCGTGCGGCGACGACGGCTGCGGCCGACCGTGCGGCGTCTGTCTGTCGTGGCAGCGCTGCGAGTCCGCCCGCTGCGCGCTCGCCCCGGGCGCGTGCGAGCCCGGCGCCACCCGCCCTTGCTACACCGGCCCCGCGGCGAGCTCCGGCGTCGGGCGGTGCCGCGGCGGCGTCCAGACCTGCGGCGCCGACGGCGCGTGGCCGACCGCGTGCGAGGGCGAAGTGACGCCGCGCGTGGAAGGCTGCGCCAACGGGCTCGACGACGACTGCGACGGCGCGGCGGACCAGGGGTGCCCCCCCACCACCTGCGCGATCGCCCGCGACCTCGGCTCGGCCACCGGGCCGCGCGTCGCCGCCGGCACCACCGTCGGCGGAACCTCGCGCTCGATGGGCTCGTGCGGCGGGGGCGAGGCGCCCGAGCGGGTGTTCATCTGGACGGCGCCGTCGGCGGGCGCGTTCACCTTCACCACGCGCGGCTCGACCTTCGACACCCTGCTCTACCTCCGCGACGAGGGGTGCGACGGGCGCGAGCTCGCGTGCAACGACGACGTGATCAACGGCGTGTCGGTGTCGTCGGTGGTCAGCGCAACCTTCACGCGCGGGCAGACCGTGGCCGTGGTGGTCGACGGCTTCGCCTCCCTGATGGGCGACTTCGTGCTCAACATCGACCCGGGGCCCCCCGAGCGCTGCACGCCCGGCGCGCGGCGCGCCTGCTACACGGGACCGACGGGCACCGCGGGCGTCGGCCGCTGCCGCGCCACCACGCAGCCCTGCCACGCCACGGGCGTGTGGCCCGACGCCTGCGCGGGGAGCGTGCTGCCGACCGCGGAGGCGTGCGCCAACGGCGTCGACGACGACTGCGACGGGGCGACCGACGAGGGCTGCGCGGCCGTGCCCACGCGTGTGGTCGCGGGACGCGTCGCGTACGAGCACCGGCTCCCCAACGCGACGCGAACCGACTGGGGCGCGCTGCAGGAGGCCTCGGCCGCGGGCCTCGCGGTGTTCTCCTTGCGCGGGGGCGTGCTGGTCGACTCGGCCGTCACGGGCGCGGGCGACGCCGACCTCGGGCGCTTCACGCTCCGCGTGCCCGACCCCGCCACCGCCGACGACCGCGTGGTGGCCGCCGCGCTGATGGACGACGGACGCGGCGCCCTCTCGCTCATCGTCGGCGACCCCGGCGGCGCCGCGGGGACGCGCTCGCCCTTCGCCGAGGTTCCCTCCGCGCCGCGCGTGTGGAGCTGGTCGTGGCGCGCCGACCAGCTCCCCGCCGACGGCGTGCTGCGCATCCCGGAGGCCGCGGGCGCGGGCGCGGCGCGCGTGTTCGACAACGCCCGGCGCGCGGTCGTCCACGGGCGCGCGGCGTCGGGGGCGGCGGGGCTCTCCACGGCGGTGTGGCTCGCGCCCGGCGTGGCGTGGTCGTGCGGCGCGTGCTTCGCGGAGGTGCCGGTGCGGGCCTTCGACCAGGACTTCCTCTCCCAGGTGGCGTACCCCGGCGGGCCCGACCAGCAGTGGTGGTCGGACGCGGTGGTGGTCCACGAGTTCGGGCACTGGTCGATGGGGAGCTTCGGGCGGCCGCCGGGCGAAGGCGGCGCCCACACCATCAACAGCCCGCTCACCCACGGGATCGCCTGGTCGGAGGGCTACGCGAGCTGGTACGGCGCCACCGTGCGCAACGACCCGCTCTTCGTCGACAAGCAGCGGGGGGTGATGTTCTGGTTCGACATCGCGGCGCGGCGGCTCTCGCGCGGGACGTGGCTCCGCACCAGCGCGACGCTCGACCTGCTCCAGCCCATCGCCGAGAACGAGGTCTCCGCGGTGCTCTGGGCCCTCGCCCCGACGGCCCCGCGCGACCCGCTCTTCGCCGCGCTCGCGTCGCGCCGGATGACGGTCGCCCCCTTCGCCCGCGGGTACCTCAACTCGAGCGCGATGGAGAACGTCCCGGTGCTCCCCGACTTCCTCGACGCCCTCGTGTGCGGCGGCTTCTCGACCGCCCGCGTCGACGCCGCCACGCTCCCCGAGTACCCCTACCCCAGCGCGTCGCCTCGCTGCGCGCCCCCGTCGGACGTCGGCGCGCCCGCGGTCGCCTCGCTCCGCCCGCTCGGCCCGCCCTCGGTGGATGCGGGGGGCGTCGTCACGGTGCGCCTCGCGGCGGTCGTCGAGCGCAGCGCGTGGCTCGAAGCGCCCGTCCGCGCGTGGATCCGGCTCCCCGAAGGCGCGTGGCTCGCCGAGGGCCCGCAGGCGTGGGCGGTCGCCGCGACGCCCGGGCGCGACGAGCGCGCGGTGGCGGTGGCCTTCCGGGGGGCGCTGCGCGGAGACGTTACGCTGACGTTCGACGCGCAGGGCGTGGCGATGGGCGTGCACGGCGAGGCGTCGTGGCCCCGCGAGGCAGAGCGCGCACCCGCAGCGCCGCGTGTGGGGGGCCCGGCGCTCCGGCTCCGTGGTCGCTCCCTCGGCCCGAGCGTGGTCGTCCGGTGACGGCCCTACGGCCGCGCGCCCGTCGGCGCAGCGGGCGCGGCGTTCGGCGCAGCCGTCGGCGCGGCGGCGGGCGCCTCGCCGACGGGGCGGCCGGTCACCTGCGCGATCTCGTTGGCGTAGCGGTCGCCGAGGCGGAGCACCGAGCGGACGACCCCGCGGAAGGCGCGACGGTCGAAGTTGGAGTCGGTGTGGAGCACCGCGCCGAGCCGCAGCTCGCCCGTCCGCGACGACCACTCCAGCTTGCCCGTGAGCATCTCCCAGTTGATCTCGGCGAAGCGACGGAAGGCCGCGGGCGCCGTCGCGGCGTCGGCGGGAAGCGACCCGTAGCGCTCGAGGAAGACGTACACCGTGTCGGTCTGGTCGCTGTACTCCAGCACCAGCGTGTAGCGGCGCGCGCCCGCGACGTTGGCGCTCGCGGACGTCGTCGCGCGGCACACGCCGGCCTGCGCGGGGGCGGGCGCGCACTGGGCGGCGATCCCCATGGCCTGAAGCTCCGCGCGGAGCTGGTTGAGGTAGCGGGGCTCGGCCTGCGCCGACGCCACCGAGGGGGCGAGCGCGAGGCAGAGCGGCAGCGCGAGGCGGGCCACGAGGGTCATCGCGGGCGGTGTTCGCATCCCCGGGGGGCGCCGGTCAATCCCCGGTGCGTTGGAGCGCGCGGGCGAGCGCCGCGCAGGCCGCCGCGGGGTCGGCCGCGTCCATCAGCGCGCGCCGCACCGCCACCGCGTCCGCCCCCGCCGCGAGCGCCGCGCGAACGTCCGCCGCCGTCGCCACCCCGCCGAGCGCGACCGCACGCGCGCCGCCCGCCCCCGCCCGCAGCGCCGCGAAGCCCGCGGGGCCGAGGGGCGCCCCCTTGCCCGGCACCGCGCCGAAGGGGCTCAGCACCACGGCCTCCACGCGCTCTCGCACCGCGTCGAGCTGAACCGCATCGTGCACCGCGGCCGAGAGCCACGCGCCCGCCGGGAGCAGCGCCCGCGCCTCGTCGGGCGCCACCCCGCGCCCCGGCAGATGAACGCCGTCGGCCCCCGCGAGCACCGCGACGTCGACGCGGTCGCCCACCACGAGCGCGCAGCCCTCGCGCGCCGTGAGCGAGCGCAGCGCGCGGGCGGTCGCGAGCATCGCGCGCGCGCCGGCCCCGGCCCCGCGGAGCCACACGCACGCGGGGGTCGCGGAGAGCGCGGCGGACACGCGCGCGACGAGCTCGGGGGCGTTGGGGTGGTCGAGGTCGGCGCAGAGCCAGAGGCGCGGGACGCTCACCTGAGCCTCCCCGGTCGGGTTGCCGGGCAACGTCGCGAGCCCTCTCCCCCGACCCCTCTCCCGTACCGGGAGAGGGGAGCAAGACCCCATGAATTCATGTGTATTTCGGTGAGATATCCTCCCCCCTCGCCCGGTACGGGAGAGGGGGAGAGGGGGAGAGGGCCAACCCGAGCATGCGTCCACTGACGACGCCCCCGCGCCGGCCTTCCGCAACGAACTGTAGGCCGCGAGATCACACCCGTTCGATGGGAAGGTCCAGGACGCTCACGGCGCGGCGGCGTCGGGCCCGAGCGCGAGGCGGGCCCGCTCGGCGAAGCGCGACGCGGGATAGCGCTCGACGAGGAAGGCGAGCGTGGCCCGCCGGCCGCCCGCGTCGCCCTGCTGGCCGAAGCGCTCGGCGAGGAGCCAGAGGGCCTCGGCGGGCGACTCCTCGCGGGCGCGCTCGGGCGGCGGCGTCGAGGGGCACTGGAGCGGGGCCAGCGACGCGAGGCAGAGGAGGCCGGCGACCGCGCGCATCCGCTCACTCGATGGCGAGCGTGGAGGGCGACGCGCTCGACGCGATGAGGCCCTCCATCGGCGAGCTGGCGTTGGCGTACATCCGCGGCGCCATGCGCCCGGCGCGGTAGGCGAGGCGGCCGGCCTCGACGCCGTGGCGCATCGCGGCGGCCATCAGCGGCGGGTCCTTCGCGAGCGCGATGGCGGTGTTGAGGAGGACGCCGTCGGCCCCGAGCTCCATCGCGACCGCGGCGTCGCTGGCGGTGCCCACGCCCGCGTCGACGATGACGGGAACCTTCACCGTCTCCATCAGGATGCGGAGGTTGTAGGGGTTGCGCAGCCCGAGGCCCGAGCCGATGGGCGCGCCGAGCGGCATCACGCAGGGGCACCCGACGTCGACCAGCTTGCGCGCCACGATGGGGTCGTCGCTGGTGTACGGCATCACGAAGAAGCCCTCACCCACGAGCACCTTCGCGGCCTTCACGAGCTCGTCGGTGTCGGGGAAGAGGGTCTTCGGGTCGCCGATCACCTCGAGCTTCACGAGGTCGGTGCCCGTCGCCTCGCGCGCGAGCCGCGCGGTGCGAATGGCGTCGTCGGCGGTGTAGCAGGCGGCGGTGTTGGGCAGGAGCTTCACGCCCTCCTCGCGGAGCATCCCGAGCAGCGTCTCCGCCCCCGTCTCCGCGAGGTTGACGCGGCGCACGGCCACCGTCACCACCTCCGCGCCCGACGCGCGAACCGCCGCGCGGCACTGCGCCACGCTCGCGTACTTCCCCGTCCCGATGAAGAGGCGCGAACGGAACGTCCGGCCCCCGATGTTCAACGTGTCGTCCATGGTCTCCGTCACCCGCCGCCCACCAGTTGGACGACCTCCAATGCGTCGCCCTCGGCGAGCCGCGCGGTCGCGTGCTCGGCGCGCGGGACGATGCGCCGGTTGCGCTCCACCGCCGCGGCGCCGCGGACCCCCAGGAGGTCGAGGAGCTCCCGCACCGTGAGGTCGGGCGGCACCCGGTGCGGGTCGCCGTTCACGGTGATCGCCATGAGGAGCGGGGGCATCGGTGGCGGACGCTAGTACATCCACGCCGCCCGTGGCCAGTTCATCGGGTTGTTGACGGGCCGTGCGCCGCCTGCAATGGTGCCGCGCCCGACCCGCCGCGTGCGCGGCCGACGAAGGACGAGAAAGGAAACAGATCATCATGCAGGGTGGAGGAGGATACCCCCCCGGGGGACAGTGGCCGCCGGGTGGCCAGTGGCCGCAGCAGCCGGGTCAGCCGGGCGCGTACCCCGACCCCAACGCGGGCTACGGGCAGCAGCCCCAGCAGGGCTACGGGCAGCAGCCCCAGCAGGGCTATGCAGACCCGCAGCAGGGCTACGGGCAGCAGCCCCAGCAGGGCTACGGGCAGCAGCCCCAGCAGGGCTACGGGCAGCAGCCCCAGCAGGGCTACGGGCAGCAGCCCCAGCAGGGCTACGGGCAGCCCCAGCCCGGGGGCCAGCCCGCCCATCATCCGACCGTGGTCGGTGGCTTCGAGATGCCGCCCGGGTACGATCAGCAGCAGCCGCTGGTGCCCCAGGCCAGCACGCAGCTCGGTGGCTACGGCGCCCCCCAGCCCCAGCAGGGCGGGTTCGGCGCGCAGCCCGCGCAGGGCGGGTTCGGCCAGCCGTCGCAGCCCGGAGGCTTCGGCGCACAGCCGCAGCAGGGCGGCTTCGGCGCGCAGCCGCAGCAGGGTGGGTTCGGCGCGCAGCCGCAGCAGGGAGGGTTCGGTCAGCCCTCGCAGCCCGGGGGCTTCGGCGCGCAGCCGCAGCAGGGCGGCTTCGGCGCGCAGCCGCAGCAGGGCGGCTTCGGCGCGCAGCCGCAGCAGGGCGGCTTCGGCGCGCAGCCGCAGCAGGGCGGCTTCGGCGCGCAGCCGCAGCAGGGTGGGTTCGGCGCGCAGCCCGCGCAGGGCGGGTTCGGCCAGCCGTCGCAGCCCGGAGGCTTCGGCGCACAGCCGCAGCAGGGCGGGTTCGGTCAGCCCTCGCAGCCGGGAGGCTTCGGCGCTGCGCCGCCGCAGGGCGGTTACGGTCAGCCCTCGCAGCAGGGTGGCTTCGGCGCCCCGCCCGGCGGTGGCTTCGGCGGCAACCAGCTCGCCAGCCTCGCGGGCGACGTCGGCGGGCAGGACATCCAGTACCAGCCCGGTTTCAAGACCAAGACCATCGGGCTCGACCACAACCTCGCCGGGCTGCTCGCTCACTTCTCGCCGCTCGGCGTCCTGTGGATCCTCGCGGAGGAGAAGGAGCCCAACAACCGTTGGCTCCGCTTCCTGTCGTTCCAGTCGGTCTTCGCGTGGTCGGCGTTCTTCACGCTTACCTTCGTGTGCGGCATCCTCGCGTCGATCCTCGGGGCGATCGTCACCTTCCTCGGGGTCCTCTTCAGCTGGGTCATCTACCTCAGCTCCCTCGGGATGCTGGTGTTCATGGTCCTCACGGGCCTGAAGGCCCACAAGGGCGAGACGCCGCGGCTCCCGGTCGTGTCGAAGTTCGCCGCCAAGTACGCCTGAGCGCGTACCATCCCCCTCACCCGCCATGAAGCACCTCGTCGCCGACGACGTCGCGCGCGCCTCCGCGCTCGCGGCGTCCCGCATCGCCGACCTCTCGCGTGACGCCATCGACGCGCGCGGGATGTTCTCCGTCGCGCTCACCGCCGCGCCCGAGCTCGAGCCCGTCTACCGCGCCCTCCGCGCCCGCAAGGACGTCGACTGGAAGCGCTGGGAGGTCTTCTTCGCCGAGGAGCGCGCCGTCTCGACGGAGTCGCCCGACAGCGCCTTCGGCTTCGTCACCGAGCACCTCCTCTCGAAGGTGCCGGTGCGCGAGGCGAAGGTGCGGCCGATGTTCTCCCTCGGGCTCGACGTCGCCACCGCGGCGGTCGAGTACATCGACCCGATGGTGGCGCTGCTCGGCGACCCGCCGGTGTTCGACCTGGTGCTCTTCACCGTCGGGCGCAACGCCGAGGTGCTCGGACTCCACTCGATGTGCCCGGCGCTCACCTCCGAGGCGCCCGTGGAGGCCGTCGCCGACGCGCCAATGGCGCCCGAGGGCGACCGCATCACGCTCACGCCCTACGCCCTGCGCGCGGCGCGCGAGCTGATGGTGGTGGCCTTCGGCGCGAAGGGCGCGCGGCCGCTGCGCATGGTGCTGGAGGACGCCGACGACCGCCTGCGCGTGCCGGGCCAGGTGATCCGCGACGCCGGCGGCGAGGTGACGCTCGTGGTGGATGAGCCGCTCGCGAAGCTGCTCGACCTCGCGTAGCGGGTCGCCGGGGTCCAGGGCCGGGAGTGGCCGTTCATCGTCGCGGCAGGGGCCATTTTCGTCGGGAACGACGCGTCCACGGGGCTGCGGGGCCTCGTTGAATCGCATAATCACCCGCAAGCAAATGGATGATCGGCCGATTCAATCGGGCAATCTGGCACCACCGTGCGGATGAACGCCCGCTTCAATCCGCTGAACACCCGCAAACAACCGGATGAACACCCGCTCGAATCGCGTGAGCGGCTGCCGACGAGCCGCGAGCGACGAGCGACGAGCGACGAGCGACGAGCGACGAGCGACGAGCGACGAGCGACGAGCGACGAGCGACGAGCGACGAGCGACGAGCGACGAGACCCGCCGTTCGCCGAGCCTCACGGCGGGTTACCCGAAGCGCGTGCTGGAGAGCGTAGGGAGCCCCCAGCGGGCAGCGGGCGGCGGGCGACGGGCGGCGGCGTCCGGACGGCGTCCTGCGCGCGGTCACCGCGGTCGGCGGTGCCTCATGGCGGCCGTCGGCGCGGCCGTTGAGCTCCTCGTCCGCCGCGGTCGTCGCACGCGCGTCGTGCCCAGCACCCCCGCGGCGCAACGGAGCCCACACCATGCAACGTCTACTCTGGATCGTCCGCCTGCTCGACGCCCGCCCCGCCGCCCGCCCCGCCTCCGCCGCCCGCCGAGTCGAGGCCACGACGCCCGCGGCGCACCCGACCGACGGCGACGCGGCCAACGACGCGCCCGCCAACGAGAGCGCCGTCCCGCTGCCACTCTGCACGCTCACCGACGCGCAGCGGGCGAACTACCGCGCGCGGGCGGCGGCGCTCCCGTCGTCCGCGGTGAAGCCGCTCCCGTCGCGCGCCGAGCTCCGCTCCACGCACCTGCTCCAGCACGTCGCCGCCGCGTGGGGCGTGCGCGACCGGCTCGTCGGCATCGCGGTCGACGGCGCGCCGATCACCGCGGCGGAGCTCGACGACGCGCTCCCGCTGGTGACGTGGACGCGCGAGCAGCTCGCCCGCCGCGCGCTGCCGACGTCCGCGGTCGAGGGCGCCCCCGCGGAGAGCACCGAGGCCGCGATGGCCGCGCTCGTGGCCGACGTGGCGACGGTGTGCGAGGGGCTGAAGCTCCAGCACGACGGCGACAAGAAGCGCCGCGCGGTGGTGAGCGCGATCCGCGCCGAGCGACGTCCGTCGATGCTCGGCGGGGCGGTGGCGCGCCTGCTGGTGCTCTGCGACGAGCCCGGGACGTCGGCGCAGCTCGCGGGGCTGCCGAAGGGCGAGGCCGCCGCGGTGGCCCGCCTGCGCAAGGCGCTGCCGGCCTGGGAGCGCCAGTGGGCCACGCGCGAGGTGGGCGACGGCGCCCCCGAGGAGACGCCCCTCGCGGGCGCACAGCGGGCCTGGGCGATGGCCGACGCGGCGATGGGGCGCATCGTGCGGGCGGGCCGCTACCTCGCGAAGGGCGATCCCGCGCAGGAGAAGCTCTGGCGCGCGTACCGCCCGGCGAAGAAGCGCGCGAAGTCGCCCGAGGCCCCGAAGCCCGACGCGTGAGCGCCGCCGCCCGACGCCCACGCCGCCCGACGCTCACGTCACCCGCCGCCAGCACCACTCCCCTCTCCAGCGCGCGCTTCGGGTAACCCGTCGTGAGGCTCGGCGAACGGCGGGACTCGTCGCCCGCCGCCCGTCGCCCGCCGCCCGTCGCTCCGCCGCTGGCTCAGGGCACGACGATGGTGTCGCCCGTGCGGAGCGTGAAGTTCATCTCCGTCCGCCCCTCGGCGCACTCGGTGTAGGAGAACTCGTAGCGCTCGTCGCGGCCGTTGGCGCCGCGCCGCAGGATCACGATCGCGTCCATGTCCGCGCCGCGCGCGCCGCCGCCCGCGAGCGCGAGCGCCTGCATCACCGTGAGGGGCGTGCGCGACTCGAACTCCCCCGGCCGCTGCACCTTGCCGCTCACGAACACGCGGTACGAGTGCACCTCCTCCACGATCACCGACACCCGCGCGTCCTGCACGAAGCGCCGGTAGCCCTGCGACACGTCCGTCATCACCTCGTTGACGGTGCGCCCGGAGACGACGATCTCGTCGATGAGCGGGAGGGTGACGCGGCCGTCGGGGCGCACCGTCACGCGGGAGTTGAGCTCCTGCTGGCCGAAGACCGACACGCGGAGCACGTCGCCCGCGCCGATGCGGAAGTTTTGCAGGCCCGACTCCACCGGCGGCCACGGGCCCGTCAGGCGGCTGCGGCAGGCGGCGGGGGCGAGGGCTGCGAGGAGCGCGAGGGCGGGGGCGAGGCGGGGGCGCATGGCGCGCTGTCGTAGCAGCACACGGCGCGCGAAGGCAACGGCCGTCGCGCGCGGGTGCTCAGCCGCTGCGCGGGGGGCCGCTCGGGGGGCGGCCCGCGGGGGCGTCGAGGTGGAGCTCGGGGATGAAGGGGAGCTCCGGGAGCTCGCCCCAGCGCCGCAGGTCGGTGAGGTCGTAGACGCGCGAGTCGATGAAGCCCGACACGAGGGCGGTGCCCGCGCCGAGGAGCAGCGCGAGGAAGATCACGATCGCGGCGAGCTTGGTGCGCCCCGGCGGCTCGGGCTCCACCGGGCGCGACGGGGGATCGATGATGCGCACGGTCTCGCCGCCGGCGAGCTGGATGCGGCGCAGGTCGGACTGGCGGTCGAGCTTCCGGCGCAGGAGGTCGTTGTAGGCCGCGCGCGCGCCCTGCAGCTCGTTGGTGAGGCGGTTGTACTGGGCCTCGACCTCGACGACGTTGGCGAGCGCCCCCGTCGGCCGGGCCGGCTGCGGGGCCGGCTGGGCCGCCTGCTGGGCGGAGGCGGCGCGGGCGGCGCTGTCGGCGCGCTCGCTGGAGCTGAGCTCGTCGCGGGCCTCGGCGAGCTCGCGGGTCGTCCGCTCGATGCGGGAGGCGCGCTCGCTGGCGGAGAGGTTTTCGCGCTCGCGCTGGGCGCCGCGGACGCGGCCGAGGGCGGCGTTGAGCTCGGACTCGAGGTCGGCGAGCTCGCGCTCGGCGGCGGCGCGCGTCGGGTGGTCGGGGGTCATGCCCCGGCTGCGGAGCCCGGCCACCTGGTCGCGCTTCTGGCGGACGCGGTCGCGGAGGCCGGCCACCTCGGGGGGCTCGTCGGCCGACGGGGCGGACGTCGCGGCGCCCGGGTTGCGCAGGGCGTTGAGCTCGCCCTCGAGCTGGGCCACGCGGCTGCGCAGGCGGCGCGTGCCGGCCGACACCGAGGGGTCGCTCGCGTGCCCGCCGCCGCCGCTGCCCGAGGGGACGCGGCCGACGCCGGGGACGAGGATGCCCTGGCGCGCGCGAACCTCGTCGACCATCGCCTGGTTGGCGAGGGTGAAGCGGTCGAGGGCCTCCTGGCGCTGCTGGAGCACGCCGTCGAGCTCGCGGAGCTGGCCGTCGACGAGGTTGAGCATGTCGCGCGCCTGCTCCTCGGCGGCCATCTTGCGCTCGTTGACGAAGAGCCGGATCAGCGCCTGCACCACCTGCTGCGCGCGCAGCGGGTCTTTGTAGACGAACCCCAGGTGCACGATGGTGCGCTCGACGCGGCTGTCCATCGCGCCTTGAAACTGCTGGACGATCTTCGCCTCGGAGGTGAAGGGGCGCCCGTCGGGGCCGACGCCGAGCAGGTGGTCGTAGAGGTGGAGCTCGCGGACGATGTTCATCACGTAGCGCCGCGAGCCGTAGATCTGGTTGAGGCGGCCCTCGATGCTGCGCTGGACGGTCTCCTCGCCCTGCTCCTCGCGCTGCGCGGTGTTGGAGTCGAGCACCTGGAAGGCGGCCTCGGACTTGTAGACGCGCGGGCGGTTGAGCACCACCACGATGCCGATCACGAAGACCGCGGTGAAGACGGCGGCGCCGCGCATCCAGTAGCGCACGCCGCGGCGGGCGAGCGCGAGGTAGTTGGCGAGGAGGTCGCGGAGCGTGAAGACCTCGTCGTCCGGGTTGTTGTTCGAAACGGTCATCCGTTCGGTCCTTCGGTGCCCTCGCGGGGGCGCGCGGGGGCGCTGGGGGATTGCTGCGGGTTGTTCGACCCCGTTGGGGCGGCGCCCGTTGGGGCGGGCGCCGCGCGGCGCGGGTCGCCGACGGGGTAGAGCTCGGGCTCGGGGTCGCCCTGGCGCCGGGGAGGCGGCGGGGCGGGGCGGTCGGCCGGGTCGAGCGGGTCGTCGAGCACGCCGGGCTCCTCGCCGGAGGCGGCGTTCTCGGCGGCGACGGCGTCGGCGCTCGGGGCGGAGGCGGCCGCGCCGCGGATGGCGTTGGTGACCTCGGCCTCCTGCCACGGGATCACCCCGTCGAGGTAGTCGGCCTCGCCCGCGGTGAACGAGATCGTTATGCCCGCGAGGAGCAGGTGCCGGCGGACGTCCTGGAGGGTGGCGGGCTCCTCGACGTGCTGGAAGAGGAAGGTGTAGCGGGCGAAGGCCGAGATCGTGCGGGCGAGAACCCAGCGCGCGTTGAGCGACGCGGTGAAGTTCATGTTGCCGACCGCGTGGGTCTCCGGGAGCACGCGGCCGCCCGAGCGGACGTGGTTCTCGGTGACGCCGTAGTCCGCGGTGGTGATACCCACCAGCGTCAGCCGCCCGTCCTCCAGCGGCCGCCACGCGAACTGGAACGTCCCGCCCCCGACGCGCCCGACGCCCCCCGCGATCACCTGGTCGGGCGGGCACGTCCCGTTGGCCAGCAGCGCCCCGCCGCACGCCACGGAGTTCACCGTGGTGAACTCGTAGCGCCCCGCGAGGGTGAACGCGAGCCGCGCCTCGGGCACCACCTTGGTGATCACCAGGTTGCCGTAGGGCCCCGCGTTCCAGCGCTCGCGCAGCGGGTCGGTCTGGTCTTGGATGAGGTCGGCGCCGGCGCTGATGCCCGTCCCGAAGGTGTCCGTCCACGCATGGCGCCAGAGCCCGAACACCGTCACCCGGTGGATCCAGTCGCCGAGGCCCGCCATGCCGAGCCGCTCGCCGTTCACCGCCGCGCCGAAGGTGTTGGTGTCGCCGACGTCCGCGGTGCTGGAGATGCCCGCGCGGTACGAGATCATGTCGCCGCGCGGCGTCCCCGGCGGCACGTCGATGGTGTGGCGCCCGTTGACCCCGCCGAAGGGCTGGATGCGGTAGCGGTCGCGGAAGGTGCGGGTGATCTGCGCGAGCGCGAGGTACTCGCCGTAGGTGCCGTACTGGAAGGGCGTCCCTCGCGTCGCCGCGCCGCCCTGCACGAGCATCGCCGCGGCGCCGACGTTGTAGCCGCCGTTCACCTCGAAGCGCCAGTCGTCGTCGGGCACCCAGCGGAGGTTGTAGCGGGTGAGCGCCGTGAAGTTGGCGTTGTCGATCGAGCGCCCGTCGCCGCCCGCGTAGTACATCTCCCCGCGCGCCCGCAGCGTCTGCTGGAGCGTCTCGGTGCGGTGCCCCACCTGGATGTCCACGGCGGTCCGCAGGATCGGGCCGTCGCCCCACTGCGGCGGCGACAGGGTGAAGTTGGCCACCGTGCTGTCGTAGCCGCCCGACAGCTCCACCCCCGCCACCGCCGCGAGCTGCGTCGGGGCGGAGATCATCAGCGCCATCACCGTCGGACCCATCGCTCGCCTCGCACCATCGCCTTGCCGCGGCGCACCATACACGACCCGCCCCGCCCACCGCGAGGGCGCAGCGCCGCCCCTCCGCCCCCGCCGGTCGCCCCGCGGCGCTGAAACGTCCGAACGCGGGATCGGCCGGTCCGAGCGCGCCGTCGGCCGGGCGCGGGCCGTCGGGCGCGGCGCGGAAGCGGGTTGTTCCCGCCCCGCGCGGTGGGGTAACTAGGACGTCCCCGGAGCCACGATGAAGCGAATCCTCCTCGCCGCCACGGCGCTCTGCCTCGCCGGCGCGGCCGCCGTCGCCTGGAAGGCCTCCCGCTACCGCCGCGACGCGCAGCTCTGGCACGAGCGCTACACCTCCCTCCGCGGCGACCCCGCCAACCTCGCGCGCTACCGCGACGACAACGAGCGCCTCCGCCGCGGCGGCCGCGCGCCCAACCGCGTGGTCTTCCTCGGCGCGAGCATCACCGAGTCGCTCGACCTCGCCGCGGCCTTCCCCGGTGAGCCCCTGGTCAACCGCGGCGTCGGGGGGCAGCTCATCTGGCAGCAGTGGCTCCGCCTCGAGCCCGACGCGCTCTCCCTCGAGCCCGCCGCCGTCGTCATCAAGACCTGCGCGATCAACATGCTCCCGGGCGCGCCGCCGCTCGACGACACGAAGGCCTACTTCGCGCGCATGGCCGACGCGATCCGCGCGCGCGGCGCCCGCGTGGTCTACGGCACCTGCGTCCCCGTCTCCCGCGGCTACGACCGGGGCGAAGGGGACGGCCACGTCGCCGAGCGCGTCGCGACCTTCAACGCCTGGGTGCGCGAGGAGGCCCGCCGCACGCAGTCGCCGCTGCTCGACTACGCCGCCGCGCTCGGCGACGCGCAGGGGTACCTCCCCGACGGGCTCAGCGAGGACGGCCTCCACCCCAACGCCGAGGGCCGCCGCAAGATGCTCGACGCCATCCGAACCGTCGTGGTCGACGGCCTCGTCCACGCGCCCGCCGCGCCCCCACGATGACCCGTCCGCTCCAGGTGCTGTCGCTCCTCGACGCGCCGGTGGTCACCGGGCCCGCGCGAGGGCTCATCCACCTCGGGCGCGCGCTGCCGCCGTCGGTCCGTCTCCACGTCGCGATCCTGCGCGGGCGCGGCGCGGGCGAGGTCCCCCGACTCGACGAGCTCTCGGGCGGGGGCATCACCCTGCACGAACTCCCCGAGCTCGGCGCCTTCGACCCGACGCAGGTCGCGCGGGCGGCCCTCCTTGCGCGGCGCATCGGCGTCGACGTCGTGCAGAGCCACAGCTACAAGCCGCACGTCCTCGCCCTCGCCGTCCGCGCGGTCACCGGCGCCCCCTGGGTCGGCCACCACCACGGCTGGACGGCCGAGAACGACAAGGTCCGCCTCTACCACCGGGTCGACGCGCTCACCCTGCCGCGCGCCGACCGCGTGGTGGCCGTCGCCGAGAGCGCGCGCGACATCGTGGTGCACGAGGGCGTCCTGACGGGCCGCGTCGCCGTGATCTTCAACGCCGTCGACGCCGTCGACCTCCGCGCCCCGGAGACCCGCGGGGAGGCGCGCGCGAAGCTCGGCCTCGCGCCCGGCGCCACCGTGGCCTGCGTGGTGGGGCGCCTCTCGCACGAGAAGGGCCAGGACGTCGCCCTCCGCGCGCTCGCCCGGCTGCGCGACGCGGGGGCCGAGGTGACCTTCGCCTTCGCCGGCGACGGCCCCGACCGCGAGGCCCTCGCCGCCCTCACGCGCGAGCTCAACCTCGGCGACCGCGTGGCCTTCCTCGGGCACCAGAAGCGCGTGGGGCTCGTCTACGCGGCGAGCGACCTGCTGGTGATGCCGTCGCGCTCGGAGGCGATGCCCAACGCGCTCCTCGAAGCGATGACGGTGTCGCTGCCGGTGGTGGCGACGCGCGTCGGCGGCGTCCCCGAGGTGGCCGACCACGGCGAGCACATCCTCATCGCGCCGCCCGACGACGACGCCGCGCTCGCCGACGCCGTCGCCGCTTGCATACGCGATCCCGAGGCCGCGAAGCAACGCGCCGCCCGCGCCCTCGCCCGCGCCGTCGACCGCCACGACCCGCGCCGCCGCGCCGCGCGCTACGTCGACCTCTACGAGTCCCTCCTCGCCCGCCCCGTCGCCAACTGGCGCGCCTCTTGAGCAACGCCATGAACCCGAAGCTCCTCGCCAAATCCGCGCTCCGCGCCGCCGCGCGCGGCACCGTCGCGCCGCTCGTCGCCGCCTACCGCGCCGAGCGCGCACTCTGGCCCGCCGACCGCCACGGGCAGCTCTTCCAGGGCTACTCGCAGGCCCTCGCGATGCTGCCGGGGCTCACGGGGCAGTTCGTCCGGCGGGCCTTCTACGGCGCGGTGCTGGCGGAGTGCCACCCCGACTCGTGCATCCAGTGGGGCACCATCTTCTCGCACGAAGACGCGCGCATCGCGCGGGGCGTGTACGTCGGCGCGCGCTGCACCCTGGGGCGCGTGGTGCTGGAGGAAGACGCGACGCTCGGCTCCAACGTCGACATCCCCTCGGGCCGCAACCAGCACGGCATCGACGACCCCGACGCCCGCGTGCAAGACCAGCCGGGTCGTTACGAGACCGTCCGCATCGGGCGCAACACGTGGATCGGCAACGGCGCCGTGGTGCTCGCCGACGTCGGCGCCCGCTCGGTGGTGGCCGCGGGGTCGGTGGTGACGTCGCCCCTGCCCGACGACGTGATCGCCGGCGGCAACCCGGCCCGCGTCCTGCGCCGCCGCGACCCCGAGACGAAGCGATGGGCGAAGGTGCCGTGAGGGTCCTCGCGCTCACCCACCGGACGCCCTTCCCGCCGGACAAGGGCGACAAGATCCGGACGCATCACCTCCTGACGCGCCTCGCGGCGAAGGCCGAGGTTCACCTCCGCGCGTTCGCCGAGCCGCCGTCGGACGTCGCCCACGCCACGCGCCTCGCGAAGCACTTCGCGTCGGTGGAGCTCGTCCCGCTCGACCTCCGCGTGCAGAAGGCCCGCGCGCTGCCGTGGACGCTCACGCTCTCGCCGCTGACGCTGCCGGTGTTCCGCCGCGGGGCGATGTTCGACGCGGTGGCGCGGGCGGTGCGGGCGACGCGGCCCGACGTGGTCGTCGCCGAGAGCACGAGCATGGCGCCCTACGCGCTCGCGCACCCCGAGGTGCCGCTGGTGATGGACTTCGTCGACGCCGACTCCGCGAAGTGGCGCTCGTACGCGGAGAAGGCGTCGGCCCTCCAGCGCGCGGTGTACCTCCGCGAGGCGGTGACCCTCGCCCGCTACGAGCGCCACGTCGCGGGCCGGGCGCGCGTCTCGCTGGTGACGGCCGAGCGCGAGCGGGCGCTGCTCCAAGCGATCGCGCCGGGCTGCGACATCCGCGCGCTGCCCAACGGGGTGGACGTCGAGCACTTCACCGCGCGCACGGCGCCCCCGAGCGAGCCGTCGGCGGTGTTCTTCGGCGCGATGGACTACCACGCCAACGCGGAGGCGGCGGCGCTGCTGGTGCGCGAGGCGCTCCCGCGGCTGCGGCGGCGCTTCCCGGGCTTCCGCGTGACGATCGCGGGGGCGAACCCGACGCCCGAGGTGCGGGCCCTCGCGGCGGAGCCCGGGGTCACGGTGACGGGCTACGTCGAGGACATCCGCCCTCACGTGCAGGGCGCGTCGGTGTGCGTGATCCCACTGCGCGTCGCCCGCGGCGTCCAGAACAAGGTGCTGGAGGCGATGGCGATGGGCGTCCCCGTGGTGGCCTCGCCGGGCGCGGCCGAGGGCATCGACGCGGCCCCGGGCGACGACCTCCTGGTGGCGCGCGTCGACGACGGCGGCGCGGCGGTGGCCGATGCGGTGGCGGCGCTGCTCGACGACCCGGCGCGGATGGCGGCGGTGGCGGCGAGCGCGCGGCGCGTGGTCGAGTCGCGCTACGGGTGGGAGCCGCGGGCCGACGAGCTCCTCGCGATCTGCGGGGAGGCGGCGCGGCGGTAGCGACGGGACTGGGATTCGGAGTAGGTTCTGTCTCGTGGTGTGGTCGCGCTCGCCTCGCCTCCATCCCCGCTCGCCGAGCCTCGCGCGTTTCCCCTTCCTCCGCCGCAGGAAGCGGCAGAGGAAGGGCGCTGTTTCGTCTCAGACGCTCCGCTCTCGCGCTCCGGGCAGCGCGTACCATGAACGTCGACGACTCCGAGCCCGCGCGTGCTGTCGATGTTCTAGAGGCCCTTCCACTGCCGCTTCCTGCGGCGGAGGAAGGGGAAACGCGCGAGGCTCGGCGAGCGGGGATGGAGGCGAGGCGAGCGCGACCACGCCACGAGAGAAAACCTACTCCGAACTTCAGCGGCGGGAGGCGAGCGTGGACGCGATGGCGTACCGTTGGTGGGTTCAGGCTCATGCGTCGCCCCTCGATCGAGCTCAACGAAGATGTCGCGACCGCCCTCGAGGAGGCCGCCCGCGCGCGGAACGCCGACCCCGAGGCGCTCGCGAACGACGCGCTCCGCGAGTGGCTCCTGGAGTCGGCCGAGATCGCGCGCAAGGTGGAGGCCGGCCTCGCGGAGGTCCGCGCCGGCCGCGTCGTCGAGCACGCCCGCGTGCGCGAGTGGATCACCTCCCGCGGGGCCGACGCAGAGCGTCCGAGGCCGCGGTGAACGTCGTCTGGCGCGTCGCGCGGGGCTTTTCTTCCGGGGCGTTCTCGTGCATCAACAGCGCCGCCATGAGCCCGACGCGCGCCCTTCCCCTCGCCCTCGCCCTCGCCCTCGCACCGACCCTCTGCCACGCGCAGGAGGCCGAGCGTCAGGGCGGCCGCGTGGGCGTCTCGCTCCTCGGCGGCGCGGCGATCGCGGGCGGCGACGGCGACAGCGCAACGATGGGCCTCGGGGGCGTCGCGATCCGCTTCGGCGGGGCCTTCACCGACCGCTTCCACCTGATGGGCGAGCTCACCCTCGCGGCGGCCCCCGGCGGCACCGTGCGCGGCATCGGCGACGTGACGGTGCTCCACCCCGCGCTGGCGCTGGTGGGCGAAGGGTACATCGGGCCGCGCTTCTTCCTCCGCGGCGGGGTCGGGGCGGGCTGGGCCTCGGCCACCACCGGCAACTCCTGGTACCTCCCGCTGCCGGGCCCGCGCTTCTCCGGGGGCGTCGGGTACGCGATCTGGCGGCAGGGGGAGCGGCAGTTCTCCGTGGCCGTGGACGTCGGGCACTCGCTGCTCTTCAACGCACGGAGCGCCTTCGACCGGCTCACCACGGTGGCGCTCCACGTCGGGTTCGACTGGTATTGACCGACGCCGCCCCTTGACGCGCGGCCCCGGTCTGTCGGATTCGTTCGCTCCCACGATGACACCGCACGTCGCGTTCCTGCAGCCGCGCAACCAGGGGACCCCGAGCTGGCCGGCCGACCCCGCGCCCGGCGCCGACGCGGGCGCCGCCCCCACCCCGACGCCGACGCCCGAGCCCACACCGACCCCCGTCACCAACGGCGGCGACACCACCTCCACCGCCGCGCCTTCCGGCGGGGGCTACCTCAACCAGGAACTCTGCGAGCAGGCCAACCGCAACGGCCTCATCGCCGCCGGCGGCTACTCCTTCGGCGCGGCCCTCGTCGGCATCACCATCTTCATGGTGATGCGCAAGAAGCTCTGGGGGACGGCCTTCTCGCGCTACCTCACCGCCGTGCTCAGCGCCGCCACCCTCGCCGCGGTGATGGTCGGGTGGGACCCGATCCGCGCCGACGTCCTCACGCGCTGCATGGACCCGAACCAGGGCTTCACCCAGTACGTCTTCCTCGGCTCGATGCTCGCGGCGCGCGCGCTGGTGCTCGGGCTCGTGCCCGCGGTGCTCCTCACCCTCACCGGCTGCTTCGTCGCCAACCGGACCTGAGCCCCACGGTGCGCCCGACCGCCCTCGCCGCGACGCTCGCCCTGGCGCTCGGCGCCTGCTCGTCGGGCGACCCCGAGACGGCCGCGGCGCCGCTGTCCGGCGACGTGCGGCTCACGCTCCTGCACACGGCCGACTGGCACTCGCGGCTCTTCCCCTACACCCAGCAGGTCAACGTCACCGACGAGAACCTCGGCCTCAAACCCGAGAACGCCCCCTTCGGCGGCGCCGCCCGCATGGCCTGGCTCCTCCAGCGCGAGCGCAGGCGCGCCGACCGATCGCTCCACCTCGACTCGGGCGACTGCTTCCAGGGCGCGCCGATCTTCAACTTCTTCCAGGGCGAGGCCGAGGTGCGCGCCATCGCGCAGACCGGCGTCGACGCGGTGGTCATCGGCAACCACGAGTTCGACCGCGGCGCGCTCAACTTCGCGCGGCAGTTCTCGCGCTGGAGCACCTTCCCGGTGCTCGCGGCCAACTACCTCTTCGACGACCCCGCGGCGCCCGGCAGCGCGGAGCTCGCCCGCCTCGCGAAGCCCTTCGCGCTCTTCAACCTCCGCGGGCTGAAGGTCGCCGTCGTCGGCCTCGGCAACCTCTCGTCGCTCACGTCGATCTTCGACCAGCCCAACCGCCCCGGCATCACCGCGCTCAACACGGTGGAGACGGCGCAGTTCTACGTCGACCAGGTGCGCGCGTTCGGCGCCGACGTCGTGGTGGTGGTGTCGCACGTCGGCCTCGAGGACGACATCCGCATGCTCGAGCGGACCACCGGCGTCGACGTCGTGCTCGGCGGCCACCTCCACGTGGTGCTCAACCCCACGCAGGAGGTCACCGACTGCCGCGCCACCGACGCCAACGGCGACCACTTCATCCCGCAGCTCGCCGACTCGCACGAGCGCTCAACCGTCTGCGGCCCCGCCGACTGCTGCGACCCGTCGGGCGTCTGCGCCCCCGCGGGGGACGTTCGCTACTGGCGCCTCGCGCCGGGCTACCGGGCGCGCCGCTGCGAGCCGCGACGCGTGCTCCTCCAGCACTCGGGCGCCTTCATGAAGTACCTCGGGCGCCTCGACCTCGTGCTCTCCAACGACCCGGCGCGCGTGCGCCCCGACGACCCGGGCCGCGTCTCCGCCGCCGACCGCTGGGAGGTGGTGTCGCACCGCTACACCCTCTTCCCCGTCGACCGCCACGTGCCCGAAGACCCCGCGATGGCCCGGCTGCTCGAGCCCTACGCCCGCGCGCTCGACACCCTCGCCAACCTCGACACGCTCGTGGGCTACGCGCCCGCGGACGTGACGCGCGTCCCGCTCAACGGCGGCGACTCGGCCCTCGGCAACCTCGTCACCACCAGCATGTGGCTGCGCCTCGGCGTCCAGACCGACTTCTCCCTCACCAACACCCTCGGCATCCGCGACGCCATCCCCGCCGGGCCCGTCTCCGTCGACCAGCTCTACAACGTCTTCCCCTTCGACAACTCCATCACCACCATGAACCTCTCGGGCCGCGAGGTGCGCGACCTCTTCGACTTCGTCGCCCGCCGCTCCGGCGGCCGCGGCTGCCAGTCGCAGGCCCAGATCGCCGGCGCCCGCGCCGTCCTCGTCTGCGGGCCCTGCACGCGCACCGGCGACAACGGCGCCCCCGTCACCCTCGGCTCCTGCGCCGAGACAGTGAACATCGGCCTCCGCGACGACCCCGAGGCCCGCGACCGCCCGTGCACCGCCGACGCCGAGTGCAACCCCGCGGGCTGGGAGCGGACGCCCCCCGAGCGCCGCTCGCTCTGCGAGCCCAACGCGCACCGGTGCATGGTGCCGCTCGACCTCACCGCGAGCTACGCCGCCGCCGTCAACAACTACATCGCCGGCGGGGGCAGCGGCTTCTTCGTGCTCCAGCGCAACACCACGCAGGTCGACACCCGCGTCGAGCAGCGCGACGCCGTGATCGATTTCGTCCGCGAGGCCCCGCCCTGCGGCCACCGCCCCGAGGTGGTGGTCGAGCGCAACCGCCGCCGCGGCGTCACCGACCCGGCCGAGCTCTCGCTCCCGCAGCGCGCCGACGACGGCCTCGCCGACTGCGCCACCGACGCCGACTGCGGCGACGAGCGCGTCTGCGCCTGCCCCGAGCGCACCACGTGGGAAGAGGGCATGGCCGCGTGCACCCGCGCGCCCTCCTGCGCGGCTGGCGAGGGGCGCTGCGTGCTCCGCCAATGCCGCGATGATGTGCGCACGCTCGTGCTCCGGGCGTGCCCCGCGCTGCCCGCCGCCGACCCGCGCTTCGCCCGCTGCGCTTGCGCCGCGGAGGACAGGGCCGCGATGACCTGCCGCATCCTCTCGTGCCTCGACGAGCGCACCGGCGCCGCCGCCGACGGCCGCCTCACGATGGTCGCGCGGTAGCGGTCAGGGCAGCGTGGGGAGCGCCGGGTGATCTCGCCCGGGGCAGCGCAGGCCCGTCACCGCGGGGGCGCGGGGGCGCGGGGGCGCGCTGGCTTGTGGGCGCTCGCGGCCCGGCGCTATGCTCGGTCGGTGGACCCCCGTCGCTCCTCCGCCCCCGCACTCCTCGCCCCCGGAGCGTCCGCGTCGTACGCCCCCGCGCGCGCGCCCGGCCGCGGGGAGTCGCTGCCGGGGGTGGACGATCGGCTGATCGCGCCCGAGGCGGACGCGCAGGTGTTCGACGGCGTGGTGATCGAGACGATGGGGGCCCACCCCCCGCACGCGACGCGGCACTTCGAGGTGGCCCACGTGTTCGGCGGGTGCCTCGCGGCGGGCTACGAGGGGGCGGTCGACATGCTCACGCGCGTCGACCGCAAGAACGACCTCGCCCCCGACGTGAGCGTGTTCCCGACGGAGCGCGACGCGGGCGGCGGGCGCAAGCTGGAGGAGATCAGCTTCGAGGTGTGCGACAGTGGGGACGAGGCGCACGTGACCGCGAAGGCGCGGAAGTTCTCCGCGCGCGGCGTCCGGCGAGTCTTCCGCGTCCGCGTCGACACCCGCTCCGTCGCCGAGTGGAGCCCGTCGAAGGACGGCTGGGAGCCGCTCGGCGAGGGCGCCGAGATCCGCGACCGCTGCTTCGTCGTGCCGCTGCCGGTGCGCGCGCTCGTCGACCGCGTGCTCGCCGACGACACCGTGGCGAAGGCGCTGGTCGCGCGACGCCACCCGGTCATCGAAGCCGTCCGTCGCGAGGGGCGCGAGGAGGGGCGCAGGGCGGGGCGCGACGAGGGCCTGCGCGCGGTGAATCAGTTCGTGCGGCGGCTCGGGCGCCCGCTCGACGACGCCGAGCTCGAGCGCCTGCTCGCGCGCCTCGACGCGCTCGGCCCGGCGCGCCTCGACGCGGAGACCGGGGCGCTGCGCGGCGATGACCTCGCGGCGTGGCTCGCTGGTTCGGTGAGCTGAAGGTCTGCGCGCTCGAGTCGACCCCGTCGCCGGGGCGCTTGACCACCGCGCGACGCGCGTGCGACAGAGCCCTCGCCATTTCATCACGAATTGGCGGCGCCGCGAGGCGCTCACCTACCTGAGGGATGCAGATGAGAACGTCGGGGATCGTCGCGGCCGCGTGTCTGGCGGGGCTCATGGGTGCTTGCGGATCCGAGAACACCAGCAACCCCTGCACGGTCGGCCTGACGGTGTCATGCCCGTGCCTCGGCGGCGCTCAAGGCGTGCAGGTGTGCATGCCCGGTGGGGCGTTCGGCGCTTGCGCCTGCCCCGATGCGAGCCCACCTGACGTCGCCGTTGACCAGGCACAGCCCCCCGTCGACGCGCCGGACGGGGGGGCGCCCATGGACGTGACCCCCGCCGACGTCGGCCCCATGGACGCGACGGAGGACGCTGACGTCGGCGCTGACGTCGCGCCGAATGACGGGCTCGCGCGTGACGACGCTGCAGGGGACGCCCCCGCCGACTCGCCCCCGGACGTCGGCGAGGTGGGCGACGTCGCCCCGCCGGACGCGACGCCCGACGCGCCTGGGGACGTCGCCACGATGGATGTCGCCGACGCGAGCGACGGGGGAGCCCCTGACGCCGCGGGCCCCTGGGACCCGTGCGTTCCTGGGTCGCTCATCGACCTGAACGCGCGCGGCTCCGTGGCGGGAAACGTCACGCGCTTCGTGGGCGACACCTCCACCGCGGGCGCTGACAACCCGCTCTACTGCCCGTGCGCGCCGCGGACCGCCTACCAGGTCGCGCTGCGCTACGTGCCGCGGGTGTCCGGCGCGCTTCGGGTCAGCACGGCGAACCCCGGCACGTCGGAGAGCTTCGACACGGTGGCGTGGGCTCAGGATCGCTGCGCCTCGCTCCGCCCGGACATGCTGCCCCTCGGGTGCAACGACGACACGGGCGGCCGCCCGCCCCGGGAGCGCGCCTCGGTGTTCGAGGCGCCGTCCGTCCTGGCGGCGGTGCCCGTGTTCATCGTGGTCGCGGGCTATTCGCCGCCTGCGTTGCCGGGGTTGACGAACCGCGGACCCTTCGAGCTCACCATAACGGAGGTCCCAGGGGTGCCCGCGGGCGCCGCGTGTGACCCCACGAGAGGAATGAACGTCTGCCTCTCGGAAGGAGTCTGCGCGAACGTCGGAGGCACCTCGACCTGCGCCGCTCCGGGCGCACGCGGGGGGCGCTGTCGCGTCGGCGCCACGCCGTGCGACGCGGGGCTCGCCTGCATGGGCACGGGCGGCGACGCCACGTCGCGGTGCCGCGCGACCGTTTCGGTGGGCGGCGCGTGCGACCCCGGCCAAGGCTCGGACGTGTGCGCCGCCGGGGCGACCTGCGTGACCACCGGCCCCTCATCCGCGTGCGTGGCCGACGGGCAGGCGGGGGCGCGGTGCCGGACGAGCGGCACTGCGGCCTGCGACGCTGGCCTCGCCTGCGACGCGTCGAACCGCTGCCGCGCGGCCCTCGCGCCCGGCGCCGCGTGCGACCCGGCGCGTGTCATGAGCGTGTGCGCGACGACCGCGTCGTGCGTGACCCAGGGCGGCACCTCCACCTGCGTGACGGACGGCGCGCTCGGCGGCCGGTGCCGCACCGCCGTGGGCGAGCTCCCCTGCAACGCGGGCCTCGGCTGCGTGGCGGGGGCCTGCCGCGTCACGGTGGGACCCGGCATGCCGTGCGACCCCACGGACTTCGCGCGCGCCTGCACGGCCGGGTACTCGTGCGTGACCGTCGGTGCCGGCGCGACGTGTACGGCGGACGGGACACGAGATGCGCGCTGCCGCCAGACCTCACCGCGCTGCGATTTCGGCCTGGAGTGCCGGCTCGACGGGTATTGCCGCGCGCCGTGAGGCGCGTCGGAGGCCGTATCCTCTAGCCACCGTCGGTCGACAGTCGCGACCCTTCCGCGGTATCACCGCCCCATGAGCGTCGCGCCGAAACCGAAGCGGGGGTTTCGCCAGCCCGACACCGCCGCCAACGTCGTCGTCACGGTGGCCTTCGAGCACGAGGGCGTGACCTACAGCCTCCACCCGAACACGGCCCTCCGCGTGCGTGAAGCCTTCCCCGGGGTCGCGACGGCGCCGACCGTGTACGTGGGGTACGCGACGAAGGGCGACTTCGAGCAGGTGCACGGGCCGCTCTGGCCGCAGGTGCTCACGCTGCTCACCGGCGTGAGCGTCGACCGGTTGCGCCAACTCGGGCCCGTCCTCCTGTGGAGCCCGCAGACCGACGAGATCACCGAGGTTCGCTGACGTTTCGCGGATGCAGAACCTCTACACCGGCGGCGCCGGGCAGGCCGCCGTGATGTCGGAGTTCCTGTTCCGCGGGTACAACGTGGCGGTGCCGGAGGTCGACCGCGGCGACGACCTCTTCGTGGTGCAGGACGCCGACGGCAGCCTCTCGCGCATCCAGGTGAAGGCCGCGATCGGCAAGCGCCGGGCGCGATCTGACGCCTACGCCGCGCAGGTGGTCGTGCCGCTGCGCCAGTTGAGCGTGAAGCACACCCCCGACGTCACCTACGTGTTCGTACTGCGGGTCGACCAGCGCTGGCGCGACTTCGTCGTCGTCCCACGCGGCGACCTCTGGGCGCTCCACATGACGAAGGGGGTCGGGACGGCGACGAAGGCCGGCGGGCTCGTCCTCACCCTCGTGGTCGGCGCGGCGCGGGTCGACTGCTCCGGCGAGGACTTCAGCGCCTGGCGCGGCGACTTCTCCCGCTGGCCCCCGATCCGGCACTGAGCCCCGTCGCCCGCCGCTCCGCCGGCCGCGGCCGCCTGGGAGGAGGGGATGGCCACGTGCACGCGCGCGCCTTCGTGCGCCGCCGGTGAGGGCCGCTGCGTGCTCCGCCAGTGCCGTGATGACGTGCGGGCGCTCGTCCTCCGCGCGTGCCCCGCGCTACCCGCCGACCCGCGCTTCGCCCGCTGCGCCTGTGCCACGGAGGACAGGGCCGCGATGCCCTGCCGCATCCTCTCGTACCTCGACGAGTGGACCGGCGCCGCATCCGACGGCCGCCTCACCATGGTCGCGCGGTAGCGGTCAGGGCAGCGTGGGGAGTGCCGGGTGATCTCGCCGCGAGCGACGCTCACGTAGGCGTCGCCGCGGAGTACATGGACGGTGATGCGCGGAACCTTCCAGACCCGTGGCGCGCGTGGTCGAGCGCCACGGGGCGCTGCGCGAGCGGTTGCGCGACGAGCTCACGATCGTCGCGGTGCGTCCGCGGCCATGGCGGGGAGCGCAGAAGTTGGAGTAGGGAGCGCAGAAGGGGGCGCGGGGAGCGCAGAAGTTGGGGTGGGGAGCGCAGAAGTTGGGGTGGGGAGCGCAGAAGCCGGGGCAGACAGCGCAGAAGTCGGGGTGGGGAGCGCCAGAGTGGGTTACGCGCGGTGGCGGGGGGGCTTGCGAGCGGCGGGCGGCGGATGAGCGCGACGGCGGCGCACCTGAACCAACCGGGTGCTGCCGGAGGTCCCACTGTGGATGCCTACCTCCCCGGCATGGAGGTGAATGCACCGGCCGATGGCGACGCCGTCCCCGCGGGGACCCGACAGCTCCGCCGTGGCGGCTCTGGCTTCGCTCTGCCCCCCACGGGTAGGATTCGCCATGCGGCACCGGACGATCTGCATCCTCGCCGGAGCGCTCGCCGCCTCCTGCGGGTCCGCCACCGTCCAAGGACTTGCGACGGACAGCGGCGTTCTCGACGAGTCCCCGACCGACGCGGGGCCAGCGCGCGATGCCCCGCCCGCGGATACACCGCCCACGGTCGTCGCTCACGCCGACGCGAGCGACGGCGGCGCGCACGTGGTCGACCTGGCCGTCGGCGATTCGTCGCACCAGTGCGCCTTGATGAGCGACGGGACCGTGCGGTGCCGGGGGTCCGACTACGCCGCGGCGTTCGGGATCGGCATCGCGGGGCACCCCCTAGAGGCCGTCGAGGTGCCGGGGCTGTCGGGGGTCGTGCAGGTGGTCACGACGCGCGGCGTGACCTGCACGCGCGGGCGCGACGGCTCCGTCCGATGCTGGGGGACCAACGAGTACGGCCAGCTCGGCACCGGGCATGAGGGCGACGAGATGTGCTCGTGGGCCCCCACGCCCACCCCGTGCCGCACTCGCCCCACGCGCGTACCGGGGCTCGACGACGTCGTGGGGCTCGCCGCGGCCGAATTCGCAGTGTGTGCGATCCGGCGGGACGGGAGCGTGTGGTGTTGGGGGAGCGCAACTCCCTATCTGCCGCACGGCGGCTCCCCCGTCCCGGTGCGAGCGATGGAGGTCGCGGACGTCACGGCGCTGTGGTGGCGGCGGCTCGGCTGGATCGCGCGCCACCGAGACGGGCGCTACACCACCGTTCCGATCTCCCCCGAACTCACGATTCCGACGGACGCTGAGATGGGCGATGGGTACCCGAGCGATCACACCTGCTACCGTCTGCCGGACACCACCGTGCGTTGCATGGGGGTCAACGCCAACGGCAAGGTGGGCAACGGCCGCTCGGCGGGGCCCGGCGGCGTGGCGGCGCCGGTGGACCCGGGGCTTACCGGCGTGCGCTCGATCGCGATGGGCGCCTACCACACCTGCGCCGTGCTCGACGATCGCACGGTGCGCTGCTGGGGAGACGGCTCGTACGGGGGCCTCGGCTTCGATGCGCGCGAGCAGTGCGCGGGCCTCAACCGGCCCACGATGTGCGCCACGACGCCGACGCGGGTTCCAGGTGTCGAGCAGGTCGAGCGCGTGTTCCCCGGTGTGTGGGGGACGTGCGTGCTTCGCGTGGACCACGAAGTGTGGTGCTGGGGGACGCTGGCCGGCCTGATACAGAACGCGACGTCGACGCCGAGGCGCGCGGTCTGGTAGCCGTCACCGCCCCGCAGTGGTGGGCTTGCGGTACACCGACACGATCGGCACCCCGTCATGCGTGAGCACGTACGCCACGGCGGGCGACTGGAAGGCCGTCAAGATCTGGTAATCGACCTCGTTCCTGTGGAGCTCGTGGTGGACGATGGAGAAGTCCCGAGCCCGGCGTCCCCCCGCGAGGGGAGTATGGTTGCTGAGTCCACCACGGTGACACTGCGCATCATCCACCCGGGCGACACACACCGTCCTGCCAGTGGACGGCGCGAGAGCGCGCGGGCAGCGGGTGTTGGCAGCGAGGTCCGCTGGAGGCCCGATCGTCCGAGCCCCCCGACCCGAGAGAACCTCCCTGGTGGGTCGGCGCCCGATGAACCGCCCCCGCGCAGCGTCCCGGCGTCGGGCCCTCACGAAGTCCCCCTGAGAAGTGCCTCCGCAGGAGCCCCGCCCGGCGGCACACTGGCGTCGCCCGCATGCGCCCCCTCCGTCCCGATCGCCCCCCGCCGCGATGGCGGTCGTCCCGCTTCTGGGGCCACGTGCTCACCGACGTCGCCTTCGTCGCCGCGCTCGTCGCGCTCCCCTTCGCCGTGCGGCGGGAGGCGCTGCGGCGGATGCAGCCGGTCCCCCTCCCGCGGCGTGGGGATCCCCCCGGGCTCGCCCGCGACATTGGCGCGCTCCCCGGGGACCAGCCCGCGGCCCTGCACGCGGCGGCCGCCGTGCTCAACCACGCGGGCCGCGCCCTCCGGCTGGCGAACCGCTGCCGCGAGGGCCCCGTCGCGCGCGGGGAGTTCGCGGCGCTCCAGCGGCAGACCCCCGCCGTGGCCGAACGCGTGCGCGCCGCCCTCGAGGCGCTCGAGGCGGTGGAGCGGAGCGTCGCGCCCGTCACGCGCGGCGCCGCGACGCTGCGGCGGGCGCGGAGGGTCTCGCACGACCGCGTCATGGAGCTGCGGCGCGTGTGCCAGACCACCCGCGACCCTCAGGGGGTCTCGAGCGAGGAGTGCACCTTGGAGGACCAGTGCAGCCGCACCGTCCACCGCTGGGCGTACGACCGCGCGCTCGGGGGCGAGGCCTTGGGGGCGTTTCAGCAAGCCCTCCAGGGCTTCGACGCGCGGAGCATCGCTGCCCCCGACTGGATCGCCCTCCGCCGCGAGCGTGAGCGCCTCGCGCTGCCGCCCTCGTTCGGCCCGTCGGGCCTCGCCGTCGACCGCGGATGGCTCGACGCGGCGCCGGTCGACGCTTGGCGCCGCGTGGTGGTCGAACTCGGCCTGCTGCTCGGCGCGCGGGAGTCCCCGCTGCGGTGGCTCGTCGCGCACGAGCGGGACGCGACCGTCCTCCCGCCCCTGCACGTCGTGGAAGACCCCCTGTGCGGCGAGACCGCGGCGGCGCCCGAGGGGCACACGCGCAGCGACGCGGCGGTCGCGCGCATCGAGGCGCTCGGGGCCAGCTCCAGCGGTGCCGCGCCGCGTGGGCAGAGGTGCGCGCCCCCCTCACGGCGCTCGACGGCGCCCTCGCCGCGCTCGCAGCGGCGCCCGTCCCCGCCGCAAACCGCGGCTGCGCGACGCTCACCCGCCACGCCGCCACACTCTACGGGTCGATGCGCCTCGACGACGCCGCGCCCCTCGCCCACACGCCGGCCCAGCAACGCCGCGCGCGCTGGACCGCGGCCCTCGCGACCACCCTCGCCGCGCTGCTCGGCCTCTGGCTCCGCCTCCCGGACGCGATCCGCTTCTACCGCGCGCGGTGAGGTGGGCGGGGTGGAGGACGCGCCCGACGACGGCGTCCCACCGCGGTCATCGGGGCAGGCGCCAGCGGAAGGCCACCCCGGTCGAGGGGCCTTGGCGGTCGGCGGCCGGCGCCCCCACGACGAGCCACGGACCCGCCGCGCCCACGCTCTGACCGAAGCGCGCGGGCGCCCGCACGTCGCCGACCGCCAGGAGCCACGCGTCGCCCCCGAGCGCCCCGCCACGCCACGCGAGGACCGCCCCCGCGCGTTCGCCCCCGAGCGAGCTCTCGGGGGAGCCGACGATCACCTCGTTGGCGCCGTCGCCGTCGAGGTCGGAGCCCGCGAGCGCGGAGCCGAAGCCCGGGTCGACGACGAGCGGGCTGCGCAGCACGACGCGGTGCGGGGCGGCCACGTCCTGGAGCCCGACGCGGCGGTAGTCCCCGTCGCTCCAGAGCGGCCCCGTCCGCCCGGCGGGGCAGCGCCGCTCGGGGCACAGCCCCGCGAGCCAGGCGCCCGAGATCACCTCGACGGCGGGGTCGGAGCCGTCGCCGAGGGCCCAGGAATTGTTGCGGAGGAGCAGGTCGGCGACGCCGTCGCCCGTCACGTCGCCGGGCGCGCCGAGGACGGCGCCGAGGAGGGTCCGCTGCGCGCGGTCGAGGTCGTCGTCGGCGCGCGCCGCGGCGACGCCCGGGGCGTTGTCGTCGAAGCGGCGGGCGTCGAGGACGAGCCCGAGGTCGAAGGGGGCCGCGTGCCCGCGGGCGCAGCGGGCGCCGAAGCCGAAGCGGACCGACGCCCCCGCGCGCGTGCTGCCCGCCACGCCGGCGACGACCTCCGCGCACCCGTCGCCGTCGAGGTCGCCCACGCCGCGCGCGTCGGTGAAGCCCGCGTCGTCCGCGCGCGCCGGCCACCAGGGCGCCTCCGCGGGGTCGCCGCACGCGACGGTGACCCGCCCCGACGCGTCGTCGGGGCGCCCGAGGATCACCTCGGCCCCCGCGCCGCGGTAGGCGCCCGCGTGCGTCACGACGAGGTCGTCGCGGCCGTCCCCGTTGGTGTCGAGGGCGTTGGCGACCGTCTGCCCGATGCCGCCGCGCAGCCCCCGCTCGGCGTCGGGCTCGCGGCCGTACACGTGGAAGCGCTCGACGAAGCGCCCGTCGGCCTGCTGCGTGTACACCCGCACGACGCCGCGCTGCGGGGCCGGCGCGTCCTGCGCGGCGCCCACGGCGTCGCGGAGGAAGCAGCGGGCGTCGGGCGGCGGCGCCACCTGCTCGCGGCGGACCACCTCCCAGCCCCCCGCGGGCGCGGCCGGGTCGCCGACGGCGAGGTCGACGCGCCCGTCGCCGTTGAAGTCGAGCGCCGCGAAGGACGCGCCCGCCAGCGCGTGGTCGCGGTCGCCCGCCGCGGCCGTGCGGGCTGCGCCCCCGTCGCCCGGGAAGAGGGTCACCGACCCGGCGCGCGCGCGGACGGACTCGCCGGCGCGGACGTGCGCGAGGGGCGCGCCGACGAGGGCGTCCCCGGCGCCGCCGACGCGCGACGAGGTCACGGCCACCGCGGCGCCGGACGCGTCGCCGCCCGCGCGCAGCGGGGGCTCGATCGCGACGCGCCGCGCCCAGCGCGCTTCGAACGTCGCCGCGGGGCCGGGCGCCAGCGCGTCGACGCCGCCCGCGAGGTGCCCCGCCCGCGTGTGTCGCTGCGCCGCGCCGACGGCCACGGCGCGGGCGGGCGTCGACGCCGAGCGGTCGATGGCGAGCGCGCTCCCGAGCGCCTCGGTCGCGGCCCCCAGGAGCGTCGCGGTGGGGGCGAACGCCTCGCCGCGGAGCCCGCGGGCGAGGCTCGCGGCGTCGAAGAACCACACGCGGCCCGGCGCCGGGAGCCCCGCCACGCCGCCGCCGAGGAGGTAGTCCGCGGCGCCGTCGCCGTCGACGTCGCCCGCGGCGGCGGAGGTCCCGGCGCTGCCCGATCCGTCGCCCACGAAGCGGGCCCGCGCGACGGCCGCGGTGACGACCCGCGGCGCGTCGGCCGTCCCGAAGGCCCCGAGCGAGCCCGCGGCGAAGACGAACACCGCCCCGCGGGCCTCGGGGCCGAGCGCGTTGGTGGTCGGGTGCCGGCGGTGCCCCGGCGCGCGCACGAGGAGGCCGTCGCCCGCGCCCGTCGCCACCACGTCGACGCCGTGGCCGAAGGCGATGCCCTCGTCGGCGTCGGCGGGCGCGAGGACGAGCGAGGGGCGACGTTCGAAGCGGCCGGGGGAGACGGCGCGCCACGCGATCACGCGGCCCGCGAAGCCCGCCCGGTCGGAGGCGCCCAGCGCGGGGACGCCGAGGACGAGGTCGCGCGCGCCGTCGCCGTCGACGTCGAAGAGCGCGGGCGACGCGGGCGACGCGGCGACCTCGGCGTCGTGGCAGCGGCCGGGGTCGGGGACGATGAGCTCCAGGGTCTGCGAGGCGGTGGCTTCGAAGGGGCGCGCGAGGTCGCGCGTGCCGGCGTGGAGGAAGACGCGGCCGACCGGCGCGCAGGGCCCCGCGGTGAGGGCCGGTCCGCGCGCGCCGGGCGCCACCACGACGAGGTCGGGGAGCCCGTCGCCGGTGCACTCCTCGACGGCGATGGAGGCCCCGAAGCGCTCGTGCTCCACGGACCCGACGAGGGTCTGGCGCGGCGCGGCGGGCGCGCGCTGGCCGTCGCCCGCCCACACCTCCACGGCCCCGACGTTGGCGCGGTGGAGGTCGCGCTCGGGCGAGGCCACGACGAGCTCGTCGAGGCCGTCGCCGGTCACGTCGAGCGCGCGGAGGCCCATCCCCATGAAGTCCTGCGCGCGCGGGCCCTCGAGGGCGTACGCGGCGCTCGGGGACGGCGCCCCCGAGGGGCCGCCGAGGTGGACCGCGACGCGGCCCCCGTAGGGCGCGGCGGCGTGCGCGGTGGGCGGGCCGACGGCGAGGTCGGGGCGGCGGTCGCCGTTGAAATCGCCCCACGCGAGGGCGCCCACGGGCGAGGGCTCGCCGCGCGGGACGGGCTCCACGGCGAGCGCCTCGCCGACGACCACCCGCACGCTCGCGCGGCCGCCGGTGGCGCGGTCGACGGCGGCGAGCTCCACCGCGCCGGGGCGCCGGCCCGCGGCGTCGAACCACAGCGCGCCGCCCTCGCGTGCGACGGAGGCGCCGTCCGCGCCCGCCTCCGTGACGTCGAGCGCGGACGAGCCGCCGACCCAGTCGAGCCGGACGCGGCCGCCCGCGGGGACGAGCAGCGTCGGGACGCGCGGGCGGAGCGCCGCGCCCTCCGCCACCGTCACGCTCACCGGGAGCTCGGCGCCGCTGGCGGTGTCGGTGACGATCCACGCGGAGGTGCCGGACGTCGCGCCCGCGGTGAAGGTCGACGCGTCGGGGGCGAGGGTCCCCTCGCCGACGCGCGCGGGGCTGAGGCGGCTCCAGCGCGTCGGCCCGAGGGCGCCGGTCACGCTGAAGCGAACGGACCCGCCCGGGGCGACGGCGGCGCGGGCGGGCGTCACCGCGAAGGGGCCCACCACCTCCACCTCGGCCCGCGCGCGGAGCCCGCACGTGGCGTCGTCGGCGACCACGGCGAAGCGCGCGGCCCTCCCCCCCGCCGCGACGCCGCCCGCGAGGGAGACGGTCGCCGCGCCGAGGGCCGACGGGTCCTCCGCGTGGAAGAGGACCGTCCGCCCGCTGCCGCCGCTCACCCGGAGGAAGGTCAACGAGCCGGTCGCGACGCGGAGGCGCGGCGGGTCGAGGGCGAGCGGGGGGCAGGGGCCCTCGTCGCGCGCCGCGTCGGGGACGTCGGGGACGTCGGGGACGTCGGGGACGTCGCGGGTCGCCGCGGGGCCGTCGCAGCCGAGGAGCGCGGCCGCCGTGAGGAGCGCGCGCGGGGTCAATCGATCCATCGGTAGGCCGCGGAGGTGACGATGGCGCGGACGAGGGCGCGGTAGCTCCGGCCGCTCGCTTCGAAGTCGCGCACGAGCGCCGGGAGCACGCGGGCCAGCTCCCCTTCGGACATCGGCCGGTGGACGAGCCGCGCCCACGCGGTGCGGGCGGCGCACGACTGGAGCTCGCCGCTGAGGAGCGCGTCGTCGACGAGGGAGCGGGGCCCGGCCTCGATGCGGCGGACCTCCTCGGGGCCGCGGTAGAGGTACGCCTGGAGCGTGCCGAGGAAGGCGGCCGCGTTGCCGTCGAGGGGCGCGGTGACGTAGTCGCGGCAGCGGCGCGGGCAGCCGGTGGCGGCGCAGGTCGCGCAGACCGGGTCGAAGGGCGGGTGCTGGGCCGGGTCGAGGAAGACGGTCGAGCGCTCGGCCCAGCGGCCCCACGCGGCGCCGAGGGGCTCGATGGAGGCGTGGCAGTGCTGGCAGCCGCAGCGGCGGGCGAGGTTCGACTCGCGGTTGCAGGCGTCCTCGGCGGGCGGCGCCGGGTCGGCGGAGGGGACGAAGGGCCGGCAGAGGAAGGCCGTGCGGAAGCGGTCGATCCGCGCGCGGAGCGTGCCGAAGCGCGCGAGGAAGACGGGCGTGGTGAGGACGCCCGCGTGGCCCTCGTGGCGGAGGTAGGGGCGCCACGTCGGGTCGTCGGGCGGGACGTCGGGCAGGTCTTCGGGCGGCGCGGACGGGCTGAAATCGAGCTCGCCGACGTGGTCGGTCTGGTGCCGGTTCAGGAAGGCCAGCGGGCCGTTGGCGACGCCGCGGCGCGTGGTGAGGACGGTGGCGTAGTCCTCGTCGCGCTCGACCACCGAGCCGACGATCTCGAGGGGCTCCTGGTTGATCGCGTCGAGCACGCGCTGGACGCTCGCCGTCAGCCGCGTGACGTCGCCCGTGAAGGGCGCGCACCGCGCACCCTGCGGGCCGCAGCCGCAGGCGTTGTCCGCGGTGACGCCGCGCCGGCACGGGAGCCGCGTGTGGGGGCTCTCGGCGCGCTCCTGGGCCTCGTAGGCGCAGGTCTTCACCCAGTGGCCGCGGGCCCACCACGGGCGCGTGAGGCGCCATCCCTCCTGGCGCATCTCGGCGCCGCGCATCGGGCGCCGCGCCTCCAGCGCGTTGTCGCAGGGGTTGGCGACCTCGACGAAGCCCGCGGGGCACGCGAAGCCGGGGCCGTCGCCGTGGCGGATCTGCCCGTCGACGACGCGCTGCTTCGGGGCGAAGTCCGTCGCCACCCACCGTTCGCCCGGGCCCGACGGTGACGGCGCGCGGCAGTAGTCGGGGCAGTGGACGACGTCGTCGTAGGGGAGCGGGATCTCGAGCTCGTCGTAGTAGTAGCGGCGCCTCCCGGAGCGCGGTGAGGTGTAGTAGGGGCGCCCGCCCGCGTCGTGGGGCCAGCGGCGGTCGTCCGCGGCGACGCGAGGCGGCGGGTACTCGAGGTCGTTGTCGCAGCCCATGTAGGTGAGCGGGCCGCCGCGGAGGTACTGGTCGCCGTCGGCGATGCCGTAGTCGAACACCGCGGGGAGCGCGGCGGATTTCGCGACGCAGGCGGGGTCGTCGGGGTCGTAGGCGCGGTTGCGGACGAGGCAGCACGCGGGGTGGTTCGGGTCGGCGGCCGTGCAGCACGAGGCCGCGGTGAGGTGCTCGGGCGTGCCCGCGGCGGGGCAGGCGGGCTCGTCGGTGCGGCGGTCCATCGCCTCGACGAGCCACTCGGGGTTGATGCGGTCGACGCCGAGGTCGCGGTTGCGCCCCGGCACGACGGCGAGCCGCGCGCCGACGAAGAACTCGAAGCCCGCCATGCTCGGCCAGAGGAGGTCGGCGTGCCAGCGCTTCACCCGCGTGATGAAGCGCGGGTCGCGGAGCATCCCGTCGACCACCGCGTCGGGGACGGCGCCCTCCGCGGCGACGCGCCGGTACTCCTCGGGGGACGGCGGCGCCCCGCGCAGGTCGAGCGAGAGCTGGCGGAGGTAGCGGGTGGGCGTCACCTCCGCCCCGCGGGGCTCGGTGAGCCCGGGCTGGTGCGCGCGCGACGGCGGCTCGCCCGCGGGCACGCACGCGGCGAGAAATGCGACGGCAAGACTCACCCGCCCCACCGCGAGCGGCGAGCACAAGGGACGACGCACGGGAGCGCTCCTCGCCCGCATCGGTGGCGCCGGTGTGTGCCTGGGTTCACGCCCGGGGGTGGGGGCGTGATTTTTCTGTCAGGGTGGCGTCGCGAGGCGTGCGTCGGCCACGGTGAAGCCGTCGAGCAGCCACTCGCGCCCCGTGAGGTGCTCGTTGAGCAGGGCGAGGCGCGGCGCACCCTTCTCCAGCGCGAACGCCTTCACCGCTTCGGGGGCGGGCCGCGACCGCCGCGGGCTGGCGCGGGTGGACGGCGCCGTCACGTTGGGATACTTGCTGCGCCAGGCACCATGGCGCAGCAGCACCCGAACGACCCGCTCCACGGCATCACGCTCGAGATGATGCTCCACCACCTCGTGGCCACCTTCGGCTGGGCGGAGCTCGGGCGGCGCATCGACATCCGGTGCTTCAAGTTCGACCCGAGCATCCGGTCGAGCCTGCAGTTTCTCCGGCGCACCCCGTGGGCTCGCGCGCAGTGCGAAGACCTCTACCTCAGCATCGGGCCACCACGGGAGTCGTGACCCGCGAGCGCGAGGCCGCCACGAACCCGGCGGACACACACCTCCCCGCGCGTGGACGGCGCGAGAGCGTGCGGGCGGCGGGCGTCGACGGCCAGGCGCGTCGGAGGCCCGAATCCTCCGAGGGCGACGGCCTTCGCGACGGCGGCGGCCGCGTCGTCGACCCGCGCCATCATCCCTCGGTTCGGCGCACCGTCAGCGGGGGAGCTCGACCTCGTGTGGAGGCATCGCCGCCAACGAGTCGAGTCGGGCGCCCCAGCACACCAGCGCGCCCGTCCGCCGGAGCGCGCACGCCCCGACGGGGAACGCGAACACCTGCACCACGTCGCGCAGCTCGCCCACGCGCAGGTTGAAGTTGATGGCGCGCGGCGCGCCGAGCATCCCGAAGCCATTGAAGCCCCAGCAGTCGACGGTCGCCTCGGTGGTCACGCCGCACGCGCTGTACTGCCCGACCGACACCGCACGCAGCGGCGTGGTGAGCCGGGTGATCACCGCCCACCGGTCGGTCGGAACGACGCCGATGTTGCCGCGGCACGAGGCGCGCCCTTCGCCATCGAGGCCGCAGTCTGCCGCCTCCGCCACGTCGACGACGGTGTACGACTCCAGCGTCACGTCGCGCGTGGGGCCGCGCGAGTGCAGGTGGTCCCAGATGGGCGCACCCCAGCACCATGCCTGACCGTCGACGAGACCCGCGCACGCGCGCGCTTCGCCGCCCCCGAGGGAGCGCGCCGCCTGGGGCAGCTCGACCCGCAGCGGCCGATCGGCCGAAGGGGGCGTCCCCGCGCCGAGCGGATCGAGGCCCCAGCACCACACGGCGCCGCGGCGATCGAGCGCGCACGCCCCGCCAGAACGCAGGGACAGCGCGACGACGTCGGCGAGTCCCGCCACCTCCGTCGGGGCGGCCACCGCCACGTCGCGACCCTCGCGCGAGAGCGTCCCCCAGCAGCGAACGGTGCCCTCGCGGAGCACGACGCACGCGTGGGTTCGATCGATCGCCACCTGTTGCACGGGCGGCAGGTCGAGCTCGCGCCACGCGCCCGAGGTCGTCCGCGGCGCGAGGTCGCAGAGCGACACGAGGCCGTCCGTGGGTACCGTCCGGCAGAAGAGACGTCCGTCGTCGAAGCGCACGAAGAACCCGCCGAACGACGCGGCCACCTGGGCGATCGCGCTCGCCGCCGACGCGTCGGCCGGGCTCGCGTCGGGCATCCCCGCCGCGGATGCGTCGACCGGTGCCGGAGCGTCGTCGGCGACGCTCGCGTCCCCCGGCGCGATCGTCACGCTGCCACACGCGGCCAGAGACGCGACCAGCAGCGCTCCATGAAGCCCGTTCATGGGGGGATTGTTGCCCGAGATGCGCCCGCGGTTCAGCCGTCGTCTGCGGAGTGCCCGGGGCTTCCACGCACCGCGCGGTTCTGCCGCGACCGAGACGTTCCCACGGAGCGGAACCGTGATGGAGAATTTCGCCACCACGGGGACACTGCGCGTCATCCAGCCCGTGTACACACCCCCCTCCCACGCGGGTACGTCGTGAGGGAGCACAGGGCAGCGGGTGTTGACAGCGAGGTGCGCCGGAGGCCCGAAACCTCCGTTCAGGGCGCGGTCGCGTCGGCGAGCCACGCGGCGAGCGCCTCGGGCGTGCGGTCGAGGACGGCGTCGCCCACGGCCTCGGGGCCCTCGGCGGCGAGCCGGGCGAGGAGGACATCGTGTTCCGGGTCGGTGAGCGCGCGGCCGAGGCGGCGCCGGAGCTGGTGGACGAGCGGCTGCATGGCGACGCTCGACGCGGCGGTGCGGGCGCGACGGAGCTCCGCGGCGAAGACGGGGTTGTTCTTCTGGAGGAGGGATCGTGCGACGGTGTCGTCGCCGAGGAGCTCATCGAGGAGGGCGCGGACGGGGACGGGGACGACGAAGCAGGGGTCGGTGATGGCGGCCGTGTCGTCGAGGCGGCGCCACCCGTCGTCGTCGCGCGACCATTCGTGGATGGAGCGGTCGGTGACGTCGACGAGGAAGGCGCGGCGCACGCCGCGGGCGATGAGCGCGCGCGTCTTGGCGGTGACGTGGGCGAGCGACTCGGTGTCGAGCACCTCGAAGATGAGCTCCTCGACGCGCCGGCCACCGGTCTGCTCGTCGCGGGCCCGGGGGAAGATCGAGACGTCCGGCGCGTGGTTCGACTTCGCCTTCGGGCGCGTGAGCATGTCGACCGCGCCCTTGTAGGCGGGCGCCAGGCAGCTCTCGAGCAGCCCCGGCAGGTGAAAGTGTTCGGTGCCGTGGTCCTCGTTCGCCGGGGAGAGCTCGTAGACCTGGCCGTCGACCACCTCGTGGCCGCAGCCCTCGTCGAGGAAGTTGTCGTCGATCGCCGGCAGCGGCGCCAGCGCGCGCGGATCCATGGCCCGATCATGCCACGGACGGGGCGCGTCGGGTCAGCCGCTGGGCTCCAGCTTGTGCTGCGTGCGGGTGTCGAAGTCGCCTGCGTCGTGGCGCGCAGCGGGAGGTCGTCGGGCGGGGCAGCATCGAGCGGGGCTCCTCGCGGCGGCGGGCCGCGCCCCCTCACGCGGCGGCGTCGCGCGCGAGGCGCTCGAGCTCGGCGCGGTACAGCGGGAGCTCGACGGCGATCGCGCGGGCGACGCTGGGGCGCTTGCGGGCGCGGGCGAGGTAGGCCGCGAGGGCGGGGTACGGCGCCAGGTCGACGGGCGCGGCGGCCGTCCAGTTGAGCACCGTCCCGAGGAAGGCGTCGGCCACGGTGAAGCCGTCGAGCAGCCACTCGCGCCCCGTGAGGTGCTCGTTGAGCAGGGCGAGGCGCGGGGCGCCCTTCTCCAGCGCGAAGGCCTTCACCGCCTCGGGGGCGTGCCGGTCGAACAGCGGCGCAAACAGCCCCTTGTGCAGCTCCGTCCCGATGAACGACAGCCACTGCTGGAGCCGCGCCCGCCCCAGCGCGTCCGTCGGCGCGAGGCCGGCGCCGGGGGCGCGGTCGGCGACGTACTGGAGCACCGCGGCGTTCTCGGTGAGGATCTCGCCCCCGTCGGTGCGGATCGTGGGGACGAGGCCGAGGGGGTTGACCGCGCGGTAGTCGGCGCCGTCGTCGAGCGTGCGGCGGGTGAGCGGGTCGACCTCGTGGAAGGTCGCCGGGAGCCGGGCCTCGTCGAGCGCGATGCGGGTGGCGAGGGAGCAGGCGAGGGGCGCGAAATAGACGTCCATGGCGGGAACCTCCGGGTGATCGCGCGCCGGCGGTGGCGCGTGACCCGGCGATTCATGCGGTCGATGCCGTCATGCGTCCAACGCGTTGTCGTCATAGACTCGATGCGTGAAGCGCATCGACACCCTCCCCTCGCCCGCCCTCGACGTCGCCGACCTCCGGGTGGCGCTGGCCGTCGCCGCGGCGGGCACCACCGCGCGCGCGGCGGTCGCCCTGCACCTCTCACAGCCGGCGGTGAGCCGCGCCCTCCTCGCGGCCGAATCGAAACTGGGCGTCCCCCTCTTCGACCGCACCCCGCGCGGGCTCGTGCCCACCGCCGCGGGCGCCGCGCTCGTGGCCGACGCCTCGCGGCTGCTCGGCGAGCTGGCGGCGCTGGAGCGTCGCCTGCGCGCGCCGACCCCTCCCCCGACGCGCCTCCGCGTGGTGTGCGGGTGCCACACGGCGTACCACTGGCTGCCGTCCGCGGTGGTGCGGCTGCGGGCGGCGATGCCCGACCTGGAGGTGACGCTCGCCGTCGAGCACACGCTCCGCCCGTCGGAGGCGCTGCGGGCGGGGGAGGTCGACGTGGCGCTGGTCACGGGGGGTGAGTCCGGCGACGCGGCCGTCGACGTGCGGCCGCTCTTCGCCGACGAGGTGGTGTTCGTGCTGTCTCCGGGGCACCCGCTGGCGGAGCGACGGGCGCTCTCCCGCCGCGACCTGCTCGACCACACGCTGCTCACGACGCACACGCCCCGGGCGGAGGCGCGGTGGTTTCTGCAGAAGGTGTTCGGGCGGGGGAGGCCCGTTGCGCGCTTCGAGCTGCTCGCGCTCACGGAGGCGGTGATCGACATGGCGCGCGCGGGCCTCGGCGTCGCGGTGCTCTCGGAGTGGGTCGTGAGCCCGCACCTCGGCCGCGGCGACCTCACCGTGAAGCGCCTCGCCACGGGCGCCCTCCGCCGCCCCTGGACGCTCGCGTGGCGGCGTGATGTCCGCGACGCCGCGCAGCGCCTCCACGCCGCCCTCGTCTCCACCGCGCCCCGCCCATGGGTCCCCGGCGGGACCGCGCGGCCCCCGTCGTGATGAGCCGCCGCGGCTTTCGGCGAAGCCTCCGCGGTCGCCCTGCGCGGATGGGCTACCGGTGCCAGGGCAGGTCGGCGCCCGGCGCGTCGGCCATCTCGTAGCGCACGAGGCCCGCGCCCGTCGCGAGGTAGAGGTCGTCGCAGCGCAGCGCGCCCGTCCCGAACTCCAGGTTGGCCGCGGCCGAGAGGCCGGTGCGCAGGCGCGTCGGGGCCGTCCCGTCGGCCTCCAGGCGCCAGAGCACGCCGCCGCTGTTGTCGGTGACGTAGAGCCGCCCGCGCGCGTCGAACATGAGCCCGTCGGGGTTGCCCGTGACGCGGCCGAAGGTGCGCCGCGCCGCCTCGCGTTGGGCGGCGATCGTGAGCTGGTGCACCACCCCGGTCGCGTAGCTCAGCACGTAGAGCGCGCCGCCCGGGCCGAACATCAGCCCGTTGGCGCTGGCGATGGTGCTGGTGGTCACCTGGGTGCGCGCGCCCGCGGCGTCGACGCGGTACACGTGACCGCCGGAGAAGTCCGTGTACCAGAGCGCGCCGTCGAGCCCGAGCGTGAGCCCGTTCGGCGACCCGGCGTTCGCCAGAAACACGCTCGACGACGGCGCGGCCGCGCCGAGGTCGACGACGTAGACGGTGCGCGTGGTCGGCGAGCCCGCGTAGAGCCGACGGCGCACGGGGTCGAGGGCGAGGCCCCACACGGTGCTCCCGGCGATGGCGACCCAGTTGTTCTCGGGCGCGGCGCCGGGGCGGATGCGGCCCACAGCGCCCCGCTGCGTGTAGTAGATCGTGCCGTCGGGGCCGATGACCAGCCCCTCGCTGCCGCCCGGCCCGGTGAGCGAAGGGCGGTCCGTGCCGCAGGGCGACGTCGGCGCGTCCATCGGCGCCGGGCGATCGGGCGCGGCGTCGGGTGCGGCGTCGGGTGCGGCGTCCACCGCGGTCGGACGGTCGACCGCAGCGTCCATCGCGACCGGCACGTCTGCCACGTCACTCGTGATCGGTCGGTCTACGGGACCCGGAGCGTCCATCGCGACGGGCGCGTCCATCGCCGTCGGGGCGTCGGGCCGCGGAGGCACGTCGGCGAGCACGTCGAGCGGTGCCGGTTGATCGGCGACGACCGCGTCGGAGGGGATCACGACGTCAGGCGTCACCGCGGCGTCCGGCGTGGCGTCCACGGGCGCGAGGTCGACCGCGACCGGCCCATCGTCTACCGCGACGGGCACGTCCGCGGGCGGGGTGACAGGGGCGGGGTCGGAGCAGGCCACGAGGGCGCTGACGAGAGAGAGGTGCCACGGGGAGAGCGCGCGACGCATGGGCGCTGCGTCTCACCGCCGCGCGGCGCGGTCAAGCCCGACAGACACCTTCGGCGCCGCCCGCTCGGCGACTATCCGCCCGCGGCGCGACGGAGCGCGTCGAGCCACGCCGCGCCCCGCCGCTCGGCGAGGAGGTCGAACGCGAGCATGAAGCCCGCCTGGAGCACCATCCCCGCGCCGACGCCCCACGCGACGGGGGAGCCCTTCCACCCGAGCGCGAGGGCGACGCCGATGGCGAGGAGGGCGACCTCGACCCACTCGATCCAGACGAAGTTGCGCTGCACCTTCTCCATGCGCGGCCGCTCGGCGGCGAAGAAGGCCGCGGGCGAGCGGTCGAGCTGCGCGCGGAGGGCCGCCGCCTGCCCGTCGGTGCGCGCGGTGAGCCCGACGCCGATGGCGACCTGGAGCGCGCCGATCAGCATCACAGGCCAGAGGGCGCCGCGCAGGTCGCCCGCGCCGCCGCGGAGGACGAGGCCGCCCCAGGCGAGCGCGAGCGCCCCCACGACGGCGAGCAGGAGTCCGGCGGATTTCTCCCCCGCGAAATACACGGCGAGGCTCTCGGTGAGCGTCATGGCGGCGCGAGGGTGCCCGGGGCCCGCGGCGCGCGCAAGGCCATCACGCCCGCGCGACGCGGGCTGCGGGTGGTGACGGCGAGGCGCGTCGGAGGCCCGAATCCTCTCAGCGGTACGCGTCGAGGAAGCGCTTCGGGATGCGCCCGTCGCGGCCGAGCTCGTCGAGCAGGTCGACCTCGGCGCCGTCCGCCGTCCGCCGCGCGACACGCTTCACCGGCTGGAAGAGCTGCGAGTAGTCGTAGTGGGCGGCGTCGTGCATCGCGCCCGGCGCCTGGATCGGCGCCGGCGGGCGGCGCGACGTGTCCCAGAAGCCGTAGTTGACGGCCCCGCGCTTCGCGAGCCACGGGTGGAGGATCCAGAGCTTCCACGCGCCGAACACCGGCGCGGCCGGGTCGCGCGGGGCCGCCGCGAGCCTCGCCTCGACGCGCCGGTGGAAGCGCAGCGAGAAGCCCACCTCGCGCATGTGCTTCCCGTCGGCGGCGGTGGCGACGAGCCCGACGTGGTCGAGCTGCGGCCTCGCCTGCGCGAACATCGCGTCGCACGTCGCGCGGTCGGGCGCGACGCAGCCGAGCGCGCGGCAGAGCGCGACGGTTTCCTTGTAGTTCACGGGCAGCCGCACGCCGGACGTGCCCAGCAGCGGCGCCTTCATCGCGTCGGCGGCGACGGACACCGTCAGCGGGCCCACCGCGACGTCGACCCACGCGAGCGCCTCGGCCGCGCCCGCTTCGAAGGCCCGCACGAGCAGTCCGCCCGCGGGCGACGACGTCCCGATCCCCTGGTCCCACGTCATCGTCGATGCCTCCCGGGCATAGGAGCCCATCAAGCCACGCCCTCGACACAGCCGTCAACCGCGCGCGGGGTGTTGACGACCGCCCCCCGCCGCGGGTCTCCTCCGCGCCCATGACCGGCCGCGTCCGCGTGTACATCGCCACCTCCCTCGACGGCTTCATCGCCGGCCCGAACGACGAGCTCGACTGGCTGCCCGACCCGACGCCCGACGCCGCGGTGCCCGAAGGGGTGCTCGGCTTCGAAGCCTTCATGAAGGACGTGGGTGCGATGCTGATGGGCCGCGGCACCTACGACGTCGTCCGGCGGATGGGGGGCGGGTGGTTCTACGGCGACACGCCCGTGCTGGTGGCGACGAGCCGCCCGCTCGACCCCGCGGTGCCGACCGTGCGCGCCGTGTCGGGCGACATCGACGCGCTGCTCGACGAGGCGCTCCGCGTCGCGAACGGCCGGGACGTCTACGTCGACGGCGGCGCCACCATCCGCGCGGCGCTCGACGCGGGGCGCGTGGACGACGTCGTGATCACCGTCGTCCCGGTGGTGCTCGGCGCGGGCAAATCGCTCTTCGCCGGGGCCGCGCGCCGCCACCCGATGGAGGTCGTCTCGCACCGCGACTACGGCCACGGGATGGTGCAGCTCCACCTGCGCCCGCGCCGCGAACCGGTCGCCCCGTGAGGTCACGCGTCGCCGCGCTCGTCGCCCTGGCCGCGCTCATCGCGTTCGTCGCGTGGCTCTTCGCGCGCGCCCCCGCGACGACGACGCCACCGACGCCCGACGCTGCGCCTGCGGCCGTCGTCGCGCAGCCCTCACCCGTCGTCGCGCGCCCGTCACCGCCCGCGCCCGACGTCACGCCGCCCGCGCCCGACGTCGCACCGCCCGCGCCGCCCGCGGTGGTGGTGCGGGGCCGCTGGGGAACGCAGCCCGGCGAGTTCGGCCACACCGCCCCGACGGAGGGGAACCCCGAGGGCCCCATGGCCTTCGCCGTCGCGCCCGACGGCTCCGTCGCCGTCCTCGACACGCAGAACCGCCGCGTCCAGCGCTTCGCCAACGGGCGCTTCGTGTCGTCGTTCGCGCTGGCGACGGGCGCCGCGCAAGACCTCGCCGTCACCCCCGACGGGCGCCTCGTGAGCCTCGACCGCCTCGCCGCCGCGACCGTCACCCTCCACGGCCCCGACGGCACGCCCGCGGGCTCCGCGCGCCTCGTCGGCGGGCCCATCACCGAGGGCGGCGCGGTGACGGCGGTGTTCGCCGACGCGCAGGGCGTCTACGTCGAGCGCGAGCACCGCGAGGTGGTCCGCGTGCTCGACGCCTCGGGCCGCGAAGACCCCGCGCGCCCGACGCTCTGGGGCCGGCCCTCGCGCGACGGGCGGCAGCTCCTGCGCGCGGCCATCGACGATCGGATGGGCGGCGTCGTGCGGGTGAGCGTCGCGGCCCGCTCGAACGGCGCGATGGACTGGTCGACCGCCGTCCCGCTGGGCGCGCCGGTGCTCCAGCTCCTGATGCTCGACAGCGACGCCGCGGGGCGCGTGTACGTCGCCGCCGAAACGGGAACCCCCACCGCGGACGGGGTGCGCGACGCCGCGGTGGTGGCCGTCCGCCTCGACACGACGGGGGCTGTGACGGGGACCCTCAGCCTGCCCGCGCCCTCGGGGCCCGAAGAGGTCTTCCGCCAGATGAGCGTCGACGACGCGGGCGCGCTGTACGTGATGGTGATGACCCTCGAGGGCGTCGAGGTGCGGCGCGACGCGTTCGAACCGTAGCGCGTTCCGCCAGACTCGCGGTACCGTCTCCCCCGAGAGGACCGACGCCGTGACGCGCACCGCCGCCGCACTGACCACGCTCGCGCTCTGCGCCTTCGGCTGCGCCGCGGGCGACGAGCTCCCCTCGGCGCCCGCAGACGCCGGCCGCACGCCCGACGCCGCGACGCCGCCGCGCGACGCGCCCCGGCCCACCGCCGACGCCGCACCTGCGCCCGACGTCGCCGCCACGCCCGACGCGGCCACCCCGGGCCCCGACGCCGACGACCTCACGCCCGACCTCACCCCCGACGGCGGCGTTCCTGCCCCCGACGCGGAGGCCCCGGCGCCCACCGCGGGCGCGACGATGCGGGTGACGGCCTCGGCGCTCAACCTCCGCGCGGCGGTGGGGACGAGCGCGGCGATCCTCACGTCGATGCCCTGCGGCGCGACGGTGACCGTGCTCGACGGGCCCTCGATGGGCTGGTGGCACGTCCGCTACAACACCTCCACGGGCTGGGCCTCGGGCGCGTACCTCGTCGCGGCCGCGTCGTTCGACATGGCGGTGTGCGGCGGCGGGAGCACCACACCGACGATGCCCACGATGCCCGCCTCGCTCGAGGTGTCGCGCATCTTCGAGCTCGCCCGCCCCGCCGTCGGCTACTCGTACTACTGGGGCCACGGCTCGTGGGGGACGGACGGCAACGACCACGGGAGCTGCTCGGGCTCGTGCCCCTCGTGCTCGCACACGGGCCGCTACGGCGCCGACTGCTCGGGCTTCGTCGCGAAGGTGTGGCAGATCCCGTCGCCCTCGCCCGTCACCACCGACCTCCACCCGTACTCGACCTACGACTTCGTCAACAGCACGCGCCACTGGACGCGCGTGGCGCGGCCGATGACGCAGCCGGGCGACGCGATGACCTACAACACCAACGGCTCGGGCCACATCTTCCTCGTCGAGTCGGGCAGCGACCCGTGGGGGAGCGTGTGGGCCTTCGAAGCGCGCGGGTGCGCGACGGGCATCGTCCACAACCTCCGCAGCGCGCCGACCAACTACATCACCATCCGCCGCGAAGGGCTCTAGCGCGCGTCAGCCCCTGTCGCCCAAAGCGGACCGCCGGGGGAGCCGCAGAGAGTGGCCGCATGACGCGTCACGCGCTCGTCGGCCGGGTCCTCCTCACGCGGGTCGCGCTCCAGACCGCCGCGGGCAGCTTCGTCTTCGACTGGAACGGCAGCCACGTCTTCGGTGAGCGCGTGGTTCGCGTCGCTGCTGTACCTGTCGTTCTACCCGGCGAGCTTCGTGCCGGGCGCGCGCCCCTCGGACCCCGACCACCCCGTGCCGCTCGTCCTGGGCGCGCTCTCCCCGCAGGCGATCGAGGGGGCGGTCTCCATCGCGGTCGCCGCGGCGGGGCACCTCCTCGCGCGCCCGCGCTCGGCGTAAGCGGCGCGACCTGCGCCCCCGACCTCCGGCGCTGGCTGAGCGCAGGGCCACTTGGGATGGGAAGAAGGCCCCACCCCTGTCGCGGGCCGCTTGCCGGCCTCGCGAGATCGGTCGTAGCGTCCCACGCGATGGCAGCCTATTTCGACGACGATGACCTCGCCCACTTCGGCGAGTTGGAGAAGCACCACCCCGAGCTCTGGGGTATGTGGAGCAAGTACTACGGCAAGGCATTCGAAGAGGGCCTGCTGACGAAGCGGGAGAAGATCCTGATCGGCTTCGCGGTGGCGCTCACGGAGAAGTGCCCCTACTGCATCCACTCGTACACGTCGCAGGCGCAGGCCGCGGGGCTCACGATGGAGCACCTCGCGGAGGCCGGCCACGCCGCCGCGTCGCTGCGCGCGGGCATCACGATGGCCCACGCCCTCGTGGCCCACAACATCGACAAGAAGACGGGGATGTGAGCGCGCGCCACCCGAACACCCTCCCGTCCCTCGCCTCGCGGCGCCTCCCGCTCGCGGCCCCCTCGGCGCAGCGCGAGGTGCTGGCGCGCCTCCCGCTCGCGCGGGAGTTCGACGCGGCGCTGGCGTCGGCGGGCCTGTCCCCGCTGCGCCCGACGCGCGTCGACGTCCTCCAGGTGAACGTCGGCAAGGTCTGCAACCAGACCTGCCGGCACTGCCACGTCGACGCCGGCCCCGACCGCCGCGAGGCGATGTCCCGCGAGACGATGGCGCTGTGCCTCGACGCGCTCGCGCGGACCGACATCCCCACCGTGGACATCACCGGCGGCGCGCCCGAGATGAACCCCCACTTCCGCTGGTTCGTCGGCGAGGTCCGCGCGCTCGGGCGGCACGTGATGGACCGCTGCAACCTGACGATCCTCGACGCGCCCTCGCACCGCGACCTGCCGGAGTTCTTCGCGCAGCACCGCGTCGAGGTGGTGTGCTCGCTCCCGCACTTCCTGCCCACGATGACCGACCGGCAGCGGGGCGACGGGGTCTACGAGCGGTCGATCCGCGCGCTCCAGCGGCTGAACGCGCTGGGGTACGGCGACGGCCGGTCGGGGCTGCGCCTGGTGCTGGTGGCCAACCCGGTCGGCGCCTTCACCATCGCCGACCAGGGGGCGATGGAGGGGGAGTTCCGCCGGTTCCTGGGGGAGCGGCACGGCGTCTCCTTCGACCAGCTCTTCTGCCTCACCAACATGCCCATCGCGCGCTACCTGGAGTGGCTCGTCGACTCGGGCAACCTCCGCCGCTACATGGACGCGCTCGTCGCCGCGTTCAACCCGTCGGCCGCGGCGGGCGTGATGTGCCGCAACACCCTCTCGGTCGGCTGGGACGGGTCCCTCTACGACTGCGACTTCAACCAGATGCTCGATCTGCCGGTCGCGGCGGGGTCGCCGCGCCACATCCGCGACTTCGACCTCGCGGCGCTCACCGATCGCGCGATCGTGACCGACCGCCACTGCTTCGGCTGCACCGCGGGCGCGGGGTCGAGCTGCGGCGGCGCCACGTCGTGACCGCGAGCGGCGCCCCGCGGCGTCAGACCCTGTCGCCCCAGGCTGACCCTCGGGCGAGCTCTCGCAGGGCCTCGAAGGGCGTCCCCGCGAGCGCGATCCGCGTCGGGTCCTGCGGGTCGACCCGCACATCGTGGACCGTGCCGGGCTCGAAGCGCGGCCGGTCGTCGGCGAGGATCCACATCAAACACTCCGCGGTGTAGGGCGCACCGCCCCGCAGCCCCGCCGCCATCAGCTCGACGGTGACGCGCACCACGTCGTTGTCTTCGTCGAGGAAGGTCACGCCGGTCTCCTCGACCGCCACGATCCGCCCGCGCGTCGGAAGGCCGGTGCGGAGCAGGGGCTCCACCGCCAGGAGGCTTCGAACCAGCGAGGCGGCGCGCTCGTAGGACTCCGCGTGCGCGTCCTTCAGGAGCCGCTCGGAGGTTCGTTGGACGCGGCGCGCCACGGCCCAGCCCGCACCCGCCACGACGACGATCGCCAGCCATCCGAGGGCGGCATACACGATCCCAATCACCCGGAGACGTGTACCCGATCTTCGCGGCGCTGTCGCGGCGCGGGGCGTCGTGCCGGCCGTGACGGGCGCCGCGGCCCGCTGGTACATTCACGCGCGATGAGCGTCGCACCCGCCCGCGAGATGCACTGGACCGAGGACGAGTACCTCCGGATGGAGGCCGACAGCGCCATCAAGCACGAGTTCTACGGCGGGGAGATCTACGCGATGGCGGGCGCGCGGCTCCGCCACAACGTCGTCGCGGCGAACACCGTCGGCGCCCTCGTCGCCCTGCTCCGGGGCGGGGCGTGCTTCACGTTCAACAGCGACCAGCGCATCCTCGTGAGGAGCCCAGGGAAGTTCTACACCTACGCGGACGGGGGCGTCGTGTGCGGCGAGTCGCGCGTCTCCGACAAGGACGGGATGAGCCTGGAGAACCCCGCGCTGCTCTTCGAAGTCCTCTCGCCCTCGACGCGCGACTACGACCGCGGGGCGAAGCTCTTCCTCTACCAGCAGATCCCGTCCCTGTCGGACGTGCTGCTCATCGATCAGCCCGCGCGCCTCGTGGAGCGCCACCACCGGGGCCCCCTCGGCTGGACGGCGGAGACGTACGGCGAGGGCGCGATCGCGGTCCTCGGCGGGCGCCTCTCCCTCGATGACATCTACCGCTTGCCGCCGGGCCTGCCCGACGACTGAGGCGCTTCCCCTCGCCACCCTCTCCCCCGACCGCGCATCTGCGGTGGCCACCATGGCCCCCGCTGGTGTACGACCGCAGCCGCCCGCCATGACCGCCCTCCCGCCGCGACGGGGACGCCCATGAAGCGCCTCTGCCTCCTCACGCTCCTCGCGGCGTGCGGGCAGCACATCGCCGACCCCTGGGAGCGCGACCGCGTCGGCGGCGTCCGCACCATCCGCGTCACCGCCCGCGGCGACCGCGGCGCCCGCGAGCGCCCCCTGCCCTTCAGCGACACCGGCGCCGACTTCACCCTCAGCGTCGCCGTCTTCGACGCCGCCGACCAGCCCCTCACCTCCTTCGACGGCACCCTCACCCTCTCGGCCTCGCCCGGCAGCCTCGTCTCCATCGCCGCGCCCAACGCCGTGGGCAACGTGATCCGCCTGCGCGCGGGCCGCGCCGACGACGTCGCGGTGCGCGTCGCCCGCGCGTACGGCGAGACGCGCCTGTGGGCCGAGGACACCGGCTACGCCCCCGTCGACCCGCGCCGCGACCCCGCGCCCGCGTGCTCGGACGGGCGCGACAACGACGGCGACGGCTACTTCGACTACCCCGGCGACGTCGGCTGCGAGGCGCCCAACGACGACGAGGAGCGAGGCGGGTCGTTCGCCGCCGGGACGAGCGAGGCGATCTTCTTCGCGACGCCTCTCCTCGCCGACGTGCAGGGCCGCGGCGCGCAGTCGCCCCTCGTCGACCAGCGCGTGACCGTGCGCGGGCGAACCGAGCTCACGCCCGCGCCCGAGGGCGACAGCGCCCACCGCCTCGTGGTGACCCAGACCGACAACACCGGCTTCTACGTCACCGACATCGACGACCGCTCGTGCGAGGGCGCGCCCTGCTTCAACTCGATGTACTCCTTCAACTTCCGCACGCCCGACGGGATGCGCCCCTGCGACCTGCTCGCGGTGCTCACCGGGTCGGTGGCGGAGTTCGTCAGCACGACGCAGCTCGCGCAGCCGGGCTTCCAGGTGGGCGTTCTCTGGCGCGCGGACGACCCCGCGGTGGGGCGCTGCCTCATCCCCGAGGCGACGCCGCTCGCGCCCGCCACCGTGCGCGACCCGGCCCTGATGGAGCGCTACGAGTCCGGCCTCGTCCGCGTGACGGACGTCGCCCTCCCGACGCTGATGGGCCCGGGCCTCGCGCCGCAGGGCGTCCCGATGCCCGGCGCCACCAACTGCGACCTCAACGGCGACGGCCGCATCGTCTTCGCCGGCAGCGCCGAAGGAACCTGCGCCAACGCCTGCGCCGCCGACCCCACGTGCTCGGAGTGGAGCGCGTGGCTGCGCTACGGGCAGGTGACCGTGTCGCTCCCCGTGGGCATGGGCGAGGCCCCGGGGCGCGTCGCGATCACCCCGCGCGCCGTGTCGCCGCGCTTCGACCCGCTGCACCCGACGGGGATGCGCGCGACCGTCACCGGCACGCTCCGGCAGGTGGGGCCCAACTGGATCGTCCAGCCGCGCTGCGAGCAGGACCTCGTCATCGACGGCGACGGGCAGTCCGTCCGCCCCCCCCACGAGAGCTGCCTCCACGAGCGCTCGATCGGCGAAGAGTGAACCCCATGCGCCACGCCCTCCCCACCGCCCTCGCCCTCTGCCTCGCGGCCCCCGCGGCGCTCGCGCAGCCCTCGCCCGCGCAGCCCGCCGCCCCGCGGCCGCCCGTGCCTGGCGCGCTCCCGCCCGCGACGGCCACCGGCGCGATGCCCGGCAGCGCCGCCGCCGACCTCTCCGCCGACGCCCAGCGCACGTCGCACGACTTCATCGACACGCGCATCACGTGGACCTTCGGCGACGACGACGTGCTCACCGCCACCGGGCAGCGCGTGCCCGTCTCGCCCGAGGTGCGCATCGGCGACCGGCAGCAGTACCAGCTCTTCTTCGACGCGCTCAACAGCCGCTTCGCTGGCCGCGAGAACCTCACCCACCTCGCGATGTACGCCCGCGCGCCGGGCTTCATCCCGCGGGTCAACACCGAGGCGGCGCTCGTGCTCCGCTTCGACATCGGGCAGCTCTCGACCGGCACCGGCAACCTCAACCAGGCGCTCTACGACGCGGGCACCTACCTCCGCGTGTCGTACGCGCTCGACCCCGCGCGGCCGACCGACGCGCTGGCCCTCACCTTCTTCCCCTTCGACACCGACCGCTTCCGCCTGGGGTACCTCTGGGACCTCTCCTGGGGCGGCAACGACATCTTCCCGCGCCGCGTCGGGCCCGCGCCCGGGATGAAGCTCTCGCTCGACCTCGGGGCCTTCAGCGCCTGGGCGGGCTTCAAGACGGCGGGCATCGTGGTGCCGCTCGAGGTGATCACCTCGTCGCGCGACATCGAGATCGTCCGCGTCGAGGAGACCCAGTACGCCGGCCTCGGGGGCCTCGGGTTCCGCGTCGGCGACCTCTTCCGCTTCGACGTGGGCGGCGGGTGGTTCGCGCAGGGGCGCTTCGACTTCCCGGGCGTGCGGGGGCAGCCGGTGTACCTCTTCGGCGGCTCGGCGCGGGCGCTCTTCTCGCAGGGGCTGCGCACCACGCAGTCGCTCGACATGATGCTCTACCGCAACGACCCGACCGCGCCCTTCGTCGCCTTCGCGCCCGAGACGTACACGCCCGGCCGCGTCGCCTGGAGCGCCTCCGCCGAGGCCGCGGTGCTCGCGCAGAACCTCGCCGACGTCTCGTCCCCGGGCGCGACCGCGCTCCAGCCCGGCGTCGCGGGCGCGGTGCAGGGCCGCGTGCGCGTGGGGTACTTCGGCGCGAGCGTGACGGGGCTCTACCGCGACGCGGCCTTCATCCTGCGCAACGTGCCGAGCTTCATCCCGTTCCAGACGTTCCCGTCGGACGCGCAGGTGAACCCCGAGCTCTTCGTCGCGGGGCAGGTCGACTACGCCTTCACCGCCGCCCACCTCGTGCCGAGCGTGATCGTCGGGATGCAGTTCCCCGCCACCTTCTCCGCGCAGGTGACCGAGGGGTCGCTCCAGTCGCTCCGCACGCTGGTGATCCGCCGCGCGGGCAACTTCTCGGTGCTCCCGCCAGGTGACGCCGCGGTCCCCATCCTCTCCGCGCGCGCCTCGCTCCGGTGGGACCTCTCGACCATCATGGCCGGCATCGCGTGGGCGCAGTACGTCTACGACGGCAACGCCACGCTGCTCCAGGTCGACGCCACGGGCACCCGCCAGGTGCGCGTCTTTCAGCGGCCCGACCAGCTCGGCTTCGGGCTCACGGTGCAGGCCCGCTTCTGAGTGAGCGCTTGACCCGCGCCCCCGCGCGCCGCGACCATGGCGCGTGTTCATCGTCATCCCGGTCGGCCACGAGAAGATGGAGGTGCGCCGCCTGCCGTGGGTGACCATCGCCATCGCCGCGCTCTGCGTGATCGTGCAGGTGTGGTCGACGGCGAAGGAGGCCGACGTCGCCGCCCGCTACATCGCCGCCATGCAGCAGAGCGAGCAGGCGCGCGAAGAGGCCGCGCCGCCCGAGGCCCCCGGCGCCGACGGCAGCGCCGAGACCGAGCGCATGGCCGCGGAGATGGAGGCCCGCTCCGCCGAGGCCGCGCGCCACCTCGCCGAGATGCAAGACCGCGTCACCGCCCTCCGCGACGAGCTCCCCGCGTACCGCCTCGGCTACTCCCCCTCGACCTGGAACGTGCTCCGCATGGTCTCCTCCGCCTTCGTCCACGGCGGCTGGATGCACCTGCTCGGCAACCTGCTCTTCCTCTACATCGTCGGGCTCAACCTCGAAGACCGCTGGGGCCGCTGGCGCTTCCTCGCCTTCTACCTCGCGGGCGCCGTCGTCTCCGCGCTCGCCTTCCGCGCCGTCCACCCCGGCGACGGGCGGCCCCTCGTCGGCGCGTCGGGCGCCATCGCCGCGGCCATGGGCGCCTTCACGCTCTGCTACGCCACCACGAGGATCCGCTTCTTCTACGCCTACTGGCTCTTCCTCCGGCCGCGCTGGGGGTCGTTCACCGCGGCGGCCTGGGTGGCGCTGCCGCTGTGGTTCGCCCAGCAGCTCCTCTCGGCCTTCTTCGAAGCGAGCGGCGGGTCCGCGGTCGCCTACTCCGCGCACGTCGGCGGCTTCGCGATGGGCGCGCTCACCGCCCTCGTCCTGCGCAAGACGGGCCTCGACCAGCGCTTCGACGCCGAGGGCGAGGCGGCGGTCACGACGTTCCGGGAGGAGCCCGAGTTCGTCGACGCGAGCACCGCGGCCGACCGGGGCGACCGCGCCGCCGCCGAGCGCTCGCTCGACGCGCTGCTCGCGAAGAAGCCCGACCACCACGAGGGCCGCGTCCTCGCGCTGCGCCTCGCGAGCGACGCGCGTGATGCGACGCGGGTGCAGACCCACCTCGCGCCGGCGCTGGAATCGCTCGCCGCGCGGAAGGAGTTCGCCGCGGTCTCGCAGGTGTGGGTCGAGGTCCGCCGCCACAACCCGGGGCTGGTGCCCGACGAGCGCTCGGTCCGCTGCGTGCTGACGGCCGCGCGACGTCACGACGCGCCCGGCGCGCTCGTCGACGCGGTGCAGATGGCGCTGAAGCACCACCCGCGGCTCGACGCGATCCCGGGCGCGCTCTGGGCCTGTGCCGACGCGCTCGACAAGGCGGGCCGCCACGACGAGGCGCGCAAGGCGCTCGAGCGCATCGTGGGGACGTACCCAGACGACCCCTTCGCCGCGCGCGCCCGCGACCGGCTCGGCGCGCTCCGGTAGCGCGCGGGGCGGGGCGTGTGCTTCGCGCTCGTCTGCTCGCGGCGCCGAGTGCCCAGGGTTCGCCCGCCTGCCCTCGCTGAGGGGTTTAGACTCACCTGGGCTACCTGCGTGCCCACGTGATGTGCATCAGGCTCGTGCCTCCTGCGTCCATCCCCGCTCGCCGAGCCTCGCGCGTTGACCCCTTCCCCCGGCGCAAAGCCGCCAGGGAAAGGGGCACTGTCGCAACCAGGACCCACCGACGCCGGGCCATCGAGACGCCACGAGCACCAGACCCCGAGACGCCACGAGGGCCAGACGCCGACGCGTCCTGGTCGCGACAGTGCCCCTTCCCCTGGCGGCTTTGCGCCGGGGGAAGGGGTCAACGCGCGAGGCTCGGCGAGCGGGGGATGGAGGCCGCGAGGCTCGGCGAGCGGGGATGGACGCAGGAGGCACGAGCCTGATGCACATCACGTGGGCGCGTGCCGCACGCGTTCGCCGAACCCACTGGCACTCGGCGCCGCGAGCGAACGAACCAGAGGCTCCGACCTCTCGAATCACCCTGGGCGTCAGTCGTCAACGCACGAGGCCGCGGAGCCAGCGCGCGGTGTCGGCGGGCGTCCGGTGGTGCTCGACGCGCGGGCCGGGCGGCGCCGCCGGGTCGAGCAGGAGCTCGCGGCACTGCGCGCGGCGGCGGTCGAAGGAGTCCCAGGCCCAGCGCACGACCGAGTCGGGCCCGAGCGCGCGGGCGAGGGACTCGCGGTTGCCCGACCAGAGCGCCTCGCGCAGGAGCGAGCGCCGGAGCGTCCGCCACACCACGCGCGCCATCACGACGTGGCGTGGGTAGTCGAGCCAGACGACGGTGTCGGCCAGGGGCCACACGAGGTCGCGGAGGTGGAGGTAGTTGCCGTCGACCACCCACCGCTCGGAGGCGAGGGCAGACCGCAGGCGCTCGCGCATCACGGCGTCCGGGGTCTCCGTCCAGCCTGGGCCCCAGTGGAGCGCGTCGAGCTCGATGACGGCCGCCCCGAGCGCAGCCGCCGCGGCACGAGCGAGGGTCGTCTTGCCGGCCCCAGAGGTCCCCACGACAACGACGCGCTTCAGTCGGGTGCTCGTGTCATGCATCGGCGTGCGAGCATACCTTGGCGCGGGACCGCTCTCGCTGGCGACCCAAGCCCCTGCGCCTCTCCGCGGTTCATCGCGCACCCGCTCACAAGGAACGTCCCATGAAGCACCCGCTCCCCGGCCTCGTCGTCACCTCGCTCCTCGCCGCCTGCGTCTCCGTCGCCGACGCGCAGCCCCGCCGCACGCCGCCGCGCCGCCCGCGCACGACCGCCCCCGCCCCGACCCCGGCGCCCGCACCCGTTCCGGTGGCGCCCGAAGGGCCCCTCGACCCCCGCCACGTCGTCCGGCGCGCGCAGGGGACCTGGCTCGCCCGCTGTGTCGCCACGAGCGGCTGCGTCGCCCCGCGCGCCCTCCCCGCCTGCGCGCCGACGCCGTCGGGCCCCAACCTCCGCGTCGCGCGGCCGCTCACCTTCGCCGAGGTCGTCGACCAGCGCCTCCGTCTCGAAGGGCAGCAGGTGTCGGTGCGGGCGCGCCTGGAGGCCGGCGCAGGCTGCACGGAGATGGCCTGCGGCGACAGCCAGGGGACGCACTCGTGCTGCAACCACTGCCAGGGCGCGGTCGCGCTCGCGGGGCGCGCGGACTCGTCGATGCGCGTCATCGGGCTCGGCGTCGAGGGCGACCCCGCGTTCACCTGCCGCGGCGACGACTCCGGCGTGTGCTGTGGCACCGAGGTGCCGGCCGGCGACGTCGTGGTCACCGGCACGCTCCGGCTCGTCCCCAACAGCGGCGGGGCCTACCGCATCGAGTCCCCGACGCTCTGCCGCGCGAGCAACTGAAACGCCGCGCGATCACCCACCGTCAGCGGGCGGGGCACCGTAGCGAACGCCGGGGTTGCCGGTGTCGTTCACCGCGTCTGCCGCAGCATCCGCGGCGTCGGACGCGTCCACGGCGGCGTCCTGCGGGGGGAAGGGCGCGCCGTAGACGGGCTCGGCGTGGACGCACCCGTCGAGCATCGCGGCCGACCCGGCGAGCACCGCCGCGCCGAGCGTGAAGGCGACCGCGCGCGACATGCGGGGCATCGGCCCCTCGAAGGGCGTCGCGTCGACCGGCGTGTGGGCCACGCCGCAGAAGGGGCACGACGCGGAGGAGGCGCGGATGTGCCGCGCGCACGAACCACAGGGGAGCAGAGGGGAGCCCATGCGGACTCCGCAAAGCAACGCGTGTTCCGCGGGGAAACCGCGGTGTTCTCGTTGAGCAACGCGGGCCGCGGCCGCACACCGTGACGCCGCGGCACGCCGCGCTGGCCCGACTGGCGCGTTGATGGTTGACGGCGCGGGCTCGCCGCGGGTCATACTCGCTTTCGGGGGCCGCCCCGCCGCCCCGCCGACTTTCGCGGAGAGGTGTTTCGATGTCGTGGTGGTCCCGTCTCTTCGGTCGCGGCCCCAAGGAGCCTCCCCCCGCGAAGCCGGCGCCCGCGTGGCCCGCGGTGGTCGAGATCGTGCCCGGCGAGCTCGTCGCGCGCGTCTGGCACCACGACGTGCCGTCGCCGCGCGGCGCCGTGCCCTGCGTGTCGATCGTGAGCGACGGGCTACGCCGCCACGGCCAGCAGGAGGTCGTGTTCACCCTGCGGCGGCGGCCCGAGGAGGAGGGCGACGGCTTCCCCGAGTCCCCGATCCAGTTGATCGAGCAGTTCGCGCACCTCGCCGCCGAGGGGCGCACGGTCACCGTCGGCGACGGCACGGAGTTTCGGGGCGACCCGCCGATGGGGAGGCACCTGATCTACGCGCAGGCGCAGCCGCTCGCGGGCGTCGACGTGCCGCACGACGCGCTCGCGGCGGTGCTCGTCACCGACGCTGAGCTCCGGGCGTGGAAGGAGTTCGGCGCGCTCCGCGTGCTCGCGCGGAAGGGGCAGGCGGCGTCGTGGTTCCCCTTCCCACCGTGGTCCGACCGCGACGACCGCGGCGTCGACTTCCGCGACGAGTTCGCGCAGAGCTTCCTGACGCGGTGCCCGACGACGTCCCTCGCCTCCGCCGACGTGACGAAGGAGGGCGACCGCTTCGTGCTCCGCGTCGCGCCGCCCGGCCGGGAGCACCTCGCGGCCGCGGCCGAAGGCGCCCGGGAGGGCGGTGCGCTGGGCTTGCTGCCGTCGCTCTCCCCCAACGCGGACGCGTGCCTCGTCTGGGCGCCGGGGCAGACCGGGCCGGAGGCCATCTCGGCGCCAGCGGCGCAGGGTCGGCGCGTGGGGGGGTGCTTCCTCGTCGTGGTCGGCGAAGGGTCCGACGCGCTGCGCGTCCTCGAGGACGGCTTCGCGGTCACGCTCTCCGACGCGAACTGGCGGGGCTTCCTCGACGCGCTCGCGGGGTGGCGGCCGTGGTCGTGCGAGTGCCGGGGCGCGACCCTCGCGTTCGAACCGCTGCCCGAGGTGTTCGAAAGCCCCTTCGGCGAGCGCGTCCACGCGAGCGGGGGGTGGAGGAGCTACACCCCCGACGCGCCGCAACCCCGAGGCCCGGCCCCCCGACTCGAGGGGACCACCCTGCTCACCCCCGAGGAGGAGATCGCCGCGGCCGTCTCGATCGAAGCGCTCTCGCGCCACCTCCTCACCGTCGAAGCCGCCGTGCTGCCGAGGCTGTCACCCGCGGCCCCCTTCGACCGCCTCGCCGTGCGCTGCACCCTGCGCCCCGGCGCCGCCCCCACGTACGCGGTCGCCACGCGCGGGCCGCCCGACGAGCCCGCGCTCCGTGCGATGTGCGCCGCGCTCGACGCCCTCGACGCGCCCGCGGTGAAAGGCCCGCTCGCCGTCGAGCTCCAGTTCGTCACGCGCGAGCCGTCGTAGGCCCCGCGGCGCGCCGCTCCAAATCACCTGCGGGCGCGGCCGCGCGCGGTGATACCTTCGCGCCGCCATGCGCCTCCCGCTCGCCGCCCTCGCGCTCGTCGCCTGCACGCGAACCGCCCCCGTCGCCGCCCCGCCCTCGCATACGGAAACGCCCCCCGCCCCGCCGCCCGTGGCCCCGCCCGAGCCCGCCGTGAGCCTCCCGCCCGACCCCGACCCCGCGGCGTTTCGAACCGGCGCCCGCGAGGTGGACGTCGACCGCGACGGCCTCGTTGATCGCGTCCTCGAATTGCCCGAGCTCCGCGCCGAGGGCGAGCGCATGCCGCTGCTGGAGGGCCTCCCCCCCGCGGTGGTGGCGCACCGGCTCGCCGACGGGCGCTACGCCGTCGACGACGACGTCGCGCGTGGGGCGCTTCGCTCGCACTGCCCCGAGGCCCGCTGGCAGCCGCCGCCGGGCGAAGGGGACGCGGCGCCGGGCGACGCCCGCTACGTGCTCCCGCGGCTCTTCTGGACGGGCTTCTGCGCGCGCGCGTGGGGCGCGAGCCCCGACGAGGCCGAGCGCGCCGTGCGGGCCTTCGCGCAGACGCCCGCCGCGGGTGAAGGGACGGCGGCCTTCGTCGACCCCGCCGTCCGCGCGGTGCGGGCCGCGGTGCTCCCGATCACGCTCCGCGCCGCGGGCGATGCGACGCTCCGCGCGTGGCGGCCCGCCCCCGAGACGCCTGCCTCCGACGCGGCCGAAGCCTCGCCCGCGGCACCCGCGGCCGACCCCCGCTGCGCGACCGCGCTCCAGACCAACCGCCAGCGTGTGGCGGCGGGCAACCGCGTGGCGGCGGCGTACGCGCGGGCCCACGAGGAGATCGTCAACCCGCTCACGCTGCTCTCCGGCGACGACGTCCGGCTCTGCCAGGGAACCCCCGCGGGCGTGTGGCGGCTCCAGTACGGCGCGGCGCGCTTCGCGCCCGGCGAGGAGCCCGTGACCACCGCGCCGGTCGCGCTCGTGTGGGCGCCGACGCGGGGCGCTGCGGTGACGCGCGCGGCCGTATACACCGCCGAGGCGCACGCGATGGCGGGGGCGCAGCCGACGATCGAGCACGTGTTCGACTGGGACGGCGACGGCGCGCCCGAAGTGGCCGTGCGCAACACGCAGTGGGAGCACGAGGCATCGCCCGAGAGTCCGATCGCGCTCTACACCGCGCGCGGCGGGGCGGTGGCGCCGTACGCGCCGGCCCGCGCGTTCGAACACATCGAGGCCGTGCGCGACGTCGACGGCGACGGGCGCCCCGACCTGCTCGTGGCGTCGCCCTGGACGTTCGTCGACAACTGCGGGCTCGACGGCATCCCCCACCCGGGGCCGTCGCTCGTCGCGCACGCGCAGGCCGACGGCACCTTCTCGCTCCGCAGCGACGTGGCGCGGGCGTGGGTGGCCCGCCAGTGCGCCCGCGCCGAGCAAGTGCGCACGGCGGGCTCCGTCGACGTGTTTGACGTCGCGTGCGCCCGCGCCTGGGGCCAAGTCCCCGACGAGGCCGTGCGGGCGGCCTGGGGGCTCACCCTCGAGCTCCGCCGCCGCGCCGCCGACCGCGCCGCCGAGGAGGAGCGCTGCATGCCCTTCCCCTTCCTCGCCGCGCGGGCGCTGCTGGCGCTCCCCTTCGAACCGCTGCGCGACGACCTCCCGCGGCTCCCGTAGCGCGAACTCACCCGCGCGGGCCGCACGCGAGGGCCCATGTCGAGGCCGCGCGCGGGGACTCGCCGCGCCAGGGCTCGTCGCCCTCGCTCCACGCGAGCGACATGGGCGGGAGCGTGACCGCGCGGCCGCCGGCCGACACGGCGCACCCGTCGCGGGAGAACACCCCGCGGAGCAGCGGCGCGCCGCCGACGTCGGGCCACACGAGCGCGCCGTCGACGCGGGCCATGGCCCCGCGGACGCGGTCGGCGCGGAGCATGAGGTTGAGGTCGCGCGTCGGGCCGCCGCGGAGCGAGCACGCGGGCGCGTCGGCGCCGTCGAAGCGGAGCGCGTCGCCGTCCACCACAACGTCGACCGAAGGCGCGCCGAGGCGGACGCCCTCACCGGTGAGCACGGCGAACCACCGCTCGACGCCGGGGAAGGCCGAGAAGGGCCCGTCGCGCGTGATGTCGGCCACGCTGACGCGCAGGGCCCAGTCGTCGGCGCGCGGCCACGCGAGGAGCTCGCGGGTGACGCCGCCGCCGTTGCGCCACGGCTGCGCGGGGACGTCTTCGAAGCGGACGAGGTGGAGCGTCATCGCGGCCCCCGGCGCGGCCTGACCGCGCAGACGAACCCGCCGCGGGGCGAGGTGCGGCAGGGGACGTCGTTCCACCCCTGGTCGGCGGCCTCGACGCAGTCCTCGTCGTTCTGGTCGTTGGGCTCGCCCGGCGCCCACGCCGTGAACGTGGCGGGCCCGAGGCGGGTGTAGAACGCGCCCTCGCGGTCGTCGTCGCGCAGGTCGATGTAGAAGTGCGTCCGGCGGAAGAGGGCGAAGTTGCCGTAGAGCCAGTCGTTCATCGCGGCGTCGGTGACGGTGGCGAGGTCGGCGCCCATCCGCTCGCAGGCCCGGCGCGCGTCGACGGCGGTGACCCCTTCGCCCATGCAGAAGAGGTACATCCCGCCGTTGTAGAAGCGCCGCACGCAAGGCCGCTCGGTCTCGCACACCACCGCGCCCGCACCCGCCGTCGGGCCGCCGCCGCACGCGAGGCCGACCGCGCCGCCGTGCTCGGCGACGAAGCGCTCCTCCGCGGCCGTGTCGAGGCGCGCGAGGGAGCCGCCCGCCTGCCGGCACACGGCGTCGGGGTCGTCGCCGGGCGCGGTGCGGCAGAAGTGGTAGAGGCGGTCGCCGAACACCTCGGTGTTGCAGGCCGCGGCCTCCTCGCAGAGCACGTTGGGGACGGCGTCGCAGTGGTTGTCGTTCCAGATGCCCGAGCCGTCGAGCTCGACGCAGTCCTCGTCGCTGGCGTTGTTGGGCTCGCCCGCGGCCCAGCCCGAGAAGGTCATCGGGGTCCCGTTGGCGGTGACGAAGCTGCCCTCCACGACTTCGTCGGTGTACCCGACGAGGTGCCGGCCGCGCCCGAGCTCGCGCACGACGGCAGCCGTCGCGTCGTTCTCGTAGCGGTCGGAGAGGATGGCGAGCTCCGTCCCGAACGCGCGGCAGAACTCGCGCGCCTCGCGGTACCCGCGCGCCCCGGGGCAGAAGTAGTACCCGTGCCCGCCGACCACGCGCTGCGTGCAGGTGGCGGGCATCGGGAGCGTGAAGTACGGGCCGCGCGGTGCAGCCGCGGTGGGGGCGGGGTGGAGCGGGCTCGCGGCGACCACCTGCGCGGCGACGGCCGGCGTGAAGAGCGCCGTGGTCAGCGCCAGGGCCCGGAGCTTCTGCGTGTTCGTTGGCATGGAGGCCAGTACGCACCCGCGCCGAGGAACTTTCAACACCGCGCGCGCTTCGCGGGCGACGCGCGGCGCGGCGTCAGTCGTCGAGCGGGCGGCGGCCCCAGGCGTGCGCGACGACCGGGGACACCACCGTGGTCGCCGGGTCGGCGAGGTGCGCGCCGAGCGCGGCGACGAGCCCGTCGACCTCGCCCACGTCGAGCAGCCCCAGCGCCACCGACTCCGCCCGCGTGATGCGGGTGAACTGGAGCAGCAGCTCGCGCCACACGTGCCCGGCCCGGTGGCACCGCGCGTGGAACTCCACCTGCACGTCGACCGCCCCCGCCTCGCGCAGCAGCCGCGCCACCCGCCGGCCGACGTTCGGGTCGCACCCGCGGCGGCGGAAGACCTCGCAGAAGGCGCCGTAGAGCCGCTCCCACGCGGGGTGGGGCGGGTCGCACGCCCACGACGCGCCGTCGATCTCCGCGAGCGCGATCACCCCGCCGGGCCGCGCGAGCGACACCATCTCCCGCACGATGGCCTCGGGGTTGGGCACGTTGACGAGCACGAGGCGCTCGTGCACGAGGTCGAACGACCCGCGCGGGAGCCCCGTCGACGCCGCGTCGGCGCGCAGGAGCTCGACGCCCGCGACGCCCGCCGCGTCGAGGAGCTGCCGCGCGTGGCGGAGCATCACGTCGCTCACGTCGAGGCCGACGACGCGGCCGTCGGGCCCGACGCGGCGCGCGAGGAGCTCGAGCACGCCGGCGGGGCCGCAGCCGACGTCGAGCGCGCTCGCGCCGGGCGGGAGGTCGAGGCGGTCGAAGAGCCAGCGCGTCTCGTCGGCGAGGGCCTCGTTCTGGCGGCGGAGGCGGGCGAGCTCGGCGTCGCTGGTGCCGAGGACGTAGGCTTCTGCGGTCATGAGTGAGGGGAGAGCAACGGCGGTGCCGCGCGACGTCGCGGCCCCGTCGCGGCGGGCCCTGCGCGGGTTGCGCGACCGGCCGCACAGCGTCGCGCAGCCGCCCGCGCGGGTTGGGCGGGTCGCCACGGGCGGCCGTTGTCGGGGCGACGCGTCGGCGCGAGAGTCTCCCCGTTGACCCGGCGCGCGGTCGGCGCTTCCATCCGCGCCCAACACGAGGAGCGAACGGCATGGCGAGGTACGTGGGCGTCGTCGGGGCGCTGAAGAAGTACTGGGCGGCGAGCGTCGTCGACGGCGCGGTGGTGATCGACGAGGGGACGCTCGGCACCCTCGGCAAGCGCACCCGAGTCGCGTGCGACGCGCCGGAGAAGGAGCTCGACAAGCGGGCGAAGCAGAAGCTCGCGAAGGGCTACGTGCGCGACCCCGACGGCCCCCCGACGCGCGACTCGCTGCTCGCGGCCTTCGCGCCGCCCGGGGTGGAGGCGGCCCACGGCGACCCGGGGCGGGCGCGCGACAAGGCCCTCGCCGCGCTCGCGTCGGGCCGCGGCACGCCGGCGCCGGAAGCAGCCCGCACGGCGCTGGCGCTCGCGCGGCGGGGCCACGCGCAGGAGGCGCGCACGGTGCTCGACGCCCTCGACGCGATTGCGCCCGGGGAAGAGGGCGCGCCGCGGGCCTCCGTCCTGGGCCTGCGCGCGGCGGCGGCGCTGGCGCTCGGCGAGCGCGACGTGGCGGACGCGCGGCTCACCGAGGCGATGGCGATGATGGCGCGGAACGCGGGCGCGGCGTGGAGCCAGGGCCACGGGGAGGAGGGCGTGGAGGCGGCCGGGGCGCTGCTCGACCTCGGGCGCGAAGACGACGCGCGGCGGGTCTTCGACGCGTCGGGCTATGTCGCGCTCGACGCGATGCTCGCGCGGGGGAGGCTCGCGTGGTTCGACGCGGCGCGCCCGGCGCTGGCGAGCGACGGCTTCAGCCGCGACCACTTCGCGCTCCGCCGTGCGCGCGCCGCGGGGGAGCAGGCGTTCGCGGCGCGCTTCGTCGAGCTCGCGAAGGGGCTCCCGGGCGGGCGCACGTCGGAGGAGTCGCGGTCGGGGCTGGTGGCGTGCGCGGCCGCGGCCCGGGAGTTCAACCCGGCGTCGCCCGCGCTCGCCGCGGCGGTCGCGTTGGCGCTGCGCGACGCGGCGTCACGCGTCCGCGAGGCCGTGCCGTACCTGCTCGACGGCCACGCGGTGTGGGCTGCGCTCGGGGCCGCGGCCGACCTCGGGGCGGACGTGCTCGCGGAGGTGGCGCACGCGACCACGCCCGCCCGGCAGGCCGCGGCGGTGACCTACCTGCTGCCCAACTGCCGCGTCGAAGCCGTGCGGGCGGCGGTGGCGGCGCTGGTCCCCTCGCTGCTCGACGCGCGCGTGAGCGTCGACCCGCTCTCCTTCGCGAGCGCGCTGGCGGTGTGGGCGCGGCAGGGCGGGTCCGTCGACGCGGCGCTCATCCGCGCGGTGGCGGCGCGCGCGGGCAAGGGCTACCTCGCGGTCGGCGAGCTCGCGGGCGTGGCGCTCCTCCAGGGCGACCGCGACCTCGCGTGGGAGCTGCTCGGCGCGGTGAGGAAGAACGACCTCGGCACCGCCGCGGGCGTCGCGCGCCGCAGCCTGCTCGCGGGCGGCGCGCTCGCCGGGTACAAAACGCTCGCCGACGCGATCCCCCCGTGGAGCGAGTTCGACACGCGCGGGGAATCGCTGATGATCGCCCGCGGCGCCGCCGGCTGAACGCCGCACGTCACCCGCCGAAGAGGCCGCGGAGCTTCGCCCAGAGGCCCCGCGGCGGGCTCGGGGCGTCGACGTCGCCCGGCGTCGGAGGCGGCGCGGACGGAGGCGCCGCGGGCGGGGGCGCGGGCGGCGCGTCCGGTGGGGGCGCGCGGCGACGCAGCGCCTCTTCGAGCGGCACGGTCTCCCCGATCGGGAGCACGATCGAGCCGTCCCGGATGCGCTCGAGCACCCCGAGCATCAGCGGCCGCACGACGTCGGGCGGGTCGCCGCGCCGCCACTCGTGCACCGTCACCGCGTGCGTCTGGAGGAACCCGCCGAGCGCGTCGAGCACGCCCGCGTCGCCGGCCTCGACGCGCGCGCGGGTGTCGGCCAGCGACTCCGCCACGCAGGCGCCGCAGCGGAAGGTGGTGACGAAGTCGCCGACGTCCTCGTTGTGCCAGGGGATCACCGTCACCTGCGACGCCGGCAGCGCCTTGAAGCACGACGAGCAGAGCGCCGAGGGCTCGGCGATCGGCAGCCGCGCCGCGGGCAGGCGCCCGAGCAGCGCGAGCGTCTGCTGGCGGACGCGCTCCATCCCCTCCCCCGCCGCCTCGCCCTCGGCCAGCGACTCCGCCTGCTGACCCCGCGCCCGCAGGAGGGCCACGAGCGTGAGGAGCGACATCACGTCGTCGCGCTCGGGGTGCTCGAGGTCGAGCGCCGCGACGTGCGCGCGGGTCGCCTCCACGGCCGCGGCCGCGTGCGAGGCGCAGTAGTACGCATCGGCGTAGGCCTCCGCCGCGGCCCGCCAGGTGGGGACGTTGTGGGCCTCCGCCGCCGGGCCGAACGCGCCGCAGGTGCTGCACCGGAACTCACGGGTCGACATGCGCGGGAGGATAGGGCGGGCGTCCGCGCGGGGATACTTCCGTCGCGCGGGCGGCGCCTACCGTCGTAGGCACCCGCGCCACTTTCTTCGCGCGAAATCCCCGCCCCTGGAAACGCGGCACGCCCCTGGCTGTCCAAGGTTCTCATGCGCGCGCGGTGGATCTGGTTCGCGTCGACCCTCGGGCTCCTCTCCTCCCACGCCCTCGCCGACGAGCCGCCCGTCCCGCCCGACGTGCTCCGCGCCTGGGAGGCCCTCCGCCGCGACCCACGCGCGTCCCCGCCCCGCGCGCCGCGCCCCCCGCTGCCCGCGCTCACCCGGTGGGCGCTCGCCAACGGGCTCGACGTGGTGCTCGCGCCCGACCCCCGCGACGCGCGCGTCCGCGTCTCGGTGACGTGGCGCGTGGGCGACGGCGACGCCCCGCCCGGCCAGCGCCAGGCGGCCCACGCCGCCGAGCACCTGCTCTTCCGCGCCGCGCCCGGGCTCACCGCGATCGGCCCCGAACTCGCCGCCGTCTCCATCGGCCGCGGCGGCGGAACCACCTACAGCGACCGCACCGTCTACGAAGGCGAGTCCGCGCCCGAGCACCTCGACCGCCTGCTCTGGCTGGAGGCGCAGCGCATGGCCCACGCCGCGCGCTACGTCCGGGCCGACGCGCTCGACGCCGAGCGGCCCGTCCTCCACCACGAGGCCGAGCTCACCACCGGCCGCTGGCACTTCCTCCGCGGCCTCAGCCTCCGCGCCGCGCTCCCGCCGACGCACCGCAGCCACACCTCGTGGGACGACCTCCGCGCCGTCGACGCCCTCGACGTCGGCGCCGTCGAAGCGCTCGTCCGCGACCGCTACGCGCCCGGCAACGCGCGGCTCGTGGTCGCCGGCCACTTCGACCCCGCCGCCGCCCGCGCCTCGATCGAGCGTTACTTCGCGCCCGTCCCCGCGCGCCCCATCCCGCCGCGGCAGCGCGACGACGGCCCGCTCGCCTTCACCACGTCGCACCTGCGGGCCCGCACCGTCCACCCGGCCGCGGTGGTGATCGCGTGGCCGGGCCCCGCCGCCGACGACTGCCACGACGCCGGCCTGCGCGTGCTCGCGGCGGTACTTCGCCGTTCGATCGCGGTCGACCCGTGGTTCGGCGCGCCGGACCCGGAGTCCCCGCGGTGGTCGCTCGACGTCGTCCGCCAGGGCGCCCGCACGGCGCTCGTGTTCGAAGCGAGGCTCGCGGTCGGGCAGGCCCACGACGTCGCCCTCCGCGCGATGGACGCGGCCCTCGGCGGCGCGACCGCGTCCGTCGACGCGCTGCGCCCGGTGGAGCCCTCCCTCCGTGACGCGCTGCTCGACGCCGCCGCGGAGGCCGCGCGCGACCTCCCGACGCGGACCACGCGCGTCGCCGACGTCCCCTCGGCCGACGACCCCGGCGGGTTCCGGTGCGAGCGAGCCACCACCCGCGACGTGACGCCCGCCGCGCTGCGCGACCTCGCGCGCGAGCTCTTCGCCGCGCGGAGGCTCGTGGTCGACTTCCACCACGACCCCGCGGTCGTCGGCCTCCAGCTCGACGAGGCGGCGCCATGAAGCGAGCCGCGCTGCTCGCCCTCACGCTCGTCGCGTGCGCCGCGCCTTCCACGACGCTCCGCCGCACGCTCGTCACGCCCGCACACGCCGCCACCGCGCCCACCGTCGTCGCCGAGGCGCCCCCTCCCCTCGACGACACGCCCTCCGTCGACGCCCCCGTGGAGCGCGCCACCCTCGCCAACGGGCTCCGCGTCGCCGTGTCGCCGATGCCCGAGTCCGACCGCGCGGTGGTCGCGTGGGTCGTGCGCGGCGCGGGCTACGGCGCCGACGAGCTCCCCGCGGGCGCCGCGCGCCGCCTCGCCGAGGCCGTCGTGCGCCGCGCCTCGCGCGCGTCGGCGGCGCTGCCGGGCGAGCACGCTCCCTTCGTCTACGCCTACCGCGTTCACCCGGGCGCGGCGCTCTTCTGGGCCACGCTCCATCCGGGCGAGGTGGGCGCCGCCGTCGCGAGCTTCGCCGCGGCCGTGCAGGGTTTTGGCGAATCCGACGTCGCCCCCGACGCGCCCGCACCGCCCGCCCTGCCACCGCGCGCGCCGTGGGAGCGCCTCCGCTACGAGGGCGCCTGGGACCCCCGCCTCGCCGCGCTCGGTGACGGCGCGCCACCGCCCGCCCGCTCGCTCGCGGCGCTCTTCCAACGCGCGTACGCGCCCGCCGCGGTGAGCCTCGTGGTCGCCGGGGCGGCCGACGGCGCGGCGGTGCGCGCGCTCGCTGAAGGGCTCCTCGGGCCGTGGCGCGGCGGGGGTGGCGTCGCCCGCACGCACCGCCCCTTTCGCCTCGCGATCCCCGCGGCGCAGGTGTGGTCGCAGGAGCCGCCGCGGACGCCCTTCGCCGAGCTCCGCGCCCGCCTCGCGCTGCCCGCGCCCGACGCCCGCGCGCTCGCGGCGGCGCGGGTCGCCTGCACGCTGCTCGAGTACCGAAGCGGCTCGCGGCTGTTCACGCGGCTGCGCGAGGCGGGCGGCGCGGCCTACGCGTTCGACACGTTGTGCGAGGAGGGCGACGGCGTGTACTCGATCGACGTGGTGCTCACCGTGACGCCCGAGCGCGCCCCCGCCGCAGCGCGCGAGCTCCGCGCGGCGCTCGCGTCGCTGGCGGCGGAGGGGGTCGGCGGCGGTGAGTTCGCGCGGGCCCGATCACTGCTCGCGCGGCGCGAGCGCGGGCGGCTCGACGCGGCCTACGACCGGGCCTTCGCGCTGCTGGAGGCCGAGGGCGACGACGACCTCCGCGGCGAGCTCGAGCGGCCGTGGCTCCGCGCGCTGCGGGCGATGACGGCGGCGGAGGCGAGCGCCTGGCTCGCGGCGGAGGCGCGGGCCGAGCGGGCGACGCTGTTCGTGCGGGCGAGCGCGGCGATGCGGCTCGACGCGGCGGCGATGGCGGCGGCCTTCCCGGGCGCGGTGGCGCGAGACGACGCGCTCGATGACGACGTCGCCCGACGCGCCCACCGGGAGCCACGGCCGGAGCGCGAAGCCCCGGGCGCGGGCCTCGGCGACCGGCAGCCCCGCGACGCGCGTTGACGCCGGCGGGCGTCGGTGCTCCGCTCCCGCCGCGCATGAACCTCTCGCTCCCCTGCGTCGGCGCCGCGCTCGCGCTCGGCTGCGCGTCGAGCGTCGACGGCGCGCACGCATCCGACGCGGGCGTGATCGACGTGGGCGCGAGCGACGTCCCCCTCGGCCCGATCCCGGGATGCCCCGCCGCGCAAGGCCCCCGCGGGCGCTGGGCGTCCGTCGCGCTCCCCGACGATTTCGCCGCGCGCGAAGACCCCGCCGCGCTCTCCGCGGGCGACGCGCTGATCGTCTACGGCGGCCGCGGCGAGCGGACCGACCTCTCCGACGCGTGGCGCTACCTCCCCCGCACCGACCGCTGGGAGCGGCTGCCCGACTCCGGCCTCGCGGGCCCCGCGCGCGCCCTCGCGGTCGCGTGGGTCGCGGCGCGCGGCGAGCTCTTCGTGTGGAGCGGGTTCCGGCGCGTCGGCGCGCGCTGGTCGGCGTCGGCGGGGTGGCGGCCGCTGCCCACCGCGGGCGCGCCGACCAGCTTCGCGACGCGCGCCGTGGTCGCGGGCGGCTTCGTGCTCGTCGCGGGGGCCGACGCGCCGGGCGACCACAACGAGTTCGTCCGCTACGACCCCGCGGCCGACCGCTGGGACGCGGTGCTCGCCCCGCGCGAGCAGACCGTCCGCGGGAGCTTCGCCTTTGTCTCCCTCGGCGACACCGCGATGGTCTTCGGCGGCACGGACGGCACCACCGACACCGGCGTCCCGCGCAACGACGGCTGGCGCGTCCACGTCCCCTCGCTCACCTGGAGCGGCGTCGCGCGCGAGGGAGCGCCCACCCCGCGCTGGGGCCACGGCGCGTGGTGGACGGGCGACGCCGCGCTCGTGTGGGGCGGCAACGACGGGTCGATCTCGCTCCACAGCGGCGCGCGGTATTTCGCCGGGCCCGACGCGTGGGTCGCGATGCCCGCCGCGGGCTCGCCCGGTCCCGTCGATCGCAACGCAGGCAGCTACGACCAGTCCGCCGCGTGGACGGGCGGCGACCTCTACGCCTGGACGCTCACCGCGGCCGGCGAGGCCGACGCGGCCCGCTTCGATCCGCGCGCGGGGCGGTGGTTTCCCGCGGACCCGCCGCTCGATGCCGCGCGCCACCACGCCGCCGCCACCGCGTGGCACGACTGCGCGCTCTACGTCGTCGGCGGGCAGACGCGCGTCGACGGCCGCCCCGTCGGTCTGTCCCGGGAGGTCGCGCGATGGACGCCGTGAAGGCCCTCGCGCTCGCGGCCCTCGTCGCCGCGTGCGGGGCGCGCACCGAGGGGCTCCCCGAGGCGCCCGACCGCGCGTCGCTCGACGGCGGCGGGCCCCTCGACCTCGACGCCTCCGTCGACCGAGCGCTCACCCGACCGCCGCGCCTGGAGGCTGGCTGCGACGGCGCCCCGCTGCCCGCGCCGCGCAGCGTCCGCCGCGTCGACGGGCCCACGCGACTCTACCCCGTGACGCTCCACGACCCCTCGCGTGAACGCGTGATCGTGCTCGGGGGCCTGCCCGCGAGCGGCACCTTCACGCGCGAGGTCTACGCGGTCTCGACGGTCGACGGCCACGTGACACCGCTCGGCCAGAGCGGGGTGGAGCTCGCGCTCGAAGCGGGCGTCGCGTGGGCCGTCCCCGGCCAGACCGCGCTGCTCGTCGGCGGGATGCGCCCCGGCGGCGTGTGGACCGGCGACGTGCTCCGGGTCGACGTCACCGACGCCTCCGTCCGCGTGTCGCGCGCGGGAGCGCACCCCGGCGGGGAGATCGTCGGGCCCACCGCCGTGTACGACCCGCGGCGCGCGGCCGTGATCGTCAACGGCGGCCGTGGCGTCGACGGCCGCGACGCGCGCCCCTTCGCGACGACGTGGGCCGTCCGCCTCGACGGCGCGAGCACGCGATGGGAAGCCCTGGTCGCTCCCGCCGACGGCCCCGCGCCCGGCTGGCAGCGGGTCGGCGGCGTCGACCCGCGCGACGGCGCGGTGATCCTCCTCGGCGGCGCGACGTCCGACGGCGCCGACCGCGCGGTGTGGTCGCTGGCCGCGGGCGCACAGCCCCACTGGGCCCGCCTCGAAGGCGCCGCGGACGCGCTCCCCCGCTCGGGCGAGGCGCTCCCGTGGGACCCGGTGGGTTGCGGCTTTGTGCTCGTCGGCGGCCGTTGCAGTGACCAGATCTGGCTCCTCCGGCCCGAGGCCGGCGGGGTGCGAGAAGCGCTGCTCGGCGCCGTTCGTCTCGAAGGCGAGTCGCGCGGGCTCGGTCGCATGGGCGCGGGCGTCGCGCTCGACGTCGCCCGCCGCACGCTCGTCGCGGTCGCGGGCGAGTCTTGCGACACGAGCGGCGCCACCGTCCGCTCGAACGCGCTCATCGAGCTGCGCTGACGCCGCGGCGCGCTATCGGGCGAGCGCCGCGCGGAGGGGCACGAGCGCGACGTCGTCGATCGGTCGGCGCCCGGGGTGGACGGTGAGCGAAGCGCCCGCACGCAACGCGCGGTCGAGGGGCGCGAGCACCCGCGCGGCCCGTTGGAAGATCCAGCCCTGGTGCTCCCATGCGTCGGGGTGCGACTCGACCGCGAGCTGTGAGAGGCGGCCCGAGGCGTCGCGCGCGAAGCGGATCGTGAGCCCCTTGCGCTGGAGCCGGCAGCCCGCGCCGAGCACGACTTCGAACGACCGCGACGGCGCGGGCAACGCCGACAGCGCGTCGACCCACGCGGGGAGCGCGTCGCCGACGTCCGTCAGGCCGAAGTGCTCGAGCTGCGCGAACGTCGGCCCGCGCAGCAGCGCTTCGAAGCGCGCGGGCCCGCGGCCCTGGTCGGCGCCGTGGCCGTGGGTGGAGACCGCGAGCCGCCGGAGCTTCGGGAGCGCGCGGGTCGCGCCGAGCAGCGCGACGTCCCCCGCGGAGAGCTCGAACCCGCCGCACCAGAGGTGGAACCACCCGGAGCACTCGAGCTCTTCGAATGGGAGCGGGCGCGGCGAGCGCGCGATGCGCGTGAGGACGGCCGCGGCGTGGACGGACGCGCGCCGGAGCGAGGGAACCTTGTCGCCGGTGAGGATCTCCGCGGCGGCGGCGACGCTCTGCTCGTACGCGGGGAGACGGCGCGGCGAGGCCCAGGGCGCGAGCGAGAGCGACTCGACGGTGGCCCAGGCGTCGCTGTCCGCGAGCGCGCGGAGCTGTTCGTGCGTCGGGGCCTTGAGCCTGCACTCGGCGAGGAAGCCCCGCTCGAAGCGGAACGCCCCGTCGGCGAGCAGCGGCCCGAGCGCCCCGGCCCAAGCGCGGCCCGATGCCTTGAGGAGCGCCCGCTCGCGCGCTGCGTCCTTGCGCGAGGCGCCCCCGCCGCGCGAACGGTATTGGAGCGCGATGAACTCCCCGCGCGGGTCGACGCGACGGGTGAGCTCGTCGGCGAGCGCGAGGCGCGGGGCGTCGTCGCCGGGCGCGGCCCGGACGTTCGCGAAGAGCGCTGCGAGCGCGGGGTCGGGGTCGGTCATCGCGGCGGAGTATCGTCCGCCCCTGCGCGCCAGGCCAATGGGGGCGGCAGCCGGTCCTTCGGGGCCACGGGCTCCCTCTCCGCGCCGACGGCTCTATAGTGCCCCGCCATGGAACCGCGCGACGACACCGTCCCCTTCGCCGACATGGTCGGCGCGTTCGTGGTCGACGACCGCTCGCCCGACGCGCCGACGCGCGCCTCGCTCGAGGGCTGCGACCTCGCCCGCGCGCAACGAGAACTCTTCGCCCGCATGCGCCGCGGCCCGATGACCCTCCGCGAGCGCGCCGCCGCGATGATCGTCGCCCGCGACCTCGCGCTCGAGGGCCACGAGGACGACCTCGCCGCCGTGCTCCTCGACGACAGCCTCGCGCCCTCGTCCCGGAGCTGCGCGCTCTCGCTCCTGCTCTTCACACCGTCAGGCGCCGAGCGCGCCCGCGCCGCCCACGACCGCGTCGGCGAGGCCGGCTGGGTCGCCCTCCAAGACGAGAAGCTCACCCTCGAGCTCGCGCTCCAGCTCCCGGCGCCGGGCCTCGCCGACGCGCTCGCGGCGCAGCTCCTCCGCATCCCGCCGACCGCGCGCGAGGAGGTGTGGACGCGCCTCGAGCGCTGCCGCCGGGAGGCGGGCCTGCCGGCGCTCGCCGCGTGGCAGCGGGCGCTCACCGAGCCCGACCTCGCCCCCCTCCACGACCGGATGACCGCCGCCATCATCGACGAGGCCGGCGAGGGCACATCCGTGGTGCTCGACATGCTCTGGCAGACGGCCGAGGCCGAGCCCGCGCAGCACAACTTCGGCCGCGCCGACGCCGCGCTGACGGCGCGGGGGCTGCTCGGGCGCGAGGCCGCGGCGAGCGGCGTGACGCACCTGCTGGAGGTGCCGGGCGAGCCCGCGCGCTGGATGGTGTGCGTCCCCCACCCCGGGCGAATGACCCTCGTCGCGCAGGCCGAGGCGACGGAGGACTCGCTCGCGGTACGGGAGGTGGTGGTGCTCCCCGCCGAGCCGCATGTGAGCCTCGCGGGGCCGCGCGGGGTCCCGCTGACGCTCCACTACCGGGTGCTCACCGCGGCCGAGACGCGTGACCGCGCCGTCGCCCTCGCGCGCTCGATGCGCTCGCGCGGCGAGGCGCTGCCGCACGAGCTCTGCCTGCTCCTGTGCCTGCTCGACGGCCTCCCCTCGCCCGAGCCCCCGCCCGCCGCGCTCGACTGACGCGACGCTTCACCCGGTGCCGCCGCCGGCGTCGTCCTCCGCGCGGAAGTCGTCGAGCATGTGCTGGATGGCGAGACGCACGGCGGCGTCGGTGGACTCGACCGCTTCCTCGCCCGGGACGTCCGGATCTTCCGCCGGGAGGCCGACGGGCGCGGCGAGGCGGTAGCGCATGCGGACGGGCAGCGGGAGGTGCGGCCACGGCCCCACCGCGAGCCCCCAGGGCAGCGACAGGTGAACCGGGAACACCTCGGCGCGAAACGTCCGCTGGAAGCCCAGGGCCCGCGCGATCGAGCGGCCGTCGGTGATGACGTAGAGCGTGTGGTGCGCGCCGACGTGGGCCACCGGCACGATCGGGACGCCGCACGAGAGCGCCGTCCGCGCGTACCCCCTGCGCCCGGCGAACTCCACCTCGTAGCGGCGCGACCACGGGCGCCAGACGTCGCGGTCGCCGCCGGGCGCGATCAGCACGTCGCGTTGGGCCTCGCGGAGCACCCGGACGCAGTGCCGCGGCGACGCCCGGAGGATGCCGCGCGCCGCGAGGAAGCGGCTCGTGACGTCCGTGGCGAAGAGCATCTCGTGGCCCATCACGTAGAGCGGCCGCGCGGGGGTGAAGCGCTTGTACCAGCCCGCGAGGAAGCCCCACACGTCGGGGATGGTCGTGCCGCCCGAGTGGTTCATCACGAACATCGCGGGCGCGTCGGGGACGTGCTCCCAGCCCTCGAACGCGAGGGGGAAATAGGCCCGCTCGTCGCCGAAGACACGGTCGAGCCGGCGCAGGGTGGAGGCGACCGCGTCGGGGTCGTAGTGGTCGGGGTCGACGCCCCACGTCGGGTCGCCGCGGGCGCCGAGCCAGCGGACGAACGATGCCCTCGGCGCGTGGTCGCTCATGCGAAGGGGGCCGGAAACTACCACCCGCGGCGCGCGCGTGTACACTCGCGACGTCGATGCTTTTTCCCGTCGAGCACCTGCTCCGCGCCTCGCTCAACGCCCGCGGGTACCGCAGCGTCCGCGTCCCCACCAGCGTGGGCGAGGTGCACGCGCTCGACGGCCGCGGCGTCGGGACGCTGCCGCCGGTGGCCCTTCTCCACGGCCTCGCGTCGGCGAGCATCCACCTCGCGCCGGTGATGACCGAGCTGCGCCCCTGGGTGCGCCGCATCGTCGCGCCCGACCTGCTCGCCCACGGGTACAGCGCGACGCCGCCCGGCGGGGTGACCACCGCGGCGCTGCGGGCGGGGCTCGTCGAGTCGCTCGACGCCCTCCTCGACGAGCCCGCGGTGCTACTCGGCAACTCGCTCGGGGGCTTCGCGGCGGTGCGCTACGCCCTCGCCCGGCCCGAGCGCGTGCGGGCCCTCGTGCTGCTCTCGCCCGGCGGCGCGCCGCTCGAGCCCGCGGAGGTCGAGTCGCTGCGCCGCACCTTCCGCCTGCGGAGCCACGCCGACGCGCTGGAGTTCGTCGACCGGGTGTTCGCGCGCCCGCCGAGGATGCGGCCCTTCGTGGCCTGGGGCACGCGCCGCAAGATGGCGCACCCGAGCGTGCAGGCGCTCCTCGACGCGCTGCCCACCGAGGCGATGCTCGACGCCTCCGAGGTGCGCGGCCTGCCGATGCCGACGCTGGTGGTGTGGGGCCGCGGCGACCGGGTGCTGCCGGAGTCGAGCGGGCGGTGGTTCCGCGAGGCGCTGCCGCGGCTCGGGCGCTTCGTCGAGCCCGAGGGCCTCGGGCACAGCCCCTACCTCGAGGACGCGCCGCGCGTCTGCGACATGGTGCTCGACTTCCTCCGCGCGCTCGCCCTGCCCGCGAAGACGTGACTACACGAACTTGAGCTTCCGCGCGGCGACCGCGCTCATCTTGAGCAGCAGCCACCCGTGGCGGAAGCGCGAGATGTTGGTCGTGCCGTACGTGCGGTTCTTGTAGCGGATGGGGATCTCGGCGATCTTGAGGTTGAGCTTCGAGGCCCCGAAGATGAGGTCGAAGTCGCCGAAGGGGTCGAAGTCGCCGAAGTACGCGCGGTTGGCGGCGAGGCGCGCGTAGTCCGACGCCCAGATCACCTTGGTGCCGCAGAGCGTGTCCTTGAGCGGCTGGTTGAGCAGGAAGGTGAAGATCTTGCTGAACCCGATGTTGCCCAGGCGGTTGAGGAAGCGCATCGCCTCGTCCTCCATCGGGTACACCAGCCGCGTGCCGTGGATGTAGTCCGCCACGCCGCCGACCGCGGCCCGATAGAACTTCGGCAGGTCCTCCGGGGGCACCGTGAGGTCGGCGTCGAGGATCATCAGGATGTCGCCCGTCGCGTGGGCGAACCCCACCCGCACCGCGTCGCCCTTGCCCTTGCCCTGCTGCCGGTGGAGCGACACCTGGAGCGGCCCGTCGTACGCGGCCATCTCGCGCTCGATGGTGGCCCACGTGTCGTCGGTGCTGCCGCCCTCGACGAAGATGAGCTCGGTGCGCTCGCCGAGGACGGGCGTGCGGGCGAGGATCGCGGGGACGTTGCCGGCCTCGTTGCGCGCCGGCACGACGACGGACACCGAGGCCGCGCGCTTCGGCGCCTCGCTGCGACGCCGGAGCACGTACACGCGGTAGAGGCTCAGGCGCCGCACGACGGGGAGCGACGCGAGGTAGCGGTTGGCGAGGCGGCCCAGCACGGGGACGTCCGCGGGGACGAGCAGGCGGTCTTCGAACTTCACGGCCTCGAGGCCGGCGAGCTCGAAGAGGTTGGCGAGGTCGCTCTCGGAGAGCCAGTTGGCGCTCGGCGCGGGGATCTTCGCGCCGACCTTCTCGGCGAGCGCGAGCGCGTCCTCCCAGAGGAAGTTGAAGCACGAGAGGAAGAGCCGCCCCCCGGGCGCGAGGTGGTCGGCGGCGTTCTCGAGCAGGCGCTGGACGTCGGGGACGGTGTGGACGAGGCGGTCGCACACGATCGCGTCGTAGCGCTCGGGGCGCGCGAAGGTGAGGGCGTCGCCGAGCTCGACGCGCAGCTCGGGGTGGCGGACGCGCGCCGACTCCACCGCCGCGGGGACGAGGTCGACGCCGTGGCGCACGGGGTTGGGCAGCGCCGCGAGCGTGTCGCCCGCGCCCGACCCGAGCTCGAGCACGCGCGCGTCGGCCGGGATGAGCCTGCGCATCGTGTCGGCGAAGTCGCGGCGGAGGAAGTCCACGCCGCCCGGGAAGCGCGGGCGCTCGGTGGCGTACCGTTCGAAGTACCGGCGCCAGGCCAGGGTCTCGCGGGTGGCCGCGGGGGTCGTCGGGTCGCTCATGGCAGAGGGCGTTGGGCTCTATCACGGCGCTTCGCGCGGGGGCAACGGCGACGGGGCCGCGGCGAGCGGCTTGCCTTGACAGTGGCGCGCCGCGCGTCGTAGTGGCAACCGCCATGTTGCGGTCGAAAGTCGCGTTCGCGCTCCTGCTGGTGCTCGGCGGGGTCACCCTCGGGGCGAGCTGTCGCCGGCAGAACACGACCCCCGACGCCCGCCCCGACGGGCAGCGGGCGGCGCCGACGGAGGCCGCGGGCCCGGCGATCACCGAGGTGCAGGGCCTCGACCTCGCGAGCCTCAACGCCACCGAGCGCGAGACCTTCTGGGCCGTGGCCAACGACGAGCTCTCGCCCTGCGGCGACCCGCACTCGCTCGCGGCCTGCGCGCGCGACCACCTGCCGTGCCGGTCGTGCATGCCGGCGATGCGCTTCCTCGCGCGGCGCATCGAGGAGGGCTACGCCCGCGACCAGCTCTCGGAGCTCATCCGCGCGCGCTACGCCTCGTCCGCGGCCACGCGGGTGAGCACCGAGGGCGGCGTCTCGCACGGCAGCCAGATGGCCGCCGTCACCATCGTGGAGTTCAGCGACTACGAGTGCCCCCACTGCGCGCGGGCGGTGCCGGTGATCCGCCAGGTGGAGCGCGACTTCGAGGGCCGCGTCCGCATCGTCCACATGAACTTCCCGCTGACCGGGCACCTCCACGGGATGCCCGCCGCGCGCGCCGCGCTCGCCGCCGGCCGCCAGGGGAAGTTCTGGGAGATGCACTACCTCCTCTTCGAGAACCAGCACCACCTCGAGCCCGCGGACATCGAGCGCTACGCCACGCAGCTCGGCCTCGACCTCGCGCGCTTCCGCGTCGACCAGGCGTCGCCCGAGATCGAGGCGCAGATCCAGCAGACGCGCCGCGAGGGCGAGCGCCTCGACATCAGCGGCACGCCGACGATCTACATCAACAACCGCCGCTACGAGCTCAACCTCGAGCGCGAGCCCCTGCGCCAGTGGGTGCAGGAGGAGCTCGACGGCCCGACGCAGTAGCGGGCGCCGCGGCGGGGCCTCGTGCCTCCATCCCCCGCTCGCCGAGCCTCGCGCGTCTCCCCCTTCCCCCGGCCCACGAGATGCGCAACGGCTCGCGCGAAAGCGCTCGGGTGCTCGATGTTTCGGGAGATGGGAGTGGGAGCCGAGCGCTGGGTCGCCCGGGGGCTGAAGCCCCGGGCTACACGAGGTGAAGCCCCGCCGTCGCGGGGCTCCTCGTCTCGGGACCCGCGGTACGCGACGATGACGCACCGACGACGAGTCCCGCCGCCGGACGTGTTCCGCAGCAGACAGCGTCGGAGCCGGTGTGCCGTTCCGTGGCGCGAGGGCCGGCGCGTCCTGATCGCGCGCGAAGGGGTCGCAGGCGGGGAGCCCCGCGAAGGCGGGGCTTCACCTCGTGTAGCCCGGGGCTTCAGCCCCCGGGCGACCCAGCGCTCGGCGCCCAGTGCCGACGAGCCACAGGCTCCCATCTCCCGAAACATCGAGCACGCGAGCGCCTTCGCGCGAGCCGTTGCGCATCTCGTGGGCCGGCGCAGAGCCGCCAGGGGAAGGGGCGCCCGTTGCGACTGGAACACGCCGGCGCCTGGCACTCGTGCGTCGCGCGTTCTGGCACTCGTGGCGTTGTGCTGTCCTGGCGTGGGCGTGTCCCGCATGCGACAGCGCCCCTTCCCCTGGCGGCTTTGCGCCGGGGGAAGGGGGAGACGCGCGAGGCTCGGCGAGCGGGGGATGGAGGCCGAAGGGGCGCGCTACTTGCGCTTGGGGGCGATGCTCGCGCGGCGCTCGTCGTCGAGCTGCTTCGCGCCGGCGCGCTTGGAGTGGGCCGCGAGCGCCTCGGCGAGCTGCGAGGCGACGTAGGTCGCGCCGTCCTCCTCGTCGCTCTCGAAGAAGGGAGCGCCGGGCATGCGCTGGAGCACGGCCATCGCGAAGAGCCGGTCGCGGTGGAAGGCCGGCACGAACACCGACGGCCCGCCCGCGAGGAAGTCCGCGAGCCCCTCGGCCGCGTCGCCGCGCTTCATGTTGACGGCCGCCCTGCGGCGGACGGCGAGCGTGCGGCTGCCGCGGCCGGCGGTGTCGCGGTCGCCCACGATCGACACGCCCTCCGACGCGGCCACGACGAACTCGTCGCGGTCGATGTCATAGAGCGCCACCGAGCACCCGTCGCACACGACGTACTCATGGAGCACGCGCGCCGCGAAGGAGCAGGCGTCCTCGGAGCTCTGCGTGAACGACAGGTCCATCAGCGCTTCGAAGAGGTCGCCGACGAGCTCCTTGCCGCGCCGACGCTTCGCCGTCAGCGCCGTGGAGCGCGTCGGGGCCGCGGGCTTCTCCGGCGCGGGCGCCGCGGCGGGCTTCTCCGGCGCGGGCGCCTCGGGCTCCTTCGCGAGCGACACCGACGGCGAGGGCTCCGCGGCGGGCGTGGCGGGCACAGGCGCCGCGGCGGGGGCCTCGGACTCCGTCGCGAGCGAGACGGCAGGCGCGGGCTCCGCGGCGGGGGCAGGCGCCTCGGGCTCCTTCGCGAGCGACACCGACGGCGCGGGGGTCTCCGCGGACACGGCGGGCTCCTTCGCGGCCTCCGGCGCGGGCGCGGGGGGCTCCACAGCGGCCGGCGTCGGCGCGGCCTGGGGCGCTTCGGGGGCCGGCGCAGGCGTCGCCGCGGCGGGCGTCTCGGCCGGGGTCGAGGGTGCCGATGCGGGCTCCGCGGCAGGCGTGGGCGCGGGCGCTTCCTTCGGCGCGGCGGGCGACGGCGCGGACTCCTCGGCAGCAGGCTTCGCGGCTTCGGGCGCGGGCTTCGCGGCCTCCGCCGTCGGCTTCGCGTCGGGCGCCTGGAACACCGGCACCACCACCGTCGGCGCGTCGCGCTCGGCGGGTGTCTGCGGCGTCTGGGCGACGGAGGCGAGGCGGGCGGTGGACGTCGAGATGCTCGACTCCGAGCTCGTCCGGTTGCGCTTGCGCTTCTTGTCCTTCTTGTTGCCGCGCGCGTCCTGGGCCTTCGAAGGCGTCGCGGGCGTCGGCGCGGCCTTGGAGGTCGGTGCGGGCGCAGTCGTCGGCGCAGCGGGCGCGACCGCGGCGGGCGTCGCCGGCGGGAGCACCTCCACCATGCTGATGTCCGACTCGCTCGGGATCGCCGCCATCGGCACCGGCGGTGGGACGACCTCCACCATGCTGATGTCCGACTCGGTGGCGACGCGCGGGCGCTTCGGGCGCTCAGCCTCTGCCTCTGCCGCAACGGGGACGGTCACCTCCGCGGAAACAGGCGCGGGCGCGGGGGTCTCGACAGGTGCGGGCGCGACGGCCTCGACGGGCGCGGGCGCAGCCGCCTCGACGGGCGCAGGCGCGGGCGCGGGCGGCGTGGAGACAGCGGGTGCCTCGGGCTCCGGCGGCGGGAGCGAATCGGGGTACTGGACGGAGGGGTCGCCGCGCCAGTCCTTCCACTCGAGGACCACCAGCGGCGGCACCGACGGGCGCGAGGTGAACTCCTCGTCGAACACCGCGATGGTGACGAAGCGCCCCCGCGGCCGCGACGACAGCGCGCGCTTGATGGCCGCGAACGACTGCCGCGCGAGCGCCTCGGCCCGCTCGCGCGTGGTGCCCGCGGGCACGGCGAACACGCGCTCGCGGTAGGCGATCGGGTGCCCCGGCCCAGGCTCCTCGTCGCGCTCGAAGAGCACCGTGGGCACCGGCAGCGGCGCGACGATGCCGTCGTGCGCGGTGACGGTCGGCACCACCATCGTGTCGGAGCGGTTGTTGTCGGGCACGGCCGCGAGCAGCGCGGCGGCGGCGTCGGGCACGGGCGCGGCGGGCTCCGCGGGTGCGGGCGGCGTGGCGGGCTCCGCGGGCGCCTGCGCGGCGGGCGGCGCGGGCGCCTCGGGCTCCGGGGGCGGCGGGAGCTCGGGGCGCGACGGGGGCGCTTCGGCGGCGGGCTTCGCCTCGGGCCGCGCGCCCTCGTGCGACTGCGAGTCGTAGTCGAGCGCGAGCGCGACGACGGACGACGGCGGGGCCTCCGCGGCGCGCGGCTGCGACGGGCGCTCGCCCGGCGGCGACGAGTCGGTGGGGCCGGGCGCGGGGCTCTTGCGCGCGTTGGGCTGCGGCGCGGGGATGTGCACGCGCGGCGTCTCGGACGAGGAGGGCGAGCGGCGGGGCCCGCGGCCACCGCGCGCGGCGGCGTGGGCGCCCGTCAGCGACTGCGAGGGCTCCGCGCCGAGCGCGTAGACGGCGCGGTGCGAGAGGAGCGTCCCCTTGTCGCCCGGCGGCGGCGTCGACGCGCCCGCGGGCGGCGTGGAGGCAGCGGCCGGCGGGGACGACGCGGTCGCCGAAGACGGGGCGGGTGCCGCGCGGTTCTCGCCGGTGTTGAAGATGGAGTCCGCGGGCGGCGGCGAGCTGAAGAGCAGCGGCGCCTCGGGCGCGGGCGAGGCCGCGCGCGCGGCGTCGGGGCCGATCGACTTCATCGGGCGCACCGTGAAGCGGTCGCGCGTGTTGCGGTCGAGCACGCGCACGAGGCCGTCGTCGTCGATCTCGGCGTGGTACTTCGCCAGCGCGACGCCGCCGCGGGCCTTGGTCAGCCCTTCGAGCCAGGAGCGCGCTTCGACCGTCACGGTCGCCGCAGTGCCGCCGGAGGGGTCGGGGATCTCAACTACCCAGCGCATGGTCTCTCTCGCGGCGGTTCACGGGGTGCGAAAAGGGGGTATCAGAGCCCTCCTCGCGACGTCAAGGTGCGTCGGAATCGTCGCATCGCAGCGCAAGGTTGTGGACGGAACGCCCTCCGCACTACTGTCGCCGCGTGCGAACCACCGTCGTCGCCGCGCAGACGCCCGCCGAGGCGACGGAACTCCTCCGCGACCTCGGCTGCGCAACGCGCGAGGCCTCCGCGCTCGCGCCGCCCGCGGAGCTCGCCGCCAACGCCGACGTCGTGCTGGTGGAGGCCGGCGACGACGCCGAAGTGGGTCGCTTCGTCGTCGGGCGGCTCCGCTCGCTCCCGTCGCGCGTGCCGACGCTCCTCGCCCTGCGGACGACGCAGCTCACGCGCCTCGACGCCGCCTGGGGCCACGACGATTTCGTGCTCCAGCCCTACGTCCCGCAGGAGCTGTACGCGCGGCTGCGCGCCGTGGAGTGGCGGACGAGCGAGTTCGCCCAGCCCGAGCGCATCAAGGTGGGGCCGCTGGTGGTCGACGTCGCGGGCCACGAGGTGGTGCTCGACGGCGCGCGCGTCGCCGTCGCCCCGATGGAGTTCGCGCTGCTGGCGAAGCTCGCCGAGCACCGCGGGCGCGTCCTCGGCCGCACCGCCCTCCTGCGCGACCTCTGGGGCCGCCGCGGCGGGGTGACCCGCACCCTCGACGTCCACGTCCGCAAGCTCCGCGCGCGCCTCGGCGACCGCGTCGTCATCGAGACCGTCCGCGGCGTGGGCTACCGGATGGTCGCCCCCGACACCACGCCCCTGAAATCCTCGCCGTGACCTCTCCCCTCACCCTCTGCATCTCCGCCGGCTGCCCCTCGGGCATCGGCCCCGAGGTCGCCGTCCGCGCCCTCGCCACGCCGCTCGGCCCCGACGTCCGCGTGATCCTCGCGGGCGACCTCGGCACCCTCCGCGACGCCGCGCGCGCCGCGGGCCTCGCACTCCCGGAGCTCCCGAACGTCACCGTCCGCACCGTCTCCGAACTCCCCGCCGCCGAGCGCGCGCCGGGCGCGCCGAGCCTCGCCGGGGGCCGCGCCCAGCTCGCCGCCGTCGACCTCGCCGCCGACCTCTGCCTCCGCGGCGAGGCCGACGCGATGGTCACCGGGCCCGTCTCCAAGCGCGCGATCACCGCGGCGGGCGTCGCCTTCCTCGGGCACACCGAGCACCTCGCGGCGCGCGCCGGCGTCGGCCGCGTCGTGATGCTCTTCGCCGGCCCCGCGCTCCGCACGTCGCTCGTCACCACCCACGTCGCCGTCGCCGACCTTCCCGCGCGCGTCACCCGCGAGGCCGTGCGCGAGACGGTCGCGATCACCGTGGCCTCCCTCGCGCGGGACTTCTCCCTCCCGCGGCCGCGCGTCGTCGTGTGCGGGCTCAACCCCCACGCCGGCGAGGGCGGGCTCCTCGGGCGCGAGGAAATCGACGTCATCGCGCCGGCCCTCGACGAGGCCCGCACCCTGTGCCCCGAGGCGGAAATCACCGGCCCCGCCCCCGCCGAGGCGGCCTTCCGTCAGGCGCGCGACGGGCGCTACGACGCGGTCGTCGCGATGTACCACGACCAGGCCACCATCGCGTCGAAGCTCCTGGATTTCGGGGACGCGGTGAACGTCACCGTCGGCCTCCCCTTCATCCGGACGAGCGTCGACCACGGCACCGCCTACGACATCGCCGGCAGAAACGTCGCCGACCCGCGCGGGATGTCCGCCGCGCTCCGCCTCGCCGTGTCCATGGCGCGGGCCCGGCGCGCCGCCGGGATTTGATTGTAACTCCGGCGCGGCTTCCGCCAGAATGCCGGGCTCCTAGAGATGGACCTCATCGTCGTGCGCGGCGCGCGCACCCACAACCTCCAGTCGGTCGACGTGGACATCCCCCGCGGCCGCCTCGTCGTGGTGACCGGGCCCTCGGGCTCGGGCAAGAGCTCGCTCGCGTTCAACACCATCTACGCGGAGGGCCGGCGTCGCTACGTCGAGTCGCTCTCGGTGTACGCGCGGCAGCTCCTCGGGCCCATCGCCCGGCCCGACGTCGACCACATCGAGGGCCTCTCGCCCGCCATCGCCATCGAGCAGCGCACCCTCGCCCGCAACCCGCGCTCCACCGTCGGCACCGTCACCGAGATCGACGACTACCTCCGGCTCCTCTTCGCCCGCGCCGCGCAGCCCTTCTGCCCGCAGTGCGGCAAGCCCGTGCGCGCGAGCACCGTCAGCGAGATGGTCGACCAGGTGCTCGCCCTCGGCGAGGGGGCGCGCGTCAGCATCATGGCCCCGGCCGTCCGCGCGCAGCGGGGCGCCCACGCCGACCTGCTCGAGGCCTGGCGCCGCGAGGGCTTCGTCCGCGCCCGCGTCGACGGCGCCCAGCACGACCTCGGCGACGAGCTCGCCCTCGACCCCAAGCGCCCCCACGACCTCGACCTCGTCATCGACCGGGTCGCGATCAAGGAGGGCGTCCGCGCCCGCGTCCTCGACGCCGTCGAGCTCGCGCTCAAGCACGGCCAGGGGCTCGTCCGGGTGGTTCCCGTCGAGGGCGAGGAGTCGCTCCTCTCCGAGCGATTCGCCTGCGCCGACTGCGGCATCACCCTGCCGCCGATCGAGCCGCCGCTGTTCTCGTTCAACTCGCCGTCGGGGGCGTGCCCGGTGTGCGGGGGCCTCGGGGTCCGCGAGGTGGCCGACCTCGCGCGGCTCGTGCCCGACCCTTCACTTTCGCTCGCCGAGGGCGCGCTCACCCCGTGGAAGAAGTCCCTCCCGCGCGAGCTCGAGTCCTACGCCCGCGGCATCGGCATCGACCTTCACGCCCCGTGGCAGTCGCTCCCCGCGCGGGCCCGCGACGAGATTCTGTACGGCGACGGCGACGCCTGGCCCGGCGTCCTCTCCCTCCTCGACCGGAAGAACCGCGCCCAGTCCCGCGCCCGCGGCCGCGACGAGGAGCTCGACGAGGACAACGAGGAGTCCGAGGTGCGCGGCACCACCGAGGCCCCCTGCGACGCCTGCAAGGGCACGCGCCTCCGCCCCGAGGCCCTCTCCGTCCGCCTCGCCGGCAAGACCATCGCCGACCTCTCGGCCCTCGCCCTGCGCGAGCTCCGCCGCTTCTGCCTCGGGCTCGACCTCCCGGCCCGCGTCCGCCCCGTGGTCGAGCGCGTCCAGCAGGAGATCGTGTCGCGCCTGCAGTTCCTCGACGACGTCGGCGTCGCGTACCTCTCGCTCTCGCGCCCCGCCGCGACGCTCTCGGGCGGCGAAGGCCAGCGCGTCCGACTCGCCACGCAGATCGGCAGCGCGCTGGTGGGCGTTCTCTACGTGCTCGACGAGCCCTCGGTGGGCCTGCACCCGCGCGACTCGGCGCGGCTGCTCAACACGCTCCGCGCGCTCGTGTACCGCGGCAACTCGGTGCTGGTGGTCGAGCACGACCTCGAGACCATCCGCGCGGCCGACTGGGTCATCGACCTCGGCCCCGGCGCGGGCGCGCAGGGCGGCAAGGTCGTCGCGATGGGCCCGCCCGCCGAGCTCGCGAAGATGCCCGACAGCGTCACGGGCCCCTACCTCGCTGGCACCCGCCAGGTGGCGATCCCCGCGCGCCGCCGCGACACGCGCACCGTCATGCGCCTCAAGGGCGCCCGCCTCCACAACCTCCAGAACGTCTCCATCGACCTCCCCCTCGGCTGCCTCGTCGCCGTCACCGGCGTCTCGGGCTCGGGCAAGAGCTCGCTCATCCTCGGCACGCTCGTCCCGCACCTGCGCGCCCGGCTCAACGGCTCGGCGACGCCCAACGTCCCCATCGACGCGCTCGAAGGCGTCGAGCTCGTCGAGCGCCTCGTCGCCGTCGACGCCACGCCCCTCGGCCGAACGCCCCGCTCGTCGCCCGCGACGTACATGGGCGTCTTCGCGCTGCTCCGCGAGGTGTTCGCCCAGGTGCCCGAGGCCCGCGCGCGCGGCTTCAAGCCCGGGCGCTTCAGCTTCAACGTGAAGGGAGGCCGCTGCGAGAGCTGCGAGGGCGACGGCGTCCTCCGCGTCGAGATGCACTTCCTCCCCGACGTCCTCGTGCCCTGCGAGGCCTGCGGCGGCACCCGCTACGAGCGCGAGACCCTCGCCGTGAAGTACCGCGGCTACTCCATCGCCGACGTGCTCGCGATGACGGTCGACGAGGCCATCCCCGTCTTCGACGCCCTCCCCCGCGTCCGCGACCTCCTCCTCACCCTCCGCGACGTCGGGCTCGGCTACGTGCACCTCGGGCAGCCCGCCACCACGCTCTCCGGCGGCGAGGCCCAGCGCGTGAAGCTCGCCCGCGAGCTCGCCCGCAAGACCCAGGGACGCACCCTCTACGTGCTCGACGAGCCCACCACGGGGCTCCACCTCCGCGACACCGAGACGCTCCTCGCCCTGCTCGAGCGCCTCGTCGACCAGGGCAACACCGTCGTCGTCATCGAGCACCAGCTCGACGTGGTGAAGCGCGCCGACTGGGTCATCGACGTCGGGCCCGACGGGGGAGACGCCGGCGGCCGCATCGTCGCGGTGGGCCCGCCCGAGGTCATCGCCGCCGCGCCGCTCTCGCTCACCGGCCACGCGCTCGCGCCCCTCCTGCAGGACGCGCCCGCCCCGCGCAAGACCGAGCGCCCCCCGCGCATGTCCACCCGCCCCACCACCCGCCGCTCCCCCGCCCGCTGAGCGATGACCGACGACGCGCGCCACGCCCTCCGCGCCGCCGCGTGGTCGCTCGGGCCGCTCGCGCTCCTCTCTCTCGCCGCCCCGTGGGTGCGCGTCGGCGACCTCGCCGCGTCGCTCCTCGCCTTCGGCTGCGCCACCTTCGCCGTCACCGCCGCCGGCGCCCTCGCGCCCCGCGCCCCCCTCGCCCGCCCGCGCGTCACCGTCGCGACGGTGGCCCTCGGCGTCGCGCTCTCGCTGCTCTCGACGAAGCTCCCCGCGGCCCTCGGCGGGCTCGTCGGGGCCCTCGGGCTCATGGCCGCGGCCTGCGCGCTCGGCGTCCAGGTGGGCTCGCGCGTCGAGTCCGCGGGGCACATCCTGCCGGTCGCGCTCCTCTCCGCCGCCGTCGACCTCTGGAGCGTCACCGCAGCGTCGGGCCCGACTCATGTCATCGTGCAGACGCCCGCGCTCCTGAAGCTCCTGACGGTGCGGGCCGCGGTGCCCCCATCACGCGAGCCCGTGCCCCAGATCGGCTTCGGCGACGTGGTCTTCACCGCCCTCTACGTCACCATCGGCGCCCGCTTCGGGCTCCCCGCGCGGCGCACGGTGGCGGCGCTCGCGTCGGGCATCGTCGCCGCCGGGCTCGTCGCCGCCTGGCTCGCGGCGCCCGTCCCCGCCCTCCCGATGCTCGGGCTCGCGATGGTGGCCGCTCACCCCGCGTCCCGCCGCGTCCCCGCGCACGACCGCCGCGCCGCCGTGTTCGCCGCGCTGGTGCTCGCGGCCTCGGTGGCGCGCGTCGTTCGCGCGGTGGCCCGTTGACGCCGTAGGGAGGCGCGCGGTAAGGCGCCCCGCGTATGGCGCTCGACCTCTCCTGCGTGGGCCTCGTCACCGAGCCGGTCCGCCACGCCTACGCCTGGAAGGACGTGGCCCTCTACGCCCTCGGCGTCGGCGCGACGCGCGACGAGCTCGACTACCTCTACGAAGGCCGCGGGCCGAAGGTGCTCCCGTCGTTCGCGGTGATCCCGGCCTTCGCGCCGCTGAAGGCCGCGATGGGCAACGCGGGGGTGTCGTTCGACAACGTGGTGCACGGCCACCAGAAGGTGACGCTCCACGCCGCGCTGCCACCCGAGGGCGAGCTCTCGACCACCGCGCGCGTCGAGGCCGTCTACGACATGAAGAAGATGGCCCAGGTGGTCGTCCGCACCGAGACGCGCGACGCCGACGGGCGCGCGCTCTTCGACACCGAGTGGGGCATCCTCGTGCTTGGTGAGGGAGGTTGGGGCGGTGAGCCCCCGCCCGGCCGCGAGGGCGCCGCGCCCACCCGCGCGCCCGACTTCCGCGTCGAGGAGAAGACCACCACCGAGCAGGCGCTGCTCTACCGCCTCCTCGGCGACGGCAACCCCCTCCACGCCGACCCCGACTTCCCGCTCGTGAAGACTCGCTTCGGGGGCAAGCCCATCCTGCACGGGCTCTGCACTTTCGGCTTCATGACGCGCGCGGTGGCGAAGGCCGTCTGCGGCGGCGACGCGGGCCGCATCCGCCGCCTCTCGGCGCGCTTCTCGAAGCCCGTGTGGCCCGGCGACACGCTCGTCACCGAGGGCTGGCGCGACGGCGCGAACGTCCGCCTGCGCACCACCACCCTCGAGCGCGGCGAAGCGGTGCTCAGCCACTGCGCGGCCGAGGTCGACGGGTCGGCCGACGCGACCTACATCCCCACGTGACGGCGCGCCCGACGCGCGCAGACGACCCAACGGAGAAAACGAACATGGCAAGGCTCTCTCGTGAAGTGGTGATCCTCTCGGCGAAGCGGACCGCCTTCGGCAAGCTCTCGGGCGCGCTCAAGGGCGTGTCGGCCAACGACCTCGGCGCCCACGCGTCGAAGGCCGCCCTCGCGGCGAGCGGCGTGAAGGCCGACGAGGTCGACCAGGTGATCTTCGGCAACGTGCAGCAGACCTCGGCCGACGCCATCTACGGGGCGCGCCACGTCGGGCTCAAGGCCGGCGTGCCGATCACCGCGCCGGCCCTCACCGTCAACCGCCTCTGCGGCTCCGGCTTCCAGGCCATCATCAACGCGGCCGAGCAGATCCTCCTCGGCGAGGCGAGCGTGGTTCTCTGCGGCGGCACCGAGAACATGTCGCAGGCCCCCCACGTCATCCGCGGCGCCCGCGACGGCTTCCCCTTCGGCCGCGCGCCCGCGCTCGAGGACTCGCTCTTCGCCGCGCTCAACGACTCCTACTGCAACACCCCGATGGGCATGACGGCGGAGAACCTCGCCGCCCAGTACGGGATCACCCGCGAGCAGTGCGACGCCTACGCGCTCCAGTCGCAGCAGCGCTGGGCCGCCGCGCACGCCGCCGGCCGCTTCAACGACGAGATCGCGCCGCTCGAGCTCCCGTCGAAGAAGGGCGCCGTCGTCCACTCGGTCGACGAGGACCCGAAGCCCCAGACCAACCCCGAGGCCCTCGCGCGCCTGTCGCCGGTGTTCAAGAAGGACGGCGTGGTGACGGCGGGCAACGCCTCGGCGATCACCGACGGCGCCGCGGCGCTGGTGGTGGCGAGCGGCGACTGGGCCCGCGCGCGCGGCCTCACCCCCCTGGCCCGCATCGTCCAGTGGGGCGTGGCGGGCGTCGACCCGAAGATCATGGGCATCGGCCCGGTGCCCGCCATCCAGGCCGCGCTGCGCCGCGCAGAGCTCTCGCTCGCCGACCTCGACCTCGTCGAGGTGAACGAGGCCTTCGCCCCGCAGTACCTCGCGGTGGAGAAGGAGCTCGGCCTCGACCGCGAGAAGACCAACGTCGACGGCGGCGCGATCGCGCTCGGCCACCCCCTCGGGGCCTCCGGCGCGCGCATCACCGCGCACCTCGTCCACGCCCTGCGCGCCCGCGGCCTGCGCCGCGCGGTCGGCAGCGCGTGCATCGGCGGCGGCCAGGGCATCGCCGTCCTCGTCGAAGCGATCTGAACCCCCACCGCGGGCGGCGCGGTGTGAGCGGCGCCGCCCAGCGCCTTACCGCTCGTCGAGCACGAAGCAGTCCCCTTCGGCCCCCGTGCACACCGGCATCGCCGGGCGAACGGCCTCCACCGCGCGCTTCGTCATCGCGTCGAGCGCGGCGTCGTCGTGCGACGGGTCGTGGTGAAACAGAACCAACTGCTCGGCCCCCGCCAGCGCCGCGAACTCCATCGTCCGGGCGAGCGTGCTGTGGCCCCAGCCGACGCGCGTGACGTACTCCTCGTCGGAGTACTGCGCGTCGTGGACGAGGAGCCCCGCGCCGCGCGCGAGGCCGAGCCCCGAGGTCCAGCCGCCGCCGAGGAGCGGGCCGCGCAGGCCGAGGGCGGGCTCGTGGTCGGGCAGGTACGCGAGCGAGGCCTTGCCGGCGTTGACGCGGTAGCCGACGGTGGGCCCCGGGTGGCAGATGAGCGAGGCGTCGATGGTGTACGGCCCGATGTGGAAGGTGCCGCAGGGGACCTCGTGGACGGTGAGGTCGCAGGGGAGGTCGCGCAGGCGCACCGGGAAGAGCGGCGGGGACATGTAGCGCCCGAGCCGCGTGCGCAGGCCCATCGTCGCCGACGCAGGCCCCCAGAGGTGAACCTCCAGCCCCGGGGTGTACAGCGGGGCGAAGAAGCCGAGGCCCTGGATGTGATCCATGTGGAGGTGGGTGATCAGCAGGTCGACCCGCTTCGCGCGGCCCACCAGCGAGCCCCCGAGGCGGCGCGCGCCGGTGCCCGCGTCGAGCACGAGCACGTGGCCGTCGTCGCTCCATACCTCGACGCTGACGGTGTTGCCGCCGTAGCGCGCGGTCTCCGGGCCCGGCGACGCGAGCGAGCCCCGCGTGCCCCAGAGCGTGACCTTCACGGCGCGGCCCCGCGCTCCCAGAAGAGCGCCATGCCGCCGAGGAAGCGCTCCGCCTGCCCGAGGAGTGGGACGGCGACCACGTCGAGGTGGCGCCGGCGCCCGTCGAGCCCGACGATCCAGAAGTCCAGCGAGCACGGGGTGTGCGTCTGGAGCGTGCGGATCAGCGGGAGCTCCTCCGTCGCGACGGGGGTCCCGTCGGCCCGGCGCGGTTCGAAGAGCGTGGCCCACTCCGCGGCGCTCATCTCGCCGGTCTCTTCGAAGCGCCGCCCGAGGATGGCCTCGGCGGGCTCGTTGTAGAAGATCAACGCCCCGGTCGGGTCGACCAGGAAGATCGGCGTCGCCAGGTAGCTGGCGAGCTGGCGCGTCAGGATGACTTCGAGTTCCTTCTGCGTCGTCAAGGTGCGACCCTCTCGTGTGCGATCGTAGACGATTCCCGCGCGCGGCAACAACGTTTCACCGGTGCACGCGGAAGAAGGGGTCGCCGGCGACGGCCGTCTGCCGCGCGAGGGTCACCGCCGCGCCCCCGCGGGCCCGCGCCGCCGCGGCCAGTTCGTCGAGCGGGACGGCCCGCGCGAGGGTGCGCCCGTTGACCAGCACGTCGAGGGGCCCCGGCGCCACCCGGTCGACCTCGTCGAGCGCCCACAGGATCGACTCCCAGATGAGCGCCGGGGGGTTGCCGAACACGCCCCCGCCGATCAGCGTGAGCACCGCGACGCGCCGCCCGAGCGCCACCGCCGCGAGCAGCGTCCCGAGGTAGGCCCCGCGCAGGAGCTGGCGACACACGTCCTTCAGCGCCCCGGACGCGACGGGCCGGTCGCTGTACCCGCCCCCCGCGAGCGTGCTGGTGAACACCTGCGCGACGCGGCGCGGGCCCTCGACCCCGCCGTCCCAGTTGTACCCGAGCGCCACCTCGACGTCGTCGTGGACGCCGACCTTGATCGCGTCGAAGCGCTCGGTGAGGGCCTCGGCCAGCGCGTCGTCGTCGTAGATGCACTCGGTGTGGAGGTAGCCGTTGTCGACCCGCGCCACGGACATCGGGCACACCTCGCCGAGCAGGTCGACCTGCTCCCCGTTGGTGCTCTGCGCGAAGCGCCGCCCGTCGGGCGACGGCGCGGCGTAGTGGCGGACGAGCGTCGCGGGGAAGGCCGACACCGAGGCCCTCGGGCCCTGCGTCGGGTCGCTGAGGTAGCGCGCCACCGGCACCACCCGCGGCCCCGGCGACTCCAGACAGTTGAACTGGCTCGCCGCCTGGAAGAGACAGCCCTCCGGCGCGGTCGCCTGGAGCGCGGCGATGTCCGTCGCGGCCCCCTCGCCGTCGAGCACCCAGAGCCGGCAGCGCGCGTCGCCCGGTGCCTCCGCCTTCGCCCTCGCCCGCGCCGCCCGATCGCGCAGCGACCAGAGCATCGGCACCTCGAAGCGGCCGGCGGCCCACTCGCGCCCCGCAGCGCGGACGGTGGCGTTGGCGCGTCCGTCGAACGCGACGCACCCAGCAGGGTCGGCGGCGACCTCGGCCTCGGCGCGGGCCACGAGCGAGCGGTCGCCCTTGCCCGCCGACGATTTCACCGCGTCGGTGTGGGCCGCGAGGGCCGCCAGGAGATCCTCTTCGCGCGTTGGGTCCGCGGCGAGCGCAACGATCGCGTCGATCATGGGGGCGCACGATAGCGAGACGCGTTCCGCGGCGTCCAGCCCTTGACGAAGGGGCTGTGCGGCGGCGATGAGACGCGCCCTTCCTTCATGCCCCCACGCGACCGCAGCGGCGCGACCCTCGCCGCGTTCTACTTCTGCTGGCTGGCGGCGGTGGGCACCTTCGGCCCCTTCCTCGCCGCGTACCTCGGCGCGCGGGGCTTCTCGCCGCGCGCGGCCGCGTGGACGCTCGCCGCCCTCCCGCTCATCCGCGTGATCGTCACCCCGGGGTGGACGTACGTCGCCGACCTCCTCCGCGCGCCCGCGCTCACGCTCCGCGTGGTGGCGCTCGGCTCGCTCGGGGCCTTCCTCGCGCTGCGCGGCACGAGCACCCCCGCGGCGCTCACCCTCGCGCTCCTCGCGTACACGGCCTTCCGCGCGCCGGTCGGGGCCCTCTCCGACAGCGTCGCGCTCGCGTGGGCAGCGCGCACCGGGGGCTCGTTCGGGAGCGTCCGCGCGTGGGGGAGCGCGGGCTACCTCGCGGCGTCGTTCACCGTCGCGAGCACGCTCGACCGCCTCGGCCACGGGCCCGCGCTCACGCTCACCACCACGCTCCTCGCGCTCGGCACGCTGTCCGCGTGGGCGATGCCGGCCGCCGCGCCGCGGCCGAGCGCGTCACTGTGGCCGTCGTTCCGCCGGATGCTCGCGACGCCGGCGGTGCGTCGGGTCCTGGCCGCGGGCGTGCTCCAGCAGGTGGGGCTCGCGCCCTACGAGGGCCTCTTCGCGGCGTGGATGCTGCCGCGCGCGGGGGGGCTCTGGACGGGCGTCGCGATCGCGTCGGGCGTCGCGTGCGAGATCGCGGTGATGGTGTGGGGCCGCCCCTGGCTCGCGCGCGTCGGCCCGCGGCGGGCGCTCCAGGTGGCCTTCGCGGCGAGCGTCGTGCGGTGGCTGGTGACCGCGCTCGCGCCGTGGACGGCGGTGGTCGCGCTGGCCCAGACGCTCCACGCGCTCGCGTTCGGGCTGTACTTCGTCGCGTCGGTGGAGGCCGTCGACCGGGCCGCGCCCGACGACGTCCGGTCGTCCGCGCAAGGCGTCCACTACACCGTGGCGTTCGGGGTCGGCGCCGCGCTCTCGCTCGCGCTCGCGGGGTCGCTCGGGGGGGTGTCTGCGATGCGCGCCATCTTCCTGCTCGCGGCGGTCGCGTCGGCGCTCGCCGGGTGGGTGGTCACGGGGCTCGGCCCGCTGCCGCCGGGGCGCCTCGGCGCGCGGTGAGCACGAGCGGCGGGTGCCGCAGCGCGACGCGGGCCAGCGAGGCGTCACCCGCGCGAACGTCGTCGTCGGGCCGCGAGCGCGAGCGCGACGAGCCACGCGCCCGGCGTGGCGGGGCGACGGCAGGGCTCCCCGGGGGCGGCGCACTGGCAGCCGGTGCCGACGCCCGGCGCGGGCCCCGTCGCGTCGGCGTGCGACGGCGCGTCCTCCCCTTCGACCGAGTCGTCGTGCGCGTCGGCCTCGGACGGTGCGTCTGCCTCCGCGGCCTCGCGCGAGACGTCGCGGGAGGCATCCGCCGCCGTATCCAGCAACGCGTCCGTGCCGACGTCGTTCGCCACGTCGGCGATCGCATCAGGCGCTGCGTCGGACGCCGCGTCGATCGCCACGTCGAGCCCCGCGTCGAGGCCGCCGTCGGCCGGAGGGGCTTCCCACTGGAACAGGCGGAGCCGCGCGCGAACGGGCTCGCCCGACGTCGCGCGGGCGTACGCCACGCCCACGGTGCCCTCGCCGTCCGCGGCCAGCGCGAACGCGGCGCCCCCGCGCGCGCCCTCGGCGAGCGTCGCGGGCGGTCGGTCGAGCACGGCGCCCGTCGCGGCGACGCGGGCGGCGAGGACGGACTGCGTCGCGGGCGATCCGCTCGGGACGGTCGACCACGCGACGGAGTAGCTCGCGCCGTCCCACACTGCTTGGGGGACGCCGCCGCTGCCGATGACGAAGGGCGCGGCGTCGAGGGCGGTGCCGTTGGCGCGGACGCGGAGGCCGCGGGTGGAGGTGCCGGCGGTCGCGTCGCCCCACACGAGGAGGAAGTCGGCGCCGTCGGAGGCCGCGGCGAGGTTGTTGGTGCCTTCGCAGCTCGGCAGCGCGTACTGGAGCGGGACGACGGCGAACTCGCCCGCCGGGGAGTAGAGGTTCACGCGCAGGCCGCAGGCCCGCGCGAAGGCGTCGTAGGTCGTCCAGGCGACGGCCCAGAGCGCGCGGCTCGCGGCGAGGGCCGTGGCGCTGCCGGTCTCGCGGAAGCGGTAGACCTCGACGGAGCGGGCGAGCGTGCCGTCGGCGCGCAGGAAGTGGGCGTCGAGCTGGAGCCCCGAGAAGTAGAAGACGCCCGTGCCCAGCAGGTAGCCGTTGGGCCCGCCGGCGCCCCAGAACATGACATCGCGTTCGGCGCTGAACAGCACGCGCTCCGCGCCCACCGGACGGAGGTCGGCGTCGTAGCGCTGCGCGGCGTACTCGCCGGTGCCAGCCCCGATCGCGGCCGCCGTGGGCCGCATGAGCGCGTGCTGCCCCGCCGTCGACGCGAGCGCCTCGGTCCGCGCCCGCCCGAGCGCCACGCCGCGCGCGTCGACCCTCGCGCTCCGCGCGCTCGTCCGCGCGGCCCAGGAGGCGCCGGAGAGGTCGGACCACGCCGTGACGAAGTTGCGCCCGTCCCAGCCGAGCCCGACCGCGCGCGCGTCCGTCCCCCCGGGCGCCGTGACGGGCTGCGCGGTGGGGCCCGCGGCGCCGTCGGCCGCGAGCGAGGCCACCGCGAGGGCGCGCGTGTCCGCCGGCGCCGACGCGGCCCACGTCAGCGTCAGGCCCGCCCCCTCGCGCACCCGGGCGACCTGGCCGACGAGCCCCGCGCCGACGGCCCGCGCGACCGGGGCCGCCTCGACGAACGTCCCCGCGTCGCGGAGCTGGCGCGTGACGAAGCCCGCCCCGTCGTAGCGGGCGACGAGGTACCCGCCCGCCGCGCGCTCCGCCCACGCGGCGCTCGTCGGGTGCGTCGCCGTGCCCGGGGCCACGTCGGCCGCGGCGCCGACGTCGCCGGTCGCCGCCGACACCCGCGCGGCGAGGAGCCGGGGCGCGCCCGCGGTGGGCGTGGCCTCGTCGCTCCAGAGCAGGAGGTAGTCCGCGCCGTCGCTCGCGACGTCTTCGAGGCCGCGCTCCCGCGGCGACGCGGCGACGGCGCGGGGCGCGGAATCGACGAGCGCGAGGTCGGGGCCGAGCCGCGCGTAGGCGAGCTGGCGGTAGAGGAAGGTCGGCGAGTAGACCCCGGTGGCGGCCACGAGGTAGCCGGCGCGCGAGGCCGCGATCCGCACGCGCTCGGCGAGGTTGGACCCCAGCAGCGGGACGGCGCGCCGGTCGCGCACGGCGCCCGCGGCGGTGACGCGCGCGACCTCGACGCCCGCGGCGAGCCCGTAGGCGAGCACGAAGTCGCGCCCGTCGTGGGCGCACGCGAGGTCGTCGCCCGCCGCGCCGACGCGCGCGCCGGCCGACACGGTGAGCGGCGCGGCGTCCAGGCGCGCCCCGGCGGCGTCGAAGCGGGCCGCGACGAGCCCGCCGGCCTGGTGCCACGCGACGAGGAAGGCGCTCCCGTCGCTCGCCACGACGGGGCGCGCGTCGGCTGCGCCCAGCTCGGCCCGCGCGAGGAGCCCGCCGGCGCTCGACCAGAACGCCACCAGCCCGTCGCCGCGCGAGGTGCTCCAGGCCGTCGCGCGCACGGCGCCCGCGACCGCGGTCGCCGCGTGCCCGAGCGCCTCGACGGGGAGCGGGGCGGCGGGGAGGTCGGGGACGAGCGTGATCTCCGGGCCGACGGTGAGCGCCCCGACCGCGCGAGCGGGGACCTCGGGGGCGCCGATGCAGCCCGCGAGGAGGCCGAAGGCAACGGGGGCCAGGAGCCATCGGGGGCGGTCAGCGCGCGAACTCATCGCGCGCTGCGTTGCAGGGCGAGGGCGGCGCGTTCGAGCGGGGCGATCAGCGGCGGGTGAAGACCCGCGCGGCGTCGATCGCCGTCGGCCGCGCCGACTCGGGCGGGTTGACCATGATGCGCGCGTTCTGGCCGAAGCGGAGGGCGTTGGCGGTGACCTGGTAGAGGTCGAGGCTCCGCGCGCCCCGGGGGATGGCGAAGCCCTGGCAGTCGGCGCCGAGCACGTCGCGCTCGACGTTGGCGCGCCAGTCGGTGGCGCCGCAGTAGCGGTAGCTGTTGTTCTGCGCGGCGTTGTCGGCGGTGAGCGCCGTCGAGGTGAAGGTCGTGAACGCGATGTCGAGCGGGGTGGAACCGTCGCGGGCCGGGCCCGACACGGCCGCGGTTCCCGTCCACCGGCTGACGTGGATCGCCTGCGTGCACGCGGCGTCGCTGTACTCGGTGTAGGCGCCGCGGAGCGCGAGGTTCGCGTACGTGAGGGTGGTGGTGGCGAAGCCGACGGGGGTGGGGGCGCAGGCGGTCTGCCAGGTGCCGTCGAGGTCGGCGCCAGCGGCGGGCGCGGCGGGGTCTTCGCCGCCGCAGCCGACGGCGAGCATGAGCGACGCGGCGAGCGCGGCCCGCAGCGCGCGGGCGGTGAGGGTGGAGGCGGCGCGGGTCATCGTGGGGGTGTTCATGGGAGTCTCCGTTGGGGGTGCGGGTAGGCGCAGACGGGCGCCGCGCCGGCCTTGCGCCAGCGAAGCTCCGCCGCCTCCGTGTGGGCCTGAAGATGGCCTCCGCCCCGCCGCCTGTCACCGTCCCATAAGTGGAACACCCCGCCCGCGCGGCGGTCAGCCCCGGGGGTTCATCGTGTCGAGGTTCATCGCGTGGAGCACCTGCGCGACGTGGTCGAGGAAGACCCGCACGCGCGCCGCCACCCGCCGCCCGGCGGGGTGGAGCGCGTGGACCTTGCGCGGCGCGGTGGTCCAGCCCGGGAGCACCTGCGCGAGGCGCCCGTCGCGGAGGTCGTCAGCAACGAGGTAGCGCGGGAGCCGGGCGACGCCGAGGCCCTCCAGCGCGGCCCCGCGGAGCATCGCGAGGTCGTTGGCCGCGAGCGCCACCGGGAGCTCGAAGGTGCGCGCCGCCCCGTCGGGCCCGAGCATCTCCCACGCGCCGCCGAACGACGGCGAGCGGAACACCAGCCCCCCGCACACCCGCGCGAGGCTCTCCGCGGTGGGCTCCTCGCGCCCCGCGAGGTAGGCGGGCGACGCGACGAGCACCCCGCGCACCTCGCCGAGCAGCCGCGCGCGCAGGTCGCCGTCGGGCAGCGGGCCGATGCGGATGGCGGCGTCCCAGGCGCCGTGCACGGGGTCGGTGACGGCGTCGTCGAGGTCGAGCTCGAGGGTCACGTCGGGGTGGCGCCGCGCGAAGGCCCGGAGCACCGGCGGGCACACGGCCACGGCGAAGGTGCGCGGCAGGGCGACGCGCACCGTCCCGCGCAGGGCCTTGAGGTCGTCGGTGAGGCCGGCGAGCGCGTCGCGCAGCGCCCCCATCGGCCGCTCGCACTCGTCACGGAGCGTGCGCCCGGCGTGCGTGAGGGCGATGCCCGAGGCGTCGCGCACGAAGAGGCTGGCGCCGAGCGCGTCTTCGAGGGCCGCGAGGCGCCGGCTGACGGTGGACTTGGGCACCGCGAGGACGCGCGCGGCCTTGTTCACGCTGCCGCAGGAGACCACCTGGAGGAAGAGGTCGATGTCGTCGAGCACCGGGCGACGGTAGCCCGAAGCGTGCCGGAAACGGAACACCCCGCCGCGACGGGCGCGCGCCGCGTCAGGGCGCCGCGGGCGCGCGGAGCGAGGAGGGGACGGTGACCTCGGCGACGAGGCCCGACGCGTCGCGGACCCAGAGCGCGCCGTCGTCGGGCGCGAACGCGAGCGGCACGCAGCCCCGCGGCCAGGGGGTGCTCACGCTGGCGCCGTGCGCGGCGAGGAGCACGAGCGAGCCGTCGAAGGTCGCGAAGGCGAGGAGGCGGTCGCCAGCGCATTGCGTGAGGGGCCAGCCGTCGATCGCCCATTGCACCGGGGGATCGTCGGGCGCGTCGGTGGCGACGACGGAGACGGCGGTGCCCATCGCGGCGCCCGACGCGCAGCGCCAGAGGAGGCGCCCGTCGCGCGAGAGCACGTACCACAGCGAGTCGATGGCGGTCTCCTCGCCCAGGTCGATCTGCGGCCGCGGCAGGAGCGCGCGCGCGGCGCCGTCGGGCGCGTGCTCGACGACGACGATCCGCGTCCCCTCCTCGCCGAAATCCTGCGCGCGGAGGCAACGGATCGCGCCCTCCGCCGTGAAGGACGCGTCGCCCTCCGACGGGGCCTTGGCGCCGCCCGGGGGCGGGTCGAGCGCGCCTCGGGCGCCGGTCGCGAGGTCGACCCGCACCACGACGGGCGCGAGGGGCCGCCCGACCACCGCGGCGACGCGCCCGTCGGGGGAGAGCGCGAGGCCGCTGGCGTCGCCGCGCTTCGCGTCGAGGACGTTGTCGACGCGGCCGGCGAGGGCGCCGGTGGCGCGGTCGTACCACGAGAGTTCGCCGTCGGCGCGGAGGGCGACCACCTCGCGGCCGTCGGGCGACGCCGCGACGGCGACCACCGCGGCGCCCGCTTCGGCCTGGGCGAGCACCTCGCCGGTGGCCCGGTCGCGCACGCGCACCGCGCCGTCGTCGGCCCCCGTGATGAGCGCGCGGCCGTCGGGCGTCCCCGCGGCGCAGGCGACCTGGCCGACGGGGTCGAAGGCGCGCGTGCGGAAGTCCTCGGCCGTATCGTCGAGCACGTGGAGGCCGCCGCGCGACACGCCGAGCACGCGGCCCGACGACGTGGCCGGCCACGCATACGAGGTCTTGCCGTTGGGACCGGGCTCACCGCGCGAGAGGCGCACCTCGCCCGTCGCCACGTCGACCCGGACGACGCAGTCGCCATCGCGGAGAACGAGCCTGCCGCCGTCCCCGGAGAAGCCCATTTGCAACGGCCGTCTGGGCCGCGCCGCGAGGGTGACCGCGCCCCACCAGTCGTCCCATCGGCCGAGGACGACGCCCTCCGTGGTCGCGATCGCGGCGAGCCTCCGCGCCCCGTTGACGGCCACGGCGCGGACGCCGCCCACGGTCGGCGCCCCCGTGGCGATACGGGCGACGGTGCGGAGCTCGGCGGGCCCGCCCGCGCCCGGCGCGATGGGCTCGAGGACGTCGAAGCTCGCGGCCGAGACGCTCCGCAGGAGGAAGCGGCCGTCGCGTGAGAGGGCGACCTCGGCCGGCGCGGCCTGGAGTGGCGCGGACCAGCACGACGCGCCGTCCTCGAAGTGGAAGACGTGCAGGATGCCCTGCCTCCACACCGCGAGGACGTCCCCCACCGCTTGCGTGAAAGTGCCGAGTCGGTCGATCGTGGGGAGCGCGCGCCACCCATCGCCCGCGTCGGTCGCGCGCCAGAGGCCGGCGGGGCCGTCGACGCGCACGCCGCCGGGCGCCCGCGCGACGCACACGGCGTTGTTCACGTACCCCGGCGGCGCCACCTCCCAGCGCCCGACGCAGGCGAGCGCGTCGAGGTCCCAGCGCTCGATGGCGTCGCGCAGCACCAGGGCAGCGTGGCGGCCGTCGGGCTCGATCGTGGCGGCCAGCACCTCGCCGTCGGCGCGCCCCTCCAGCGAGCCGTGCACCCGCGCCACCGGCAGCGCGCACGCGGCGCGGATCGACGCCACGCGGGCGGCGGTGCGCGGGTCGGGGGCGGGCTCGTCCACCGCGCGAGCCTACCGCGGCGCGTGCACGGCGGCGGATGCGCCAATTCAACGGAGCGGCGCGCCTGCTCACCGGCCTCGGCGCTTGCTCATCCGATCGGGGGCTTCGAAGGGCCCGGAAATGGGCGAGCCACGCGGGTCCACGGCGAGGCCGGCCCGCGCGGGGGAGCTCAGCCGTGGAAGTCACTGGAAACAAGCCTGTTCACGCGACCTCCGCCGGTGAGCAAGCGCCGGGGGCGGTGAGCGTGACGGCCGGTGAGCAGACAGCGACCGTCGTCGGGCACACGCGGTTGGTCGCTGAACCCGCGCGACGCGCGTTGGAACCGCCTCCGCGCGGCGCGTCGGCGCAGTGGAGCCGCCGCATGCGGTGGTAGAGCCCGCCGGTGCCGCGGTTGCCGTCGGGGAGGTAGAGCACGGCGCCGTCGGGCGAGAGCGCGATGCCCTCCAGCCCGTAGAACACCGCCTCGCTGAGCGGCCCGTCGACGAAGCCGCCCATGCGGTTGCCCGCCACGGTGGTGACCGCGCCGTCGGGCGCGACGCGGCGCACGAGGTGGCCGTCGGCCTCGCTGACGAAGAGCGTCCCGTCGGCCGCGAGCGCCACGCCCTGCGGCCCGTCGAAGGTCGCGGTCGCCGCGGGCCCGTCGTCGCCGCCGCGCGTCCCGCTGCCCGCGAGCGTGGTGACCGCGCCCGCGAGCGTCACGACGCGGACGCGCTGGTTGCCCTGGTCGGCCACGAGCAGCGCGCCGTCGCCGCGGAGGGCCATGCCGTAGGGGCGATCGAAGCGGGCCGCGGCGCCGGTGCCGTCGGCGAAGCCCGCCATGCGGGCGGTGCCCGCGATGACGGTGACGGTCCCGTCGGCGGGGTCGAAGGTCTCGATGACGTGGCGGGTGTAGTCGGAGAGGGCGAGGCGCCCGTCGGGGAGGATGACCATGCCGCGCGGCCGCCCGAGGTCGCGGGCGAGCGCGGTGGCGCGGCGCTCGCCGGGGCGCAGTCGCCAGAGGGTCCCGGTGTCGTTGGTGCGGCCACCGCGGTCGTTGGCGTCGGTCTCCAGGTACATCGTGCCGTCGGGCGCGAACACCATCCCGAAGGGCGCTTCGAAGCCCTGCTGCCGCAGGAAGGTCGTCACCCACCCGTCGGGCTCGATCTTGCGGATCGCGTTGTTGTCGAAGTCCGCCACGTAGGCGTCGCCCATCGGGCTCACCGCCACGTTCACCGGGTTGTTGAAGTGCGCGTCGCCGCGGAGGCCGTCGGAGAGCCCCGCCATCGCGCCGCCCGCGAAGGTCACCACGCCGGGCTCGAAGGCCGGCACGTCCTCGGGCCGCACGAGCGGAACGTCGGGCGCGCCGGCGTCCCCCGCGTCGTCGTCGGCGGCTTCGAGGGTGACGTCCGGCACGGCGACGTCGGGCGACGGCGTCGCGTCGAGCGCACTCGCATCCGGCGCGGTGACGGGAGCGTCGGGCGACGCGTCATCAGGCGCGGCGTCGTCGGCGACATCGGGGGACGCGTCGGGCCGGCCCACGATGATGAGCGGAGGCGTCGTCGCGGCGGGCGGCCCGCTGCACGAAGAGGAAAGCAGGAGGGCGACGCAAGCCCCGAGGCGAGGAGCGAACGGAGGAGCGCGCATGATCGAGCATCATCGCGCGCTGGCGTGCGCAGGGGAATCGGGCGCGGTCACCGCGGTGGCGTGCGCGCGCGCTGCACAGCGCCGGGGGTAGACGAAACGTTGCGCGGCGCTCGCGCGGCGCGGGCTCATCCAGCGTCGCGAGCGGCGGCGATGCGTGTGAGCGCCATCGTCGCGAGCGCCCCCAACGCGGCCGCCACGGCGACACCGACCGCGAGCAGACGGCGCGGGAACACGCCGGGCGACGCGTCAGGCGACGCGCCGCGGTAGGGCTCGACGGTGCGCGAGCCGGGCGCCGCACGACGCGAGCGCGCCGCCCACCACGCGCGGGCCGCGGGCAGCTCCACGCGGACGACGGGTGCGACCGCGGCGAGGAGCGCGATCGGCGCCGGGGCGAGCTGCGACGCGACGTGGCCGGGGCCGAGCTCCGCGAGCAGGCTCGGGAGCAGGTCGGGTTCGGTCGCGCTGGCGACGAGCAGCCAGGCCCAGGCGAGGGAGAGCGGCACCATCACCCAAACCACGCGCAGGCGCCAGCGAACCAGCGCGAAGGCGAGCGCCGCGAGGAGCCCGGAGGAGAGCCACGGGATCCATAGCGGCCCCTCCTTGTCGGCGACCTCGGCGAGCAGGAGCAGCGTGACGGGCATTGCGAGAGGGTCGCTTGCCACAGCGCGACAGCGCAAGCCCACGGCGGGCCGCGGCGCGACTGCGCTACCCTCGCGGTGCCGTGCGCCTCGCCCCGCCGCTCACCGACGCGCCGCCACTCCGCTGGGTGCCGCTCGCCGCGCTGCCGGCCCAGCTCCGCGCGACGGTGACTGCGCGCGGGGCGCTCGAACCCCTGCACGGTCCCCTCGGCGCGTGGTGGCACCCGACGTTCACGTGGGGGCGCACGCTCCCGCTGCAGGCGCTGGTCTTCGGGGCGGGCGCGGCCGCGATCGCCACGTCGGACGCGGCGGCCCTTGGGGTCGCGTCGCTCACGCTCGGGGGCGTGGCGGGGTTGGCCGCGTGGTGGCTCGACCGGCCGTCCGCCGGGGTCGCGCGGGAGCCCGGGCTGGGCGCGCTCACCACGCCGACGGCGCTCGTGCTGGTCGACCGCGACGCCGTGGCGGTGGCGGGCGCCGAGCACCTCGAACGCCGCGACGACCGCTGGTGGTACGGCGGCGCGCTGCTCGACGAGGCGCCGCACCCCGCGGCCTGGAACGACGCGCTCGCCGACGTCGCCCGGTGTGCCCGCGCCGACGTCCACGCGCGGGAGGAGGACGCGTGGCGCTCGCTCGCGACGCACTGGGGCGGCTCGCTGCGCGCGGCGCGGGGACGTCACGTCGCACGCGTGGCGGCCGTGGCGTTCGCTGCGTTCGCGGCAACCTGGGTCTTCGCGCGTCGGGCGACGGCGCCCCCGACCGAAGCCGTCGCGCAAGAGCCCCGCGCTTTGTCGCCGCAAGAGGGCGACGACGCGGCCCCGGAAGTGACCTCCGGCGAACTCGATCGCGCTACGCGAGAGGCCGTCGTGCGGGCCGAGGTTGAGCTCCAACGGGTGCGGGGCGCGGCCGCCGCGGGAGACGAGGCAGCGCTCCGCGCGATGCTCGCCGCCCCTGGCGCCTACGGGCTCTCCGACGAGGACGCGCGGGCGCTCCGCGAGCGATTGGGGGCCCGCTGCGCCGAGCGCTTCGGGCTCCTTCCCGAGGATGTGGGGCTGCGCGCCGTCGTCCGCGTCGCGCTCGAGCTGCGCTGCGTCGACCCCGGCGAGTCCATCCCCCTGGAGACGATCGCGACGCGGTGCCAGTCGGGGACGTCGCGGTGCCACGCGCTGCCCGCCGAGGCCCGGCGCGACCGTCGTGAGCTCGCGGGCTTCCTCGAACGCCAGCTCGCGGCCCTCGGCGCGCCGGGCGCGGTCTCCTTCCATTCGCCGTCCGTCGACGAGCCCCTCTCCTTGCGCATCGAGCGGCGCGAGGAGGTGAACGTCACGCCCGTCCGCGGGGTCGCCGGGCCCGCGCGGGCGGGGACGATCTTCCGCCGCGTCGACCTCGTCAACGCGGCGGGCCGTGGCGTCGGGCGCCTCGGCGAGCCGAGCACGACCGTCGCGCTCTTCCCGACCGACGCGCTCGACGAGTGCGCCGAGCCGTGGTGGTGAGTGGGCGGCCGCTCGGTGTACCGCGTGACGGCGCCCGTGCAGCGCCTCGACGCGGGGCTGTCGGTGCGGTTCACGCCGCGGTGACGCTCACGCGTTGAGCGCGAGCTGCGCGGCCCGCTGGAGCTCGCGCTCGTACTGGATCCTGCCCGCGTCGTACTGCTTCGGCCACGCCACCCTGTGGCCCTGCTGCGCGGCCGCGTGGAGCGTCCAGTACGGGTCGGCGAGGTGGGCCCGCGCGAGCGCGCAGAGGTCGGCGCGGCCGGCGGCGACGATGGTGTTCACGTGGTCGTACTCGGTGATGTTGCCCACCGCGATCGTCGGCACCCCGGCCTCGTTGCGGATGCGGTCGGAGAAGGGCACCTGGAACATCCGCCCGTACACCGGCTTCTCGTCGCGGCTCACCTGGCCCGACGACACGTGGACGATGTCGGCGCCCGCGTCCTTGAAGCGCCGCGCGACCTCGGTCGCCTCTTCGGGCGTCATCCCGCCCGGCACCCAGTCATGGGCCGAGAGGCGCACCGACATGGGCTTCGTCGCGTCCCACGCCGCGCGCATCGCAGCGAACACCTCGAGCGGGAAGCGGCAGCGGTTCTCGGTGCTCCCGCCGTACTCGTCGTCGCGCCGGTTGGTCAGCGGCGACAGGAACGACGACAGCAGGTACCCGTGCGCCGCGTGGAGCTCGATCATGTCGAAGCCCGCCGCCTCCGCGCGCCTCGTCGCGGCCACGAACGCCTCACGCACGGCGTCCATGTCGTCGCGGGTCATCGCGCGCGGCACCTGCGAGACACCCTCGATGTACGGCAGCGGCGACGGCGCGACGAGCGGCCAGTTGCCCGCCGCGAGCGGCTGGTCGGCCCCCTCCCACGAGACCCGCGTCGACCCCTTGCGCCCTGCGTGGCCGAGCTGGACGCACACCTTCGTCGCGCCAGCCGCGTGCACGTCGTCGACGATCGCCTTCCACGCCGACGTCTGCGCGTCGTTCCAGAGGCCGGTGCAGCCGGGGGAGATGCGGCCGTCGGGGGTGACGTCGGTCATCTCGGTGAAGAGGAGCCCGGCGCCGCCGCGGCCGCGCGCGCCGTAGTGGACGCGGTGGAAGTCGTTGGGCACCCCGTCGACCGCGGAGTACATGCACATCGGCGCGACGGCGACCCGGTTGGCCAGCGTCATCCCGCGCAGCGCGAAGGGCGTGAACATCGGCGGCACCGGCGCGGCCGGCAGCCCGCTCGCCGCGGCGAACCAGCCGTCGAAGCCCTTGGTGTAGTTCGCGTCGCGGAGGCGGAGGCTCTCGTGGCCCACCCGCTGGCTCCCGGTGAGCAGCGAGAAGACGAACTGCTCGGGCGCGAGCCCCACGTAGCGCTCGATGTCTTCGAACCACGTCTGCCGGTTGCGCGCCGCGCTCTGGAGCTTGAGGGCCTCGACCTCGCGCTCGCTCTGGTAGCGGGCGAGGCGCTCGTTGACGTCGCCTCCGGTCGTTTCGAAGACGCGCGCGAGGGCGATCGCGTCCTCCATCGCGAGCTTGGTGCCCGAGCCGATGGAGAAGTGGGCGGTGTGCGCGGCGTCGCCCAGGAGAACCACGTTGTCGCGGTACCACCGCTCGCAGAGCACCCGGTTGAACTTGAGCCACACGGCCGACCCGCGGAGGTGGCGGGCGTTGGACACCAGCGGGTTGCCGTCGAGCAGGTCGGCGAAGAGGCGCTCGCAGAAGGCGACGGACTCCGCGGGCTCCATCGCGCCGATGCCGTGGGCCTCCCAGGTGGGCTCCGGGGTTTCGACGATGAAGGTCGACCACTCGTCGTCGAAGCGGTAGGCGTGGAGGTTGAACCACCCGTGCTCGGTCTGGGCGAAGGCGAAGGTGAAGGCGTCGAGCTTCTTGCGCGTGCCGAGCCAGATGAAGCGGCAGCGCCCCACCGCGATGCGCGGGTTGAAGTGGGCCTCGTGCTGCGCGCGGGTCACCGAGTGGACGCCGTCGGAGCCCACCACGAGGTCGTGCTCCTTCGCGTAGTCGTCGGGCGCGCGGACGTCGGTTTCGAAGCGGAGCTTGACGCCGAGGCCGGCCGCGCGGCGCTGGAAGATGTCGAGGAGCTTCTTGCGCGCGATGCCGCAGAAGCCGTGGCCCCCGGAGGTGAACTTGCGGCCCTTGAAGAAGACGTCGATGTCGTCCCAATGGCGGAAGGCCCGCTCGATCTCGTCGACCACGGGCTCGTCCGCCGCGCGGAAGCCGCCCATGGTCTTGTCGGAGAAGACCACGCCCCAGCCGAAGGTGTCGTCGGGGCGGTTGCGCTCGACCACGGTGACGTCGTAGTCGGGCCGCGCCTTCTTCATGAGGATCGAGAAGTAGAGACCCGCGGGGCCCCCGCCGAGGCAGGCGATGCGCATGGGGTGAGTGTCTCCTGAGGTGTTCAGCGGGCGTCGCCCGCGAAGCCGTAGCGGTCGGCGTGCTCGACGGGCGGGAGCTCGCGCTGCGGGACGAGCAGCGTGCGGACGGCCCACACGTCGCGGAAGATGCGGTACCGCAGGGCGGTCTGGTCGAGGTACTCCACCCCGGCCGAGCCGCCGGTGCCCGTGCGCCGCCCGATCACGCGCTCGACCATCCGCGCGTGGCGCTGGCGGAACATCACGAACCCCTGCTCGAAGGCCACGAGCGCGTCGATGACGGCGCGCGGCCACGCCAGCAGCGGCAGCTCGCGGTAGCTCTCGATGAACACCAGCGCCGCACGGATGCGCGAGGCGCGGGCGCGCGCCGCCTCGGGCGCGTCCTCGGCGAGGAGGAAGGCGCGGGCGCCCTGCATCTCCTTCTCGTAGCGGGCGGTGAGCCGGTCGGCCTCGGCGGCGTTGTGGGCCACCTCGCGGCCGAGCGCGAGCGCCGACTGGGCCGCGCGCGCGTGCCCGGCGAGGTACGCCTCGAGGAAGTCCTTCACGCGCGCGGCGTCGTCGGGCGCGGCGGGCGTCGAGCCCTGGATCGGCGTGCGGAAGAGCCAGTCGTTGACGGCGTCGAGCAGCGAGGGCTTGTCGGCGAGGCGCGCCTCCACCCGGGCCGACGCGCTCGACGGCGAGCCGTCGTGGTTGCGGAGCATGTGCATGTACCCGCGGGTCTCGCCGAGCGGGATGCGGTCTTCTTCGGGGAGGCCGGCGAGGATCTCGATCTCTCGGAGCTGCGCCGACTGGAAGCCGCTGGCGGGCGAGAGCTTGTCGCGGAAGCCGAGGTAGTCGCGCGTGGTGAGCGTCTCCATCAGGGAGAAGTGCGTGGCCAGGTGGCGCAGGATCTCGGTCATCCGGTCGACGCCGCGCACCGCCGCCGCGAGGGACTGCTCGGGGACGGGCGAGCGCTTGAAGAGGTCGCGCGCCGCGACGAGCTCGCGCAGCAGGAGCTTCATCCACAGCTCGTCGATCTGGTGGATGGTGATGAACATCACCTCGTCGTTGGCGAGGCCCCGGTCGTCGGGCTCGAGCCCCCCCTGGAGCGAGAGGATCTCTTCGACCTTGATGTACTCCCAGTACGCGGTGGGGCGGCGGGCCATAGGTGCGCGGAGTGTGGGGGCGTTGCCCGTCGCGGCACAAGCGCCCGTTTTGCGAGCGCAACGCACGGATTGACCCCGACGCGCGCCGGGCGGTACCACCGGACGCCCCGTGCGCGCCTTTTCCCCTCCCCTGGCCTTCGCCCTCCTCGCGCTCGCCGGCGCGTCGTGCCGCTGCGCGCGAAGCGCCGCGCGCCAGGTGGCCTACACCGTCCGCGGCGAGGAGATGGCCGTCGCCCCGCCCGACGACCCCGCCGGCGCCTCCCCCACCGTCGCCGGCTGCCCCGTCTTCCCCCCCGACGACACCTGGAACACCGAAGTCTCCGCCGCGCCGCGTCATCCGCGCTCCGACGCCATCCTCGCCAACATCGCGGCGCACGGGCCGATGCGGCTCCACGCGGACTTCGGCGCGATCGCGCGCCACGGCATCCCGTACCGCGGGGTGTCGCGCGAGCAGGAGCCCGTGCCGGTGACCTTCGACGAGTACGGCGACGAGAGCGACCCGGGGCCCTACCCCATCCCCCTCGACGCGCCGATCGAGCGCGGCAACGACCACCACGTGATCGTCGTCCAGCAGGGCACCTGCAAGCTGTTCGAGCTCTACCACGCGCGGCGGACGCCCAACGGATGGCGCGCGGGCTCGGGCGCCGTCTTCGACCTCCGCACCAACACGCGACGCCCGCGGGGGTGGACCTCCACCGACCAGGCGGGCCTCCCCATCCTGCCGGGCCTCGCGCGGGCCGGGGAGGTTCAAGCAAGCGCCATCCGCCACGCGCTCCGCGTGACCTTCAACCACACGCGCGACGGCTGGATCGCGCCGGCCAACCACCCCGGCGGCACCGACGACCCCGACGCGCCGCCGATGGGGATGCGCCTGCGGCTCAAGGCTTCGTTCGACCGCACGCGCTTCACCGGGCAGACGCGGGTGATCCTCGACGCGCTGGCCCGCTACGGTCTGATGACGGCCGACACGGGGACCAACTGGTACATCTCCGGCGCGCCCGACCCGCGGTGGGACCCCGACGACCTCGACGCCCTCGCCGACGTGCCCGGCGACGCGTTCGAAGTGGTCGACACCGGCCCCGTGGTGCGGCGATGAAGCCCCTCTGGCAGCGCCTCTACGACTCGCCGTGGCACCAGCCCGGGCTCGTCGTGGCGATGGGCGCGCTCGCGCTTCTCTGGGCGTGGCGCGCGCGACGGGGCGGCCCGCTGCGGGGCTTCCTCGCGGCGTGGGCGGCGTTGTTCGGCGTGGAGATCCTCGTCGACGCGGTGCTGACGGCGACGAGCTCGCCGCTGCTGCCCGACCACGGCGGCGCGGTGCAGGCGCTCTCGATCGCGTTCGTGCTGCTCGGCGACGTGCGCGCGTACGTGCTGGCGGAGCGGGCGACGCGGCCTGACGCCGACGCGGGGCGGGCGGTGGCGCTCGGCGTCGCGTGGGGCGCGCTGGTGTCGGTGCTGATGGCGGCCCCCGCGCGTCTCGTCCCGGCGATGCAGCGCGAGCCCCGGTGGATCTTCCTCGCCTACGAGTGCCTCGCGCTCACACAGGCGCTCGCGTGGCGCTTCGCGGTGCTCCCGCGCCGGCGCGACGTCAACCCGGCGAGGGCGCGGTGGGCGCGCGACGCGATGGGGTTCGTGGCGGTTCAGTACGCGCTCTGGGCGCTCGCCGACGTGCTCATTCTCCGCGGCGCGAGCGCGGGCTTCGCGCTGCGGCTCGTGCCCAACGTGATGTACTACGGCGCCTTCGTGGGCTTCGCGGTCGCGCGCGCGCCCCGCGACGACTGATCGGCGCGCCCTCACTCCTTCGCGACCTTCACCATCCCCTGCCGCGCGTCGATGAAGTCCGCGGGCGCCTCGATGGTCGGCGCCGCGTCGTCGTACAGGAACGCGTACCGGGCCCACGGTCGCTCGACGCCGCCCGCCCGCACCGACGCCGCGACGAGCGCGCCGTCCGACGCGCGCAGCCAGAGCGTCGCGTCGCCGCGGCCGTCGGGGAGCTCGGCCACCGGCGCCAGCGCGGCGAGGTCGGCCGCCTCGTAGCGGAGCGCGACGAGCCCGTCGGCGTGGCGCCTGGCGTCGTCGGGCGCGCGCCCCGTGAGCGCGAGGAAGTGGTCGCGCTGCAGGGCCCGCTGCTCGGCGGCGCGCATCGCGTCGGGGAAGCGAACCCACAGGCCGGGGTTCTCGTAGTGGGCCACGCCGAGCGTCACCCAGCGGTCGGCGAGCGCCTGCCCGTCAGGCTCCGACCAGAACCACCGCCACCCCTTCGAGCGCTCGCCGCGAAACGTGACGTCCCACGACGACGTGAGCCCGTCGGCCTTGGGGTTGCCCGGCGTCCCCGCCGCGCGCACCTCGGCGAACACCCGGAAGGCCGGCGGCGCGTGCGACCGTGCGCGCGACCGCAGCGCCGACGTGTCCCCGGCGGGCTCGCCCGCCTCGAACGAGCGCACGAACAGCTCCCTGGCGGCGCGGCGCGCGACGCCCTCCTCCGCCTGCGCACGGAGCGCGAGGAAGGTCTCGTCCCCGGGCTCCGCGGCGAGCGCCTCGTCGGCGAGGGCGCGCGCCTCGTCGACGTCGCCGCGCTCGAGGCGCGCGTGGCCGAGCGCGCTCAGCAGCGAGAGTCGGGCGGGGCCCTCGGCCTTCGCGAGCGCCTCCGCGCACACGTCGAGCACCGGCGCATGGCGGGCGCCGTTGGAGGCGAGCGACCAGAGGGCGGAGGTCTTCGTCGACATGTGGAGAAGGTCGGGCGCGCCGAGCGGCGACGGGAGCGCCTGCTGCAGGGCCTTGACCTTGTCGGGCGCCACCTCCGTCCCGCGGAGCAGCGTGAGGCAGTCGAGGTCGGCGGCGTTGCGGACGGCGCCGGCGTCGACGTCGACGCGGACCCCGAGCGGTTGCAGGCGCGCGGCGAGCTCCGCGCGGCGCTTCGAGGCCGAGCCGAAGAAAGCGTCGGTCCAGCGCTTCTCGGTGAGGAGCCCGGTGACGTGCGCGCGGAGGCGGTCGGGCCACGCGAGAACCTCCGCGATCTCGCGCACGGGCGCCGCGTCCCCGGTGGCGAAGAACTCGCTCCACCGCGCGTCGAGGTCCTGGGCCGTCTTCGCGGGCCCGCGCCGCGCCGGGGGCACGGCCTCGGCGAGCACCTCGTCGAGGAAGGCGCGGCCCGCGGCGTTCGCCCCGTCGCTGAGTCCGCGGACTTCGGCGAGGGTCGCGTCGTCGCCGCGCACGGCGGCGGCGAAGAAGGCGAGGCGCGTCGCGCGCACGTGGGGCGGGAGCTTCGCGAGGTGGTCCGCGGCGACGTGCCGGAGCGCTTGGAGCAGGCGGGCCGGCGCGCGGTCGCGGTAGTAGCCCGTCATCACGTCTTCGAGTTCGTTCGGCTGCATGGCGGCGTGTCCCCGGCGGAGGGGGCGGACGGTATCACGGGGCGGGCGACGGGCGCCGCGGTTGCCAGCGCACCGGCGATGCGATACTCACCGCGGGCACCACTCGAAAGGGGACCGCATGAACCACGACGAACCGAAGCCCAAGGCCACCGCGACCACCTTCTCCCGCGCCCGCGGCGGCGTCGCCACCGGCGTCCGCGCCGGCAAGGCGAAGACGGCCGAGAAGCAGTTCCAGGCGATGGACGCCTTCATCCGCGGCTGACCGCTTCCCTCGCCTCGCTCACCGCGCGACGAGCACCTCGCACTCGACGAGCTGCCGTAGCGCCGCGTCGTCGAGCGACACCCCCTCCCCCGCCAGCTCCTCCAGCACCTGCCCCGTCGGGCGACCGTCGAAGCGACGGAGCGCCACCACCATCTCGACGGGGATCACCAGCGGGTCGTAGTGCGAGTAGCCGTGGACGGCGGCGTCGCCCCCGTCCTCACCACCACTCACGTGGCCGTTGAAGCGGAGCGCGGCGGGGAGCGGCGCGTCCTCGTCGAGCGCCCGACGGGCCGCACGGACCAACGTCGCGAGCACGTCGGCGTCGGCCCCGCACACGTGGACGACGTCCCCCCACGCGAGCCCGTCGACCCGCTCCGCGCACGCCACGAAGAACGCCTCCTCCCGCCCCGCCCAGCGCCCCCACTGCGCGTCCCACGACGCGCCGTCGGAGGCTACGGCAGCGCCCCTCCGGCCGACGGGGTCGCCCTCGGGGAGGCAGCGCGCGAGGGCCTCGTCGCCGAGGTCGAGCGCGAGGAGGCACCACCGCGCGAGTCGCGCCTCGGCGAGCGCGAAGAGCTCACGGAGCCGCGACCAGAAGGCCATCCCCGGCGCGCCGCGGTCGTGCTTGCAGAACCACGTCGCGCACGTGGCGTTGCGGTGGGCCCAGACCGCGCACCCCTCGGGCTCGCCGGGCCGCAGGTGCGGGCATCGCAGGTCGGGGCTGCGGCCGAAGGCGCCCGCGCGCACGGCTTCCTCGTAGCGGGCGCGGCCCTCGTCGGTGGGCGCGACGCCGAGCGGCGACACCCCGGCGCGCCCCGCGATGCGCGCGCGGATCACGTCGGCCGAGCGCGCGACGTCGGGGCCCGGCTCGCGCAGCACGCGGCCGACGAGGAAGTTGGGGAGCGCCGGGTGGAAGGTGCAGCAGCGCGTCTCGGCGTCGAAGTGGAGCGCGCCTTCCGCGGGCGCGCCGTCCGCGGGGAGCATCGCGCAGGCGTCGCAGGTGGCGTGCGGCTCGGCGGGGAGGTCGCCGGGGAGCAGCTCCGCGGCCCAGCGGGCGTAGAGCGCGGGGAGTCGCACGGGCGCAGGCGCCTCGGGGAGGACGGGCAGGTGGACGGGGGGCATCGCGGCGGAGGGCGGTGATGCCACGGAGTGCGAGTCGTGTCAGCGGGCCACGTCGCACGCGGGATGACGTCCGCCCCCGCCCCGTGGCATCACCGCCCTCCGCCATGCGCCCCCCGTCGCCCCTCGACATCGCCGACGACCTCCGCCTCGCCCGCACGCCGCCCGCGCCCTTCTACCGCGACCCCGACTGGTTCCGCTGGCAGCGCGAGGCGCTCTTCGCGCACTCGTGGCAGCTCGCGCCCGCCCTCGCGGAGGTGCCCGCCGCCGGCGACGTCGCGCCCTTCTCGCTGCTGCCGGGCGCGCTCGACGAGCCCCTCCTCGCCGCGCGCGACGGCGCCTCGTTGCGCTGCCTCTCCAACACCTGCACCCACCGCGGCATGGAACTCGTCGCCGCCCGCACCTCGCTCGCCACCATCCGCTGCGGCTACCACGGCCGACGCTTCGGGCTCGACGGGAAATGCCGCGCCGCGCCCGGCTTCGACGCGCCCTGCGAAACCGACCACCTCCGCGAAGCCGCCGTCGCGCACTGGGACGCGCTCCCCTTCGCCGCCGTCGACCCGCTGGTGTCCTTCGACGCGTGGTGCGGCGACGCGCGAGCACGTCTCGCCTCACTCCCCATCGGTGCGCTCGTGCGCGACCCGTCGGGCGACCGCTCGTTCACCGTCGCGGCCCACTGGGCGCTCTACGTCGAGAACTACCTCGAAGGCTTCCACGTCCCCTTCGTCCACCCGGGGCTCATGGGCGCGCTCGACCTGCCCTCGTACCGCACCGAGCTCTTCACGCGCGCCGTGCTCCAGGTGGGCGCCGCGCCCGACGGCGACGCGCTCCTCCCGCCCGACCCCGCGCGCCCCGGTGATCGCAACGCCGCGCTCTACCTCTGGCTCTTCCCCAACACGATGCTCAACTTCTACCCCTGGGGCCTCTCGGTGAACGTCGTCGTCCCCGTCGCCCCCGACCGCACCCGCGTCGACTACCTCCGCTACGTCTGGGACGCCGCGCAGATGGGCCGCGGCGCGGGCGGCGACCTCGACACCGTCGAGCGCGAGGACGACGCCGTGGTCGAGGCCGTGCACCGCGGGCTCGCGTCGCGGCTCTACGGGCGCGGGCGCTACGCGCCGGGCTGGGAGGCGGGGACGCACGCCTTCCATCGCATGGTGGCGGCCGCGGCGGGAAGCGGGTAAACAACCGCGCCAATGTTCCGCGGACGGGTCAAACACATTCACTTCATCGGCATCGGGGGCATCGGCATGTCGGGCATCGCCGAGGTGCTCCTCTCGCTCGGCTACCAGGTGTCGGGCAGCGACCTCAAGGCCAGCGACGCCACGCGACGTCTCGACGCCCTCGGCGCCCGCACCTACGCCGGCCACCGCGCCGAGAACCTCGCCGACGTCGACGTCGTCGTCTACTCGTCGGCCGTCCCGCGCGACAACCCCGAGGTCGCGCTCGCCCGCGAGAAGGGGATCCCCGTCATCCCCCGCGCCGAGATGCTCGCCGAGCTGATGCGCCTGAAGTACGGCATCGCCATCGCGGGATCGCACGGCAAGACCACCACCACCTCGCTCGTCGCCACCGCCCTCACCGCCGCGGGCCTCGACCCCACCGTGGTCATCGGCGGCAAGCTCAACGCCATCGGAACCAACGCCAAGGCCGGCGCCGGCGAGCTCCTCGTCGCCGAGGCCGACGAGAGCGACGGGAGCTTCCTCAAGCTCACCCCCACCGTGGCGGTGATCACCAACGTCGACCCCGAGCACCTCGACCACCACCGCACCTACGAGGCCCTCAAGACGGCCTTCGTCGACTTCGCCCAGCGCATCCCCTTCTACGGCCTCGCGGTGGTGTGCCTCGACCACCCGGCCGTGCAGGAGATCCTCCCGCGCATCGACCGCCGCCACGTCACCTACGGCACCAACCCCCAGGCCGACTACGTCGCCTCGGCGCCGCGCTTCCAGGGGACCACCACCAGCTTCGAGGTGACCCGCCGCGGCGAGGCCCTCGGGCGCTTCGCGGTGCGCGTGCCCGGCCAGCACAACGTGCTCAACTGCCTCGCCGTCATCGCCGTGTGCGACGAGCTCGACGTGCCCCTCGACGTCGTGCGCGAGGCCCTCGCCAACTTCGAAGGCGTGCAGCGGCGCTTCACCATCGTCGGCGAGGTCGACGGCGTCACCATGGTCGACGACTACGGCCACCACCCCGCCGAGGTGGAGGCCACGCTCCAGGCCGCCAAGGCGGGCTTCGGGCGCCGCGTGGTCGCCGCCTTCCAGCCGCACCGCTACAGCAGGACGCGCGACCTCTTCCACGAGTTCACCCGCGCCTTCAACCAGGCCGACGTGCTGGTGGTGACGGAGGTGTACGCCGCGGGCGAGGCCCCCATCGAGGGCGCCACGGGCGAGCGGCTCGCCGACGCCATCCGACGTCACGGCCACCGCCACGTCGTGTACGAGCCCGACAAGGCGAAGGTGGTCGACCGGCTCGAGGCCATCGCGCAGCGCGGCGACATGGTGATCGCCCTCGGCGCCGGCGACATCAACCAGTCGGTCCGTTCGCTCCACCAGCGCCTCGCCGCGCGGGGCGGGCGGTGAACGACCTCGCGCCCACGGCCCCGCCGCCGTCGGTGCTCGACGGGCCCCGCTCGTTCGCGGCGGGCGCTCGCTTCGTGGTGCTCCGGCCGAAGAGCTGGCCCCTCGCCATCGTCCCCGTGGTTGTGGCCGCGGTGGTCATCGGCGCGGTCGCGGCGCTCGGGATCTGGGGCGCGCTCTCCGCCGCGCACCACGTCACCGACGGGCTCCAGGGGCGGCTCGGCGCGGTGGTGGGCGTGCTCGTCGAGGTGCTGCTCGGTGTGGTCGCGCTGCTGCTCTCGGTGGTGGTGGGCTTCTCGCTCGCGCAGCCGTTGTCGGGGCCCGCGCTGGAGAAGCTCTCGCGCACCTTCGAGGGCGAGCTCGGCGCCCCCGCGCGGCCGGACGAAGACCTCCTCGAGTCCGTCTGGCGCGGGCTCCGCGTCACCCTCACCGCGCTCGCCGTCGGGATGCCCATCCTCCTCGCGCTCGCCGTCGTCGACCTGCTGCTCCCGATCGCGGTCGTGGTCACCATCCCGCTCAAGGTGCTCGTCACCTCGCTGATGGTCGCGTGGGACCTCCTCGACTACCCCTTCAGCCTCCGCCAGATGCGCGTCCGCGCGCGCCTCGCGTGGGTGCGCGCCAACCTCCGCGCCGTGCTCACCTTCGGCGCGCTCGGTGCGCTCGGGTTGATGGTCCCCGTGGTGGGCCTCTTCGTGCTCCCGATCGGCGTCGCTGGCGCCACGCACCTCGTCCTCGCGCGCGAAGGTTCCCTCCCCCCGAAGCCCTGAGGCGTGCGCCGGCGCACGGGATCGTGGCGCCGCGCCACACCCGGCGGATGCGGCACCGCGGGCATTTCCATCGGCTGCGGTCTTGCTTGCGAGCGGTGCACCGATGCAGACCGCCGCCGCGACAAGCCCAGCCCCCACGCCCCCGACACGCGCCGCCCAGGACCTCGCCCCGGGCGTGATCTTCAGCGAGCGATTCCGCATCGTGTGTCGGCTCGCGGCCGGCGGCGTGGGCAACGTGTACGAGGCCGTCCACGTGTGGACGGGCCGGCGCGTCGCGCTGAAGATGCTCCAGCCCGAGCGCGCGGAGAACGTCACGCTGATCCGCCGCTTCCAGATCGAGGCCGAGGCGGCGACGCGCGTGGCCCACCCCAACGTGGTCGAGGTGATCGACATGGGGCGCGACCAGAAGACCGGCGCGCTCTACCTCGTGCAGGAGTTTCTCGAGGGCGCCGACCTCTTCACGGAGATGACCTCGCGCGAGCGCTACCGCCCCGACGAGGTGCTCGCGGTGATGGGGCCGGTGATGCGCGCGCTCCAGGCCGCCCACGCCCGCGGCGTGCTCCACCGCGACCTCAAGCCCGAGAACATCTTCCTCGCGCGCGGCCCCGACGGCGCGGTCACGCCCAAGGTGATCGACTTCGGCCTCGCGCGCCTGCTCACCGGCGCGACGCGGGTCACCGAAATGGGCGTCGTCCAGGGGACGCCGGCGTACATGTCCCCCGAGCAGGTGAAGGGCGCCGCGGACGTCGACGCGCGCTCCGACGTGTGGTCGGCGGGGGTCATCTGGTACGAGCTCCTGACGGGCCGGCAGCCCTTCGACTCGCCGCAGGTGCGGGCCCTCTTCGACAGCATCGTCCGCCTCGACCCGCCGCGCCTCACGCACCTCGCGCCGTCGGTGCCCGCCGCCGTCGAGCGCGCCGTCCACCGCGCCCTCGAGAAGGATCGCGAGCGCCGCTTCGCCTCGATGGGGGAGTTCCTCGACGCGCTCACCGCCGCGTGCGCGCCGCCGCGGTCGCCGAGCCCCGCGCCCCGCCGCGCATCCGCGTTCCCACCGCGCAGCGCCGCCATCCCGGTCGTCGCCGCGCTGCTGCTCACGCCCGCCGCGTGGCTCGCGGGCCGCCACCGCGCGGAGCACGCCGCCGGCACCGCGACGCACCCTTCCCCCGCACCCGCCTTCGCGACGAAGACCGACGCGGGTGCGCGGGCCGACGCGGCCGTGCCCGTTCACCGGGAGGCCCTCGCCGCCTCCCCCGTCCCCGCCCCCGACCCGCCGAAGCGATAACGCCTGCCGCGGAGGTGACGGCCCGGGCGGACCGTGATAGTCCCGGAGGCACCATGGAGGTGTCGCCGCACGCACGGGCTCGCGCCATGACGACGGTGCTCGCCGTCGCCGCGGCCGTGCTCGCCGGGCGCGCCGCGCAGCTCCAGCTCGCGCGCCGGCCGAGCGCACCGCCCGCGACCCAGGCCGCCCCCTCGCGCCCCTCGCGCGGCCGCATCCTCGACGCCCGCGGGGCGGTGCTCGCCGACAACGTCCCGCGGTGGGAGCTCGACGTCATCCCCGCCCGCCTGCGCGCGCAGCGAAGCGCCGTGGCGCGGCTCGCGGCCGCCGTCGGGATGGGCGAGCGCGACCTCGACGCGCTGCTCGAAGGCCGCGGCCAGCGCGTGGTGCGCGTCCGGGAGTACCTCGACGAGGCCGCGGCCGAGGCCGTGCGGCGCGCGGCGATCCCGGGCGCGTGGCTGACGCCGGTGGAGATGCGGCGCTACCCGCAGGGAGCGGCCGTCGACCCGGTGGTCGGCGTGATGCGCGACATGGCGCCCGACGACGGCGCGTGGCCCTACGGCTACCGCCTCGGCGACCGCATCGGCGCGCGCGGCGTCGAGCGCTCGTGGGACCTCACCCTGCGCGGCAACTCCACGCTCGCGCCGACCCACCAGGGGATGACGCTCGTCGCTCACGTCGACCTGCGCCTCCAGCGCGCGGCGTGGGACGCGCTCGACGGCTCGCGGGGCACGGCCGTGGCCATCGACCCGCGCGACGGCCGGGTGCTCGCCTACGCCACGCGCGACGCGTCTGAAGCGCCGCTCCGGCGGATGCTCGACCCGATCCTGGCCGCGCTCGCGAGGGCGCACGGCGTCTCGCTCGACGCGCGGGTCCCCGCGGTCGGGCCGCGGGGCGACGGTGGCCGCTGCGACGCGCGCGGCGGCCCGCTGCTCCGGGACGTCGTCGGCTGGGGCTGCGACGCGCGGGTGGTGGAGGTGTTCCGCCCGGCGCGGGTCGACGTCGGCGCGGCGCTGCGGCACGTGGGCCTCGGGCAACCCACGGGCATCGACCTGCGCGACGAGCTCGCCGGCGCGGTCTACCCGCTGGACCCTGAGCTCACCGGGTCGGTCTGGGACCCCTTGGGGCCCCTGACGGTGCGCGCCACTGCCCTCCAGGTCGCAGTCGCCTACAGCGCGATCGTCAACGGCGGCACCGTGTACCAGCCTCGCCTCGTCCACGAGGTTCGCCACCCCGACGGCGCGCTCGAGTCGCGCACCACGCCCGTCGTGTCCGACCGCGTCGACCTGCCCACCGGCGAGGCTCAGCGCACGCTCGCCTCGCTCGCGCAGTGGGCCGACGCCCGGCGCGACGCCCACGCGTACGACGGCCTCCCTCAGCTCGGCGCCTTCGGCGAGCGAGCCACCCCGCCCACAGCATCCGCCGACTGGTTCGTCGCCGTCGCGCCCCCTGAATCCCCGCGCGTCGTCGTCGTCGTGATGACCCACGAGCCCCACGAGCGCGCGGACGGGGCCCACCCCGCCGTCGGCGCCGAGCCCGCCGCCCTCCACGTCCTCCGCGCCTGGTCCCGCATCTCTTCGGAGTTCCCATGAGCGTCGCTGTCCCCCGCGCCCTCCGTGGCGTCGACCCCTGGCTCGTCGGGGCCGCTGCGGCGCTCGTCGCCGTCGGCCTCGCCAACCTCCACACCCTCGGCGCCTTACAACCCGCGCGCTACGGCGGCCTCGCGCTGCGCCAGACCTGTTGGCTCGCCGTCGGCCTCGCCGCCGCGGCCGCGTCCTTCGTCGCCGCGCGCCGCGACCGCCACCGCGCGCTCGCCTGGGTGCACGTCGCGGCCTTCGGCGCCGTCCTCCTCACGCTCGCGGGCTTCGCGGAGCACGTCGGCGGCGTGCGGCGCTGGCTGCGCCTCGGGCCCCTGGTGGTGCAGCCCTCGGAGTTCTTGAAGCTCGGCGCCGTCGTGGCCGCGGCGCGTTGGTTCGCCGACGCCCCCATCGGCACGCGCACCCTCGGCCGCGCCCTCCTCGGCGTGCTCCTTTGCGTGGCCTTCCCCGCCGCGCTCGTGGCCGCGCAGCCCGACCTCGGCACCGGCGTGCTCCTCCTGCTCGTCGGCGCCGCGACGCTCGCCTTCGCGCCCGACGCGCGACGCTCGCTCCCGCTGCTCGCCTTCACCGTCGCGCTGCCGGCTGCCCTCCTCGGCCGCTCGCTCCTCCACGAGTACCAGCTCGCGCGGCTGCGCGCCTTCCTCGACCCCGAGGCCCACCCAGGCATCTCGTGGCAGCTCACCCAGGCGATGGACGCACTCGCCGCCGGCCGCGCCCTCGGCACGCCCGCGTGGCTCTCGCGGCACCTCCTGCCGGGCGCGCACACCGACTTCGCGCTCGTCGCGTGGGGCAGCGTGCACGGGCTCGCCGGCACCCTCGCCGTCCTCGCGCTCCAGTCGGTGCTCGCCCAGCGCGCCTTCGACGCCGCCGCCCGCGCGGAGGACCGCTACGACGTCGCCCTCGCCGCGGGCGTCGGGTCGCTCCTGTCGCTCCAGGTGCTGGTCAACGCCGCGATGGCCTTCGGGATGATCCCCGTCGTGGGCGTCCCCCTGCCGCTCGTCTCCTACGGCGGCTCGAACCTCACGGCCACGCTCGTCGCCCTCGGCGCGGTGCTCGGCGTGCGGGCGCGCGTCGCCAACGCCCCCGCGCCCGCCAACGCGCCGGGCCCGGAGCGGCTCTACCGCGGCACGCCCGAGGCGTAGCTCAACTCTTCTGCTGGATCTCCCGCACGACCCGCAGCGCCTCGCCGACGTGGGCCGTCGCGCGGATCTGCGAGTCGAAGGCGTGGCGCACCTTGCCCGCCCGGTCGATCACGAAGGTCACCCGCCCCGGCACCAGCCCGAGGAACGACTTCTTCACCCCGAAGGCCGCCGCCGCCGCGCCGCCCTTGTCGGTGAGCAGCTTGAAGGGGAGCCGGTGCCGATCGATGAAGCGGGCGTGCGCGTCCTGCCCGTCGGCGCTGACGCCCACCACGTCGGCGCCCGCGTCGGTGAAGTCCTGGTAGTGGTCGCGGAAGGAGCATGCCTCCGCGGTGCAGCCCGCGGTCTCGTCCTTCGGGTAGAAGTAGAGGACGAGCGCGCGCTCGCCGGGGAGGTCGCGGACGCGGACGGGCTTGCCGTCGGCGCCTTCGAGGGTGACGTCGGGGATCGTTTCGCCGGGGGTGAGCATGTCCCGGCTTGGATGCCCCCAGGCTGCGCAGCGCCGCAAGGGGAATTCGCGCCCGGGTGCGGCGCGCGAGCCTGGACACGGCGCGGTCAGCGGGTGGTCGCGCGAATCGCTTGACCGCGCGCGGCGGGCGGCGTTACCCCTGCACGGGTGCGGGAAGCACGGCGCCTGTTCCCCGGGCGCGTGGAGAGATGTCATGGCGCGCGACGTCGATCGTGAGGCGCATGAGCTGCGGCGGCTGTTCACCCTGTCGCTCGACCTGCTCTGCATCGCGAACTTCGACGGGTATTTCCTTCGGGTCAACCCCGCGTTCGTCCGCCTGCTCGGGCACGCGGAGGGAGACCTCCTGGGCCGGCCCTTCGTCGATTTCGTGCACCCCGACGACCGCGACGCGACGCTGGCCGAGGTCGGCAAGCTCTCCGCCGGCGTGCCCACCATCGCCTTCGACAACCGCTACCGCTGCGCCGACGGGAGCTACCGCTGGCTCGCCTGGCGCGCCCAGCCCGCCACGGACGAGAACATCATCTACGCCGTCGCCCGCGACGAGACCGACGCCCGCACCGCCCTCGCCGCCATGGCCGACCGCGAGGCCCGCCTCCGCGCCCTCTACGAGAGCTCCGTCGACGCCTTCATCACCATCGACGAGCGCGGCGTGGTCGAGTCGTGCAACCGCGCCTGCGAGGCGATGTTCGGCGTCGCGCGCGACGCGCTGGTGGGCCGGGACGTCTCCGCGCTGATGCCCGAGCCCTTCCGCGGCCACCACGCGGGCTACGTCGCGCGCTACGTCGCGACCGGCGAGGCGCGCCTCGTGGGCAAGGGGCCCGTCGAGGTGATGGGGCGGCGCGCCGACGGGCAGACCTTCCCCGCGGAGGTCACGGTGGCGGAGATCCCCCTGAGCGACCGGCGCATCTTCCTCGGCATCGTGCGCGATGTCTCCGCGCGCAAGCAGGCCGAGGGCGAGCGGGGCGCCTCGCTCGCGCGGGAGGCGCGCGAGCGGGGGAGGTTGGAGGCCGCGGTCGGGATCCTCCACGACGTCGGCAACGTGCTCACCGGCGTCGCCGTCACCACCGCCGACCTGCGGGCCCTCGCCGCGCGCGCCGAGGCCTCGAGCGAGCTCGCGCGCACCGCCCGCTTCGTCCGGGCGAACCAGCCCGCCCTCGCGGGGGCCCTGGGCGACGCCAAGGCCGAGGCGCTGGCGGGCGTGCTGGAGGGCGTCGACCGAACCGCCGCCGCGGGCCGCGCGACGCTCGCCGCGGGCCTCGAGAAGCTCCACACGTACGTCGGCCACGCGCAAGACCTCCTCGCCTTCCACCGCGCGCAGAGCGGCGCCGGCAGCGCCCCGCGGCAGAAGGCGGCGAGCGTCTCGGCGCTGCTCGGCGACCTGCGGGCGATGACGGCGGACGCGGTCGCGGCGGCGGGCGGGACGTTGGAGGTGCAGGCGGTGGGCGACGTCCTCGACGAGCAGGTCGACGCGGTGCGGCTGCTGCGCGCGCTGATCAACGCGGTTCACAACGCGGTGGAGGCGCACGCGGCGGGCGGCGCGCCGCTGGCGGTGACGGTGCGGGCGGCGCGCGACGGCGCCGGCGCGCTGTGGCTGACGGTGGCAGATAACGGGCCTGGCTTCGAGGGCCCCGGCGAGGCGCTCTTCGCCGACGGGGTGACGACGCGGGCGCGCGGCTCGGGGCTCGGGCTCGGCGCGGCGCGGCGCGCGGTGGAGGGCGCCGGCGGCGTCGCGCGGCTGACGAGCGACGGCGCGGGGCGCGGCGCGGCGTTCACGGTGACGGTGCCGGCGCGCGGAGGGCGGCCGTGACGGCGCGGGCGCAGCTCAACGCGCGGGTGCTGGTGGTCGACGACGACCCGGTGGTGCGCGAGAGCTTCCGCACGGCGCTCGGGGCCCGCGAGGGCGACGACCACGCGCTGCGCACGGCCGCGAGCGTGCTCTTCGACGAGGCGCCGGTCGCGCCGCCGCCGACGGACACAGGGCACGGGGTGGACTTCGCGCTCGACCTCGCGGCGGGCGGAGCGGAGGGCGTGGCGCGGGCGCGGGCGGCGGCGGAGGCGGGCGCGCCGTACGCGGTGATCTTCTGCGACGTGCGGATGCCGGGGATGGACGGGGTGGAGGCGGTGGAGAAGATCCGGGGGTTCGACCCGCGGGCGGAGGTGGTGTTCGTCACGGCGTACAGCGACCACAGCGTGGCGCACATCGCAGACCGCGCGGGCGACAACGTCGGGTACTTCGTCAAGCCCTTCCTCCCCGACGAGATGCGCCAGCTCGCCACCAAGCTCGTCCTCGAGTGGAACCGCGCCCGCGAGATCGAGTCCCTCGTCCGCGCGATGGCGACGCTGCGCGGCGAGCGGGCGGACGTCCAGCGCCTCCTCGAGCACCTGCTCCGCCAGGTGTGCCTGTGGCTCGACACCGACTCCGCGGCGCTCCTGCGGCGCTCGCCGGAGGGGCGCTTCCGCTTCGACCTCGGCGTCGGCGACCTGCGCGCGCCCGAGTCCGTGCGCGACGTCGCCGCGCAGCTCGACGGCACGCTCGCGGGCTCGGCCCCCCGCCCCGGGCCCACCACCCTGCCCGGCGGCACGGTGGTGCTGCCGATCCACGAGTTCGGCGTCGCCATCGCGCTCGGCGGGCGCGCGAGGCTCACCGCCGACCGGCGCTTCCTGCTCGAGGTCTTCCTCGAGAACGCCGCGCTCGCGCTTCACAACAGCGAGGTCACCGCGCGCCTCGGGGAGGCCGAGCGCCTCGCCGTGGTGGGCCGCGCGCTCGGCTTCGTCCTCCACGACGTGCGCAACCCGGTGGGGACGGCCCAGATGCTCGTCCGCCTCCTGCGCACCGCGCCCCGCGACGCCGCGGCCACCGCCGAGACGCTCGGGCACGTCGAGTTCGAACTCCAGCGCGCCGTCGACCTCATCGGCGACACGCTCGCCCTCTGCCGCGGCCAGCTCGACCTGCGCCCGCGCGCCCTCGACCTCGCCGCGGTGCTCCGCGACCCGCGCGCCCCGTGGCGCACGCTGCTCGATCACCGCGGCGTGCGCGCGAGCGTGGCGTGCCCCGACGCCGTCCCCGCGTACGCCGACCGCGCCCGCCTCGACCGCGCCCTCGCCAACCTCGTCACCAACGCCGCGGAGGCCGTCGCGGGCCGTGCCGACCCCGCGGTGGAGGTCGGCGCGCGGCGCGCGGAGGGAGGCGCGGAGGTGTGGGTCGCCGACGAGGGTGAGGGCGTGCCGCCGACGCTGCTCCCGATGCTGTTCCACCCGTTCGCGACGTCGGGCAAGGAGGGCGGGACGGGCTTCGGCCTCGCGATCGTCCGGCAGGTGGCCGAGGCCCACGGCGGCCGCGTCCTCCACGCCCGCGACGGCGGCCGGACGCGGTTCACGGTCTTCCTCCCCGACGCGCCCGCGGGCTGAACCACGCAGCGACGCGCGTCGTCCCGCTTACCCCGCCAGATACGGCGCCACCGCCACCGGCGACACCGCCACGCCCTCCGACGTCACGGCCACCGCCCACGCGCTCCCCGGCGTCGCGGTGCCAACCACCTTCGCCGAAGCCCGCGCGTCGCCGCGCTGCTTGAGCAGGGCGCTCGCCTCCGCGGGCGAGGCGACGGCGACGGGCGCATCGACGTCCTCCGCCACCACGAGAACCGACGGGAGCCCGAGCGCCGCGCGCGCGACGAACACCGGCGCCCACGACGCCTTGTGCCGCGCGAGGGCCTCCGCAACCTGAGGGACGCGCCCGGCGGCGCGCGGCGGGGTCTTCATGGCCCCGATGCTACCGCGGCGCGGCGCGCGTACCGCGTTCCTTCGGTCGCGGCGTTCCCCTACCCTCGGTGGGATGAAGCTCCCCATCGCCGCGCTCTCCCTCGCGTGCCTCGCCACGCTCGCCGCGTGCGACGGCTCCTCGCCGCCGGCGGCCTCGCCCGACGCCGCGCCCCCCGACGCGCCCGCCGAAGCCGCGGCGCCCGACCAGCCCGCCGCCCCTGACGCGCCCGCGCCCGACCTCCCGCCGCCCATGGACGTCGCGAAGGACGTCGCCCCCGACGCGCCCGACGACGCCGCGATGGACGCCGCCATGGACGTCGCCCCCGACGCGCCCGCGGGCTGTCGCTCCGCGGCCGACTGCGCCTCCGACCCGGGCGGGCGCGCCTGCGACACCGCCACCGGCCGCTGCGTCGCGTGCCTCCCCGGGATGCGCGGGCAGTGCGCCGCGAGCGAGTACTGCACCGCGGCGATGCGCTGCGAGTCGGGCTGCGCCGACGACGTCGACTGCGCGGGCGACGGCGGCCTCACCCGCTGCGACCCCGTCCGCCACGCCTGCGCGCGCTGCGTCACCGACGACCACTGCCCCGCCGGCGAGGTGTGCCGTCTGGGCTCCTGCGCGCCCGGCTGCACCGACGCCCACGCCTGCCCCGCGGGCCGCTCGTGCTGCGAGGGGACCTGCTACGACCTCGCCGCCGACCCCGCCCGCTGCGGCGCCTGCGGAACCTCCTGCCCCGGCGGCGACAACGCCACCGCCGCGTGCGCCGTGGGCCGCTGCGGGCTCACCTGCGCCGCGGGCTTCGCCGACTGCGACGGGATGGCCGCCAACGGCTGCGAGGCCCCGCTCAGCGACGCGACGAGCTGCGGCCGCTGCGGCAACGCCTGCCCCGCCTCCGCGCCTCTCTGCGCGCGCGGAACGGACGGCTCGCTCGCCTGCGCCACCGGCTGCGCGACGGCCCAGCTCCGGTGCGGCGCCGACTGCGTCGACCCGCTCGCCGACGCCCGCCACTGCGGCGCGTGCGGCGCGGCCTGCCCCGACGGCGCCCACGCCTCGCCCGCCTGCCAGATGGGCCGCTGCGGCCTCGCCTGCGAGCCCGGCTACGCCGACTGCAACGGGAGCGCCGCCGACGGCTGCGAGGTCGACACGCGCGTCACGGTCGCCAACTGCGGCGCCTGCGGCACGGCCTGCACCGCCGGCCCCAACGCGACCGCGTCGTGCGGGGCGGGGCGCTGCGCGTTCACCTGCGCGGCGGGCTTCGCCGACTGCGACGGCAACGCGGCCAACGGCTGCGAGGTCGACACGCGGAGCTCGCCCGCCAACTGCGGCGCCTGCGGCCGCGCGTGCCCCGACGGCGCCAACGCCGCGGCCGCGTGCGCGGCGGGCGCGTGCGGGCTCACGTGCGCGGCGGGCTTCGCCGACTGCAACGCCAACGCCGCCGACGGCTGCGAGGCCGCGCTCGGCGACGCGTCGAGCTGCGGGCGCTGCGGCAACGTGTGCTCCGCGGCCACGCCGGTGTGCTCCGCGGCGATGGGCGCGTGCGTGACGGGCTGCGCGACGGGCCAGGTCCGCTGCGGCGCGGCGTGCACCGACATCCAGACCGCCGTCGACCACTGCGGCGGCTGCGGCATGGCCTGCCCCGAGCCCGCCCGCGCCGCGCGGACCTGCGCCGCGGGGCGCTGCGGGTTCACCTGCGAGGCCAACTACGCCGACTGCGACGGCATGGCGGCCAACGGCTGCGAGGCCAACCTCCAGACGAGCGCCCAGCACTGCGGCGCCTGCGGCCGCGCCTGCGCCCCGGGCCTCGACTGCCGCAGCGGCGCGTGCACGCCCGTCTACACGAGCTGCCGCGCGATCCTCGACGCGGGGCTCTCGATGGGCGACGGGGTGTACACCATCCTCCTCGGCGGCACGCCCACGTCCGTCCGCTGCCTGATGAGCGCCGACGGCGGCGGCTGGACGCTCGCCGGCAACTTCCCCTACCCCGGCGGAACCTCCGGCGTCGCGGGCTGGACGAGCGGCGCGCGGGTGGGGACGTCGTTCACCGACCTGTCGCGGCCCTTCAAGCTCTCCGACGCGGAGATCAACGCGCTCCGCACGACGGGCTTCCGCGCGCGGGGCACGGCCACCCGCTGCGTCCAGGGCGCCTGCTCGGTCGACACCACGCTCTACTGGCGCCCGACCTGCGCCTACGCGAGCGGGAGCAACTCGCCCGCGTGCTACACGGCCTTCCGCGACGCGGCGTTCACGGTGTCGGAGAGCACCACCGCGCCCTGCGGGTGGCACTGGGGCCTCGTCGCGTCGGACTGCTCCACCACGGCCACGATGGGGACGTCGCACACCGGCGAGCACGTGTTCGTCGGCAACTACCGGAGCTACGTCCACGCCTACGACGGGCGCGCGGGCGAGGACCCCACCGTTCAGTTCTGGGTGCGCTGACCGCGCGTCCGCCGAAAACCCCGGGAAACAAGGGCCCCGCGCGCGCCGCGCATCCCCATCGAATTCGCCGGGGAGGTGCGGTATGGTCGCGCCGTGTCGTTCGCTGGATTCACCGAGGCCGATTTCGACGCGTACCTTCCGGCGCGCGGCAGCTCCAACGCCTTCAACCGACCGCGGCTGGAGGTGAAGCAGAAGCTCGCCTCGCTCTCGCGCGGTCTGCAGCAGGCCGCGGCGGGCGCGGGCGCCGCGCTCGAGGCGCGCGCGAGCGAGGAGGCCCCGTCGGTCTTCAACAAGCGCATGGTCACCGCGCAGTGGCTCTTCCTCTGGCGCGACGCCGACGCGCGGCGCCACCTGGAGGCCGTGCTCGACCAGAAGCGCACGCTCGCCGCCACCCTCGCCGACCCGACGCCCTACTTCCGCCACGCCTTCCTCTCGGTGTACCTCGACGTCGCGCTGGTCGAGGTCGCGCTGAAGGTGCACGGCGACGCCTGGGTCGACGTCCGCAACCTCCGCGCCCGCTGCGCTGACGAGGGCCGCCGCGCCGAGCTCCTCGCCGCGCTCCACGCGCTGCCCGAGGGCTACGTGGTCGGCGTCACCGGCGGCGCCACGCTCCCCGCGAAGGACATCGACGGCCCCTCGCTCTCGGCCACCTTCGACGCCCTCACCGACGCGTCGCAGTGGTGGTTCGTCGGGCGCTCGCTCCCGCGCGCGGAGGCCGTCGCGCTCGGCGCCGCGCTCGGCCCCTGGATCGCCGAGGGCTTCGACGCGCTCCTCCCCGTGTACCGCGTCGCAGCGTGGTCGCCCGACAACGACCTCGTCTCCCTCGAGAACGAGATCGAGGCCGCCCGCGCCGAGCGTCAGCAGCACCTCGAAGCGGAAGCCGCCCGCGAGGCCGCCTGGCGCGCCCAGCACGACGCCGACATCGAGCGCCGCCGCGAGGCCGCCGTCGCCGAGGCCCGCGAGCGCGCAGCAGCAGCAGCACCCGCGCGCGCCGCCGTCGTCCACGCCGCCGTCGCCCACGTCGAGCCCGCGCGCACCGAGAAGCACGAGAAGCCCGCGCGCGCCGAGAAGCACGACAAGCCCGAGCGCACCGAGAGGCACGACAAGCCCGAGCGCGCGTCGCGCCCGGTGCCGCCGCCCGCGCCGAAGAGCGAGCGGCCGGCGCAGATCCGCCTCGAGTCGAAGCCCCCGAAGCCCGTCGCCGAGGGCGAGCGGCCGGTGGCGGTCGGCGCCAAGGTGAAGGTGCGCAACGGGCCCTTCGCCGACCGGGTCGGCACCGTCGCCGAGCTCGACGCCCGCGGCCACGCGCGGGTGATGTTCGGCCTCATCGCCGCGCGCCTCGAGGCGAGCGAGCTCGTCACCGTCGGCTGAGTCCCCTCCCCAAACATCTCTCCCCACCGGAGACCGCCATGTCCATCCCCGATCGCCCCACCTGCGTCGTGACCGGCGCCGCCAGCGGCCTTGGCCGCGCCTTCTGCCTCGAGCTCGCGCGCCGCGGCGGCCGCGTCGTCGTCTCCGACGTCAACGAGCCCGGCGCCCGCGAGACCGCCGCGATGCTCGGCGGCGCCGAGGCCCACGTCTTCCGCTGCGACGTGTCGAAGCGCGACGAGGTCGAGGCCCTCGCGGCCTTCGCCGAAGACAAGCTCGGCGCCGTCGACCTCCTCGTCAACAACGCCGGCGTCGCCGTGTCGGGCGAGATCGGCGCCATCCCCGACGCCGACTGGCAGTGGATCGTCGGCATCAACCTCTGGGGCCCCGTCTACGGCTGCGAGGTCTTCGTCCCGGGGATGAAGCGCCGCGGGCGCGGCCACGTGATCAACGTCGCCTCCCTCGCGGGCATCGCCAACGCCGCGCGGATGGGCCCCTACAACGTCACCAAGGCGGGGGTCATCGCGCTCAGCGAGACGCTCCACGGCGAGCTCCGCGGCACCGGCGTCGGGGTCAGCGTGCTGTGCCCGTCGTTCTTCCCCACCAACATCATGCACAACGGCCGCGGCGGCAGCGACCGCGAGCACACCATGGTGGCGAAGCTGATGGCGAAGTCGCCCGTCACCGCGGAGGACGTCGCCCGCATCGCCCTCGACGCGGCCGCGCGCGGCCAGCTCCACGTGCTCCCGCACGTCGAGGGCCGCTGGCTCTGGCGCATGCGCCGCCTCGCCCCGCAGGGCTCGCTCGGGATGAGCCTCTCGCTCCGGAAGATCATGGAGCGCGCCTTCGCTTGACGCGGTTGACGGCGCTCTCTCCCGGGTGAGACGATGCCCCGTCATGAGCGGCTCCACGGAGGCGAGGCTTGCGGCGGGCGCGCAGTTCGGCGCGTACCGCGTCGTGCGGCCGCTCGGCGAGGGCGCGGCGGGCGCCGTCTACGAGGTGTTGAAGACCTCCGTCGGCAAGCGGATGGCGCTCAAGGTGCTGCACCGCTCGCTGCACGAGGGCGGCGACGACCTCGTCCGCTTCCAGCGGGAGGCAATGGTCGCGGGGACGATCGAGCACCCCAACGTGGTCCAGGTGTTCGACGTCGGCGAGCTCGAGGGCTTCCGCTACATGGCGATGGAGCTCCTGGAGGGCGAGACGCTCGAGTCGCGCCTCGCCCGCGAGGGCGCGCTGCCGGTTCGTGACGTCGCCGACCTCTTCGTGCCGCTGCTCTCCGCGCTCGGCGCCGTCCACGACCGCGGCGTCGTCCACCGCGACCTCAAGCCCGGCAACATCTTCCTCGTCGCGCGGCGCCCCGGCGTGGTCGAGCCGAAGCTCCTCGATTTCGGCGTGATCAAAGACCTCAGCGGCATCGTCGGCGGCGACATCACCCGCGCCCACTCGATGGTGGGGAGCCCCGCGTACATGTCCCCCGAGCAGGCCGAGCGCCCCGACGCCATCGACGTGCGGAGCGACCAGTTCACCATGGGGGTGATCCTCTGGGAGTGCCTCATCGGGCGGAAGCTCTTCCAGGGCGACTCGCTCTACCAGGTCCTCTTCCAGGTGGCCGAGGGCCCCATCCCGCCGCCCGCGTCGTGGCGCCACGACGTGCCCGCGAGCTTCGACGCCGCGGTGATGCGCGCGCTCGAGCGCGACCCGGCGGGCCGCTTCGGCTCGATCCGCGAGCTCGGCGCCGCGCTGCTCCCGCACTGCTCGGAGCACGTCCGCGCGGTGTGGCGCGAGGAGCTCGAGCCCTTCGCGCCCGCCGAGCCCGAAGAGCAGCCCGACCCGACCAGCGAGCAGCCTGCGTACGACGACGACCAGCCGACCAAGATGATCCCGACGGCCTTCGACAGCGCGTCGGGGATGCGCGCGCCGACGCCGATGGGCCTCGCGCCGCCGCAGGTGAGCGCCTCGCTCGCCGCGCCCTACGCGCCGCCGGTCGCGCCCGCCGCGAGCTCGTCGCCGCCGCAGGGGCCGCAGCAAGGGCCGCAACAAGGGCCACCGCAAGGGCCGCAGGGCGCGCGCAGCTCGGCGCCGCCGATGCCGCAGACCGCGCTCCCGCAGGCCGCGAGCGGGTCGTGGCCCGGCGCCGCGCCGACGGGCGGTTCGTACCCCGGGGGCGAGACCTTCCAGCCGCGCGCCCGCGCCGTCACGCAGGTGCTCCCGCCGCAGAAGAGCCGCGCGCCGTGGGGCATCGCGCTCGCGGTGCTCGGGGTGCTCGCGCTCGCGGTCACCGTGGTGGCCGTCACCCAGCACGCCGCGCCCGACGCGCCCGCCGCCCCGCCGCCGCGCGTCGCCGTCGCCCCGCCGCCCAGCGCGCCGCCGCAGCCCGCCGCGCGCCCGCCGACGCCCGCCGCACCGCAGCCCGCGGCCACCGCCGACGCCGGGGCCGCCGCGCCCGCCGCCGCCGTCGACGCGCCCCGCGGCCACGCGGGCGTCCGCGGCCGCCGGGGGCGCAACAACAAGTAGCGCCCCCGAGCGGACGCCCCCCGCTACACTCGCGCCGTGCTGACCCGCCCCGCGCTCGTCGCCCTCGCGCTCGCCCTCTCGCTCCCCGCCGCCGCGCAGCGCCGCCACCGCCGGCCCACGCGCGACGCCGGCGCGCCCGTCACGCCGCCACCGCCGCGCGACCCGGAGGCCGAGTGCCGCGCCGTGTGCGGCCGCGCCCGCGAGCAGTGCTGCGCGCGCGGCGGCAACGGCCCCTGCCCCATCGGGTGCGCCGACGTCGGGCACTTCTGCGAGATGGACTGCGACCGCCGCTTCCGCGGCCCGCGCCCCTCCGTGCGGCCCGTGCCGTAGCCTCGCCGCCTCGCCGCCCTCTACCTCCCTGCGCCCGACCGTTCCCACGGAGGAGTCCGTCTCCAGTCGCCCCTGCCCGCGTCGCGGAGCTCGTCCGCGACGCGCCCCGCCGAAGACTATGGCGCCATGGTCTTCCGCCCCACCGCAATCCCCCAGGCGACCGCGCCCGTCACCGCCACCGCAGCGCGCCCACCAAGTCGCTGAAGTCGTCCGTCCACGCGCGCTCCCCCGCGCCCGCCCGCAACACCTCCCACCGCGGCCTCCCGCGGAGCGCCGCGAGGTCGTCGGCGCGCTTCGCGAGCAGCACCCAGGTCGTTCGCACCGGGCCGTCGGGCCCCCAGCCCGAGCCGCGGCCCACCACGCCCGCGAGCCCCGCGTCGCGCGCGACCGCGGCCACCACGCCCTCCAGGCGCGCGTGCCGGTTGGTCACGTGGAACGCGATCACCCCCCGCTCGTCCGTCCGCGCGAGGTACACGGCCATCGCCTCGCGCGTCAGCAGGTGCGTCGGGATCGCGTCGGAGCTGAACGCGTCGAGCACCAGCAGCCGGTGCCGCGCGCCCGTGTCCCGCGCGAGCGTCGCCCGCGCGTCGCCCGTCACCACGCGCACCGGGACGGTCGCCTCGCGGAGCCAGGTGAAGTGGGCGCGCGCGAGCCGCTCCACCTCGGGGTCGAGCTCGTAGAACGTCCACCGCTGCCCCGGCGCCGCGTGCGCGAGGAGCATCCCGACGCCGAGGCCCACCACGCCGACGGACGACCCCGCGACGTGGGGCGCGAGCGCGGCCATCGCCTCGCCGAGGGGCGCGCGGCGGTCGTAGTAGGCGACGGGCTCGCGGCGCATCTTGTCCGAGCGGTACTGGAGCCCGTGCAGGGTGGTGCCGTGAAGGAAGCGCCGCACGCCGCGCGACTCCTCGACGCGCATCGCGCCGTAGAAGGTCCGCGACGCCTCGAGCACCGAGCGGTCGAGGCGGCCCGCGGCGAGGATGGCGACGAGCCCGAGCGCGAGCCGCGCGCGCCGCCCGATCGAGAGCAGCACCAGCGCGAGCAGCGGGAGCCCGTAGCGGACGAGCGACGGCGCCGTGCCCGGGATCGGCGTGAGGAAGAGCCACGCGGCCCCGACGCCCACCGCGAGCGGGACGATCCCATCGGCGGCCCCCCAGGCGCGCACGGTCGGGGGCGGCGGGGCCGCGCCGAGAACCGCCACGGGGTCGAGGCCGAGCTCGCGGACGAAGCGCTCCTGACGCACGCGTGGATCGGGCGGGGCGGGCGGCGGCGGGAGGAGGAGCACGCCGAGCGCGAGGGCGAGCGGGTACTCGGTGGCGCGGACGAAGACGCGCGGCGCGACGAGGGCGTTGAAGATGCCTCCGGCCGCGCCGCCGACGGCGATGGCGAGCTGGAAGGAGGTGATCGCGGTGGGGGCGGGGCGCTCGCGGGCGAGCGTTCCGTGGAAGAGCCAGCAGCCCCAGGCGAAGAGGGCGAGGTGCGCGAGCGCGATCGGCGCACGCGTCGGCACCTGCGGCGCGGAGAACAAGAACACCAGAACCAGCAGCCCGAGGTACGGCGCCACCGCGCGCGGCGTCGGCGCCCCCGGCACGCGCGCGAACACCCACGCGAAGCTCGCGAGGTAGATTGCCAGCGGCACCGCCCACAACAGCGGGAACGACCCCACGTCCGTCGCGAGGTGCGTCGTCACGCCGAGCATCTGGCTCGCCGGCACCGCCGCCAGCGCCGCGTAGCGCAGCCACTGCCGCGTCGGCACGCGCGCCTCACCCGCGGCGCGCTCGGCCCCCTCCCCCGCAGCGCTCCCCGCGCCGCGCACTGCCACCACCGCGCACGCGAGCGTCCCGACGAGCCACGCGCCCCAGAGCCACGCGAAGGCCCGCGCCTGCGCGTCGAGCGGGAGCAGGCGATCGACCGCGAGGGGGTACGCGAGGAGGGCGGCGAGGCTCCCGACGTTGCTCGCGGCCACCAGCGGCGCGGGGTCGCCGCCGAGCCGGGCCCACCAGCGCTGGAGGAGCGGCGCGCCGGTGGCGAGGGCGACGAAGGTCGGCGCCACCGTGACGACGAGCGCGCGGAGCACCCACGCGGTGAGGTCGCCGGCGGGCGCCTCGGGCAGCGCGCCGAAGGCGTAGGGGAGCGTCGCGCCGGCGGCCACGAGCAACACCGCGTGGAGGGCGGCGTGCGCGCGGGGCGTGAGGCGCGCGGGGAGTTCGTGGGCGAGCGCGTAGCCCGCGAGGAGGGCGAGCTGGAAGAAGACGACGCAGGCGTTCCAGAGGGCGGGGACGCCGCCGGCGCGGGGGAGGAGGGCGCGCGCCGCCATCGGCTGGACGAGGAAGAGGAGCGCCGAGCCGGCGAGCGTCGTGGCGACGAAGAGCGCGCGCATCGGCGGCGAGGTCGCCCGCTACTCGGTGGCGGCCGTCAGCAGGTGGCGGAAGGTGACGTCGTTGGAGCTCGTCGTGCCGCTGAGCAGGCAGGCGTTGGTGCTGTTGCCGAAGGCGCCGACCATCACCATGTTGTGCGCCTCACCGCCGCCGCATCGGGCCGCGGGGACGCGCACGCGGTGGCAGCCCGCGGGGTACGCGCCGGCCGTCATCGTGAAGGGGCACTCGGAGGCGGGGACGCGGAGGAGGTTCCAGTTGTCGAGCACCTGACGCACCACGGCGACGCCGTCGTCGTCGTGCATGTAGGAGAAGAAGCGGGTGGAGGGGGTCTGCGCGGTGGCGAAGTTCCAGTTGGCGATCCACGCGGGCGCGGCGTTGGAGGCGAGGCCGGAGTTCATCCGGTCGGTGACGCCGGCGAGCATGATGAGCCGCTCGACCTCGAAGTCGCGCGCGATGTAGAGCGCGTGCCCCGAGCCCTGGGAGTGCCCGGCCACGGCCACGCGGGTGAAGTCCCGCGCCGCCACCCGCGCGTGGATGGCGCGCCATGCCGGGAAGTACACCTCGCGCCGCTCGAGCGTCTCGAGCACGTTGAGGAAGCGCCCGAGGATCGAGTCCGCCTGCGTGACGTGGATCGGGTCGGGCAGCGCGTCCATCCCGTACACGATCTCGCGGCGGAAGTTCTCGTAGCAGGCCGAGTTGCTGGTGCAGGTGGTGCGGCTGTCGACCTCGTTGTGGTACGCGATCGACACCGCCGCGTACCCCAGCGCGCAGGCCCTCCGCGGGAACTCGATGTACTGCGTCGGGCTGTCGGTGGTGCCGACGAGGTAGAGCAGCAGCTTGTCGTTGTGCGAGACGCCCACCGGGTAGCAGAAGAAATGGCGCGCGGCCTCGCCGGTGCCGCCCGAGCCCGTCCGCACCTCGCGCACCGCCGGGTTGAGCTCCGTCGGCACGTACCGCCCCTCGCAGATGGTGACGCCGTAGTGAACCGTGCACGTCACGTTGACCGGGATGGGGCGGAAGACGTCGGCCGACGCGTCGCCCGCGTCGGCGATCGCGGCGTCGGGCGTCGCGCCCGGCGGCATCACGTAGTCCGCGCAGGCGACGGCGAGCAGCGGCAAGGCGAGGAGCGGGAGGGGTCGTCTCATGTGAAGGAGCGCGGGGACTATACCGGCCGCGGCGCGTGCAGACCATAGCCGCGGCTGAGCGCCTCCACCGTCGCGAGCGGCTCCGCGAAGGCCGCGTTCGCGAGCGCCCCGGCGTCGAGGAAGCGCGCGATCGCCCGCGCCGCCAGCACCCGCAGCGCGAGCGTGCGGAGGTGCTCGTCGAGCGGCGCCTCGGCCATCCAGGTGTGCCCGTGCGCCGCCGCGCGGAGGTAGAACTGTTCGGCCTCGGGGCGCGCCGCGCCGGCCTCCAGCGTCGCCTCGAGCAGCGACGCGTCGCCCGCGAGGAGCCCCGCGACCTCCGCCAGCAGCGAGATCCCGTCCCGCACGACGTCGCCCTCCGCGCGCCACCCCCGCGCGCGCGCCGCCGCGTCGTCGAGGAGCGCCGCGAACGACCGCGCCCACGGCCCGAGCGACGCCGGGTCGAGCTCCACCTCTCCGTCGGGCGCGGGGAGCTCGCCGTCGGCCTCCAACCGGTCGGCCACCCACCACAACCACGCGGCGACGTCCGCGGGCGCGACGTCCCGCGCGGCCCGCGACCACGCGACGTAGCGGTCCCTCGGGCACGTCGAACGCGCGGTGAGGGCGACGTCTTCGGGGAGCACCGCGACGTGGACCGCGGGCGGAAGTTGCGAGCGCGTCTGCGCGCCGCCGGGCACGATCGGGTCGCCGCCCGTGAGCTCGCCCGTCGCGCTTCGCACCACGCACGAGCACTCGACGAGCGCGGTGACGCGGACGGCCTCGCCGTCGTCGACGAAGCGGGCCGGGAAGAGCGAGCAGCCGAAGGGCTTGGCGTCGGCGCCGCCGGCCGCGTGGACGGCGCAGCGACCGTCGCCCGCGAGGTACGCGCACGCGCCGTCGACGTGCTTCACCGCCCACGCCGCGCCCGGCGTCGACCCGCAGCGCGGGGTGAACACCCGCTCCAACCGCTCGCCCCCGCGCTCGACGAGCGGAAGCAGCACGCGCGCCCGGTCGGCCTCCAGCCGGCTGAACACCACCGTCGCGTACTGACTGCAGCACACGCCCCGCCCGTCGCAGGCGAAGCGGTAGCCCGGCAGCGGGTCGAGCGGGCGGTCGACCGGCGCGACGGGCGGCGCGTCGTCGGTCTCCGCGGGCCCGTCCTCCAGCAGCCCCGCGCCCGCGAGCCTCATCAGGAACTCCCCCACCGCGGCGCGCGACGCGAGCGCCCCCTCGCGCGCGGCGGCGAGGAGGAGCCCGTCGAGGTCGCGCGTGCCGTCGGCCATCGAGAGGATCACCCACTCGCGCAGGCCGAGCTGCCACACCTCGCCGGTGACCTGGTCGATGAGCACGGCGTGCTCGCGCGCGCCGTCGCGCTGGAGCCGGGCGAGCGCGTGGTCGGCGAGGCGGGGGCGCGCGGGGATCGCTTCCATCGGGCCGCGGAGGGTACAGGACGGAGGGGAGCCGGGGCCACCTGGGGTTCGGAGCAGGTTCTGTTTCGCGGTGTGGTCGCGCTCGCCTCGCCTCCATCCCCGCTCGCCGAGCCTCGCGCGTTTCCCCTTCCTCCGCCGCAGGAAGCGGCAGAGGAAGGGCGCTGTTTCGTCTCAGACGCTCCGCTCTCGCGCGCTCCGGGCAGCACGTACCACGAACGTCGACGACTCCGAGCCCGCGCGCGCTGTCGATGTTCTTGAGGCCCTTCCTCTGCCGCTTCCTGCGGCGGAGGAAGGGGAACGCGCGAGGCCCGGCGAGCGGGGATGGAGGCGAGGCGAGCGCGACCACACCGCGAAACAGAACTGCTCCGAATCCCAGCGGGGCCACCGCCGCCCCTGCGCCCGCCGGGGGGTGCTGCACGCCGTTGCCGCGCTGACGGTGCCCGAGAGCGAACCCCCGCGAGGTCTGGAGGTCGACGCCTCCCCGTCGACGCCCGCCCCCGCGGCCCCTCGGCGTCGGGCGCCCCGTGGCTCGAGCCCGCCAGCGCCCCCGACGACGGCCTCGCCGAGGGCCCCGCGGGGGTCAGCGCCGCAAGGTCCGCGCGCCGACCGGACCGGCCCCGCTCAGCGACCAGGTGTCCGTCGCCGTCGTCGCCGCGCCCGCCACCGACCGCCCGCTGATGGCGGCCCTCTGGCCCGACGTGGCGCCCGCGGAGCTTCTCCGCACGCCGCCGCCCGACGCCGCCCTCCGCGCCCGCTGCGACTTCGCCCGACGCGCCATCGACGCCGTCGCCCGTCGCGACGCCGCCGCCCGCGCGCAGGCCGAGGTCGCGCAGCGAGCGCTCCAGTCGCGCCTCGACGCCCTCGGGCCCGAGGACGGGCGCGCCGAGGCCGCCCTCGCCGAGCTTCGCCGCGCGCAGGTGGCCGCGCTCGAAGAGGCTCCTCCGCGTGCTCGCCGGCGCGCCCCGCCCGCTCACCCCCGCCGAGCTCGAACGGCCTCGTCGAGGCCGCCGAATCACGCGGGCTCGACGCCGACACCGCCCGCGTCGCGCGCGAGCGGGGCCATGCGCCCCGCGCCGGGCCAGGGATCGTGGTCGCCGCTCCACGCGCTGCCGGGCGCGCCGAGCACCATGGACGACGCGGCGGTCGCGCTGCTCCGGCACCCCGCGCAGGGCTACGAGGCCGTGCGGAGCGGATCAGGTGCCGCGGTGCTCCGCGCCAACGCCGCGTCGCCCGAGGGCAGGCCGCGCCTGCGCGACGCGCGCCAGGTGGCCGACCGCGGCGACGCCGAGTCCCTCGCGCTCCACTCTACAGGCGTGGGCGCTTGGCCCGCGTGCTGGTGGTGGGCGCGACGTGGCTCCGGTCGCCGGGCGAGATCGCCGCCGCCGTGCGCCGGGGTTCGGTGGTGCTCGACGACCTGTCGCGGCGCGGCCTGCGAAGGGACGCTCGGCGCGTGGCTCCGCGCGCAGGGCTGGGCCCTGTGCCGGCGCCGCCGACCTCGTCGCGCGCGGCGAGGCCATGATGAAGCGCCTCGCCTGGTCGCTCGGCGAGCCCCTGGTGGTGGGCGACGCGGCCGTGGGCGACCCCGACTCGCTCGCCCGCGCGGTCCTCTCCCGCCCCGAGCTGCGCGAACTGCTCGCCTCCTCCACGCCTCGGGCGACCTCCTGGCGTGGCTCGAATCGCTGCCACCGGTGCTGCGCGACGAGCAGGGGCCGACCGCCTCCGCCGCGCCCGCGCCGACGCGCGCCGCACCAACGACCAACTTCCCGGGCGTGGCGCGGCCTCTACCAGCACGCGCGCACCACGACGCTGACGGTGGCCGACGGCGCCGGCAACGCGGTGGTGCTCACCTCGCCCGCGCTGCTGCGGGTGACGGCGCAGGTCGCCGACGTGTGGGACTCGCTCAAGCGCGCGCTCTGAACCGGCGAGCCCTCGCGTGGCTCGACGTGGTGGCGCCCGGCGTCGAGCTTCCGCGCTCCCACGGCCCCCGCGCGACGAGGACCGGGCCTCAACGCGCTCCTCTGGCGCTCGACCACCGCGGGCTCGTGCTCGAGTGGGCCCGGCCGACCTCGGCGTCACCTCGCCCGAAGACCTGTCCGCGCCTACGAGCGCCGTGGCAGCAGCTCGAGGCGCAGACCGCGCGGGGCCACGTGCTCGACTGGCTCGAGCTGCCTCCACGGCGGGGCCAACGTGCTCCCGTCGGCGCCGGGCGCGGCGGCGTGGCCCTGCGCGACGCCGTGGCGTGGCTGCGCGGCGAGGCCGGACGTCCGCCCGCGGCCACCTCGCGCTCAAGCTCGCGCTCCTCTGCGGGATGCGCCACCTCCCGCTCGACCCGACGGCCCCCGGCGACCGCGCGACCTTCCGCGGCTACACCCACGTCACGGGCGCACCGGCGCAGCCGACGTCGCTGGGAGCCCCTGCGCGACCAGGCCGCCTCGGGCATGCGGTGCTGTGGGTGGCGCTCTCAACGTGACCGACGCCGTCACCGCGCGCGGGCTCTTCCACAACGCCTTCCTCGCGCCCGCCCAGGCGCGCGCCGCCGACCACGCCGACGAGGTGATCGAGTGCTCGCCCGCTCGTTCGGCGACCCCGTCCCCTCGCCCGCGCTCGCGGTGGATCTGCCCGACACCACCGCGCGCCACGTCCCCGCCGCCGGGGCGTTGCCGGCCGCGCGGGGATCGTGGCTCACCGCGTTGGTGGTGCTCGCGTCGCTCGCGGGCGTGGGCTTCGGCGCGTGGTCGTGGTGGCGCGCGTCACCGCCGACCCGCCCGAGCTCGCGGCCGCGGTCGGGACCGAGGTGTGGGTTCAGATCAAGGTCCGCATGGACGCCGACCCGGACGCCGCCTCGGCCGCCCGTGGGACCCGGACGACAGCCTGCCCGACCTGCGCGGCGACGGCTTGCCCGCGCGGCGAGTCGGTGCACATCGGCCCGTGCGAGGGGACGCGCCACCGCGAGGACGATCGACGCGGCGCGGCTGGTGCCGGGTCCTGCTCCGCGTGGCGGTCGACGAGATGGATTGGGCGCTGCCCGACCGCGTCGGCGGCGCGTGGTTCATCTGGCGCGGCGGCCGCGAGGAGACGCCCACACGACTCGGCGGCGTCGAGGTGACCGTGACGGTGAAGCGCCTCGCGTTGCCGCCGGCCCCGCCGGTGGCGACGACGGAGCCGGCGCCGGAGCCCCCAGCAGCGCGCGTCGACGCGGGGACGGCGCGCGTGGATGCGGGCGCGGGGCGACGGCCGCGCATGCGGCGCGACCGCGGGCGCGACCAAGGGGGCCACGGGGGCGTTCTGACGGGCAACGAATGGAGCAGCGGGCGCCACTCCCCTCTCCAGCACGCTGACATGTAAACGCCGACGCGACGCGCCTGAGCGCAGTGCGCCAATTGGGGCGCAGAGCTGAGGCGCTCGCTGCCACGACGCCCACCGCTCGACGCCCTACCGCCCCACCACGCCGCCACGCCGCGGCGTCATCCGCGCGACGCCATCAGCCGCTCGCGCTGCGCCGCCCGGCGCCGCTGCTGGCGGGCGTGCCACCACACCGCGTGGACGCCCCGCACCGCGACGAGCACCACGGGCGCGAGCATCCCGGGCTCCCGCTCGATCGACGCGCGCAACGCATCGAGCGCGCCCGACGAGACAACGAACGCACCGAACGCGAGCGTCGCACCGAGCACGACCCCGTCGCGCCAGCCGCCCAGGCGGAAGTCGTGCGGCGACGGCCCGTACCACACGACCCCGTCGATCACCACGGCGTCGGGCGCCGAGGAGCATCCGCTGGCGATCGCGTCGCGGGTCGCCTCGTCGTGCGCGAAGCCCGCGGTCTCGACCTGCACGCGGCGTTCGCCGAGCACGCGCACCCACCACGGGAGGCCCACCCAGACCTTCGTCACGCCGTACGCGAGCGTCGCCTCGAGCACCTCCAGGTCACGTTCGATGACCGGGTTGCAGCGCACGATCGGGTCTTCACAACCTTCGACGGGTCCGCGGGCCTCGACACCAACCGCCACCACGCTTCGGTGGCCCGCCGGGGAAACGACCAACGCCACCAGCGGCTCGTCGGCCCACTCGAACCCGAATCGAGGCGCCCGCACCACGACCCGGTCGCGCCAGAGGACGACGTGCATGTCGACGCGAAAACCCATGCGCCGCCGTTGCTACCACCACCTCCCCCACCACGCCATCCGCGCCGCGCGGTGATACCGTCGCACGCCCGAGGACCCCGCACCCGATGGCCCCATCGCCGCTCCGCTTCCACTTCGACTACCTCTCGCCCTACGCGTACCTCGCGTGGACGCAGATCCATGCGCTCGCCGCCCGCCACGGCCGCGCGGTGGAGCCCGTCCCCGTCCTCTTCGCGGCGCTCCTCGACCACTGGGGGACGAAGGGACCCGCCGAGGTCCCGCCGAAGCGCGTCTACGTCTTCAAGGACGCGCTCCGCAGCGCGCGCCGGCTCGGCGTCCCGCTCGCCCCGCCGCCGAAGCACCCCTTCAACCCCCTGCTCGCCCTGCGCGCGTCGTCGCTCCCGACGGAGCCCGCGCAGCGCGTCGCGCTCGTCTCCGCCCTCTTCGCCGAGACGTGGGGCGGCGGTCGTGGAGTCACCGAACCTTCCGTCATCGCGGAATGCGCATCCCGATGTGAACTCGATGGAAAAGCCATCGTTCGGATGGCGAACGAACCCGCCGCCAAGGACGCCCTCCGCGCCGCCACGTCGCACGCGATTGCCGCCGGCGTCTTCGGCGTGCCGACCGTTCTCGCCGACGGCGAGCTCTTCTGGGGCCTCGACGCGCTCCCGCACCTCGACGCGCACCTCCGCGGCGACGACCCCGTCGACGACGACCTCGTCGCCCGCTGGGCCCACGTCACCGCCGGCGCTGTCCGCCCGGCCGCCGCCCCGCGCCCGGCGCCCGCGGCGATCACCCGCGACGCCGCCCGCGCCCTCGCCGTCGCCTGGGTCGACGCCTGGAACCGCCGCGACCTCGACGCGATCCTCGCCCACTACGCCGACGACGTCGCCCTCTGCTCGCCGCGCGTGGTCGAGCGCATGGGCGCGGCCGACGGCTGGCTCCGCGGCAAGGACGCGCTCCGGCGCTACTTCGCGATGGGCTGCGCGGTGCCGGGGCTCCGCTTCGAGCTGGTCGACGTCGCGGTGGGCGTCGGCGCGGTGACGGTGGTCTACCGCCGCGAGACGGGCGCGCTCGTCACCGACACCTGCGAGCTCGACGCGGCCGGCCGCATCGCGCGCGTGGTCGCGTGCTACGGCGCGCCGACCGACTGACACGCCCGCTCCCGCGCGCCCTGGGTGCGCCCTCCGTCGCAGCCGGCGCTTCCCCCTTCCCTCCCCCGTGGCGCTTAGGGCACCCTCGCGGCCGAGTGCCGTGTGTGGGAGGCCACACACCGTGTCCGTCGGGCGCCACCCCGCGACCGACCCCTCAGGCGGGTTCCGCCGCGGTTTCCCGCCGTGGCCCCGTCATTGCTCTCCGGGAGCGCCACCATGACCCAGCACACGCCCGACCCGTCGACGCCCTACCGCCCGCGCCCCGAGGCGCCCGCGGCCTCCCCCACCCCTCCGCGCCGCGGGCTCCCGCGCGGGGCCGTCGCCGCCGCGATCGTCGTCGTCGCGGGCGGCGCGTACTTCGCCTCCCGCGCCGCGAAGCGCAAGCAGCCCACGCTCGACGACGTGCCCGCCGCGCTCCTTCGCACCGGCGACACCTTCCCTGGCGCGCTCGCCGACATGCCGCCGTCGACGCCGCTCGCCCCGCTGCTCGCGGCCGACCAGCCCGACGGCCTCGCGGTGCTCGAGCCCGCCGAGGGCGCGCGGCGCATCACGCGCGGCGGCACGCTGGTGGTGCGATTCAACCGCCCGATGGTGCGCCCCGCGGACGTCGGCCGCCCCCTCGCGCACAGCCCGCTCCGCTTCAGCCCCCCCGTGCGCGGCACGGCCCGCTGGACCACCCGCTCCTCCCTCGCCTTCGACGCCCAGCCCGCCACCTGGAACACCTCCCTCGAGTCCACCCTCACCCTCGACGAGTCGCTCCGCTCGCTCGGCGGCGAGTCGCTCGACCCCGAGCTCACGCGCACCATCGTGTTCGCCGGCGGCACCCAGGTCGACCCCTACGCGGGCGGCCGCCGCGTGCTCCCCGGCGAGCCCTTGAAGCTCTTCTTCCGCGGCCCGGTCGACGTCGCCGCGCTCGCCCCGATGACCATGGTCTACGAGGTCGGCGGCGGGCAACGCACTGTCCCCTTCACCCTCGCCGCCGGCCCCACCGACGACAACGGTCGCACGCTGGTCAACGTGATCCTCGGGCGCGCGCTCGACCCGGGCTCGCGCGTCGCCGTCGCGCTCGCGCCGTCGGTGTACTCCACCTGGGAGGGCGCCGAGGCGCCGGGCGTCATCACGTACGAGTTCACCCCGACGCCGCGCTTCGAAGGCGTCGCGTGCCCCGAGGGCGCCTCCGACGCATCGTCGTGCGACCACCAGGGCGCCCCCGGCCGCGTCATCGACATCGACCAGACGCTGCGCCTCTGGGCCACCAACGACATCGCCCAGCCGCTCGCGGAAGGCGCGGTGTCGGTGGTCCCCGCGCCGCCCGAGCTCCGCGTCGCGGCCCGCGGGCACGCGCTCGAGCTCACCGCCGAGTGGGAGCCGGGGCAGGTGTACGAGGTCCGCGTCGGGGCCGTGTCCGACACGCAGGGTCACGTGCTCGGCGTGCCGGGCCCGCTCGCCGTCCGCAGCCGAGGCCGGAGCCCCGAGGTGCAGACCGCCACCGGCCGCCTGAGCTTCGAACGGGTCGACCGCCTCGACCTCCCCTTCGCCGCCGTCCACGTCGACCAGGGCGAGGCGTGGTACGCGCCCATCGCAGAAGGCCAGGAGATCCGCGCGGCGCTGCTGCTCCCGGAGCCCGCGAGCGACGCGGCGAGCGCACTCTCGTGGACGCACCAGGCGCTCCAGCCGATGGTCCCCACGGCGCGCGCCAACCGCTGGGGGCGCGGGCGCATCGCGTGGTTCGACGCCTCGCGCACGAGCGACGTGGCCCTCGTGTCCTTCGACCCCGACGGCGCGGGCGACGCCGCCGCGTCGCAGCCGGTCTTCCTCCAGCGGACCGACCTCGGCATCGGCGTCACCGCCGTCGAGCGCGGCCTGCTCGTGCGCATCTCGTCGCTCCGCACCGCCGAGCCGGTGGGCGACGCCGAGCTCACCATCGCCGACCGCGACGCGCGCCCGCTCGGCACCGCGCGGACCGACGCGCAGGGCGTCGCCTTCTTCGCCCTCCCCACGAGCACGGCAGGCACGCGCGTCGCCATCCGCGCCGCCAAGGCCGGCGACCGCGCCGTCCTCGTCTACGAGCCCGGCTACGCGATGAACGCCAGCACCCTCGGCGCCTCCACCAGCGGCGTCACCCGCGCCGCCGACGCCCCCGTGGCGAGCGTGTGGGCCGACCGCGGCGCCTACCGCCCCGGCGAGTCGATGCACACCAAGGCCGTCCTCCGGCTGGTGGACGGCGACACCGCGGAGGCCGTCCGCCGCGGCACGGTGCGCGTGGTGCTGACGGGCCCCGACGGCGAGGTGGCCGTGAAGCGCGTCGCGCTCTCGCCCTACGGCTCGGTCGACGCCGACTTCACCTTCCCCGAGTCGGCGATGCTCGGGGACTACAACGTCAACGTGATGTACGAGGCCCCGCGCCGCCGCGCCGCGCCCGTCCGCCGCGCCAACGGGACCGCGCAGCCCCCCGCGGCGCGCCCGACGGGCCCCGTGCTCATCGGGTCGGTGAGCGTGCGGGTGGGGGAGTTCCGCCAGCCGACGGTGCGGGTGGACATCGACGTCCCCAGCGCGCCGGTGGGGCAGGGCGACATGCTCCGCGCGTCGGTGCGCGGCGCGTACCTCTTCGGCGCGCCGACGGCCAACACCACCGCGCGCTGGTCGGTGCTGCGCGACGGCGCGGGCGAGTACCCCGTCCGCTGGGAGCGCTTCGTCTTCTCCGCCGTCGACGCGGTCGCGCGCACCGGCACCGTCGACTCCGGCGAGATCACGCTCAACGCGCAGGGCGAAGGGGAGGTGGCGTCGCGCGTGGCGCTCGCGTCGTCGCAGCGCGAGCGGGCCACCGTCGAGGTGGTGGTGCGCGACACCTCGGGCCAGGAGACCAGCGCGTGGCGCTCGCTCACGGTGTACCCCGCGGACTTCGAAGTTGGCGTGAAGGGGGGCTCGGACTGGGTCGAGCGCGGCGCCTCGCTCGACCTCGACGCCGTGGTGATCGACCACGACAACAACCCCGTCGCCGGCCGCCCCGTGCAGGCCCGCATCGTCCGCGAGGGCTGGCACTCGTACTGGGAGTGGAACGCCCGCGGCAACGAGGACGCCGCCGGCGAAGGCGGCGCCTGGCAGGCCCGGCGCAACCGGAACCAGGAGGTGGTCCACACCTGCGCGCTCACCTCGGCGAGCGACCCGGTGCGCTGCACGTTCACCCCGACGCGGCCCGGGACGTACGTGCTCGAGGCCGTCACCACCGACGCGCGCGGCCGCCGCAGCGTGGCCTCCCGCCGGCTCTACGTCGCGGGTCCGGGCGAGCACCCCGACCGCGACCCGCCGGGCGCGCCCATCCAGGTCACGCCCCAGAAGCGCGACTGGTTCGTGGGCGAACGAATGCGCCTCGCCTTCGAGTGCCCGTGGCCCGAAGCCGAGGCCCAGGTCACCGTCCTCCGCGAGGGCATCCTCCACACGGAACGTCGGCGTGTCCGGGCCGGCGGCGTTGTCCTCGAGCTCCCGGTGACCCGCGAGATGGTGCCCAACGCCTACGTCACGCTCGCGCTCGTTCGGCCCCGTACGGGTGACACCCGCGCGGTGGGCGAGTTCGACCTCGCCTCGCCCGACCTCCGCTGGGGCGTGGCCGAAGTCGGCGTCCGCCCGCAGAGCGCCCCCCTCCGTGTAGAGCTCGCCCTCGGCGCCACCACCGCGCGCCCCGGCCAGGACGTCTCGGTCGACGTCACCGTGCGCGACGGCGAGAACCGCCCCGCCCAGGCCGAGGTCGCCCTCTACGCCGTCGACGAAGGGACGCTCCGCCTCACCAGCTACGCCACGCCCGACCCGACCAGCGGGCTCCTCCCGCGCCGCGCCGCGGCCTTCGCGCTCGAAGACCTCCGCCGCTCGCTCGTCTCCCGCGTCGACTTCCCCGCGCTCCCGGGCGCCAGCGGCGACGGCGGCGAGGAGGGCGACGCGCGCCTCCGCGACGACCGCGAGGTGTTCGACCCGACGCCCCTCTGGATGCCCCACCTCGTCACCGACGCGCAGGGCAAGGTGCACGCGACCGTCCACGTCCCCTCGCGCAACACGCAGTACCGGGTGATGGCCGTCGCCGTCGACCAGGGGATGCGCTCGGGCAACGCCGCGGCCACCTTCACCGCCAGCCGCCCCGTGGTGATGCGCCCGGCCTTCCCGCGCGCCCTCACCGACGGCGACCGCGCCGAGGCCGCGGCCTTCCTCCACAACGCCGAGCGCGAGGCCGTCGAGGCCACCGTCACCCCGGTGGTCAACGGCCAGCGCCGCGCGCCCCGCACCGTCCGCCTCGACCCGGGCGGCGAGGTGCGCGTGAGCGAGCCCATCGAGGCCAGCGGCGAGGCCGTTCTCGTTCGCTTCGAAGTGCGCGCCAACGGCGTCGACGACGCGGTGGAGTCGCGCGTCCCCGTCCAGGCCCGCGTCCGCTGGTCGCGCGCCGGAGCCGTCGGCGCCGTTCAGCACGACCGCTCGCTCACGCTCGACCTGCCCGACGACGCGGGCGAGCAGGGGACCGTGCGCCTCACGGTCGCGACGCACCCGTTCGTCGTCGTCGACGGCGCGATGGAAGACCTCCTCGACGCCCCCTGGGGCGGCACCGACGCCGTCGCGTCGAGCGTGCTCGGCTGGGTGGCGCTCGCCGCCGTCGACCCGGGCCTGCGCCCCGCCCGCTGGTCGCGCCACGAGATCCGCGAGCAGGCCGACCGCGCCGTCGCGAACCTCACCGACATGGTCACCCCGAGCGGCGGCTTCGGCGCCTGGTCGTCGGGCGACGAGATGCACCCGTACCTCACCGTGTACGGCGTCCACGCGCTCCTCGCGGCGGAGAAGGCCGGCTTCGAAGTCCCCGCGACCGCGCGCGAGCGGGTGGTCAACGCCCTCTCCGCCACCCTCGGCTTCGGCTACTTCAGCGACGGAACCTACGGCACCCGCGACGAGGAGGCCTACGCCCTGCGCGTCCTCGCGATGGCCCGCCGCCCCAACGGGACGCGCGTGACGGCCCTCTACGAGCAGCGCGACTCGCTCACGCCCTTCGGCCTCGCCCAGCTCGCGCTCGCGATGGACGCGGGCGACACCCGCCGCGACACGCTCGTCGCCCTCGGGCTGCGGCGGCTCGGGGTGGTGACGCAGGGGCAGTTCCGCGACGCGACGGGGCTCCGCTGGTACGCGAGTTCGGCCCGCACCGTCGGGGCGATGCTCGAGGCCGTGAGCACCTGCTCCAGCGACACCCACGGGATGCGCGAGCTCGCCGGCACCCTCCTCCGCCTGCGCGTCGGCCGCGACGGCGCCTCCTGGGGGTCGGCCCACGAGACCGCCCACGCCCTCGCCGGCCTCGCCGCGTACGCCCGTCGCTTCGGCGAGGGACGCACGCTCGACGCCGCCGTCACGCTCGACGGCGCCGCGCTCCGCCCCGAGGTTCGAACCGCCCAGGGCGCGCGCTACCTCCTCCCCGTCCGCGCGCTCCGTACCAACGCCCACCGCCTCCAGGTGCGCGCCGGCGGCCCGACCTTCTACGCGCTCGACGCCCGCTGGGCCACGCCCCTCGGCCCCGCCGAGCAGATCGCCCGCGGCCGCGACGTCTCCCTCCACCGCGTCTTCGAGAGCGAGGCCGGCACGGCCATCGAGCCCGGCGCGCACGTGCACCTCGGCGACCTCGTCCGCGTCCGCCTCTTCGTCTACTCCGAGGGAAACACCGCCCCCTTCGTCGTGCTCCGCGACCCGGTCGGCGGCGGCTTCGAAGCGGTGGACCAGGGCTTCGCCACCTCGCCGCAGGGCTCGCTCAACGCCCTCCTCGGCGGCGGCCCGGATGACGGCGCCATCGACCCGCGCGGCTTCTACGCCGCCCGCTCGATCGACCAGATCTCGCACCGCGCCTTCCGCCGCGGCGTGACCACCTTCCACTTCAACACCGGCGCCTCCGGGCTCCGGGAGTTCACCTACGCGGTGCGGGCGACGACGGTGGGGACGTTCACCATCCCGCCGGCCTCCCTCGACGCGCTCTACCAGCCCACGCAGGCCGCGCGGAGCACCGCGGTCACCCTCGTCGTCGACCCGTGATGCGCCCCCTCCCCCGCCGCGCGCGCGTCGCCCTCGCGGCGGCGGCCCTGACGCTCCTCGGGGCGACGCTCTCCGCGTGGCTCCTGGTGGCGTCGGGCGTGCTCATCGACCGCGCCCGCTTCGCCCACCCCGACGACGCGCTCGTCGTCACCGACCGCGCCGGGCGCCCCATCCGCCTGGCGCGCGTCGGGGGCGCCGACCGCAGGTGGGTCCCGCTCTCGGCCGTCGCGCCCTCGCTCGTCGCCGCGGTGATCGCCACCGAGGACGCGGGCTTCTACGCCCACCGCGGCGTCGACTGGGGCGCCGTCGGCCGCTCGGCGCTGCGCAACCTGCTCCCGTGGTCGCGGCTCTCGGGCGCGTCGACCATCACCCAGCAGCTCGTCAAGCGCGTGTACGGGCGCCGCGGCGGCGTCTTCGCGAAGCCCCTGGAGGCCCTGCGCGCGCTCTCCCTCGAGCGCGTCCTCTCGAAGGATCAGATCCTCGAGCAGTACCTCAACCGCCTCCCCTACGGCGACAACATCGAGGGCGTGGCCCGCGCGTCGGAGTCGTACTTCGGCCACGACGTCGCGACCCTCACCGTCGGCGAGGCCGCCCTCCTCGCGGGCATCCCCCAGGCCCCGAGCGCCACCGAGCCGCGCCGCCACCTCGCGCGCGCCCTCGCCCGCCGCGGCTACGTCCTCGACCGGATGCTCGCCCGCGGCGCCATCGACCGCGCCGCCTGGGACGCCGCCCGCCGCGAGCAGCCCGCCATCGCCCCATCGGAAGCCCGCCCGTGGGCCTCCGCGCGCCTCGTCGACCACGCGCTCGGCCTCCTCCGCCGCGGGGAAATCACCCGCGAGGGCCGCACGCTCCGCACCTCCATCGACCTCCCGCTCCAGGAGCGCGCCGAGGCGATCGTTCGGGCGGCGAACGATCGCTTCGCCGCCCGTGGCGCCCGCAACGCCGCCGCGGTGGTGGTGGCCAACGCGACCGGCGAGGTGCTCGCGTACGTGGGCGCCGCGCGCGAGGGGGCCGGGGCGCCGGGCGGCGAGCTCGACCTGCTCCGGGCGCGGCGGCAGCCCGGCTCGACGCTCAAGTCGTTCGTGTACGAGCTCCTCTTCGAGCGCGGGGGGACGGCGGCCACGGTGCTCGACGACGTCGCCCTCCCGATGCGCGGCGCGCACGGGACCACCTTCGAAGCGCGCGACTACGACGGCCGCGAGCGGGGCCCCGTGCGGGCGCGCGTGGCGCTGGCCTCGTCGCTCAACCTCGCCGCCCTCGACGCGGCGGGGCGCGTGGGCTCGGAGCGGGTGGTCGGGCGGCTCCGCGCGCTCGGGCTCCAGGTTCCCGAAGACGCGGCCCACTACGGCGCCGCGGTGGTGCTCGGCGGTGCCGACGTGACCGCGCTCGAGCTCGCCCGCGCCTACGTCACCCTCGCCCGCGGCGGAACCAGCGTCCCGCTCGCGTACGTCCCCGTCACCTCGGCGCGCGCGACGCCCGTGATGGACGCCGACGCCGCCGCGGTCACCTGGGACGTGCTCAGCGACCCCGTCGTGCGCGCCGACGCCTTCGGGCAGAGCCTGCTGGAGGTCACCCGGGGCGCTCCCTTCGCGCTCAAGACGGGGACGTCGTCCAACTGGCGCGACGCCTGGGCGGCCGTCGCGACGCGCCGGGTGACCGTGGTCGTGTGGCTCGGCGACCCGTCGAACGCGCCCATGCGCGGCGTCTCAGGCTTCGAAGCGGCGGCCCCCGCGGCGGCGCGCATCCTCGCGGAGGCCGAGCGCCTGGAGCAACGCTTCGAAGCGGTGGTTCCCCCCCCGAACCATCTGGTGACGGTGGCGGTGTGCGCCCACTCGGGGCTGCGCGCGGGCGCCGGGTGCCCGCACGCGGTGGCCGAGCGCTTCCCGCAGTCGCGCGTTCCGACGGAGGCGTGCCGCGGCCACGACGCCGAGGGGCGCTTCGTGCTCGACGCGCGCTACGCGGCGTGGTTCGAGCGCCAGCACCCGCCGGGCATGGTGCTCGGGGCGAACGCGCCCGTGCGCGAGAACGCAGCGACGGAGGTGGCGGCGCTGACGGTGGCCGAGCCGCACGACGGCGCGCGGTGGATGCTCGACGCGACGCGCGGGGCGCCGGTGGTTCCGCTGCGGGCGGCGGTGCGCGGGAGCACGGTGCGCGACGTAACGTGGGAGGTGGACGGCGTGGCGCTCGCGGGCGACCGGTGGACGGCCGCGCCGGGCACGCACACGGTGGTCGCGGTGCGCGGCGGCGCGCGGAGTGCGCCGGCGACGGTGACGGTGCTCGCGGGCGGCTGAGGCGGTGGGGCCGCGGGGGGCGGACGCCTCAGCTCCGCGCCCCCCATCGTGGCATCGCACGCAGGGCGCTCCGCGTCGGCGTTTACATGACGCGTGTTGGAGGGGGAGTGGCGCTGGCAGCGAGCGGCGCACGGCATACGCGCTGCACTGTGAGCGGACGGAGGTCTTCTCATGCAGCGTGATTCCTTGCTCTGGTTGGCCACGGGCGTGTTTGCCGTGGCGTGCTCGTCGACCCCTTCGCCCGCGCCGCCCGACGCGCCCACCGACGTGCCGCAGGACGTCGCCCTCGACACAGGGGACGCGCCGCCCGGCGATGTGCCACCGGGTGACGTGCAGGACGCCGATGTCGCACCGACCGACGCTGACGCGGCGGTGATGGAGCCCGAGACGCTCCGATCGATGAGGGGGCGCTCGCCGGCCGCCACGGACGACCTCGCGGCCCTCGCGCAGGGCAACGCCGACTTCGGGCTCGCGCTCCACCGCGCGGCGGTCCCCGCCACCGGCAACACCGTGATGTCGCCCTACAGCGTCTCGACCGCGCTCGCGATGGCCCGCGCCGGCGCCGTCGGAACGACCGGCACCGAGATCGACACCGCCCTCCGCTTCACCCTCACCGGCGATCGCCTCCACGGGGCCTTCAACGCCGCCGACCTCGCGCTCGCCGGGCGCCCCGCCGAGGCCACCGCGGCCGACCCGGAGCCCGCCGTCCCGCGCCCCGCGCTGCGGCTCCGCGTGGCGAACGACGTCTGGGTGCAGCGCGGCCTCCCCGTCGTCCCGGCGTACCTCGACACGCTCGGGCGCTGGTACGGCGCGGGCGCGCGCGTGCTCGACTTCGCCGCCGCGCCCGACCCAAGCCGCCGCACCATCAACGCCTGGATCTCCTCGCTCACCGAGGCGCGCGTCCCCGAGCTCATCCCCGCGGGGACGATCGACGGCGCGACGAAGGTGGTGCTCACCAACGCGGTGTACTTCAACGCGCGGTGGCTCCACCGCTTCAACCCCGACTACACCGCCGAGGGCGTCTTCACGCGCGTCGACGGCACCACCGTGAACGCGCGGATGATGTCCGGCGGCGTCGCCCGGCAGCTCCCCTACGCGGAGGGCGCGGGGTGGCGCGCCGTCGAGCTCCCCTACGTGGGCGACCGGCTCGCGATGCTGGTGGTGGTCCCCGACGCCGGCACCTTCGCGGACTTCGAGCGCTCGTTCGACGGCGCCCGCTACCGCGCGGTGACCGCGGCGCTCGGGCAGCGCCTCGTGAGCGTCCGCCTGCCGCGCTTCACCGCCCGCCTGCCGCTGCTGCTGCGCGGGCCGCTGGAGTCGCTCGGCATGCGCGCGGCCTTCACGTCCGGCGCGGACTTCTCGGGCATCACGCCCGGCGGCGGGATCTTCATCGAGCAGGTGGTGCACGAGGGCTTCATCGAGGTCACCGAGGCGGGCACCGAGGCCGCCGCGGCGACGGCGGTGATCTTCGCCGACTCGTCGGTGCAGCCCGACATCGTCAACGTGTCGGTCGACCGGCCGTTCTACTACGTCATCCGCGACCGCCCCACCGGCGCGATGCTGTTCGTCGGCCGCGTGGTCGACCCGACGCGCTGAGCGAGCGGCGACGGGGGCATCGCCACCCTCTCGCTCATCGACCCGCGAGCGTCCAGCGCCCCCGGCGCCGGCACTACGCCCGCCAGCGCGGCAGCTCCACCCGCAGCGACGCACCTCGCGGGACGTCTTCGAACGCGACGCCTCCGCCGTGCGCCCTCGCGATGTGCGCCACCAGCGCCAGCCCCACGCCGTGCCCGCGTCGCCCCTCCGCCCGCGACCGGGCCGCTCGGTAGAACGCCTCGAACACCCGCGCCCGCTCCCCCGGCGCCACGCCCGGCCCCTCGTCGCGTACCGTCACCACGACGCCATCGCCCTCCTCCGCGACGTGCACCGTCACGGCCCCCTCGGGCGCGTGGGTGAGCGCGTTGTCGAGCGCGTTGTCCACCAGCGACCGGAGCAGCGCCGCGTCCCCCGCCACCACCGCGTCGTCGTCGAGCGCGAGCGCCACCCGCGCCCGGCGCGCCTCGGGCAGCGCCGCGACGGCCTCCCGCACCACGTCCGCGGGCGACACCGCCTCGCGCGCCACCGTCGCCACGTCGAGCGGCGCCGCGAGCACCAGGAGCCGCTCGGCGAGCGTTCCGAGGCCCGTCACGGTGGTTCGCGCGCGGGCGAGCGGCGCGGCGGCGTCGGGGCCCAGGGACTCGGCGAGGAGGTCGAGCTCGGCCCGAACCGCGCCGAGCGGCGTGCGGAGCTCGTGGGCCGCGTCCGCCGCGAAGCGCCGCGCCGTGGCGAGTGAGCGGGCGTGGCGCGCGAGCAGCTCGGCGAGCGCGTCACGGAGCGCGTCGGTCTCCGCGAAGCCCTCCGCCCCAGGGAGCTTCGAAGCCTCGGGGGCGTCGGCGTCGACCGCCGTCACCGCGTCGGCGAGGCGGCGGAGCGGCGCGAGGCCCGTCGACGCGACCCGGCGGCTCACCAGCAGCGCGAGGGCCGCCGTCACCGCCACCGCCGCGAGCGAGGCCAGCGCGCCCGCCCGCGCCGCCGCGTCGACCGCCGCGAGCGAGCGGACCGCCACCACCCGCATCCCGCCCGCCGCCACCACGCACCGCCGCGAGCGCACCTCCCGCACCGCCGCCGTCTCGCACGAGGGGAGCGCCGGGCCGACGAGCGCGGCGTCTCCGCCGAGGTGTTGCGCGCCGCGCCAGAGCGAGAGGCGGATGCCCTCGGCGCGGACCTCGCCGTTCTCCTCGTCCGTTTCGAAGCGGGCGAAGGCGTCGGTGGGCGCGTCGCCGAGCTCCGCGATCAGTGTGTCGGCCGCCGCGCGGAGGCGGGCGTCCTCCTGCGCGATCGACCACCGCCGCAGCATCCCCGCCGACAGGAGCGCCGTCAGCGCCGCCGCGAGCGCCGCCGTCAGCGCGGCAGCCCGAGCGACGCGCCCGGTGACCGTCCGCGGGCTCACCGCCACCCCTTTGCCGGTGTGCTCTGCGCCCCGTATTCGGCGATGGAACCCGTCGCCCGCGCCGTCGCCCAGGGTTCGCCCGACGTGCCCTCGCTGAGTGGCCAAGGCTCACCCTGGGCTTCGAGCGTGTGCTCTGGTCTCGCTTCCATCGGGCAACTGCGTGCGTCTCGCGCGTACTGCGAGAGCTTCTCCCTGTCCTTCCCCGCCACGGCCCACGAGACGCGCAACGCCTTGCGCGGGTTGGCTTTCCTACATGGCTTTTCGAGAGGATGGAGCATCTGGCCCGTCTGCTCGCGGCGCCGAGTGCGGGTGGGGTCGCCGATCGCATCCAGTACCCGCCGAGTGCCCAGGGTTCGCCCGCCCGCCCTCGCTGAGTGGTCTAGGCTCACCCTGGGCAACCTGCATGGGATTGCCCGGTCTGTACCGGGCTCCCAACGAAGCGACGGGGGCGACGTGCAACGCCCGCAACTCGCGCCGGCTCCCGGAATCCGCCACCGGGCGGATGATCCCATGCCCGTTGCCCAGGGTGAGCCTAGACCACTCAGCGAGGGCGGGCGGGCGAACCCTGGGCACTCGGCGGGTACTGGATGCGATCGGCGACCCCACCCGCACTCGGCGCCGCGAGCAGACGAGTTAGAGGCTGCAACTTCCGGGATCTCCTGGCAGACAAGCACTTCCGTGCAAGGCGTTGCGCGTCTCCTGGGCACGGCGTGGAGGGACGGGGAGGGGCTCCGGCGGTCCGCGCGAAACGCCCGTGAGTCGCGCCGGCTCCCGGAGTCCGCCACTGGGCGGACGATGCCATGCGCGAAGCCCAGGTCGAGCCAGAGCCACTTAGCGAGGGCACGTCGGGCGAACCCTGGGCGACGGCTCACCGCGCCTCCGCGTCGACGGCGTACCCCTCGCCCCGCACCGTCCGAATGAACTCCCCGCCGAGCTTCCGCCGCACCCGCGCGACGATCACGTCGAGGCTCGCGCTCGCGTGCTCCGACGCGTCGCCCCACACCGCGTCGAGGATCTCCTCCCGCGACACCACGGCCCCGCCGCGCGCCACGAGCAGCTCGACGACCGCCCACTCGCGCGCCGTCAGCGGGAGCACCACCTCCCCGCGCGTCGCCTTGCGCGCCGTCACGTCGAGCCGGACGTCACCCACCGTGCGGACGAGCCCGCGCGGCAGCGGCCCACGGCGCCCGAGGGCCCGCACCCGCGCGCGCAGCTCGGCCACCGCGAAGGGTTTTGGGAGGAAGTCGTCCGCACCCGCGTCGAGGCACTCCACCCGGCACGCCACCGCGCCCTGCGCCGTGAGAACCAGCACGGGCGCGTCGTTCCCTTCGGCCCGCAGCGCGCGGCAGAGCGAGAGGCCGTCGCCGTCGGGCAGCCCCAGGTCGACCACGAGCACGTCCCACACTCCGCCACGCACCGCAGCGCGGGCCTCGGCGGCGGAGGCGACGCCCGTCACCACGTGGCCGTCGCGGGTGATCGCGCGGACGACGAGGTCGCGGGTCTCGGCGTGATCCTCGACGACCAGGACGCGCATCGCCGCGGAGCGTACCCCATTCACGCGCGCCGGCCGAAGCGCAGGTAGAGCGCGGGGAGCACGAAGAGGTTGAGCAGGGTCGAGGTGACGAGCCCGCCGAGGATCACCACCGCCATCGGGTGCTCGATTTCGTGGCCCGGGCGGCGCCCGCCGGCGACGAGGGGGACGAGCGCGAGGGCGGTGGCGAGGGCGGTCATGAGGATGGGCGCGAGGCGCTCGACGGCGCCGCGGAGGACGAGCTCGCGGCCGAAGGGGACGCCCTCCTCGGACTCGAGGTGGCGGTAGTGGCTGACGAGCATGATCCCGTTGCGGGCGGCGATGCCGAGCACCGTGACGAAGCCCACCAGCGAGCCGAGCGAGAGCACCCCGTCGCCGAGCCACGCCGCCGCCACCGCCCCCACCAGCGCGAACGGAAGCGTGACGAACGCCAGCAGCGTGAGCCGCACCGACGCGAAGTCCGCGTAGAGCACCGCGAGGATCCCCAACAGCGACAGCACCCCGAGCGCGAGCAGGCGGCGGCTCGCGTCCTGCCGCGCGGCGTACTCGCCCAGCACCTCGGGGTGGTGCCCCGGCGCGAAGGTCACGCCCCGCAGCGCCCGCTCGATGTCGCGGGCCACGGCGCCGAGGTCGCGGCCTCGGACGTTGCAGGTCACGTCGATGCGCCGCGACGCGCCCTCGCGTTGAATCACGTTGGGCGTCGGCGCCATCTCCACCTCGGCCACCTCGCCGAGCGGAACCATCGCCCCCGAAGCCGTTTCGAGCGGGAGCGCGCGGAGGGAGGCGAGGTCGGCGCGGAGGCGATCGGTTCCCCAGACGACGACGTCGACCACCTGGGGCGAGCGGTACACCTCGCCGACGCGGGACCCTTGCACGAGCGTGGTCACCGCGCGGCGGACCTCGCCGGGCGTCAGGCCATGGCGACGCGCGGCCTGGGGCCGGAGCCTCACCTCGATCTGGGGGACGAGCACCTGCGGCTCCACCTTGAGGTCGACCACGCCGGGCACGTGCGCGAGGGCCGCGCCGACGTCCGCCGCCGCGCGCCGGAGCGACGCGAGGTCGGGCCCGAACACCCGCACCACCACCGCGCCGCTCGCGCCGGTGAGAACCTCCTTCACGCGCTCCTGGAGGTACGTCTGGACGTCGCGGTAGAGCCCGGGGTAGCCCTCGACCGCGTCGCGGATGCGCGCGACGGCGGGGGCGTAGGGGACGCTGGGGTCGAGGGAGATCCAGAGCTCGGTGAAATTGGGCCCCACCACCTCGTCGGCCACCTCGGCGCGGCCGATGTGCGAGCCGAAGTTGCGGACGCCGGGGATGGCGCGGAGCTCGCGGCTTGCGCGCGCGGTGATGCGCCGCATTTCGTCGAGCGAGGTGCCGGGCTTGCCGACCCAGTGCATCAGGAAGTCGGTCTCTTGAAACTCGGGGAGGAAGCCCTCGCCAAGCCGCGTCGCCGCCCCGCCCGCCGCGAGCAGCGCGACGAGGACGAAGGCCGCCGCCGCGCGCGGGCGATCGACGAGCGAAGGCAACACCCGCGCGTAGAGGGCCCGCAGCGGCGGCGTGACGGGCGACTCCGAATGCGCGCCACCCGAGCGCGGGAGGAGCATCAGCGCGAGGGCCGGCGTGACGGTGAGGGCGACGCCCATCGAGGCGAGCACCCCGAGCCCGTAGGCCACCGCGAGCGGCCGGAAGAACGACCCCGCCAGCCCTTCGAGGAAGTACACCGGCACGAACACCAGCACCACGATGAGGCTCGCGTAGACGACGGCGCTCCGCACCTCCAGCGAGGCGTGGAGCACCACCTCGAACGCGGGCCTCGGCGTCGGGAGCGCGGCGTTGAGGCGGAGGCGGCGGACGATGTTCTCGACGTCGATGATGGCGTCGTCGACGACCTCGCCGAGGGCGATGGCGAGTCCGGCGAGGGCCATGGTGTCGAGCGTCCCGCCGCGAGCGCGCAACACCAGGGTGGCCGCGAGGAGCGAGAGGGGGATGGCGAGCGCGGAGATGACCGCGGTGCGGAGGTCGTAGAGGAAGAGGGCGAGGATGACGGCGACGAGCACGCACCCGAGCGCGAGGGAGTGCTGAAGGTTGCCGATGGCGCGCTCGATGAAGCTCGCGGGGCGGAAGATGGTGGGGTCGACGCGGACGCCGCGGAGGGCCGGGGCCATCGCCGCGAGGGCCGACTCGACGCCGCGGGTGACGGCGACCGTGTTGGCCGCAGGCTGCTTCTCGACGATGAGCAGGAGCCCCGGGCGGTCGTCGATGATGGCGTCGCCGATGGCTGGCGCGTGGTCTTCGCGGAGGGTCGCGACGTCGCCGAGGCGCAGCGGGTTGAGGCCGCGCGGGACGACGGCCACCTCGGCGAGCTCGTCAGCCGTCGCAGCGGCGGCCGCGTGGGTGACGGGGAGGCGCTGCGAGGGCGTGTCGACGAAGCCGCCGCCCGCGGGGGTGACGGCGTCGCGGGCCGCCCGCAGCACGTCGTCGAGGCGGACGTTGTGGGCGCGGAGGCGGTCGGGGTCGACGAGCACCTGGAGCTGCCGGTCGCGCTGGCCCCAGATGGCGACGTTGGCGACGCCGGGGACGGCCATGAGCCGCGGGCGGACGACCCAGCGGACGACGTCGGTGAGCTCCATCTGCGAGAGGGTGTCGGAGCCGACGCCGACCTTCATCACGCGGCTGAGCGACGAGAGCGGCTGGAGGATGACGGGCGCGCGGGCTGCGGCGGGGAGCTGCGCGGCGGCGCGGGCGAGGCGTTCTTGAACGAGCGCGCGGGCGGCGGCGAGGTCGGTCCCTTCGCGGAAGATGAGGAGGACGGAGGAGAGCCCGAGGACGGACTTCGAGCGGAGCGTCTTCACGTCGGCGACGCCGACGAGGGCGTTCTCGATGGGGACGGAGACGAGCGACTCGACCTCGGCGGTGGAGAGCCCCGGCGCCTCGGTCTGGATCTCGATGCGCGGCGGCGCGAACTCCGGGAAGACGTCGACGGGCGTCGACCGCGCCGTCCACGCGCCCCCCACGATGAAGAGGATCGCGGCCGCCGCCACGATGATTCGCAACCGAAGGACCGTCTCGAGCAGCCAGCGCATCACGGTCAGTGCCCCGCGCCGAACTCGGTGCCGAAGAGCTCCGCCGCCCCGACGGAGACCACCCGCGCGCCAACCGCCGGGCCCCGCGCGAGCACCGCGACATCGCCCGCCACCCGCTCCACCGCGACGCGCTTGCGGGCGAAGGTTCGGTCGCGAACGACCTCGTACACCCAGGCGCCGCCGCTCACGTCGAACACCACCGCCGACCACGGGACCACCGCGGCCTCCCGCGCCGTTCGCAGTGGGACGTCGACCCTCACCCGCTCGCCGACGCGGAGCCCCGCCGCCCGGTTGTCGACGGCGTAGAAGACGTCCACCGTGGCCGCGGTCGGGTCGGCGGTGGGCGGGCCCGCCACGGGCGTCGCGGGTTGCCCGTGGTCGGTCGCGTCGCCGAGCCGTCGCACGCTCGCGGGAGCGCCCGCGTCTACGGACGTCGCGTCGCCCGCGTATACCGGGACGCGCACCCACAGGGCGTCGGCGCCGGTCACCTCGAAGAGCCCTTGCCCCGCGGCCACGGCCTGCCCGTCGCTCGCGAGCACCTGGCGCAGCACGCCGTCGGCCGGCGCCCGGAGCGCGAGGGCGACGTCGGCGTCGAGCGGCGCGCTCCCGAGGCGGGCGGCGCGGGCGCGGGCGGCGGCGAGCGACGCGCGGGCCACGTCGCGCTCGGCGGCGGCTTCTTCCGCGGCGCGGACGCTGCCGGCCCGCTCCTGCGCGAGTGAGGTGGCGCGGGCGGCGCGGGCGGCGGCGGCGTCGAGGCGGGCAGTGGCGACGGCGACCTGCTGCGCGGCCTGGGCGCGGAGGTCGCGGTCGACGGGCGCGAGCGGGACGAGCCGCGCGATCACCTCGCCGCGCCGAACGCGAACGCCCACGGTGAGCGGGCGGGCGACGGGGCGGAAGGTTCCTGCGACGGGCGCCTGGACGACGGCCGCGTCGCCGGGCGGTGCGACCACCTCGCCGCCGAGCTCGCGCACACGGGCGACGTCGCGTCGCACGACGGGCGCCGTCTCCACCGCGAGCCGCACAGCAGCCTCGGGCGTGAGCGTGACGGTGGTGAGCTCGGCCTCGGCGACGCGGTGCGCGACGACCGCGGGCGGGCTGTGGGACGGCGACGGGGGCGGCGCGGCGCGTCCGCACGCGACGAGGGCGAGGGCGACGAACGGGGAGCTACGGCGCGGCATGGCGACCTCCGACGGCGCGGGTGAGCTGGGCCTCGGCGCGGCGCGCGTCGGCGACGAGTTCGGCCTCGCGGAGCCGCACGTCGAGGGCGCGGCGCGAGGCGTCGAGCACGGCGAGGTACGCGACGTCGCCGCGTTCGAAGGACTGGCGGGCGCCGCGCAACGCCTCGTCGGCGGCGGGGGCCACGTCGGCGCGCCACGCAGTGAGGGCGGCTCGGCTCTGCGCGAGGGCGGCGCGCGCGGCGATCACCTCGGCCCGCACCTGCTGGCGCGCGAGGGAGAGTCGCCACACCGCGCGGTCGGCCTCGGCCTCCGCACGCCCGATGCCGCCCTGGTTCTGCTGGAAGATGGGGAGCGTCACCTGCGGGCCGATGCGCCCGCTCAGGTCGCCGCCGTTGCCCCCGAACGCGTCGACGCGCAGCACCACGCCTAGCACCCGCGCGCGCTCCCAGCCGGCGCGGGCGCCCGCGGCCTCCACCGCGATCTCCGCAGCACGAACGTCGGGCCGCGCGGCGAGTGCGGCGGTGAGCAATGCGTCGAGGGGCGGAGGGTCGTCGCCGCGCGCGTCGGGCGACGACAACGCCACGTCCGCCGGGAGCTCCGGGACGCCGACGGCGAGGGCGAGGCGTGCGCGGGCGGCGATGCGTTCGGCGGCGGCGCGGGCGGCGGCCTCGGCAGCGATGCCGGCGTCGAGGCGGGCGGCGGCGGCGTCGGGTTCGGCGAGGTCGCCCGCGGCGGCGCGTCGGGCGGAGAGCGTGCCAACTTCGGCGAGCGCGGCGGCGGCCTCGGCGCGGACGGATGCGCGCGCGTCGGCGAGAGAGGCTTCCGCGTGTGCCACGCGGGCATCGCGGACGACGTCGAGCCCCGACTGGACGAGCCCCTCGGCCACGCGGGCGACGTCGAGCCGCGCGGCCTCCACGCGCCGCGGCCGCTGCCAGAGCACCTCGATGGGCCACGCGAGCCACGACTCCACCTGCCGCGGCCCGAGCGGGAGCAGGATCGACAGGACGGGGTTGGGCAGCATCCCCGCGTCGGCAAGGTCGGCCCGCGCGAAGCCCAGTTGGGTGAGCTCGGCCTGGAAGGCAGGGCTGTTCCAGAGGGCGAGCGCGGCGGCTTCGTCTTCGGTGAGGCCGTCGGCGAGGGAGGCGCCCGGCGGAATGCGCGTGGTGGTGTCGCGGCTCTCGGGGCGAAGCGAGGTTCCGGTGCGGGCGGCGACGGCGCGGGACAGCCAGGCCCGGTCGTGGGGCGAGGTGGCGCAGGCGGCGGTGAGGGCGATCGCGGCGAGGAGGGGGCGCACGAGGGGCTCGCACGCCGAGGGCTACCGCGCCGACCTTAACGCGCGCTGAACGCGCGGAGACGCAGGGTCAGGCGCTCTTGCTGGTGTCGCCCGAGGAGGGGAGCCGCGGGGGCTCGTCGGAGCCTTCCTTCAGGCCCTTCTTGAAGGCCGAGATGCCCTCGCCGATGCCGCGCCCCAGCTCGGGGATCTTCGACGCGCCAAAGAGGAGGACGACGATCACCGCGATGACGAGGAGCTCAGGGACGCCCAGGCCGAACATGCTGCTTCTCCGAGGAAAGACGTTGCGAGGGGGCGCGCGGGGTGCGCTACCGGCGCTTCGATCGTCCGACCTCTACCACATCGGGCCGAAGGGTTCGACGACGGGGTCCGTAGAACGTGGTGGAAAGCCGGCGGGGCGTACGGATATCCTCGGTTCGGCATTCTGCCCACCCGAGGGGGCGTAGGACGCCGCCGACCACCAGGAGGAGACTTTCATGTCGAAGGAAGAGAAGAAGAGCCCCACCACTCTGCGCGACGAGGACATCGTCACGCAGCCCGACGCCGGCCGCCGCTCGGTGATGGCGATCGCCGGCGCGACCGTGCTCGGGGCCGCCTCCAAGGCGCTCGGCGGGTGCGTGGTCCAGTCGCCCCAGCCCCAGCCCGTGCAGACGGCGGTCGGCGGCGGGACGGTGGTGGTCCAGCAGCAGCCGCAGTCCGGCGGCGTGACGGACAGCGACCAGGGTCAGTGGGCCGACCCGGTGGGCGGCGGCCGCGGCGGCTACCGCGGCGTGGCGACGGGCCTCACCGACGGCGACTCGGGTACCTACTCCGACCCCGTGAACCAGGGCCGCGGGCACTGGGGTCGCGGCGGCGCCACTGGCCTCACCGACGGCGACTCGGGGAGCTGGGCCGACCCCGTCGGCAACGGCCGCGGGCAGGCGCGCTTCTCCAACACGGGCCTCACCGACGGCGACTCGGGCAACTGGGCCGACCCCGTCGGCGGCGGCCGCGGCCACCGCTGACCGCGGCACCCCGCGCCTCCCCTCCCCTCCCCCGCCCATTTCCCCCAAACCACCGCCCGAACATGAACGAGCCCTTCACCCTGGCGCGGCTCCTCGCGCCCTTCGACCGCGCGCGCTTCGTCGACGAGCACTGGGAGCGCAAGCCGCTGATCGTGCGCCGCGCCGACCGCGCGTACTGGCGCGACCTGCTCACCGCCGACGACGTCAACCGCGTCCTCACCACCCGCAACACCCACCACCCCGCGGTCGGCATGACCAACGCGGCGCGGAAGATGGCGCCCGAGGAGTTCACCTACCCGAGCGGGCTCATCGACACGGCGCGGCTCTACCGGCACTTCGCCGAGGGCAGCACCATCACCCTCAACGGCTTCGAAACCGAGCACCCCGCGCTCGCGCTGCTCTGCCGCTCGATGGAGCGCGAGCTGTCGATCCGCTTCCAGACCAACCTCTACTTCACGCCGGCGCAGGCGCAGGGCTTCCGCACGCACTACGACTCGCACGACGTGTTCGTCCTCCAGGTGCACGGGAGCAAGCACTGGACGCTCTACGACACGCCGGTGGAGCTGCCGTACCGGCGGCAGGAGTTCAACCCGGCGGAGTTCCCCGTCGGGCCGGTGAGCGCGGAGTTCGTGCTGGAGCAGGGCGACATGGCGTACGTGCCGCGCGGCGTGATGCACGACGCCCGCACGACCGGCGAGGAGTCGCTCCACGTCACCCTCGGCGTGCTCTTCACGTCGTACACCGACCTCCTGGTGGAGGCGCTCGCGATGGTGGGCCTCGGCGACCCGGCCTTCCGCCGCGGGCTCCCGCCGGGCTTCGCGCGCCCCGGCTTCGACCGCGCCGCGCTGCGCGAGGAGCTCCGCGCGCTCGCCCGCCGCTTCGCCGACAAGGCCGACGTCGACGGCGCGCTCGAGCACTTCATCGACGACGTCGTCGACACGCGCCAGCCGCTGCTCCCGGGGCAGGTCGACGAGGTGCGGGCGCTCGGCGCGATCGCCGACGACACCGCGCTCACCACGCGCCCGGCGGTGCTCTACCGCCTCCACGAAGCGGGCGACGAGGTGGTGCTCCAGGTGTACGGGAGCCGCATCCGCTTCCCCGCGCACGTGCGCGAGGCCCTCGCGTGGCTGATGGAGCAGCCGCGCTTCACGCCCGCCGACCTGCCCGGCACGCTCGACGCGCCGGGGCGGCTCATCCTCGTGCGAAGGCTCGTCCGCGAGGGCGTGCTGATGCGCGCGTAGCGCCCGGAGAGGGCGCGCGACGACCGGGAGCCCCGCGCGTCACGTTCCCCGCCGCCCCGTCACCCCTGCGCGGCCTGGACGATCCCCTTCAACACGCCGACGATCTGCTCGGCCTCGGCCCGCTCGGAGTACTCGCGCGAGCTCTCGACCGTGAGCGCGGGGCGGTCGCCGTCGAGCGCCGAGCCCTCGCCGCGGACGAAGGTCCACGTGTCGCTCACGGTGTAGCAGCCGTAACGAGCGGCGAGTTTTCATCGCTCTTCCACCGCGCGCGACGCTTGACGGGCCTCCGGTCGGCGGCGCTTCATCGATCCATGAGTCGCCGTGTGAAGCGCTGGGCGATCGCCGCGGGGTGGTGCGTGCTGTCGGCCGTCGCGGGCTGCGACGACGGCGCGATGGTGTCGGCGGACGTCCCCGGCGCGGACGTCCCCGGCGCGGACGTCACCGGAAGCGATGCGGCGGCGGAGGCTGCTGCGGGCGACGCCTCGACCGTCGACGACTCGACAAACGACGCCGCGCCGCAAGACGCCGTCGCCTCCGACGACGCCACGCTCGACGTCACCGCACCCGACGCATCCGCTCTGGACGTCGCCGCGCCCGACGCTTCCGCGCCTCCCGACGTCGCCCCCGCGGCCGACCCCGCGCTGGTCGCCTACCGCCAGCGCGCCGCGATGGTGCTCGACTGCAACGTGGCCGCGCTCACCGCGTGGGCGACGGCCAATGCCGCGGTGGCCGACAACGCCAACCCCGGCCGCCTGAGCATGTGGACGGCGGCGGCGGGGTTCGCCCGTGGCGCGTCCGACCCCGCGGCGCTGCGGGCGGCGCGCAAGCTCGCGGCGTCGCTGCTCGAGCGGCGCGTGCTCGACCTCTTCAGCGGCGGCAACGACGGGTGGCCGGCGTGGGCCACCGCCGACACGCGCGTCCGCTTCGGCGCGCTCATCGCCGCCGACCCCGCGCGCTACGCGCCCGCGGGCTTCGCCGCCAACCCCGACGCCCCCGACGGGCGCTACTCGCTCGACGACCTCTTCCGCGTCGTCCTCACGCGCTCGTACTACGCGCCCATCGACAGCACCTCCAACCACTACCTCATGAACTCCACCGCCCGCTTCCTGGCCGAGGCGGCCTACCCCGGGCGCGTCGCGCGGGCCTTCGCCGACCGCGCCGCCGACCCCACCGGCGCCAACGACATCGCCACGCGCGCCGACGGGCTCACCACCGCGGGGCCGTCGGAGTACGGGTCGCCCAACTACGGCGCGGACAACTGGGGCGAGTTCCTGAGCGTGCTCCAGCTCGCGCCGACGTCGACGCCGCTCGGCGCGAACGCGCGGCGCGCCTCGGCCATAGCCTACGGGGTCGCGCTCGCCGACATGGGCGCCTTCTGGATGGACGGCAACCTCGCGATGCCGACGGGGCGCGGCTACCCCTCCACCGGCGCGTGGGGCGTGGCCGCGGGCGACGTGCTCACGTGGGTCTACTTCGGCGGCGACTTCGGCTACGCGACCCTCCGCGACACCATCTGCGACACCGGCGAGAAGACGCTCGGCGTGCTCGGCGCGCTCGGCGCCCTCGGCGGGTACGATCCGCCCGCCGGCACCCTCCACCTCGCCGACCCGGTGCCGCGCGTGAGCCAGGCCGAGTTCGGGCAGAACCACCAGTACTCGTACATGACCGCCCGCTACGGGCACTCCAGCGAGAGCTACAAGTTCGGCGCCCACGGCGGCTGGCAGACGCACTGGAGCTCGCGCGTCGTGTGGACGAAGCCGTACGCGCAGAGCTACCAGGCGACCGCGTGGGTGGCCAACGTCGGCGTCAACGCCACGCTCGACGCGTCCGGCGTGCCGCAGCCCACGCTCGACGGCAACGGCAGCCCGCAGTCCGTCGACCCGATCACGCTCCAGCCCTACGCGCTCTACGGCTCGGGCACCTACGGCACCTGCACCTACGAGGACTTCACGCAGGATCGCGACACCGTCCTCCACGTCTACAACGTCCCGCCGCGCGTGCTCGCGGGCACGCCGGGCGGCACCATGCCCATCCGCGGCGCGCTCCTCTACGTCCCGATCCCCCGCGTGCAGGACGCGCGCGGCCAGTGGGTGACCGCGACCGCCGACTACCTCCCGCCCGAGATCGCCCGCGACGGACGGCGCGTGTTCGTCGGCTACGGCAACGTGTTCATCTCCTTCAACGCCTCGGCGCCGATCGCGACGCCGCGGGCGACGGACGTGATCGCCGCGCGCGGCGCGCAGTTCTTCCGCATCTACGGCGGGCCCGAGGCCGACCGGCCCGTCGACCCGGGGAGCTACATCCAGTTCGCCGTGGCGGTGCAGACCGCGAGCCCCGGCGACTACCCGGGCGCCACGCTCGCGGAGAAGTTCGCGGCCTTCCAGACGGCGATGCTGCGCCTCGGGCCGCCGCGGATGGTCGTCGTCGACCGCCTCCACCCGGTGTGGCAGTTCGCCGACGGGCGCGTGACGCTGACCAACACGTACCAGGGCGACCGCTACCACGGCGGCAACGACGGCCTCGGCCAGGACTGGATCGGCGGCCCCGCCAACGAAGACCCGACCGTCATCGACTACGACGCGTGGCCCATGCTCCGCGAGCGTTGGCTCTCCGGCGGTGCGCCGCTCGTCGACCAGGCGCAGGGGGGCAACCTCACCGTGAGCTTCCCGGGCACGGAGACGGCGTTCTACGACCTGCGCCGCGACGTCCTCACCGTCGGCGCCAACGTCAATCTCACTGCCACGTCCGACGCCGCGGCGACCGTCGCGCTCGCGTGGCGCGGCGGCCTGGGCGAGGCGGGCTGGCGCGTCGAGCGGTCGACCGACGGCGACGCGTGGGCGACGCTCCCCGCCGCGGCGAGCCTGCCCCCGGGCGCGACGGGCTTCGTCGACACGGGGCTCACGCAGGGCGCGGGGTACTACTACCGCGTCACGCCGCTGGGGACGTCGCGCGGGCCTTCCGCGCCCGCCTGGGCCGCCGCTCGCTTCGCCGCGCCGTCCGACCTCCAGGTGCAGGTGACGGCCGCCAACGCCGTCCGGCTGACGTGGCGCAACAACGCGGTGGGCGCGGTCAACGCGCGGCTCCAGTACGCGCCCGACGGGTCGGAGCAGTGGATCACCTTCGACAACCGCCCGCCGACCCAGACCACGTACAACGTCGGCTCGCTGCCAGCGGGCGCGCGACGCTTCTACCGCGTGCTCGCGGTGAGCCCGACGGCGTCGTCCGCGCCGAGCGCGCGCGTCGGCGCCGAGGCCTCGGCCGCGACCGTCGGGAGCAACGTCTCGATGCCCGAGTACCTCACCGCCGCCGTCGGTCCCTCGCGCGTCACGTTGCGGTGGCGCGACACCGCCACCAACGAGACCGCCTACCGCGTCGAGCGCTCGACCGGCGGCGGCGCGTGGACGACCGTCGCCTCGCTCCCCGCCGACGCGACGACCCACGTCGACACTGCGGTGACGCCCGGCGCGAACTACGCGTACCGCGTCGTCGCCCTCGCCGGCACGGTGGCGAGCGCGCCGTCGAACCCGGTCAGCGTGACCGCCGCGCGGTAGCTCAGGGCGCGGAGGCCGTCGGAGAAGCCGCCCCGACCGCGCCGTCGGCGCCCACGGCCTGGACGCGCCACGTCGCCGCGCCCGTGTCGACGAAGGACGTGGTGAAGCCCGGCACGTCCGCGACGGCGGTGAACGGACCGGCAGCCGACGCCGCGCGCGACACCCGGTACGACGCCGCGCCGGAGACCGCCGCCCATGTGAGGGTGACGCGCCCGCGGCCGACGCCGCGCGGAGCGAGGGGGGCGCGGCGGGCGCGCCGACGGTGCCCACGAGGTGGACCTCGTCGACGAGCGCGTCGCCCGCGGCGGCCGCGGCGTTGATCGCGTCGTTGGTGAGCACGAGGCGCCACCGGCCCGCGGGGAGCCCGGCGACGGTGGCCGTCTCGACGTCGCCCCAGAGGCCCTGGAGGACGACGGGGAGCTCCTCGCCGCCGCCGCTGGTCTGCACGACGACGCGGCCGGCGTAGTCGGTGGCGAGCCCCGTCACCGCGCGGTTGAAGGTGAGCTGGAAGCCGACGCCGTTGAGCACGAGGCGGACGTCGTCACCGCGGAAGCGGAGCGTCGCGCCGGCGTGGTCGGGGGCGGCGGTGGCGTTCCAGAACATCTTCTCGGGGACGGTCCCCTCGCCGGCCTGCGGGGAGAGCGCGGTGAGGGGGAGGTTCATCGGGTGCGGGCCCGCGAGGCTCCAGGTGGCGAGCGGGTGTCGCACGCCGTCGGCGCCGACGAGCTCGACGCGCGAGGGCTCGCCGTAGCCCCAGTAGAGATGGAGGCCGGGCTGCGTGGCGGCGGGGGCCGTGCCCGCGGGGACGACGTGGAGCCCGACGCGCTGGTTGACGCCCGCCGCCGTCTCCGCGCGAAGACGCACATCCGCGATGACGCCCGCGGCGTCGCGCCAGGTGAAGGTGTCGCGCGCCTCCGCGGCCGCGCCGGCGGGGACGCGGAGCACGCCGAGCGACGCGCCGTTGTAGGCGTAGCGGGCCTCGCGGGGGGCGCCCGCGCGCGCGACGAATCCGGCGCCCGCGGCGACGCGTCCGGGGTCGGCGTTGGCGGCGAGGTCGCCGTCTTCGAAGCGGTCCCACACCACGTCGAGCGCCGGGTGGTAGAGGAACGTCAGCGCGTCTTCGAAGCTCGGGCCGACCTCGTCGCTGTGCCCGCCGGGCCGCACGACGAGCCGCACCGCGTTGCCGTGGTTGAGGTGCCCGTAGCGGTAGATGGCGACGTTCTCGGCGCGGCGGAAGTCGCCGTACTGGGTCATGAGCGCCGTGCGAAAATGAACCGGCAGCGTCACCGCGGGCATGGTGGCGGTGCCCATCACCTCGTAGTCGTCGTCGAGGTTGGTGGCGCTGGTGCCCGCCGTCTGCCAGCCCGGGATGCGCGCCGGCAGCGCCGACCCGACGCGCCCGACGAACCCGCGGAACACGTCCTGCCGCAGGTACGCGAGCGCCGACGCCGTGCGGCTCCCGCCCGAGAGCCCCGAGGCGTACACCCTCGCCGGGTCGACGTTGTAGAGCTCGACGACGCGGAGCGCGCCGAGCAGCGCCGCGCCCATCCGCCGCGACACCGCCACGGCGTTGCCGACGTCCTGCGCGCCGACCCAGATGATGTCGCGCGCGTCGAGCGACGCCTGGTACGACGCGGGGACGGCGTGGACGTCGCCCGCGTCGATGTACGTGACGAGCCCGTAGCGCCGCGACGGGTCGCGCGGGTCGAAGCGGGCCGGCAGGCGGATCGCGTAGCGCCAGGCCGCGACGTCGACGCGGTAGTCGATGTCGGCCGACGCGGCGCGGAGGTCGAACGCGGCGGGGCGCGCGATCGGGCCGAGCGTGCGCGTGACGGCGACGCCGGGCGTGAGGCCGAGCGGGTTCACGTCGACCGCGGGCGCGTCGCGGGAGGGCGCGTCTGGCGAGGCGTCGGTGGCCGCAACGTCAGGCGTGGCGTCGCGGGGAGGCGCGTCGGGGGCCGCGTCCAGCGCGGCCGCGTCGTCGAACGCCGTGTCTTGCGCCGACGCGTCCTTCGTCGTCGCGTCGCTCGACGCGTCCTGCGTCGTTGCGTCTGGCGTCGTCGCCTCGCTCGCGGCGTCGCTCGACGCGTCGGGCGCGCTCGGCGCCGCGTCGCAGCCGACGATCCACCACGCCAGCCACGCCCCGAACCACGGTCGCCTGTGCGCGCTCATGGAGAAATGTTCGCAAGCGACTTCGGCCCGCGTCAACGCGCGGCGCGGCGCCCCGTGGCACGCCGCGCGATGGGGCCGGCGCGCGCCGCGCTACACGCGCTCGACGGAGACGACGCCCTTCACCTTCTGGAGCTGTCGGATGACGTTCTTCAGCGCGCCGAGGTCGGTGGTGGTGAAGGAGAAGAGGTTGAGCGCGCGCTCGGCCTCGGCCGCGCGGCAGTTGGCCTCCTCGATGTTGACCCCGCACTTCGAAAACGTCTGGCCGACCTCGGCGAGGATGCCCGGCCGGTTGGCGGTGATCACCCGGAGGCACACCGAGCGGGGCACCTTCGCGTTGGTGTCCCACTCCACCTTCACCTTGCGCTCGGGGTCGAGCTCGAGGCTCCGCGGGCACGAGCGCCGGTGCACCGTAATGCCGCGGCCGCGCGTGATGAAGCCGACGATCTCGTCGCCCGGCAGCGCCGAGCAGCACTTGGAGAAGCGGACGAGCATGTCGGGCTCGCCCGACACCAGGATGCCGTTGGAGTCGCGGCCGGTGACCTTGCGGATCACCTTCTCCACCGTGCCCTCGGCGATGGCGGGCGGCGGGGCCTTGCTCTCCGGCGGCACGAGGGCCCGCACCACGTCGTCGGGGCTCGTGCGGCCGTAGCCGACGAGGATCAAGAGCTCTTCGACGGTGCTCGCCTTGGCCGCCTCGACGGCCTTGGAGATGGCGCCGGTCTTGACCACCTTGTTGTAGCTGAGCCCGGCGGCGTGGAGCCCGCGCTCGAGGAGCTCGCGGCCGAGGCGGAGCGAGCGCTCGCGCTGCTCGCTGCGGAGGTAGGCGCGGATCTTCCCGCGGGCCTTCGAGGTGACCGCGTGCTCGAGCCAGTCCTTCGAGGGGTGGCGGGCGTTCTCGGTGATGATCTCGACCACGTCGCCCGAGCGGAGCTGCGAGCGGAGGGGGACGATCTGCCCGTTGACCCGCGCGCCGCTACAGCGGTCGCCGACGTCGGAGTGGATGGCGTAGGCGAAATCGATCGGCGTCGCGCCGCGGGGGAAGACGCGCACGTCGCCCTTCGGCGTGAAGACGTAGACCTCGTCCTGGAAGAGGTCGACCTTGACGCTCTCCAGAAACTCCTGCGGGTCCTTGAGCTCCTTCTGCCAGTCCATGAGCTGGCGGAGCCAGTGGAAGCGCTGGGCGTCTTTGTAGTCGATGACGCCGTCGTGGCCGGCGCCCTTGTGGCCCTTCTCCTTGTATTTCCAGTGCGCGGCGATGCCGAGCTCGGCGACGCGGTGCATGTCGGCCGTGCGGATCTGCACCTCCATCCGCTCGCGCTCGGGGCCGAGCACGGTGGTGTGGAGCGACTGGTACATGTTGGGCTTCGGCAGCGCGATGTAGTCCTTGAAGCGCCCCGGGATGGGGGTGAACATCCCGTGGACCACCCCGAGCACCGCGTAGCAGTCGGCCGCGCTCTCGACGATCGAGCGGAACCCGACCACATCGTACACCTGCTCGAAGTCGCAGTGCGACGACTTCATCTTCCGGTAGATGGAGTAGGCGTGCTTGACCCGGCCGGAGACCTGCGCGTTGAAGCCGGCCTCGGCGAGGCGGCTCATCAGGAGCTCGGTGGTCCGCTGGATGTAGCCCTCCTTCTGGCGGACGAGGGCCTCGGACTTCTCGGCGATCTGCTTGTAGGCGTCGGGGTCAGTGTAGCGGAACGACAGGTCTTCGAGCTCGGACTTCATCCACGAGATGCCGAGGCGGTTGGAGAGCGGCGCGTAGATCTCGAGGGTCTCGCGCGCGATGCGCTCCTGCGCGTCGGGCTTCATGTGGTCGAGCGTGCGCATGTTGTCGAGGCGGTCGGCGAGCTTCACCAGCAGGACGCGGATGTCCTTCGCCATGTGCAGCAGCATCTTGCGGAAGCTCTCGGCCTGCCGGTCTTCCTTCGAGATGAAGTTGAACTTCGAGAGCTTGGTGACGCCGTCGACGAGGAAGGCCACCTCGTCGCCGAACTCCCGCTGCACGTCCTCGACGGTCGCCTTGGTGTCCTCCACCGTGTCGTGGAGCAGCGCCGCGCAGAGCGACGCGGTGTCGAGCTTGAGCTCGGTGATGACCCGCGCCACCGACACCGGGTGGGTGAAATACGCCTCGCCCGACTTGCGAAGCTGGCCCTCGTGGTGCCGCCGCCCGAAGTCGAACGCGCTCCGAATGAGCCCGACGTCCGCCTCGGGGTGGTAGGCGGTGACCCGCCCGATCAGGTCGGCTTGAAGCGAGTCCATCCTGGGTGAACATCCTTAAGCCCGCCGAAACGCTCCGGCAACGGTATTCTCCCGACGATGTTTCGTCTCTTCGAGGTCCTCTCCCCTCAGACGCGGCGCGTGCTCGGCGCGGCGGCGCTCTGCGCTGGCGTGTATTTCGTCGCCGGCGCGCTGCGCGGCGCGGCGCCGCGGGAGGTGGAGGTGAGCCTCGCGCTCGGGGGCTACGGCCGCCCGGTGCGCGCGGTGGACGTGACCTTCTCGCGCGGGGGCGAGGCGCTGCGCGCGCTCCACCGGGACTACCGGGGCGACGCGCCGGGGACGTTCCGCGCGACGGTGGCGCTGCCGGAGGGGACGCTCCGTGCCGCGGTGGCGGTGACGCTCGACGGCCTGGTGGTCGAGGGGTCGACGGCGGTGACGGTGGCCCCCGGGGAGCCCCTCGCGCTGCCGCCCCCTGCTGCCCCTTGAACTCACCCCCGGAGCTCCCGTATCCAGACGCTCCCCGTGAACGTCGTCGTCAGCCACGCCACCCGCACGCTCCTCGTCCGCCTCACCCGGGGCGAGCCCCTCGTCGAGGCCCTCGCCACCCTCGCCCGCGATCACCACGTCGGCGCCGCCACCGTCGTCGGCCGCGGCGTGGTCCAGTCGATCACCCTGGAGGGGTATGACCCACGCGCGAAGGGCTACGGCGGCCGCCGCACCTTCTCCGGCGCGATCGAGCTCGCCTCGCTCCACGGCGCCATCCTCCAGGGCCCGGGCGACGCGCTCGTCCAGCTCCACGCCGCGGTGGTGCGCGACACCGACAACGGCCTCGAGGCCCTCGGCGGCAGCGTGGTCGACGCGCAGGTGGTGGCGGTGGACGTCACCATCTTCGCCCACGACGACGTCCGCCTGAGCCTCCAGGTCGACGCCGCCACCGGCCTGCCCGCGTGGCGCGCCGAGGCCGCCTCCCCCCGCAGCGCCGCGGCGCCCCCCATGGAACGCATCGTCGAGCGCACCGCGCCCGTGGTCGAGCGCACGGCCCCCGTGGTCGAGCGCGCGACCCCCGTGGTCGAGCGCGCGGCCCCCGTGGTCGAGCGCGCCCCCGCCCGCGTGCAGGAGCGCGCCGAGCGGATGGCTTCGGAGCCCCCGGGCCGCGGCGTCGCGGCGCCGGTGAAGTCCCTGGCCGACGCGGCGCGCGCGCTCGAGGCGATGCCGGCCCGCGAGGACGCGCCCGACGACGAGGACACGGATTTCCAGCCGGGCGACTACGTGCTCCACCCGGCGTGGGGGTACTGCGAGGTGCTGCGCGACTCCGACGCCGAGACGCTCAACATCCGCCTGCTCGACCGCGGCTCGACGCGCACGATCAAGGCCGACATCTTCGACGTCGAGGCGCGGCCCCCGAAGGACGGGCACCGCGTCTGGATGCTGAAGCCCCGGGGCCGGGCGTAGTGGGGGCCTTCGACGGCGCGCTCGAGCGGGCCTGCGACGCGCTCGGGCTGCGGCCCGAGCGGAGCCTGCTCGCGCCGCGCTGGGCGGGCGCGCTATCGGGCGTCGGCGTGGACGTCGCGCGCGTGTCGGTGCGGACGGGCGACTCCGACACGGTGGTCGTCGCGCGGCCGCCGCGCCGGCCCGACGTCGGGCTCCACGTCCACGGCGCGTCGATGATCCCGTGCTTCGACCGCAAGCTGGAGACGGGCGACGGGGCCTTCGACGGGGTGTTCGCGCTCCACGCGGCGGCGGGCGAGGAGGAGGCGGCGCGGCGGGTGGCGTCGAAGCCCGTGCGGCGGTCGCTCCAGCGACTCTCGGGGACGGGCTGGCCCGCGGTGGTCGACGACGCGGTGGTGTACGAGTTCTCGATGGCGGGGACGGACGAGGCGGAGGTGCGGGCGCGCGTCGAGGAGTGCGTCCGCTGCGCGCTGGCGGTGGCCGACGCGGCGGCGACCCTCGACGCGCCCAACGCCCTGCGCGAGTCGGGCGTCGCCGCGGCCTTCGAAGCGACGGCGCGCGCGCGGGGGATGGCCGTCGAGCGCAACGCGATGCGCGCGGAGGGCACGGCGGGCCGCGGGTTCCTCTCCGTGCGATGGCGCGTCCACGCGCCCGTGCGCGTCGACCACTTCAGCGCCGACGACGCGGCGGTGGGGTGGTTCGCGCGGCTCCGCTTCGACGAGCCGCTCGGGGTCGGGCTCGCGCTGCACCCGGCCTCCCTCGCCGAGCGCCTCCGGAGCGCCGTCGGCCTGCGCGACCTCCAGACCGGCGACGCCGACTTCGACCGCGCCTGGGCCGTCGCCGCCCGCGACGAGGCCAGCGCCCTCCTGGTGCTCCACGCCAACGCGCGGCGCATGCTCAACCACCTCGCCACGCTCGGGCTCCGCGTCTCGCTCGACGACGAGGGGCTGTCGTTCGAAGGCGAACTCCCGCGCGACCCCGACGTCGTGGGCCGCGCGATGGACGTGCTCGACGGCGCGCGCGACGCCCTCCGCCCGCAGATGGCCGTCGGGCCCTACCGGTAGCGAGGGGCCCTCGTGTCGTCGGAGTTCCGCCGCATCGCGAGGCTCACCGAGCGCTTCGGGGCGCCGCCGCCGCCCGACGTCGGGATCGGCGACGACGCCGCCGTCCTCCGCCCGCGCGGCGCCCTCGTCGCCACCGTCGACGCGAGCGTGGAGGACGTTCATTTCCGCCGCTCGTTCGCGCCGCCCGACGTGCTCTCGGCGCGCGCGATCGAGGCCGCCGCCAGCGACGTCGCCGCGATGGGCGCGTCGTTCGCGGGGCCGGGCGCGGGGCTCCTCCTCTCGTGGTCGCTGCCTCCGTGGGTCGACGACGACGTCTTCGACGCGCTCGTCGACGGCGCGAAGCGGGCGGCCGATCGCCTCGGCGCCCACGTGCTCGGCGGCAACCTCACCGGCGGCGCGTCGCTCGCGCTCCACACCACCGCGCTCGGCGCGCTCGCGGGCCACGCGGTGGGGCGCGGCGGGGCGCGGCCGGGCGACAGGGTGTTCGTCTCGGGGGCCTGCGGCGCCGCGGCGGTCGGGCTCCGCGCGCTGCTCGCCGGGCGGGAGGAAGAAGCCGAGTTCGCCCCCTTCGTCGCGCGCTGGCGCTCGCCCAGGGCGCGGGTCGACCTCGCGGCGGATGTGAGCGCGAGGTGCGTCGCGGCGATCGACGTGTCCGACGGGCTCGCGCAGGACGCGGGCCACCTCGCGCGCACGTCCGGCGTCGCGGTGGAGCTCGCGACCGGGCGGCTCCCGATGCTCGCGGGCCAGCGCGAGGCCGCGCGCGCGCTCGGGTGCGACCCAGTCGCGCTCGCGCTCGAAGGCGGCGAGGACTACGAGCTCGTCGTCGCGTCGCGTGAGGCGCTGCCGACGGAGCGATGGACGGAGGTGGGCGCGGTGGTCGAGGGCGACGGGGTGTGGCTGCGCGACGAGGGCGGTGAACGACGGCGGTGGTCGCGCGCGGGGTGGGATCACTTCGGCGGGTAGCGCGGCGAGCGGCGGAACCGCAAGGGCGCAAGGGGGGGCGGGATTCTGGGCGGATCGGGCGCCCAGTTCGCGCGCTACGCGATTTCACGCCACGGGCGGGTGCCACCGCGTAGGGGAAGTGGCGTCGCGCGCGGTGGCCGGCGGCTCGCGTGGCCGGCGCCGACGGGCCGTGTTTTCGCTGCGAAGTGCTCATGAATCCGCGCGTCGTTGGGGACGTCGTCACGTGGCCTTCTTCGTGCACTCGCCCCGTGCATGCCGTACCTCCCCCAGTGGCTCGCCCGCGTCGACGTGTTCGTTCGAAGCGCGGGCGTCGGCGCGCTCGCCACCGCCGTCGACCTCGCCGCGCTCGCGCTCCTCACGCACGGCCTCGGCCTCGCCGCGCGGGCCGCCAGCGCGCCGGCGCTGTGCCTCGGGGTGGCCGTTCAGTTCGTCGGCAACAAGCGCTTCGCCTTCCGCGACGACGACCCCGCGTGGGCCGCGCAGGCGCTCCGCTTCGCCGCGGTGGAGGCGCTCGCGTTCGCCGCCAACCTCGCCCTCTTCGACCTCGCGAGCCGCGCGCTGCCGCTGCCGCCGGTGCCCCTGCGACTCGTCACCACCAGCCTCGTGTACTTCGGCGTGTGCCTCCCGCTCTGGACGCGGATCTTCCAGGGCGCGCGCCGGGAAGGAGCCCGCTGAATGACGCCCGAAGCCCTCTGCCTCGTCCCCGTCGCCGTCTGCTCCGCGTGGGCCGCCCTCGGCGCGACCGCCGTCATCGACCGGGTGCTCGCGCTGCCGCCCGCGGTGCCGCGCGAAGACCTCCCGCCGGTGTCGGTGCTCAAGCCCCTCTGCGGCGCCGACCCGTCGCTCGAGGAGTGCCTCGACAGCTTCTTCACCCAGAACCACCCCGCCTTCGAACTCGTCTTCGGCGTCGAGCGCGCCGACGACCCGGCCCTCGCGGTGGTCGACGGGCTCCGCGTGCGGCACCCCGACGTCGCGGTTCGCGTGGTGGTCGGCGGCGGCCTCGGGGGCAACAACCCCAAGGTGCGCAACCTCCGCGCGATGCTCCCCGCGGCCTCGCACGACCTCGTGCTCATCAGCGACAGCAACGTGCGGGCGCCGGCCGGCTACGTCGCGTCGCTCGCGGCGGTACGCGCGGCCGACCCCTCGGTGGGCATCGTCACCAACCTCTTCGTCGGCGCCGGCGGGCGCGGCCTCGGCGGCGCGCTGGAGTCGGTTCAGCTCGCGGGCTTCTGCGCGGCGGGCGTCGCGCTGCCGAGCGCGCTCGGGGACGTCACGGTGGTCGGCAAGTCGATGCTGGTGTCGCGGCGCGAGCTCGACGCGCTCGGCGGACTCGCCCGCGTCGCCGACGTGCTCGCCGAGGACTACGTGCTCGGCAAGGTGTACCAGCACGCCGGGCGGCGCGTGGCGATCTCGCCGGTGGTGCTCGACAACGCGCTCGGCCCGATGGACCTCGCGGCCTTCGTCCGGCGCCACCTGCGCTGGGCGATGATGCGCTACCACCTGCGGCCCTTCGCCTACGCGCTCGAGCCGCTGACCAGCCCGCTGGCGGTGCTCCCCTTCGCGTGGCGGCTGCTCGGGCCCTGGGCGCTGGTGTGGGCCGCGGCGGTGCTCCTCGTCCGCGACGCGATCCCCTCGCTCGCGCTCCAGGGCGAGCGGGGGCTTCACCGCCCGCTGCTCTATGGGTGGGCGCGCGAGGTGGCCGCCCTCGCGGTGTGGGCCGCGGCCCCGCTGCGCCGCCACGTCTCCTGGCGAGGCCACCGCGTCCGCGTCGGCGCCGGCACCATGCTCTTCGCCGAACGCTGAAAGCCGGCCACCGCCCGGCGGTTCGATTTCCCGCGACGGGGCCCTGCCGCGGGGGCGCGTTCTGGGGTAGGACTCGCGCCCATGTGGGATCGAGCACCGGGGTCGCGCCTCTCGGCGTCGTGGTTCGCGTGGTTCGTGTGGTTCGCGGTGCTCGTCGGCGGCTGTACGTCGAGCGTCCCCGAGGGGCAGTGTGAGTTCGACGTCCAGTGCGGCGGCGGGCAGGTGTGCGTCGACCACTACTGCCGCGCCCAGTGTCGGCAGGACAGCGACTGCCCGGCCTCCTACCGCTGCCGTCCCGGCGACGCGACGGGCTCCGGCTCGGGCTGCGTCCCGACCCGCATGGCCATGCCGTGCGTGCGCGACAGCGAGTGCGCCGCGGGCCAGGCCTGCCTCCAGGGCGAGTGCCGCGCGCAGTGCCGCCAGGACTACGACTGCCTCGCGCTCAACCCCTTCAACCGCTGCCTCAACGGCGCGTGCGTGCTCTCCTGCCAGCCGCGCGTCACCGACAACTGCGACCGGGCCGCCGTCAACGGCTGCGAGGTCCGCATCGACCAGGACCCCTCCCACTGCGGCGCCTGCGGACGCGCCTGCCCCGGCGCGGCCCACGCCACCGGCGGCTGCGCCGCGGGCGAGTGCCACCTCGCCTGCGACGAGGGCTGGGCCGACTGCGACGGACTCGCCGCCAACGGCTGCGAGGCCGACCTCTCGCGCGCCGAGAGCTGCGGCGCCTGCGGGGTCCGCTGCGCCGCCCCGCGCGGCCTCTGCGCCGAGGTGACCGACGGCTCGGGCGCGACCTCGTACGCCTGCACCGACCGCTGCGTCGAGCCCACCCCCGACCGCTGCGGCGACACCTGCACCCGCCGCGCGACCGACGTCGCCAACTGCGGAACCTGCGGCGCCGCGTGCCCGACCGGCCCGCGCGCCGAGGCCGTCTGCGCCGCGGGGGCGTGCTCGATCCGCTGCACCGATCCCCGCTACGCCGACTGCGACCGGGCGGGTGCCAACGGCTGCGAGGCCGACCTCGAGACCTCCGCCGCCCACTGCGGCGCCTGCGGCCGCGCCTGCCCCGCCGGCCCACACGCGACCGCGGCCTGCGCGGGGGGCGCCTGCGCGCTCGTCTGCGAGGCGGGCTGGGCCGACTGCGACGGCAGCGCCGCCAACGGCTGCGAGGCCGACCTGCGCGGCTCCGCGGAGCACTGCGGGATGTGCTCGCGCCAGTGCCCGGGCGGCGCCGACGCGCGCTGCGACGCCGGCGCCTGCCGGACGGCGTGCATGCCCGCGCGCGGCGACTGCGACGGCGACGCCGCCAACGGCTGCGAGACCGACCTCACCGTCAGCGCCCAGCACTGCGGCGCCTGCGGGACGCGCTGCGCCTTCCCGGGCACCGGCGCCCGCTGCGCCGCGGGCCGCTGCGAGCCGACGGGGATGTGCTCGTCGGCCACGCTCGGCGACTGCGACGGCAACGCCGCCAACGGCTGCGAGTCCGACCTCACCAACTCGCTCCTCCACTGCGGGGCCTGCGGCAACGCCTGCTCGCTGCCCAACGCGACGCCCGTCTGCGCCGACGGCCGCTGCCGCGTGGGCTCGTGCAACGCGGGCTTCGCCGACTGCGACGCCAACCCCTCCAACGGCTGCGAGGTGGCCCTCGCCACGTCGCCCGACCACTGCGGCGCCTGCGGCAACGCCTGCCCGCGCGGCCACGGCGCGCCCTCGTGCGCGGCGGGCGCGTGCCGCATCGCCTGCGACGCGGGCTACGGCGACTGCGACGGCGTCGCGGCCAACGGCTGCGAGACGTCCACCGCCACCTCGACCACCCACTGCGGCGCCTGCGGCCGCGCCTGCGCGCCGGCCAACGCGGTGGGCTCGTGCTCGTCGGGCCGCTGCGGCGTCGGCACGTGCAACGCGGGCTTCGCCGACTGCGACGGCGACCCCGCCAACGGCTGCGAGGTCAACCTCGCCACCTCCGCCGCCCACTGCGGCGCCTGCGGCCGTGCGTGCAGCGCCGCCGGCGGCACCCCCTCCTGCGCGATGGGCGTCTGCGGCATCGCGTGCAGCGCGGGCTTCGGCGACTGCGACCGGAGCGCCGCCAACGGCTGCGAGACCGCGCTCGCCACCTCCCTCGCCCACTGCGGCGCGTGCGGGGCGGCGTGCAGCCCGCCGTCGGCCACCGGCGCATGCGTCGCGGGCGCGTGCCGCGTGGCGGCGTGCAACCCGGGCCGCGCCGACTGCGACGGAGCCGCGGCCAACGGCTGCGAGGTCGACCTCGCCACCTCGGCGGCCCACTGCGGGGCGTGCGGGGCGGCGTGCATGGCGGGGTGGTTCTGCGCGGGCGGCGCGTGCGCGCGCGACTGCGGGGCGCTGACGGCCTGCGGCGCGGCCTGCGTCGACCTCCGCACCAGCCCGTCGAACTGCGGTCGGTGTGGCAACGCCTGCTCGTTCGCCAACGCCGCGGCAGTGTGCGCGGCGGGCGCCTGCGGCCTCGGGGCCTGCAACGCCGGCTTCGGCAACTGCGACGGCAACCCCGCCAACGGCTGCGAGACCGCGCTCGCGACCTCGCCTTCCAACTGCGGCGCCTGCGGCAACGCCTGCAACGCGACCAACGGGACGGCCACCTGCGCCGCGGGCGTCTGCGGCATCACCTGCGCGGCGGGCTTCGGCAACTGCGACGGCAGCGCCGCCAACGGCTGCGAGGTCAACCTCGCGTCGACCGCCGCTCACTGCGGCGCGTGCGGCCGGGCGTGCTCGCTGCCCAACGCGACGGCCTCGTGCGCCGCGGGCGCGTGCGGCGTGGCCTCGTGCAACGCCGGCTTCGGCAACTGCGACGGCAACCCGGCCAACGGCTGCGAGGCCAACCTCGCGACCACGGCCGCGCACTGCGGGGCCTGCGGGCGCGCGTGCTCGCTGCCCAACGCGACGGCGGCGTGCTCGGCCGGCGGCTGCGTGGTGGCCTCGTGCAACGCGGGCTTCGGCGACTGCGACGGCGACCCCGCCAACGGCTGCGAGGTGAACCTCCGCACCACCGCCGCCCACTGCGGGCGCTGCGGGGGCGCGTGCTCGGTGCCCAACGCGACCGCGGCGTGCGTCGCGGGCGCCTGCGCGGTGGGCGCGTGCAACACCGACTTCGCCGACTGCGACGGCGCGCCCGCCAACGGCTGCGAGGTGAACCTCGCCACCTCCAACGCCAACTGCGGCGCCTGCGGGCGGGCCTGCGCGACGGGCCAGGTGTGCTCGGCGCGGGTGTGCGCGTCCATCTGCGCCCCGCCCACCACCTACTGCGGCGGCCGCTGCTTCGACCTCCAGACCGACCCCTCGAACTGCGGCGCCTGCGGCACCGCCTGCCCCGCCCGCGCCAACGCGACCCCCGCCTGCGCCCGCGGCGGCTGCGGCTTCACCTGCAACGCCGGCTTCGGCGACTGCGACGGCGTCGCCGCCAACGGCTGCGAGGCCGCGCTCGCCACGTCGCCGTCCAACTGCGGCGCCTGCGGCACCGCCTGCAACGCCACCAACGGCGCGGCCACCTGCGCCGGGGGCGTCTGCGGCATCACCTGCAACGCCGGCTTCGGCAACTGCGACGGGAGCGCCGCCAACGGCTGCGAGGTGGCGCTCGCGACCTCGACCGCCCACTGCGGCGCCTGCGGCAACGCCTGCTCGCTGGCCAACGCGACGCCGGCCTGCGCGGCGGGGGCGTGCGCGGTGGCCTCGTGCAACGCGGGCTTCGGCAACTGCGACGGCAACCCGGCCAACGGCTGCGAGACCAACACCGGGACGTCGCCCTCCAACTGCGGCGCCTGCGGCAACGCCTGCAACGCCACCAACGGCACCGCCACCTGCGCGGCGGCCGCCTGCGGCATCACCTGCAACGCGGGCTTCGGCAACTGCGACGGCCTCGCCGCCAACGGCTGCGAGACCAACACCAACACCACCGTCGCGCACTGCGGCGGGTGCGGCCGCGTGTGCTCGCTGCCCAACGCGGCGGCGTCGTGCGCGGCGGGCGCGTGCGCGGTGTCGGTCTGCAGCGCGGGCTTCGGCAACTGCGACGGCGTCGCGGCCAACGGCTGCGAGGCCAACCTCGCCACCAGCAGCGCCAACTGCGGGGCGTGCGGGCGCGCCTGCGCGACGGGGTTCATCTGCTCCGCCTCGGTGTGCGTGCGGAGCTGCTCGCCGCCGACCACCAACTGCTCCAACGTGTGCGTCGACCTCCAGGCCGACGCCTCCAACTGCGGCGGCTGCGGGGTGGCGTGCAGCTTCCCCAACGCGACGCCCGCGTGCGCGGCGGGCGCGTGCGCGATCGGGTCGTGCAACGCGGGCTTCGGCAACTGCGACGCGATGACCCCCAACGGCTGCGAGACGAGCACCAGCACCTCGGTGGCCCACTGCGGCGCGTGCAACAACGCCTGCTCCTTCGCCAACGCGGCGGCGTCGTGCGTCTCGGGCCGCTGCACGCTCGGCGCCTGCAACGCGGGCTTCGGCGACTGCGACGGCGCCGCGGCCAACGGCTGCGAGGCCAACTTCGCGACCAGCGTCTCCAACTGCGGCGGCTGCGGCGTGGTCTGCAGCGCGCCCACCAACGGGACGGCCGCGTGCTCGTCGAGCCGCTGCACCCAGTCGTGCAACCCGGGGTACTACGCGATCGCGCTCGGCGCGGGCATCGTCTGCGCGCCGCTGCCCGCGCCGCCGCAGGTGGCGCCGGGGTCGTTCATGTCGGCGACGTCGCGGCGGCCGACGTTCCGCTGGGTGGTGGGGGGGCCGATCAACGGGGCGCGGCTGCAGGTGTGCAGCGACCGGGCCTGCGCGACGCGCCTCATCGATGTGACGGTGACGGGGACGACGTACACGCCGACGGCCGACCTGCCGACGGGCCGGCTCTGGTGGCGGCTCTTCGGGCGCGCGGGCACCAACGAGGGCGCGACCGCGTCGCCGGTGTGGCAGGTGTTCGTGCCGGCGCTGACGGCGGCGCGCTCGAGCGCGTTCGGCGTGGTGCTCGACGTGAACGGCGACGGCTACACCGACGCGGCGGTGGGCTCCACGGGGCTCACGGCGTTCGTGTACCACGGGTCGGCGACGGGCCTCGGGGCCTCGCCCGCGCGCACCTACACCGGCGCGACGGGCTCGGACTTCGGCGTCTCCGTCTCGGCCGCGGGCGACGTGAACGGCGACGGCTACGGCGACCTCATCATCGGCGCCCCGGGCCTCGAGGCGGCGTACATCTACTACGGCTCGGCGACGGGCCTCGGCGCGCCGACCACGATCCCGAGCCCGGCGATCCGCTCGGGCTTCGGCGCGTCGGTCTCGTGGGCCGGCGACGTCAACGACGACGGCTACGGCGACGTGATCGTCGGCGCGTGCTGGACGGCCTGCGCCAACGCGGCCTACGTCTTCCTCGGCAGCTCCTCGGGGCTCTCGACGACGCCCGTCCGCACGCTGACCGTCGCCGGCGCGACCGGCTTCGGGCGCTTCGTGCAGGGCCTCGGCGAGGTGAACAACGACGCCCTCGACGACGTGGCCGTGGTCGCGGGGACGCTGGTGTACGTCTTCCCGGGCGCGGCGCCGCCGGTGGTCGACACGCTCTCGCTCGCCAACTTCGCGGGCGTGGCCTACGGCGGCGACACCAACGGCGACGGCTACGCGGACGTGGCGACGGTGACCCGCACGATCATCTCGGCCCAGGTGCTCACCCTCCGGGTGTACTACGGCTCGGCGGGGGGCCTCGGGGCGGCGCGGCCCTTCACCAGCTCGTCGGGCACCATCGGCTACGGCACCGCGGTGGCGGGCATCGGGGACGTCGACGGCGACGGCTACGGCGAGATCGCCTGGTCGACCCAGGGGACCAACGTCCGCGTCGTGCCCGGCTCGGCGGCGGGGCCCAACATCGCGGCCGCGATCACCGTCCCCGCGACGGCGGGCCGCGGCGGCTTCGGCGAGTCGCTCTCGGGCGTCGGCGACACCAACGGCGACGGCCGGTGGGACCTCCTCGTCGGCGAGCCCGACTTCGCGACGGAGTTCGTCTGCGCCCACTACGTCCGGCTCTTCCGCGGGAGCGCCGCGGGCGTCGCCGCGACGCCGGTGTACTCGATCACGCTCCCGGCCGGCGGGAGCTGCGCCGACTTCGGCAGCGACCTCGCGCCGTAGCGCGCCTCTTCCCTACTGCAGAAACTGGTAGACGAACCCGTCGCCCTCGCCCTGCGCGGCGATGGCGCCGAAGCCGAAGTCCACCGTCACGTCGAACGACCCCACCGCGTACACCGCGGCCGAGCCGTCGAGCGCGATCGCGCGGACGGCGTCCTCCCGGGCGCCGCCGAAGCGCCGCGACCAGCGGGGCGTCCCCGCGTTGGTGTAGCTGGCGAGGAAGGCGTCGCCGAGGCCGGCGCTCGTGCGGAGCCCGTTGCCGAAATCCACGTTGCCCGCGAAGAGCCCGCCGACCACGACGTTGCCCGCCGCATCAGCACGCACGCCGTAGCCCGTGGCGGTGCCGAAGTACCCGGTGCCGCCGCCGAAGCGACGCCACCAGCGGTGGCCGCCGCCCGCGGTGTAGCTCACGACGAAGCCGTCGGTGCCCGACACCGCCGTCGACGCGCCGCCGCCGAAGTCCACCGTGCCCTGGTAGTAGCCGGTGACGAAGAGGTTGCCCGCGGGGTCGACCGCGACCGCCTGCGCCCAGTCGACGCTGGCCGCGCCGACGCGACGCGACCAGCGGGGCGCGCCCGTCGCCGAGAGGCTCGCGATGAGCATGTCGTAGTTGCCCGCGCTCGCCAGCACGTCGGCGCCGACGTCGATGGCGCCCTGGAAGAAGCCCACCATCGCCACCGCGCCGTCGGGGGCGACCGCGACGCCGTAGGCCGCCGCGCTCCCCGTCCGCGGGGACACCGGGCCGAAGCGGCGCGTCCAGCGGGGCGACCCCTCGAGGTCGAGCGCAGCGACGAACGCCTCCGCGCTCGGGCTGCCGGTGGTGGGGCCGGCGCCGAAGTCCACCCGGCCGCGCACCGTTCCCGCGACGTAGGGGCCCTGCGCGTCGACCGCCACCGCGAAGGCCGCGTCGGGGCCGTCGCCGCCGAAGGTCCGCGACCACCGCGGCGCCCCCGCCGACGTGTACGACACGACGAACGCGTCCGACTCGCCCGACGCGGGGATCGGGCCCATGCCGAAGTCCATCATCGCGGTGAAGCTGCCGACGACGTAGACGTTGCCCGCGGGGTCGAGGCCGACGGCGTTGGCCGCGTCGGTCCCGGGCCCCCCGAGGCGGCGCGCCCAGCGGATCGACCCGTCGGGCGACAGGCTCAGCACCACGACGTCCGACGCGCCCTCGCTGGTGAGCGGCGCCATCCCCGCGAGCCGGAGCACGCCGCGGAACGCCCCCGCCGCCACGGTGTTGCCCGCGTCGTCGGCGGCCACCGCGACGAGCTCGTCGTCGGCCTCGCCGCCCACCGGCGTGAGCCAGCCGGGCCGCGGCACCCGGCACGTCCCGCCGTTGCAGACCTCGCCCGTCGCGCAGGCGCGCCCGCAGGCGCCGCACGCGCTCGGGTTGTTGGTGATGTCGGCCTCACAGCCGTTGGTCGGGTTGGCGTCGCAGTTGCCGCGCCCCGCCGCGCAGGCGAAGCCGCAGGTGCTCGACGTGCAGGTGGGGACCGCGCCGGCCACCGCCGCGCACGCCCGCGCGCAGGCGCCGCAGTTGGCGGGCGAGCTCCGCGTGTCGACCTCGCAGCCGTTGGCCGCGTTGCCGTCGCAGTTGGCGAAGCCCGTCACGCAGGTGAAGCCGCAGACGCGCCCGTCGCAGGTGGCGGTGGCGTTGGCGACGTCGGGGCACGGGTCGCAGCGCGTCCCGCAGGTTGCGACGAGCAGGTTGTTGGCGCAGGTGGCCGCGCAGGCGTGGTAGCCGGTGTTGCACGCGAAGCCGCACTCGTTGGCCGCGCAGTTGGCGACGCCGTTGGCGGGCGCGGGGCACGGGGCGCAGCGGTCGCCGCAGGTGGCCACGACGGAGTTCGACACGCACACGCCCGAGCAGAGGTGCGTGCCGGCGAGGCAGGCGAGCCCGCAGGCCGCGCCGTTGCACGTCGCCATCATCCCTGAAGGGGAGGGGCAGGCCGTGCAGGCGGTGCCGCAGGTGAGCGGCGAGCGGTCGTCGACGCACTGGATCCCGCACACGTGGAAGCCCGCCCCGCACTCCACCCCGCAGATGCCCGCGCGACAGACGGCGCGGCCGTTGAGCGCGGCGGGGCACACCACGCCGCAGCCGCCGCAGCTCCCGGGGTCGGTGTCGAGGTCGACGCAGCGGGCGCCGCACTGCGTCCGGCCGGCGCCGCACTCGCAGCGGCCGCCGACGCACGACTGGCCCTCGCCGCAGACGCGCCCGCAGGCGCCGCAGTGGGTGGGGTCGGTCTGGAGCTCCACGCAGCGCGCGAGGCCGCCTTCGGTGCAGAGCGCGCGGGGCGGGTCGCAGGCGGTGGCGCAGCGCCCGCGGCTGCAGGGCATCCCGGGCGGGCACACGGTCGTGCACGAGCCGCAGCGGGCGCTCTCCCACTGGAGGTCGAAGCAGGCCGCGCCGCACGCGGTCTCGCCGGGGTCGCAGCGGGGCGCGTCGGGCGCGGGGCCGTCGGGCGCGAGGTCGAGCGGGACATCGAGCGCGAGGTCGGAGGGCAGATCGGAGACGAGGTCGGAGGGGAGGTCGGGCGCAACGTCGGGCGCGTCGAGGTCGGGCACGTCGGGCGCGACGTCGGGCGCGGACGCATCGGCGAGCGCATCGGGCGCGGCGTCGGGGGGGGCGTCGGGCGGGGTGACGTCGGGGGCGACGTCGGGCGCAGCGTCGAGGCCGAGGCCGCCGACCACGCTCATGCCGGTACAGCCCCCCGCCGAGCACGCGGCCGCAAGGGTGATCCAGGTGCGGAAGCGAAGCGTCATGGCGCAGCGATCGTACAGCATCCCCGCACAAGTCCGCCGCCTCCGTGCCCGGAGGATGCGATCCGGGGAGGCGTCTGCGATTCGGAGGAGTCGCCCACCGAGTTCTGTCAGCCGCGGGGCGCTGGCGCGAGCCGTTGACCGCGCGGCGTGTTCTCCGAACGTCGCGCGGGCGCCGGGGTGGCCACGGTATGCTCCGCGCCGTGACGCGCCACTTCAACACCGCGGGCCCTTGCGATCCGGCGGACCACTACATGCTCCCGCCCGAGCGCCGCCTGCCCGGCGTGCGGGAGCTGGTGGACCAGAAGGCGTATTTCGTTCTCCATGCGCCGCGGCAGGTGGGCAAGACCACGTCGCTCATCACGCTCGCGCGTACGTTGACGGCGGAGGGGAAGTACGCCGCGCTGCTGGTCTCGATGGAGACGGGCGCGGCCTTCTCCGATGACGTGGGGGCGGCCGAGGACGCCATCCTCGAGGCGTGGCGCAGCCGGGCGAGGCAGTGGCTCCCCGCGGAACTCCAACCGCCGCCCTGGCCCGTGTCCGCGCCCGGCGCCCGCATCGGCGCGGCGCTGGACTCGTGGTCGCGCGCGTGCGCTCGGCCGCTGGTGGTCTTCCTCGACGAGATCGACGCCCTCCGCGACAACACGCTGATGTCGGTGCTCCGGCAGCTCCGGCAGGGGCACCCGAACCGCCCCGCGGCCTTCCCCTGGTCGCTCGGGCTCGTCGGGCTGCGCGACGTGAGGGACTACAAGGTGGCCTCCGGGGGGTCGGAGGTGCTCCACACGGCCTCGCCCTTCAACATCAAGGTTCGCTCGCTCACGATGCGGGAGTTCACCGAGCCCGAGGTGGCTGAGCTCCTCGCGCAGCACACCGCGGAGACGGGGCAGCGGTTCGACCCCGAAGCCCTCGCGCGGGCCTTCGCGCTCACCCAAGGGCAGCCCTGGCTCGTCAACGCCCTCGCCTACGTCGCCACCGGCGAGCTCAAGACCGACCGCGCGGAGGCCATCACCGTCGCCGACATCGACCGCGCCCGGGACGTCCTCGTCGAGCGCCAGGACACGCACCTCGACTCGCTCGCCGAGCGCCTGCGCGACCCGCGCGTCCGAGCCGTCATCGAGCCGATGATCCAGGGGGAGACGCTCGCGCCCGTCGCCCCCGACGACCTCCGCTTCGTGATCGACCTCGGGCTCGTGCGAGAGGGCCCGGAGGGCGGGCTCGAGGTGGCCAACCCGATCTACCGCGAGATCGTCGCGCGCCAGCTCACGGTGACCGTGCGGGCCTCGCTCCCGAGGCTCGCGCCGACGTGGCTCGACGCGGGGGGGCGGGTCGATTTCGCGAAGCTCCTCGACGCCTTCGTGGACTTCTGGCTGCGGCACGGGGAGGCGCTGCTCGGGAGCTCGCCGTACAACGAGGCGGCGCCTCACCTGGTGCTGATGGCCTTCCTCCAGCGCGTGGTGAATGGCGGCGGGCGCGTCGAGCGGGAGTACGCGATCGGCTCCAAGAGGCTCGACCTCTGCGTCGAGCACCGCGGCGACCGGCTCGGCGTCGAGGTGAAGACCTGGCGCGACTCCGACAAGGCCGCGGACCCCGTGATCGATGGGGTGACGCAGCTCGACGGCTACCTCGCCCGCCTCGGCGTCGCGCGCGGCTGGCTCGTCCTCTTCGACCAGCGCGCGAAGGCCCCCCCGCTGCCCGAGCGCCTGAAGCGCGAGCGCGTCACCACCGAGGGCGGCCGCGCGATCGACGTCGTCCGTTTGTAGCGGCGCGGGGGGCGACGTCAGCAGCCGATGACGTGGATGCGGCGGGGGCCGACGGCCTCGGTCCGGGTGAAGACGCGCTCGTCCCAGGGGACGTCGGCGCGCTGGTCGAAGAGGACGAGCCAGCCCTCGTCGAGCCCGAGGGCGTCGAGGTAGCCCGCGAGCTGGGCGAGGCCCTTCGCCTCCGTGGTGGGCCGGTGGCGCACCTTGAGCTCGAGGGCGATCCGCTGGGTCTTCCAGGTGACGAGGAGGTCGAGGGCGTCCTTGCCGAGGGCGTACTCGCGGTCGATGCGGCCGCCCCCGTTCACGATGCGCTGGAGGAAGGCCATGAGCATCAGGTGGGGGCCCGACTCGCGGTAGGTGAAGCCCTCCGCGGCGACGTGCCCGTCCTCGCGCCAGAACTCCTGCCACGCCGCCAAGAGCTTCGGCACGTCGAGCAACCCGTCGGGGCGCAGGTACCACGCGGTGAACTGGTACAGCGAGGTCTGCACCACGTAGGTGAGCGCCCGCGGGATCACCTCGCGGTAGATGGGGTTGGCCACCTGCCACTGGCCGCGCTCGACGCGGATGAGGCCGAGGCCCGCGACGTAGTGGAGGTCGTCGTCGAGGCCGCTAGCGGGCAGCGTCTCGCCGGCCATCATCGGGTCGAGCACGCGGCGGACGCGCTCCTCGCGCAGCCTCGCGAGGAGCGAGTCGATGTGGGTGCGGCGCTCGACGATGATCGTCTCCTTCGCGCGCTCGACGTGCTCCGCGGTGATCGCGACGGCGCGGTCGGTCACGTCGCGGCGCGTGGCCTGGTCGGCGAGGGCGTTGACGAGCCAGGGGTGGCCCTGGGAGAGCTCCCAGATCAGCGCGTTGGCGGCGTCGTAGAAGCGCTGCGCCGTCTCCGCGGTGTGCTGCGCGGTGAGCTCGGCGACCTCGGCGGGGGTGAAGGCGGCGAGGGTGACGTTCTCGACCGTGACGTTGAACGGGGACGCGCTGCCGAGCCAGGAGAGCGTGCGGCGCTCCTCGACGGTGACCGCGTCGTCGCGCACCGAGCGGACGCCGATGAGCACGACGCTCGCGGGCGCTGGCTGCTCGTCGCGGGCGAGGTAGAGCGCGCGGAGCTGGGTGAGGAAGGTGACCACCGCCGCGCCGGCCATCACGTCGGCTTCGTCGAGCAGGAGCACCACAGGGTGCGGGCTCGCGGCGCAGAGCGCGCTGAGGTAGGTCTGGAGGGCGGACTCGGGCGCCGCGAGCCATGACGCGGCCTGGTCCGGCGTCGGGGTGATCGCCGCCGCGCCCGCGCGCGTCAGGGCGTTGGCGAGTGCGCCGAACACCGCGCGGAGCGCGACGGCGGGGTCGGTCTGGTCGCGCGCGACCTGGAGGTCGACCCAGAGGACGAGGCGGTCGCCGCGGGCCGTGAGGGACTTCGCGAGGTGCTTGACGACCGTGGTCTTGCCGGTCTGCCGGCCTGAGACGAGCGAGAACCAGCGGCCCTGCTCGATGAGCGCGAGGGTCGTCGCCGCGCGGCGCTCCACCGGGATCATGTAGTGCTCGCGGGCGAAGCAGGGGCCTGCGATGTTGAACCAGCGCGCCATCGGGGGGACGGTCGCCCGCGCCGGGGGGGCGCGTCAACCGGAGGGAGGCGGCTCTGGTGAAGCCCGGTGGCCTCCAGGCCCCCCTGGAAGCAATGGAGGCCCGTGACGGGCGTCGCCCAGCGCTGGTAGAGAGAGCGCCGCCGTGACCGAGCCCCCGCACCTCGACGTGATCGACGCGCTCGACGGGCTCGCGCGCCTCACGCGGCGCTCGCCGACGCTCGACGGGAGCGTCCCGCTGCGGGTCGCGCAGGGCTGCGTCCCCTTCCTCGACGGCAACGCCTGGGGGCTCCAGGTGAGCCTCGGCCTCGCGTGGCGCCTGCGCCGCTCGCTCGGCGTGTGGCGCGCGTCACCCATGGTCGAGCACGAGACCTCCGCGGGCTGGGGGCTCCCGCTCCCCGCGGACACCGGCGCGCGACGTCACGAGGCCACCGATCGCCTGCTGCGCGCCCGCCTCCAGACGCTCGCCGCGCGCGGGGCGCTTCCCGCGGGCGGGCACTGGGCGTCGCTCCCCGCGGTGGTGTCGGTGGCGCAGGGCGTCCGGGGTGCGACGTTCCGCATCGCCACGGGGCTGCTGGTGAAGCCCGCCGCGGGGCTCGTCGCCCGCGTGTCGCGCGCCGCCAACCGCGGGCCCTGGTCGCTCGACGTGGTGGAGACCGCCCTCGCCGACACGACCCGCCACACGCCGCTCGTGCTCGAGTGCCGCGCGCCCTCGGACGTCGACGAGCTGCGGCTGGAGGGCGAGCTCGCGACGCTCTCGGTGGTTCCCGCGGGCGGCGCGTGGCGACGGTGCTCGCTCGAAGAACGGCCCGCGCTCGCGGCCGCGCACCTGGCCTTCTACGACGCGGCGTACTTCGCGGCAAAGCGTTCGGGCGAGGTCACCCGCAAGTACCGCAGGATGATCGCGTCGGGGGAGCCGCCCACCCCGCGCGAGGCCGCGGAGATCGTCGACGCCGGGCCCGTCACTGTCTCGCTCGACGCGTCCGTCCGGGTCGCCGACGTCGCCGGGTCGCGCGACGGACCCGCGCCCTACGCCGCGGCCACCTTCGGCAACGAGGTCGACTTCACCGCCCGCTTCGACGGCGCCCGCGTCGCCATCACCTGGGATCGCGCCGCCCTCGACCGCCGCGCCGACGCGATCCGCGCGCGCTGGCGATCGTTCGCCAGTGAGGCCGACCGCGGCGCCCTCTGGTACCTCACCAAATACTTCACCCCGCACCCCGCGGGAGAGCCTCACTTCTTCGTGAAGCCCGCGGCCTTCGTCGCCACGCCGCCGGGCTGGTCGACGGTGGTCGAAGGGACGCGCGGCGAGGCCCACGAGATCCTCCGCGGCGTCGTCCACACCGACCGCTTCCACGCGGCGCCGGCGGTGTTCGCGCTCCACAACGACCGACCGCTCCAGGTGGCCGCGGGCGACGCCTTGATGCGCGCGCTGCCGACGCCGGCGGGGATGCTGGCGCCGTCGTTCGTGACGCGCCGCTTCGAGGAGGCGTACCCGCCGTGAGCCGCCCAGCCGCCGCCCAGGGTTCGCCCGACGTGCCCTCGCTGAGTGGCCAAGGCTCACCCGGGGCTTCGAGCATGGGATCATCCGCCCGGTGGCGGATTCAGGCGACGAGCGGCGAACAACGAGCGGCGAACAACGAGCGGCAAACAACGAGCGACGAACAACGAGCGGCGATGCGTCGTCACCACGTCGCCCCGTCGCCTGAATCCGCCACCGGGCGGATGATCCCATGCTCGAAGCCCAGGGTGAGCCTTGGCCACTCAGCGAGGGCACGTCGGGCGAACCCTGGGCGCGGCGAGAACCACGGGAATTCACGGTGGAAATGAGGCCTATGCACACGCTCGAAGCCCAGGGTGAGCCCAAGCTACTCCGCGAGGGCACCTCGGGCGCACCCCGGGCAACGGCGCGGACGACGGATTCGATCGACGAATCCGAGCCGCGGAGCTCACCGCGAAAGGGATGGCCGTGAGCCCCGCCGAGCTCCGTGCCGCGCTCGCCCGCGAGGGCTTCGCCGTCGTCCCCGTCGGGGAGGTCGCCGCGCAGGCCGCCGCCAACCCGTGGCGCTTCGCCGCCGAGCTCCTCGGCGAGGAACCGCGCATGGTCGAGCGGCAACCCATCCGCCCCGTGGCGGGCGGGCGATCGTTCGCGTCGACCGACGGGTACACGCCCCTCCACACCGACAGCCAGCTCCACTTCGGGGCGCCGCCCGACGCGCAGGTGATGGTGTGCGAGCGGCCCGCGGCCCGCGGGGGCGAGTCGCTCGTCGCCGACGCCTGGGCCCTCTGCGCGTCGATCGAAGCGAGCGACCCCGCCCTCTTCCAGGCCCTCGTCCACGCCCCGCGGCGCGTCCCGTTCGTGTTCGGCGACGTGTACGGCCCAACGCTGGCGATGCGGGGGCGCTCGGTGGCCTTCACGCACTCGCCCGTCCCGCCGCGCGACGCGGTGGCCCGCGCCCTCGCCCCCGTGGTCGAAGCCGCCGCGCGGGAGGTCGCCGTCCGCCGGGGCGAGGCGCTCGTCCTCGACAACCGGAGCTGCCTCCACGGCCGGCGGGCCTTCGCCGACCCGGGGCGGTCGTTCATCCGGCTGCTGGTCTGGCTCGACGCGCCGCTGCGCCCGCACGCGCGCTTCCAGGCGCTCGCCGAGGCCGCCGCCGCGCGCACGCGGGTCGCGTTGGAAGGGGCGCCCGAGGCCGTCCGCGCGCGCTTCGGGTTGGGCCCGCCGCCCCGCGACGAGGTGACAGATCGCCGGCTCCGCGCCGTCCTCGACATGCTCCGCGGCGGGGCGCCGGGGGTCATCGCCGCCCGCGAGAAGATCCCCGAGCCGGAGCTCTACGTCTGGCGCGACGCCGCCCTCGCCGCCGCCGCGCGGGCCCTGGGCTCCCTGGAGCCGCCCGAAGCCACGGCCGCGGCGCTCGACGAAGCCCTCGCCCGCCGCTCGCGTTGAGCTCAATCTTTCCGTGCGGGGCGGAAGGGGATTGGGTTTATCCTGCGCGCGGCGCGCGGCTTGTGTCGCGTCGCACCCGGCGCAACCACGATGACCTCCGAACTCCTCCCCGACGCGACCTACCAGCTCCGCCTCCAGCGCGCCTCGGAAGACCCCGCCGACGCCTCCCTCTGGGACGCGGTGGAGGACTCCGCGCGCTCGCTCCAGCGGCCCGACGAGGCCGAGGCGATCTACCTCGAGGTGCTCTCGCGGGAGCTCGCGCCGGAGGTCGCCGCGCCGCTCGCGCAGCGCGCCGTCGCCTTCCACGACGAGTGGTCGGCCGACGCGGACCTGCTCGTGAAGCTGCTCGACCGCGCGGTCGCGCTCGACCCGGAGGCCGCGTGGGCCTTCGAACGCCTCACAATGCTCTTCACCGTCTCCGAGCGGTGGACGGAGCTCCTCGACCTCTACGACCGCGCCATCGCCCGCGCGCCGTCGTCGGACCCCGAGCGCCGCAAGGCCCTGCTCGACGAGGCCGCCCACGTCGCGAAGGATTTCGCCGACCAGCCCGAGCGCTCGATCCGCTACCTCGAGGGCCTCTTCGCGCTCGATCACGGCGACGCGCAGGTCGCCCGCTCGCTCGAGCGCCTCTACGAGCGCCACGGCCACCCGCGCGACCTCATCGCGCTCTGGGCCGCGCGCCTGCCGCACGTCCCCGCCGACGCCGCGCTCGCGTCACGACTCCGCATCGCGCAGACGTGGCTCGACCCGATCGGCGACCACGCCGCGGCGCTCGCCGCCACCGACGACCTCCTCGCCCACGGAGGCGACGAGGCCAGCGCCTGCGCCCTGCTCGAACGCGTCGCCGCCGAGGCCGCCGCGCCCGTCGCGCGCCCCGCCATCGAGCGCCTGCGCGTCCGCTACGACGACAAGGGGCGCGCCGACGACGCGCTCCGCGTCCTCGGGATGGCGCTGCGCGTGGCCGCGGGGCCCGAGGAGCGCGCCGAGGTGCATGGCGAGCTCGCCCACCGGCTCCTCGACGCGGGCCGCGAGGTCGACGCCGCCTCGCACCTCGCCGAGCTGGTGGTTCTCCAGCCCGCCCACGCGCTCCACCTCCGCCGCCTCGCCGACCTCGCCGAGCGAACGGGCCGCCACGACCTCCTCGCCGACGCCCTCGCCCGCGCCGCCGACCGCCTCGCGCAGGGCGAGGACCGCGACGACGCGCTCCGCGTCGAGCTCCTGGTGCGAGCGGGCAACGTTCGCGCGGACGTGCTCAACGACCCGGCCGGCGCCGCCGCCCTCTTCGCGCAGGTGCTCGCGGTGGAAGGCGCGCCCGACGCCGTCGCGCTCGACGTCGCCCGACGTCTCGCCGCGCTCCTCCGCGACGCCGGCCGCGACGCCGAGCGCCTCGGCGTGCTCGAGCGCCTCGCCTCCCTCGAGCCCGATGCTTCTGCGCGCCGCGACGTGCTCGGCGAGGCCGCCCGCCTGGCCGAGGCCGCCGGCCACGACGACCGAGCGCTCGGCGCCTGGCGCGCCCGCCTCGCCGACGACGCGCACGACGCCGACGCGCTCGACGCCACCGTCGCGATCCTCGAGCGCGCGGGCCGCTGGGAGGAGCTCGTCGACGCGCTCCGCGCCCGCGCCGCCGCCGTCGCCGACCCCGCCGCGCGCCGCGCCGACCTCGTCCGCGTCGCCGCGACCTACACCCGACGTCTCGGCCGTGTCGACGACGCCATCCTCGCGTGGGACGCCGTCCGTGAAGCCTTCGGCGAGGACGCCGAGACCGTCGACGCGCTCTCGTCGCTCCTCGCCGCCGCGGGGCGCCACGACGAGCTCCTCGCGCTGCTCGGCCGCGCCGCCGGCGCCGAGCCCGACGCCGCGCGCCGCGCGCTCCTCCTGCGCCGCATGGGCGACGTGCACCGGGGCCAGGGCGATCACCCGCGCGCCGTGGCCCGCTACCGCGAGGCGCTCGACGCCGACGCGGGCGAGGCCGAGGCCTGCGAAGGGCTCCGGCAGGTTCTCCACGAGGACGGCGCGTCGTCGGAGACGGGCCGCGCCGCGGTCGAGGCCCTCACCCGCGCCTACGCCGAGACCGACGCCTGGGAGCGGACCCTCGGGCTCGTCGAGCAGCGGATCGAGGCCGCGCCCGACCGCCTCGCCCGCGCCCGCGTTCTTCTGGAGTCGGCCGCGCTCCACGAGCACCGCGCCCACGACCTGTCGGCCGCGCTCCAGGCCGCCGCGCGCGCGATGCCCCTGGCCGCGCAGGACGACTCGCTCCTCGCGTCGACCGAGTCCGAGGTCCACCGCCTCGCCGCGGCGGTCGGCGAGTGGGCGCCGGCGGTGCTCGCGTACCAGATCACCCTGCGCGCGCTCGGCGCGACGCCCGGCGCCGGGGCCACCACGCGCGGCGTTGCGTACCGCCTCGGCGAGGTGCTCGAGTCCCGCGTCGGCGACCTCCCCGAGGCCCTCGCCGCGTTCGATCGGGTCGCCCGCGACGCGCCCGGCGACCTCGCCGCGACCCTCGCCGTCGTCCGCGTCGGCGCCCGCACGGATCGTTGGGACGCCGTCGCCCGAGCGCTCGTCACCCACGCCGCCGCCGTCGGCGCGCTCGGCGATGACCTGGTGGAGGCCGTCGAGGCCGCCGCGGCCGCTCACCCCTCGCCGGACGCCGCGTGGACGTCGCTCGCCGCCACCACCGAGGAGGCCGCCGCCGAGGTCGCGCTGCCCGCCGCGCTCGCCCGCGACGTCGACACGCGTCTCGGCGTCTGGCACCGCGACCGCCGCGGCGACCGTGCGTCCGCCGAGGCCGCGTTCGCCCGCGCGATCTCCCGCGACCCGCGCGACCCGCGCGCCCTCCGCATGCTCGCCGAGCTGCGCCGCGACCGCCCCGACGGCGCCCTCGTCGAGACGCTGCTCGCGCTCGCCGACGCCGAGCCCGCCGCGCGCGACGCGATCGCCGCCCGCCGCGAGGCCGCCGAGGTGGCCGCCGCCCGCGGGGCCGACGACGCCGCCGTGCGCGACATCGTGACGGGCCTCCTCGAGCGCGCCGCCGAGCTCTGGCGCGCGCTCGACGCGTCGGGCGAGGACGACGCGCTCCGCGACGCCGCCCGGGGCCACGCGGCCTGGGCCGTCCGCGCGCTCGTCGACCTGCACGCGCGCCGCAACGACCCGGCGCGCGCCGTCGAGATGCTGGTGGCCGGCGCGGGCCTGCCCTTCGAGCGGGCCGCCGCCCACGCGCTCCGCAAGGAGGCCGCCGAGCGGGCCGCGCGCGACCTCGGCGACGCCGCCCGCGCGGCCTCGCTCTACGAAGGCGTCCTCGAGGAGAACCCCGCCGACCTCGGGGTCATCGCGCGGCTCACCGCGCTCTACCGCGAGGCCGGTCGCGCCGACGCACTGCTCCGCCTGCGCGCCCACGAGCTCTCGCTCACCGACGCGCTCGACGAGCGCCTCGCGATCCGCCTCGACATCGCGGAGATCCACGCCGCCGGCGGCGACCTCGCGGGCAAGGAGCAGGCGCTCCGGGCCAACCTCGCCGAGCGCCCGGGCCACGCCCCCTCGGTCGAGGCCCTCGCCGCGCTGCTCGAAGGCGCGGGCCGCCACGCCGACCTCGCCGACCTGCTCGAAGCGCAGGCCGCCGCGCTCGACGCCGACCCGGCCGCAGACGCCGACGGCCTCGCCCCGCGCCTCTGGGCCCGCGTCGCGCGCGTCGCCGAGTCGCCGCTGGGGGACGTCCCGCGCGCCATCGCCGCCCACGAGCGGGTGGTGGCGCGCGCGGCGGAGGCCGAGTCGCTCGACGCGCTCGCCCGCATGCACGCGGCCCGCGGCGAGCACGCGGCGGCCGTCCGCTACCTCACCGCGCGGCTCGACAGCGCCGAGGGCGACGCGTTGCGCGCCACGGTGGCCCGGCTCGCGCAGGCCCACGTCGCCACGGGGCGCCCCGCCGAGGCGCGCGCCGTCCTCGAGCGCCACCTCGCGCGCGACCCCGGCGCCCGCGAGGCCCGCGCGGCCCTCGCCGACCTCTACCGCGCCGCGGAGGCGTGGGAGCCGCTGGCCGCGCTCCTCACCGACGAGCGGGTGGAGGCCGCCGACCGGCTCGCGTCGCTGCGCGAGGCCGCCGACGTGCTGCTTCGACGTGTGGGCGATGCGGCGCGGGCGGTTCCGGTGCTCGAGCGGGCGGCGGCACTCGCGCCCGACGACCGCGCGGTGAAGGCCGCGCTCGCCGACGCGCTGCGGGCCGCGGGGCGTCTCGACGAGGCGCGCGCGCTGCTCGACGGGCTCGTCGAGGGCTACGGGCGGCAGCGCCCGCTCGAGCGGGCCGGCGTCCACTTCCAGATCGCGCGGATCGCGGAGGCGCGCGGCGACCTCGCCGAGGCCCTCGCCCAGCTCGAGCTCGCGTCGTCGATCGACATGGGCCACACGGGCATCTTCCGCCTGCTCGGCGACCTCTCGCGGCGCGCGGGCCAGCTCGACCGGGCCGAGCGCGCGTACCGGGCGCTCCTGATGCTGGTTCGCCGGCAGACGGGCGCGGCGGCGGCCTCGCCCGACGCGGTGGGGCCGAGCGAGGTCCTCTTCGAACTGCACGACATCGCGCAGCGCCTCGGCCAGGAGCAGCGGGCCCGCGAGACGCTCGAGTCGGCCTTCGAGACGGCCTCGCGGAGCGACGTGGAGGCGCGCCGCTTCGAACGCGCGGTGCGGGCGGCGGGGCAGCCCGAGCTCCTGCTGCGCGCGGTGGAGATGCGCCTCGCGACCGAGCGCGACCCGGTGCGGGCGGCGGAGCTGCGCGCCGACCGGGCGCGGGCGCTCGCGATGGTGGGGCGCCGCGAGGAGGCGCTCGACGCGTGGCTGGCGGTGCTCGACGGGGCGCCGGGCGACGCGGCGGCGCACGACGCGGCCCGCTCGCTCGCGCGGGAGTCGGGCCGGGCGGCGCGCTACGCCGAGGCGCTGGTGGCGCTGGCGGGGCGCGCGTCGGGCGAGGACGCGGCGGCGCTGCGGGTGCGGCTCGGCGACGTGCGGCAGGACGACCTGCGTGACCTGCGCGGCGCGGCGGAGGCGTACACCGAGGCCGAGCCGGCGCTGTCGGGCGACGCGCTCGCGGGGGCGCTCCGCTCGCTCGCGCGGCTCGGGGCGGAGACGGGCGACGCGGCGCTGCGGGCGCGCGCGCTCGGGCGGCTGATCGACGCGGGCGTGGACGACGCGGCGCCGCTGGCCTGGGAGCTCGCGGCGCTCCAGCTCACGCGCGACGACGAGGCGGCGCGCGCGGACGGGGCCGCGTGGCTGGCGTGGGCGCTCGAGCGCGACGCCGACGGGACGCGCGCGGCGGGGCTCCTGCGGGCCTCGCTCGACGCGCGCCCCGGGCACGCGGCGGTCGCGGAGCTCTACCTCCAGGTGGCGCGCGACCTCGGCGACGAGGGGGCGGTGCGCGACGCGATCGCGCGGCGCGCGGCGTGCGACGACGTCGCGATGGAGCTCCTGCGCGAGGGCGTCGACCTCGCGGCGCTGGCGGAGGACGGCGCGGGCGCGGACGCGCTCCTGCGGCGCGCGGTGGCGGTGGCCGAGGCGCGCGGCGAGCTCGGGCCGGCGGCGTGGGCGCTGGAGGCCCTCGGCGAGCGGGCGCGCGACGCGGGCGAGCTGGCGGCGGCGGTCGGGTGGTTGCGGCGCGCGGCCGACGCGTCGGAGGGCGAGCGGGCGCGGGAGCTCGGGCTCGAGGTGGCGTCGCTGGCGGCGGGCCCGCTCGGCGACCTGCCGCTGGCGGCGGAGGTGTACGAGTCGCTCCGGCGGCGCGACCCGGCCGAGCGGCGCGTGTGGGAGCCGCTGCTGGAGGTGTACCGGGTGCTCGGCGACCGGGCGGGCCTCGACCGGCTCATCGACGAGACGGTGGGGCACGTGTTCGAGACGGGCGACCGCAACCGGCTGCGGCGCGAGCGGGCGCGGCTGCTGGCCGACGACCCGGCGCGCGAGGGCGACGTGGTGTCGACGCTGCGCGACGCGCTCGACGAGGACCCCGACGACGCCGAGGCGACGCGGATGCTCGCCGACCTCTTCGAGCGGACGGGCCGCGACGAGGACCTCGCCGACCTGCTCAACCGGCAGTTCGACCGGGCGAAGGACGCGGGCGACGCGGCGGCGGCGTCGGCGCTCGGGCTGCGGGTGGCGGCGCTGCTGGCCCCGACGCGGCGGGGCGACGCGCTCGACGCGCTCCGCTCGGCGCTCGACGTGGCGCCCGAGAGCGCGGAGCTCCTGCAGCGCCTGCTCGCGACGCTGACGGCCGACGACGACCCCTACGAGCGGGCCGCGCTCACCGAGCGGCTGCTGGCGCTCGAGACGGGCCCGGCGGCGGCCGCGCTGGCGCTCTCGCTCGCGGGCCTTCGAACCGAGCTCAACGACGACGACGGCGCCGAGCGCGCCCTCGAGCGCGGCGCGGCGGCGGCCCCCGACGACGCGACGGTGCGCGCCCGGCTGGAGGAGCGCTACCTCGCCCGCGAGGACTTCGCGGCGCTGGCGCGGCTGCGCGAGGCCGCGGCGAACCGGCTGTCGGACGCGGCGGCGCGGGGCGCGGCGCTGCGCGAGGTGGCGGCGATCCACGGCGAGCGCCTCGGCGACGCGTCCGAGCGGGCGCGGCTGCTGGTGCTGGCGCGCGGGGCGCTGCCGCGCGACCCGGGGCTCCTGGCCGAGTGCGTCGACGCGCTCACCGCCGCGGGCCGGGCCGACGAGGCCGAGCGCGAGGTGACCGCGGCGATCGACGCGGGCGCGGGCGACCCGGCGCGGCTCCTTCGGCTGCGGGCGGCGGTTCGCGCGGGCGCGGACGACCTCGCGGGCGCGGCGGCCGACCTGGAGGACGCGTACGCGCGGGCCCCCGACGCGGCGGCGGCCGCGGAGCTCGCGGGCGCGCTCGACCGCGCCCTGGAGGCGGCGGCGGCGCGCGGCGACGAGGCGGCGGAGCGCGCGACGACGATGCGGCTGATCGAGGTGCTCCCCGCCGCGGGCGACCCTGCGCGCGCGGTGGCGCTGCTGGCGTCGTGGGCCGAGCGGCACCCCGACGACGTGATGGTGCTCGAGCGCCTCGCGGCCGAGCACGAGGCCGCGGGCCGCTGGGCGGAGGCCGCGGAGGTGTGGCAGGCGCTCGTGGTTCGGCACGACGGCGAGGCGCGAACGGCGGCGGCGCTGCGGCTCGCGGACGCCTGCGAGCGGGCGGGCGCGCCGCAGGACGCGCGCGGCGGCCTCGAGCACGCCTACCAGTCGGCCCGGGAGAACGCGACGCTGCGCCAGCGCCTGCGCGCGGTGGCGGCGGCGGAGGGCGCCTCGCAGGACGTGGCGGCGCTCTGGACGGACGAGGCGGAGTTCGCGACCGACGAGGGGCTGCGCTTCGAGGCGCTGAAGCGCGCGGCGGAGGCGTGGCTCGAGCCCGCGGGCGACCCGACGCAGGCCGTCCCGCTGCTCCAGCGCGCGCTCGAGTGGCGGCCCGCCGACCACGACGCGACGGTGCTCCTCTCCGACGCCTTCACGATGACCGAGCGCCTGGAGGACGCCTCGCGGCTGCTCGAGGAGGCGATCGCGGGGCACAAGGGCCGCCGCTCGAAGGAGCTGGCGATCCTCCAGCAGCGGATGGCCCACGTGGCCTTCGCCGCCAACGACCACAGCGTCGAGATGCTCTGGCTCAACGCCGCGCTCGACACCGACATGCAGAACGGGCAGATCGCCGCCGAGCTGGCCGACGTGTCGATGGAGCTCGGCAACCACGAGGTCGCGCTCAAGGCCCTGCGCGCGATCACCCTGATGAAGAGCCCGGCGCCGATGTCGCGCGCGCAGGCCTTCCTCAAGCAGGGCGTGATCGCGCTCGCGCAGGGCGACCAGAAGAAGGCCGTCTTCCTCGCCCGCAAGGCGCTCTCGGAGGACGCGACCCTCGACGACGCGCACCAGTTTCTCGCCCAGCTCGGGGCGGAGTAGACTCCGGCGCGACGGAGGTCTCCCACCCTTCATGCGCCCTTCCTTCCTCGCCCTCTTCGCCGCGCTCGCCGCGTGCTCCAGCCCCGACTCGTCGTGGCTCGGCGCCGCGCTCGGCGACGCCTCGCCCGACGTGCCCGTCATCCCAGGCGCGCCCAGCCCCGACGTCCCCGCGGCGCCCGACAGCGAGGCGACGCCCGACGTCCCCTCGACGCCGGATGCCACGACCCCGCCCGACGCGTCGCCCGGCCTCGACGTCGCGCCGCCGCTCGACGCGCCGCAGCCGCCGGACGCACCCCCGCCGCCCGACGTCGTCACCGCCCCCGACGCGCCGCGCCCCGACGCGGCCCGCTCCGACGCGACCGTCCCCGACGCCGCTGCGCCCGACGTCTCCGTCCCCGACGCGGCGCTGCCGGACATCGCGCTGCCGGACATTTCGCTGCCGGACATAGGGCTGCCGGACATCGGGCTGCCGGATGTCCCCCCGCCGGTCCGCTGCGGCGACCGCGTGTGTATCCCGTTGCTCGAGACCTGCTCGTCGTGCCCCACGGACTGCGGCGCGTGCGACCCCTGCGCGTCGAACACGGCCTGCGGCACTTGCACGCCCGTCAGCGGCTGCGGCTGGTGCCGCGCCTCCAACCGCTGCGTCTCGGGCACCGCGACGGGCTCCAACGACCGCGCCTGCTCGGGCACCAACTGGGCGTGGACCACCATGGACTGTGCCCCCGCCGACCCCTGCGCGCGCTTCACCACCTGCCGCACCTGCACCGAGCAGAGCATGTGCGGCTGGTGCGGCGCCGCGGGCCGCTGCGCCACCGGGACCGACCGCGGCCCCAACGTCGGCACCTGCTCACGCTGGTCGTGGACCTCGGCGACCTGTGGCTGACGACCGCACCCGCAGCTTCTGGGCCTGGGGCTGGGAAGATCGCCTCCCCGACCACGCGGCGCGCGAGCTCCTCGCCGCGCAGGTGGGCGCTCTGCTCGACCGCCCGCTGTCGGTCGCACCGTACCCGACGCTCGCCGAGGCCCGCGTGCCCCCGCCGCGCCTCGCCGTCCCGATGGAGCTCGCGGCCTTCACCACCGACGACCGCGAGGCCCGCGTCCGCCACGCCTACGGGCGCGCGTGGCGTGACCTCGTGCGCGGCTTCCAGGGGGACTTCTCCGGCGCGCCCGACCTCGTGGCGACGCCCGCCGACGAGGCCGACGTCGCCCGCACCCTCGCCTGGTGCTCCGCGCGCAACGTCGCGCTGGTGCCGTACGGCGGCGGCACCTCTGTGGTCGGCGGCGTCGAGTGCCGCGACCCGCGCTACACCGGCGTGCTCTCGCTCGACCTCCGCCGCCTCGACGCGCTCGTCGAGCTCGACGAAACCTCCCGCGTCGCGTGCATCGAGGCCGGCGCCACGGGCCCGCGCGTCGAGGCCCTGCTCGCGCCCCGCGGGCTCACGCTGCGGCACTACCCGCAGTCGTTCGAGTTCTCCACGCTCGGCGGCTGGGTCGCGACGCGCGCTGGGGGCCACTACGCCACGCTCCTCACGCACATCGACGACGTCACCCAGGCGGTGCGCGTGGTCACCCCGGCGGGCGTCGTCGAGACCCCGCGCGTGCCCGCCTCGGGCGCGGGGCCCGACCCGGCCCGGTTGTTCCTCGGGTCGGAGGGCGCGCTCGGGGTGATCACCCGCGCGTGGGTCAGGGCGCGCCCGGCGCCGCGCTGGCGCTACTCCGCCAACGTCCGCTTCGCGCGCTTCGAAGACGCTGTCGAGGCCGCGCGCGCCGTCTCGCAGTCGGGCCTGCACCCCGCCAACTGCCGCCTCCTCGACGCCCGCGAGGCCCTGCTCAACGGCGTGAGCGGGGGCGGCGACGCCGTCCTCCTCCTCGGCTTCGAGTCCGCTGACCACCCGCCCGACGCCGCGATCGAGCGCGCCCTCGCCCTCGCCCTCGCCACCGGCGGCGCGTGCGACGACGGCGTGGCCCGGCGCGACGACGGGGCGGGCTCGCGCGCGGCCGCCGCCCAGCGCTGGCGCGACGCCTTCCTCGGCGCGCCATACCTCCAGAGCGGGCTCGTCAGCGTCGGGGTGATGGCCGACACCTTCGAGACGTGCGTCCCCTGGTCGCGCTTCGCCGCGCTCCACGCCGACGTGCTCGCGTCGGTGGGCGGCGCGCTGCGCGAGGTGTGCGGCGCAGGGTCCGTGTCGTGCAGGTTCACGCACGTGTACCCCGACGGGCCGGCGCCCTACTACACCTTCCTCGGCCCCTTCGACCCCGCCCGCGCGCTCGACCAGTGGGCCGCGGTGAAGCGCGCCGCGTCCGACGCGCTCGCCCGCCACGGCGCCACGATCACGCACCACCACGCCGTCGGCCGGACGCACCGCCCCTGGTACGATGCCGAGCGCCCCGCCCTCTTCGCCGCCGCGCTCTCGGCCGCGCGGCGCGCCCTCGACCCCGCGGGCGTGATGAACCCCGGCGTCCTCGTCGACCCCGTCAGCGGGCCTTGAGCCGCCGCGCCAGGTCGAGCGCCACCGCGTGGTCGGGGTCGAGCCGCAGCGCCGCCTCCGCCGCCCCGCGCGCGCTCGCCATCCGCCCCGCCAGGAAGAACACCCGCGCCAGCCCCGCCTGCGCGTCCGCGCTCTTCGGGTCGAGCTGCGTCGCCTTGCGCGCGAGATCGGCCGCGCCTTGGAGGTCGAGGAGCCCCTCGCACGCCGCGCCCACCGCCCCGAGGTGCGCCGGGAGCGACGAGGGCCGCTCGTGCAGCGCCTTCATCCACGCCGCGAAGGCCGCGTCCCAGCGCCGGTCGCGCTCGTGGGTGCGCGCGGCGATCACGAAGCGGTCGTGGGCCGCCGACGCGCGCCGCCCCTCGTACTCCTCCAGCCTGCGCTTCACGTCCTCGTTGTCGGGCATCAGCGTGAGCGACTGGCGCAGGAGCGACGCCATCGCCACCTCGTCGCCGCGCGCCTGCGCCTCGCGCGCCTGCGCGTCGAGCTCGGCGGCGCGCTCGACCCGCTGCTTGAGGATGTGCTCCGCCCGCGCGCGGGCCAGCGACTGCTGCGTCACCTCGCGCGGCACCGGCGCCTCCTCGCGATCGGCCGGAACCTCCGACGCGCGCGGCGGCGCGGCGGAGACGGGCGCGGGCTTCGAATCCGGCGCGCGCGCGGGCCGCGTGGTGACGCGCGGGGGCGGGGACGGGGCCGCGGGCGCCTGCGGGGCGCGGGCCACCACCCCCGTCACCGGACGCGGCGCGCGGGGCTCGGCCTTCGGGGCAGCCCGGCGCGCGGCCTCGGCGTCGAGCGCGGCGTCGAGCGACGAGCGGCGCTGCGCGTCGCAGAGCGTGGCGAAGGCCTCCGTCAGCGCCGCGTGGATCGCCTCCACCCGCGGGCGGTAGAGCGACAGCTCGCGGTCGCCGAACACCTCCGGGTGGAAGCGCTTCATCCGCTCGAAGTAGGCCGACCGCACCTCGGGCCGCGTCGCGTCGCGCGCCACCCCGAGCAACGCGTAGGGCCCCTCCCCGAGGCGACCGAACATCGCGTCGATCTCGTCCATCTCGTTGGACGTTAACCCCTCCGACGACGACTCCTCGGCGGCGTATGGCGCCCCGTCGAAGTCCGGAATTCTCGGCCCGATCATCGCCATGTCGCCACCTGCTCGTTTGCGTGCAACAAGTTCCATGCCACGACTTCGTCTCTTCGATCTGCTCTGCGGTGCGGGGCTTCGATGGTTGGTTCATGGCAGCAGGTGACGTTTTTCATCACCTGCACGACAAACCTTGCGTAGCGCGTCAGGCCCACCAGTGCGTGTGCCACGACGCGCCATCTCACGAAGAGATTGGGTCGCCTTCCCGCGCCCTCCGTTCTTTTCTCACGGGCGCGCCCCGAGGGGCTCTGAAATGTCAGTGAGAGCCGCTGCGCACGGTTCGGGGAGACGAGCGTGACCTCGGTGCGGACGGCCTCGCCGGAGCCCCGCTCTCGCGCGAAGCGTCGCGCGACGCGGTGACTCGGGGCGCATCGGGAGGCGACGACACGTCGCGTGCCCCGCCCGACGGTTGCGCGTCGACGACCGCCGACGCGTCGGCGCCACCGTCACCCGCGCTGCGCGCCGCCCGCAGCGCGAACGCCGCAGCGGCCGCGAGCCCCAGCGCGACGACGACCGCCGCGACCGCCAGGGGCCACCGCGAAGTCGGCACGATCGGCGCGAGCTCGGGCTCGTCGGACACCGCGGGCGCGGCGCCGCGCACTTGGGGCGCTATCGCGGAGCCGGCCGCGGCGTCGGGCGCGGCGCGGCCCGAGAGCTCCTGGGCGAAGGCGAGCGTCGAGGCGGTGCGGCGGCGGGCGTCCTTCGCGAGGGCGCGGGCGATCGCGGCCTCGTGGCGCTCGGGGAGCGACTCGCAGCCGGGCCACGAGCGCAGCGGGCGCGGGGCCCGGTGCATCTGCGCCTCGCCCCACTCCATCACCGTCGACGCCTCCCAGGGCAGCGCGCCGGCGAGCATCTGGTAGGTGACCAGCGCGAGCGCGTACACGTCCGACCGCGCGTCCACCGCCTCCCCCATGAACTGCTCGGGCGACATGTACGCCGGCGTCCCGAGCATCGCGCCGTTGATGGTCAGCGGGCGCTCGCCGGGCGTCGCGGGCGGCCGGCGCGCGATGCCGAAGTCCACCACCTTCACCACGTCGGCGCCGCCCGGGCCCTCGCGCGTCGCGGCCAGCAGCACGTTCTCGGGCTTGAGGTCGCGGTGGACGATGCCCTTGCGGTGGGCGGCGTCGAGCGCGGCCGCGATCTGCCACGCGATCGCCTCCGCGCGGTCGGGCGGCACCCGGCCCTTCGCGAGCAGCGACGTGAGGCTGCCCCCCGGCACGTACTCCATCACCGAGAGGAAGCGCCCGCCCTCCTCGCCGTAGTCGTAGAGCCGGATGATGTTGGGGTGCTCGAGCGAGGCCACCGTCGCCGCCTCGCGGCGGAAGCGCGCGACGATGTAGTCGTCGTTGCCGCGCGCGGCCGCGAGCGCCTTGATCGCCACGTGCCGCACCGACTCGCCGACGCGCTGCTCGCCGAGGTAGACGCGGCCCATCGTGCCCTCGCCGAGCAGCCGCACCACGCGGTAGCGCCCGAGCAGCACCTCGCCGAGCAGCGGGTCGCCGCCCCCCTCGCCGAGGCGCGCGCCGCAGCGCTGGCAGAAGCGCCCCGCGGGGCTCTGGGGCGCGCCGCAGCGCTGGCAGACCGGGGGCGTCGACACGGCGGGCGCGACCATACCACCGCGCGGGCCGCGAGTGGTTCCCCGCGGGGGCGGCGGGCGGTACGGTAGCGCCCGCGATGGCCCCCCTCCCCCAGCTCACGCCCGGCACCGTCTTCGCGCGAGATTTCCGCGTGCTCCGGCACCTCTCCGCCGGCGGCATGGGCGCCGTGTACGTCGTCGAGCAGGTGTCGACCCAGCGCCAGCGCGCGCTCAAGATCATGCTGCCCGACCTCGTCCGCGAGCCCAAGGCGCGCGAGCGCTTCATGCAGGAGGCCACCGTCTCCGCGCGCATCCGCAGCGACCACGTCGTCGAGGTGGTGGGCGCCGGCGTCGACGACGCCACCGGCACCCCGTGGATCGCGATGGAGCTCCTCGAGGGCGAGGAGCTCGCCGACATGATGCGCCGCCGCGGCACGCTCCAGCCCGCGGAGGTGATGGAGGTCTTCCGCCAGCTCTGCCACGCGCTCGCGGCCGCCCACCGCGCGGGCCTCGTCCACCGCGACCTCAAGCCCGAGAACATCTTCATGGCCGCCGCGCGCCGCGAGGGCGTGGCGTTCACGGTGAAGATCCTCGACTTCGGCATCGCCAAGGTCGTCGGCGAGTCGCGCACCTCCGCGGCCTCGACGTCGGCCATCGGCTCGCCGCTCTGGATGGCGCCCGAGCAGGCCGAGCAGGGGATGATCCGCCCGGCCACGGACGTGTGGGCCCTCGGGCTCATCGCCTACTACCTCCTCGCCGGCGTCTACTACTGGCGCGCGGCCAACACCGAGGACTTCGTCCTGCCCGCGCTCCTCAAGGAGGTGTACATGGACGCGCTCGAGCCCGCGTCGCAGCGGGCGTCGTCGTACGGGCGCGCGCACCTGCTCCCGCCGGGGTTCGACGGGTGGTTCGCCCGCGCCGTCGCGCGCGACCCGGGGCAGCGCTACCACGACGCCTACGAGGCCCTCGCGGGCCTGCTCCCGGTGCTCGCTGCGGCTGCCGGCGTCGCGCCCAACGTGCCGACGTACCCGGGGCCCGTCCCGCAGGTCCCCTACGCGCCGACGCCCGCGCCGGTGTCGCACCCGCCGCCCACCGCGATGGCCACGCCGCAGGGTTACGCCGCGCCCGTCACCGCCGCGCCGCCCGTCACCGCCGCGCCCCCCTACGGCACCGCCGCGTGGAACCCCCACGCCACGCCCGGCGGCTTCCCGCCCCCCGCCGCGTGGGGCCCGACGCCCACCTCCGCGCCCGCGCGGCCTTCGTCTTCGTCCGCGGGCGTCGCGGCGATCGTGGTCGGCGGCGTGGTCGTCTCGCTCGCGCTCATCGGCGGGATGGTGTTCGCCATCGTCGGGCGCGCGTCGGGCGGCGGCGACGGCGGCGTGCTCCCTTCCCTGCCGCGGCCCGCGTTCCGCCTGCCGCAGTGCCGCGGGACGGGCACGCGAACCGACATCCAGGGCGTCGCGCAGGCCACCTCCATCGCGGCGGGGCGCTTCCACACCTGCGCCACCCTCGCCGACGGCACCGCGCGCTGCTGGGGCTGGAACCAGCTCGGCCAGATCGGCGACGACACCAGCGAGGACCAGTACCTCCCCGCGCCCGTCGCGGGCCTCACGGGCGCCGCACAGGTGAGCGCGGGGATGGGCAACTCCTGCGCGCTCGTGCAGGGCGGCGCGGTGTACTGCTGGGGCATGGGCGACCGCGGCCCGCGGCGCGCGCCGTGGCGCGTCGACGGCGTCGAGAACGCGACGCAGGTCTCCGTGGGCAACCAGCACACGTGCGCGCGGCGCGGCGACGGCGCGGTGCTCTGCTGGGGGCTCAACAGCAGCGGTCAGCTCGGCGACGGCACCGACGACACGCGCTACCGGGCGGGGCTCGTGCAGGGGCTCACGGGCGCCGCGCAGGTGGCCGCGGGCGACGGGCACACCTGCGCGCTGCTGGTCGACGGCACGGTGGCGTGCTGGGGCAAGCAGGAGGAGGGCGCGCTCGGCAACGGGCGGCGCGCGCGGGAACCCCTCTTCCGCCCGACGCTGGTGCAGGGCCTCTCGGGCGTCGCGCAGGTGGTGGCCGGCGAGAGCCACACATGCGCGCTCCTGCGCGACGGCACGGTGCGCTGCTGGGGGCTCAACGAGGCCGGGCAGCTCGGCACCGGCGCCGAGGGCAACCGCTCGCTGCCGACGCCCGTCGCGGGCCTCACCGGCGTCGCGCGCATCGCCGCGGGCTACCACCACACCTGCGCGCTCCAGTCGAACGGCGCGCTCTGGTGCTGGGGCGAGAACTTCACCTGCCAGCTCGGCGTGGGGCCGCTCACCGGGCCCAACCGGCCCGTCCGCGTCGAGGCGCCGGGCGCGCTCGTCGAGGTGTCGGGCGGCGGCAACCACACCTGCGGGCGCACGGCGGCGGGCGGCGTGCGCTGCTGGGGCTTCAACACCTACGGGCAGCTCGGCAACGGCACCACGTCGCGCACCGTCGACTTCGAGCAGGGGGGCTGACGGTCAGCGGCGGCGGGGCTCGGCCGGGACGAAGGGGTCGAGCGAGGCACGGCCCGCGGGCTCGGGCGCGGGCGGCGGGGCGGGCGCGCGGGAGCTGTGGGCGCGCGCGGCCTCGGTGAGGTTGACCGGCGAGAGCGACACGGGCGTCCGCGTGTCGCGGCCCCGCACGGCCTCCGTGAGGTTGACCGGCGAGAGCGACACGGGCGTCCGCGTGTCGCGGCCCCGCACGGCCTCCGTGAGGTTGACCGGCGAGAGCGAGACGGGCGTGCGCGTGTCGCGGCCGGGCGGGGCCGAGGGGCGGCGCGGCGCGGGGTCGGGTGAGGGCCGGACGCCGGGCGGGGCGAAGGAGGGGCGGCCGGGCGAGAGGGCCGGCGGGATCCTCACCTCGGGCAGGGGGTAGCCGGGCCGCGCGAAGAGGTAGCCCTGGGCGAGGTCGACGCCGGTGTGGCGGAGGGCGTCCCACTCCTCGACGGTCTCGATGCCCTCGGCGACGATGAGCGCGCCCATGTCGGCGCAGAGGCGGACGATGTTCTCGACGAGGCGCTGCTGGCTCGAGCCGGCGGTGAGGTTCATCACGAGGCTCCGGTCGAGCTTGACGACGCGGGGCTCGAGGTCGGCGACGCGCTTGAGGTTGGAGTAGCCCGCGCCCAGGTCGTCGACCACGAGGAAGAAGTTGCCCCGCGAGCGGATCTCCCGCAGCACGTCGCGGCAAAGGTCGAAGTAGGCGAAGGGCACCGACTCGGTGATCTCCAGGTAGACGTCCTGGTCGTGGAAGAACATCGGGTCGTCGGGGCGCACGACCCAGCGCTCCTGGAGCTCCGTCGGGTGGAGGTTGAGGAAGAGGGGGTGGCCCGCGCAGAGGGGCACGGCGATCTCGCGGATCATCCGCCCGAGGCGCCCGACGCAGCCGGCCTCCACCGCGTGTTCGAAGAGCGTCGCGGGGTTGGCGTATTTCGGCGCGCGGCAGCGCACGAGGGCCTCGTAGGCGAACACCCGGAAGGTGTCGACGTGGACGATCGGCTGGAAGACCACCGAGAGGTCCTCCGCGGCCACCATGTTCTGGAGCGCCACCATCGAGCCGCGCGGGTCGTCCTGCGGGTCGGGGCCGAAGGGGCTCTCCTTGAACTGGTTGAGCGACTGGCGGGGGCGCGCGTTGGGGCGGGGGTCGGCGGGCTTCATGGAGGACTCCGACCGACGACGCTACGCGTGTGCCGGGGCGATCGCACGGGGGCGATTTCGTCGCCCTGTCCGCGGCGCCGACAGTTTCGCTGAAATGCCCATCGGCCCTGGCGCGGTGAATGGACCGCGCCCCCTCCCCGTCGTGTGTCGACGAGGCCGCGGCCCCGACTTGCCTTCCCGACCGAGGGATTGTTATAGGCGCCGCGCGCGGCCCTCATCCTCTCTTCGACGCACCTCCCAGACCCAGGAACCTCATGAACCTCCAACGAGCCGTCGGCCCGAGCGTCCTCGCGGCGCTCCTCGTCACCCTCCTCGACAGCACCGCGGACGCGCAGCGCCGCCGGCGCCGCACCCCCTGCCCCGACGGCCAGCACGAGAGCGCCGGCCAGTGCTGCCACGAGGGCGAGGAGTGGGTCGAGGCCCGCGAAGCCTGCATCTGCCTCGCGGGCCCCGGCCGCTGCGGCGGCGCCGCCTCCACGCCCACGCCGGGCCCCGGCCCGCAGCCCCCGCCTCCTCCTCCGCCGCCGCCCAACGTCACGCCCGCGCCGCCGCCGACGCCCGCGCCCCCGCCGCCCGCGGACGACACCCGCTACACCTGCCCCGAGGGCATGGTGCTCGTGCGCGGGCAGAGCTTCATGATGGGCTCGGTGCCCGGCGCCGGCGACCCCGACGAGTCGCCCGCCCACCGCGTCACCCTCGGTACTTACTGCATCGACCGCACGGAGGTGACCGTCGGTCAGTACCGCGGCTGCATGCAGGCCGGGTCGTGCTCGCTGCACACCACCGTCAACCTCCAGGGCCTCTCCGCGCAGGACCAGCAGCTCTACAGCCAGTACTGCAACGGCGCGCGCACCGACCGCGACAACCACCCGATCAACTGCGTCGACTGGTCGCAGGCCGACGCCTTCTGCCGCTCGCGCAACGCGCGCCTGCCCACCGAGGCCGAGTGGGAGCTCGCCGCCCGCGGCGCCGACCAGCGCGTGTACCCGTGGGGCCAGGCCGCGCCCGCTCGCCTGCTGCTCAACGGCTGCGACGCCGACTGCCTCTCGCTCTTCGAGCGCCCGGGGCGCCCGCGGGGGCGCGCGCTGCACGACAGCACCGACGGCTTCGGCTCCACCGCGCCGGTGGCGACCTTCCCCGCCGGCAACTCGCTGCTCGGGCTCTCCGACATGGCGGGCAACGTGATGGAGTGGGTGTCGGACTGGTACGGCCCCTACGGCAACATCCCCGTCACCGACCCCACCGGGCCGGCGCAGGGCGCGAGCCACGTCGCGCGCGGGGGCCACTGGCTCTCCAACAACCCCGCGGCGGTGCGCGGCGCCGACCGCGTCGAGGCCGCGCCCGTCACGCGCCTCGCGACGCTCGGGTTCCGCTGCGCGGTCGCGGCGACGGCCGAGGCCCCGCCGCCCCCGCCGCCCCCGCCGGCCGCGCCCGAGCCCGAGCCCGCGGGCCGCCACCACCGCCGCGGTCACTGACCGCGCTACGACCGCGCGCCGGCCGTCACCGTCACCTCGGCCACCTCGCCCGCGCGGATCACCCGCACCGCCACCGCCGCCCCCACCCGGCCCTCGAGCGCCGCGAGCAGGTCGCCGGGGCCCTCCACCGCCGCGCCACCCACCGACACGATCACGTCGCCGACGAACAGCCCGTCGCGCGCCGCGGGCGCCGCCTCGTCGAGGCCGACCACCACGAGCCCTCGCGCCGCGCCGGCCTTCTCCCGCAGCGACTCCGGCACGCGCGCCGGGAAGACGCTCACGCCGAGGTACGCGCGCCCGACGCGGCCGCTCGCGAGGAGCTCGTCGGCCACACGGCGCAGCGTCGCGTAGGGGACGGTGCCGCCGGCCCGCGTGAGGGCGGCGGTGTTCATCCCGAGGAAGGCGCCGGCGGTGTCGACGAGGGGGCCGCCCGAGAAGCCGCGCGGCAGCGAGCCGTCGACCTCGAGGTAGCGGTCGATCTGCGCGCCGCCCGCGCTGCGGAAGCCGTCTCCGAGCGCGCCGAGCATCCCGAGCGTCGCCCGCACCGAGCGCCCCGGGCGCCCGACGGGCAGCACCAGGTGCCCCACCTTGAGGCCCGCGCCGTCCGACCAGCGCGGCGCCGTGAGCCCCGTCGCCTCGACGCGGAGCACCGCGACGTCCGTCCCCGCGTCGCGCCCGGCCACCGTCGCCTTCACCACGCGCCCGTCGGGGAGGCCCACCGCGAGCCCCTCGCCGCGGCCGATCGCGTGGCTCGCGGTCACCACCGCGCCGTCGGCCGACCACACCACGCCCGACGCCGCCACGCAGCGCCCCTCGACCCGAACCACCGACGCGCCCGCCGACTCCACCGCCGCCGCGAGCGCCTCCGACACCGATTGAACGTCCATCACATCACCTCTTGTCCGCGGCGCCGGAAGCACCCGTCGCCGTCGAAGAGCAACCTGCGCCCGCGCCACGCGACGCACCACCGGACGTCGGGAGGGTTCGGCGCCCCCCGTTCGGCGCCGCTCGCCCCTCCCCGTTCGGGTGGCGCCCGCCCGATTGACGGCGCGCGCCGCATGGCCACGTTGGGACTTCCTCCCCGTGCACCTCGACGCGCCGTCCCCCTACGCCGACTCGCCGCGCGTCGCGTTGGCCGCGGGCGACCCCCTCGCGCGCCGCGCCCTCGCACAAGCGCTCCGCGCCCGCTTCGAAGCGCCCGCGCCGCGCGCCTTCGCCACGCTCGACGAGGCCGCCGCCGCCGAGGTCGACGTCGTCGTGTGGGACCTCGGCGCCGACGAGGACGCCGCCCGCGACCGCCTCCAGGAGCACGCCCCGCCCGAGGCGCCGGTGGTGGCACTGGTTAATGCGGGATCCCTCGCGCGGGCGGTGCTCGCGTGGGGCGCGCGGGCGGTGCTGCCGCGCGACGTCGACGACGAGGCGCTCGCGGCCGCCCTGCGCGCGGTGACCCGGGGGCTCTCCGTGGCGACGCCCTCGCTGCTCGCCGACGCGCTCGCGGCCCGCGACGAGCCCGAGGCGCCGCGCGAGAAGGGCGACGTCGCGCTCAGCGCCCGCGAGCGCGAGGTGCTGGGCCTCGTGGCCGAGGGCTTCTCCAACAAGCTCGCCGCGCGGCGCCTCGGCATCAGCGAGCACACGGTGAAGTTTCACGTCGACGCGGTGATGGAGCGGCTCGGCGCACGGACGCGCACCGAGGCGGTCGTCCGCGCGGCGCGGCGCGGCCTCCTGACGCTGTGAGGGGCGCCCGCTACGAGAGCCGGCAGTCGGGCTGGGCGCGGCCGATGCGGGTGAGCACGAGGTGCCAGAGCTGCGACTCGCGCGCGGCGACCGCCCCCGCGGCGGCGAGGAGGTAGAAGCGCCACATGCGCCAGAAGCGACCGTCATACTTCGCGTGGTCGAGGGTGGGATAGCCCGCTTCGAAGTTCTTCCACCACGCGAGGAGGGTGGGGCGGTAGTCGGGGCCGATGTTGTGCACGTCCTCGATGGCGAAGAGGTTCTCGGAGGCGCGGCCGAGCTGGGCCATCGAGGGCGAGGCGGCGTTGGGGAAGACGTACTTCTCGAAGAAGGGGATGCCGTGCTTCTGGCTCTCGTTGGAGCCGATGGTGTGGAGCACCGCGACCCCTTCGGGCTTCAGGCACCGGTGCACCACCTCCATGAAGTTGCGGTGGTTGCGCCAGCCGACGTGCTCCAGCATCCCGATCGACACCACGCGGTCGTAGCGGCCGTACTGGTTGCGGTAGTCCTCCAGGCGCAGGTCGACGCCCGCGAGGCCGCGGCGCTGGGCCTCCGCGGCGCCCCAGCGCTGCTGCTCCTTGGAGATGGTGACGCCCTTCACCTCGACGCCGTAGCGCTCGGCCGCAAACATCGCGAAGCCGCCGAAGCCGCAGCCGAGGTCGAGCACGCGCATCCCCGGCGCGAGGCCCGCCTTGCGGCAGATGAGGTCGAGCTTGTGCTCCTGGGCCTCGTCGAGGGTGCTGGCGTTCTTCCAGTAGCCGCAGGTGTAGACCATGCGCTTGCAGAGCATCACCTCGTAGAGGTCGTTGCCGATGTCGTAGTGGGCCTCGGCCACCTGGCGGGCGCGGGCGCGGCTCTGCATGTTGGTGACGAGCGCCTGGACGGTGAGCAGCTTCATCTTGAGGCTGCCCTGGATCTTCTTCTTCACGTCGACGCGGAGGAGCTTCTCGATGAAGAGGTCGAGCGCGTCGCACTCCCACCACTCGTCCATGTACGACTCGCCGAGCCCGATGGAGGCGTCGCGGATGAGGCGCTCGTAGAAGCCGGGGTTCTTCACGAGGATGTCGCCGGGGCGGCGGCCGTCGACGCCGACGTCGGCCTCGTCGAAGATGGCGCGAACGAGCGCCTCGGCGTTGTTGTTCTCGAGCCAGGGGAGCATCGCGGGGGTCTCCAGGGGATGGGATGAGAGGGGAGGTACGGACTACGGGCGGCCGAGGCGCTCGAGGTGGCGGAAGTGCGACGCGAGCGCCTGGCGGAGGGTGCCGTGGCGGCGGTAGCGGACCCCGTGCCTCGCGGCCGTCTCGGCCACGATGTCCGCGAGCGCAGGGTAGTGCAGGTGGCACACCTTCGGGAAGAGGTGATGCTCCACCTGGTAGTTGAGCCCGCCGAGGAACCACGTCAGCGCCGCGCTGTTGTGGGCGAAGTCGACCGTGGTGTCGACCTGGTGCGCCGCCCAGTCGTCGCGGAGCACGCCCTCGGCGGGCGCCTCGGGGAACTCCACCGCGTCGGCGCAGTGCGCGAGCTGGAAGACCGACGACAGGGTGATCCCGAGCGCGCTCGCCGCGAGGAGGTGGCAGAGCAGCACCTGCCACACGGGGTGGAAGAGCGACGGGATGACCAGCGACCACGCGACGAAGAAGGCCTTGGCGCCCCAGAAGAGCGCGACCTCGCCGCGGCCCATCGGCGGCAGCGCGTGGGGCCCCGCCCGGTGCCACTTGAACAGCACGAAGTCGTCGTGGAAGACCCACTTCGGCAGGAGGAAGCAGTACAGGAACCACAGGTAGTACTGCTGGTAGCGGTGCCACGGGCGCCGCGGCTGCTCGGGCGAGAGGCGCGCGATCGCGCCGAAGTCGAGGTCGAAGTCGACGCCGCGGACGTTGGTGTACGTGTGGTGGATGACGTTGTGCTTCTGCCGCCAGTACCACGAGCACACGCCCATCACGTCGAGGGTGAGCCCGAACGCGCGGTTGACCCACGGGCGGCACGAGTAGCCGCCGTGGTTGGCGTCGTGCTGGATGCCCATGCCGACGCCCGCGATGGAGAGGCCCAACGACACCGACAGCGCCGCCGCCTCCCACGCGCGCGTCGCGAAGAACACCAGCAGCACCCACGACCCGACGAACCACGTCAGGATCACCGCGGACTTCAGGTACATCCCGGCGATGTCGCGCTTCGGCGTCGGCGTCCGTTCGAAGTACGCGTCCGAGACGCGCTTGAGGTCTTCTCGAAAGGCTCCGCCCGAGCCGAAGCGCACCCGCACCGCCGCGCCGCCGTCGCCCATCGAGCCTCCTGCGCGGCCCTTCCAGCGCGCGCGTGACGACCGTACACCCGAAGGCGGGCGAACACTACGCGCGACTTCGGCGCCGTGCGCGAGTGTGAAAGGGCCTGCGCGTCAGGGCCCGACGGTGATCGTGCGCGCGGCGAAGTCGAAGCCGCCGCGGCCGTCGCTCAGCACGACCCAGATGCGCGCCGTGCCGCTCGCCGGCGCGGTGAACTGCATCGCGTGCGCGCCCGTCGCGCCGTCGTCGTCGCTGCGGAAGGAGCCTTCCAGTGTTCCCGTGTCGGTGACGAACTGCGTGAGCAGCTCCTCGCGCGTGGCGCGGGTGGTGCCGTCGGGCTGTGCCTCGGTGGTGGCCTCGCGCGCGTCGGCTTCGAACTCCACCCGGAGCGACGCCGCGCGGCCCGCGGTGACGCGCGCGGGCGTGCCGGCGACGAGGGTGAGGTCGCCGAGCGCGACGCGGGCGATGCGCGGGTTGTGGTTGGGGGCGTTCGTTCGCACCCGAACGGTGCGGAGGAAGACCTCGCCCTCGCCGCCGTCGCACCGGGGCTGCATGGTGGCGGGGTCGAGCGCGACGCTCCCGCCGAGGCACGCGATGCCGACGAAGGACCACGGCGCCCCCGCGTCGGGCGCGGCGCCGAGGGTGAAGCGGACCACGTCGCCCGCGAGCACGGTGGGGGCCCCGTCGCAGCGACGCGCGCCGGTGGCGTTGTCGATGACGAGCCGCGGGCACGTCGCCCAGAGCACCTGCGGCGTCCCCGTGGCGTTGGCCCGCGCGGCGGTGTGGGCGGTGAGCGTGACGACGTCGCCGGGCCGCGCGTCGGGGGGCTCGGCCACCACCGCGAGCACCCGCAGCCGCTCGACGCGCCAGCGCGGGACGAACTCGTCGTCCGAGCACGCCGCCGCGCACAACCCCAACGCCAGCAGCGGGCGCGCGAGTTTCACAGCTCCCCCTTGATGCCGAGGCTGGGGACGATGGGGAGGCCGGTGGTGACGCCGTGCTGGCGGTAGTCGAAGCTGTCGGAGGAGCCCTCGGGGTTGGCGCGGTTGTAGACGTTCCAGACGTCGAGGAAGAGGGTGAGCGAGCCGCGCGACCACGTCCACGTCTTGTCGACGCGGAGGTCGAGCTGGTGGAAGTCGTCGATGCGGCGCGACGCGGTGGCCTCGTAGACGGGCACGTACACCAGCGTGTCGGCGTTGAAGACGGCGCCGGTGAGGGCGGAGTCGGGCGTGCCGGTGACGTAGCGGAAGCGCGCGCCCACCGTCCAGCCCCGGCCGAGGTCGACGGACGCGACGGCCGTGAGGATGTGGGTCTGGTCGAAGTCGGTGAGGTCGTACGCGGCGTCGGGGCGCGGGCGGATGAGCGTGCGCGAGAGCGTGTAGGCCACCCAGCCGAAGAAGCGCCCGCCCGACCGGTACCGCAGCAGGAACTCCCCGCCGTACGCCCGCGACGCGCCCGTGTTGGCGTAGGGGACGCGCGCGTTGGGGTCACCCGTCTGCGCGACGAGCCCGTCAACGGTGCGCACGAAGCCCTCGACGGAGAGCGTGAGTGCCGACGTGAACTCGTGTTCGAAGCCGAGGCTGTAGTGGACGGCGCGCTGCGGGTCGAGGTTCGGGTTGCCGACGCGCTGGCCGTTCGGCGAGGCGCGGTTGGGCGCGTCGAGCGTCTGCTGAAACTGCGGCGGCTGGAAGAAGAGCCCGAGGCCGCCCTTCACCGTCCAGCGGTTGGCGGGGCGGACGCGGAAGGCGAAGCGCGGCGCCACGGTGACGGCGTTGATGTCGGCGAAGTGGTCGACGCGGAGCGACGGGACGAAGCGGACGCGCGGCGACGGCGTGACCTCGAAGTCCGTCCAGAGCGCGGTGCGGAGGAGGAAGCCCGAGGCGTCGGTGGCGACGGGCTCGAGGTCGGCGGTGGAGGTGACCACGCCGCTGCCGAGCCCCGGCGGCCGCGGGCCGCGGAAGGTGAACGACGCGGGGCCCGAGGCGAGGTCGAGGCCGACGTTCCAGCGGACGGTGCGGGAGATGGGGCGCGCGTACTCGACGCGGGCGAGCATCGGGACGCGGTCGACGACGAGGCTCGCGACGCGGGCGAACTGGATGTCGTTGACGTCGCGGCCCACCGACGCGAGCACCCGCAGCGACGCGCCGCGCTCGAACGAGTGCTCCCACAGCGCCTGCGCGCGGTGGAACCACAGCCCCGTGTCGACCCGGCCCCGCAGCGTCGGGTCGACGTCCTGCGGCTCGGTGAAGAGGAACGCGATCGAGTCGTCGGAGCCGAAGCCCATCAGCCGCACGCGGTCGCGCGACGTCGGGCGCCACTCGAGCGCCGCCTGCCAGTCCCAGTACACCGGCAGCTTGATCGAGCGGAACGGCAGGAGGTCGGTGACCAGGCCCAGCGTCGCGTCGAGGTAGCTGCGCCGCGCCGCGACGTAGAAGCTCAGGTTGCGCGCGATGGGCCCCTCGACGCGGAAGCCCGCGTCGATGAGCGACGCCTGCGCCATGACGTGGAAGCGGTCGCCGCGGGGCGCGCGGAGCCCGACGTCGATCACGCCCGCCGAGACGCGCCCGTAGCGGGCGGCGAAGTTGCCGGGGTAGAAATCGATCCGCTCGAGCAGGTCGGAGGGGATGACGCTGGTGAGCCCGCCGAAGTGGTAGACGAGCGGGATCTCGCCGCCCTCGGCGAAGATCGCGGTGTCCTCGGGGGCCGCGCCGCGCACCACGAGGAGCCCGGAGGCGAGGGGCGGGCGCGCGACGCCGGGCATGTTCTGCACGGCGCGGAGGGCGTCGCCGTTGGTGCCGGGGATGCGCTGGATCTCGCGGGCCTCGATGGCGCGGCGCGTGGGCTCGCGGGGCGGGCGCGTGCCGCGGACGACGGCCTCGCCGGCGGCGTCCTCGGCGGGGGCCTGCGCGGGCTGCGCGAGGGCGAGGCTGGGGATGAGGACGGGGGCTCCCGCGGCGAGGGCCGCCGTCAGCGCGCTTCGTCGCATGACCGGCGGGGCGGGAGGATAAACGGAAAGCGATCCGTCAGGCGACGGCGGATTCGGTGGCCTGCGACGAGGCCGCGGCGGCGGTGCCGGTGGCGGGGGTCGGGAGGGGACGGCGCGCGTCGGCGGCGGCCGCGGCGGCGAGGCGCTCGCGGAGCACGGTCATCGAGACGTAGCCGAAGCCCATCACGAAGATCATTGCGAAGGGCGCGGCGATGTAGTGCTTCGTGGCGAGGGCGGCGTAGACGGACGCGGCGCTCTCGAGCGTGAGGGCGAGCTCGACGACCGGGAGGATGGTGGTCGCGTGGTAGCGACCGGGGCGCGCGCTCTGGCCCTTCTTGGGCGTGCGGACGAACTCGCCGGTGGCGGCGCGGGTGCCCTCCCAGACGGCCTTGGTGAGGTACGGCGACATGCCCGCGCCGATGGCGAGGAGCCAGGGGAGGCGGCGGAGCGCGCCGAGGGCGCTGCGGCCCTGCGAGCGCTCGGCGACCATGTAGAAGGTCGCGAGCGAGCCCGTCGAGCCGATCATGAGGGGGATGTCGACGAGCAGGAGCGAGAGCGGGTCGCTGACCGGCATCACGAGGAGCATCGGGAGGAGCAGCACCGCGAGCAGCACCATCAGCGGGTACGCGAAGTGCGGGGTCATGTGGAAGACGGCCTCGAGGCGGACGCCGAAGGAGAGGTCCTTGCGGCCCCACACGCGGGCGAGCAGCTTGCGCGCCGTCTGCACGGTGCCCTTGGCCCAGCGGAACTGCTGCGCGCGGAACGCCTCCATCTCCTCCGGGAGCTCCGCGGGGGTGACGTGGTCCTCGCGGTAGACGAAGCGCCACCCGGCGAGCTGCGCGCGGTAGGAGAGGTCGAGGTCTTCGGTGAGGGTGTCGTGCTGCCAGCCGCCCGCGCTCGCGATGGCCTCGCGGCGCCAGATGCCGCCGGTGCCCGAGAAGTTGAAGAAGCGCCCCGCGGCGAAGCGCGCGCGGTTCTCCACCATGTGGTGGCCGTCGAGCATCAGGGCCTGGACGCGCGTGAGGATGGAGGTCTCGCGGTTGAGGTGGCCCCAGCGGGCCTGCACGCAGCCCACCTTCGGGTCGGCGAAGTGGTGGACGATGGTGCGGAGGAAGGCGGGCTGCGGGAGGAAGTCGGCGTCGAACACCGCGACCAGCGAGCCCTTGGCGTACTTGAGCCCGTTGTCGAGCGCGCCGGCCTTGTAGCCCGTGCGGTCGGTGCGGTGGATGTACACGGCGTCGATGCCCCGGCGCACGAGGTCGGCCACCTTGGCCTTCGAGCGCTCGCGCGTGTCGTCGGTGCTGTCGTCGAGCACCTGGATCTCGAACTTCTCGCGGGGGTAGTCGATGCGCGCGACGCACTCGAGCAGCCGGTCGAGCACGTCGGGCTCGTTGAAGAGCGGGAGCTGCACCGTCACGTGCGGGAGCTCGGGCTCGGGGAGGTGCCGCGGCGCCGCCGGCGGGAGCTCGGCCCGGTGCTTCCAGAGCATCCACACGAGCTGGCTCCGGTGCAGGCCGTAGAGCACCAGCAGCAGGAGCACGGTCAGGTAGGGGATGGCGATCAGGAGCGTGGTCATCGTCGGTCTCTACGTCCTCTCCACGGGGGATGGCGGCCGCCGGGTGTAGACCCGCTCGCGCGGCGCGCGCACCTTTCCGGCGAGCCCCTTCGGGCCACCGGAAACCGCGGGATTCATAGCGTTTCGGGCCCCGTCGGAGTTGTCGCCAACTTGTATTTTGTTGTCGGCGACTGTCGCCCCGCGGGCCGTGGTAAAGAGCGCTTCGTGCGCCTCGTCGGGATTCTGTTGATTGCCTCCCTCGCCGCCTGCGGCTCGACGACGTCGCGGACGCCGCGCGTCGGGCGCGAGCGGCTGCTGGTGACGCAAGACCCTCGGCTCGACCCGTACTTCCTCGCCGTCTACGGCCACCAGATGGCGCTCGCCGACGTCGACGGGCGCCGCGCCGAGCTCTCCGCCGCCCTCTCCCGCGCCCTCGACCTGCGGCAGAACGCCGACCGCGCCACGCTCTCGGCCGCGATCCGCGCCGCGCTCGACCGCGCGCGCGTGCGCCGCGTCCGCGTCCGGATCGAGCCCGCGCCCGACGTCGACGACCGGGTCAACGCCTGGCAGGCCGCCCTCTCGGCGCAGTCGCCGCGGGGCCCCGCCGAGGAGATCGCCGCGCGCTACGCGGCCGTGACGGAGTCGGTGACGGTGACGCTCACCCCCGTCGCCGCCACCGCGGAGAACGCGCCCGACGGCGGCCTCGGCCCCGGCGCGGCCGTCGCCGACGGAGGCCCCGCCGACGCTGCGCCCGAGACGTCGTCGCCCGCCGACGCGTCGCCCGCGGAGCCGAGCACGGCGGGGAGCGCGGCGACGGGCGTGGCCGAGCGCACCCCGGCGACGTCGCCCGAGCTCGCGCCCGCGCTGGAGGCGATCGCGGCGATCCTGCGCGACGCGGAGGCGACGCGTCGGTGCATGGCGCGGCTCGTCGGGCAGACGCCGGAGGTCTTCACGACGGGGGCCGACCTGCGGGCGCGCGCGCCGGCGCAGTGGTGGCCCGAGTTCGCCGCGGCCGAGCGCTTCGTGCTGGGGATGCACGCGCGGGCGACGCTCCACGAGCAGGAGGCGGTGCGGGCGCAGCGCTGGGCGCTCGGCGCGCTCCGCCCCGAGTCGGAAGCGGAGGCCGGCGGCCCCGACGACGAGGACCAATCGCCGCCGGAAAGTGGACCGTAGCGACCGCCGAGGTGACAGTGGCGCGCGAACCACAGGAGCGCCGCGACCGCCATGCAGTACCACGGACCCGAGCGTCGGATTCATCGCGTGTACGTCACGCGCAACACCGAGTACCACGTCCGCGCGGGGCGCTGCGTCGCCGTGCGCGACCTCCGCCGCGAGCGCTGGTGCGAGGAGCACCCCGCGCTCGGCCGCGCGCTCGAAGGGGCGCTCCGCTACCAGGGGACGGGCGTGCTCCCGGTGCTCGACGAGCCCCGCGTGGGCGACGCGATCTACTTCCGCGAGGGCGAGCGCGACCTCGTGACCTCGCGCGTCCAGAGCATCGAGCGCCCCGAGCGCGCCGTGGTGGCCACCTACCGCGTGTGAGCGGCCTCTTCGACACGCACTGCCACCTCGACGCGCCCGAGTTCGACGCCGACCGCGAGGCGGTGTGGTCGCGCGCCGAGGCCGCGGGCGTGGCAGGCGCCGTCGTCCCCGCGGTCGAACCGGCGTCGTGGGCGAAGACGCTCGTCGTCTCGACGGGCTCGCGCTTCGCCGCGATCGGCGTCCACCCCCAATACCTCCCAAACCTCACCGAGGCCGCGCTCGACGACGCGCTGGCGGGGCTCGTCGCGTTCGCCCGCGCCGCGGGGGCGCGCGTGGTCGCGGTCGGCGAGTGCGGCTTCGACGGGAGCTCCGACGTCTTCCGCGCGCAGTCAGCGTTGCAGCGCAGGGTCTTCCTCGCGCACGCGGAGGCGGCGCGGGCGCTCGACCTGCCGCTGGTGGTCCACGTGCTCAAGGCCCACGGCGAGGCGCTGGCGGCGATGCGGGCGGCGACGCTGCGGCGCGAGCCTGGGGTGATCCACAGCTTCTCGGGCGGCCCCGAGCTCGCGCGGGAGTACCTCGCGATGGGCTGGCACCTCGCGATGGGCGGCGCCGTCACGCGCCCTTCCGCGCGGCGCCCCGTGGAAGCGACGCGGGCGATCCCGGCGGAGCGGCTCTTGTTGGAGACCGACGCGCCCGACCAGACGCCGACGGGCGTCCCGGAGGGCGTGCGGCGCTGCGAGCCCGCGCACCTGACGATCATCGCGCGGCGCGTGGCGGAGGTGCGCGGCGAGGACGTCGACGCGCTCGCGGCGAGGACCACCGCGAACGCGCGGGCGCTCTTTCGGGTATAAGCGGCTCCATGCGGAGCCTCCTGCTCGCCTTCGTGCTCCCCGCGGTGGCGCTCGCCGCGCGCGACGCGTCCGCCCAGCCGTCGCGCTGCGCGCCGCCGCGGATGCCTGTGGTGGTGCTCTGGACCGGCGGCGCGATGGGGTCAGTTCACCGCCCGCGGACGCAGTGCCTGACGCGCGGGGAGTTCGAACGGATGCGGCGGGCGCGCAGGGGCTGGCGGTGCACGCCGCCGCGAGGAGATCGCCCGGCCGTGTGCACGGCCATCAACGTCCCCCGCGCGGCGCCCGGCCGCTGACGGGCGCGACGGGCGTGAGTCAGCCGCGCGAACGACGGCGGCGCGCGGCGAGGCCCAGCACGAGGGCCGCGAGCGCGAGGGCGGAGCGGCCGTGCGTCGCGCGAGAACCGGCGCTGCACCCGCCCGAGGTCGGCGCGGGCGCAGGGGTACCTCCGTCGGTCGACGGCGACGCGTCGGGCGTGGCGCCCGCGTCTCCGGTCGCGCCGGCGTCGCCGGACCCACCGCAGAGCCGGCTCGCGGGGCGGCGCCCGCAGAAGTCGTCGAAGGGCCCCTGCAGGCGGTTCACGCTCTCGCCCGAGCACGCGGTGCCGGAGGGCGCCGAGGCGCAGACGTTGACCACCATGCACGCGCCGCCGTCGACGGGGACGTAGTCCGTGGCGCCCCGCACGAGGACGCCGATCATGTTGCGGGTGGCCGTGTCGAACACGCCCGACCCCGAGTTGCCCGAGAAGGTGTCGGTGTTGACCTCGAAGTAGTCCCCGTCGCTCGCGCGGAGGTTGGTCACGGCGCCGCCCGAGTCGATCTTCGCGGGGATGCCCGAGCCGAAGCCGATCACCGTCACCGACTGCCCGACCGCCGTAGGCGCGTTGGCGCGGGCGACGCGGGCGGGCGTGAAGCGCGGGACCGCCGAGCGGTCGAGGCGCACGAAGGCGTAGTCCTGCACGGTGCCGTCGGGGTTGGTGCGGTTGACGGCGGTGACGATCTCCGCGCACGAGAACACGTCGGCGGTGGTGATGGTCGCGAGCCGCCCCGCGGCCTCGCGGTAGTACTTGAAGACGAAGCGGGTGTTCTGGCAGGTCGACGGGCCGTCGGGGCCGGCGTCGGCGCCGGGCGCGGTGAAGCAGTGCCCGGCGGTCAGCACGATGTCGTCGTCGACGAGCGTGCCCGAGCAGTCGGAGTAGGCGGGGTCGTCTTCGAAGCGCTGCCCGGGGCAGAGGTTCTGCGTGTTGCTCAGGGTGTCGGTGCTGTTGAAGGTGACGTTCGCGGGGTTGGTGACGTTGACCTTGGTGTCGCGCATGAGCGCGACGATGGACTGTTGCGCGAGGGCGCGGAGGTTCGCGTCGGGGTGCGCGTAGACGTCCTGGCGGTCGTCGGTGCCGTAGACCACGGGCTGCGCGGCGCGCGCGGGGTCGGAGCTGGGGTCGGAGCAGCCCGCGCCGAGGGCCAGCGCGGCGCACAGAGGGGAGAGAATGACGGACGAGCGACGGATCACGTGCATGCGAAAACACCTCTAGGGGAAGGGGCGCGGGGCGCCCGCGAGAAGGCCGCGACCCTACCACGCGCGCCGCACTCTCAGATGTCCTGCATGAACCCGACGCGGCCGCTGAGCGAGACCGACACGGGGGCGACGCGCCGGCCGTCGTCGAACACGCCCGCGAGGCCGTCACCGCGCGCCTCGAAGCGGGCCGCGCCGTAGAGCTCGCCGACGTCCTCGCCGTCGCCGTCGCTGGTGTCGTAGAGGTGCTGCACGCCCCAGAGCCGGCGCACGCAGACGCGTTCGCCCGCGCGCTCCAGCGTGACGAGGCGGGCCAGCGCGAAGTCGGGCCCGTCGCCCTGCGGGCCGATGGTGACCGGCAGCAGGTCTTCGCCTTCCGACGCGCCCGTGATCAGGTGGAGCCGGTCAACTGCGGGCGCGCGACACGCGGCGGGCTCGCCCTCCATCGCCCACGCGCCGAACGCGACCTCGCCGCCGTCGAACGGCAGCAGGGTGAGCTCGCGGCCGTCGCTGACCGCCACGCCCCAGCGGTCGCCGCGTTGCCCGAAGCCCAGCACCGGATGGCAGCCTCCGCCGGTGACCACGTCGCGTCGCGCGACCACCGCGCCGGTCGGGTCGAGGCGCACGGCGATGGCAAAGCCCGGCGGCTCGAACGAGCGCACGCCGGCGCACAAGTTGGGGCTGATCGGCTCCCAGTCGGGCGCGGTGACGACCAGCGCGCCGCCGTCGTCGAGCGCCATCGCGAGCACCTTGTCCCGCTCGCCCGGCGACGCCTCCAACCGCCGCGCGCCCGCCGCGCCGAACCAGTACAGCGCGCGGGCGGTCTGCTCGTCCTCGGGCGTCCGCTCGAGGAGCCGCTCGGCCTCCACCACGAGGCCCGTCCGCGTCGCCGCCACCAGCCGCCACGCCGAGGTCACCGGGGTCTCCCGCGGCGCCGTCGTCGCGACGCGCGCGGTGAACGCCCCCCGCCCGTCGCCGCCGCGCCACGCGAGGGCGATCGGGTGGCCGCGCGCGGGGTCGTCGGGACGCACCGCGCTCACCACCGCGGGGACCGCGCGCGTGTCGACGAAGGCCCGCGAGCGCGCCGTGCCGAGCGGCGACGATCGCCCCCGCGGCACGACCCACTCGGGCATGGTATCCGGCGGCCCCGCCGTGGGGAGGTGGGCGACGACGCGCGCCATCTCCCACGGCTCGCGCGCGGCCTCCTCCACGCACTCGGCCCGCGCCGGCGCGACGCGCGCGTAGCCGCGGGCGAACCGCGCCTGCGCCTCGGCAGGACAGCCAGGGTCGCACGCTGTCCGCGCGGGTGCGGCGGGCGCGAACCCCGTCGCGGGTTCGGTCGATCCGTCGTCTCGCACGAGGAGCACGCCGCGCGTGGTGACCGCGTGCAGCGCCCCGGCCTCGCCCTCCACGCCGAGCGGCAGCGCACCGCCGAGCGGGACCTCGCGCCAGGTCGCACCGCCGTCGAGCGTCACCTCCAACCCCCTGTGCGCGATCACGCGGGCGCCGTGGGTCTCGTCCTTCCACGCGAGCGCGACGACGTCGGGCGCGCCCGCCTCCCGGAGCGAAGCGCCGTCCGACCACAGCGCGCGGCCGCGGAGCGAGAAGGCCGCGCGCCCGCTCGACCGCCACACGCGCGACGACGGCTCGTCGGTGCGCCGCAGCCGCAGGGTGTCGTCGACGGGGCGCCGGCCCAAGAGGGCTTCGGCCATGGCGGCTTCGGCGGCCCGCGTGGCTGCGGTGCCTCGCACGCGGGGCGCCCCCTGCACTGCGGGCGGCGCGGCGGGCGCGGGGCACCCGAGCGTTCGAACCGCGCGCAGGCGGCCCGTGAACGTGGGGCTGACGTACACCTCGTCGCGGTCGGTGACGAACACCCACCCCCGCGCGGCCTTGCGCGCGAAGACGATCGGCCGCTCGGGCACGTCCTCCGCCGCGGTGAGCGCCGGGCCGCGCCGGTCGAAGCGGAGCGGGCCCACCGCCTCGTGCGAGGCGCCGCCCTCCTCACCGAAGGTGCGGTGCCCCTGCTGTTGATCCGCGGGCACGCGCGGGAGCGCCGCGACCCGCCGCGCCTCGGCGGCCTCGGCCTCCGCCCGCGCCCGCTCGACCGAGGCGCGCGAGCCGCGCGTGAAGGGGCGGCCGGCGTCCACACAGCCGGCGACGAGCGCGAGGGCGACGACATGGGGGAGGCGCATCGCGCGAAGGTACCCCGGCGCGTCCTTCCTGTCGCTCTGCCGGGAATTTGACGTCCGCGCCCCGAAGGTGTCTTCCCCTGTGCTCGTGAAGCGAAAGGCGCTCCTCTGGATCACCACGGCCCTCGCGCTCGCCGCCCCCGCGGTGACGCTCGGGCTGCGCGCGCGCGACGCCCGCACGGCGGGCACCCTCCTGGCCCGCGGCGAGGCGGCCCTCGACGTCCCGGTCGAGCGCGCGCCGAGGCCCGAGTCGGTCGACTGGCGCGCCGCGGAAGGCGCCTTCGAACGCGCACGGACGCTCGACCCGGGCGGCGCGGCCGGGCAGCGGGCGGCGGCGCTCGCGCACGTGGCGAAGGCCTATGAGTTCCTGTCGCGGGGCGAGGCGGTGATGGCGCACACGGAGGCGACGACGGCCTCGCGCGTGCTCGCCGACGACCCGCGGGTGAAGCTCTGCCTCGCGGTCACCACCCTCCGCCGCGGCGACGCCGCGCGCGCCGAGAGGCTCCTCGACGCGGTCGACCGCTCCGACGCCCCGGCCCCGCTGCGCGTGCGGAGCGGCGTCCACCACGTCGACGTGCTGCTCGACGCGGGCCGCTCGCACGACGCGCTCACCCTCGCCGAGTCGCTCGACCGCGCCGCGCCCCGGAGCGCCGCGGTGGCCAACCGCCTCGGGCTCGTCCGCTTCGCCGTCGGGGACGTCGACGGCGCCCGCGCGGCCTTCGCGCGCGCCCGCTCGCTCGACCCGCGCGACCCCTCGCCGCTCGTCAACCTCGCGCGCATGGCGCGAGCTCGGGGTGAGCTCGCCGACGCGCGCACGCTGCTCGAGCAGGCCCTCGCGCTCGACGAGGCGCAGGGCGAGGCGTGGTTGGCCTACGGCGTGGTGCTCTCCGAGCTCGGGGGCCACACCGCCGCCGCGCGCGCGGCGATCCTGCGGGCGTCGCGGTCGCTCCCCGACGACGCGGAGCCCTGGGCCGCGCAGGGCGCGCTCGACCTCGCGGAGGGCAAGGTGCGCGAGGCGGTGGAGAGCTACCGGGAGGCGATCCGGCGCGCGCCCAACCACGCGGGCGCGCGGACCAACCTCGGCGTCGCGCTCGCGCGCTCGGGCGACCGCCGCGCGGCGCTCCGGGCCTTCCAGGAGGCCACCGAGCTCGCCCCCGGCACCGGCGCGGGGTGGAACGGCCTCGGCGCCATGCGCCTCGCGTCGGGCGACGCCGCGGGCGCGGTGGGCCCGCTCCAGCAGGCGATGACGCTCCTGCCCGACGACCCCAACCCCCCGCTCAACCTCGGCCTCGCCCTCCTCCGCCTCCAGCGCTGGAACGACGCCGCCTCGGCCTTCCGCGAGACCCTCCGCCGCGAGCCCGGCAACGAGGCCGCGATCACCCACCTGATGACGCTCCAGCCCGACCCCGCCGCGCGCGCCCGCGTCGCCGCGATGCGACGCCTCGCGATGCGCTGACCCGGCACCCGACGGCGCGTCCTCCCGCGTCGGTCGTGCGGCCTCGCTGCGACACCCGCGGCCTCGCGTCGACGCGCGCAACGCCCTCCTCCTCGGCGCGCTCCGGCGGTACCGTCCCTTGCATGCGCGCCTCCGCCATGCCCCGCACCGCCCTCCCCTGGCCCTTCGTCGTCGCCTTCCTCGGGTGCTCGTCGACGACTGTGACGCCGCCCGTCCCCGACGCCTCCACGGACGTCGTCGACGCGGCCCGCCCCGACGTCGCCGACGCGGCGGACGTCGCCGACGCCGCCAGCGAGTGCGACCCGCCCGCCCCCAACGACCCGCTCGTCGCCCGCACCGACCGCGGGCTCGTGCGCGGCACCGCCGACGGCGAGTCGCTCCGCTGGCTCGGGATCCCCTTCGCCGAGCCGCCCACGGGCGCCCGCCGCTGGCGCCCGCCGGAGCCCGTCGCCGCGTGCTGGGCGGAGCCGCGCGCGGCCACCGACTGGGCCCCGTCGTGCCCGCAGATCCCGCAGCAGCAGGGCGTGGCCTTCGACCCGATGGCCCCGATGCAGGGCCAGGAGGACTGCCTCACGCTCAACGTCTGGCGCCCCGCCAACGCGCCGGCCAACGCCGAGCTGCCGGTGATGGTGTTCGTCCACGGCGGGGGCAACGTGGTGGGCTCCGCCGGCGAGACCAACGCGACCGGCGCGCGCATCTACGACGCCTCGCGCCTCGCGTCGCGCGGCAACGTGGTGGTGGTGACCATCCAGTACCGCCTCGGCCCGCTCGGGTGGCTCGTCCACCCCGCGCTCGAGGCCGAGCCGGGCGGTGCGGTCAACCTCGCGCTGCTCGACCAGATCGCCGCGCTCCGCTGGGTCCAGCGCAACGCGCGGGCCTTCCGCGGCGACCCGGCGCGCGTGACGCTCTTCGGCGAGAGCGCGGGGGCCGTCAACACCTGCGCGCTCCTCGCGTCACCGCAGGCCGCGGGGCTCTTCGCGCGCGCCGCGGTCGAGAGCGGGAGCTGCATCGCGGTCCAGACGATCGCCGACGCCCGCGCCCAGGGCCAGCGCTTCGCCGCCGCCGCGAGCTGCGGGACGGGCGCCGACGCCGCGCAGTGCCTCCGCGCGCTCCCGGTGGACGCGGCGCTCCGCGCGCTCCCGGCACCCGTCTCCATCGCGGGGCTCGACGGCGCGATGACCGCGCGCTGGGGCCCGGTGGTGGCCGCGCCGACGCTGCCCGAGCGCCCCTACGACGCGATGCTCGCGGGCCGGCAGAACCGCGTCCCGCTGATCGTCGGCCACAACACCGAGGAGGTCGGGCTCTCGGTCGGCGCGGTCCCCACGGAGGAAGCGTACCGACAGATCCTGGTGAACGCCGGCGGGGCGATGTTCGCCACCAACGTGATGACGCTCTACCCGGTGTCGCGCTTCGGCACCCCGCGCGCGGCGCTCGTCCAGGCGCTCACCGACGCGCGCTTCGGCTGCCAGGCGAGGGCCTCCGCGCGCGCCCACCTCCGCGGCGGCGGCGCGGTGTGGCGCTACCTCTTCGCGCAACCGCTCGAGTCGAGCACCGCCACCGTCCGGGCGCTCGGCGCGTGGCACGGCCTCGAGCTCGCCTACGTCTTCCAGAACCTCAACCGCCTCCCCACGCCCGCGGCCAACGACCTCGCCGTCGAGCGCAGCGTGCTGGGCTTCTGGACGCGCTTCGCCGCCACCGGCTCGCCCGAGGGCGGCGGGGACATGTGGCCCGCCTACGGCTCCGGCGAGCCGCTGCTCCGCATCCAGCCGACGCTCGCGGTCGAGCGCAACTGGCGCAACACCGAGTGCGACGGGTGGGACCGCGTGATCATGGTCATGCCCCCCGCCCCGTAGCAGCGCGGCGCCGACGCAACAGCGCGAGCCCCAACACACCCCACCCCGCCCACCCGAGCCGCGCGTTCGGAGCGCCCGCCCGACAGCCGCAGCCCTCGCTCGACGTGTTCACAGGCGTCGTCGACGCGTCGAAGCCCGCGCCCGCGTCGACCGTCGGCGTCCCCGCGTCCGGCGGCGGCGGCTCGTGGGTGGCCGCGACCCAGACGTGCCCGGTGACCACGCGGGGCGCGCCGTCGACCGCGAGCTCGCAGCGCCAGCGCCCGTCGACGTCCCCGTACGGCGCCGCGACCTCGCGCGTGACGGTGAAGGGGTCGCCGGTGACCGCGACGGGCTCGTGGGGTTCGCCGTTCTCGAGGAAGGTGAGCGACGAGCCTGCGCCGCCGGTCACGGTCGCGCGCAACGTGACGCGGCGCGCGCGGACGGTGTCGCCCACCATCGCGTCGCCCGCGCGAAGGTCGACCATCGGATCGCCGGGCCCCTGGAGCTTCACCACCGTCCGCCCCGCCCGCACACCTGCAAGAATGGCCGGCGCGCTGAGCTCGGTCGCCCACACCATCGTGGTCGGCCCGCCGATGGGGCTGGAGAACGTCCCGTGGTCCGTCCCCGCGCTGTGGTCGTCGCTGCCGCCGATGGGGGCGACGTGCTCGCCGCGCGCGAGGTACGCCTCCCAGAAGGCCACCGTCGGCCCGTAGAAGAAGCGCCCCGTGACGGAGTACTGCCCGTTCTCCACCTCGACGGCGGCGACGGACCCGGGCGGCTCGCGGTGCTCCCACGCGCAGCCGATGCAGAGCTCGCCGAGGTCGAGCGTCGGGTGGTTGACCGCGAAGAGCGCGCCCTGCGCGGCCACCGCCGCGGTGACGGACGCGATGGTGACGGCGTGGTCGGAGCCGCTCGTGCGGAAATCGACCCAGCGCGTGGCGCCGATCGCGTTGGCGTGGCCCTGGTAGGTGGTCACCTCGATGCCGGGGAGGAAGAGCAGGTCGCGGTGGCGGGCCTGCGCGTCGGCGTAGAGCTCGAGCTGCGAGGCGGTGTTGTGCTCGGAGAGCTCGACGAAATCGAGCCCGCGGGAGCGCGCGTAGTCGGCCACCGCGTCGAGGGTGGGCGAGGCGTCGCCGCTCTCGCGCGAGTGGACGTGGAAGTCGCCCGCGTACCAGCGCGGCCCGGCGGCGAGGGCGGGCGCGTCGGCGTAGGGGCGGCGCGCGGGCATCGCGGCGAGCGTGGGCGTCGCGCGGAGGTAGACCTCGACGCGGTAGCGGGCGGGCCGCAGCGCCACCTTCGCCTGCCCGATGAGGAGCGACCACCGGCCCGCGGGGATCGGGCCCGGGTAGTAGCTCCGCGACGCGGCGTCGACCGACACGACCGCGGGCTCGCGGTTCCCGCCGCCCCAGCCGCGGAAGCGCTGCGGGTCGGCGAGCCCCCAGTCGAGGATGTTGACGTCGCTGAGGTCGTCGTGGCGAACCTCGACCTCGCGCGTCCCCTCGGGCACGTCGAAGGGGACGGCGAAGTAGCGCGGGGTCCCCTCGGGGATGGTCGCCTCGAGCACGATCGGCGTCTGCGCGGAGCCCGCCGCGGGGAGCGCCACGAGCGAGGCGGCGAGGGCCGCGCGGAGCGTTGCGTCGCGCATGATCCGCGAGCGTAGGCGAGGCGCGCGGGCGGTGTCACCGGGCAACGACGGGCCGGGGCGCTACCGCGCGACACATCGAAGCGAGTGCGGGTAGGATCGCGCCCTCCATGGCCACCCGCCGCATCCTGCTCATGCTCGCCCTCTCGACCGGCGCATGCGCGTCGAGCGACCCCTCGCCCGCCGCGGGCGACGCGCGCGTGACGGACGCGCCCGCTGCCGATGCGCCCGCGGCCGACCGCGCCCCCGCCGTGGATGCGGCGAGCGACGCGAGCGCGGGGGCACCCGTGCCCGACGAGAGGACCCCCACCCACCGCATCGCGTTGAACGCGGGGGTCGAGGGCGTCGCCACGGGGGCGATGGCGGGGTGCGCCGTCACGGCCGCGACGGGGGGCTCGTTCCGGCTTGTGTGCGGCGGGCTCGCCGCCGACCGCCCGCTCGCGCGCGTCGAGGGGTCGATCTGGACGCACGGCGCCGTCTCCGGCGTCGTCCCCGGGTGCGCCGATAGCCAGTGCGCGCTCGAGGCGGGGGACCGGGTGAGCGCACCGGTCGCGGTGCCCGGCGGCCAGCGCGTCGACTTCTCGTGGGCCGTGTCGCGCGACGTCGACGGCGTCGACTTCGTGGTGAGCGAGGAGCCCGTGTACTTCTCGATCCTCATGGACGGACGACCCGACCCCGCGCGGGTCTTCTTCCCCTCGCAGGACCTCGGCGGGGCGCCCGCAACCGCGAGCGCCGACCCCTTCGGGCTGACCGGGCAGTGAGCCGCGATGAGCGACCTCCCCTCCCCCGCCCGTTCCCTCGTGCGCCGCGCGCGCCACGACGACGTCCCCTCGCTCGGCGCGGTGGAGGTCGACGCCGACACCCGCTTCGCAGCGCACGGCCGCCCCGCCACCGACGAGGCGGACGTGATCCCCGACGCGGTGGCGCGGCGCGCGGTCGACGAGGGGCGCCTGTGGGTCGCCGAGGTCGACGGCGCGGTGGTGGGCTTCGCGTACGTGGGACGCGTCGGCGGCGAGCTGTGCCTCGGGCAGTTGAGCGTCCGCGTCGAGCACGGTCGCAGGGGCCTCGGCGGCGCGCTGCTCGACGCGGTGGTCGACGACGCGCGGGCGCAGGGGGCTCCCTCGATCCAGCTCAACACCGAGTCCGACGTCCCCTGGAACGCGCCTTGGTACGCCGCCCGTGGCTTCGCCGTCGTGCCCGAGCGCGAGTGGACCGACGCGATGCGCGCGGTGGTCGACGCGCAGCGCGCCGCCGGGCTCTCCTGGGAGCGCAGGGTTCACATGCGCCGGCTGCTCACGCCGCGGTGAGCGGACGCGGCGTGCGACGTCAGCGGCAGACGCGCGGGAGGAGCCCGAGCGGCGCGACGAGCTCGCGGTAGTCGCCGTTGTACCTGCCCCCGGCGAGGTCGCCGTCGAGCTGGTAGTAGTAGGCGTTGCGCGCGGGGACGCCGACCTGCGTGTACGTCGCGACGTCGCTCGCGCGGTTGCCGAAGCCGAAGTCGGGCGCGTACCCCAGGCGACGCTTGAGCGCCGCGAGCTCGTCGACCTTGAACTGCTGCGCCGCGCCGTTGATCGCGCCGGTCGCGCCCGTGGTGGTGTGGACGACGCCGGGCGGGAAGCCCCGCAGCGTGAGCCACTGGCGCGTGGTGGGCTCGAGCCACTCGGGCCGCGCCGTCAGGTAGAAGATGTGGTAGCCGCGGCGGGCGAGCGCCCAGAGGGCCTCGGGCGCGCCGGGGTGCGCCGCGGGCGGCTGCGACGTGATCAACGCGCCGAGGGCCGCCCACTCGCTCGACGTGAGCGTGCCGTCGACGTCGCTCACCGCCACGCGCGCCCCGGCGGGGAGCACGTCGACGACGGCGTCCGCGGTGCTGCCGTCGCCGCGCACGACGAAGTGAAGACGGTGGCGCCCGACGCCCAGCGCGCGCGACGCGGGGACGCGGAAGAAGAGGCGCCCCCCGCCGGCGGGGACTCCCTCGACGGCGCTCCCTTGCCCATCGCTGAGCGTGCGGGCCGAGCCCAGGCGCTCCCACGTGCGGCAGTCGCGCGCGAGCCACACGTCGACCGTCTCGTCCTCGAGGTCCTTGTCGGCGACGCCGTACGCGAACTTCGCGATCGCCCACTGAGCCTCGCCCTCGCGCAGGAAGAGGTCGCGCCCGCGGTGCCGCGCCGAGCCCTCGAGCACCGTGAGGCGCGAGGCGATCGGGTGGTCCCAGCTCCCCGTCCCCGCCTGCGTCGGCGCCGAGAGCGTGCACGCCGCAGGCGACGGGCAGTTGGCCCGCGCTTCGTCGGTGTTCCCCTCGTCACCCTCGATGGGCGCGCCGCAAGCTGCCAGCAGGGAGGTCAGCGCCCACACGCACCATCGGTTACTCATAGCCACAAACACCTACACCGGCCAGCACGGAGGTGTCTACAGGGTTTGTCGACCATTCGAGGGGTTGGGAGCGTCCGACGTGCGCCCTCGCGAGCGCCACGCGACGACGGCCGCTTTCGCTGCGCCCGAGGCGATGCGGGTTGCGCGGCGTGGCACGTGCAGGCTATCGGAGCCGCCCCGCGGGGCCAGGCCATCACCCCGCCCGCGCCAACACCCTTCATGATCACCGTCGAAACCTTCGGCTACCTCGCCTCCGCCACCGTGGCCCTCTCGCTCATGCTCAAGAACCTCCGCTGGCTCCGCGGCCTCAACGGCGTCGGCGCGGGGATGTTCATCGCGTACGGCGCGATGATCCGCTCGACGCCCGTCGTCGTGCTCAACGCCTTCGTCGCGGTCGCCGACTTCTACTACCTCGCGAAGCTCCTGCGCGAGCCGCGCGACGAGGCCTCCCCCGCGCTCGCCGCGGGCGCCCCCGCCGAGTGACGGGGCGGATCGCGCGGCCGTCCGCACGACCCGCCGCGCGCGTTGCGCGGGCGCCCGCACATCGCGCCGCCACGCGATAGAGTCCGCCCGTGCCCTCCCCCGACAAGCCCGACGCGGCGCCGCCCCAGGAGGGGGCGCTGCTCGCCCGCATCCTCACCAACCGTCGGTGCAACCAGAACTGCGTCTACTGCAACCAGCGCTCGGAGCGCGACGACCTCGCGGCCATCGCCCCGAAGGCCCTCGCCGCAAACATCGACCGCGCCGCGTCGGAGGGGGCCCGCGCGCTCCGGCTCACCGGGGGCGAGCCCGCGATGCGCGGCGACCTCGTCGCGCTCGTCGCGCACGCCCGGGCGCGGGGCTTCACCCGCGTCGTCGTGGAGACCAACGCGACGCTGCTCGACGACGCCCGCGCCGCCGCCCTCGCCGCCGCCGGCCTCACCGGCGCGCGCGTGAACTTCCTCGGCGTCGACCCCGCGATCGACGCGGTCACGCGCGACCCCGGGGGCGCCGCGCGCGCCGTGGCGGGCGTCCGGGCGCTCCTCCGCGCGGGCGTCGAGGTCGAGCTGCTGGTGGCCCTCACGCGCTCGACGGCGCCGTGGCTCGCGGCGATGCCGGGCGCCGCCCTCGCGGCCTTCGGCGACCTCGGGCGGCCGCGGCTCGTCGAGGCCGTGGTGCCCGCGGAGTCGCCCGACCCGTCGGAGCTGCTCGGGCTCGACGAGGCGGTGGCGGCCCTGCGCGCGCTCGACGAGGCGTGCCTCGCGGTGGCGCTCCCGACGCGCCTCGCGGCCGGCTCCGACCCGCCCCCGTGCGCCTTCCCCCCGCGCCGCGGGATCGCGCACCTCTACGCCCTCTCCCCCGGCGCGCGGCGCCCGCCCACGCACCGCGCGATCGCCGCGTGCCAGGGCTGCCTCGTCGCCGACCGCTGCCCCGGCTGGAGCGCCGCCTGGCTCGCGCGCCACGGCGAGCCCGCGGCCCACCCGGTGGCCGAGGAGCGCGCGCGCCGACGCCTCCACGTGGTCCGCGCGCTGCCCGAGCAGATCGCCCATGAGCTGGTCGACGTGAGCGCGTCGGCCGACGCGTCGGGCGCCGAGGTGCGCGACGAGATCGTGCGGATCAACTTCCACTGCAACCAGTCGTGCGCGTTCTGCTTCGTGTCGACGCACCTCCCGCCGGCCGCCGACGCCGCGATCGAGGCCGCCATCCGCGCGGCCGGCGCGCGCGGCAGCCGGGTGGTGCTCTCCGGCGGCGAGCCGACGCTCAACCGACGTCTGGTCGACTGGGTCCGCCTCGCCGCGAGCGTCTCGCCGCGCCCGGTGGGCCTCCAGACCAACGCCGTCCGCCTCGACGACGAGGCGCTCTGCCGCGCGCTCGCCGACGCCGGGCTCGCCGAGGCGATGGTCTCGCTCCACGCGGCCACGGCCGAACTCAGCGACGCGATCACCGAAGCGCCCGGGACGTTCGCGCGCACGCTCCGGGGCCTCGACCACCTCGCCGCGGCGGGCGTCCGGGTCGGGGTCAACTTCGTCTTCTGCGAGGCCAACCGCGGCGCCTTCGCCGACGTCGTGCGCCTCGTGGCCTCGCGCTGGCCGGCGGCGTCGATCGTGTTCTCCTTCGTGGCGCTCTCGACCGACCTCGTGCCGCGCGACCGGCAGCTCGTCCCGCGCTTCTCGGAGATGGCCCCGGCGCTCGCCGATGGCATCGCCGAGGCCCGCCGCCTCGGCGTCGCCATCGGCAACTTCGAGTCGATGTGCGGCGTCCCCTTGTGCGTCATCCCCGACGGGTTCGACCGCGCGTCGCTCCCGCTCCTCCCCGTCCCACGCGACCTCGCGCCCGGGGAGTTCGTGAAGGCCGACGGGTGCAGCCGGTGCCGCTACGACGCCGTCTGCTACGGCGTCCGGCGCCACTACGCCGCGCTGCACGGCCTCGGCGAGCTCGCCCCCGTCACGCCGTGAGCACGAGGCACGAGTCGCCGAACTCGTGCTGGAGGTACCCCCGCGCGCTCCCCTCGGCCGCCGCGTCGAGGAGCGCCCGCGCCGGCGCGAACGCCGTGAGCAGGTGGAAGTGGCTCGTCCCCGGCTCGTGCATCCCTGAGAGGACGGCGTCGACCACGCGTCGCTCGTGCCCGTCGCCCACGCGCAGGTCGGTGACCCCGGCGCCCGCGACGAGCGCGCCGTGGGCCCGCGCGCAGCCCTCCAGCGCCCGCACCACGCTCGTCCCCACCGCCACCACGCGGCCGCCGTTCGCCCGCGCCCGCGCCACCGCCGCCACCGTCTCCGCGGGGATGTCGTAGCGCTCGGGCAGCGGGAGCGCCGCGTCGAGCGCGTCGTCGCCGGTCGCCGAGAGCCCCGCCGCGTGCGTCACCCGCGCGAGCGCGATGCCCTTCTCCGCCAGCGCCGTGAGCAGCGACCAGCGCAGCGGACGTCCCGCGGAGGGGAGCTCCACCGCCCAGGGACGGCCCGCGTAGACCGTCTGCACGTGCCAGAGCGGGAGCTCGTCCGCGGCGTGCGCGTACTGCACGGGTTTGCCGTGCGCGTAGAGCGCCTGCCAGAGCCGCCCCCCGCGCGCCTCCAGCCGCACCGTCACGAGGCGATCGAAGCGCGGGTCGCGCGCCTCCACCACGGCTCGCAAGTCCTCGCCGAGAGAGAGCGCGTCGCCGACCTCCACCGCGGGGGGCGCGGGGCGGTGCTCGGTGCGCGTTCGCCAGTCGCCGGCGCCGAAGAGGACCGCCGACCAGCGCGCGGGGTCGTCGGTGGCGCCCGCGAGCCGCAGCTCGACGGGCTCGCCGCGGGCGGTGGTGCCGCGGAGCGAGGCGGGCACGGTGGCGGCGTCGTTGACCACCAGGAGGTCGCCGGCGCGCAGCCAGCGCGGGAGGTCGCCGACGGTGGCGTGCACGAGGGGTCCTGCGCCGGGGCCGAGCACCATCATCCGCTCGTCGAGCGCGCGCTCGCGGGGCCAGGTCGCGGCCTTCACGACGCCACCGCCAGCGACGACGCGGTCACGCGCCGGCCCGTCTCCAGGCGCCCCTCGCGCAGCGCGCGGACGATCGTGCGGGCGACGTCCTCGGGCCGCGCGAGCGAGGCGCGGTCGGCGTCGGGCAGGGCGTCGGCGTGCATCTGCGTGTCCATCTCGCCGGGGTCGACGGAGGCGACGGTGACGCCCGCGCCGCGCAGCTCCTCGGCCCACACCCGCGCGAGGTGGTCGGCCGCGGCCTTCGACACGCCGTAGGCGCCCCAGCGCGGGTACGCCTCCACCGCGGCGTCGGAGCTCACGAACAGCACCGTCCCGGTGCCCCGCAGCGCCATCGAGCCGACGAGCACCTTGGTGAGGCGGAAGGGGCCGACGAGGTTGACCTCGAGCACGCGGGCGAGGTCCTCGCAGGCGGTGTCGAGCAGCGGCGGCATCGGGAGCGGGCCGAGGGCGCTCGCGTTGTGGACCACGAGGTCGATCGGGCCGAGGGCGCTGGCCGCGGCGCCGGCGAGGCGGTGCGTGGCGTCCTTGTCGGCGACGTCGGCGGCGAAGGCGTGGGCGGCGGCGCCGGCGGCGCGGAGCTCGGCGACGGTGCGGTCGAGGGCGGCGGCGTCGCGCGCCACGAGGGCGAGGCGGGCGCCGTGGCGGGCGAGTTCGAAGGCGAGCGCGCGGCCGAGGCCACGCGAGGCGCCGGTGAGGAGGGCGTTGCGTCCGTGGAGTTCCATGAGCGGTGGTCCTTTCCCCCGGGGCGGCGACGTGGGGTGCCGTCGGGGATGCTCGATGGGTAGCGCGGGGATGTCATTCCGCTGGAGTCCGCGCCAATCTGTTGGCAGACTTCCAAGCCATGGGAAGCGCCGCCCCGGGCGACCTCGCCGCCCGCCTCGCCGCCAACGTCCGCGCGCTCCGCGACGGCCGCGGGCTCACGCAGGCCCAGCTCGCGAAGCTCTCGGGGCTGCCGCGGGCCACCTGGGCCAACCTCGAGTCGGGCGCCGCCAACCCGACCCTCGCCGTGCTCCACCGCGTGGCCGTCGCGCTCCAGGTGTCGCTCGAGGAGCTCATCGCCGCGCCGAAGACGGGCACGCGCTTCCACCCGCGCGACTCGCTCCCGACGCGGCAGCGCGGCGACGCCTCCGTGCGCAAGCTCCTGCCCGAGCGCATCGCCGGCGCGGAGATCGACCGCATCGAGCTCCCGCCGGGCGGCCGCATGGTGGGCGTCCCCCACACGCCGGGGACGCGGGAGTTTCTTACGTGCGAGCGGGGGAGCCTGGTGCTCACGGCGTCGGGGGAGACGTGGGCGCTCGCCGAGGGCGACGTGGTGGCCTTCCGCGGCGACCAGCGGCACGCCTACGCCAACCCCGGGCGCGGTGTCGCCGTGGGCTGGTCGGTGGTGATGCTCGAGCCGCCGGCCTGAGCGGGGCGCCGGAGGCCCGCGATGCGTGGTACTCCTCGGAGATGATCAAACAACAGTCCAACAGCGGCGTCGGGCCGGGCGTGCTCCTCGCCCCGCGCCGCGTCACCTTCCCCGGCACCCCGGAGACCTCCACCGACGTTGCCCTCGTCGGCGTCGTCGTCACGCTCCACGACGCGTCGAGCTACGACCCCCTCTTCCGCGAGTACAAGCAGGAGCCCCCCGACGGGCGCGTGAGCGTGTGGGAGTGCAGCTCCGGCGCGCTCGGGCCGCTCCTCGACGCGCTCCTCGGCGACCGCCCCGCCCGCGCGGGCGACCCCTACGGCGAGCTGTGCGCGGAGCTCACCGCGGTCGACGCCGAGAGCGTGGTGTTCAACTGGGAGTGCTGCGGCGGGTGCAGCGACCAGGGCTTCGTCAACACCGCGCTCGTGATGCGGGCGGCGGAGGTGCTCCTCGCGCGGGGCTTCACGCTGATGTTCTCGGACTTCAGCCTCAAGGCGCTCGTCGGCGCGTGGCGCGCGGGGGCCGCGGCGGGCGCCTTCGGCCCGTGCCCGCTGGTGAAGCTCGGGGAGTTCTCGTCGCGCTTCGAATTGCGCTTCGACCCCGCGGCGCTGCGTACGTGCGGCTCGGCCCAGCTCGAGCGCGTCGGCGAGCTCTGCGAGGGCGGCGAGGCTTCGGTGGCCGCGCTCGGCGGAACCATCGCGTACGCGCTCGACGCCGAGGTCGCCGCGGGCGCGCCCTACCGCGCCGAGGTGCTCACGGTGGCGACGTCCTTCGAAGGGACCCCCGCCCTCCAGCGCTTCGCCGACGAGCTCCGCGGCGGCCGCGTGGCTGCGGTGGGCTCGCACCGCGGGGCGGCGGGCCACGTGCGGCTCACCTTCCCGAAGGGCGGCACGATGCTGCTGTCGTGCGGCCACTGGGTCGAGCTGGTGAAGCTCGACGTCACCGCCGAGCGCCTCGTGCAGGTGGCGGAGAAGGCCTACGGCGCCGCGCGCTCCGCGGCGATGGCCCAGGAGCTCGCCGACGCCGCGCCCGCCGAGCGCGCCCAGATCGTCCAGAGCTACGCGAAGCAGATCGTGAACCAGAACTCGCCGGGCAAGTACTCGAAGAAGTCGTAGTCCCTCAGCCCGCGCCCCCCCACAGCGCGAACTCCACGCGGAACACCGCGGGCCCCGTCACCTCCGGCGCTGGCACCGCCTCCACGCGCGCGCACAGCCCGTTGACCGTCGGGTGCGCGAAGCCCGGCCGCAGCGCCACCGACGCCGACGGCCTTCGCTTCGGGTGCAGCTCGACGTGCACCATCAAATCATGCCCCGGCTCGGCCCACGTCTCCGCGAAGTGCGCGTCGATCTCCGCGCAAACCGCCCGCGCGTATAGCGTGAACGCCTCGCGGTCGACCGTCGGGTGCGCGCCGAGGCCCGCCAGCGCCTCCACGCCGCGGTACCGCGCCGCCGGCACGTCCTCCGGCAGCGCTTCGGGCGCCTCCCACACGAGCCGCAGCCCCATCGAGCGCGGCCCCGGCGGGAGTTCGAACGCGCCCCCCGTGGCAAGCGCGTCGAGCAGCGCCCCGCGCGTCCCCTCGTCGAACGCGAACGCGAAGCCGTCCTCCGCGTGGCCCCCGACGGGCTCTCCCTCGCCGCGCGCGACCAGCACGAAGCCGCCTGCCACCTTGCGCACCGCACCGCCCGCGCGGCTCGCGGCGCTCACGCCCCGCTGCCCCGGCGACCACACCAGCCACGCGTCGGCGTCCGCCGGCGCGTCGACCACCAGCGCGAACGACGGCGCCTCTCGCACCTGCGCCACCGCCGCGCGCAGCCCCTCGCGCGTGGCCGGCGACACCCGCAGCGTCACGGAGTCTCCCTCGCGCCACGCGGCCGCCTGGAGCACGCGGAGGCGCGTCGCCTCCATCAGCATCGAGCCCGTGTCGTCGGCGTGCGCGACGGAGGGGCGGCTCGCGTCCCACCACGTCGGGAAGGGGGCGCACCGCGCCGCGCGCGCGAGGCGGGCCAGCACACGCCGAGGCCCGCACGTCGAGGCCAGCGCGAACTCGTCGCGGTGGAGAACCACCACCCGCAGCCCCCGCGCCGGCGCCACCGGGTCGCGCGAAGTGCCCGGATGGACGCACACGAATCCGTACGGCTCGCTCCCGTCGAAGAGCCCCGCGGGAAACTCCCCGAGCGTCCCCGCGCCGAGCGCGCGCCCCTCGGTGGCGGTCGCGTGGACGCCGACGAAGAAGCGGATCGCGTCGAGTGAGAGCGTGTCCTCGTCGGACCCGTCGGGCCGGCGGAGCGTGAGCGTGAGCTCGGGGTGCCCGAGCGCCGCGAGCCCCTCGGTGCACCACGTCGCGCACGGGATCACCGCGTCGCCCGCCGCCGCCTCGTGCGTCGTGACGTGCGCGTTGAGCTTCCCCGGCAACAACGGAACGGTTCGCTTCGCCATCGCGTCACTTCCCCGCGGCGAAGCGCTGGAGGTCGCCGCGCACCTCGTCGTCCCAGCGCGTGGCCTTGTCGGTCGCGTGGATCGACCACGCGAAGCACTCGCCGTAGCCCTTCTTCGCGAGCAGGTCGAGGCGCGCCGAGACGCGCTGGTCGCCCCACGTCCCGCCGAGCTCGGGCCACGTGAGGTCGCCCGGCTGACGCCACAGCCCGCTCAGCACCCGCTTCGTCCCGTCGGCCGGCTCGCCCGTCGTGGTCGCGAACTCCCCCACGAACGTGCGGACCGGGAAGTCCGACGCCGCGCGGATCACGTCGGGCTTCGCGTAGTAGTGGTACTGCCACACGTCGAGCCCGAGCGAGCGGACGTCCCACTTCATCAAGGTCTCGACCTCGGCGAAGCCCACCGTCGTCGGGAGCCTCCCCCGCACCGCGTCCGCGCACGCCTTCAGGAACGTCATCATCGCCGCGTGGGGCACCGTTCGCATCGGGCCCTTGCGCCCGTCGTCGGTGCACCACTCGGGCTCGTTCATCAGGTCGACGGAGTGGATGAGCGGGCGGTACGGGGCTTCGCTCGCGGCGGCCACCAGCGGCGCGAGGAGGTGGTCGACGAAGCGGGCGGTCTTGCGCGGGTCGACGGGGATGTCGGAGCGGCCGTTCTTGACGAAGCCCGCGGGCGGGCCCTTGCCGCGGTGCTCGGGCTTGCCGAAGGGCCCCGTCTCCGCGTTGCCCGGGAAGAACAGGTGGAAGTCCGCCACCACCGGCACGAGCTGGATCGGCGCGCCGCCGCCTTCGTTGGCCTTGCGGAAGCATTCGAGCAGCGCGCGGAAGTCCTCCACGATGGCGCGCGTCCCGTCGGCCTCGGGCGGGATGAAGCGCCACTGGGGGTGCCCCTGCCAGAGCCGGTCGCGGTCTTCCGTAGGGGCCGCGGCAGCCGTCCCGTACGTGAGCCCGTCGCCGAGCACGAACCACCGGACCGCGTGGACGCCGAGCTTCTTGAGCGCCCGCAGCTCGTCGACGAGCTCCGGCTCCCACGCGCGGCGCATGCCCCAGGGGCCGACGCCGAAGTCCCAGCCGTAGTTCTTCCAGGGGTAGTTGACCCCGACCTTCATCCGCGCGCCGCTCGCTGCCATGACGGGCGCGGACTCTACCGCGGATGGACTTCCCGCCGCTCGTTGTGTTTACTCCGCGCGCCGTGAGCACCGCCCCCCGCCGATGGCGCGTCCGACCCGCCGCGAAGCCCCTCCGCGGGGCCTTCTCCCTCCCCGGCGACAAGTCCATCGGGCACAGGGCGCTGCTCTTCTCCGCCCTCGCCAGCGGGGCCTCGACGCTCCGCAACCTCTCGGGCGGCGACGACAACCGCCGCACCCGCACCGCGCTCGAAGCGCTCGGCGTCGCCATCGTCGACCACGACGGCGCAGTGCAGGTCACGGGCGCCGGGCTCGACGGGTTCCGCGCGCCGTCGGACGTGATCGACTGCGGCAACTCGGGCACCACGCTCCGGCTGCTCGCGGGTTTGCTCGTCGCGCAGCCCTTCGCCTCGCGGCTCACCGGCGACGACTCGCTGCGACGTCGCCCGATGGGCCGCGTCACGCGCCCGCTCCGCCAGCGCGGCGCGCGCATCGAGGGCGTGATCGACCCGGCCCGCCGCGACGAGGTCCCCCCGCTCGACATCGGCGCCCTCGACGGAGCGAAGCGCCTCTTCGAACTCGAGTACGCCCTCCCCGTCGCGAGCGCGCAGGTGAAGTCGTGCCTGCTGCTCTCGGGCCTCTGGGCCGACGGCGTCACATCACTGCGCGAGCCCACCGTCTCGCGCGACCACACCGAGCGGATGCTCTCCGCGATGGGCGCGCCGCTCCGCACGATGGGCCCGGCCGTCCACCTCGACCCGGCGGGCTGGGACGGCTCGCTCGCGCCGCTCGACCTCGACGTACCCGGCGACCCGTCGTCCGCGGCGTTCTTCGCGGTGGCCGCGCACCTCGTCCCCGGCAGCCGCGTCCAGATGCGTGGCGTGTGCACCAACCCGACGCGTACGGGCTTCTTCGAAGTGCTCCGCGACCAGGGCGGCGGCGTGGCCGTGGTGCCCAAAGGGGAGCGCGGCGGCGAACCCGTCGGCGACCTCCACGTCGGCGTCGCGGGCACGGGCGAGCTGCGCCGCGGCGCGCGCGTCGGCGGCGAGCTGGCGGTTCGTTCGATCGACGAGATCCCCGCGCTGGTGGCGGCGGCCGCGGCGTCGCCGGGCGAGAGCCGCTTCGACGACGTCGGCGAGCTGCGCGTGAAGGAGAGCGACCGCATCGCGGCCCTCGTCGCGATGGTGCGGGCCTTCGGGCTCGACGCCGACGCGACAACCGACGGGCTGCGGGTTCGGGGAGGCAAGCCGCGCGGCGCGGTGGTTCGTTCGGAGGGCGACCACCGGATCGCGATGGCCGGCGCGGTGCTGGCGCTCGCGGCGGAGGGCGAGACGGTGGTCGACGACGTGGCGTGCGTCGACACGAGCTTCCCGGGCTTCGCGGACATCCTCCGCGGGCTCGGCGCGGACATCGAGGTGGAGTCATGACGAGGCCGAGGCCGGTGGTGGCGATCGACGGCCCCGCGGGGGCGGGCAAGAGCACGGTGGCGAAGGGCGTCGCGGCGGCGCTCGGGTACACGCTGGTCGACACGGGCTCGCTCTACCGGGCCGTGGCGCTGGTGGCGAAGGGGCGCGGCGTCGCCCTCGACGACCGTGATGGCGTCGAGCGCGCGGCCCGTGAGGCCGTGGCGACGGGCGAGCTCCGCCTCGGGCGCGCGGAGAAGAACGTCACGCGCGTCCTCATCGCGGGGGAGGACCCGGGCGACCGCATCCGCACGCCCGAGATGAGCATGGGGGCGAGCGCGGTGAGCGCGTACCCGGGCGTCCGCGAGGCGCTGCTCGACGCGCAGCGGCAGTTCGGCGCGGAGGGCGCGGTGGTGCTGGAGGGGAGGGACATCGGGACGGTGGTGTTCCCCGACGCGGAGGTGAAGGTGTTCTTGACGGCGTCGGCGGCGGTGCGGGCGCGGCGGCGCTGCGACGAGCTCACCGCGAAGGGCGTCGCGGCCTCCTACGAGGAGACGCTCGCCGACGTCGAGCAGCGCGACCGGCAGGACGCGTCGCGCGCGATCGCCCCGCTGCGCCAGGCGGAGGACGCAACGCTGGTCGACTCCAGCGCGATGGCGCCCGCCGAGGTGATCGAGGCGATCGCCGCGATGGCCCGCGCGAAGGACGCCGGGCCGCGGTAGGCGCGGTCACATGGTGGTGAGCGAGAGCGTGAGCCCGAGCGGCGCGCCCACGGCGCCGGGGGTCATCGCCCAGCGGACGCCCGCCTGCGCGGGCTCGTAGCGGAGGACGCGGCGGGGCTTCACGAAGCCGATCACGGTCATCGCGATGCCGCCGGCCTGCGCGATGCCGTCGGCGAGCACCAGGATGCCCGCGAAGCCGAGGATGCTGCGGGCGAGGCCGTCGAACACGCAGCCCGACACGCAGGTCGAGCGCCCTGCCTCGACCAGGATGCGCCCGCCGACGATGAAGGGTCCCACCACGGGGACGGCGAGCGGCCAGTACTCGTTGCCTTCGTTGGCGGCGATGAGCGCCATCGGGATGTAGGTCCCGAGGAAGGTCGCGACGCCCCCGACGACGAGCCCGAGCCGCGGCGCCTCGTGGACGACGTACCCTGGCGGGATGGCGCCGCGCCGCAAGGGCGCCTCCAACCCGAGCACGGGCGGTGGGAGGCCGTTGACGGCGGGCGGCGCGGCGGGCGGCGTCGCGAGCGGCTGCGCGCCTGCGAGAGAGGGCGCCGCGAAGAGCGCCAGCGCGAGGGCGACGTCGCGCACGTGTCGGTGTCCCATGGGTCCGCCTTTCGCGCGGAGCATACCGCACCTCCCGAGGGTCATGGGCGGGCGACGATGCGTCGCACGCGTCGCCAGCGCTCACCGCCCGAGCGCCTCCACCAGCGGCGCGAGCCCCGGCTCCGTCCGCGCGCGGTCGGGGTCGAACAGAAGCACCAGGTGGTCCTGCGCCCGGCTGGTCGCGACGTGGAGGAGGTGCGGCCGCTCGGCCACCCAGCGCAGGTGCGACCGCTCCGTCGCCGTCAGCGAGAAGATCACCACCCGCCGCTCGCCGCCCTGCAGCCGGTGGACGGTTCGCACCAGCACGCCGCCCAACCCCCGCGCCTCCAGCGCCCGCCCGATGCGCGCGCTCTGCCCCACGAAGGGCGACAGCACCGCGACGTCCTCGGGCGGCACGCCGTCGCCCACCAGCGCCTCGACGAGCGCGACGGCCTTGCGGGCCTCGGGCTCGTTCACCACGCCGCCGGGCGTCCGCTCGCCCGCGCCTCGCACCGGCACCACCCGAACCGCCCGGTCAAGCCACGCGCACGTCCCCGCGAGCGAGCGCTGCGGCGTCCGCACGTCGAGCGCGTAGCCGCTCCAGCGCGACGCGAGCGCGACGATCGCGGGCTGCGAACGGAAGTGCTCCACCAGCGTCGCCCGCGCCCCCGCGCGCGCCTCGGCCACGCGTTGCGCGGAGGTGTCGCGCGAGGTGCCCATGCGGAAGGGCTCCACCGCGCTGGCAAGAAGGCCGCGGGCGAGGCGGTCGTCGACCCGGTCGTCGAGCGTGTACACCGGCGGGAGCTGCGCCACGTCGCCCGTGAACATCGCCCGCTGCGCCCGCGCCAGGGCCGGCGCCGCGTACACCGGCGCGCACTGGCCCGCCTCGTCGACCACCAGCCGGTCGATCACGCCCGCGTCGAGGGGAAAGGCCCCGCGCGTCGACAGCAGCGTGCACCCGGCCACCGGGAAGAGCGGCGCGAGCGCGAGGAGGAGCTCGCCCGTGGGCGTCCGTCGATCGCCGCCCGGCGCGTCGGTGAGCCGCCCGTGCGCCGCGTGGAGCCGCGGCAGAAGAACACGCCGCTGCTCCCACGCCCACGCGTCGCGCAGCGTGAGGGCCAGCTCCGCGAGCGCCGGGTCGAGCGGCGGCGGCGCCCCCTCGTCCGGCACCGACGTCCCCTCCCCTTCGAGCGCGTCGAGCTCGCGCTGCCAGTCCGCGCGGCGGAACCCGTTTCGAATGCGGTCGAGGGCCTCCAGCGCCGACTCCATCACCGCGCGCTGCTGCTCCACCGCGGCCTCGACGTCGTCACCCGCCAGCGGCCCGAAGGGCGCCTCCACCGCGAGCTTCTCGAGCATCGGGCGCAGCTTCGCGCCGCGGTGCGCGTTGGCCTCGTCCCAGCGCGAGCGGGCCTTGTCGGGCCGCGCGTCCTTGCGGTCGAGGTACATCGTCGCGAGCCGCCCGATCGCCTCCAGGTGCTCGTGAAGGAGCTTCTTCGCCTCGTCGACCTCCGCCGAGGCGACGCCCGCGCGGGGCGCCTCGTGGGGCCGCTCGAGCTTCCGCAGGAGCTTCTCCCGCCGCTTCGCGCGCGCCTCCTGCGCCTCCCGCTGCTTCGCCTCCGCCGCGTGCCTCGCCCGCGCCGCCGCGAGGTGCGCGCGGATCGGCGCGGACGCCGCATCGAAGGCCTTCCACGCCTCGGTGAAGCCCACCAGCGGCCGCCGGTCGAGCGCCTCGATCGCCGCCGCGAGCGCGGGCGCCGTCTGCTCGGCGAGCACCCTGCGGTTGCCCACGCGGAGCCCCACCGGCAGCGCGCGCCCGCTCACGAAGGGCGCGAGCGCGTGGTCGACGGCGGCGTTGTTGGTGCTCGCCACCACGAGGGCCCACGGCGTCCCTCCGCGCTCGGGCGGGCGCTGCCACACGCCGTCGAGCGCGCGCGCCGCGACCGCCTGCGCGGCGACGTGGTGGAGCAGCGTCGTCTTCCCACAGCCGGGCGGGCCGCACACCGCGACGAGGTCGCGCGTCCCTTCGAAGGCCCGCGCCGCGGCGAGCTGCGAGGCCGTCGGGAGACTCGCGCCGTGCGTCCACACCGCCCCCGCCTGCGCGGGCTGCGCGGCCGCGCCGAGGTACACCGCCAGCGGTCCGGCGCGCGGGACGGGTTCCGCGAGCATCGCGTCGAGCTCGGCGCGGAGGCCCGCGGTCGGGTCGCCCTTCGGCAGCAGCATCGCGAGCCCGTGCGGGTGCGCCCTCACCTCGCGCCGTGGTGGCGCGCGCGCGGCCACGGCCTCGCACAGCGCGAGCAGGTCGTCGCGGGTGAGCGGCCCCTCGGGGAGCTCGTCGAGCGCCTCTTCCCGCAGCGCGCGAACGGCCGCCCGCACGAGGCGCCCGGGCTCGTCGCGGCCCGCGAGGGAGAGGGCGGAGAGGGCCTCGCCGTCGACTTCGAAGAGGGCGCTCCAGAGGCCCGCGTGGAGCGCGAAGCGCGGTGCCCCTTCCCCCTCGGGCGCGTCGAGGCGGAGCGCGTCGGGCGCAGCGAGGGGGTCGCCGATGCGGGCCCCGGGCGCGAGCGACCACGCGGCGCCGCCGAGCGACCACGTCACGCGCGCGCCCGACCAGGAGAACAGCGGCGCGGCCCGCAGCGCGCCCTGCGACGCGAAGGCCACCAGCGGGAAGCCGACCACCACGGCGGGCTCCTCGTCGTCGTCCCAGGCGAGCGCGCCCGCGTGGGCTTCGAAGAAGGCCGCGGCGCGCGCCGGCGGCGGGGCGAAGGTGAGCGACTCGTCGTCGCGCAGCACGAAGCGCGTCGCGTCGTCGTCGCCGCCCGTGAAGAGCCGGAGCGACAGCGCCGCCCCCTCCCGCGCCGCCGGGGGAACCGTCCGCCGCGGCGCGAACGCATCCCCCGCGGGCGGTGGGATCGCCACGCTGGCCTGGGCGCGCGACGCCTCGCCGAGGGCGCGGACGCCGTAGCGCAAGGGGTCGAAGGAGGCGCGCGGCGCGGTCACGGCGGGGGGAGGTGCGCTCTATCACACTTGACCGGCCCACCGCCCGCGTTGGATGGTGCGGCGCCCCCGATGGCCGCCGAAGCGCAACAGGAAGAGGCCCCCGAGTTCGAACTGCCCCGACGCTTCGGGCGCTACGTGCTGTTCGACCGCATCGGCCGCGGCGGCATGGCCGACATCTACCTCGCGCGCGGCACCACGCAGATGGGCGCGGCGCGCCGCGCGGTGGTGAAGCTCGTGCTCCCGCACCTCGCCGAGGACGCGGGCTTCGCCGCGATGCTCACGTCGGAGGCCCGCCTCGCCGCGCGGCTCTCGCACCGCAACGTGGTCCAGACGTTCGACCTCGGGCGCGAGGAGTCGCGACTCTACATCGCGATGGAGTACGTCGAGGGCTACGACCTCACGCAGCTCTTGAAGAAGCTCCGCGAGCGCCGCGTGCCGCTGCCCGCGGAGTACGGCTTCTTCATCGTGTGCGAGATGCTCCGGGGCCTCGACTACGCCCACCGGCGGCGCGGGGACGACGGCGAGGCGCTCGGCATCGTCCACCGCGACGTGTCGCCCTCCAACGTGCTCATCTCGATCGAGGGCGAGGTGAAGCTCTGCGACTTCGGCATCGCCCGCGCCGTCACCGACCTGGAGGAGCTCCCGGAGGGCGCGCTCGAGGGCAAGGCCGCGTACATGTCGCCCGAGCACGCGCGCGGCGAGAAGGTCGACGCGCGGGCCGACGTGTTCTCGGCGTCGACGATCCTGTGGGAGATCCTCTCGGGGCGCCGCATGTACAAGGCCCAGGCGGGCCGCGAGGTGCTGGAGGTGGCGAAGGCCGGCGAGGTGCCCGAGCTGCCGACCAAGGGGCTCCCCGAGTACACCCGCATCGCCGCGGTGCTTTCGAAGGGCCTCGCGCCGCGCCGCGACGACCGCTACCCGAACGCCGCCGCGCTCCTGCGCGACCTCGAGGACTACGCCGAGCGCAACAAGCTCATGGCGTCGCCGATGCGGTTCGGGAAGTTCCTCACCGACCACTTCGAGGCCGAGCTGGTGGAGACGCGTCGCGGGCGCGAGCACGCCGCCCTCGGGCTCGCGGAGATCCCCGAGACGCCCGTCGAGATCATCCCCGACCTCCCCGGCCGCGAGACCCCCGAGCCCTTCGCCCCCCCGCCGGCCCCTTCGCCCCCCGCGCCGAGCCTCGACGACCCGCCCAGCCTCGACGCCATCGCGCAAGCCACCGCGTCCTCCTCGCCGCTCGCCGCGCCGCCGCTCCCGACGCCCGCGGCCTCGCCCGACGAGCCCTCGCAGACAGCGCCGGTCGACCTCGCCGCGCCCCGCGTCCCGGAGAAGACGCCCGCTCCCTACGCGCCGCTCGCCCCCGCGCCGGTGGCCGCGCCGAAGCGATCGCCCGCGGTGTGGGTGGTCGCCGCGCTGGTGGCGGTCGGCGTGGTGGTGGCGATCGTCTTCGCCGCGCGGGGCTGAGCCGTGGCGCGCGAGCGCATCGACAAGCTGATGGTCGCGAAGGGCCTCGCCGAGAGCCGCGAGCGCGCGCAGGCGATGCTGATGGCGGGGCGGGTGTTCGTCGCCGGGCAGCGCGTCGACAAGGCGGGAACGCTGGTCGCGGACGACGCGCGCATCGAGGTGCAGGGCGACGCGTGCCCGTACGTATCGCGCGGCGGGCTCAAGCTCGAGGGCGTGCTCGAAGCATTGCGCCTCGAGCCCGCGGGCAAGGTGTGCCTCGACGTCGGCGCGAGCACGGGGGGATTTACCGACCTCCTGCTCCAGCGCGGCGCGGCGCGCGTGTGGGCGGTGGACGTCGGGCGGGGCCAGCTCCACGAGCGCCTGCGCCGCGACCCGCGGGTGCTTTCGCGCGAGGGCGTCAACGCGCGCCTCGGGCTCCGCGAGGTGGTGACCGAGCCCGTCGAGCTGGTGGTGATGGACGTGTCGTTCATCGGGCTCGGCAAGGTGCTCCCGGCGGTGGCCGAGGTGCTCGCACCCGGCGGCGTGGTGGCCGCGATGGTGAAGCCGCAGTTCGAACTCGGCCCGCGCGAGGTGAAGGGCGGCGTGGTGCGCGACGACGCCGCGCGGCAGCGGGCGGTGGATGGCGTGGTGGCGGCCGCGGCGGCGCTCGGTCTGCGCGTCGACGGGCAGGCCGACAGCCCGGTGCACGGCCCCCAGGGCAACCGCGAGGTGTTCGTGCGCTTCGTGAAGGGCTGAACGCGCGCCTCTTTCGAGGTGGCGCGGTGACGTTCGGGGCCTCCATCCCCCGCTCGCCGAGCCTCGCGCGTTGACCCCTTCCCCCGGCGCAAAGCGCCAGGGGAAGGGGCCGTGAATGCCGCTGTGACGCGGCCTGCGCCTACGCGCGTCGAACGAAGGGCGTCGTGCCCACGCGTGTACCTGACGGGCCGGTGCCCCTTCCCCTGGCGCTTCGCGCCGGGGGAAGGGGTCAACGCGCGAGGCTCGGCGAGCGGGGGATGGAGGCGAATTTGAAAGGGGTGAGGCGGAACGCGCGCCTCCGTCGGGAGGATTCCCCGGCGCGGTTCGTGCTCAACGGCTCGCATCGGAGCATGCGAGCGTGGTGAACTTCCTCGGACGTCGGTTGGGTCGGTGGGCTGCGGCAGCGGCGGCGATGCTCGTGACGGGCGTCGCGAGCGCGCAATCGACCGCGGAGATCACGGAGGACGCGGTGCTCGCGCGGTGGGCTGCGCGGAGCGAGGAGGTCGCGTCGCTGCGGGCGCAGGTGCGGGGCGCGCGATTCGACGTCGTGACCGCGGCGCTGTGGCCCAATCCCCAGGTCCAGTTGAGCTTCCTCGGCACCCCGTGGGGCACACCGCCCGACGGCGAGGTGAACTTCGGCGCGCAGTGGACCCAGCCGCTGCCGGTGTTCGGTCAGGTGCCCGCCCGACGCGCGTCGGCGGTGGCGGCGCTCTCGGTGGCGGAGGTAAACGTCGGCGCCTCGCTCTGGTCGGCCGCGTCGGAGCTGCAAGCGGGGATGGTGGCGCGCGCCTTCGCCGACGCGCGCGTCCGGCTGATCGAGCGCAACCTGGAGGAGCTCGGGCGCGTCGAGGAGATCATCCGACGGCGCGTGGAGGCCGGCGCCAACTCGCCCTACGACACGCTGCGCGCGCAGGCGACGCGCTCGACGCTGCGAGCCTCGCTCGCCGACGCGACGGTGGCGCGCGAGCGGGCGGAGGCGCGGCTCGTCGCGGCCATCGCCGACGACGAGGTGACCGAGGTTCCCATCACGCGCGCGGGCCTCGCGGCCTTCCGCGGGCCCGAGAGCCTGCCCGCGCTGGTGGAGCTGGCGCTGCGACGTCGGCCCGACCTCGAGCTCGCGCGGCGCGGCGAACGCGCGTCCCTCGCCGCAGCAGAACGGTGGCGCGCGGAGACCCGGTGGACGCCGTCGGTGTACGTCGGGGCCTACGCCACGCACGCGGCGGACAGCGCGTCGGTGACGGCGGGGCTGTCGTTCCCGGTGCCCGCGTTCGACCGAAACCAGGGGCTCGAAGGGCGCGCCCGCAGCGACGCCGACGGCCAGCGACGCCTCGCACACGCCCTCGAAATCCGCGTCGCCCGCGAGGTCACCGGCGCGTGGAACGCCCGCGAGCACGCCCGCGCCGCCCTCGCCCGCTTCCGCGAGGAGGGCCTCGTCACCGGCGAGGCGCTCGTGCGCCGCGCCGAGGTCACCTACCAGACCGGCAGCCCCGGCGGCGCGGGCTTCACCGTCCAAGACCTCTTCGACGCGTACCGCGCGCTCTGGGACGCGCGCGCGCAGGAGCTCGATCTGATGCAGACGTTCGCGGAAGCGGAAGCCGACCTCGAGCGCGCCGCCGCACTGGTGGTGCCGTGAAGCCCCGCGCCCTCGGGGATTTCCTCCCCGCAGCAGAGCCCCGGGGAGAGTTTCAACAGCGGCGCGCGCGACGTGCGCTCACGTTCGTCCTCGCGCTCACGCTCGTGACCGCGTGCCGGCGCGGGCCGCGCGTCTCCAACGAGCCGATGCCGCCGCTCCCGCGCGTCGTGCGCGTCGAGGCGGTGGAGGCCGACCGCGAAGGCGCGGCCATCTCGGTGCCCGGCGTCGTCTCCTTCGATGAAGAACGCGTCGCCGCGATCATCCCCCCGGTGCAGGGGCGCGTCGTGCGGCTCCTCGCGGCCACCGGCGACCACGTGCCGCCCAACGCGCCGCTCGCGCTCGTGTACAGCGCCGACGTCGCGGGCGCCGGTGCGGGCCTCGCGGAGGCGCGCATCACCCGCATCGCCGCGGAGCAGTCCCTCGCGCGCGCCGAGCGCCTCGCCGCCGAGGGGGCGGGCTCGGTGCGCGAGGTCGTCGACGCCCGAACCAACCTCGCGACCGCGCGCGCCGAGGAGACACGCGCCGGCGCCGTGCTCCAGAGCATGGGCGCGCGGGCCAGCGGCGCGGGCACCTACACCCTTCGATCGCCGATCGGCGGCACCGTCGTCCGCCGCTCGCTGCGCGTCGGCGCCGAGGCGCGCCCCGACGCCGCGGAGCCCGCGTTCCTCGTGTCGGACCTCTCGCACCTCTGGGTGCTCGCCCACGTCCACGAGGGCCAGGGGAGCGTCGTGCGCGCGGGCGACTCCGCGGAGATCACCCTCCCCTCGCTCCCGGGCGTCACGCTCCACGCGCGCGTCGAACGCGTCGCCGACGCCGTCGACCCCGACACCCGCACCCTCGTCGTCCGCGTCCCCGTCGAGAACCGCGACGGCGCCCTGCGGCCCGAGATGTTCGCCCGCGTCACCCTCCGCTCCGCGACGCGCCACGCGCTCACCGTCCCCGTGACCGCGATCGTCACCTCCGCCGGCGACCCGGTGGTCCTCGTCGAGCGCAGCGAGGGGAGCTACGAGCGGCGCCCCGTGGTCGTCGGCGCCGAGCTCGGCGAGCGCGTCCAGATCCTCGGCGGGCTCCGGCCCGGCGAGCGCGTGGTCACCCGCGGCGCGCTGCTCCTCGCGCCCGAAGCCTCGCAGGTGCTCTGATGCTCCAGCGACTCGTCCGCCTCGCCATCGGCCGCCCCTGGGTCACCGTCGCCGTCAGCGCCCTCGTCGCCCTCGTCGGGTACGGAATGCTCCTCGGCGTCCCCGTCGAGGCCTTCCCCGACGTCACCAACACGCAGGTGCAGGTGATCACCCTCGCGCCCGGCCGCGCCGCCGAGGAGGTCGAGCGCGAGGTCACCATCCCCGTCGAGCGCGAGCTCGCCGGCACGCCGCAGATGGTCGACCTGCGCTCCATCTCGGTGTTCGGGCTCTCGCAGATCACGTGCACCTTCGACGACGGCGCCGACGACTTCGCCGCACGCGTCCGCGTGCTCGAAAGGCTCCACCAGGCCGACCTCCCCGACGGCGTCAACCCGCGCCTCGGCCCCGAGTCCACGCCCGTCGGCGAGGTGTACCGCTTCACCGTCGACGGCCCTTCGGCCACCGTCATCGACCGCCGCGACCTCCTCGACCGCGTCGTCGTCCGCGCGCTCCGCCAGGTGCAGGGCGTCGCCGACGTGGTGTCCTTCGGCGGCTTCCAGCGGCAGTACCAGGTGGACGTCGACCCCGAGCGCCTCGCGGTGCGCCGCCTCGGCGTGCCCGACGTCGTGCAGGCCCTCGCCCGCTCCAACGGCGCCGCCGGCGGCAACTACGTGCGCCACGGCGACGAGGAGTACGTCGTCCGCGGCCTCGGGTACCTCCGCGACCCGCGCGAGCTCCGCACCGTCGCGCTCCGCGCCGAGCACGGCGTCCCCATCACCGTCGGCGACGTCGGGCGCGTGGTGCTCGGCCACGTCCCCCGCCGCGGGGTCGTCGGCCGCGGCGCCGACGACGAGTCCCCCGAGGGCATCGTCCTCCTCCGACGTCGCGCGCACCCCGCGGTGGTGCTCGCGGGCGTGCAGGAAACTGTCGCCCGGCTCAACCGCGAGGTGCTGCCGCGCGGCGTCCGCATCAACCCCTACTACGACCGCACCGAGCTCATCGCCCGCACGCTCGACACCGTCCGCGGCAACCTCCTCCACGGCGCCGCGCTGGTGGTGCTGCTGATCGTTCTCTTCCTCGGCGCGCCGCGGGGCGCCGCGGTGGTGGCGGCGGTGATCCCGCTCTCGCTCCTCACGGCCTTCGCGGGCCTTCGCCTCTTGAACATGCCCGCCAACCTCATCTCCCTGGGCGCCATCGACTTCGGCATCCTGGTCGACGGCGCGGTGATCCTCGTCGAGACCGTCTACCACGTGATGTCCGAGCGCCCGCAGCTCGACCGCCACGACGCCGTCGCCGCCGCCGCCGCGCAGGTCGTCCGCCCGATCGTGTTCTCCCTCGCGATCATCGGGACCGCGCTCCTCCCCATCGTGACCATGGAACGCACCGAGGGCAGGATCTTCGCCCCGATGGCGATCACCTACGCCTTCGCGCTCGTCGGCGCGCTGGTGTGGTCGCTCACCGCCGTCCCCGCGCTCGCGCGCCTCGCCGTGCGCCCACTCGGCGGCCACGGCGAACCCCGTTGGGTCATCGCCCTCCGCGCGCGCTACGGCGAGGCGCTTCGGACGTCCCTCGCGCGGCCGCTCCGCACGGTGGCGCTGCTGTCGCTCGGCTTCCTGCTCGCGGCCGGCGCGGGGCGGCGGCTGGGGAGCGAGTTCCTCCCCGAGCTCAACGAGGGCGGGCTGTTCGTGACGGCGATCTTCCCGACGTCGCAGTCGCTGGAGGAGGGGCAGCGCCTCGTGCCGACGCTGCGCCGCGCCGTCGCCGCCTTCCCCGAGGTGAAGGAGGTCGTCTCGCAGCTCGGCCGCCCCGAGGACGGGACCGACCCCGCGCCGGTCAACGTCGCGCAGCTCATGATCTCGCTCCACCCCGAGGAGACCTGGCGCACGGGCCGGTCGCGCCGCGAGCTCGTCGAGGCGATGCGCGCGCGGCTGAGCGCCCTCCCCGGCGTCGAGCTCATCTTCTCGCAGCCCATCGTCGACAACGTGCTCGAGAGCATCTCGGGCATCAAGGGCAAGGTGGTGGTCCGCCTCTCCGGCGACGACATCGACCAGCTCCAGGCGCTCGCGCTCCGCGCCCAGGCGGCCATCGCGCCGGTGCGGGGCGTGCGCGACCTCGGGCTCTACCAGACCGGCGCCGTCCCGCAGCTCCTCATCGAGGTCGACCGCGAAGCGATCGCGCGTTACGGCCTGCGCGTCGCGGACGTCGACGAGGTGGTGCAGGCCGCGATCGGCGGCCAGATCGCGACGGAGATCTGGGAGGGCGAGCGCCGCGTCGAGGTCGCCGTCCGCGTCGCCGAGGGCTTCCGCGTGGGCATCGACCGCATCCGCGAGATCCCCGTCACCACGCCCGCGGGGCAGCGCATCCCGCTCGGCGTGCTGGCGCGCGTGCGGGTGGGCTACGGGCGCGCGGCGATCCAGCGCAACCAGGGGCGTCGCTTCGTGGCGCTGAAGTTCAACATCGACGGCCGCGACCTCGGGAGCGTCGTCGCCGAGGCCCGCGCGCGGGTGGCGCGCGCCGTCACCGCGCCGGAGGGCGTCACCATCGCGTGGGGCGGCGAGTTCGAGAGCCAGCAGCGGGCGATGCGGCGCCTCGCGCTGATCGTGCCGATCGCGTTCGGGCTGATCCTCGCGCTGCTCTGGCTCGCGTTCGGGCGGACGCGTTCGGCGCTGGTGGTGATGGCCGCGACGCCGCTCGCGCTCCCGGGCGCGGCGGTGGCGCTCTGGGCGACGGGGACGCCGGTGTCGGTCTCCGCGGTGGTGGGCGGCATCGCGCTGCTCGGGCAGACGGTGCTCGCCGGCGTGGTGCTGGTGAGCTCGGTCAACGAGCTCCGCGCGCAGGGCGCGACGCGCGACGAGGCGCTGGTGGAGGGCGCCGCGCGCCGGCTCCGCGCGGTGCTGCTCACGGCCGCGCTGGCGGCGCTGGGGCTGGTGCCCGCGGCGCTCTCCCACGCGATGGGGAGCGAGACGCAGCGCCCGTTCGCGCTGGTGATCGTCGGGGGCGTGACGTTCGCGACGCCGATGCTGCTGTTCGTGCTGCCGCTGCTCTACCGCGCGATCGAGCACGGCGACGACGGCCGCGACCCCGACGCGCCCGCCGCCCGCCACGCCCGCCGCCACCCCGAGGGGTGAGCGGGGCGCGGGCGTGGCGGTGGCGGGCGGCGTCGAGCGACGTGCCTCACGCACATCACGAGACCACTCGAGTAGTCCCAGGGTAGGCACGCGACCGCGCCTTGAAGAGCGGCGCCGGTCAGTGCGGGCGCGACACCACCGTGCACGCCGGGCGGGCGAGGCCCGTGGCGCTCCCGCGCAGCACGACGGAGGCGCCGCTGCCGGCGTTGGAGACCTGGAGGTCGTCGTAGCCGTCGCCGTCGTGATCCACCACGCGGACGCCGGCCCAGAACCAGTCGCCGACGAGCGCGAGCTCGGCACAGGGCGTCGAGCCCTCCGCGCGCGGCAGCGGCCGGGTCGGCGCGCCGGGGCGGACCCCGATCGACCAGCCGTACATGCCGTTGCCGGTGTAAGACAGGCCCAGGTCTTCGTACCCGTCCCCGTTGAAGTCGCCGCGCGCGAGGTGACTCTCCATGTCGCCGGTCCGCTCCAAGGGGAAGCCACGGCGGCGTCCGCCGAAGATGGTGAACCCACCCGTGCTGTAGATTGGTGAGATGTAGCCGCCGAGGTCGCCGTAGCCGTCGCCATCTCGATCGCCGACGGGCGCGACGAGCAGCCGGGCATCCGCGAAGGCCAGGTCGCCGAGGAAGACCGACGCGCGTCGCAGCGGCCTGCCGGCGGGCGCGCCGAGGTACAGGTAGAGGGTCGCCAGCGAAGCGTTGACGCCCCACCAGCCCGCCTCGTAGAGCGCGTCGACGACGCCCAGGTCGCCGTAGCCGTCCCCGTTCACGTCGCCCAGCGCGATGAGCTCGCTGACCGAGTGCTCCTCTCCGTGGAGCGAAGAATCGAACTGCCGCCACGAAGGGGACCCTTCCAGCGTCACGTCGGCCACGGAGGAGCGCGCGGTCGAGCGCCAGACCTCGATGCTCCAACGCTCTGTCGCGGTGCCAGACGGCCGCTGGTAGTCGACCGGAGGTCGATGGGAGACGGCGCGATCGACCAGGCCGTCCCCGTCGATGTCGAAGAGGGGCGGGCGGACGGTCGCCTCCCCCGCCGGCACCGCGTCGCGCACCTCGAACAGCCAAGGGCGCGCCGTCGCCGCCCCGAACGCGCCCCCGCGCCGCGCAGACACCCGCCAGAAGTGGACCCCGACGGGCAGCGGGCTCGGCGGCCGGAGGCTCGCACCACCCACCTCCCAGCGGTGCGTGACGCGATCGCACGCGCGGTCGTCGCATACCTCGACGCGCGCCAGGTCGGCGTCGGGCGGCATCTCCCAGCGCAGCCACGGGCGCGCCGAGAGGACGCGGTGCGTCGAGATCGGCGCCAGGAGGCGAACGCCCGTCGCCGCGCACGCGCCGTCGACGCAGCGGGTGTCCGCTGCGCACATGCTCCCGCAGGCGCCGCAGCTCCGATCGTCGTTGAGGAGGTCCGTGTCGCACGCCGCCGCATCGCCACAAGCGCCCCAGCCGGTCTGACACGCCGGCGGGGGGGCGGCGTCCTCCACGTCCGAGGCGGTGACGCATCCGACGCCCGGCGCGGCCGCCAGCGTGAGCCCGACCGCGACGAGGTGACGCCACCACATGGACGAGAGGTTGTGCCAGGTCGTCCTCGCGTTCAATGCCTCGCCGCCCCCCGAGCGCTTCCGCGCCCCCGTAGCTCCGCCTACGCCCGCGCCGCAACGCTTCCGCGCCACCGCAGCTCCGCCCACGCACGCGCCGCACCGCTTCCGCGCGCCCGTAGCTCCGCCTGCGCACGCGCCGCAACGCTTCCGCGCGCCCGTAGCTCCGCCCGCGCCCGCGCCGCAACGCTTCCGCGCGACCGTAGCCCACCTGCGCCGCGCACCGCCCGCCTGCCGGACACGCGCCGTTGTCCGCGCGGCGGATTCGTCGCCGTGACGCGCCGCCGCGCTGGCGCCCCGCGCGCCCGTCCGCGCATACCTGGGGCGTGGCGGGCGCGCGCCGGTGCGCGTCCCCCCAACGGGAGACCCTCGCATGGAACGTCTGGGAGAACATCACCGCTTTCGTGGTGAAGCGCCGCGTGCGCCTGTGCGCGCTGCGCTTCCTGTCGCGGCCCGAGCTCGCGGGCTGCGCGCAGGAGATGGCCGACTGCCGCGCCGCGCTGGCCCGCGCCGAGGACGCCTTCGACGACGCCGTCGACGCGCGCGTCGCCGCGACGGCCGAGATCGAGTACCGCGACGCCCACCTCGGCGAGGCGGTGGCCTCCTCGCCCGCGACGTCGAAGCCCTCGTCGACGGCCGCGCCGACGACCCGCGCCGCCGCCGCATCTTCCTCGCCAACCCGTCGGCCGCCATGAAGCCCCTCGGCGGCGACGCGCAAGACCGCTTCGTCGCCAACGTCCTCGACGTGCTCGAGAACGACGACGCCTTCGCCTCGCTGCGCCGCCACGCCCCCGGCGTCCGCGCCCGCCAGGACGCGCTGACGGCGGCCTTCGCGCGCCGCACCGCGCTCCAGCTCGACGAGGCCCGCGCCGGTCGCGCGCTCGACATCGCCGTCGACGCCGCGCGCAAGCTCTACAACCAGATGATCCACCGCGCGTCGCTCCAGTACCCCGACGACGCGGCGTTGGTGGAGTCGTTCTTCGCCGACGGGGCGCCCGCGCGCGCCGCCGACGCCCGCCTCGCCGGCCGCGCCCGTCACGCCGCAGGGCGGCTCGCTCACCGAGGGCGCCGCGGGCGCCAACGCCGCCGTCGTGCAGCAGCCCGCCAACGAGACCGCCGCCGCGCCCGCACGACGCGCCTGCCGCCGCCGCACGGGCTGATCGCCCGCCGCTCCACCCGTCCCAACGCGACCCCACGCTGCGCAATCGAGCGCAATGGACACGGCCGGCGCCCGCGTGCTCCATGGCGGCCGCCTGTCGCCTCACACCAATCGCTCGTTGGGGCACACATGGACGTCACCGCACCACCACGCCTCCCGCGCCGGCGCGACCTGCTCGCTCTCGGCGCCACCGCCGCGCTCTCGGCGCTCGCCCGCGCGGCCCGCGCCGACCCGCCCCCCGCGCCGCCCCCGCCCCCGCGCCCGCCGACCTCCTGCCGCCAGGCGAGGCCACCGTCTTCACGCTCCCCAACGGCTCACCGTCGCGCTCCAAGTCGACCGCGCCAGTGCGCAGGCTGCCCTCCGCGTGAAGTACGCCGTCGGCGCGGGCGACGACCCCGACGGCTACCGGGGCCTCGCCCACCTCGCCGAGCACCTCACCTACGGGGCCACCCGCCACGTGCGCGAGGGGCTGCTCGATGCGATCGACGCCCTCGGTTCGTCCTCCTACAACGGCGTCACCTCGGTCGACGACACGTCCTACTACGCCACGGTGCCGGCCGAGGCCCTCGAGCGAGCGCTCTACTACGAGGCCGAGCGGATGGCCTTCGGCCTCGACGCGATCACGCCGGCGTGGCTCGCGCACGAGCAGGCGGTGGTGTGCACCGAGCGCGCCGACCGCTTCGGCGACAGCCCCACCGACGCGCTGTTCGACGCGGTGCAGGCGACGCTCTACCCGCCGGGCCACCGCTACCACGCCTACGGCGACCGCCCCGACGACGTCCGCGCCGTCACCGTCGACGGCGCGCGGTGGTTCGTCCAGCGCTGGTACGTCCCCGCCGCCGCAACGCTCGCCGTGGTGGGCAACTTCGACCCCGACCGGACCCGCGCCTTCATCGAGCGCCACTTCGGCACAATTGCGACTCAGCGCCGCCCCCGGCCCGCCCGCGACGCTCCGGCCGTCCCGCTCGCCCGGCCCGGCGTCGTCACGTTCGAGGCGCCAGTCCGTGGAGAGAAGGTGCAGTTCTTCTGGCTGACGCCCGCGCTGTGGACGGCCGAAGACGCGGCGCTTGACTTCGCTTCGTCGGTGCTCGTCAGCCGCCTCCGCGAGGCGCTCGTCCACCGCCGACGCCTGGCCTACGCGGTCGGCGCCCGCCAAGAGAGCCGCGCGACCACCTCTACCTTCACTCTAGCCACCGCGGCCACGCCGGGGGCCGACCCCGCGGACCTGTTGGCGGAGGCGACCACCGCCCTCCAGCGCGCGCGGTCGGCGCCCGTGCAGGAAGGCGAGTTCCGCGGCGCCGTGGTCGAATGGACGCGGCGCGCCGTGGCCCGCGGCGCGTCGGCGCAATCTCGCGCCGCCGCCGCGGTGCAATCACCGCTCCCCGACGACCTCGGCCGCCTCCGCGGCAACCTCGCCCGCTACGCCGCGCTCACTCCTGCGGACGTCGATGCCGCCCTCCGTAGACACCTCGACCCCGCGCAGGGCCTCGCGGTAGAGGTTCGCTCCAATCCACGCGCCTCGGCCAACGGCGAGGTCACCGACCGAAGGCCACACCGATGAAGCGCGCCGCCCTCGCCCTCGCCCTCGGCGCGTGCGTTTCGCGCGCGCCATTGCCGCGGCCACACACGCCGCTCGTCGCCACCGAGGATGCCCCCTTCCGCGAGCGGCGACCGCCCCTCGGCGAGCCACCGTCGTTCGAAGCTCCTGTGCTCGAAGAGGCGACGCTCGCCAACGGGCTCCGCCTCATCGTGGCGCGGCGCGCGGGCGCCGCCCTCACCCAGTTCGCCTTCGTGAACCGCCGCGCCGGCGACGAAGCTCCGGATGTCCCGCCCGGCCTCGCCCACCTCACGGTGCGCGTCCTCGCCGACGCCCTCGCGCGGCCGACGCGCCCCGGCGTCGCGCCGCTCGAGCTCCGGTCGTGGACCTCACACGAAGGGGTCGGACTGCACGGCCCGATGCTCCCGACCGAGCTCCCGGGCGCGCTCGCCGCGCTCCGGGAGGCGCTCGGTGCCGCCGCGACCGCGGATCGAGCGCGCTTCCTCGCGGTGCGCGCGACGGTGGCCGACGGGCTGCACCACCGGGCTGGGGCGGGCGCGGTTTTCGAACAGATCCTCGACGCCGCCATCTACTCCGACCCCCTCCACGCACGTCCGGCACAGGGGCTCTCGTCGCAGGTGTGCGAATTCGGTCAGGGCGACGTGACGTCCTTCCTCCGCGCACGATACACGCCCGGCGCGAGCGCGCTCGTCGTGGTGGGGCGCGCGCCGCTCGCGGAGGTTCGTCTGGCGGCGGAGGCTGCACTCGGCGACTGGTCGGGCGTGCCCCAACCCGAGCGACCGACCACACCGCCCGCGCTGCGCCGCGGCGGCTCCCGGCTGTTCGTACTCGAACGCCGGCGCGTCGAGCAGGTCGCGTTCTCCGTGACGGCGCCGCTCCGCGTGAGAGACGAGCGCGCGCGGGTGGCGCTCGCGCTCTTCGACACGATGCTCGGCGCGACGCCTGGCTCGCGGCTGTTCCGCGCGCTCCGCATCGACCGGGGTACCTCGTACAGCGTGACGAGCGCACTCTCCACCAGCCTGGACGCCACCCGCCTCACCGTCCGAGGCGCGGTGCCCGAAGAGCGCGCCGCCGAGAGCCTCCGGGTCGTCCTGACGGAGCTCGCGGCGTTCGGCCGCACCGAGGCGGCGCCGTGGGAGTTCGAACGCGCCCGCGCCTTGTTGCGCCAACGCCTGCGCGAAGGCGACGGAGCCGACGACGACACCGCGCTCGCGTCGTCCCTGGCGGAGAGTTTCCTCACGGGTGAGCCCGCCGGGCTGCGCGTCACCCGATCGCAGGAGATCCTCGCGGCGCTCACACCCGCGGACGTGCGCCGGGTCGTTGCCGAGAGCCTCGCGCCGTCGCTCACGCGCGCCGTGGTGTTCGGCAACTCCTACGCGCTCGGCGACCAGCTCTCGGAGCTTGGTCTGGGCAGTCCGAGCTACCTGCACCGCGAGTTCGACGAAGGCTCGGTCTGCGGCGCCCGGTAGCGGGCGGCCCCGCTCTCACAGCGTGTTGCCCAGGTAGAACTGCACCGTCTGGAAGACGCTCTCGCCCGCTTCTTCCACCGGGTCGACGACGAAGCCCACGTCGAGCGCGATGATGCCCACCGGGAGCACGCCGCGGAGGCCGACGCCCGGCGCCACGCGCAGCCGCCACCAGTCCGCGAACGCCGGCGGGTGCTGCCACACGTTGCCGACGTCGACGAAGGCCCCGAGCTCCACCTTCGGCGAGATGAACGCCAGCGGCACCCGCAGGTCGGCCACCAGGTTGATGTAGAACTCCCCGCCCGGCGCCGTCGCCACGAGGATCGCGCGGTCGGCCGGCGCCGCGGCCCGCGCGGCCTCGATGGTCTCCCGCGGCGCGAGCTGGCTCTGCCGCCACGCGCGCATCGAGCTGGCGCCGCCGAGCCAGAAGAGGCGCGAGGGGTGCGAGCTGCGGTCGTCCGTCAGCGACACGTTGCGCCCCGCGCGGCCGCTCAGCGTCAGCACCATGTTGAGCACCGGCAGCGGCACGTAGCCCGTCGCGCGCCCCTCGACGTGGAGCGTCGCGTCCGACGGCCGCTCGACGCCCTCGAAGCCGAGGAGGTAGAGCAGCTCGGAGGTGAGCGAGGCGTAGAGCCCGCTGCGCGGCGTGAGCGGGTTGTCGCGCCCGTCCCACACCACGCCCAGGCGCGTCGCCACGAGGTCGCTCACGCCCGCGGCGTAGCGGCGGAGGCCCTGCTGGAAGCTGTTGAACCGGTTGCAGTCGTCCATCACCCCCATGCCGCACGAGCCCAGGAGGCGCCGCAGCAGCGCGCTCACCGAGTCGGCGCCGAGGATGCCGACGTTGATCCGCTGGACCTCGGTGGTCCACGAGAGACTGAGCCGGTCGACCGGGCGCCAGGTGAGCGTGCCGCCGACGCCGAGGGTGACGAGCTCGTACGACCAGGGCTGGAGCGTGCGCGACACCGCCGCGTCGAGCGAGGCGCCGAAGCGCGGCCCGAGCCCCGGCACGTAGGGGAAGCCGAGCGAGACGGGCAGGCGCCCGGTGAGCCGCTGCACGTCCCACGTGTCGATGTAGATCCCGTCGGGCGGCGTCGGCGCGACCACCGGGATGTCGAAGAGGTAGCCGCCCTCGGGGCGCACCGCGAGGTTCATCGCGAGGCCGAAGAGGTCGAGCGCGGCGAACTCCAGGCCCACGCGCCCGCCCTGCCCGAGCGAGAAGCCCGCGCGCAGCTCGAGGCCCACGCGCCGCTCCTCCACCACGCGCACGAGCAGGGTCTTCTCCGCCGCCTCGACGTCGCCGTCCTCGAGGCCGACGTTGACCGCGGAGAAGATCCCGAGCTCGTAGAGCTGCCGCTGGCTCGCGCGCAGCGCCGAGAGCGAGAAGACGTCCCCCTCGGCCAGCGCGAGCCGCGCGCGGACCACCGACGGCAGCACCGTCCGCGCGCCGCGCACCTCCACCCGGCGCACGCGCACCCGCGGGCCCTCGTGAACCACCACCCGCACCCGCGCCCGCGTGTGGTCGGGGCTGCGCTCGACCTCGGGCTCCACCCGCGCGAAGGCGTGGCCCTGCTCGCGGTACCAGTCGGCCAGACGGACGCGCGCCTCGCCGAGCTCGCGGTTCGACACCGGCACGCCGAGGGGGAGGCCCCACACGCCCGCCAGCCGCGCGCTCGGCTGCGTGAGGTCGCCTTCGAACACCAGCTCCTCCAGCCAGCTCCGCGGGCCCTCGGTGACGCGGAAGGTCACCTCCATCCCCTGGTTGCCCGCGGGCCCGACGCGCGCCGCGAGCGGCGTCGCCACGGCCGCGTCGAGGTAGCCGCGCTCGCGGTACGCCTCCACGATGCGCTGCGACGCCGCGGCGTACACCGCGGGGTCGAAGGTGCGCTCGGGCAGGAGGTAGCCCCGGTCGGGCCGCGGCGACGAGGGGAGCTCCGCGCGCGCCGTCGACTCCACCAGCTCGGTGAGCTCCTCGCGCGTGAGCACCGTCGCGCCCTCGAAATGCAGCGCGCGGACGAACACCTGGCGCCCCTCGCGCACGTACACCCGCACGGCGCGTCGGCCCTCGCTCGGCGCGTCGGCCTCGACCCGCACCCGCGCGTCGGCCCAGCCCCGCCGGGCGTACACCTCCTCCAGCCGCGCCGCGAACGACGCCGCCGACGAGTCCGTCCACCCCTGCTCGTCGCCGAGCCGGAGCGCCTCGGTCAGCGCGTCGTCGGGCAGCGCCCGCACGCCGAACCACACGAGGTCGCAGCGAACCCCCGCGTCCACCGCGACGCGCACCCGCACGCCGCCGCCGTCGAGCGGCTCCACCGCGGGCGTGACGCGCGCATCGAGGTAGCCCCGCCGCCGCAGCCACGCGGTGACGCCGTCGCCGCTCGTCCGAACGCGCTGCGGTGCCGCGAGGTCGCCGACGCCGAGCGACATCGCCTCGCGCACGCCCGCTTCCAGGCCCGCGGGCGCGCCGTCCACCGCCACCTCGCGCACGCGCCGACCCGCGCCCTCTTCCACGCGAAGCACGAGACGTCGCGCGCCGGGCCGGTCGGTGTCCGACCACTCGGGCCGCGCGTGCGCGTCGGGGAAGCCCGCGTCGGCGTACGCGCCCTCGACGCGCCGGAGGGCCTCGGCCACCTCGGCGTCGGTCACCCGCAGGTCGGCGCGCAGGTCGGCGTCCTCGCGCACCACCTCGGGGTCGCGCTCCGACGCGCCGCGCACTTCGATCGACACGAGGCGGTAGCGCCGCGGGCCGCGGATGGTGAGCTCGACGCCACCCTGCGCCGCGCGCGCCGACACCTCCGCCGACGCGAAGGTGCCCGACGCGAGCGCGCGACGCAGGGCCTCCCGCGCGAGCGCCGCGGAGAAGGGCGCCATGCGCGCGAGGCCGGCGCGGGCCCAGGGGTCTTCGCCCGGGAGCGGCGGGTCGAGCACGACGGCGGTGACGGGGCCCGCGAGGCCTTCGGCGCCGGGGATGGGGTCGGCCGACGGCGCGGGGGGGCCCTGCTGCGCCCGCGCGGTCGCGGGGAGCGCCAGCGCGAGGAGCGCCAGCGCGAGGGACGCGAGGCGCCTCACTGGATGAGCCTCCAGCGGACGTCGACGCCGGCGTTGGGCACCTGGGTGCTCGGCTGGTTGGTGGCGTTGTTGAGGAAGACCTGCACGGCGACGCTGCGGCCGACGCGGAGGTTGAGCGTCCCCTGGATGAGGGGCTGCGCGGCGAAGGTCGTCATCCCGCTCCAGCGCAGGGTGTCGGTGATGCGGCCGCCGAGCGAGAGCGACGGCTCGATCACCCCCGAGCGGTAGTTGTAGGTGCTCCCGGGGCGGAACTCGTCGATGAACGGCAGGGCCCCCTGCACCACGCGGTCGAGCCCGAGCGAGCGCGAGAGGAGCTCGATGGTGACGGCCTGGCCCGCGTTGCCGCCGCCGACGCGCTCCATCTCCGCGCGCGTGAGGCGGAAGAGCAGGAGCAGCACGATGTCCTCCAGCGCGAGCGAGGGCTCGGCGCTGAACTCGAGGTTCACCCGCTCGGGCGTGCCGTAGGCGTGGAGGTTGACGCGCCACTGCGAGCGGACGGTGGTGTCGGTGGTGCGGCGGATGTCGGTCTGGGCGAGCAGGTCGAAGGCCGGCGCGACGCGCTCGGGGTTGTCGAAGTCGACGCGCGCTCGGCGGATCTCGAAGTCGGTCTCGTTGAGGTGGACGACCCCGCGCGGCACCTCCACCGTGCCGAGCACGCCGTAGCGCTGGTTGGTCCCGGTGATGACGAAGGGGCGCCCGGTGCCGAGGCGCACGTCGGCCTCGGCGAGGTTGTTGGCGACGCGGAAGGGCGTCGGCATGTTCACCCGCACGTCGAGCCGGAGCCAGTCGTTGGCGGGGTCGTAGGGCTGCTCGGCCGCGGCCTCCTGCGCGCCGGCGGAGGCGCCGTCGCTGCCCCCGAGGCGCCGCAGGAAATCGCCCGTGAGGGGAATGGGCCGCGTGAAGCGCCCGCGCGTCACGGTCACCTCGCCCGAGAGAAGCGCCGGCTCGTCGGCCGACACGCGCGAGAACGACAGGTCCGCGTCGACGCCGGCCTCCAGGCCCTCGGGCAGCCCGTCGCGCGACGACAGCAGGAGGTTGCGCACGCGAACCGGCACCTGCACGCGCTCGAGGGAGGTGCGCTCGAGGTGGAGGCGCGCGCCGGAGGCCTCGATCGTGGCGGGGCCGTAGTTCATCCGGGCGGTGGTGACGTCGACCACGTCGCCGCGGAGGGCGACGTCGAGGTCGATGTTGCTGAGCGGCGCGGGCAGCGCGGCGAGGCCCACGGACGCGTCGGCCATGTGGGCGGAGCCCGAGAGGTCGGGGCGCTCGCCGTCCCACGCGACGTCGAGGTCGAGCACGCCGCGCCCGCGGCCCCACGTGATGGCGGGCACCAGCGCCGCGGCGCGCGCGAGGTCGAGCTCCGCGCGCACCTTGCCCGAGAGGCGGATGGGGTCCTCGGCGCGCTGGCCCACCACGCCGCCGCCCGCCAGCCAGACGCGCACGCCGCCGGGCCCGAGGATCATCGGGCGCTCGAGGTCGAAGCCGGGCCCGCCGGGTGCGGCGAGCGAGGGGACGCCGCGGAGCCGCGCCGGGGGCTCCGCGCAGGTGGCCCGCGCGCCGGCCTCGTCGAGCCAGAAGACGCCGCCGCGCGCGCAGGCGGCGAGGGCGGCGTGCTCGCCGAGCGAGGCGCCCATCCCCGCGGCGCCGACGTCGAGGTGGTCGACCACGAGGCGGCCGTCGGCGTGGAGGAGGTCGTCGAGGCGCGCCCGGTCGACGGTGACCGCGAAGCCCGCCCGCGCCCGCGCGCCCTCGCCGACGCGCGCGAGCACCGTCGGCGGGAGCCACGGGAGCACGTCGATGGGCCCCGCGGTTCGCACCGACGCGGAGAGCTCGGAGCGGCCCCAGTCGCGGGAGAAGTCCCGGTGCTCGACGCCGAGCGCGTCGCGCCAGCGGCCCTCGACCCAGGGGACGCGCAGGGAGGTGTGGACGTGGAGCTTGTCGTCGAGCAGGCGCGTGTCGAGGGTGATGCGGCCGTCGACCGGGCGCGCGTCGGGGGCGCGCGAGGGCGTCCCCTCGGGCACCTGCGAGACGGTGAGGTCGACGGCGCCGAGCGCGCGCCCGAGGGCCGAGAGGTCGCGCAGGGAGACGGTGCTGAACACCCGCGGCGCGTCGGGCGTCCCGTCGACGCTGACAGAGACGGTGGCGGTTCCGCTCACCGGCGCGCTCGACGCGCGGAGGGTGTCGAGCGAGAGCAGCGGGACAGCGCGCGCGGTGGCGACGAAGTGCATCCGCGCGCCCGGGGCCATCGCGCCCGACACGTCGATCGGCGCGCCCCCTTTGGTGCCGTGGAAGGACTCGAGGTCGACGCGGGCGCCGCGCACGCCGTCGCGCCGTCGGAGCCAGTCGTACGAGAGCCGCGCGCTCGCGTCGTCGATGTGCTCGCCGAAGGCCACGAGGGCGCCGCGGTCGAGGGCGGCGCGGACGGTCATCACGCCGTCGCGGTCGTCGCCGGGGCGTCCGAGCACGTAGTCCACCTGCGCGTCGACCCGCGCCGACCCGTCGTAGGGCGCGAACACCGGGTCGCCGTCGAAGTGGAACATCTTGTAGAAGTCCTGCGCCTGGAAGCGCTCGGACCGCACGCGGGCCCCGGCGGTGAGCGTCCAGCGCGAGAAGTCGAGGTAGGCCGACGCGACGTCGTAGGCGCTCTGCCGGAAGCGCCCGACGAGGCGCGGCGACGTGAGGCGGAGCGACTGGAGGCGCCAGCCGCCGCCCGGCGCGGTCTCGAGGTCGCCGAAGGGCAGCGTGGCGAAGCGGAAGTCGCTCACCCGCATGGTGCCGGTGACGAGCGGGTCGCCCGTGCCGCGCGCCTGCGCCCGCACCTGCGCGACGCCCGAGATGGGGATGTCGAGGATGGTGCCGAGGTCGCCGAGGTCGATGTGATCCGACGCGACGCCGTCCACCTGCACCTCGGGCTCGCGGCCGGTCGGGTCGGCGGACGTGCGAACGCGGATCCGCCGCGCGGCGAGGCTCGTCTGCGCGAACGAGGCCGCGACGTCCGACCAGGTGACCGACACGGGGTCGATCACCATGCGGCCGTTGAGCCGGGCGCGCGGGATGCGGATGATGGGCGTCTGCGGGGGCCGGTCCCAGCCGTCGGTGAGGATCGCGAAGTCGGTCGCCTCGAGCCCCGGCAGGTCGAAGTTGAAGCGCATCGGGTCGAGCGTCGCGCGCAGGCGAAGCGCCCCCGAGAGCGTCCAGAGGACGATCGTGTGCGGGGTGACCGTGAGGTTCTTCATCAGGCGCGTGAAGTCGAGCCCACGCACCTGGAGGTCGGCCTCGAGGGGGTAGTCCCCGCGCAGCCCGAGCGAGAGCGTCGGCGCGGACACCTCGGCCCCGGCCCAGCGCGCGGCGAAGTCGCTCACCTCGACCCGGTCGCGCGTCGCCCGCGCCCGGAGCCGCACCTCGTCGCCGAAGTTGTAGACGATGGGGAGGTGCGTCTTGCCGTCGATCGCACGCATCCCGAGGTCGCGCACCGACACCCCCGCGGCCGCCTGGAAGTCGAGCGTCGCGAGGTCGACGCGGCCCCGCACGTCGACCGCCACCGCGCCGAAGAGGTCGGGGTGGCGCGCGGGCACGAAGGGGAGCACGTCCTCGACGTGGGCCTCGGCGCGCGCGTCGAGCTCGAGCCGGTTCGTCCGCGGCGAGAAGGCCGCCTCACGCACGTGGACTTCGAAGCGCGCCACCGCCACGTGGGCCAGCGCCACGCGGAGCTCCTCGGTGCGCCGGTCGAAGGAGAGCCGCGCCTCGAGCCGCCGGATCGGACCCGTGAGCTGCGTCGAGCGCACCTCGCCGCCGCTCGCCAGCAGCCCCACCATGAAGCGACGGTCGGGCGTCTGGAGCACGTCGACGTCCGCCGGGCCGACGCTCAGCTCGCCGAGCCGGGGATGGCTCACGCGCAGCCGCAGGTCGGTCACGTCGATGTCGCGGAACGGCGGGTCCCCGCCCCCGCCGCCGCCGCTGGAGCGCACCACCGGCCCGTTGGCGAGGGCGAGGCCGCCGTCGCGGTCGACGAGGCGGAGGTCGATTTCGGCCCCTTCGACGCTCACCCGCGACAATTGGACGCGGCCCCGCAGGAGGTCGCCCGGCGAGGGAGCCACCAGCAGCCGCCCCACCCGCGCGAGCGGCGCGGCCCCGCGGCGGCCGACGGCGACCTCGTCGAGGTGGACGGCGAAGTCCCAGAAGGAGAAGCCCACGTCGCCCACCGCGACGTCGAGCCCGGTCGCGGCCGCCACCTCCTTCTGCACCTGCGCGGCCACCTTGCGGCTGAACCACCGGCTCTGCACCACCGCGAGGCCCGCAGCGACGAGGCCGAGCAGCACGAGCGAGGCGACCCCGAGGCGGCGACGGCGCGGCCTCCGGGCGGGCTTCGGTTCGGGGTCGGCGGCCATGGCGGGCGTCACGTCGGGTGGTACGGCGACGCGTGGGGCGTTTCGTCCAACCGCCGCGCGCCGCAGATTTCTCGCACAGGAAGGAATTGCCGGGAAGCCCGAGTCGTCGCTACATTCGAGACGTCCATGTCGCAGCCCGCGGAGACACTCGCCGACCGCTGGACCCTCGTCGAGAAGATCGACGAGGGCGCCATGGGCGAAATCTTCCGTGCGACCCACGCGGTGCTCGGCCACGCCGTCGCCGTGAAGGTGCTCAACCCGACGGTGTCCCGCGACAAGGCCTCGACGGAGCGATTCCTCCGCGAGGCGCGCATCGCCGCGAGGCTCCAGCACCGCAACGTCGTGCGCGTCGAGGACTTCGGCGTCGCCGCCGACGGCCGCCCCTTCCTGGTGATGGAACTCCTGCGCGGCGAGTCCCTCGCCCGCCGCCTCGCCCGCGCGCCGCGCCCGACCCACGCCGAGACGCTCGACGTCATCCGCCAGATCGCCGCCGGCCTCGACGCCGCCCACGCCGCCGGCATCGTCCACCGCGACCTCAAGCCCGAGAACGTCTTCCTCGCCCAGGCCGACGGGGCGACCGTGGTGAAGGTGCTCGACTTCGGCGTGGCGAAGTTCACCGACGCGCTCGCCAACGGCGCGCGCGCGACCGCGAGCAACACGCTCATCGGGACGCCGCGGTACATGTCCCCCGAGCAGGCCCGCTCGTCGCGCGAGCTCGACGGACGCAGCGACCTCTGGGCCCTCGGCATGATCGCCTACGAGATGCTCACGGGCGCGCACCCCTTCGAAGGTGAGGCGATCGCCGAGCTCCTGGTCGCGATCCTCACGCACCGCATCGCGCCGCCCACCTCGGTGCGCCCCGGCCTCCCCGCGGCGCTCGACGCCTGGGCCGCCGTCGCCCTCGCCCGCAGCCGCTACGAGCGCTTCCCGACGGGCCGTGCCCTCGCCGACGCCCTCGCCGACGCCCTCGACGGCCGCCTCGACGAGCGCTGGTCGGCCGAGCCCGCCGCCGCCCCGTCGCCCCGCGGCGGCACCGTGCGCGTGCCTCGGGCCGCCGTCGCCCCCGCCGAGCCCGACCCCCTCAAGCGAACGCCCGTCGAGGGTCCCGCCCCCGTCACCGTCCCCGTCCGCTACGACGACCGCACGCCGCCGCGGGGCCTCGACGCTTCTTCCGAAGAGAGCCCGCCGTCCCTGCCGCCCGCCCGACCACGCGCGTCGTGGCTCGCCGCCGTGGTCGTCGCCGTGGTCGCCGCGAGCGCCCTCGTTGTGGGTGCCCGCACCCTGGGCCCGCGCGCGCCGTCCGCCCGCGCGGTCACCGCATCGCTCGCGGCGCCCACCACGCCCGCCCCGCCCACCGCACCTGCCCCGGCCCCCGGACCGGTCACCCAGCCCGCGGCGCCTGTCGTGGCCCCGCCCGCGGCGCCCGTCATCGCCGAGCCCGCACTGGCAGAACCGTCGGAGACGCGCCGGCACCGCCGGCACCGCGGCCACCGCGCCTCGCTCCGCCCGGACACTTCCCCGGCCGAGAGTTCGGGCTCGGGACTGTACGATCCGCCCGGGATCTGACAGGATTCGGCGAGGAGTGCGGCGGCGCCGCCGCGCTCCCCCAAAGGAACCGTGTTCCGCAGCCGCCGACCGCCGTGGATGGCCTTCGGCGTCGCCCTCGCCCTCGGCGCGGTCGGCGCGGCGCCCGCGCACGCGCAGCCCGCGTCGTCGATCGCGCTCGAGTCGCGCGCACAGGCGCTCTACCAGCAGGGCCGCGAGCGCTTCGCCGCCGGGGATTTCGAGCAGGCGCGGGCGAACTTCCAGAGCTCGCTCGACACCGTCGACAGCCCCAACACGCGGATGTACCTCGGCCGCACGCTCCGCCGCCTCGGCCGCGAAGCCGACGCCTGGGCGATGCTCGACCGCGCCGCGCGCGACGCCGACGCCCGCGCCGCCTCCGAGCCGCGCTACGCCCCCACGCGCGACGCCGCGCGCGCCGAGGCCGACGGCATCGCGCCGTCGCTCGCCTGGCTGACGCTCGACGCGCCCGACGCGCCCGAAGGCATCATCGTGCGGGTCAACGGCGCCGCCCTCCAGCGCGGCGGCCTCGGCGTGACGATGCCCATCGCGCCGGGCGAGGTGGTGGTCGAGGCCAGCGCGCCGGGCCGACGCGACGCGCGGTTCACCCTCGAGCTCACCGCGGGCCAGCGGGAGCTCCGGTCGCTCGCGCTCGAGGCGCTGCCGTCGCCGCAGCCCGACGCGACGCCGCCGGGGCCGCGGGTGACGCCCCCGCCGATCCTCCCGCCGGTGACACCCCCGCCGCCCGACCGCACCGCGCTGCGCGTCGGGGGCTTCATCGCCCTGGGCCTGGGCGTCGCGAGCGTGGCGGCGTCGATGGCGTTCGGGGTGACCGCGGTCAACGCGCACGACCAGCTCGCGCTCAACCGCGACACCGGCCGCGACCTCGACGAGGCGCTCAAGGCCGAGGGCGTCCTCACCCGCGACCTCGCGACGGGCGTCGCGGTCGGCGCCCTCGCGCTCGGCGCGGCGAGCGCGACGATGTTGATCCTCGGATTCCGCGGCCCGTCGCGCCCGTCTCCCGTGACGCTCCACGTCGGCCCGGCCGGCGTCGGGGGGGCGTTCTGATGCGCGCGCGCGACGCGATGGTGGGCCTCGCGCTCGCCGCGCAAGCGGGGTGCTGGCTGGACTTCGACCAGTTCCAGCCGCGCCGCGACGCCGCCGCGGAGGCGGACATCGCCGACGTCACTGCGCCCGACCTCGCCCCGCCCGAGGACGCTTCCGTCGACGCTTTCGACGCGCCGGAGGAGCCCGCGCCCGACGTCGCGCCGCCCGTCGACCGCGGCCCCGACGTGCCCTTCGGCTGCCAGCCCGGGCGCGCGACCGTGACGCAGGTGCGCGTGGCCCACATGGCGCCCGAGGTCGGCGCGATCGACATCTGCATGCAGAAGCGCGGGCGTACGCCGACGACGACGATGGCGCGCTTCCAGTCGACCCTCTGGCCGGCGGAGGGCCTGGAGTACGGCCAGGTCTCGCGCTCCGTGCCGCTCAACACGGTCGTGACGGCGAGCAACGAGGCCTGGGACATCGCCGTGGTCGAGCGGGGCACGCCCTGCGACCGCGTGCCGGCCGACCTCACGCCGCTCGCGACGCGCTCGATCCAGCTCGACCCGGGCACCCTCCGGCTGATCGTGATCACCGCCGAGCCCGCGCTCGACGGGCACCTCGTCCCCTTCGTCAACCTCGTCGCCGACGAGAACTGCACCGACTGCAACCCGGGCACGGTCGACGTGCGCGCCGTCCACGCGGCCCTCGGCGCGTCGTCGCAGCGGCTCACCTTCTCGCTCCTGCCGCAGGCGCCGTGGTCGGTGCCCTCCTCGATCCTCGCGATGCGCACGTTCGCGACCGGCGTGAGCTACGGCGGCGACCAGGGCTACGCCTGCAACCAGATCTGGGGCTCGGCCTTCAACGTCGAGTCGCGCATCAACCCGCCCGCCCAGCTCGAGGTGACCACCGCCGCGGGGCGCCTCGTCGCGCGGAGCGCGACCATCGCGCTCAAGCGCGCGCCGCTCGCCAGCACGCGCACGGTCACGGTGTTCTTCGAAGGCGCGTTCAGCGAGACGGGCGCAGGCCAGCAGGCGCCCGGCTTCATCGTCTGCTACGACGGCTCGTACACGGGGCTCCTCTCCAACTGCGAGCGCGTCGCCGCCGCGACGCCCGCCGCCGACGCGGGTTCGGACGCGTGGTCCGACGCCGCCGCCGATGTGCCGCCCGCCGACGTCGTCGACGACCTCGTGGCCTCCGTCGACCCGCCGGACGCCTCGGTGCCCTGACGCTCGCGTTGCCGCGGCGCGTCGCAGCGGGGCGCTTGACGGTGCCGCGGGCGGGTGGTCAAGTGCCGCGACCATCGCGCGGAAGTGGGTGTCGACGACGCCCTTCGCGCCACCGAGGGAGCAGAGCACCCGATGTCGAGCGAGAAGTACGAGTTCTTCAAGGTCATCCAGGACTACCTGGCCAAGGCGGCCCGGGTGGTGAACCTCGACCCCGCCGTCGAGACCATGCTGTCGCAGCCCAAGAACGAGATCATCGTGCACTTCCCCGTGCGGATGGACTCGGGCGAGGTGAAGCTCTTCAAGGGCTACCGCATCCAGCACAGCAACATCCTGGGCCCCTTCAAGGGCGGCATCCGCTACCACGAGAACGTCACCCTCGACGACACCAAGGCCCTGGCCGCGATGATGACGTGGAAGTGCGCGCTGATGCGCCTGCCGTACGGAGGCGCGAAGGGGGGCATCAAGTTCAACCCCCGCGCCCACTCGAACACCGAGGTGCAGCGCATCACGCGGCGCTTCACCCACGCGCTCGGCAGCAACATCGGGCCCGACTACGACATCCCCGCGCCCGACGTCGGCACCAACTCGCAAATGATGGCCTGGATCATGGACACGTACATGAACACCGTCGGCCACGTGAACAAGCAGGCCAACCGCGGCGTGGTGACGGGCAAGCCCGTCGCGTCGGGCGGCACGGTCGGGCGCGAGAAGGCCACCGGCCAGGGCGTCGTCCACTGCATCACCGAGTGGTGCCGCGAGCACCGCTTCAACCTCGAGGGCAGCACGTACATCGTCCAGGGCTTCGGCAACGTCGGCGCCCACGCCTCCACCATCCTCTCGCGCTTCGGCGCGTCGCTCGCGGCGGTCGGCGACCACTCGGGCTACCTGCGCTCGCCGGAGGGCTTCAACCCCCACAAGCTCATGGACTGGGTGAAGCAGAAGGGCTCGATCGCGGGCTACCCCTCGGGCCAGGCCATCTCGCGCGAGGAGTTCTTCGCGACGAAGTGCGACATCTTCGTGCCGGCCGCGCTCGAGGGGCAGATCGGGCCCGCCGAGGCGCGCACGCTGGAGTGCCGGCTGGTGGCCGAGGGCGCCAACGGCCCGTGCACGCCCGAGGGCGAGCGCGTGCTGCTCGACAAGGGCATCGCGGTGATCCCCGACGTGCTCGCCAACGCCGGCGGCGTCACCGTGAGCTACTACGAGTGGGTGCAGAACAAGCGCTCGGAGAGCTGGGAGCTCGCCGAGGTCGACGAGCGCCTCGAGCACGCGATGAAGCGGGCCTACGGCGAGGTGGTCAACTTCGCCCGCCAGCGCGACGTCGACCTCCGCGTCGCCGCCTATGGCCTCGCCCTCGACCGCCTGCAGACCGTCTACCGCGAGCGCGACATCTTCCCGTGAGCGCCCCCCGCGCGGCGGCCGCGGCCGCCCTCGCCGCCGCGCTGCTCGCCGTCGGCGCCGACCGGCTCGCCGCGCGCCCCGCCGCCCCCTCCCACGCCGCCGACCTCGAACGCGCCCGCGACGAGGCGCTCTCGGCCCTCGCCGCGCGCGTCGGAGCCTCCGGTCGCGCTGCGCTCGAGGGCCCGCTCCCATCCTCCGTCCCCGTCCGCAGCGTGCAGATCGTCGGCGCGCACGGGAGCGTGCTGGCCTCCCGCGAGCTCCTCGCCGGCCCCGCCCGCTGCCCGCCGCGGGTGATGACGCGCGCGCTCCCCACCGGCGACGCGCGCCTCGTCGTCACCTTCGAGGGCGCCTGCGAGCCCACCGCCCCCGCATCGCGCACGGGCGTCCCCTGGGCCGCGGCCCTCGCCGCGCTCGCCGCCGCCGGCGTCGCAGGGTGGATGGCCGCACAGGCGCAGGCGGCGGAGCGGAGGCGCCTCGCGGCCTTCGCTGCGGCGGCGGGGCGCGTGGGGTCGGGCGACCTCGCGGTGCGGGTCAAGCCGCCCGGCGGCGACCTCGACGCGCTCGCGGGCGCCTTCAACCAGATGGTGGAGGAGCTCCAGCTCTCGCGCGAGCGGGTCGACTACCTCCAGCGGCTCGCGGGCTGGCAGGACGTCGCCCGCCGCCTCGCCCACGAGATCAAGAACCCGCTCACCCCCATCCAGCTCGCGGTGCAGGAGATCTCGCGCAAGTACGCGGGTGACGACGCGCGCTTCAAGCGGGCGCTCGACACGGCGCGCGAGGTGGTCGAGGAGGAGGTCGCGACGCTGCGCCGGCTGGTGACGGCGTTCTCGGAGTTCGCGCGGCTGCCCGAGGTGAAGCCCGCGGCGGCCGACCTCGCGGAGTTCGTGCGGGACATGGCGTCGTCGCGGCAGTTCCTCGACGAGGCGGCCGGGGGCGCGGGGGCGGTGAAGGTGGAGTTCGACGCGGGCGACGCGCCCGTCCCCGTGATGATCGACCGCATCATGCTCAAGCGCGCGTTCGAAAACCTCGTGCGCAACGCCGCGCAGGCGATCGGCGCGCGCGTCGGCACGGTGTGGGTCCGCGCGGAGAAGCGACGCGTCACCGTCCCCACCCCCGACGGCCGCCCGGCCGAGGAGGTCGACCAGGCCTGGCTCGTGGTGGAAGACGACGGCCCCGGCATCCCCCCCGAGCACCGGGCGAAGATCTTCACGCCCTACTTCACCACCAAGAGCGACGGGACCGGCCTCGGGCTCGCCATCGTCCGCAAGGTCGCGATCGACCACGCGGGCGACGTGGGCCTCGAAGAGCGCCCCGGCGGCGGCGCCCGCTTCGTCCTCGCGCTCCCCCTCCACGACCCCGCCCGGCGCCAGCGGCGCTCGTTCGTCACCTTCACGCACTCCTGACGGACGGCGCTTGGAGCGCGCCCCCGAGGTGTATTACCGTCGTCGGGAGACCGGGCGGCGCGAGCCTCCCGGGGAAGGGGCATCGACGATGTCGTTCAACTCCGTGAAGGTCTTCTCCGCGACGACGGCGACGGACCGGGAATCCCTCGGCGAGCGCGTGAGCCAGTGGCTCCGCGACCACCGCGCCTTCGAGGTGGTCGACCGCGTCGTCACCCAGTCGAGCGACGACGCCTACCACTGCATCACGATCACGATCTTCTACAACGCCCCCGCCCAGGCCCCCGCGCCCGCCCGCTGACGGGCACTTTTTTCGGAACGGCCAAGGCCGCCCCCTGTCGTACCCCATGCACCACGCGACGCCGCTGTAGGCGCCGGGTGAACAGGGGTGACGACCATGAGCTCGACGCATTCGGCTTCGAACGATTTCGCCTGCGCGCCTTCGAACGACCAGGAGCCCGTGTACGCGCTGGTGAAGCGCGCGGAGATGAACCCCGCCGACGTCGAGGACGCCGGCTCGCCCGCGGTGGAGGTCACCGTCCTCTGGGAGCGCTCGATCCTCCACGTCACCCACCTCGGCGCCGCCGACGCCTTCACCCTCTCCTCGGAGGGCCGCCTCGACGACGCCGGGCGCTTCGTCGTCGACCGCGCCGCCCTCGGCCGCGACGAGGCCCCCGTCGTGCTCCGCGACAACGCCGAGGCCCGCTTCGTCGTCCTCCCCGGCGCGCGCGGCGAGGTCGAGATCGACGGCGTCAAGCGCGACCTCGACGCCCTCGTCGCCGCGGGCATCGCGCGCCCCTCGTCGGCCGTCCCCGGCGCCCACGAGGTCAACGTCGTGCCCGGCGGCCGCTACCGCATGGAGCTCGGCAACCTCACGATCCAGGCGCGCGTCGTCGCCGCCGGCCGCCGTGTCGCCGGGGCCTCGCGCAAGGACCCGACGCTCCGCGCCGCGTGGGCCGCGAGCGCCGCCGCCGCCGCGGTCGTCCTCGGTGTGATGCGCCTCGCCTCGCAGGAGGCCGCCCTGCTCACCAGCGACGACCACGACGCGCGCCTCGCGGAGCTCCGCGCGTTCGTGTCGCGGCAGCAGGAGCAGGCGCTCACGCAGCCCGACGCGCAGGAGGCCGCCGCGGTCTCCGCCCCCGCCGGCGCTGCACACCAGGGAGCGGCGGGCTCGATGGGTGACCGCCGCAGCGAGGCGCGCAACCGCCGCTACGAGATCCGCGCGACCGGCGAGCGCCCGCACCTCGCCCGCGAGGTGTCGGCGCGCGAGGCGGTGACCTCGCGCGGCATCTTCGCGAGCCTCGGCGCGGCGATGCGCACGGGCACCGCGACGAGCGGCGTCGTCTCGCCCTTCGGCGAGATGACCGAGGCCGGCGCCGGCGACCGCAACGCCAACGGCAACATCAACGGCGGCGAAGTCGGCGACGCCTGGGGCGGCGGCGGGCTCGACACGCTCGGCACCGGCTTCGGCGGCGGCGGCCACGAGAACGGCATCGGCACCGGGCCCCTCGGCACCCTCGGCCACGGCAACTGCCCGCCCGGCGAGGACTGCCGCTACGGCCGCACGCAGGGCACGCGCCTCGCCGCGCGCGGCACCCACGGCCCGATCGCGCGGGCGCAGGCGCCGACGGTCGACGGGCAGATCCCGCAGGAGGCCATTCGCCGCGTCGTGGTGCGCAACATCGGGCAGGTGAACCGCTGCTACGAGCAGGGCCTCAACCTCAGCCCCACCGCCGCGGGGCGCGTGACGGTGCGCTTCGTCATCGCCGGCGGCGGCGCGGTGCTCGCCGCGGGCGTCGCGCAGAACGAGCTCGGCGTCGCGTCCGTGGGCGACTGCATCGCCAACGCCGTCCGCCGCTGGCAGTTCCCCGTGCCGGAGGCGTCGGGACCGGTGACCGTCTCCTACCCCTTCATGCTCCAGCCCGCCGACCCGTGACCGCCGCGCGACGCCCCGTCGCGACCCTCCCGTCCGCCGGCTTCAAAGGCCCGCGGCAGCCCCTGTGTACTCCCTGACGCAGCCCCGCGAGGCGTGGTACCGTCGAGCCTCCCGGGAGTCCCTCCCCCACTACACATCGGCGCACGGGAAGATCACATCATGGCAGAAGATCCGTTGACGACGCACGCGCGGAACCGCCTCGGGCGGGTGCTCCGCGGGAAATGGACGCTCGACCGGATCATCGGGGTCGGCGGCATGGCCGCGGTCTACGAGGCGACGCACCGCAACGGGTCGAAGGTCGCCATCAAGATCCTCCACCCCACGCTGATGTACGACCAGAACTTCGCCCATCGGCTCATCCAGGAGGGCTACGTCGCCAACAAGCTCAACCACCCCGCGGCCGTCAAGGTGATGGACGACGACGCGGACGAGACCGACGGCGCGGTCTTCCTGGTGATGGAGCTCCTCGACGGGGTGACCCTCTCGCAGGCTCGGCGCAAGCGGAAGAAGTTCCCCCCCGTGGAGGCGTGCCGGATGCTCGAGCCGGTGCTCGAGTGCCTCGGCAACGCCCACGCGCTCGGCATCATCCACCGCGACATCAAGCCCGAGAACCTCTTCCTCACCAAGGACGGCGCCGTCCGCGTGCTCGACTTCGGCATCGCGCGCGTCAGCGACAGCTCCAACGTCTCGGCCACGCGCACCGGCATGGTCGTCGGCTCGCCGGCCTACATGTCCCCCGAGCAGGCCCTCGGCAAGATGAACTCCGTCGGCCCGCAGACCGACGTGTACGCCGTCGGCGCGACCCTCTTCGCCCTCATCGCCGGCGCCACGCCTCACGCCGGCGAGAGCACGCAGGAGATGATCGTGATGGTCGCGACGCAGTCCGCGCGGCCGATCCTCTCGGTGGCGCCCGACGTGCCCGCGCCGATCGCCCGCGTCATCGACCGCGCCCTCGCCTACGACCGCGAGAAGCGCTACCCCGACGCCCGCGCGATGCTCGAAGACATGCGCGCCGCGCTCGCCGAGGTGGAGGGCGCCGTCGCCAACGTGCTCCCGACCTTCGCCGACGACGACGACGAGGGCCAGACCACCGTCAACAACGCCCTGCCCGAGAAGCCCGCCGCCGCGCCGCTCCCGGCCGCCGGCGCCAACCGCGTGGGCACGCGGCCCGCGACCGGGCGCTTCCAGGTCGGGCCGCCGAGCGCGCCGCCGATCAACGCCGCGCCGAACGCCCCGCCGCTCGCCTCGCCTCCCGTGCGCGCCCCAACGCTCGCCCCCACTGGCGCGCCGGGACTCGGCATGGCCCCGATCGCCCCGCCGCCGCAGCCCCAGGTGGGCGCCAGCTCCGGGCCCCACTTCGCGCCGGGCAGCACGAGCGCGCCGGGCGTGCAGTCCGCCCCCTTCGCCGCGGTCACGCCCGCCCCCTCGTCGAGCGACGCGAGCGGTAACTTCAACCTCAACGCGCCTCTCGCGCCCGGCGTGCCGGCCACGATGGCGATGCCGATGATCAACCCCGGCGACCTCGCGCCCGCGCCTGGGAGCACGTCGGGCCAGCACCCCGGCGTCAGCTCTGGGCAGCGCCCCGGGGCCACGACCAACATGGCCTGGGCCGCGCCGCCCGAGGCCGCACCCGCGGACGTGCCCGCGCCTCGCAAGCCGAAGACCGCGCTCTTCGCCGCGGCGGCCGTGGCGGTGCTCGGCCTCAGCGTCGGCGGCTACTTCGCCTTCGCGGGCGGCGACGCCCACCCGCAGCAGCCCCAGATCCACGCGGCGCGACCGCCGGCGCGGGTCGACCCGCCGCCCGCTCCCCCGACGCCTCCGACCCCGCCCGTGGCGCAGAACACCCCGCCCCCCGCCGCCGCCGACGCAGAGCCCGCGGCGGTCGCGGACGCCGCCGAGCCGGTCGCAGCGGACGCGGCCGTGGTCGCGGTGAACACCCCGCCCGCCAACGATCCCCCCGCCGCGGATCCGCCCTCGAACCCGCCCGAAGAGCGCGGCGGGCACGCGAGGCCGCACAACCGTAACCAGGCCGAGCCCCGCGCCCCGTCCGAGCCCCGCACCCCGGCCGAGCCCCGCAACCGCAACCGGAACCGCAACCGCAACCGCAACGCCAACCCCCTCGGTTACTAGTTGATCCGCGGGCCGCAGTGGGCGTATTCCAGCCCTCGATGCACGCGCTTCTCTCCCGGGTGATCCCCGCCACCGCGCTCGTCGGGGCGCTCGCCTACGCGCCCTGCGCGCTCGCGCAGCAGCCGACGCCGCCGCCCGGCGACGCCGCCTCGCGCGCGACCGCCCGCCAGCTCGCGCTCGAGGGCGTCGCCGCGCACGGCCGCGCCGACTGGCCCGCCGTCATCGACCGCTTCGAGCGCGCCGAGCAGCTCTTCCACGCGCCCGTCCACCTGCGCTACCTCGCGATCGCGTACGAGCGCTCGGCGCCGCCCAACATGGTGCGCGCCGCGGAGACCTGGCAGCGGCTCAGCCAGGAGCAGCTCGGCGCCGACGCGCCACAGGTTTTCCGCGACGCGGTGGCCGAGGCGCGGCGCGAGCTCGAGCGCCTCGACGGTCGCCTCGGGCACCTCGCGGTCGAGCTCTCGCCGACGCTCCAGGGCGCGACCGTCACCCTCGACGGGCAGCCCGTGCCCGCCGACGCGCTCAGCTCCGTACGCTACGTCGACGCGGGGCCGCACACCGTCCGCGCGCAGCTCGCGGGTCGGCCCGATGTCGAGCGCCAGATCAACGTCCCGCCGGGCGGCACCGAGCGCGTCCAGCTCGACGCGCCCGCGCCCGTGGTGGAGGCGCCCGTCGTCGTCACGCCGCGCACCACCACCGTGCTCCGGCCCAACCCGCTGCGCACCGTCGGCTTCGTCACCGCTGGCGTCGGCGGCGCGGCGCTCGTCGGCGGGCTCATCACCGGGCTCATGGCCAGCTCCGAGTACGACCAGCTCGCGCTCGACTGCCCGATGATGCGCTGCTCGACGCAGGCGCAGCTCGACCGGCGCAACTCGGTCGACACGCTCTCCGCCACGAGCACCGCGCTCTTCATCTCGGGCGGCGTGCTCGCGGCCGCGGGCGTCGTGCTGATCCTCGTCGGCAAGCCGCGCGAGGAGACCGTGCAGGTGTCGGTCGGCCCGCGCCACGTCGGGCTCTCGTTCGCCTTCTGAAGGCGGCCGCGTGCGCGCTTGACACGCCGGTCGGTTGCTGCGATGAACCGCGCCGCTTCCCGTAGGGCGCAGGCAGAGAGGTTCACGATGATCGCACGCGACGAGCTGCTCCAGAAGTTTCGCCAGATCGCCACCGAGGTGGCCGAGCGGGAGATCCCCGCCTTCCAGGAGAGCGCCCGCATCAGCGACCTCGGCATCGACTCGCTCGGGATGCTCGAGATCATCGGCGGCATGGAGCGCGAGTTCAAGATCCGCATCCCCGACGACCAGCTCGTCGGCATCCAGACGGTGGGCCAGCTCGTCGACCTCGTGCAGAAGCGCATGGGCTGACGGGCTCCGGAGCCCCGAGGAGCACTTCTCATGGCGCACGAGACCCTCAAGGACGACGTCCGCAACCTCATCGCGGAGATCGTCGAGCGCGACCCCGCCACCATCGCCGACGACGTCCCCCTGCGCGACCTCGGCGTCGACTCGATGCAGGCCATCGAGATCATCACGGACCTCGAGAAGCGCTACAAGCTGAAGATCGCCGAGTCGGAGTACCGGCACGTCTCCACGCTGTCGAGCGTGGTCGAGTTCCTGAAGACGAAGCTGCCCTGAAGGGTGCCGGGAGCGGGCCTCGAACCCGCACGGTGTGTCGCCACACCCGGAGGTTTTAAGCCTCCCGCGTCTGCCAATTTCGCCATCCCGGCCTCGACGCAGTGAGGTGGTACCACCCTCCGCGTCTCTGCACGAAATTGGATCACACCTGGCGGATCTGGCAATGGGGTTCTCGAGGAGCGAGCAACCCATGCGTGACCAGGTGATCGTCGAACTCCGCCGTCTGCTCCACGACCTCTTCGTCGCCACCGAGCAGGGGGTCGCCCAGCCGCGCCTCGCGCGCGCCCACGGCTACGCCGACGGCTACATGAAGGGCCTCCTGCAGGCCGGGATCGTCTCCCAGCGGGAGCTCCTCTCCATCGTCTCCGAGGAGCGCGGCCGCGTGGCGGGGCCCGCGACCCGGCTGGTCCGGCTCGACGAGATCCCGCGCGGCGCCGCCTGAGGGCGCCGCGGGGTCTGCGGGGGGCGTTTAGCGGAGGGGGAAGACCCGCACGCCGTAGCGGGGCATCCCGCTGGTCGAGAGGTCGCGCCAGTAGGTGGCGACGTTGCCGGCGGCCGACGTGGCCCAGTAGCCGGTGTGGTTCATCCGATCGAGGACGGTGCGCGTCCAGCCCATCGCGCCGCGCGTGGCCAGGCGCAGCGTGCCCGCGGTGGAGTCCTGGTAGGCCACGCGCACGGTGCCGTCCATCCCGATGGACACGGCCGCGCTGTCGCCGACGATGTGCCGGCCGTCGTCGAAGGTCATCGACTCGACGCCCGCGCCGTCGTCCACCTGCTCGGGCGCGCCCATCACCGCGCCGTCGCGCGCGCGGAGGTACATCAGCCCCTCGTCCCACCCGTCGACGTACGCGACGTGGAGGAGCCCGTCGCGGTCGAACGCGGCGGAGGCGTAGATCCCGCGGTCGCCGGTGTCGCGCGTCATCGCGCCCTCGCCGTCGAGCACCACCGGCGCGGAGAAGCGGCCCATCATGTCGCCGCGCGCGAGCATGAGGTTGCCGCGGTCGCGGTGGTACCAGACGACGGCGAGCGCGTTGCCCGCCCCGACCGCGAGGTTGATGTAGTGGGCGCCGGGCGCGAGGGCCTCGACGGTGTTGCGGTCGAACACCTCGCTCGCCATCATCGGCATCGGGCCGCAGCGGCCGGTGCGCAGGCACACCGTCCCCATGGCGCACTCCGCGGGGCGGCAGGCGCTCGGGAGCGACGCGACCTCGGAGATGGTCCAGTCGGCGGCGGAGGCCGGCGCGGGGTTGTTGGCGCGGGCGAGGCGCACGACGGAGCGGAAGCCCGCCATGGTCTCGGCCGCGGCGCGGTAGGCGATCACGGGGACGCCGCCCACCAGCGCGAGCGAGGCGTAGCGGCCGTTGGCGCCGCCCGTGTCGACCGTGTGCGCGGTGCAGGTGGTGCCGTTGCACGACGCGAACTTCAGGTGGTTGTTGGTGGCGTCCCAGTAGGCCACGCGCGGGTTGTTGTCGGCGCCGACCGCGATGGAGTTGAACTGCCCCACGTCGTCGCCGGGCGTCGAGACGCCGCCCCGCCAGCCCGTCGCGCGGCCGGTGACCTCGCCGCCCGTGGGGACGCCGTCGGCGTGGGTCCAGTCGACGTTCATCGTCTCGGAGCGCCAGCGGCCGACGACGAGGTCGCCGTAGCGCAGCGCCGCCGCCGGGTCGCCCGGGGAGTAGGCCGAGAGCCAGAGCGAGCCGTCGGCCGCGGCGGCCATGTGGAGGTGCGAGCCCACCGCGCCCGGGTTGAGCGGCGGCAGCTCGACGCAGGTGCACGCGCTCGTGTCGGGCTGGCACGTGGTCATGTTGAGCGTCGCCGCGCCCGACTGCATGAAGCCCGGCATGCAGGTGTTGGTGCAGGCCGGCGTCGCCACGCAGCGGCCGCCGCAGGTCACCTCGCCGCCATCGCAGGTGCTCGCGACGTCGGCGCCCACCTCGCCGCCGTCCCCGCCCGGGCCGCCGGCGTCGCCCGAGGTGCCCGAGTCCCCCGACGCGCAGCCCTGCGCGACGGCCGCGACCACCGCCGCGGCGACGACCGTGGCCCGGCGACGGCGGCGGCGCGCGGAGAGGGCGCCAGCGCCCGCGAGGGTCGCGAGCACCGCGAGGAGGCCGCCGTCGGCGCGCGCGCGGCCGGGCACCGCGCAGCCGCAGCCCGAGGAGGCGTCGGTGGAGGGACCGCCGCGGATGAGCTGCGCCGCGCCGAGCGAGACCTGCGACTCGTTGCCCGCCTCGTCGCGGGCGAACACGCGGACGCGCGCCACGTCGGGCGGGAGCGTCGTGCGGTCCGCCGCGCCCCAGGGGCCGCGCGGCGCGCCGTCGAACTGGAAGGCGAACTCCACGCGCTCGGAGACGTTGTCGCGCGCGGTCGCGACGGCCTCACGGCCGACGAGCTGCGCCGAGAGCTCCGGCGCCACCGTGTCGATCACGAAGTCGATGCGGGCGGGCTCGGCGTCGGCGGTGGTGGGCTCGCCCTCGACCCGGGCGCGGACCTCGATGGTGTGGCGCCCCTGGCCGACGAAGGACCAGTCGCGGACGGTGAAGCGGCTCTCGGTCGAGAAGATCGACCAGGTGCCGCGGTCGACGCGGTAGCTGTACTCGACGCGGTGGCCGAGGTCGTTGGGGGTGCCGGCGGTGAAGGTGACGGCGGGGAGGTTCTCGCGGCGCAGGCCCTCGGCCGTCCAGAGGGCGGGCTCGACGGCGACGCGCTCGAGGGTGGCGGTGGTGTCGAGCTCGAGGGTCTGCGGGCGGGTCATCGCCGGCACGTACTGGAGCTGCGCGAAGATGCCGAGGAAGCGCGACATGCCCTCGGTCACGCCCTGCACGCCGCGCGGAGGCACGGCGATGCGCACGCTGCCGAGCGAGCGGCCGCCGGTGCCGGGGATGTCGATGTTGGGGAGCGCGATCGGGGCGAGGCCGCCGCCGAGCATCGAGAGCGCCGGGCCGAGGATGCTCTGCACGATCGGGCCGATGAGGGCGGGGTTGTTGGAGATGAGCTGGCTGTTGACGGTCGGCGTGATCATGTCGACCTGCGCCTCGCCGATGGAGGGCGTCAGGCCCATCGCGTCGGCCTGGAGGTTGACCGGCACCGTGATGGTGGTGGTGAGGGTCATGAAGCGCACGTAGCGCTCCTCGCTCCAGACGTAGAAGTCGAGCGCCACGCGCGGGAGGGAGAGCCGGATGAGCGGGTCGGTCATCAGGTTGGTGCCGCCGCCGATGCGCGCGGTGGGCGGCTGCTGCGGGCGCAGCACGATGGCGAGGGGCCCGGTGGCGTTGGGGTAGATGACCGTGCGCAGGGAGTTGAGCGGCGGGAGCGACGCGAAGGTGCCCGCGGAGAGCATCGACGAGAGGTTGGAGCCCGCGGCGAGGCAGAACATCCCCGCGTCCCAGAGCTGGAAGAGCGACCAGTTGAGGTAGTCCTCGGCGAGCCCGACGCCGAGGTCGACGGCGGTGGTGGTGCCGGGGACGGTGTTCATGCGGAGGGCGTTCCACTCCGGGATGTTGGGCATCGCGGGGGCGGGGAGGCGGGGCACGCAGGCGTTGTGGCGCTGCGACTGCATCGCGCCGAAGAGGTTGACGCTCATGCCGCCGTTGATCACCTGGCCGTCGCGCATCGGGTCGCCGGCGGCGAGCACGAGGCTGGCGGGCGCGTTGACCCCGGGCGACACGCTCGCGAGCAGCGACCCGAAGTTGCCGCGCCCCTCGGTGCCGAGCAGCGTCGGGACGAGCGAGCGGTCTTCGTAGCGGCAGCGGTTGCCGTCGGCCGTGGTGCCCGTCGGGCAGCCCGGCGGGTTGGGCATCGACGACGCCGCCAGCGCCTCCTGGATGGGCCCGAGCGCCTGCGAGAACTGGCTGCGGAACTGGTTGACGATCGTGCCGCTGAGGAGGTTGACGATGCCGCACACCCACGAATCAGTGCAGCGGATGTCGTCGCCCTCGATCCCCTCGCCCATGGTCTCCTGCACCGCGTCGCCCATGCCGGTCGGCGAGACGACGTCGGCGCGGTGGTAGTTGCGCCGCTGCGCGTGGGTGTCGCGCGCGACGGTGACCTTGGTGCTCAGGCCGAGGTACGGGTGCGAGCCCCGCTCGGTGCGCACCTGGAGGGTGGGCGACGCGATGGTGAGGCAGAGGAAGCCGCCGCAGCTGTCGTTGCAGCCGCCGCAGCACGCGCGCAGGGGGATGTCGCCCGACGCCTGCACGCGCGCCCGCAGGAGGATCGCGTTGGGGTCGGTGAAGGACAGCCGCAGCGCGTCGGCCGGCGGGAGGCTCACGCTGATGTTGCAGGTGCCGCTCGAGCAGATGATCGCGCGGCAGGCGCTCTGCCCGAGGATGTCGACGTTCTGCACGGAGCGGGGGACGGGGATGCCGGTGCCGACGAAGCTCCCGAGGAGGCCCGGGGCGATCGCCTCGACGCGGCGGAGGCCGTTCTCCGTCAGGCGGATCTGCGCCGCGCGGGGGATGCGCGTGTCAGGCGTGAGGGGGTAGCCGCCCGGGATGGGTTGGATCGCGCCGCCCGCGCAGCCCGAGCACCCGCCGCCCGAACAGCCCGAGACGAGCACCACGAGGAACATCCAGTACAGCCTGCGAAGAAGCAACCACGTGGGGGATTCCATCGGATCGTCTCGTCCTCCAGAAGCGATGCGGGGGGAGTGTGGGCGGCGGTCGCCGGGCGGGCGGCGCGGACGTCGCCGCGCGCTCGGGGCACCTCTCGGGCGCGAGCGTACGGCGATTGTCGGGCGGGCGTAAAGCGAGGGCGACGCATCCCACGGGTGGATGCGCGTGGTTGGCCGGGGGCCTACTGGATCCGTGCGGAGATCGCGGCGAATTCGGTGGTCAGGCGGTAGCCCGGCATGCCGCCGGCCATCGCGTCGGGCTGGCGCGCCCACATCGCCTGCGGGACGGCCTCACAGTCGGAGCCCGCGAGCAGGGTGCAGAGCGTCATGTTGAGCGCCGACACGCGGACGCCGCGGGCGGCGGCGGCCGTGATGACCGCCTCGATGTTGCCGTAGGGCATCATCATGGCGTCGGAGGTCTGCCAGTTGCTCGTGCACTCGTTGAAGCGGCCGCCGGAGAGCTGGCCCGCGCCGATGCACTTGCGGTCGCCCGCGATCGTGACGTTGCGCATGACGGCGTTCTCGAGCGGGAGCTCCGTGAGGAGCGCGCCCGTGGCGTCGAAGATCGGCAGGCGGACGGTGCCCATCAGCGTGCCGGTGGTGACGCGGTCGGACATCGTGGTGGTGGTGGTGGTGACCGGGTCCCAGCGGGTGGCCGCGCCGCCCATCGCCGGCGCGTTGCCGGCGTAGTAGCGGAAGGTGCCGTCGATGAGGCCCTGGCCCACGGTGCCGCGGGTGATCATCATCGTGTTGAGGGCGCCAGTGCGGACCATGTTCGCGCCGAGGTCGAGGGTGATGCCCCAGAGGAAGTTGCCGCGGTGGATCGCGTCGTTGACCGTGCCCTGGAGGATCGCCGAGGTGAGCGCCATCGGGGCCGTGATGCGGATGTGCGTGACGCGGAACGCCGGGCGCATCGCGTCGCCCTGCGCGATCGCGGTCGACGGGCAGACGGGCGCCGCGGACTCCTGGGTGAAGCAGCCACCCGTGGTGGCGTCGCCGGCCGGGGCGTCGGCGGCGGGGGTGTCGCCGGCGGGAGCGTCGGCGGTCACGTCGGGGGTGACGGCCGCGTCGGGGGTCGGGGTGGGCGTGCTGTCGCCACAGGCGACGAGGGCGAAGGTCGAACAGAGAAGGGCGATGTGCTTGTTCATGGGAAGCGGGTGGTTCCTTCCGGTGCGTGATGCGGGCAGGTCGTGGCGTTGTGCCGCCGAGCGTCCTCGGGGCCTCCGTCCGCCGAAGCGGGCGCGAACCTACGTGATCACGGTGGGGGCCGCAAGGGGGCGGCGGAGCGGCCGAGGGGGGCGGCGGCGGGGCGCGGCGCACGGCGGGCGCCGCCGGGACTCAGAGGTCGAACTGGCCGCCCTCGAGCAGCTCGGTGATGCGGTGGAGGAAGTTGTTGGCGGCCACGCCGTCGACGATGCGGTGGTCGTAGGAGAGGCACACGAACATCACCGGGTGGATCGCGATGGTGTCGACGCCGTCGACCTCGACGACCACGGGGCGCTTCACGATCTCGCCGGTGCGGAGGATGCCGACGTTGGGCTGGGAGATCACCGCCGCGCCGACGAAGTTGCCCTTGAGCCCGGGGTTGCTGATGGTGAAGCTCGCGCCCGCCAGCTCGTCGGGGGTGATCGTGTTGTCGCGGGACTTGCGCGCGAGGCCGTCGATCGACCGGGCGAGGCCCTTCACGGTGAGCTCGTCGGCGTTGCGAACCACCGGCACGATGAGCCCCGCGGGCGTCTCGACGGCGACGCCGAGGTTCACGTCGCGGAGCTTCACGTAGGCGTCGTCGAGCACGCGCGCGTTGAGCACGGGGTTCTCCCGCAGCGCCCGCGCCGTCGCCGCGGCGATGAAGGCGAGGAAGGTGAGCCCGACGCCCTCGGCCTTGTACGCGTCCTTCTTCGCGTCGCGCAGCCGCGCCACGCGGTGCATGTCGATCTCCGCGAAGGTGTAGACGTGCGGCGACGTGAGCTTCGAATAGACCATGTGGTCGGCGATGATCCGCCGCCGCCGGTTGAAGGGGACCACCTCGTCGCCCGGCGACGCGGTGTAGGGCCGCACCTGGAAGGCGCCGCGCGGCGCGGGTGACGGCGCGGGCGCGGCCACGGCAGCGGCGGCCTCGGCGCGCGAAGGCGTCGCGGCGGGCGTGGGCGCGGGCTTCGGCGCAGGCGCGGGCGTCGGCGCGGGGGTCGTCGCGCGGGCGGCGGCCTCGACGTCCTTCGGGGTGACGCGGCCGCGCTCGCCGGAGCCCTGGAGGGTGTTCACGTCGACGCCGAGCTCGCGCGCGAGGTTGCGCACGCGCGGCGTGGTCGGCGGCGCGTCGGCGGGCGCGGCGGGTGCGGCGACGGGCGCAGGGGGCGCGGCGCCGGCGGATGCCTCGGTGTCGAGCTCGGCGATCGGCTTCTCGACCGCGACCACGTCGCCCTCGCCCGCGAGCAGGCGCCGGACGACGCCCGCGGCGGGCGACGGGACGTCGGTGTCGGCCTTGTCGGTCGACACGGTGACGATCGCCTGATCCTTCTTGATGGCGTCGCCTTCCTTGACGAGCCAGCGGGTGATGGTTCCCTCGACGATGCTCTCGCCGAGCTTGGGCATGACGACAGGTACGACGGCCATGGTGCGTGCGATCCTCTTTGGGTGGCGCGGCGGCGAGTGGGTCGGTGGGGCCTCCGCGCGCGGCGCGCAACCCTACCGAAGCACCCGCCCGCGGCGCAATCGCAGAACGCGCCGTCAGCCCCGCATGCGCAGCACGTAGAGCAGCACGCCGACCGCCACCGCGAGCAGCGCGAGGCTCGCGAGCACGTACACGTACGCCGGCACGCCGCCGGGCGCGGGCGCGGGCGCGAGCTCGGGCGGCGGCGCGGCCCCGGGGGGCGGGCCCATCTGCCACGGCGCGGGCGCCCCCTGGAGCGAGCCCATCCCGGGCGGCCCCAACATCGGCGGCGGCCCCTGCATCGGGGCCGCGCCGGGCGGGCCGAAAAGGTCGTTGGACGGCGGCGCGTCGGGGCGCGGCGTGCCTTCGCCCACCGGGATGCGGCGCTGCACGAGGTCGATCGCCATCGAGCGCTCGACCACTGGCTGCGCGGACATCGGCGGGGGTGCGGGCTGCGGCACCGGCGTCGGCCGCGCGCCGGGCGCGGGCTGGGGGATGGGCGTCGGGTGCGAGTAGCGTGGCGCTGGCGTCGTGCGCATCGCGTCGCCGTCCGGCGCGGCCGGCACCGGCATCGGCTGCAGGGGCTGGAACATCGTCCGCGCCTCGGCCGTGTTGTCGAGGTCGTCGTCCTCGTCGGGTGCAGGCGCGGGCGGCGCGGCGGAGGCGCCCGGCGCGATCGCGCGGAGGGCCCTCGCCTGCTCGCGGATCGCCATCGCGTGGAAGGGCGACGTCGCGCCGTCGTCGTCGTACTCCTCGCCCCCCGCGCCAGCGATCGGCGTCGGCTGCGTGCGCATCGCCCGCGTCTGCCCGCCGACCTCGCCGACGCGCGCGGGGGTGCGGTGCGAGGGCATCGACATCGTCGGCGCGCGCAGCGGGGCGCGCTTCGCCGTCGCGCCCTCCTCGGGGGCCTGCGCGCGCGGCGCGGCGCTCGACGGGAGCACGCCGCTGATCGCCTCCACCGCGGGCGGCGGGCGCACCGGCATGTCGACCATCGTGGTGGAGATGAACGCGGGCTCGTCGTCCTCCTCGACGAAGTCGTCCTCGACGCGCGACGCCTCGCGGACGGCGCGGCGCTCCTTCTCGAGCTTCTGCGCGGCGACGCCGGCGATGAAGCCCGCCACCTCGCGCGGCGCCGCGACGTGGGCGCCGAGCTCGCGCTCGATGCACTCGGCGAACTCCGCCGCCGAGAGGAAGCGCTGGTCGGGGTCGGCGTGCAGCGCCTTGTGGCAGATCGCGTCGAGGACGGGCGGGAGCTTCGGGTCGTAGTCGAGCAGGCTCGGGTACTCGCCCGAGAGGATCTTGCGCGCCGTCTCGAACTCGTTGTCGCCCGCGTAGAGCCGCCGCAGCGTGACGGCCTCCCAGAGCGTCACGCCCATGCCGAACACGTCGACGCGCCGGTCGAGCGCCGCCCCGCGGATCTGCTCGGGGGCCATGAAGTTGAGCTTGCCCTTGATGAGCCCGACCTGCGTGTTGGTGATGCGGCTCTCGGCCTTGGCGATGCCGAAGTCGACGATGCGCGCGACGCCGTCGACGCCGACGACGATGTTCTGCGGGGAGACGTCGCGGTGGATGATGCGCAGGGCGTGGCCGGCGTGGTCGGTGAGCTCGTGCGCGCAGTGGAGCCCCGCGAGGGCGTCGAGCACGACGCGGAGGGTGATGCCGAGGGGGATGCGCCGTCGGAGGTTGACGGCCATCTTCTCCACGTTGGAGAAGCTGTCGCCCTCGACGTAGTCCATCACCAGGAAGATGAGCCCGTCCTCGATGCCGACGTCGAGGATCGACGCGACGTTGGGGTGCTGGATCGTCGCCGCCACCCGCGCCTCGTCGAGGAACATCTCGACGAACGAGTCCTCCTGCGAGAGGTGCGGGTGCATCACCTTGATGGCGACGAGGCGGTTGAAGCCCCCCGTCCCGGTCGAGCGCGCGAGGTAGACCGCGGCCATGCCCCCGGTGCCGATCTCGGAGATCACGTCGAACTTCCCGATGCGGGTGCCGACGAGCGAGTGGCGTGCGCTGGCCTCGCGCGCGTTCATCATCTGCCTCGCGCGAAGCTACCACGGCGCCGCCGGGCCTTGAAAGCGCAGGATCGCGGCGCCCCGACGATTGCCGCGCCGCGCCGTCTCCCCTGGCGGCGGGCGCCCGACGTCCCTACAAATCGGGCGCAGATGACCCCTCACGACGCGGCGGCGCCGCACGTGGTGATCCTGGGCGGAGGCTTCGGCGGGCTCGCGGCGGCGCGGGCCCTCGACGGCGCCCCCGTCCGCGTCACCCTGGTCGACCGCCAGAACCACCACCTCTTCCAGCCCCTGCTCTACCAGGTGGCCACCGCGGCGCTGAACCCCAGCGAGATCGCGGCGCCCATCCGCCACGTCCTGCGCCGCCAGGCCAACGCGCGCGTACTGCTGGCCGACGCGCGCCGCGTCGACGTCGCGCGCCGCGTGGTCGAGCTGGCCGACGGCGAGCTCGCCTACGACCACCTCGTGGTGGCGACGGGCGCGACGCACTCGTACTTCGGCCACGACGAGTGGGCCCACCACGCGCCGGGCCTGAAGACGCTCGAGGACGCGGTGGAGATCCGCCAGCGCTTCCTGCTCGCGTTCGAGGCCGCGGAGCGCGAGGCTGACCCGGCGCGGCGCGAGGCGCTGCTGACGTTCGTGATCATCGGCGCGGGGCCGACGGGCGTCGAGATGGCGGGCGCGATGGCCGAGATCGCGCGCCACACGCTGGCGGCGGAGTTCGACGCGATCGACCCGCGCAAGGCCCGGGTGGTGCTGGTGGAGGGCCTCGACCGGGTGCTCCCGGTGTACGCGCCGGAACTCTCGGCCTCGGCCCGCGCCGAGCTCGAGAAGCGCGGCGTCGAGGTTCGCACGGGCGTGCGGGTGACGGGCATCGAGGACGAGTGCGTGCTCCTCGGCGGCGAGCGCCTGCCCGCGTGCACGGTGGTGTGGGCCGCGGGCGTCGCGGGCTCGCCGCTCGGCCGCACGCTCGGCGCGCCGTGCGACCGCGCGGGGCGCGTCCTGGTCGAGACCACGCTCGGGCTGCCGGGGCACCCGGAGGTCCACGTCATCGGCGACCTCGCGGCGGTGAGCGTCGACGGCGCCGCGGTGCCCGGCGTCGCGCAGGGGGCCATCCAGGGCGGCCGCCACGCCGCGGACAACATCCTCCGCCTCCTGCGCGGCGAGGCCCCGACGAGCTTCCACTACAAAGACCTCGGCTCGATGGCGACCATCGGCCGCAACGCCGCCGTCGCCGACGTCAACGGCACGCGGCTCACGGGCTTCCTCGCGTGGACGGCCTGGCTCGCGGTGCACATCCTCGCGCTGATCGACTTCCGCAACCGGGTCTTCGTGATGCTCTCGTGGGCGTGGTCGTACCTCACGCTCGCGCGCGGCGCGCGGCTCATCACCCGGAAGGTCCCCCCGACGCTCATCCGCCGCGACGAGGCCGACCGCGACGAGCCCGCCGTCAGCCCGCCGCCGCCGGCGTGACCCCGAGCCGCGCCCGCACCGACTCCAGGGGCTCTTCGAACCACGCCTCGAAGGGGGCGGTGAAGAGGTTGGGCAGCGCCGCGCCGAGCCGCCAGCCGCGCCCGAGCTCCCGCGCCATCCGCCGCGCGCCGCCGTAGCGGGCGGCGGTCACCGGCGCGCTCAGCACCGCGAGCGCCGCGAAGGGCTCGGCGAAGTTGCGCAGGTTGAAGGCCTGGAGCCCCATCTCGCCCTGCGGGTCGACGTCGAAGCCGAGCAGCACGTGGTGGAAGTCGTGCACGCGGCAGAAGCGCAGGTACACCCAGTCGCGCGCGAAGGTCTCCGCCAGCCCCGGGTGGGAGCGCACCTGCGCGTCGGGCGTCACGCCCGCGTGCTGGAAGAGCTCGCCGTACGCGCGGCCGAGCGTCCCCTCGGGGAGCGTGAGGAGCGCCGGCACGTCGACCGGCTCGAGCGTGAGCGCGCGCAGCCGGTCGCGCTCGGCGGGCGAGAGGTCGCGCAGCATCCGCGCGTAGGCCGCGCGCAGCGGCGCGGTGTCGGCGAAGCCGTCGAAGAGGATCATCGCCCCGAAGAAGTCGAAGGGGTCCCAGACGAGCCGCGCGAGGCCCTCCGCGGCGTGGCGCCATTTGATCATCGCGGCGCCGACGATACCACCGCGCCGCGCGCGCGCAGCACCCCCGCCCGCCCCGACGCGCACCGCACCTCGCGGGCGAAGTCCCCCGGCGCGCCGCGCGCGAGCCACGCGACCAGCTCCACCAGCCCCGACGCGCCGAGCCAGTCGGGGGACGCGTCGTCGCCGCCGTCGCCCGCCGTCACGCGCGCCTCTTCGAGCGCCGCGGCGCCGCCCTCGCGCGCGAGCACCAGCGCCACCGTCGCCTCGGCGCACGGGCCCTGCCCCCGCGCCGCGCGGAGCCGCAGGCGGTCGGGGCCCACCGTGTCGCCCGCGAGCACCAGCGCGCGCTCGCAGCGCCCGAGCGTCAGGGCCCGGCGCGCCTCGGCGAGCGCGGCCACGCCCGACGCGCGGCCCGCCATCACCGTCGCCGCGTGCCCGCGGAGCCCGAAGGCCATCGCCGCCTCGCCCGCGGGCGTCGAGGGAATGGTCTGCGCGAACAAGAGCGGCGAGGCCCCCTCGGCGCCGCGCTCGACGAGGCCGCGGTGGTAGCGCTCGTTCACCTCCGCGCAGCCGAGCGCGGTGCCCACGACGACGACGGTGTCGTCGCCGGGCCCGACGCCCGCGGCGTCGAGCGCGCGCGCGGCGACGAGGAGCGCGTGGGCGGCCGGGCGGTCCATCCGGCCGACGCGGTCGGGCGCCGCGGGCCAGCGCGCGCGGATCGCGTGGACCGCGCGGGACACCGGGAGCCCGTCGAGCTCCGTGAAGGTCGGCGCGTCGGGCGCCCCCTCGCCCGCGGCGGTGAGCGCGGCCCACGCGACGATTCGAACCTCGCTCAAGGCGCCCCCAGGACGACGGCGGTGTTGTGCCCGGCCATCGCGGAGTTGAGCGAGAGCGCGACGCCGGCGCCCATCGGCGCGGCCGCGCGGTCGACGGGCACGTGGGCGAGCGCAGGGTCCGTGGCGCCGGGCGCGTGCGTCGGCGGCCTCACCCCGCGGACGAGGGCCTCCGCGCAGAGGGCCGCCTCGAGCAGCCCCGAAGCCCCGAGCGTGTGGCCGACGACGGGCTTGGCGCCGTGCGTCGGCGGGACGCGCGAACCGAACACCCGCGCGAGCCCCGCGGCCTCCATCGCGTCGTTGAAGCGGGTCGAGGTCGCGTGGGCGCTCACCCAGCACACCGCGTCGGGGCCGAGGCCCGCCTCCGCGAGCGAGCGTTCGACGGCCCGCGCGAGCCCGCCGCCCTCGCGGTCGGGCGCGGTCATGTGGACGCCGTCGCCCGCCGCGCCGCCGCCGAGGTAGCGCGCGACGCCGGGGCCGTCGCGCGTCACGAGCACGGCGGCGGCGGCCTCGCCGAGCCACATGCCCGCGCGGTCGGCGCAGAAGGGTCGGGGCGCGAGCGCGTCGGGCGTGAGCGCGCCGAGGCGATCGAAGCCCGCGTGGACGAAGCGCCCGAGCACGTCGACGCCCACGACGAGCGCGCGCTCGCACTCGCCGAGGCGGACGGCGTCGGCGGCCATCATCAGCGCGGCGGCCGACGAGGTGCACGCGGTGCTGACGGTCACCGCCGGGCCGCGGAGCCCGAGCGCGCGCGCGACGAGCGGCGCGACGTCATCGTGGCCAGCGCACGCGGGCGCGTCGCGCATCGCCTCCCCGCGGACGAGCGCGGCGTGCCAGGGCTCCCACGCGTCGACGCCGCCGAGGCTGGTGCCGAGGAAGAGCGCGGTGTCGGGGTCGGGCGCCTCGCCGCCGAGCGCGTCGTCGACGGCGGCGAGCGCGAGCGCGGCGGCGCGCGGGACGCCGGGGCGGCGCGCTTCGACGTCGCGCCAGACGTCGGCGGGGACGAGCGCGGCGCGGCGGACGGCGAGTCCGGTGACGTCGTAGCGCGCGACGGGGCGCGCGAGGGGTTCGGCGGCGGCGACGGCGCGCCAAAAAGAGTCGAGCCCGAGGCCCGCGGCGGTGACCGCGCCGAAGCGTCGGAGGGTCACCGGCGGGAGGGCGCGGGGCATCGGCGGGACGCTACGCGCGCGGGCTTCAGGCCGTCAACGCCGCGCCGAGGTGCATGCGGAGCGTCTCGGCGGCGCGCGGTCGGTCGAGGGCGACGTCGCGGAGCTCGTCGCGCTGGCCGACGGCGTCGAGGGCGCGCTGGAGGTGGGCGGCGAAGAGCTCGGCCTCGGCGACGGCGGCGGCGAGGTGGTGGGCGTCGACCCAGTCGACGTCGCGGAGGGCCGAGAGCGCCGCGGCGAGGCGCTCGGTGTGGGGGTAGTCGGTCTCGTGGGCGACGGCGCGGCCGATGGCGCGGAAGTAGGCGAGGTAGTCGCGCGCGAAGGCGAGGTCGGGGCCGTCGCGCCAGGCGTCGTCGGTGGGCGTGGCCGCGGCCTGCGCGAGGAAGGCGCGGGTCACCACGCCGAACATCCACGCGCCCTCGCGCAGGTGCGCGCTGGCGGTGCGGCGCGCGGCGCGGTCGCCGAAGATGCGCTCGGGGTCGGCCCCGCCGCGCAGCGCCCAGGTGAGCTGGACCACGAGCGCCTGGAGGGCCTCGCCGACGCGCTCGGCGGCGGCGACGGCGGCCTCGGCGTCGCCCGGGCGCGGCGGCCCGGCGGCGCAGTCGGGGAGGCCGGCGAGGACGAGGCGGCGCGACTCGGCGCGGAGCGTGGCGGCGGCGGCGGAGAAGACGGACTGGAGGCGGCGGACGCGCTCGCACTCGCGCGCGGCGGCGTCGAAGCGCGCGCGCATCTCGGCGGCCGGGACGCGCATGAGGTCGCGCTCGAGTGACTCGGTGAGGAGCGCCGGGGCGCGCTGCGAGAGGGCGGCGGCGAGGGCGCGGACGTCGGCGCGGAGCGCGGCGGCGAGGGGCCACGCGCGGGCGAGGCCGGCGGGCTCGGCGGCGGCGGCGCGGGCGAGGCCGGCGAGGCGCAGAAGACGCAGCGCGCCGAGGTAGGCGAGCGCGACGAAGCGGTGCGCGACGTCGCCCTCCACCGACAGGATCGCGTCGAGCACGTCGGGCACCCGCACCCGGTCGAACTCCGGGCGGAACTCCAGCGCGAAGAGCGGGTTGAAGAAGGCGTTGCGCGCCACCTCGCGCTGCACCACGAGGGTGGCCGCGAGGAAGGTGCGGTGCGGCACGCGCCCGCCGGCGAGCAGCCCGTCGAGCGCCGCGAGCGCCGCGCGGAGGCCCTGCTCGAGGGAGAGGAGCGCCTGCTCGGGGGTCTCGCCGACGTCGGCGCGGGGCTCGTCGACGGCCGCCGGCGCGAGGCCGCGGGCGAGCGGGCGCGGGCGGCGGGCGCCCCCGAGGCGGGCGGCGAGCGCGAGGGCGCGGGCGACGGCGGCGCGGGCGGCGGCGAGGTGCGGGGCGAAGTCGCGCTCGCGCAAGGGGGCCCGGCCGCGCGCGACCGGGTGGTTGCGCGCGTCGCCCCAGGCCACCACGCCCTTGAGGAGCATCTCGAGTTCGAAGAGCGCCTCCTCCTTGCCCTCGAGCGCGAGGCCGGCGAACCAGGCGTCGCGCGCCGCGGCCTGCTCGCGCTTGATGCCGCGGGTGTCGCGCAGGAGGTCGGCGTAGGGGTCGCGGACGCGGCGCGCGGCGGTGGCGTCGGCCCGGACGGGCTGGAGGCTGGTGCGGGTGGTCATTCGAAGAGGGTCCCCTGCGGGGTGGTGCCGCGCGGCGGCTTGACCTTCAGGTGCTCGTAGGCCCGGCGCGTCGCCACGCGGCCCCGCGGCGTCCGCGCGAGGAAGCCCTCGCGCAGGAGGTAGGGCTCGTAGACGTCTTCGATGGTGTCGCGGGGCTCGGCCGCCGCCGCCGCGATCGTCTCCACGCCGGCCGGGCCGCCGTCGTAGAACTCGATCAGGATCTTGAGGATCCGCCGGTCCATGTCGTCGAGGCCCGCGTCGTCGACGCCGAGGCGGGTGAGCGCGTCGCGCGCGGTGGCGAGGTCGATCGAGGGCTTGCGGGCGACCAGCGAGAAGTCCCACGCGCGGCGCAGCAGGCGGTTGGCGATGCGGGGCGTGCCGCGGGCGCGCCGGGCGATCTCCTGCGCGGCGTCGGGGTCGAGCGAGGTGCCGAGGAGGCTCGCGCTGCGCGTGACGATGCGCGCGAGGTCGGCGACGGGGTAGAAGTCGAGCCGCATCACGATGCCGAAGCGCGACTGGAGCGGCCCGGTGATCAGCCCCGTCCGCGTGGTGGCGCCGATCAGGGTGAACGGGTTGATGTTGAGCGGGATGGTGGTCGCGTGGGGCCCGTCGCCGGTGACGAGGTCGATCTTGAAGTCCTCCATCGCGGGGTAGAGGTTCTCCTCCACGATGGGCATCAGGCGGTGGATCTCGTCGACGAAGAGGATGTCGCGCGTCTCGAGCTTGGTGAGCATCCCGGCGAGCGCGCCCTTGTGCTCGATCGCGGGCGCGGCGGTGGTGTGCGCGGTCACCCCGAGCTCGTTGGCGAGGATCAGCGCGAGCGTGGTCTTGCCGAGCCCGGGCGGGCCCGAGATCAGCACGTGGTCGAGCGGCGCACGGCGCATCCGCGCGGCCTCGACGAACACCTTGAGGTTGTCGCGGTGCTCGTCCTGGCCGATGTACTCGTCGAGGGTCTTCGGCCGGAGCGTCAGGTCGACGCGGCGCTCGCCGTCGTCGGCGGCCTCGGGCGCGGTGACGTCGCTCCGCGCGGGCTCGTCGGGCGTCTCGCGGGGCGGAGCGTTCTTGTTCTTGGTTCGGGGGGGCATCGGGGTCGTGACCGGGAGTCTACCCCGGTCGGCGCCCGGGCGACGCGGCCGACGCGCCCCCGGGTGGACATTCCCTGACGCAACGGCGGACGGGGAAGCTGCGGCCTACTGGCCCTGCTGGCGGCGGGTGAAGGCCTGGCAGGAGAGGAGGTCGTCGTTGTCGATCGTCCAGCCCGACTCCTCGTTGCAGATGTTGACGTTGTTGAGGATGCACTCGTCGTGGTCCTCGTCGACGAGCTTGAGGTCGTAGCTGTTGCAGGGGACGTTGTTGAGCGTGTAGTTCTCGCCGGTGCGGAGGATGTGCGCGCCGAGCTGGTCGGGGCCCCAGGTCGCCTGGCTCACCGGGCTCATGTAGATGTTGAGGATCGCCCAGTTCGAACGGTTGCGGAAGGTGACCGACGAGCTGGTGTCGCCGCCCGACGAGGTGGCCGCCTGCGTGGCGGACGCGGCGCCGCCGGCGGCGTTGCCGCTGGTGGTGCAGCTCGTGAGGGCGGTGAGCGAGAGGGCGAGGGCGAGGTTGAGGGTGCGGGTCAGCATGACGTTCGGCGTGGTCTCCTTCAGGGCGGGAAAGTACGCCCAGGGGCCGCGGTTCCGTCAACGCAAAACCGCGGGGCGGGCCGACGCGCGGCTCCGGCGCCGTGTCGAAACTTTGACCGGGGGGCCGCCGGTGCGGTGCACTCCCGCGAAGCGATGGACCAGGCGGACCGGCGAGCGGGCGTGATCGACGACGGGGTGTTCGCGCTCATCGCGCTCTCGCTGGCGGGCTACGCGGCCGACCACTGGCTGCACCTGCCGGCGATGCAGGGGCTCTACCTCCCGCTCGACGGCGGGAAGTGGTTCCAGTACGCGACGGCGCTCTTCTGCCACGGCGACTGGGAGCACCTGTCGGGCAACCTCTTCTTCACCTTCCTCTTCGGGCGCCTCATCGAGGAGAAGATCGGCTCGGCGGGCGTGCTCCTCGCCTTCCTCGCTTGCGGCCTCGGCGCCAACGTCATCTCCGCGTGGATGATGGACGGCGGCACCCTCGTCGGGGCCTCCGGCGCCGTCTTCGGGCTCTTCATCGTGAGCGTGCTCATCCGCCTGAAGCTCGAGTGGCGGCGCCTCCTGGAGGTGCTGGTGCTCGGGCAGTTCGTGGTGGCGCAGGTGATGGAGGAGACGCGCAACCTCGGCGCGCAGGACGGCGTCTCGCACCTCACCCACGTCGGCGGCGCGATCACCGGCGCCGTCTTCGTCGCCGCGATGACGCGCCTCTTCGGCGTGAAGACCGACTGACCCGCGCGGCCTACTGCCGGCAGTCGAAATTGATGTCGGCCTGCATGTTCGAGCGGTCGACGGTGACGAGCTGGTTGTTGACCGCCGGGCACACCGCGAAGTTGGGCTGGGCGGAGACGTACACCTCGACCCGGCCGCCCTGGCACTGCGCCGGCCACGGGATCGACACGCGCCCGGTGGTGACGCGCAGCCACTCGGGGCCCTCGCTGTTGAGGTAGGTGCGGCAGCGCGGCGCCGCGGGCTCGACCCACATCACGTGGCGGCCCTCCTCGGGGCAGTCGACGGCGACCTGGACGCAGAGCGCGCCCGTGTACCGGTGGCCGCCGCGCGAGCCCTGGCGGTCGCGCCAGAAGCGCACTTCGAAGTGCGGCCAGTTGGCGCACTGCTCCCCGGTGCACGGCGGCGGGATGTTGCGCGTGCAGCCGAGGAGCGCGGCGCCGGCGAGGAGGGTGAGGGCGCGCTGGTTCACTCGCGGGGGCATCGGAGGTCCCTCTCGTAGCGGGCGAGGTCGGCCTCGCTCAGTCGGTTGGCGGCCCGCGCGGTCTGGTTGAGCTCGCGCAGGCGCATGCGGACGTGCTCGGCCAGGGCGGGGTCGCGGAAGGCGCAGTCCATCGACGCGATGCCCGGCAGGTTGCGCTGGATGAAGCGCTCGGCGGCCGCGGGGCTGTGCGAGTCGACGATGCGGTCGACGGCGGTCACCACGCGGCGCTGGGCGGCGAGGTTCACCGGGTCGTGCTCGCCGTGGGCGGTCGCGGCGGCGACGTGGGCCTCGCCCTCGGCGGCGGCGTCGGCGTCCTCGCGCGGGGGGCGCGGGCGCGGCGGCGTGGCGGACGCGGTGCCGGTGGTGGGCGGCGGCGCGGCGCAGTCTGGGCACACCGGGCACTCCGGCGCGGCGACGGGCGCGGGCGTCGGGCACGTCGGGCACGTCGGCGGCGGCGGGCACGTCGGGGTCGGGGGCGCGGGGCGGCTGCGCGCCTCGTTGAGCCCGCGCCAGAGCCCGACGTTGAACGCGAGGGACAGCGCCAGCGCCGCGACCGCGAGCGACGCGACGACCCACGGCGTCCGCGGGTTGGGGACGCTGTGCTCGTCGGTGGGCTCGAGGTCGTTGGGGTCGAGGTTGGTGGGTTCCATCGCTCGTCGCGCGAGGATACGCCCGCGCGGCCCGGCGAGCGGAAGCGAAATCTTCTCAGGGCCGTCAGGTCAACAGACCTTGCAGCACGCCGTCGCCCGCGTCGCCCCAGCCGTTGACGTTGGAGCCCATGGCGCGGGCGATGGCGGCGAGGAGCTGACCGTGACGCGCGCCGCGCCGCTCGAGGACGCGCCCCGGCGTGATGCACCCGCCCCCCCGCCCGGCGAGGACGAAGGGCATGTCCTGGTGGCTGTGCGTGTTGCCGTCGGAGACCTCCGAGCACAGCAGCACGACGGAGTTGTCGAGCATGGTGCCGTCGCCCTCGGGCCGCGCGCGGAGCTCGCGGAGGAGGTACGCGAACTGCGCCACCCACCAGCGCCGCTGCTTGAGGTAGTCGGTGAAGAGGCGGTTGGCGCGGTCGTGGCTCGCGCCGTAGTGCGAGGCCTGGTGGCTGCGCATGTCGAAGGCCGGGTCGTACATCTCGCTGCCGCGGAAGCGGCTCATGATGAGCTCGCTCGTGTGCTGCGACCCCTGGATCACCCCGACGCGCGTGAGCCCGCACTGCATCGCGAGCACGAGGGCGTCGGTCTGCGCGCGGAGGATCGCGGGGAAGTTCTCGGGGGCGGCGAGGCCCATGCCCGTGGGGGCGTCGAAGGCGAGCGTCGGCATCGCGCACGCGGCGGCGGGGGTGGGGGGCGCGGCGGCGTCGGCGCCGGCGTCGGCGGGAGCGGTAGGCACGGTGGACGTGCGCATCACGCGCGCGGCGACCTCGCGGATGGACTCGAGGTGCGCGTCGAGCTTCACGCGCTCGGCGTCGCCGAGGCGGCCGCGGAGGTCGTTGAGGTCGCCGAGGGCGGTGTCGAGCGCGAGGCGTTCGGCGTCGGCGTCGACCGCGGGCGTGGTGGGCGGCGTCGTGCCCATCATCGGCGGGGTGACGGGCGCGGTGGTCGCGCCGCCCATGAACATCCGCCGGAAGGCGCGCACGGGGTCGTCGTCGGGCGCGACGGTCACGCCCGCGCTCGCGTACGAGATGAACTTGTCGCCCGAGGCGTTGTTCTGCGTGGCCATCGCGCCGAGGTAGACGTGGCGGAAGGGAGCGTCGCGGCCGACGGTGCGGGCGAGGTGCTGGTCGATGGACTCGCCGTGGCCGCCGTCGACCGCGGTGAGGAGCTTCTTGGCGCCGCCCGGGTGCGAGCCCTCGTCGGTGGCGCCCATCGAGAGCCCGTTGAGGAAGACGCACTCGCGCTTGAGCTCCTCGAGCGGGGTCATCAGCTCGGTGAGCGCGATGTCGCCGCCGCGCGCCTGCGCCTCCCAGAGACCGGGCTCGCCGTTCTGGCTGCGGCCCGCGATGCCGTCGGGGAAGTAGAACACGATCAGCCGCCGGGCCCGGCCGTCGGCGCGCGCCTCGCGGCGGGAGGCGAGCCAGAAGGGGAGCGCCGACGCGGCGCCGAGGGCGGCCTGGAGGAACCTCCTGCGGGCGATGGTTCGCATGCGTACGGTCTCCTCAGCGGCGGGTGACGAAGTCGGGGGAGAGGGCGACGGAGAGGAGGAGCTCGCGCAGGTCGCCGTCGTGCTCGCGGGCGCGGGCGAGCATCAAGCGGACGGCGCAGCGGTCGAGCGCGGTGTCGCGGGCGCCGCGGGCGAAGCGGTACCACTGGCGCGCGGCGCAGAGGGCGGCGGACTCACTTCCGGCGAGCGCGCGGCCGAGCTCGGCGACGGAGGAGAACTCCACGCGCGAGCCCGAGCCGAGGCCCTCGACGTCGGTGAGGGCGCCGGCGTGGTCGACGGGGCGCCCGTTCTCCGTCGAGCGGACGCGGCCGACGGCGTCGAACTGCTCGAAGCCGAAGCCGATGCCGTCGATGTGCCGGTGGCACGTCGCGCAGGCGGCGTTGGCGGTGTGCTGCGCGAAGCGCTCGCGCGTGGTGGCGCTGGGGTTGACGTCCGGCACGCCGCCGGCGTTGGGCGGCGGGGGCGGGAACTCCTGGCAGAGCAGCGTCTGCCGCACGAAGGCCCCGCGCAGGATGGGCGAGCCCTGGTCGCTGTGGGCGTAGCGGGTGAGCACGCTGCCGTGGCCGAGCACGCCGCCCGCGCGCTCGGCGGGCACCGCGGCGCGGCGGAAGTCCTCGCCCGTCACGCCGGCCATCCCGTAGAAGCGCGCGAGGGGCTCGTTGACGAAGCTCTCGCTGGCGGTGAAGAGCTCGGCCAGCCGGTGCGTCCCGTCGAACACCGCGTACGTGAACGCGCGCCGCGTCTCCTCGAGCATCGCGGCCCGCACCGCGTCGGTGAAGTCGGGGAAGAGCGCGGCGTTGCGCGGCGTGGAGGCGACGCTCTCGACGCCGAGCCACTGCGTCACGAAGGCGGCCACCTGCTCCCTCGCGCGCGGGTCGGCGAGGAGGCGCCGGGCCTCGCGCTCGAGGTCGGCCTGGGTGCCGAGCGCGCCGCGCGCCGCCACGTCGAGGAGCGCGTCGTCGGGCGCCGTCCCCCAGAATGCGTACGAGAGCGCCGAGGCCGTCTCCCACGGCGTGAGCTTGTAGGTGCCGTCGGGCTGCGCCTCGCCCATCTCCGAGCGGTAGAGGAACGACGGCGACACCAGCATCGCCCGCACCGCGCGGCCGACGCCGGCGCGCACGGTCGGGGCGCCCGTGACCAGCGCGCGGAACCGCCGCGCCTCGCCCTCGGTGAGCGGGCGGCGGAAGGCGCGGCGCCCGAAGCTCGTCGTGACGCGCTCGGCGCAGGCCGCGGCGTCCATCGCGGCGGCGCAGCCCACGGCGGGGAGGAGCTCGTCGCCGAGCGCCTCGGCCACGCGCGCGGCGGCCGCGAGCTGCTCGGAGACGTGCGTCGAGGTCACGAGCGCGACGTCGGCGTGGGTGTCGAAGGCGAAGCCCTGCGGGCGCGTCTCCACCGGCAGCGTCGCGGCGGGGTCGAAGGCGAGCGCGCGCCCCGAGGGCATCGGGGTGGCGGGCGCGTCGCAGCGGACGGCGCGCACGGAGTTGAGCCCGCCGAAGCCGTCGGGCGCGGTGGCCGGGTTGCGCTCGTCGCGCACCCAGTCGCGGCCGTCGAGCACGAACTTGTACTGGTGCTCGCCGTTGGCCAGCACCACGTCGGCCTGCCAGCGGCGCGCGGCGTCGGACCAGGCGAGCGGCGCGGCCGTCGGCGACCAGCCGTTGAACGAGCCCGCGAGGTGGACGCTCTGGAGCGTGCGGCCGCCCGGGTCGTATTCGAATCGCTGGCGGTTGCAGTCGGCCGCGGGCGCCGCGGGGCTCATCGCGCCAACGAGCCCGAGCAGGTCGCGCAGGGTGTTGCGGTACTCACGACGGGAGAGGAGCCGCAGGCGGCGCGGCGACGGCGGCACCGTCTCGCAGGCGAGGGCGCGCGAGGTGAAGGTGGCCTTGATGTAGGCCGCGAGCGCGCGCGGGCAGTCGCCCCGGCAGGCGCCTGGGTTGCCCTGCGGCATCGCCCCGTCGATCGCCCGGGTGAGCGCGTCGACCGTGAGCCTCGTGTCGACGAGGCGCGGCGCAGCGCCCCCTTCGCCGACCTCGCCGTGGCACGCCGCGCACATCGACGAGTAGCGGGCGGCCGCGTCGAGCGAGGGGTCGGTGGGCTTCGACGGGCCGGGCGGGCGCGCGGGGGCGTCGGCCGGCGCGCCGTCGTCGCACCCGAGCAGCGCGAGCGCGAACAGGAGGGGGCGTCGCATCGGGCGCGGATGCTATCCGCCCGCGGCCCCGCGGGGAATACCGTGTGATGCGATCGGCGTGCGCCGCGGCGCGATTCAGGCCTGGGCGGCGTGCCCCTCGACGACCGCCGAGAGTGCCAGGGAGGTGACGGCGACGGCGGCGAGGGCGGCGAGGGCGTGGGCAGCGATGAGCTGCGTCGCCGCGGTGGGGAGCGAGAGGTCGAGCGCCTGGAGGAAGGGGAGCGCGGCGCACCAGAGCGCGGGCGCGGCGACGAGGCCCTGCGCGGCGCGGCGCGCGACGGCGGGGGCGAGCGCGGCGAGCCCGACGAGCAGGCCCGGGAGCATGAGCGGCGCGACCCAGCCCGCGGGGCCCGCGGCGCGCGACGCGTCGGCGAGCCCGCCGGCCCCCGGGGCCATCATCCACGCGGCGCACGCGACGACGGCGCCGGCGAGGGCGTCGCGCGAGAGGGCGGCGGCGGGCAGGCGCGCGCGGAGGCGGCGCGCGCCGCCGAGCGCGGCGACGACGAGGGCCGCGAGGGCCGCGGCGAGGCCCGGGAGCATCGGGTTGGCGCCGACCTCGAGCACGAGGAGCGGGAGTCCGACGGCGACCGACGCCCACGCGCGCTGGAGCGAGGACATCTCCGAAACGGTGGTCGCCAGGAGCGCGCCGCCCGCGAGGAGGAAGGCCACCGTGTCGGTCGCGCCGGTCGGGGCCGAGAGGAGCCCCGACACGAGGAGCGCGGCGCCCCCCGCGAGGGCCGTGACCTGCATGGAGATCGGCGACTCGGCGGGCGCGGCGGGCGCGGGGAGCGCGACGGCGGGCGCGACGGCGGGCGCGGGGAGCGCGACGGCGGGCGCGGGCGCGGCGTCGTTCGCGGGGACGGAGTTGGTGAGCGCGACGGGCGCGGCCGCGGCCTGCACGGCGAGGTCGGCGGGGCGCGCCTCGAACGCGAGCGTCGCGGCGAGCGCGACGTCACCGCGGTGCGGCGCGACGGGCGCGGCGGGCTGCGGCGCGACGGGCGCGGCGAGGTCGCGCTGGAAGGCGAGCGTGGTCTGCGGGGTGATGCGCTCGCCGGGGGCGTCGCCCTTGCCAGCGCCGAGGATCATCACGCGCGGCGTGCTGCGCGCAGGGAAGACGTCGGTCGGCGGCTCGGTGAGGATGCGCGGCGGCGGGATGGCGAACGAGCCCGCGGCGCCGAGGAAGCCGACGGTGAGCCGGTCGCTCGGGGGCGCGGGGGGGGCGGGGGCTCGGGCGCGGGGGCGGGCTCGCGCGCGATGGGGCGGATGGAGCCGTCGGGCACGCGTTCGAAGGCGAGGGTGCCGAGGCCCTCCTCGCCCGGCATCGACTCGAGGGAGCGGCGCCCGGGCGCGTCGCTGAGGACGACGTCCCAGTTGTCGTCGGGCGCGGAGGGCGTCGGGGGCTTGCCCGGGTCGACGCTCCGCGGCCGCGCGCCTGTGAGCGCCGTGAGGGGCGCGGCAGGCGCGCAGTGGGCGCAGCGCCCGGGGGCGGCGAGCGGGGACTGGCAGCGGTCGCATTGCGGCTGGGGGAGGCTCATCGGTCACCTGTCCGCGCGGACGGCGCGCGTCGAGGAGAGCAACGGCCCCACGGCCGAGCCGCATGAGGGGCGGTCGGAGAGAGTGCGCGGTTTCAGAGCGGCGCGCGGGCGGTCACTTCGAACGCGGCTTGAGCGCGCGCGGCGGGATCGGCGGCGGGCCCTGGACGGCCATCGACCGGAGCTTGCGCGTCCGGGCCTCGCTCTTCGCGCTCGGCGACGGGAGCGGCGCGTAGGGCGGGAGCGAGGCCGGGCCGGCGAAGCGCAGCAGGCGCTCGAGGGCGAGCGGCAGGGCGCCGGCGCGCGTCGGGGCCTGCGCGGAGACGAGCGCGCGGAGGGCCTCCTCGAGCTCGGGGGCGGTGGCCGGGAGCACGACGCCCGTCGCGGAGGTGGCGACCGGGTCACCGTAGAGGAGCTCGGAGGCGAGCACGCCGACGCCGTGGAGGTCGGCGCCCGCGCTCGTCCGCTTGCCGGCGCGGACCTCGGGCGCGAGGTAGGGGAGCACGTCGGCGAAGCGCGCGAGGTGCTCGGCGAGGCGCGCGGGGGGGACGGCCGCGGCGAGCGCGGCGTCGGTGAGCACGACCGAGTTGGCGGTGACCTGGACGTTCTCGGGGTAGACGGCGCCGTGGGAGGAGACGGTGTGCAACTCGCGCAACGCGGCGGCGACGCCCTGGAGCACGCCGAGCCCCTGGTCGGGCTCGAGGCGCCGCTCGGCCGCGCGGTAGGCCCGCAGGATACGCCGCAGCGACGCGCCGAAGACCCACGGCGACACCACGAAGACCACCGCCCCCGCGTCGATCCCGACGTCGGTGGGCATCGCGACGCGTTCGAACGCGCGCCCGCACAGGTGGCGGAAGGACGCGACGAACCCGTCGCGCGCGTCGACCGTCGGGAGCAGCGCGTGGGGCAGCACCTTCACCGCCACCGCGCGCCCGTCACGGTCCCGCGCGCGGTACGTCGTGCCGAGGGGCCCGGCGCCGTAGGCCTCGATCACCTCGTAGCGCCCGGCGACGCGGTCGCCCGAGGCGTAGGGGGCCGCGGGGCGCGCGAAGGTGACGAGGTCGATCCCCTCGGCGCGCACCACCGCCGCGCCGCAGCGCAGGCAGCGCCGCGCGCCCGGGCCCACCGCCGCACCGCACGACGGGCACCGCGCCCGGCTCGGCAGCCCCAGCGGGGTCTTTCGCGCGACGACGCTCACCGGGCGCGACGCTACCACGGCAGCGGCCCGCGCCGCGCCCTTGACGCCCGCCCGCGCCCGTGCGACCCGCAACCACGCCGATGCGCCCGCCCCTCCGCCTCCGCGCCGCCCTCCTCGCGGCCTCGATCGCCGCGGCCGCCCCCGTCGCCGCGCAGCCGCGGGGCCCCGACGCCGGCGGCGCCCCGCGCCCCCCCTCCCCCGCGGAGGCCGCCCGGCGCGCGCAGGTGGTGGCCCGCGTCAACGCCACCGCCGTCACCCTCGGCGAGCTCGAAGACCTGCTCAACGAGGCCCCGGCGCCGATCCGCGCCACCTACGCCGACCCGGCGCGGCGGAGGGAGTTCCTGCAGAACCTGATGACGACGTACCTGCTGGCCGACGAGGCGCGGCGGCGCGGGCTCGACCGCGATCCGCAGCTCGCCCAGACCGTGCGCCGCAACCTCGCGCAGCGCGTCGAGCAGGTGGCCGTGCTCGACGCGGTCACCCCGGAGGCGGTGACCGACGCCGAGGTGCGCCAGTGGTACGAGGCCCACCGCGCGGACTACCAGCAGCCCGAGTACCGCCGCGCGACCGTGGTCGTCGCCACCGACCGCGCGGCCGCCGAGCGCGCGATCGCGGAGATCGGCCGGGCCCGCGGCGACATGCGCCGCGTCCGTGAGCTCGCGCGTCAGGGCGCCGTGGACGACGCCGCGCGCGCCCACGACGGCGACACGCACTACTTCCAGCGCACGGGGCTGCCCGCGGCGGGCGACGGGCAGCGGGTCGACCCGGCCCTCGCCGCGGCGGTGTTCGGCCTCGCCCGCGAGATGGACGTGACCCCGGCGCCGGTGGCCCTCGCCGACGGCCGCTTCGGGGTCGCGGTGCTCACCGGCCAGCGGCCCGCGCTCGACCGCTCGCTCGACGACGCGGGGGTGGTCGCCTCGGTGCGCGGGTTCATCGTGCGCGAGCGGCGCGCGCAGCGGCGGGAGGAGCTCCTGCGCGACCTGCGGGCGCGGCTCCGGCCCGAGGTCCACGAGGAGCGCCTCGACCTCCTGCGCCCGTCGCAGGCCGACCCCGGGCAGATGCCCGCGTTCAACACCGGGCGGGGCGACGCCGCGGTGCGCTGAGCCTCAAGGCACGGCCGAGCCGCGCCGTACTTTCGGGGCGAGAAGCCGCGCGATGCTCCAGCCCTCCGTCTTCCCCAAGCCCATGCCGAAGCCGCCGGCCCGACCGGGCCCCGGCGCCACGCCCGTCCGCCTCCACGCCGCGCTGCGGGCGCTGCTCCGCCGCGTCGACGCGGTCGACGTACGGCGATACGTGTCCTCGTCGGAGCCCCCGACGGCGCTCGAGGCGTCCGTGCGGGGGATCGCCTCCGACGTGCGCGCCTTCCTCGACGACGTCGCGGCCTGGTACGGTGGCGACGGCGCCGCCACCCTCGACCCGATCAGCGACACGGCGACCCTCGGGCGGATGGAGCTCGGCGGCCACCAGGAGGCCCTCGCGCGCGCCGCCGGCGCCGCGTGGCAGCGCGTCGCGTCGTGCGACAGCGCCCTCCAGGTGTGCCGGCGCTGCCTGCGGATGCTCGACCGGCTCGTCGCGGACGCGGAGGGCCTCCCCCGCTCGCCCGACGTCACCGCCGGGGAGACCGAGGTGGCGCTGGGCATCCGCCGCGCGTACGTCGACCTGCACCGCACCGTCACCGGCAACGACCTGCCCGACGAGGACACCATCGCCGCGCGCCTGCGGGCCTCGGGCAACACCATCGCGCGGGTGCTCGGCTGCCCGGCCGCCCACGCCATGCGCGTACACGACCTCTACATGCTCCGGGTCTTCCAGTCGCGCATCCGCGCGGCGCTGCTCGACCCGCCGGCCGGGCCCCACGGCCACGACCACCTCATCCGCGTCTGGCAGGACCTCACCAACTTCACCTCGCTCCTGCTCGACGTGAGCAAGCGCGACGAGCTCCGCGCCCACGACCGCGACCTCGTCGAGCGCACCCTCGCCCGCGTCGAGACGCTCCCGGGGCACGTGCCGGCGCCGCGGGTGATCCTCGACGCGCTGCGGGCCTGCGAGGGGCGCGACCCGGAGCTCGACCTCCTGCTCGGCGCCGAGTGCTCGGCCTCCACGCTCCGCGCCTGCCTCCAGCGGCTGCGCGACGGGCTGTCGCCGCGGCCCGGCCAGCGCCCGCCGCAGCGCACCAGCGGGACCTGGAGCGGGGTGCTGTAGCGGGCGGCGCGGGGGCGTGGGGCGGGGCGCAGGCGGGGTTTGCATCCCGCGGCGCTCCGCGGGTAGTCTCCGCGCCCTCTATGGCGACCCCCACCCTCCAGATGATCCGCAACGACATCGACCAGATCGGCGCGGAGTACGACGCCCGCTTCGCCGGCCAGTCCCGCGTGACGCGCGACCTCACGGCCCTCAACGACATCGTCAACCGCATGAAGCGCGTGCAGGCCGACCTCGAGCGGATGCAGCGCAACGTCCCCGCCGCCGAGTTCGGGAAGCTGCGCGACACCGTGCGCCAGAGCCTCCAGATCTACGAGACCGAGCGGAAGGAGATCATGCGGGTGAAGAGCCTCGGGCCCGACTACGAGGACTTCGACGCGCTGCGCACGCAGGCCAACCTGGTGTTCGCGAAGTACCACCGGCACTTCGCGGGCAAGGCGCGCAACACGCGCGACCTCGGGCTCCTGGCGGAGATGATCGACGACCTCGAGCGCGTCGGCGAGTCGATGGCGGAGCTCGCGCCGAGCGTGCCGTCGGGCCACGGGACGAAGGAGGACATGGACCTCGTCGCCCAGAACCGCCAGATGTACGTGACCGAGCGCGGCGAGATCGTGGAGGCGCGGGGCATGGGGACGCCCGAGGAGCAGGCCGGCACGCTGGCCGAGTGCGCCAACGGGCAGTTCAAGCTCTACGACGTGCACTTCGCGGGGCGCGCGCGGCAGACGCGGCGGCCCGACCTGCTCCAGCGGATGATCGACTCGCTGACCCAGGTGCAGGATCGGATGAAGACCCTGCGCGCGCAGCACCCCGAGCTCACGCAGAACGTCGACAACATCAACATCGTCGAGGAGAGCCTCGCGACCTACCGCTCCGAGCTCGAGGAGGTGCGCAAGGCGCGGCAGGCGACGAAGTTCGTCGACCTCCAGGGGATGCTCGGCGGCGCGGCCAACGAGATCTTCAACGAGTACGGGCAGCAGTTCGCCGGGCAGGACCGCCGCACGCGCAGCCTCGACGCGCTCAGCGACCTCTGCGACCGCCTCGGCGAGGTGTACCGCCAGATGTGGGACCTCGGCCGCGCGGAGCCCACCGAGATGAACGACCGCAACCTCGCGATCGTCACCGAGCAGCTCGTGATGTTCGAGCGCGAGTACGGGGCCATCGAGGACGCGCGGTCCGCCTCGCCCGCCGCGCGCCGGTAGCGCGCCCCCTCCCCCGACGATCCCCCGCGATCCCGCGGCGCCCGCTCAGCGCGGCGCGGCGGGGGCGTTCGCCTTGCGGCCGACGGCCGAGGCGTAGGGGTTGGGCGCGAGCGCGAAGCGCGCGGGGTGGCCGCGCGGGGGCGGCGATCACGCGAAGGGCGGGGCGCGCCGATGCCACCGGCGGGCGCGCGGCGGGCGGCGGCGGGGGCCTCGGGCGCGGCGGCGGGCGGCGCGAGCGACATCGCCGAGAGCGCGGGGAGCGCGGGCGACGGCGGCGCGGGCGGCGCGAGCGACGGCGCGGGCGGGTGCGTGGAGCGGGCGACGAGCGCGGCCGACGCGCCGAGGGCGGCGACGACCCCGGCGACGGCGGCGCCGACCCGCACCCACCGCGGCGTCGGGCGGACGACGCGCTGCCGGATCGCGAGGTCGTTGGCGTCGGGGCCGCGCGGGTCGGGCGCGGGCTCGGTCACCTCGACGAGCGCGCTGCCGGTGAGCTCGACCTCGGGGAGGCGGTCCTCCTCGGGGATGAGCTCGATCACGTCGAAGGTGCACTCGGGCGCGTCGGGCTCGCGCGAGATGACGCCCGACACGCGCCCGGCCTCGTCGGCCGAGACGCCGGGGAGCGACGTGAGGCTGGCGCGGAAGCGGTCGCCGCCGCGGTCGTAGCGGCGGACGAGCGCGGCCACCGCGCGCGGCGAGGTGCCGGCGTCGCGCGGGGCGGCGGACTCGAGGGCCTCGGCGAAGGCCGCGCACGAGCGCCAGCGCTGCGAGGGGTCGCGGTGGAGCGCGCGCATCACGGCGGCGGCGACGCGGCGGGGCACCTTGGCGTCGAGCGCGGGGACGGGCTCGTAGAGAAGCGCGTGGAGCACCTGGGCGTCGTGCGCGCCGGCGAAGAGGCGGCGGCCCGAGAGCAGCTCCCAGGCGACGACGCCGGCGGCGAAGACGTCCGCGCGGTGGTCGTAGCGGTCGCCGGTCACCTGCTCGGGGGCCATGTACGAGAGCTTGCCCTTCACGCGGCCGTCGCGGGTGCAGGTGAGCCGGGTGGTGGCGCGGGCGACGCCGAAGTCGGTGATGCGCGCGGTGCCGGTGCGGTCGAGCAGGACGTTGTGCGGGGAGACGTCGCGGTGCACGACGCCGGCGGGGTTGCCCTCCTCGTCGACGAGGTCGTGGGCGGCCTGGAGGCCGGCGAGGACGTCGAGGGTGACGCGCACGGAGACGCCGACCGGGAGGCGCTCGCGGCGCTCGGCGGCGGCGCGGGTCACGTCGAGCAGCGAGAGGCCGTCGACGTACTCCATCACGAGCGAGAGGCCCTCGGAGTCGTCGATGTCGAGCGTGGCGACCACGTTCGGGTGCCGCAGGCCCGAGGCGATGCGCGCCTCGTCGAGGAACATCCGCACGAAGTCGTCGTCGGCCGCGAGGTGGGGGTGGAGCCGCTTGAGGGCGACGATCCGCGAGAAGCCGCGCGGGCCGAGCGCGCGGGCGACGTACACGGTCGCCATGCCGCCCGAGGCGATCTCGCGGATCACCTCGTAGCGGCCGATGCGGCGGTGGGCGGTGGGGGCGGGGGCGAGGGACGCGGGAAGCGGGAGGGCGCTCACGGTGGTCTCGCCAGCTTCAACGGCAGCGCGCGGCCGCGACTGAAGCGTTGCCACGCGCGCCGCGCCCGCGGTACACGCCGCGGTCACACGCCCGCCACCCCCGAGGAGCCACGGAGCCCAATGTCCCTGCGCAACAAGACCCTGTTCATCACCGGCGCGAGCCGCGGCATCGGCAAGGCGATCGCCCTGCGCGCCGCCCGCGACGGCGCCAACGTCGTCATCGCCGCCAAGACCACCGACCCCCACCCCAAGCTGGAGGGGACCATCTTCACCGCCGCCGAGGAGGTGGTGGCCGCGGGCGGGCGCGCCCTCGCCTGCGCGGTGGACATCCGCCACGAGGACCAGGTGCACGCCGCGGTGGCGAAGGCCGTCGAGACCTTCGGCGGCGTCGACATCCTCGTCAACAACGCCAGCGCGATCAGCCTCACGGGCACGCTCGAGACGCCGATGAAGCGCTACGACCTCATGCACCATGTCAACACGCGCGGGACGTACCTCTGCAGCCAGGCCGCGCTCCCGCACCTGCTCCGCGCGGAGAACCCGCACGTGCTCAACCTCTCGCCGCCGCTCAACATGGAGGCGCGGTGGTTCGGCCCGCACGTCGCGTACACGATGGCGAAGTTCGGGATGAGCATGTGCGTGCTGGGGATGGCGGAGGAGTTCCGCGCGAAGGGGGTGGCCTTCAACGCGCTCTGGCCGCGCACCACCGTGGCGACGGCGGCGATCCAGAACCTCCTCGGCGGCGACGAGGTGATGCGCCACTCGCGGACGCCCGAGATCATGGCCGACGCGGCCTACGCGATTCTCACGAGGCCCGCGCGCTCGTGCACGGGCAACTTCTTCATCGACGAGGATGTGCTGCGCGCCGAGGGCGTGACCGACCTCTCGCGCTACGCCGTCGACCCCTCCGTCGAGCTCTACCCCGACTTCTTCGTCTGACCCTTCAGTAGAGCGGGCCGAGGACGAGGCGCGGGTCGGGGTACCTGCGCCGCGCCTCCTCCCGGTCGCGCTCGCTCACCACGCCGGGCAGGTCGGGCACCTCCGGGCGCACGAGCGAGAGCTGGAAGTGCAGGTGGGGGTTCCAGCCGCCGTTCTCGTGGCGGTCGCCGAGCCACGCGATGACCTCGCCGCGCGCGACAGGTTGGCCCTCGAAGCGCCCCTCCAGCGAGCGGGCCGCGAGGTGGCCGTGGAGCGCGTACACCGCCGTCCCGTTGACCTCGTGGCGCGTCACCAGCGTGTACCCGTAGTCGCCCGGCGCGGGGTTGTACCCGAAGCGGTGGACGGCGCCGTCGGCGAAGGCGTGGACGGCGGTGCCGACGGGGGCCGCGAGGTCGACCCCCATGTGGACGTCGCGCGCGCCTTCGAAGAGCGCAGCGGTGTACATCCCGCGGCGCTTCTCGTCGTAGCGCCCGACGCCGTAGGGCGACCGGAGCGCGCGCGCGGGGTCGTAGCCCGCGGTGAAGTCGTACACCTCGTAGCCCTCGGGCATCGCGATCACCGTCGCGAACGAGCACCCGCGCGTGTCGAGCGTGGTCATGGCGTCGGCGCCTACCACGCCGCGCGGCGCTGCGACAACGTGACGCACGCGGTAGAGTGGCCGCCGCCCGACCCCCCGTGAGACACCGCGGGCGCGCTCTGACCCCGTGACCGACGTCCCGCCGATCCCCTGGCTCGTGGCCGACGACGACGCGCCCTTCCGCGCGGCGCTCTCTGCCGCGCTCGCGCGGCGCGGCCACGACGTGCGGTCGGCGGGCTCGCTCGCCGAAGCGCTCGCAGTGTGCGAGGGGTGGGAGCCCGAGCGCGCGGTGGTCGACCTCAAGATGCCCGGCGGCGGCATGGAGCTCCTGCGCGAGCTGCGGCGGCGGTTCCCCGACGTCGCGGTGGTGGTGCTGACGGGCTACGGCAGCATCCCGAGCGCGATCGAGGCGGTGAAGGCCGGCGCGGTCAACTACCTCACCAAGCCCGCCGAGCCCGCGGAGATCGAGGCGGCCTTCAGCGACCAGGGCGGCGCGGCGGCCGAAGGCGCGGAGGTCGACCACGTCCCCTCGCTCGACCGCGCGGCGTGGGAGCACCTCCAGCGCGTGCTCGCCGAGTGCAACGGCAACATCTCCGAGACCGCTCGCCGCTTGGGGATGCACCGCCGGACGCTCCAGCGGAAGCTCCAGAAGCTGCCGCCGCGGCGATGACCCGCGAGGCCCCCCCGAGCCCGCACGAGAACCCCGTCGAGCTGCGCTGGCTCGTGCGCATCCGCTGGGCCGCGGTGGCCGCGATGGGCGCGTCGGTGCTGGCGCTCCGCTTCGTGCTCCACGCGCCGGTGCCGGAGGTGCCCGTGGCGGTGATCTTCGGGGCGCTGGCGGTGGCCAACGTGGTGCTCACGCGCGCGATCGCCCGCGGCGGCGCGCTCACCGACCGGACGGTCGCGGTCAACCTCCTCGTCGACACCGCGGCCATCACCGCGCTCCTGCTCTGGACGGGCGGCGCGATGAACCCCTTCACCACGCTCTACCTCCTCCAGGTGGCGCTCGCGGCGGTGCTCGTCGCGCGGCGCTGGAGCCTCGCGGTGGCGGCGGGCGCGGTGGGCTCGTTCGGCGCGCTGCTGCTGGCGAAGCCCGAGGCGGTGCACGTGTGGCACGCGCCGGGGATGTTCCTGCTGCACGTGCGGGGGATGTGGCTGGCCTTCGCGCTCACCGCGGGGTGCCTCTGGTACTTCACCGATCGGGTCAACGCCTCGCTGCGCCGCCGCGAGCGCGAGCTCACCGAGGCGCGCCTCGACGCCGAGCGCGCCGAGCGCCTCGCCGCCGTCGGCACCCTCGCCGCGGGGGCGGCCCACGAGCTCAACACCCCGCTCGGCACCGTCGCCATCCTCGCGAGCGAGCTCAGCGACGTGCTCGCCGATCGCCCCGACGCGCGGGCCCAGGCCGACCGCATCCGCGCGGAGATCAAGCGCTGCGCGGCGATCCTCTCGCGGCTCCGTCCGCACGAGCAGAGCCCCGAGGAGCCCGCCGCCGTCGCGCTCGGCGCGTGGGTGCGCGAGGTGGTGGGCGAGTGCGGCGCCGACGCGTCGGTGAGCGCGGCCGACGGCGCGGACGGGGCCGTGGTGCACGTGCGGCCCGAGACCATGCGCCAGGCGCTCTGCAACCTCCTCGACAACGCGCGCCTCGCCACGGCGACGACCGAGGGCGCGGTGTCGGTGCGTCTCGAGGCCGACGAGGCGCGGGCGTACATCCACGTCGAGGACCGCGGCGAGGGGATCGACCCGACGCTCCTGCCACGCCTGGGCCAGCCCTTCGTGACCACGCGCGCGCCGGGCGAAGGGATGGGCCTGGGGCTCTACCTCGTGCAGGCCGCCGCGGCGCAGCACGGCGGGGCCTTCGCGATCACGTCGGGCGGCGGGGTCACGCGCGCGACGCTGGCGCTGCCGCGGCGGGGCTGACGGCGGGCGACAGCGCGGCGAGGGCCTCGCGGACGCGGGCGACGGCGTCGTCGGGCGTCGCGCCCGAGGCGAGCAGGTGGCCCATCTTGCGCCCCGGGCGCGCGTCCTTCTTGCCGTAGAGGAAGAGCCTCACGCCCGGCACCGCGAGCGCCCGTTCGAAGCGGGGGGTGCCCTCCGCCCAGAGGTCGCCGAGGAGGTTGGCGATGGCCGCGGGGCGGGTCACGTCGGTCGCGCCGAGCGGCAGGTCGCAGGCGGCCCGCACGAGCTGCTCGAACTGGCTCGTCAGGCACGCCACCTCGGTCGCGTGGAAGCTGTTGTGCGGCCGCGGCGCGAGCTCGTTGACGAGCAGCGAGTCGCCCGCGCGGAAGAGCTCGACGGCGAGGATCCCCTCGAGCCCGATCGCGTCGGCGATGCGCGTGGCGAGCGCGCGGGCCTCGTCGAGCACCGCCGCGGGCATCGGCGCGGGGAGCACTGACCACGCGAGGACGCGGTCTTCGTGGTGGTTGAGCGACGGCGGGTGAACGGCCACCTCGCCCGACGGACGGCGCGCCACGAGCACCGAGAGCTCCGCGTCGAGCGCGAGCGCGCGCTCCGCCACCACGGGAGCGCCGCCGAGCGCCGACCACGCCGCGTCCGCTTCGCCAGGCGAGCGCGTGCGGAACTGACCGCGCCCGTCGTAGCCGTCGCGGCACGACTTCACGAAGCAGTCGCCGCCGAGTTCGGTGAGCGCGTCCCGGAGCTCCTCGGCGCTGCCGCAGCGGCGCCAGGGGCCCTGCGGGAGCCCGTGCGCGGCGAGCCAGGCGCGCTGGACGCCGCGGTCTTGCACGACGCCGAGCACGCCCGCGCCGGGGCGGACGGGGCAGCGGCGGGCGGCGGCGGCGAGGGCGTCGAGGCCGATGCGCTCGATCTCGAGGGTGATGACGTCGCAGCCGCCGGCGAGCTCCTCCGCGGCGGCGACGTCGTCGAAGGGGGCGGTGACGAGCCGGTCGACCACCGAGCGGACCGGGCACGCGGGGTCGGGGTCGAGCGCGTGGACGCGGTAGCCGAGCGAGCGGGCGGCCATCGCGGTCATGCGACCGAGCTGGCCGCCGCCGAGGATGCCGAGGGTCGCGCCGGGGAGGATCGCCACCGCCCTCCTCCCCTCAGGGCTTCCGCTTCGCGAAGGCTTCCGCGAAGGTGGTGTCGTAGCGCCCCGCGGCGAACTCCGGCGACACCAGCACCGCGCGGAGGAACGCGAGGTTGTGGACGAGCGGAGTCACCGTCGTCGCCGCGAGCGCCGCGTCGAGCCGCGCGATCGCCTCGGCGCGCGTCGGGGCGTGGGCGACGATCTTCGCCACCATCGGGTCGTAGTAGGGCGTCACCTGGCCGGGCGCGGCGATGCCCGCATCAACGCGGACGCCCTCGCCCGTCGGCCACGTGATCGCGTGGACGTCGCCGGGCTTCGGGATGAAGCCCTTCGAAGGGTCTTCCGCGTAGAGCCGCGCCTCGACGGCGTGGCCCTGGCGGACGTTGCTCGTCACCTCGGGGCCGAGGGCTTCGCCGCCCGCGACGCGGAGCTGCCACTCGACGAGGTCGAGGCCCGTCACCATCTCCGTCACCGGGTGCTCCACCTGGATGCGGCAGTTGACCTCCAGGAAGTAGAACTCCTGCCGCGCGTCGTCCCAGATGAACTCGCACGTCCCCGCGCCGACGTAGCCCGCCGTCTTCCCGAGGCGCACGGCCGCGTCGAGGATCGCCGCGCGGTGCCCCGGGCCCTGCGGCGTGGCGAAGGCCGGCGCGGGCGACTCCTCGACGATCTTCTGGTGGCGTCGCTGGAGCGAGCACTCGCGCTCGCCGAGGGCGACCACCGTGCCCTGCGTGTCGCCGAAGATCTGCACCTCGATGTGGCGAGGCCTCTCGACGTAGCGCTCGACGTAGACGCGCGCGTCGCCGAAGGCCGAGGCCGCCCGGTCGCTGCACGACTTCATCGCGCGCTCGAGGCCGGCGTCGTCCTTCACGAGCTGCATCCCGATGCCGCCGCCGCCGCCGACGGCCTTCACCAGCGCGGGGTAGCCGATGCGCGCGGTGACCTCGCGGGCGGCCTCGACGGTCTCGATCGGCGCGTCGGCGCCGGGCACGGGGGGGACGCCCGCGGCGAGGGCGGTGTGGCGGGCGCGCATCTTGTCGCCGAGGCGGTCGAGGGCCTCGGGGGGAGGGCCGATCCACACGAGCCCGGCGTCGCGGACGGCGCGGGCGAAGTGCGACTTCTCCGAGAGGAGCCCGTAGCCGGGGTGGACGGCCTGCGCGCCGCTCTTCCTCGCCGCGTCGAGGATCGCGGCGACGTTGAGGTAGCTCTCCTTCACGGGCGCGGGGCCCACGAGGTGGCTCTCGTCGACGGCCGTCGTGTGGAGCGCGCCGGCGTCGGCCTCGGAGTGGACGCCGACCGTGGCGACGCCGAGGCGGCGGCACGTGCGGGCGATGCGGGCGGCGATCTCGCCGCGGTTGGCGATGAGGACCTTCTGGAACATGCGCGATCTATAATCGGATCGCGCCGCGGTGGGGAGGGGTGAAGCGCGCGGTCAGCCCGGCGGCAGGCAGCCCGAGGGGGTGCAGGTCTCGCCGGCGCGGCAGCAGAGGTTGCAGTTGCACACCGTCTCCCCCGCCGCGCAGAGGCTCACGCAGGTGCCGAGCACGCAGACCTGGCCGCAGGGGCAGCCGCCGGGGCACGAGGCCGGGGCGCAGGCGTAGCGGCGCGGGCTCGACATCGGCACCTCGCTGCAGGTCGAGCCGGCCGCGCAGGTGCCGGGGCAGAAGCCGCCGCAGCCGTCCGACGCGCCGCACACCGTCCCCGTCGGGCACGAGGGGACGCAGCGGCAGGTGTTGGTGGTCGTGTCGCAGACGCGGCCCGACGGGCACATCGTCCCGAAGCCGCAGCTCCCGGTGCCGCAGGGGTGGGCGATGGCCGTGCCGCAGGCGATGGTCCCCGGCGCGGGCGCGGCGGTGCAGGTGAGCGTGCAGGCGCAGGTGCCCGACTGGCAGGTCTGCGGCGAGACGCACGCGCGGCCGCAGGCGCCGCAGTTGCTGTTGTTGGACGAGGTGTTGACGCAGGTGGTGCCGCAGAGCGTCTGGCCCGTCGGGCAGACGCAGCGGCCGCCCGAGCAGGTGGTGCCCGAGGGGCAGCGGTTGCCGCAGGTGCCGCAGTTGTTGGCGTCGGTCGACGTGTTGATGCAGGTCGAGCCGCAGTAGGTGGTGCCGCCGGGGCACGCGCAGCCGCCGCTCACGCAGGTGGTGCCCGACGGGCAGACGTTGCCGCAGGCGCCGCAGTTGCTGTTGTCGGTGGTGGTGGTGACGCAGCGGCCGGCGCAGAGCGTCTGGCCCGAGGGGCACTGGCAGCGGCCCGCCGAGCACACCTGGCCCGTGGGGCACACCATCCCGCAGGCGCCGCAGTTGGCCGCGTCGGTCGAGGGGTTGACGCAGCGGGTGGCGCAGTAGATCTGCCCGGTGGCGCACTGGCAGTTGCCCGCGATGCACGACTGGCCGGTGGGGCAGACGCGCCCGCACATGCCGCAGTTGCTGGTGTCGCTCGCGGTGCTGACGCAGCGGCCGCCGCACACCGTCTGGCCGGCGGGGCAGGCGCAGGTGCCGGCGACGCACGACTGGCCGGAGGCGCAGACGTTGCCGCAGGTGCCGCAGTTGTTGACGTCCGTCGAGCCGACGCAGCGGCCGCCGCAGTAGAGCCCGCCGCCGGCGCAGCCGCAGGTGCCCGAGAGGCACGACTGGCCCGACGGGCAGGCGCGGCCGCAGGCGCCGCAGTTGCTCACGTCGGTGGCGGTGTTGACGCAGGCGGAGCCGCAGTACGTCTGGCCGGTGGCGCAGCCGCAGACGCCGGCGAGGCAGAGCTGGCCGGTGGGGCAGCGGTTGCCGCACGAGCCGCAGTTGGTGGCGTCGTTGCTGAGGTTGACGCAGCGCGAGAGGGCCGCGCAGTAGGCGGTGCCGCCGGGGCACGAGCACATGCCGCCGACGCACGACTGGCCCGTCGGGCAGACGTTGCCGCAGCGGCCGCAGTTGTTGACGTCGGTGCTGGTGTTGATGCAGCGCGAGAGGGCCGCGCAGTAGGTGGTCCCCGTCGCGCAGCCGCAGACGCCGGAGAGGCACGACTGGCCGGCGGGGCAGGCGTTGCCGCAGGCGCCGCAGTGCGCGGTGCTGGTGGCGGTGGCGACGCACGCGCCGGCGCAGAACATCTGGCCCGCCGGGCAGACGCAGACGCCGGCCGCGCACGACTGGCCGGTGCCGCAGACGTTGCCGCAGCGGCCGCAGTTGTTCCGGTCGGTGGCGGTGTTGACGCAGGTGGCGCCGCAGAGCGTCTGGCCGGCGGCGCAACCGCAGCTCGTCCCGTTGCAGACCTGCGTGGCGGGGCACATCGTGCCGGTGCCGCAGGAGGGGCCGCCGGGGCAGACGTTGGGGATGTTGGTGCCGCAGGCCACGGTGCTCGGCGAGGTGGTGGGGCAGCGCGGCGCGCACTCGCACATGTTGGTGGTGGTGTTGCAGCGCTGGCCCGAGGGGCAGAGGGTGCCGCGGCCGGCGCAGGTCATCCCCGGGCACACGTTGGGGATCACCCCGCCGCACGCGATGGTCTCCGGCGCCGCGCACGACGGGATGCACTCGCACGTGTTGGTGGCGGTGTTGCAGCGCTGGCCCGCGGCGCAGCGGGTGCCGACGCCGGCGCAGCTCATCCCGCCGCAGGTGTCGCGCAGGGGCATGCCGCAGTCGACGGTGCTCGCGGTCGGGCACGAGGGCACGCACTCGCAGCGGCGCATCGTGGTGTTGCAGCGCTGGCCGGGGGCGCAGAGCGTCCCCATCCCGCAGGAGGGCGCGCCGGCGCAGACGTTGGGGATGTCCTGCCCGCACGCGACGGTGGTGGGCGAGGTGGCCGGGCAGCGCGGGACGCACTGGCACGAGCCGGCGGTGCAGGCCTGGCCCGTCGGGCAGACGGTGCCGGAGCCCGGGCAGGTCATCCCCGGGCAGTTGCTCGGGAGGGGCATCCCGCACGTCACGGTGGTGGCCGACGGGCAGTTGAGGATGCACTCGCAGCGGCGGAGCGCGGCGTTGCAGCGCTGGCCCGACGGGCACTGGGTGCCGACGCCGCAGACGGGGCCGCCGGGGCAGTTGTTGGGGATGTCTACGCCGCAGGCGACGGTGCCGGGGGTGGTGGCCGGGCACGACGGGATGCACTCGCAGCGGCCCATCGCGTTGCAGCGCTCGCCGGGGTTGCAGCGGGTGCCGACGCCGGGGCACGACGCGCCCGAGCAGGCGTTGCGGATCGCCTGGCCGCAGTCGACCGCGGTGGCGGGCGGGCACGACGGGATGCACTCGCAGCGGCCGCTCACGCAGCGGTTGCCCGAGGGGCAGCGGGTGCCGGTGCCGCACGAGGGCCCGCCGGCGCAGACGTTGGGCACGGGCGCGCCGCAGTCGACGCCCTCGGCGGCGGAGGAGGGCGGGCAGCGCGGGGCGCACACGCAGAGGCGCATGTCGGTGTCGCACATCTCGCCGGGGCCGCAGCCGGTGTTGCAGCGGCCGCCGCAGCCGTCGTCGGAGCCGCAGGGCGCGTCGGCGGCGCAGTGCGGGGCGCACGAGCAGGTGCCGGCGACCGGGTCGCACGTCTGCCGCGGGTCGGCGCAGGTGCCGGGGCAGCGGCCGCCGCAGCCGTCGTCGGCGCCGCAGGCCGCGTCGGCGGGGCAGCGGGGCTCGCAGACGCAGCGGCCGAAGACGCAGCGGTCGTTCGCGCCGCGGTTGCAGGGCGTGGCGCAGCCGCAGGTGTCGATGCAGGTGCCGTTCGAGCAGATCTGGCCGTCGGGGCAGCGGACGCCGGCGCAGGGGTTGGCGACGCACATGCCGCGGACGCACACCTCGCCCATGGCGCACGTCACGTCGTCGCAGGGCGACGGGGCGATGCAGGTGACGTGGCAGGCGAAGCCCTCGGGGCACGGCGCCGAGCAGCGCTGGAGGGGCTCGCAGCGGCCCGACGCGCGCGAGCAGTACTCGCCGTCGGCGCACACGACCCCGGCGCAGGGCGCGGGGAAGCAGCCCGCGACGCAGCGGCCCTCGAGGCAGGTCTCGTTGTTGTTGCAGCGGATGCCGCCGCAGGGGTCGCGCGTGGGGACGCAGGCGGCGAGGCAGCGGTCGCCGCCGCAGACGTTCTCGATGGTGGAGCAGGGGTCGGCGGCGCAGTGCCCGCCGATGCAGCGCTCGCCGACGGCGCAGTAGCGGTTGTCGGGGCACTCGCGGCCGAGCGGGGGGACGTCGCCGGGCGCGTCGGCGGCGTCGGCGCCCGACTCGTTGAGGGGCACGACGTCGAGGCCGGGGCCGTCGGGCGCGTCGAGGTCGCCGCCGTCGGGCGAGCCGTTGTCGGGCGCGGCGCCGTCCGCGACGTCGGCGCGCCCCGCCCCGTCGGGAACGGCGGGCGCCGAGTCGCTACAGGCGGCGAGCAGGGCGGCGAGGGCCAGGGGCCAGAGGGCGGCGCGTCTGAGCATGGTCAAGGGGATTCCTCCGAGAAGGGGGGGCGTCCGGCGGTGCGCAAAAGGCGTCCCTTCTATCTGTCGACAGTACCGCACCACCCTCCCCCGGCGGAACCATGTTCCCCGCGAAAGCGCTGCGAAACGTCGGGCGGGACGTCGCGTCGCTATGTTCGCCCGGCGGGCGCTTTGGTACCTTCCGCGCGCCATGCGCCCCAACGACCCCCGCATCGAAGAGATCGCCGCGCTCGTCGTCGACCGTTTGAAGAAGCAGGGCGTGCGCGCCGAAGGGCTGTCCGCCGCGGTGGCCGAGGCCATTGCACCTGTGGTTCAGGTCCGCCGGCGGGGCGTCTTCGACGACGTCGACTCCGCCGTCGCCGCCGCGCGCAAGGCCTTCGAGCAGTACAACGAGATGCCCCTCGAGACGCGCCACGCCGTCGTCCGCGCGATGCGCGAGGCGGCCCTCGGGGTGCTCGAGGAGATGTGCCAGCGCGCCGTGGCAGAGACGAAGCTCGGCCGCGTCGAGGACAAGCGCATCAAGAACCGCGCGGCCATCACCAAGACGCCGGGGGCGGAGTTCCTGGAGCCGATCTCGCGCTCGGGCGACCACGGGCTGATGGTGACCGAGCGCGCCCCCTACGGGGTCATCGCGTCGATCACGCCGTGCACCAACCCCACCGAGACGATCATCAACAACGGCATCGGGATGGTGGCCGGCGGCAACGCCGTGGTCTTCAACACCCACCCCCTCGCGAAGAAGACCAGCGCGTGGTTCGTCTCGCTCCTCTGCGACGCGATCGTGTCGGCGGGCGGGCCCGAGAACCTCCTCTGCTGCGTCGCCGAGCCCACCATCGCCAGCGCCCAGGCCGTGATGACCCACAAGGGCATCCGCCTCGTCGTGGTGACCGGCGGCGGCGCGGTGGTCGAGCAGGCGATGAAGTCCGGCAAGCGCGCGATCAGCGCGGGCCCGGGCAACCCCCCGGCCGTCGTCGACGAGACCGCGCACCTCGAGGAGGCCGCGCGCGGGATCGTGTCGGGCGCCGGCTTCGACAACAACATCATCTGCACCTGCGAGAAGGAGATCGTCGTCGTCTCCTCCGTCGCCGACCGCTTCAAGAAGGCCCTGCGCGACGCCCCCACCCACGAGCTCACCGCCGGGGAGCTCCGGGCGCTCGAGAAGGTTCTCATCACGCCCGACAACCACGTCAACCGTGAGTTCGTCGGCAAGAACGCCAACGTGCTTCTGCGCGCGGCGGGGCGGAGCGCGCCCGACGACCTGCGGCTCCTCTGGGCCGAGGTCGACGAGTCGCACCCCTTCGTCCAGCACGAGATGCTGATGCCCGTGGTCGGCCTCGTGCGCGCGAAGGACGTGAACGAGGCGATCGCCGTCGCGAAGCGCGTCGAGCACGGCTACGGCCACACCGCGACGATGTGGAGCACCAACATCGACAACCTCTCGCGCATGGCCCGCGCCATCAACACCTCGATCTTCGTGAAGAACGGCCCCAACTACGCCGGCATCGGCGTCGGCGGCGAGGGCTGGACCTCCTGGACCATCGCCTCGCCCACCGGCGAGGGCCTCACCACCTGCCGCACCTTCACCCGTGAGCGCCGCTGCACGCTGAAGGACTCCTTCCGCATCGTCTGAGACCGACACCCCGAGGACACCCCGTGAGCACCGCACCCGACGACGCCGTCGCACGCCTCGCCGTCAACACCATCAAGTTCCTCTCGATCGACGCCATCGAGGCGGCGAAGAGCGGGCACCCGGGCCTCCCGATGGGCGCCGCGGATTTCGCCTACGTGCTCTGGTCGCGCTACCTGCGCCACGACCCGCGCGACCCGCACTGGCCCGACCGCGACCGCTTCGTCCTCTCCGCGGGCCACGGCTCGATGCTCCTCTACTCGCTGCTCCACCTCGCGGGCTACGACCTCCCGCTCGACGAGCTCAAGCGCTTCCGCCAGTGGGGCTCGAAGACGCCGGGGCACCCCGAGGTGCACCTCACGCCGGGCGTCGAGGTCACCACCGGCCCGCTCGGCCAGGGCTTCGCCAACGCCGTCGGGATGGGCCTCGCCGCGAAGATGGCCGCCGCGCGCTTCCCGGGGCTCTTCTCGCACCGCGTGTGGGCCCTCGTCTCCGACGGTGACGTGCAGGAGGGCATCTCCCACGAGGCCGCCTCCCTCGCCGGCCACCTCAAGCTCGACAACCTGATCTTCGTCTACGACGACAACCAGGTGACCCTCGACGGCGCGCTCGACGAGGCGATGAGCGAGGACGTCGGGCGGCGCTTCGAGGCCTACGGCTGGTACGTGCTCCACGTCGACGGCCACAACCACGCGCAGGTCGCCGCGGCCTTCGACGCCGCGATCGCCAGCGTGGGCAAGCCGGTTCTCATCTGCGCCCGCACCACCATCGGGCACGGCGCGCCCGGCAAGGAGGGCACGCACAAGGCCCACGGCGAGCCCCTCGGCAAGGACGTCGCGCTCGCCGCCAAGCGCGCGGTGGGGTGGCCCGAGAGCACGCCCTTCTTCGTCCCCGACGAGGTGCGCGCGCTCTTCGCCGCCCGCGCCGACGCGATGGCCCGCGAGCACGCCGCCTGGCGCGAGCGCGAGGCCGCGTGGCTCACCGAGAACGCCGAGCAGGCCGACCTCTACCGCGCCCTCTCGACGCGCAGCGCGCCCGCCGACCTCGCCGCCCAGCTCGCGGCCGCCGCGCCCGCCGCCCTCGACGCGACGCGCGCGCTCGCCGGGACGATCCTCCAGAAGGCCGCGGCGCTCGTCCCCTCGATCGTCGGCGGCGACGCCGACCTCGGCGGCTCGACCAAGACGGTGCTCAAGGACTCGCCCAAGGTGGCCGCGGGGCGCTTCGAAGGGCGCAACCTCCGCTTCGGCATCCGCGAGCACGCGATGGGCGCGATCGCCAACGGCTTCGCGCTCTACGGGATGTTCGTGCCGTACACGGCGACGTTCCTGACGTTCAGCGACTACATGCGGCCGTCGATCCGGCTGGCGGCGCTCTGCGACCTGCCGGTGGTCCACGTGTTCACGCACGACTCGATCTTCCTCGGCGAGGACGGGCCCACCCACCAGTCGGTGGAGCACGTGAGCGCGCTTCGCCTCATCCCCAACACCCACGTGTGGCGCCCGGCGAGCGCGCTCGAGTGCGCGGCGGCGTGGGCCTCGGCGGCCTCGCGACGCGACGGCCCGAGCCAGCTCGTCCTCACGCGGCAGAAGGTGGAGGCGCTCCCGGCCCACACCGTCGACGACGCGCTCCGCGGCGCGTACGTGCTCGTCCGCGAGGAGGGCGGCGACCCCGAGGTGACGCTGATCGGGACGGGCAGCGAGGTGGCGCTCGCGGTGGAGGCCGCGAAGGCGCTCGCCGCGGACGGCAAGCGCGTGCGGGTGGTGTCGGCGCCGTGCCTGGAGCTGTTCGCGAAGCAGGACGCGGCGTACCAGGCGTCGGTGCTGCCCGCGGCGGGCAGGCGCGCGTCGGTGGAGGCCGGCGTGACGCACCTCTGGCGGGGCCTCGTGGGCCTCGACGGGCTCGCGATCGGCGTCGACCGCTTCGGCGCGTCGGCCCCGGCGCCGGTGCTCGCCGAGGAGTACGGGCTGACGGCGGCGAAGGTGACGGCGCGGGTTCGCGCGTGGCTGGCGGGCTGAGGGAGGCGGCGATGGCAACGGACCTCTTCGACCCGACCCCCGAGCACCGCGCGCTGCGGCAGATGGTGCGGTCGTTCACCGAGTCGCAGGTGGAGCCTCAGGCCGAGGCGCACGACCGCGACGAGCGCTTCAACGTCGGGCTCTTCCGCAAACTCGGCGAGCTCGGGCTGCTCGGGCTCACCGTGCCCGAGGCGTGGGGCGGCGCGGGGATGGACGCGGTCGCCTCGGCCGCCGTCCACGAGGAGCTCGCGTCGAGCGACCCGGGCTTCACGCTCTCGTACCTCGCCCACTCGCTGCTCTTCGCCAACAACCTCGCCGTCAACGGCAGCGACGCGCAGCGGGCGAAATACCTCCCGAAGGCGTCGTCGGGCGAGCTCATCGGCGGCATGTGCATGAGCGAGCCGGGCGCCGGCACCGACGTGCTCGGGATGCGCACGACGGCCGCGCGCCGCGGCGACCGCTACGTGCTCAACGGCGCGAAGATGTGGATCACCAACGGCGCGGTGAGCGACGCCGAGCTCGGCGACGTCTTCCTCGTCTACGCGCGCGTCGAAGGAGCCGAGCGGAGCCGGCTCACGATGTTCATCGTGGAGAAGGGCTTCAAGGGCTTCGCGCTGGGGCAGAAGCTCCACGGCAAGCTCGGGATGCGCGCGTCGACCACCGCGGAGCTCGTCTTCGAGGACTGCGAGGTCCCCGCGGAGAACCGCGTCGGCGAGGAGGGCGAGGCCACCCTCCACATGATGCGCAACCTCGAGATCGAGCGCCTCGGCCTCGCCGCGATGAGCCTCGGCATCGCCCGCCGCTGCGTCGAGGTGATGAACCGCTACGCCTCCGAGCGCCGCTCGTTCGGCCAGCCGCTGCGGGACTTCGGCCAGGTGCAGCGCCACCTCGCCGAGTCGTACGCGGAGTACATGGCGGGCCGCGCGTACGTCTACCAGACGGCCGCCGCGCTCGACCTCAACAAGCCCGGCCACCGCCTCGACTCCGACGGCGTGAAGCTCTACTGCGCGACGATGGCGAAGAACGTCGCCGACCGCGCGATCCAGGTGCTCGGCGGCTACGGCTACGTCGGCGAGTACAAGGTCGAGCGCCTCTGGCGCGACGCCAAGCTCCTCGAGATCGGCGGCGGCACCCTCGAGGCCCACCAGAAGAACATGACCCGCGACCTCGCCCGCCTCGAGCGCCTCCCGTAGCCTCCCGTCACCACGCCATCGCGCCGTTGCCCGCGGGCCCCGTGGGCGCGTCGGCCGGCAGCGGCCCGCGCACCGGGCCCGTGAACGTCCCCGCCGGCCCGCCGCGGTAGAGCAGCAGCGCGTTGGTCGCCCGGTCGCGCAGGAGCACGTCGACGTCGCCGTCGCCGTCGGCGTCACCCGCGAGCGCGGCCGAGGTGGTGGTGGGCACCGTCACGCGGTTGCGGAAGGTGGGCGTGAAGACGCGGCCGGTGGACGTGTAGAAGGCGTAGCCCGTGGAGTCCGCGCGGGCGCCGAGGTCGTCGAAGCCGTCGTTGTTGACGTCGGTCACCGTCCAGAAGAGCGCGCCGGCGAGGCGGTCGGTGAAGCCCGCGGAGAGCCCCGACGCGCCGCCCTGCCACGTCCAGGTGCCCGGCGTCCCGATCGCGCCGGTGCCGAGGACGACGAGGTCGCCGAAGCCGTCGGCGTTGACGTCGGCGGCCCAGACGAAATCCTCGCCGAAGCGCTGCGAGTCCGAGACGTCGGGGCGGCGGAGCGAGCGGACGAGGCGCGGCGTCCGCAGCGGGTCGTAGACGACGAGCACCTCGCCGCGGGCCCCGAGCGCGACCTCGGGCCGCCGGTCGCCGTCGAAGTCCGCGACGGTGAGCGCGCCGAAGAACACCGACGCGTCCGTCGCGTCGATGAAGGCCGTCGGCCCCTCGGCCGGGCCCATGGGGCCACCGCGGTGCAGGTCGATGCGCGGCTGCATCAGGCGCGGCACCATGGTGGTCGCCTCGCGCGGGACGTGGGTGCGGACGATCACGAGGTCGCCGTAGCCGTCGCGGTCGAAGTCGCCGACGGCGAACTGCGCGTTCTCCAGGCCCGCGAGGGTGTAGCGCTGCTCGACGGTGCGGCCCGAGGTGGCGACGATGCCGTCGGGGCCGCCGAGGTAGACGCGGTCGACGTCGTCGTCGGTGCCGACCGCGGTCCCGCGGACGAGGAGGTCGCCGTAGCCGTCGCCGTTGAGGTCGCCCGCGGGGATCGCCTCCGCGCCGAAGGTCACCACGCCCGCCGGCGGCGCGAGCGTGCGGAACGACCCCGCCGCGCCGAAGCCCGTCGCCCCGCCGAGCGCCACCATCAGCGCGCCCGGCTCGCTCCCCGTCGCCGCCGAGCGGAGCAACACGTCGCGGTGGCCGTCGCCGTTGACGTCGAAGCGGACGCCCCACGAGGTGTCGCCCGCGTTGTCCGCGCCCACGTCGAGCTGCCACACCGGCGACGACATCGCGCGCACGCAGCCCGGCGTCGCGCCCCGCGCGCCGGCCAGCCGCCAGAACACCACCCCCAGCGGCAGCGGGCAGGTGGGGCGTGCCGAGGTGCCCGACGCGACGAAGCGCTCCACCACCGTCGCGCAGGCGCGGTCGCGGCAGAGCTCCACCACCGCGCCGTCGGCCCCGGCGGGCAGCGCCCACTCCAGCGTCGGCCGCCGCGAGGTCACCCGCGCGAACGACAGCGGCGCGATCGGCCGCGGCGCCACGAGGGCAGCGTCGCACGCGCTCACGTCCGCCAGCGTGGGCATGCACACAAGGACGTCAGGCGGCGCGTCCGTGACCGCGTCCGTCCGGTCGGCCGCCGCGTCCCCGGCGTCGCCCGCGCCCGTCCGGTCGAGCGGGACGTCCCCGGCGTCGGGCCGGTCGCTCGGGACGTCGCCCCCGTCGGCGCGGTCGGCCCACGCGTCCGCCGCGTCCATCGCGTCGTCCGAGGCGTCGAGGACGTCGCTCACGTCGCCCGCTTCGTCGACGTCATTTGCGAGGTCGTCAGGCGCGTCGGTTGCGACGTCCATGGCGGGCTCGTCGGGCGCGTCGGCGACGTCGATGTCCGCGTCGAGCGGGCACACCGGCGCGCTGCACGTCGACCACCGCCCGCCAATGCACCGCGTCGCGCTCACCCCGCAGGGCCCCTCGGCGCACTCGCGGACCTGCCCCTCCACCGCGCACTGGCACACGCCGGGCCGCTGTCCCTCGCAGAGCCCCCACACGCCGACGTCGCCGACGCCGATGCACTGCGAGACGCCCGTGGCGCAGGCGGGGCCTTCGAAGGTGACGCACTCGCGGGTGGTGTCGACGCCCGGGGCGCACGCGCAGCCGACGGGGTTGAGCCGCGTCCCGCAGACGCGCGGCGCGGGCGGGGTGCGGTCGGACGCGTCGGCGGAGCTCACCGCGCGGACGCGCGCGACGAGGACGGACTGGTCTTCGCAGCCGACGACGAGGGAGAGTGCGAGGAGGGCGCAGGGCCTCACGGGGACGGAGCGTACCGCAGGACGCGCCGCGGCGGGCGCGCCGTCAGCCCGCGGCCTGGAGGTGCTCGCCGGACTCGGCGGCGCGGAAGGGGGGCTCCCAGCCCGCGCGCTGGCGGCGCCAGCCCATGCGCTTGAGCGCGCGCGCGACGGTGAAGAGGCTCACCGACACGCCCTCCGCCCCGAGGCGCGCGGCGAGCTTCGCCAGCGTGAGGGTCGGGTCTTCGGTGAGCCACGCGCCGATCGTCTGCTCCTCGCGCGGCCCCAGGATGGGCGTGCGCGCGTTGGGCTGCGCGGCGAGGCTCCCGGTGCCGCGGTAGCGGCGGACGATGGTGCCGATCCAGCGCCGGCTCACGCGCAGGTGCGCGGCGGCCTGCGAGTACGACATCCCGCGCTCGACGGCCTCGAGCACGCTCCGACGGACGACCTCACCATAGGGGACGGGCATTGCTTCTGCGCTCCACCGGGGCCATCGCGTCGGCCCGGCGAACATTCAGTAGGAGCGGCCGCTGAATTCGGATCACCGCGTGGTGAAAAAAAAGTTCACCACCCCGTACCCGCGCCCCACGTGGTGCCGAGGGTGACGGCGCCGACGGGGTGGACGGGCCACGGGTCGACGACGTGCTCGCTCGCGCCGCCGCGGTCGAGGATGAAGTCGATCGGCGCCCCGTCGACTTCGAAGCCCGCGGTCGCCCCGAGGATCAGCGGCCCCGCGACGCGCCAGCGCAGGGCGACGGCGGCGCGGGTCACGGCGGAGAGGCGCGTCGCGCCGGGCTGGAGCACCACGTCGGGGCTGCGGGCGGCGACGTCATGGTCGATCGCGTCGAGGCCGACGCCGAGCGTGGCCCGGAGGCGGAGCGCGGGGGCCACGCGCCAGTCGAGCGCCACCGACGCGCGGAGCGACGCGACGGGGCGGAGCGTGAGGGCGAGGTCGGCGGTCTGGACGGACTCGTGGAGGCGGAAGTTCGCGCTGGCCTCGCCCCCGAGGCGGACGCGCGGGTGCACCGTCCCCCCGGCGGCGACCGCGACGCGCGGGCCGTGGAGCGCCGCGACCTGCCCCGACCACCCGCTCACCTCCCAGCCGAGGTCGACGTCGACCCACGCCTCGCTCGGAGGCGGCGGCGGAGGAGGAGGTGGGGAAGGCGGAGGCGACGGAGGAGGCGGAGGAGGCGGGGGCGGCGGGGGCGGCGGGCGCAGCGTCGCGATGAACTCGTCGCGCGACACGCCGATGGACTCGCCGGCCAGGAGGGCCTCGAGGGCGGTGACGAGCGCGTGGCCCGCGGCCTCGAGGACGACGGGCGACGAGCGGCCGACGCGGTCGAAGCGGCGGACGAGCACGCGCTCGGTGCCGAAGGCGAGCACGTAGAGGGTGGCGACGTCGCGGTCGGTGAGGTCGAGCCAGGCGTGCGCGAGGGCCCCGGGGCGCGCGGCGCCGGGCGGCGGCGAGGCGATGGCCTCGGGGTCGACGCGGGCCGCGCGGGAGTGGGTCAGCGCGACCGGGAGCGTCGCGAGCAGGTCGCGGGCGACGTCCTCCGCGGCGGCTGCGACCGCGGGCTCGGCGGCGACGGTGAGCTCGACCGCGTCGCGCGGCGCGGGCTGCTGCTGCGTAGGCGGCGGGCGCCGGGGCGAGGGCGGCGAGGAGGCAGCGCGCGGCGAGCGGCCAGGCGCGCGCGCGGGGAGGCGTCATCGGAGGGCGTCGATCCTCAGGGCGGCGCGGCGGGCGGAGGCCGAGCCGGGGAAGGCGTCGCGCACGGCCTCCCACGCCTCGCGGGCGGAGGCGGTGCGGCCGAGGCGCTCGAGGGCCGAGGCGCGGCCGACCATCGCCTCCTCGCGCGACTCGCCGCGGCGGCGCGACGCGAGGTAGCTCTCGAACTGCGCGAGCGCCCGCGCGGGCTGGCCGAGCCGGTCGAGCCACAGGCGGCCGAGCGCGATCTGCGAGATGGAGGCCTCCTCCGAGTCGCCGTAGCGGTGCTGGAGGCGCTCGAAGAGCGACGCCGCGAGCGCGTGCTGGCCCGCGCGTCGGGCAGCGACGGCCTGTTCGAAGAGCGCGCGCGCCCCGTCGTCCGCGGGCGGCGCGACGGCGCGGGCCGGGCGGCGGTGGCGGCGGTGGGCCCCGTCGTCCGCGGGGGCGGGGACGGCGGCCGGCGCGGCGGGCGCGGGGGCGGCGGCGGGCGCGGGGGCGGCGACGGGCGCAGGGGCGGCGACGGGCGCGGGGGCGGTGGGGCGGCGCGGCGGGATCGCGGCGTGGGCGGCGCGCGGCGGGGCGGCGACGCGCGGGGCGGGGCGGTCGGCGCCGAGCGAGGCGGCGAAGGCGGTGGCGGCGACGACGGCGGCGGCGAGGCCGACGAGGAGCTTGCGGGAGGCGCGGCGCGGCGGGGCGGGGGCGGCGGCCTCGTCGAGGCGGCGCTGGACGCCCGCGGTGATCGCGGCAAGAGCGGCGGGGTCGACGGGCGCGGCGAGGTCGCGGTCGAAGTCCTGCGCGGCGGCGATTTCGAAGGCGCAGGTGGCGCAGCCGGAGGCGTGCCGATCGAGCAGGGCGGACTCCTCGGGCGTGAGGCGCCCGGCGCGGCGCCGCGCGAGGAGGTGGTCGGGGTGGAGGTCGATGCGGCTCAAGGGACGTCCTCGCGGCTGGCAAGATCGTGGAGGAGCGGGTCGGTCTCGATCTTCGCGCGGAGGGCCTCGCGGGCGAGGCGGAGGCGGCTCCGGACGGTGTTGGGCGGGGCCCCGACGGTGGCGGCGGTCTCCTCGATGGAGAGGCCGACGACGAGGTGGAGGGTGAGGGCCTCGGACTGGGCCTCGGGCAGCTCGGCGAGGAGCGCGCGGAGCACGTGCTCGCGGCGCGCGGAGACGACGGCCTCGTGGGGGGTGCCCGGGCCGGTGCGGAGCGGCTCTTCGGCGAGGGTGTGGATGCCGAGCCAGCGGCGGACGGCGCGGGCCCGCTTGCGCGCGCCGATGGCCGAGCGGGCCGCGATGCGCGACGCGAACTGCGACACGGTGCACTCGAAGCGGAACGACGGCAGCGCGCGGACGACCGCGAGCAGCGACTCCTGCACGAGGTCGTGGAGGTCGGGGTCGCGCGCCCCCACGATCGCCCGCACCACCCGGAACACCTGCGGCGCCAGCGCGGCCACCAGCGCGTCGACCGCGCGACGGTCGCCGGCCGCCGCGACGCGGGCGAGGTCTTCGTGGGGGTCGCGCGGGGGTGCCGCGGGGGCCGGCGCGTCGTTCGCGGCGGGGGCGGTCACCAGGCTGAGGGCTTCGCGAGGCATCGATCCATCACTTCAGTAGGGACGGCCGGCCGAAACGGATCACGCCCGCCGGGGCGATTCCGCCCGCAACCCGTGCGGTGCGTGGAACGATACCGTAGTTCAGGGGGCGGGCGGGAGTTCTCCCGAGAAGACCCGGCGGGCGGGGCCGGTCATACGGACCCGGTCGTACCCTGGCTCCAGCACGATGGTGAGGGTACCTCCGTCGAGGGTGACGGCGACGGGCTCACCCGGGCGCGCGAAGCCCTCGCGCACCGCCGCCGCGGCGACCGCGCAGGCGCCCGTGCCGCACGCCTGCGTCCACCCGACGCCCCGCTCGTGAACGCGCACGCGAAACCCGTCGCCCTCCCGGACGACGAACTCCACGTTGACGCCCTTCGGGAAGGCCGCGAGGGCGGTGACCTCCCGGACGGCGGCCATCTCGTCGCCCACCGGCGCGAAGATCACCCCGTGGGGGTTGCCGACGTCCACCGGGCGCACCGGGAGTTCTCGCCCGCCGACCACCACCGTCTCACGCCCCGGGGCGACGCGCGCCTCGCCCATGTCGACCTCGACCCGCCAGACGCCCCCTTCCCGGCTGAGCAGGGTGGTGACGCGCGGGCCGGCGTCGCTCCACACGGTGACGGCCTCGCCCGGCGCGAGCGATCCCCGGTCGGCGAGCCAGGCGGCGACGCAGCGGACGCCGTTGCCGCACATCTCGGGGCGCGTCCCGTCGGCGTTGAGGATGATCATCCGGGCGCCGCGGTCGTCGGGCGCGGGCCCGACCCAGAGGACGCCGTCAGCGCCCACACCAGCGTGCCGGTCGCAGAGGGCGCGGGCGAGCGCGGGGGTGAGGTCGGCCTCGGGCCAGCGGGCGCCGTCGAGGACGACGAAGTCGTTGCCGGTGCCTTCGTACTTGTCGAAGCGTCGGGTGCTCACGGGGGCGGCGACGGTATCACCGCGGGGGAGTCCCTGTCCGCAGCGTCACCCGCGGCGGGCGGTGGCGGCGATGAAGGGGGCCGTCATCGCGTGGCACAGGGCGATGGCGAGGGCGTCGGCGGCGTCCTCGGCGGGCGTGTCGGGGAGCCCGAGGACGGCGCGCACCATCGCGCCCACCTGAGCTTTGTCGGCGCGGCCCGAGCCGACGACGGTGCGCTTGACGAGGGTCGGCGGGTACTCGACCACGGTGACCCCGGCGCGCGCGGCCATGAGCATCGCGACGCCGCGGGCGTGGCCGATGACGAGGGCCGCGTGGGCGTCGCGGTGGAAGAAGGCCTGCTCGATGGCGACCACCACGGGGGCGTGCTGCGCGATGGCGCGCTCGAGGCCCTCGGCGATGACCCGCAGGCGCTCGGGGAGCTGCGCGTCGGAGGGCGCGCGGACGACGCCGTGGGCGACGTGGACGTAGCGGCTCCCTTTGCGGTAGACGACCCCGTACCCGAGGCGGTGGGAGCCGGGGTCGACCCCGAGGACGATGGGTTCGGTCACGGCGCGTTGATGCAACGGATCGGGGCGCGAAGCAACGCGCGAGGTTCAGCGCGCGGCGTGGCGGCGGGCCCAGCCGTCGACGTTCTGCGGGAGGGGCGTGGCCTCGACGAGGTCGAGGGAGGCGTCGTCGGAGAGGTCGACCACGTCGTCGACGGGGATGACGGGGACGACGGGCCCCGGCGAGGCTTCGAGCTTCGTCCACGAGGGCATCGAGAGGCGGAAGTCGGGCGCCTCCTCCTCGGCGGCGGGGAGCGCGGAGGGGGCGCGGCTGCGGCGGAGCCCGCTCGCCTCGTTCTCGTCGAGCGCGTCGAAGAGGTGGTTGAACTCCTCGTCGGGCGGGGTCGACCAGAGGCGCTGGGTCTCGGCGCCGCTCCACGGTTCGAAGAGCCGGGCGAGGGCGTCGTCCTCCGCGGGCGGGACCTCGAGGGCCGGGGGCGCGGGCTGCGGGTCGAAGTCCCAGATGCCCTCGACCGCGCGCGGGGCCGGCGCGGGCGCCTCGACCTCGGCGCCGTACACGAAGGACTTCAGCGCCGCGCGCTTCGCCTCGCTGAACCCGATGAACTCCACGCCGACGCCCGGCGCGTCGAGGTCGCACTCGACGTGGCTGACGCGGGCGTCGAGTTCGAAGGTGCTCCCGTCCTCCGGGTGCACCAGGAACACCTTGAGCGTCGAACGAACGCGCAGGTCGAGGTCGGTCGGGATGAACATCCCGCCCACGGACGCGTCGCGCTCGAAGAAGAGCGCGAGCTCCTCGGCCGAGTGCAGCTCGACCTCGAACTCCACGCCCGACGCGCTCGGCCGCAGGGAGATGGGCCCCGAGGCGTTGGCGGGGCTGGAAGCCGGGCGCGGCGTCGGCGGGCGCGGCGTCGGCGGGCGCGGCGTCGATGCGCGCGCGGGGGTGGGAGCGCGGGCGGGCGGCTGCGGCGCGGGCGCGGCGGCGCGCGTGCCGGCGGGGGCGCGGCGGGCTCCACGCGGGCGGGGCGGGCCTGCGGGACGTGCATCACGGGCGTCCGCGCGAGGGGCTCGGGGATCACCAGCGGGGGCAGCTCGTCGTCGGTGGCGATGACGCGCGGCGCCGGCGGCGAGGGCGGCGGGGGCACCATCGGGAGAGACGCCGGCCGCGGCAGCCCCCCCTTCTTCACGAGGTCGATGAACTGGGCCCACAGGCGCTGCATCTCGCGGTCCATCGCGTAGAGCTGCACGCCGAAGCCCGGGGGGCGGCCGTCGACGTCGCCGACGTGGGCGAAATTCACCGCCATCCCGTGGACGGAGAAGGGCTCCGCACGGCCAGGGAGCTCCAGCTCGAGCCGGACCAGCTCGCGCAGGTTCGGGTGCTCCTCCCCGGCCAGGAAGGCCCCCATGAGGCTCACGTCGATCACCCGCGCGGCGAGCACCACACGGCGCCACCGGGCGGTCGCTGCGAGGTCGACTCGATAGCGGGGGTGGACCCTTTCCTTCGCGCTTCCCATGCTGGTGGTTCCGTCGGGATCAACGGTTTGCGCGCGCGCCGACTTGAGCCAGCCGCGACCGAACATCGGCCTTGCGGGAGGGCCCTCCCGGGGTCGAGACTACGCGCCCCGCCCGCTCCCCCCACCGGGCGCAGAAACCGCCATGACCTCCACCGACGAAACGACGACCCCCGAAGCGACCCCCGAGGCGACCGCCGCGCCCACCGCGCCGCCCGCCACGACCCCCGACGACCCGGAGACGGTGCGCGCGCTCGCCCGCGACACGCTCGCCGCCTGCCGCGACAACCCCGGGGACCCCGAGTCGCTCCCGAAGCTCAACACCGTGCTCCAGCTCGTGCACGACCCCTCGCTCGTGAAGGAGGTGCTCGCGGCCGGCGACGCCGTCATCCGCGCGACCACCGCCGACCCGGCGCCCGCCCCCGCGGTGCACGCGCACATGACCGTGCTCTTCGCGCTGCTGCTCGAGTACGACGCCGCGCGCGACGCGGTCGACGCGCTCTTCGCCGCGTGGCTGAAGCACCCGAAGTCCTTCGGGCCCGCCCACGCGACGCCGAGCGACTACCAGCGCGACGCCTTCTTCCAGCGCCTCGGCGACATGATCGGGTGGGGCACGGTCGACGTGAAGCGCGACCGCGACGCGCTCGTCCGCTTCTGCCAGTGGGTCGACACCTGGACGCCGAAGAACAAGTTCCGCGCGCGCCGCGCCATCGACCTCGTGCGCCGCAACTTCCCCGCGCCCGACGTGTGGAACGTCATCCACTTCCCCCAGGGCGGCGGGGCCCCGCACCACCACGGCCCGCAGCACGGCGCCCCGCACGGCGACGACCGCGGCAACCGCGAGGGCCCGCGCGGCAACCGCGACCACCGTGGGCAGCGCGGCGGGAAGGGCCCCAAGGGCGGCAACACCCCGAAGCCCGAGGCCGCGAAGGCCGCCGCGCCCGGGGCCCCGAGCGCGCCCGAGGCTCCCGCTGCGCCTGAAGCGCCGACCCCCGACGCGTCGCCCGCGGAGGGCTGAGCGCGATGGACGGCGCCCCCGACGCCGCGCAGCTCGCGGCCGCGCTCGGCGTGTCGCGCGAGGCCGCCGAGCTGCACCTCCAGAGCGACGTGATCGACCTGCACGTCGACTCGTTCATCTGGCACCGGATCTTCGGCTACGACCTGACCAAGAAGCACTCCGCGGGGCCCTTCCCGGGGGTGTTCGCGCGCCAGGCCGACCTGCCGCGGATGCGCGAGGCCGGGGTGACGGGCGCGATCTGGGTGATCACCACCAACCCCTTCCGCGGGGCCGACTCGCGGGCGCACACCTTCGTCCGCAACCTCGACCGCCTGCGCCGGGTGTTCGACGGCGCGCCCGAGCAGGTGACCTTCGTCCGCAACGTCGCGGAGTACCGGGCCGCGCGCGCGGCGGGCAAGCACGCGGCCTTCATCGGCGTCCAGGGCGGCAACGCGCTCGACCGCAACCCCGACGGCAGCGCGCTCGACCTCATCGTCGACGACGCCGTGCTGCGGGTGACGCTCGTCCACCTGACCAGCTCGTCGCTCGGCACCACGAGCTCGCCGCTCTCGACCCTCGCGGGCGGCGACGGCGGGCTCACCGCGGCGGGGCGCAACTACGTCCAAGCGCTCAACCGCAAGAAGATCTTCGTCGACCTCGCCCACATCCACCGCCGGGGCTTCTTCGACGCGCTCGCCGTCCACGACCGCTCGCAGCCCGTGCTGGTGACCCACACGGGCGTGTCGGGGGTGACGCCGCACTGGCGCAACCTCGACGACGAGCAGCTCCGCGCGGTGGCCGACCTCGGGGGCACCGTCGGCGTGATGTACGAGGCATCCTTCCTCGGCGACGCGAAGTTCGACGGGAAGGTGTCGTCGGTGATGCGCCACCTCGAGCACATCGTCGAAACCGTGGGCGAGGACCACGCCTCGCTCGGGAGCGACTGGGATGGCATGATCGTGGCCCCGCGCGACATGCCCACGTGCAGCGAGATCCCTCGGCTCACGCAGGCCATGCTCGACCGGGGGTGGAAGCCCGACCGCGTCCAGAAGGTGCTGGGCGGCAACTTCCTCCGCGTCGTCCAATCCCTCCGAGGCTGAGTTCCCCATGCAGCGCAAGCTCGCGTCCGTCCAGCGGGTGCTGGACATCGTCCCCATTGTGGGCGCCGACGCCATCGAGGCCGTCCGCATCAACGGCTGGCAGTGCGTCGTCAAGAAGAACACCTTCGCCGTCGGCGACCGTGGGGTCTTCTTCGAGATCGACGCCGTCCCGCCCGACCTCCCCGCCTACCGCTTCCTCTGGACGCCGAAGAACACCGCGCCCGCCGAGGGCGCGCGGCCGGAGAAGTTTCGCATCCGCACGATGACCCTCCGCGGGTGCCTCTCGCAGGGGCTCTTCCTCCCGCTCGCGGAGGCCGGGCTCCCGGACGACGTGCCCGACGGCGAGGACGTGAGCGCGCGGCTCGGCGTGACGAAGTACGACCCGCCGCTCCCGCCGGGCTCGGGCGACCTGCGCGCGCCCTTCCCCCGCGTCGTGCCGCGCACCGACGAGGAGCGGGTGCAGTCGGCGCCGGCGGTGCTCGACGAGCTCCGCGGGCTCCCGTACGTCGCCACGCTCAAGTGCGACGGGACGAGCGCGACCTTCCTCGTCGACCCTGACGACGGTCTGTTCCACGCCTGCGGGCGCAACTGGTCGATCCGCGAGGGCGACAACGTGTACTGGTCGGTCGCGCGGCGCCTCGACCTCGAGGGGAAGCTCCGCGCCCGCGCCGGACGCTACGCCCTCCAGGGCGAGCTCTGCGGCCCCGGCATCCAGAAGAACCGCCTCGGCCTCGCCGCGACGTCCCTCTTCGTCTTCAGCGCCTACGACCTCGCGGAGAACCACTTCCTCCCCGACGCCGAGATGCGCGCGCTCGCCGCGGAGATGGGGCTCACGCCCGTCCCCGTGGTGGAGTCCGGCGAGTCCTTCGCGCACGACCTCGCGTCGCTCCTGAAGCTCGCCGAGGGCCACTACCCGGGCACGAAGAACGAGCGCGAGGGCGTCGTCATCCGCGCCCGTGACGAGCGCCGGAGCGCGACGCTCCAGGGGCGCCTGTCGTTCAAGGCCATCTCCAACCGCTACCTGCTCGCCGAAAAGGACTGACCATGAGAGCCGCGCTCCTCGCCCTCCCGCTCGTCTGCGCCTGCGCCGCCGCGCCGGCCCCCGCCCGTTGCCCCGCCCCGCCCGCGACGCACGCCGTCGCCGCGCGCGCGGCGGAGCCAGCCCCCGGCCCGGCGGTCACCGAGCTCCTCGCGCGGCTGCCCGACGGGTCGGACGTGCTCGCCCGCGTCGACCTCCAGCGCGCGATGGAGACCCGCCTCGGGCGCATCCTCGCGCCGCTCGGCGTGTGGTCGCAAGGCTACGCGCGGACGCGGCTCCACTGCGGCGAGCGCCCCTGGGAGCAGCTCCGCGCGGTGGAGGCCGTGTACCGCAGCGAGGCCTTCGCCGCCGCCCTCCTCGGCCCCGTCGCCGACGAGGGGAACGCCTGCGCCCCCGCCGCGATGGAGGTCCGCACCGTCGACGAACTGCGGGCCCGCGAGGCCGGCGGCGGCACGTCGCTGGTGCTCGGGCAGGGCCCCATCCGCGACGCCATGGTCGCGGCCCGCGGGGGCGAGGACACCGCGCGCGACGACGAGGCCTTCCAGGGACTCCCCCCGGGCATGCCCGACGCCCTCGCCACCATCCTCGTGCGCGGGCGCGCCTGGCGGCAGTTCGTCGCCACGATGAACCAGGCCGCCGAAGAGGTGCGCCGCGAGCAGGCCGCGGAGGGGACGCCGTTGCCCGAGCTCGCCTTCGCGTCCGACGCAGCGCTCGAGGCCCTTCGCGGGGCCCGCGTCGAGCTCGGGCTCTCGCCGACCGGCGACCTCGACGTCCGCATGTCGATGCTCTTCCGCTCACCGGAGGCCGCGCGTCGCTACGTCGAGGCCTCCGACGGCGACATGCGCGAGCGCCTCCCCGCCTTCGCCGCCGAGCTCGTCACCCGCGAGATGCGCGGCAACCCCGACGCGCGCCGCGCCGCCGACGGCTTCCGCACCGAGCTCGGCGCGTGGCTCGCCGAGCTCTCGCCGCTCGCCCAGCGCGGGCCCGTCGTCGAGGTCACCTTCGCCCCCGGGAGCGGCTCCTCGGTCGCCGTGCTCGGCGTGCTCTCGGCGGTCGCGATCCCCGCCTTCACCCGCTACGTGAAGCGCTCGAAGACGGCCGAGGCCATGCACAACGTCTCCATCATCTCCGGCGCGCTCATCACCGAGCTCAACGACCTGCCGCCCGCGCGCCGACGCGTCGCCCGCCTCACGCCCGCCCCCGCCACCCCCAGCGCCGCGCCGGGCACGCAGAAGTACGCCGCCGACGTGTCGCGCTGGGCCGCCCCCGCGTGGCAGCGCATCGGCTTCTCCATCGACGCCGACCACTACTACCAGTACCGCGTCGACGTCGACGGCCGCTGCTACGTCGCCGTCGCCGAGGGCGACCTCGACGGCGACGGGACCCGCTCGAACTTCTCGTGCCGCGTCTGCCCCGGCCCCGACGGCACCTACGAGGCGGGCCAGATCGTCATCACCAACGAGCTGGAGTAGCGCCGCCGTGAAGCGCGCCCCCGCCGTCGCGCTGGCCGTCGCGGTCGCCGCGCTCCTCCTCTGGCTGGCCCGGTCGCGCGATGGTTCGCCCCCGAACGATCGCCCCGCCGCCCCCGCGACGTCGCCTGCTCCCGACGCCCCGCGCGCGGCCCGCGACGAGCCCGCGGGCGCGCCCGACGCGACGGCCCCCCTCGCCCGCACCGTCCACGACCGCGCGGTGCGCGACGCGGTGAGGCGGCAGATCTTCCTCGCCTGGTCGCGCGCGGGCAACGACACCACCGCGATCGCCCCCTCCGCCGCGCCCCAGGCGCCCGACCCGTTGCACGCGCCGATGCCCACGCTCGACGGGGGCGCGGTCGACCCCGACTACCTGCGGGCGCGCATCCGCGAGGACTTCCTCCCGATGGCACAGCAGTGCTACGCGCAGTGGGAGCATCGCGCGGCCGACGCGGGCGGCGCGCCGGCGGGGCGCGTGGTGACCGACTTCGTCATCGTCGGCGACGAGCACGTCGGCGGCGTGGTCGACGAGGTGACGCTCGACTCCGGCGAACGCGACGCCGGCGCCGACGCGGCGGTGTTCGGCGACGGCGACTTCCAGACGTGCCTGCGCGAGTCGATGATGGCGATGGCCTTCCAACCGCCGCCGGGGCGCGGTCGGCTGCGGGTTCGGTACCCCTTCCGCTTCGCGCCCGACGACGGCGGCGCGCCGGCCGAGCGGTGACGCGCCCGCGCGCGGCGTGTTACCCATCGTCCGTGCGCGCCCTCCTCCTCTGCTCCGCCCTCGCCCTGGCGGCCTGCGGCTCGTCCGACCCTGCGAGCCCCGCCGACGCCGCGACCGACCTCCGCCCCGCCGACGTCGCCCCGAGCGACGTCGCGCCCGACCTCCTCGCCAACGACGCCGCACCCGACGTCGCCGCTGACACCGCGCCCGACGCGCCCGACGCGCCCGAGAAGCCCGCGGCCTCGCGGGACACCTGCAACCCGCTCGCGGTGACGGCGGAGTGCCTGCCGCCGTTCCCGTCGGACTTCCTCACGCGCGCCGACCCGTCGACGCCCACCGGGCGCCGCCTCGCCCTGCCGCGCGGCGCGCTGATGACGCCGCCGGGCACCACGCCGATCGACATGGCCCCCTTCAACCGGGCCGACGGCTGGCCGACGTCGATGCCCGTGCTCGTCCACCTCGGCGCGGCGCTGCGCGAGGCCGACCTCACCGACATCCGCCACCCCGAGCGCTCGGTGGCCGCCGACAACCCGATCGCCCTCTTCGACGTCGCCTCGGGCCGACGCGTCCCCTTCCTCGCCGAGATGGACGCCAACGCCCGCGACCCGGCCCGCGCCGCGCTCATCGTCCGGCCGCTCGAACCGCTCGCCTTCGGCGCCCGCCACGTCGTCGTCATCCGCCGCGCCGTGCGGACCACCGCCGGCGCCGAGCCTGCCGCGTCCCCCGGCTTCGTCGCCCTGCGCGACCGGACGCCGTCGAGCGACCCGCGCATCGAGGCCGCCAGGCCCCGCTACGAGGAGATCTTCACCTTCCTCGCCGCGCAGGGCTTCGCGCGCGCCGACGTGCTCCTCGCGTGGGACTACACCACCGCGAGCCGGGCCCACGTGCTCAACCCGATCCTCTCCATGCGCGAGGAGGTGTTCCGCCGCGCGGGGTCGTCCGACGGCATCCCCTTCACCGTGGCGCGCGTCGCCGAGAACCCCAACGCCCGCACCGCGCGGATCGTCTACGGCACCTTCACCCCGCCCAACTTCCTCCGCGCCGACAACTCGCTGGAGTTCGCCGCCGACGGGCGCGCCGTCGCGCAGGAGCCGCCGCGGTCGTACCCGTTCACCATGGTGATCCCAGCGCGGGCGCGGTCGGCGAGCGGGCCGCTGCCGCTGGCGGTGTTCGGCCACGGCGTGTTCGGCCGCGGGGAGGACTACCTCGCCGGCGACATCGGGCGCGACCTCCTCCAGCCCCTCGCCGACGAGCTCGGCGTGGTGCTCGTCGCCACCGACTGGATCGGGCTCTCCGGCGACGACCTCTCGCTCCTCGTCTCGCAGGTGGTGCCCAACATCAACCGCATCACCCTCGTCACCGACCGCCTCCTCCAGTCGCTGGTCAACAACCTCGCCCTCACCGAGATCGCCACCGCCGCGCTCGCGCGCGACCCGATGGTGCGCGTGAACGCGGGCGCGCTCATCGACCCCATGCGCGTCTACTACTACGGGGTCAGTCTCGGGGGCATCCAGGGCTCGTCGCTCTTCTCGGTGTCGCGCCACATCTCGCGCGGGGTGGTCTCGGTGCCCGGCGCGTCGTGGTCCAACCTCCTCCCGCGCTCCACCGTGTACGGGCCCATCAAGACCTTCGTCGACGCGCGCTACCCCGACCCGCTGCTCCAGGCGCAGTTCCTCGGGCTGCTCCAGGTTCGCTTCGACCACACCGACGGGATCAACCTCGCGCGCCTCGCCTTCCGCGACCCGCTGCCCGACGCGCCGCGCGACCGCCGGCTCGTCCTCCAGGAGGCCATCGGCGACTGCCAGGTGCCCAACCTCACCACCCGCATGCTCGCGCGGGCCTTCGGCGCGCGACAGCTCACCCCCGCGGTCGAGCCCGCCTTCGGCCTCACCGGCGTCACCTCGCTCAACGAGCCCGGCGCCGCGCTCGCCCAGTACGCCCTGCGCGACCGGCTGATGCGCTACACCCCGCCCGACACCAACACCATCCCCGCCGAGGACAACGGGACGCACTCCAACTCCGTCTCCGAGCCCGCCGCGCTCGAGCAGGTGCGCGCCCTCATCAACACCGGCATGATCGTCCAGCGCTGCGACGGCCCCTGCGACCCGGGCTGAACCTCCGTCACAACAGGTAGTCGACGTTGATGTCGACGTGCGGCCCCGCGCCGACGAAGCCCGGCGCCGCCGTCGAGCCGTCGAAGAGGGCCCCGTGCACCTGCGCGCCCGCGCCGAGCGACAGCAGCCAGCGCGCCCCGAGCGCCCAGGTGTAGCCCGCGCCGACGCCCACGGAGAAGGCCGCGCCCGTGGCCCGCCCGTCGCCGCGCGGCGCGAGCACGACGCCGCCCTGGAGGAAGGGCGACACCCAGAAGCCGCGCCGCCCTTCGCCCGCGGGAAGGAAGAAGGTTCGCACCCGAACCATCGCCCCGCCGAGGTCGCGCTCGACGCCGCCGCCCTGGCCGAAGAGGTCGCGGTTGACGACCCACGGCACGTAGAGCCCGGCGCTCGCCTGGACGCTGACGTGGCACGAGAGCGCACGGTCGAAGCCGGCGGCGACGACGTGGAGCCCGAGGTCGGCGACGACGGCGTTGGGACGCGGGTCGCACGCAGGGTCGGCGGCGGCGAGCGACGGGGCGGCGAGGAGCGCGGCGGTGAGGGCGGCGGTGCGCATGGCGCGCGGAGGGTGCCGCAAGGTGGGTGCGCGTGGGAAGCGCCGACAAAGAGCGTGGCTCAACGACGCGGCGGGCGGATCGCGCACGCGCCGTGGACGATTGACGGCCCTTCAGCGGATCGCGGTGGCGCGGCACGAGGGCGCGCCCGACACGGGCCCGTCGGTGCACACGAGCAGCTCGCGCGCGACCGGCGGGGCCCCGACCGCGCGCCCGACGGCCACCGCGGTGAGGACGGACGCGGTCGGCGGGGTGAAGGTGACCGTGCCGCGGAGGAGGCCGGCGCAGGGGCGGGCGTTCTGCGCGCGCACCTGGAGGGTGACCGGCGCGCCCGCGGGGACGTCGGCGTAGGCGCCGCCCTGCACCGACCCGAAGGCCCCGTACGCGACGTTGGCGAAAACCGCCGACGCCGGCACCGCGGCCTGCGCGGGCTGGTTGGCGGCCGCCGGGCGCGCGGGGCGGCCCGGGAGGCACACGTCGACCGCGCCGAGGCCCGCGAGCGCGTGGAAGAAGCGGACCCGCGCCTTGCCCTCCTCGGGCGGCGTGAGGGAGTCGGTGCCGACCGCCACGGCGATGCGAGGCGAGCCCGCGGCGAGCCCGTGCACGATCGCGGTGTAGCGCCCGCCCGCGTCGAGGTCGTCGGTGCGGAGCGAGAGCGCGGGGGCCGCGGCGGCCGGCGCGTTGGGGCGGCGGAGCACGAGGCCGTGCGCGCCGGGGGTGAGCTCGAGGTAGCCCGCGATGTTCTTGTAGGCGAGGCCCTGGACGGCGGCGACGGCGGAGTCGTCGAGGAAGGCCGACACCGACGCGAGCGTGCGGTCGGGCGAGGCGTGGATCACGCGCAGGCCCGCGGGCTGCGGGGGCGGCGGCTCGGCGGGCTCGCCGCCGGGGCCGTCGATGGGCCCCGCCGGGGGGGTGACCGCGCCGGAGGAGGCGCCCTGCTCCTCGTCGGCGATGCGGCCCGCAACGGCGTTGAGCTGCTCGGTGGAGTACGACGCGGTGGGCGCGGGCGCGGCGGCCCCGCAGGCGAGGGTCGCGAGCGCGAGGGCCGTGGGGGCGAAGGGCGGGAGGGTGCGCATGGCGGCGCGAGCCTACACAACAGCGCCGCCCGGAGGGAACCGCCGTCGTGCGTCAGCCCCCCACCACCTCGCCGGCCTCGTTGCAGCGCCACCGCCGGAGGCGCCCGGTGCCGGCGCTCACCCCGACGAGCGCGCGGCCGGCCCACACCGCGGCGTCGACGCCGTCGAAGACGCCGCCGGCGTTCCACTGCTCGAGGCGGAGGGAGGCGTCGGGGTGGGCGGGGTCGATGCGGACGACGCCGCCCTCCCAGCGGAGCTCGACGACGGGCCTCCCCCGGAAGCACCGGAGCACCTCGCCGGTGAGCCGCGCGGTGGTGGCGCGGGCGGGCGTCACGGCCGTCCCGTCGGCGCGGACGGCGCGCACCCACAGGGCCCCGTCGGGCTCGTGGAGGCTCGCGACCGGGGCGCAGGTGGCCACCCAGGTGTCGCCCGTCCACGCGACCCGCGGGCGCTCGCAGAACGAGACCGTCTCCGTGAAGGCCGGGAGCACCCGCTGCCGGGGCCCGCCGGGGATCGGGTCGAACACCACCCGCATCTGCTCGGCGAGCGCCTCCACCGGGCCGTGGGCGTACGTCCACCCCTGCGGCACGCGGGTGAGCGCGCCGGGCGGGGGCTCGGGCCGCACCACGCCGCCGCGCCCGTCGGCCAGCATCCCCGGCCGCTGCGACACGCGGAACCACTTCCACCCCGGGCAGTCGACCCAGTTGACCCGGCCCGCCACGGGCACGCCGGCCGGGCACGCGGTGTTGTCGCTCGACACGAGGGCCGCGGCCGTCCCGTCGTCGCCCGCGCGAACCTCGGCGAAGACGCCCCGCCAGCGCCGCTGGATCGGCCACACGCGGAGGTCTTCGAAGATCACCGGCCCGCGCGCCACGGCGAGGTCGTCGGTGGCGACCACCGCGCCGGTGCGGCGGAGGTTCCAGCGGCCGAGGGTTCCCATCGAGGTGGAGAAGGCGACCCAGAGGAGCCCGTGGCGGGCGTCGGCGTCGAGGGCCTCCACGCGCCCCGGCACCGCGCGGAGCACCCGGGGGACGCCGGTCGCGTTCCCGTCGGCGTCGAGCGCGAGGGCCACCACGTCCGTCCCCGCGGCCGACGCCACCGGCCACACCATGGCCGCACCCGTTCGGGTCCGAACCATCCGCACGATGCCCGCGGGTGTGATGCCCTCCCGCGCCTCGGTGACGCGCCCGTCCAGCCCGTAGCTCCGCGCGTCGACGGCCGCGTCGGGGCGGTGCCGCGCGGGCCGCGCCCAGGGGGGCTGCGAGGACGCATCGTTCGGTACCGTACGATCGATCGTTCGGGCCCCCGCGTCGTCGCCCGGCAGCGGCGGGCGGCGGCAGGCGACGGTGAGCGCGGCGGCGGCGAGGGCGCGGCGGGTCACGACGGCTCGCGGCGGCGCCAGGCCTGCGGGGTCACGCCCGTCCAGCGGCGGAAGGCCCGGTGGAAGGCCGCCGCGTCGGAGAAGCCCAGCACGAAGGCCACCTCGGCGATCGCAGCCCCGGGCCGCGCGAGGAGCGCCTCGGCCCGCCCGCGCATCACCTCGTCGCGCAGGCCCCGGAAGGTCGCCCCCCGCTCGGCCAGACGTCGCCGCAGCGTCCGCTCGCTCAGCGCGAGGCGGCGCGCGACGTCCGGGAGCTCGGGCGGCGCGTCGAAGGCCCCGGCGGCGAGCGCGTCGCGCACCGCGGCCACGAAGGGGTCGGCGGGCTTCGGGGCGCCGCCGAGCGCGCGCACCAGCCGCGCGGCGTGGTGCTCGTAGAAGGCCGAGAGCGAGCCGTCGACGGGCGCGAGCGGGCGCGCGAGGAGGGCGCGGTCGTACACGAGCTCGTGGCGCGCGGCGTCGAACTCCGGCGCGACGCCGAAGAAGCGCGCGTGGGCGTCAACGCGGGCCGGCGCCGGGTGGGCGAAGGTGACCGCGCGCGGTGTCACGGGGTCGCGCAGCACCTCGCGGACGATGTGGGCCACCTGGGCGAGCACGCACTCGACCGCGCAGCGGACGCCGACGGCGGAGACGCCGAAGGCCGAGCGGGCGTGGGTGACGCGCGCGTGGGCGCCGTCGTCGGTGACCGCGAGCGCGCCGGGGTTGCCGGTGAGCGCGAAGAAGCGCGCCGCGCGCGCGAGGGCCGTCCCGACGTCGGGGCTGGTGAGCACCGCGAAGCCGTAGACGTCGTACGCCTCCAGGCGCATCCGGCGGGCGACCTCGAGCGGGAAGCCCGGGTCGCCGGTGGCGTCCACGAGGGCCTCCCACAGCGCCACGACGCGGGCGGCCGGCACCCGCGCGGCGGCGAGGTCGACGTCGGCCATCGCGCCCGGGGCGATCCCCTCGGCCTCGCACCACGCCGACGGCCACACGCCGCGCGCGCGCCCCGCCTCCAGCAGGAGGAGCACCTTCGCGAGGGGCACGCCCGGCTGCGGGTGGGGGGTCATCGTCGCCGTCGGGCGCGACCGTACGTTCCGTTGGCCGGCGCGGTCAATCGTCTGGCCCGCGCGATCAATGCGCGGCGGTGGGCGCCTCGGGTCTCCTCCGTCCCATGAAGCGCACCGCCACCGCCCTCGCCCTCCTCACCTTCTCGCTCCTCCGCGCCGCGCCCGCCGCCGCGCAGGAGCGCCCCAACGTCGTCTCCGTCACCCCGCTCAACGGGCTCCTCGGCCTCGCGCGGTTCAACGTCGGCGACTGGGGCGTCCACTACGAGCGCCGCCTTGGAGATCACCTCGGCGTGGTGGTGGAAGCGACCATGGTCCACGTGCACGGCCCGCCGATGCACGTCTGGCTGTTCGGCGGGACGGTGGGCGCGCGCTGGCATTTCCTCCCGACGCCCTCGGGGCCCTTCGTCGGCGTCCACGCGGGCTACCGGACGGGCTTCGGCCGCAACGCGACCACGGTCACCGTCAACGGCGCGGCGCGCGCGGTGGAGGAGCCGTCGCTCACGCCGTCGCAGCTCCGGGTGGTGGCCAACGTCGGGTACCGCTGGGTCCACGCCTCGGGGCTCGCGGTGACGGGGCGCCTCGGCGCGGGCTGGGGGCCCTTCACCACGACGGCGGGCGGCGCCTCGGCGGAGTCCGCGCAGATCGCGCAGAACACCAACGACGCGCTGGGCTTCACGTCGGTGGCCGTCGACACCGAGCTGAGCGTCGGCTACGCGTTCTGATCAGCGCGCGGCCGCGTCGACCGACGCGCCGAGCGGGCTCGCGGGGAAGCGCCGGTGGAACGCCGCCGCCCGCCGCCGCGCCTCGGCGGGCCGCCCGAGCGCCGCGAGCGCCTGGACGGCGAGGGCCTCGCGCTCCTCCGCGAACTGGCCGCGCGGGAAGCGGCGCGCGTGCTCGTCGGTCGCGGCGAGGGCGTCGGCCGGGCGCGCGCGCAGCAGGGCCACGCGGGCGCGCTCGACGAGGGCGCTGTCGTCGTCGTCGGCCGACTGCGGGCGCGGGTCGGGGCGCGGGCGCGTCGGCGCCGCGACGTCCGCGGGCGGGGCGTCGGGCGCGGAGGCGTCGGGCGGGGCCGTGACGTAGCGGACCACCGGGACCTCGACGCGGCGCTCGACCACGCGCTCGACCACGACGCGCGCGGGCGGCGGGCGGAGCGCGGCGTGGGCCCCGGCGCCGAGGAGCGCGCCGACGACGGCCGCGGCGACCTCGCGCTTCCATCCGCGCGGCGCTGCGGGCGGCGGGGCGGCGACGCGGGCGCGGACGCGCGCGAGGACGCGGTCGTCGACGGCGGGGTCGGCGACGTCGGGGCGGCGGCGCTCGGCCGCGAGGAGGTCGGCGAGCTCGTCGTCGAGCGGGGGCGGGGCCTCGTCGTCGCTCACGTCAGCGCCCCCTTCGCGCGGATGCGCCGCACGGCCGCGGCGAACTCCTCGCGCCCGAGGCGGAGCCGCGAGTACGCGGTGTTCAGCGGGACCTCGAGCGCCGCGGCCACCTCGGGCATCGCGCAGCCCTCCAGCTCGTGCAGCACGAACACCTCGCGGCGCTCGGGCGCGAGCGCGTCGAGGGCCTCGAGCACCAAGCGCTGCTTCTCGCGGTCGGCCACGCGCTCGTCGGCGGCGGGGGCCGGGTCGCGCAGCTCGACGTCGAGCTCCTGCGCCACCTCGCGGCGCACGCGCGCGCTCTTGCGGTAGTCGGCCGCGGCGCGCACCGCGAAGGCGCGGACCCACGGGCGCGCGGGCCGCGCGGGGTCGTACTCGGCCCACCGCCGGTGCACCGCGACGAAGACGTCGACCGCGACGTCTTCGAGGTCGGAGGGGCGGACGCCCAGGCGGCGGAGGGTGTTCATCACGTGCGCCGATTCGCTCCGGTAGAGCCGCGTGAAGCCGTCGTCGTCGTCGCGCGGCGCCATCAGGGCAGCGCCCCGGACGTCGCGCGCCTCGCCGGCCGCGCTTGAGGGAGTTGGTGGTGGCGCGCGCCGCCCGTCACGGAATCGCCCGCGACCCTAGCACCCCGCGCCCGCGCGTGTCGCCCGATCACGGCGCGCGCCACGACACCCCCGCGCCCACCACGCCCGCGACCGCCGGCGGGCACCACACCGCGACGTGCGTCGTTTGGAGCTCGCCCGGCACACACGCCCCGCCCGCCGCGCCCGCCGGCGCGCGGACGGCAGGGACCACCTGCGACTGGGCAACGAGGTCGGCGTGGAGGTCGACCAACCAGCCCCCGCCGAGGGGCGCGCTCAGCCCCGCGCGGAGCCCGCCTGCGAAGTACGGCGAGGCGTCTTCCTGCGGTGCGCCGATGCCCTCGCTCCGGCGCATCAGGGCGCCGCCGACCGCCACCGCGCAGCCCCGCAGCGCGCCAAAGTGAACGCACGCGCTCACCGCGCCCGCCGCGAGCGACGAGGTGAACGTCCCGCCCGCCACGCCCTCCATCGCTGTTGCGATCGGGACGTCGTAGCGCCCTTCGACCGCGACCGAGAAGCGCCCGCGACGCAGCGAGACCCCGAGCGACAGGCCCGGCGCGACGGGGTTCGCGGCCCCGATGGACGCGTGCGCCGACGCGCCGACGGCGACGACCCACGGCGCGGCGGGCAACAGCGGCAGCGCGGGCGGCGGTGGTGGTGGTGCGGGTGGCGGTGGCGGCGGTGGGGGCGGCGGTGGGGGCGGCGGTGGAGGCGGTGGCGGAGGGGGCAGCCCGGGGGGGTCGATCTGCACGGCGAGGGCGAGCGCCATGCGTTCGACGAGGCGCTGGCAATCGGGCGCGGTGAGCTCGCGCGGGGGCGTCGCCTCGCCGGCGCGCGTGGTGGAGACGCGCCCGCGGCGCTCGGTGACGACCTCGACGGTCACGGTGTCGGGCGCGTCGGGGGCGAAGGGGTCGCGGCCGAGGCGGCGGGCGATCTCGTCGGCGACGGTCCGCTCCGTGGGGCACGCGCGCGCGCCGGCCGCGACGCGGTACTCGAGGCGCCACCGCGCGAGCCCCTGCGCCTCTGCGAGCGTGGGCGACGACGCGAGCGCGAGGCACGAGAGCGCGTGGAGCGGGCGGCGCGGGGCGAGCATCGCTTCGTCGGGAGGGCCGTACTTATAGCGGACTCCGCGCGAATCCCGCGCGACCGATGCGACGCCGCCTGTCCTATCCTCGGGGCACCGCCCGCTCGATGCCCGCAGCCCCGCCCGCCCGCCGTCCCCCCGCGCCGTGGGCGCCCGTCGCCCTGGCGGCGCTGCTCGCGTGCGTCCGCGCGCAAGACCTCGGCGCCGCCGGGTGCGCGGCCGACGCGGCCTGCGATGTCGCGGACGCCGCCTCCGACGCGGCGCTCCGCTGCGCCCGCCCGGAGGAGACGGTCGGCTGCTACGAGGGGCCGCCGGGCACCCTCGGCGTCGGGCGCTGCCGGGCAGGCGTGCGTCGCTGCGACCCCCTGCGCGGGCGGTTCGCGGGCGCGTGCGAGGCGCAGGTCGCCCCCGCGGCGGCGGAGCTCTGCGGCGACGGCGTCGACGACGACTGCGACGGCGCCGCGGACGAGGACTGCGCCGCCCCGCGCTTCACCGCGGTGGCCGTCGCCGACCGCGCGAGCTGTGTCGTCGTGCGCGAGGGCGGCGCGGGCCGGCTCGCGTGCTGGGGCGACGGCGCGTGGGGCCTCTTCGGCGACGACCGCCGCGTGCGCACGCGCCCCGAGGCCGTCGCCGCCCCCGCCGGGGTGAGTGCCCTCGCGATGGGGGCCGCCCACCTCTGCGCGGTCGCCGCGGGTCGGGTGTGGTGCGTCGGGCGCAACGACAGCGGCGCGCTCGGCGACGGCTCGCTCGACGACCGGGCGGCCTTCGTGCAGGCGGCGGGCGTCGAGGGGGCGAGCGAGGTCGCGGCGGGGCGCTTCCACACGTGCGCGCTCGCACGCGGCGCGGTGTGGTGCTGGGGCGCCGACGCGGAGGGGCAGACCGGCGCCGACGCCGCGACCCCTTGCGCGCGGGGTGGCGCGCGGGGGTGCGTCCTCCGCCCGGCGCGGGTGGCGCTCCCGGGCGCGGCCGTCGCGGTGCGGGCGGGGTTCGCCCACGCGTGCGCGCTCCTCGCGGGCGGCGAGGCGTGGTGCTGGGGCGAGCGCGGGGCCTTCGGCGGCGGCGCGTCGACGCCGTCGCGCGTGGCGGTCTCCGTCGGGGCGCTCGCCGCGGGCGGACGCGCGACGTGCTGGGCGGCGGGCGCGGTGACGTGCGTCGGGAGGCTCGCGGGGCTCGACCCGCCGCTCGGCGACGACGTCGCGCGCTTCGCCGGGGGACAGCGCTGGTGCGCGGTGATCGGCGGCGACCGTTTGCGCTGCACGGACGACGCGTGGTGGCCCTCGCCCGACGCGGAGGGGGCCTTGTCCGTGCCGCTCGGCGTGGCGGATGTGGTCGAAGGCGAGGGGTCCGTCGGCGCGGCGGCGATGGGCGTCTCGCACGGGTGCGCGCTGTGGGGCGCGGGCGCGGTGCGGTGCTGGGGGGCGACCAACGCGCACGGCCAGCTCGGCGTGGGGTCGACCGCGGTGTGGGCGGCGCCGCTCGCGCCGGTGGCGTGGTAGCGCCGCGCGGCGGTCAGAGCGTGGAGGCGGCGGTCGTCGCGCAGCGGCCCGCGCAGCACTGCACCGACACGGCCCCGGACTTCGGCGCGTAGCGGCCGTCCTCGGCGACGACGGAGTAGGCGTAGGGCGAGCACGCCACGTACTGGGCGAGGCAGTAGTTGACGGAGAGCGAGAAGGTGGAGAGGGACGCGCGGTTGACCCCGTAGGCCCGGTACGCGCCGCAGTTGTTGAGCGGGAGGTACGCCACCCCGCAGTCGAACGACGTCGTGCAGGCGCGCTGCACGAGGTCGAGCGGCGTGGCCTCGTACGTCGGGGGGACGGGCGTGGAGCCGCCGCCGGTCGTCCGGTAGCGGGTGACGTTGCACTCGAGCGCCACGGTGGTGCACGCGGTGGCCGCGGCCGTCGAGGTGGCGGCGCGGTCGTCGTCGACGGGCGCACACGCTGCGGCGAGGAGGCTGAGGGCGGCGAGGCGCGCGGCGTGGAGGTTCATGGTCTCAGGGCTCCGGGTGTAGGGTTCAGGGCACGGCGCGGCCGGCCCGCGCGCTCAGGGTGTTGGAGATGTCCCGCGGCGTCCGTCACACAATCCACCGGCGGTGTCAACGCGGGCGGGCGCTCGCGCTCCTCGCGGCCACCGGGTGCCGCTTCGCGCAGCCGCTGGGGGACTCCCCCGCCGACGCGCGCGCCGAGGCGGCGGCCGACGTCGCGCCCGCGGACTCCGACAAGCTCGCGTGGCGCTTCGACCAGGCCGCCGCCGGCGGGCTCCGCTCGTGCGCCACCGTCGCGGGCTTCGTCTGGTGCTGGGGCGCGCACTGGGGCGGCTCCCTCGGCCGCGAGCTCGACGCCGCGCAGCCGCGCGCGCTGGTCGTCCCCGGCGTCGACGCGGTGACCGGCCTCGCGATGGGCGACCGCTTCACCTGCGCCCTCCGCCGCGGCGCGGTGTGGTGCTGGGGCGAGAACGGCGCCGGCCAGCTCGGCGTCGAGGCCCCCGACCACCGCGCCGAGCCCGCCGTGGTCGCGCTCCCGGGCGAGGCCACCGCCGTCTCCGCGGGCGCGCAGAGCGCGTGCGCGCGCGTCGCCGGGCGCTGGTGGTGCTGGGGCTCGCTCGCGGGCGCGGCGCCGCGCGAGGAGGCGTGGCTCGCCGGGGCCGACGCGGTGGCGCTCGGGTTCGCGCACCGCTGCGCGTGGTGGCGCGAGGGCGACGGCGGCCGCGTCCGGTGCGCCGGCGACAACACCGCGGGGCAGCTCGGCGACGGCACCGCCGACGCGCGCGCCGAGCCCGTCGACCTCCCGGCCCGCGACGGCGCCGCCCGCCGCGATGTGGTCGCCCTGCGCGTGACGGACTTCACCACCTGCGTGTTGCTCGCGGGCGGGCGCGAAGTGACGTGCTGGGGGACGATCACGCCCGCGGCCTCGGTCACCGTCCGCTCGACCGAACCGCTCCGCGACCTCGCGCTCGGCGCGCGCCACGTGTGCGGGCTCACCCTCGCGGGGCGGGTCGCGTGCTGGGGCGACGGGGCCGACGGGCAGCTCGGCGACGGCACCGCGCGCTCGGCGGGCGACGCGATGGGCGAGGTTCCGTTGCCGGCGGGCGCGGTGGCGGGGTCGATCGTGGCGGGGTCGCGCCACACCTGCGCGCGGACGCTGACGGGCGACGCGCTCTGGTGCTGGGGGCTCAACGTCTCGGGGCAGCTCGGCGCGGGCGACATCGAGCCGCGCGCCGCGCCCGTCCGCGTGGTGACCCCGTAGCTCAGGGGGAGAGGGTGCCGATCGGCGTCCCGACGAGGAGCGGCGGGGTGAAGCGCGCCCACAGCGGGTTGCTGAAGGCGTAGCGGCGGATGCACTGGCCGGCCCGCGCGGCGACGCTCTGCGCGTTGCACTCCGTGGAGGACGCGCTCCCCGCCCGGTCGGTGCGGACGAAGGCGCGGACGAAGATGCGGTCGGGCGTGACGCCGGGCGCGACGGGGAAGCGCGACAGGTCGAGGGTGAAGGCGGTGGTGCCGCGGAAGACGTTGCTCACCGGGTTCAGGAGGTCGTAGGTGAGGTCGCTCGCGGCGGGGCTCTCGACGCCCTCGGGCGTGGCCTCCCAGTACCCGTCGGGGAAGCGCGCGTACCGCCAGCCGTTGAGCGAGTAGTTCTCCACCGCGGGGACGCCGACGCTCGGGTCGGCCCCGCGGCCGCCGCGGTAGATCCGCGTCGCCCCGGAGGCCGTGTGGATCGCCCCGACCACCAGCTCGACCCGGTCGACGGAGCTGAACTCCGCGGTCGACGCCCACTCGACGAGCACCGGGACGGTGACGCCCGCGGTGAGGTCGAGCACGTCGCCCATGCCGGGCTCGCCCGCGTCGATCACGCCGTTGCGGTTGGTGTCGTAGGCGACCTGAACCGCCGGGCCGTCGGTGACGGAGAAGCGCCCCGCGCGGAGGCCGGCGAGCACCTGCGAGGCGCTCCAGGTGAGGGCCGCGCCGGTGCCGAACGACTGGAGGGGCGTGCCCGCCTGCACGAGGTTGCGCGGCGTGCCGAGGGCGGTGTCGTTCACCTCGGTGGTGCCGCGCATGTAGCCCTCGCGGCGGTAGTTGAAATCGCCGTGCGCGTCCGAGCCGCCGGCCATGAACATCCGCCGCGGCTGCCCCGCCGGCAGCCAGGTGAGCGCCGCCGTCTGGCGCGGGTCGAGGCCGCGGAGGTTGGCGCGGTCCCAGTCGTAGCAGCCCTCGACGAGCTTCTCTTCGAAGCCGAAGTTGACGTAGCCGAAGAGGTCGCTCTGGTAGGCGAAGGGGTAGAGCTCGAAGGCGCCCGTCCCGCCGGGGCGCAGGCCCGCGCGGCCCTGCTCGACGAGCTGGAGCGACGTCCACCACTGCGAGTCGTCGCGCTCGTAGCCGGTCTCGACGCCCTGCCCGGTGACGCCCGCGTCGGCCGCGCGGACGGTGGAGTAGCGGCGGCGGTCCTCGTTCCAGAACTCGTAGCCGAGGACGGCGGGCGAGCGCCACGCGCGGTCGAGCATCGCGGGCGACCAGGGCGGGCCGTCGGGGCCGTTGCTCCCGCCGGGGGTGTTCTGGTGGTGCGCGAGGAAGACGCTGCCGCGCTTGGCCTCCACCTCCTGGAGCAGGCCCGGCGCGGTCTGGGCCGGGTGGTTCGCGTCGCCCGGGATGTACGACGGCGCCGCGAGCCGGCGCTGCGCCCCGCCGTAGGTGCCCGTGAAGCTCGCGACGAAGGGGTCGACGCCCGCGGGCGGCGCCGGGTCGGGCAGGTACACCATGTGCTCGCGCCCGTAGTCGAACTCGTTGAGCCCCTGCACGTCGCGGACGAGGTACGTCCCGCCGCCGGCCGAGCTCCACAGGTTGGCCGGGTTGCACGACCCGCAGTCGAGCCCGACGCTCGCGCACGTCAGGTTGACGTTGCACGCGCGGAACATCGAGCTCGACGGCGAGCACGACGAGATCTCGCCGCGCCAGCCCCCGCAGAGGTTCGCGACGTCGTACGAGCGCGATCCGCCCCAGGGGATCGGCGCGCCCGGCGCCGTGGCGGTCTCGGGGACCGCGTCGAGCTCGCCGCCCACGTAGATCTGCGGCGCGGTGTTCGTCGCGGCCCGGCCCGTCCCCGAGCGCAGCGCGGCGGCGAGGTTGGTCTCCGCCGCCACCGCCTGGAGCGCGCGGAAGCGCCGCGCGTCGGTGTCGCGGAGGGTGTCGCGGCGCGCGCGGACGTCGAGGCTGTTGGGGTTGAGCCCGAGCGAGGCGTCGACGTCGGTGAGCTGCGCCGACGCCGAGGCGTGCTCGGTGGCCCACACGAAGTCGAGCCCGAGGGTCTTCATCGCCCGCGACACGCCGCGGTAGCTGTACGCGCTCTCGCCCTCGTTGTCGGTCCCCTGCGAGTGGTAGTGCAGGTCGCCGTAGGCCCACCCCCCGCCGGAGGGCCGCGGCAGCGGGGCCGGCGCGAGGCGGACCCGCACGTGGTTGCGGAGCGTGTACACCTCGCCCGGCGCGGCGTTGGCGCACGCGATCGTGGGCCCGCGCGTCACCCGCAGTTGCAGGGAGAGGGCGACGTTGCGCGGCGTCGCGTTGGTGGGGGTGTAGAGGGCGATGCCGTGCCACTCGGAGGTGCCCGACACCACGTTGAGCAGCGCGCAGTTGCTCGTCGCGGTGGCCTCGCAGCGCTGCCGCGGGGGCCCGGCGGGCTGCGCGGCGACGTCGTAGCGCCACCCCCCGACGGTGCGCTCGATCTCCTGGAAGCGCTCGGCCGGGATCGTCGTCACCACCGGGCTCTGCCCCGGCACGTACTCGGTGACGGTGAGGTCGCACACCGAGCCGATCGCCGCGGCCGCGGAGAAGCCCCCCGCGTCGTCGCCGACCTGGTCGCCGTCGTGGATGGTCATCTGCAGCGGGATGGGCGCGTACGCGAGGTAGGTGGCGCCGATCCCCTGGCGCACCTCGGGCTCGACGCGCCACGGGGCGTCGAGGGCGTATTCGAAGGTTCCCTCGATGCCGCCGAGGCGCTGGCGCGAGGTCGCGGGCGGGTCGAGGGCGGGCTCCGGCGCGGCGAGGCAGCCCGCGGCGGTGAGCGCGGGCGCGAGGCGGGCGAGGGCGTAGGGCCCGCGCGAGCGGGTCCGGGGGCGTGCGAACGTGGGCATGGGGCGTCCTTCGACGCGTCGGGGCGTCGGGTGCGGGCGACGGGCGCGCGGCCCCCTCCTCCGAGGCCGCGCCGCGCCGTCGCGTTGGCTGTCCCCCGGTGTTTGGAGGCGGCCCGGGAGATCTGTCACGGAAATCGATCCCGCCCTCCGCGAGGCCCCGACGGGAGGCACCGCACGCGCGCCTTGACCGCCGCGACGCCGCCTCTCTATCCTCCGCCGCCCCACCGCTCGCGAGGCACCGCAACCGTCGATGCACATCCTCATTCTGTCGCGCAAGGCGACGATCTACTCGACGCGCCGGCTCACCGAGGCGGCCAAGGCCCGCGGCCACGAGGTCACGATCGTCGACCCGCTGGAGATCTCCCTGGTGGTGAGCCGCGCGACGCCGTCGCTCTACCTGCGCGGGGCCGAGGTGGCGGGCTTCGACCTGGTGATCCCGCGCATCGGCGCGTCGGTGACGCAGTACGGCCTCGCGGTGGTGCGCCAGTTCGACATGATGGGCGTGCCCGTGCTCAACCACGCCGTCGCCATCGCCCGCTCGCGCGACAAGCTCCGCGCGATGCAGCTCCTCACCCGCAAAGACCTCGACCTCCCGATCACCGTGTGCACCAAGACGAGCGCGCACATCGACGCGGCGCTCGCCCTCGTCAACGGCCCGCCCGCGATCGTGAAGCTCCACCAGGGGACGCAGGGCATCGGGGTGATGCTCTGCGAGACGCGGCAGGCGGTGGAGAGCACGCTCGAGGCCTTCTGGACGCTCGGGCAGGACATCATCCTCCAGGAGTTCGTCTCCGAGTCGCGGGGCCGCGACATCCGCGCGATCGTGGTGGGCAACCGCGTCGTGGCCGCGATGCGGCGCAAGGCGCAGCGGGGGGAGTTCCGCTCCAACCTCCACCGCGGGGCCGAGGCCGAGCCCATCGCGTCGATCGACCCGCGCTACGCCCGCGCGGCCACCGAGGCGTGCAAGGTGATGGGCCTCGACGTCGCCGGCGTCGACATGCTGGAGACGCGCGGCGGCCCGCGCCTGCTGGAGATCAACAGCTCGCCGGGCCTGGAGGGCATCGAGCGGGCGACCAAGGTCGACGTCGCCTCCGCCATCATCCGCCACGGCGAGCGCTTCGTCCTGCGGCGCCACAAGGGCCGCGGCGCGCTGGCGGGCCCGGGCGACCGCGCGATCGACCAGGAGCGCGTGACCCGCCGCCGGAGGCCGCGGTGAGCGTGACGGTGGCGGCCCGCGGCGCCGCCCGCGTGGTCACGGTCGACCGCCCGCACCGCCGCAACGCGCTCGACCCCGACGCGCTCGCCGCGCTGCGCGGGGCCGCGGTGAAGCTCCGGCGCGACCGCGGGGCCCGCGCGGTGGTCCTCACCGGGGCGCAGGGCGTGGGGGTGTTCCTCTCCGGGGGCGACCTCCAGGTGCTGAAGGACGTGCGGACGGCGCAGGCCGCGCGCGCGATGGCGAAGGCCGCCCACGCCGCCGTCGACGCCCTCCACGCGCTCGGGCTCCCGCTGGTGGCCGCGGTGCACGGCGACGCCTACGGCGGCGGCTGCGAGCTCGCCGCGGCGTGCGACTACCGCGTCGCCGAGGAGGGCGTCCGCTTCCACTGGGTGCAGGCGCGCTTCGCCATCACGACGGGCTGGGGCGGCGCCTCCAACCTGCTCGACCTCGTCCCCCGCGGCACTGCGGCGCGCTGGCTCCTCACGGCGGCGCCCGTCCCCGTGGCCGAGGCCCACGCGGCGGGCTTCGTCGACGCGGTGGTTCCTTCGGGCGCGGCCGTCGACGAGGCGGTGGCCTTCGCCGAGCGCGTCGCGAAGCACCCGCGGGCGGGCGTCGCGCGGATGCTCACGCTGCTCCGCGCGTCGTCGCGGCTCAGCCGGGCGGGCGCGCGGGCGCTGGAGCTCAAGGAGTTCGGCGCGTCGTGGGCCACGCCCGAGCACCACGACGCGGTGGCGGCGTTCCTGGCGCGGAGGGGGTGATCGTTCGGGGGGCGAACCGTCAGCGCGCCCGACGGCGCCGGCGGGCCGCCATCGCGAGCACCACCGCCGCGCCCGCGAGCGCCCCGCCACGACCCGAGGCGCGCCCCGGCGCCGCGCAGCCGCAGCCGCCGCCGCGGTAGAGGATGAGCCCGCCGTCCATCGTGCCGAGCGCGTCGTCGGGCGCCGCGTCGGGCGCCGCCATCGCGTCCGCGTCGGGCGTCGCCATCGCGTCCGCATCGAGCGCCGCCATCGCGTCGGGCGTCGCCATCACCTCGGCGTCGAGCGCCGCGTCGTCGGCGACGTCCATCGCCGCGTCCATCCCGGCCTCCATGATGTCGGGCGCGACGTCCACGGCCACGTCGACGGCGGCCTCCATCGCCGCGTCGGGGGCCGCGCGGCACGTCCCGGTGGCCATGTCGCAGACGGGCGTGGCGCCGCTGCACTGGGCGTCGGTCACGCAGATCACGCAGGTCGCCGCCGGGGGCGCGCTGCACACGCGGCCCGCCGGGCACCCGCCGCGATCGCCCGCGGCGACGGGCGTCCGCGCGCAGGCCCCGTCCGCGCCGCACGCGTCGACGGTGCAGGGGTCGCCGTCGTCGCAGTCGATCGCGCCCTGGCAGGCCACGCAGCGGAACGACCCGCCCGTCGCCGCGACGCAGTGGGGCGTGGCGGTGGTGCAGCCGACGTCGACGCCGCTCATCGCGGTGTCGACGCAGGGCTCGCAGCGGCCGCCGCCCACGCCGACAGCGCGGCAGTGGGGCGCGGGCGCCATGCAGCCGGTGTCGGGGTCGGCGGGCGAGGTGTCGCGGCACGCGGGCGCGCACGAGCTCATCGAGTCGAGGCGGTACGTGATCGCGGTGTCGGAGTTGTTGCCGCAGGCCGAGGGGATGTCGGGGACGGCCGCCCGCACGCTCCCGGCGACGCCGACGGCGAAGTCGAAGGACGCCGTCTCGGCGACGGTGCGGGCGCCCGCGGGGGAGGTCTGCCCGGTGCGGACGAAGCCGCCGAACATCGCCGCGCGCGGCCCCGAGCCCGGGTCATACTGGAGCAGCGTGGGCGCTCGGTACGACGTGGGGCGGTCGGAGAAGTCCACCGCGCCGCCCACGTAGCGCGCCCGGTACGAGCGCCACACGTTGACGCCCGGCACCGCGAGGGTCGCGGGCACGGTGGCCGTCGGCGCGGCGGGTTCGAAGTCGGGGACCACCACGCAGTCGGTCACCCCGCGCCGGCTGTAGAACACGCTGACGTCGGGGTTCTCGCAGGCGAAGCCTTCTTCGATGGCGCACGCGATGGAGCAGCCGTCGCCGCCGGTGGTGTTGCCGTCGTCGCAGGCCTCACCCGGCGCGCGGACGCCGTCGCCGCAGGTGACCCGGCACACCGACCGATCGCCTCGGCAGACGTAGCCCCGCTCGACCTCGCACGACGCCGAGCAGCCGTCGCCCGCGGTGGTGTTGCCGTCGTCGCAGCGCTCGGTTCCGGCGACGAGGCCGCCGCCGCAGACGAGCACGGTGAAGGTGACGGTGGCGGTCTGCGTGACGCCGCTGATGGTGCGGGAGGCCGTGGCGGTGTACGTCCCCTCGGCGAGCGCGGCGGGGGTGACCGACCACGACCCGTCGGCCGCCGCGGTGGTGGTGAGCGTCTGCCCACCGACCATGACCGTGACGGTGGTGCCGGGCTGCGACTGGCCGCGGATGACGGGGCGCGTCTCGGTGACGGTGGCGCCGGCGGCGGGCGAGGTGATGACGAGCGGGCCGAGCGCGCAGGAGCCCGTGGGCGAGGTGATCGCGTTGACGAAGGCGGGCCCGACGCGGCCGGGGTTGCCGGGGATGGCGAGGGGGTTGACGTCGGCGATGCCGAAGACGCACGCGCCGTTGCCCGCGAAGGACTGCGAGGTCGGGAGGAAGAAGGCCGAGACGTCGGTGATGAGCGAGGTGCCGGCAGGCGGCAGCGCGGCGCCGGGCGCGAGGTAGAGCGCGTTGTCGGCGGGGATGCCGTTCATCGAGCGGTAGTCGTAGGTCTGCATCGGGTCCATGCCGGTGAACGACGTGCTCAGCGGGCTGCGGGTGTTGAGCGGCACGGGGAGCTGCGCGGTGCGGAGCATCCCGACGGCGGACGTCCACCCGGTGGCGGCGTTGAGGAGCGGCAGGAGCCCGTTGCCGTTGCCCCCGTCGACGTTGTCCGGGCTGCAGATGGAGCAGTGGTCGGAGAAGAGCACGAACGACCGCGCCGCCCGCGTGCGGACGGCCTCGCGCAGGAGTGTCCAGTTGCCCGACCCGATGCCGTTGAACGACGCGACGAGGACGATCACGTCGTAGCTCTCGCCGCCCGCGCGGCGGAGGTCGGCCGCGGTGAGGGTGACGGTGTCGAGGTCGTTGCGGCCCTGGACGTTGGGGGCGCCGACCACCGCCGCGAACTCCGACACCGCGGCGTTGTAGTACGACACCGCGCTGTTGCGGGTGCTGCCGTCGGCGAGCACGAGCACGCGGGTCTGGGCGGCCGCGGGCACGGCGGCGAAGGTGAGCGAGAGGGCGCCGACGGTCGCGGCGAGGAAGGAAGGGCGGTTCACCCCGCCACGGTATCCGCTCGCGGGGGCGCCGTCACCAGGGGATGAGCCGGCGGAAGCCGTGGGCCAGCACCACGGGGTAGAGCGCGAGGTTGCGCGCCATCGCGGCGAGCGGGCTGTAGCGCGCGGTGAGCCCGCCGCCGCGCGCGAGGTCGGCGGCCAGCGCGCGGAGATGTTCGGCCCCGAACGGCCCGCCCTGGAGGTCGTCGAGGAGGTGCTTCGGCGCCCACCCGAGGCCCCGGAGCGCGCCGTTCCATGCGCCGACGATGGCGCCGATGGAGTCGGTGTCGCCGCCGGCCGCGACCACCTCCTGGAGCGCGCGGAGCGGTTCGTTCGCCCACCGAACGAACGCGAACGTGGCGAAGCCGAGCGTGTGGACGACGAAGCCCGTCGTGCCGAGCTCGCGCGCCGCGACGTGGGTGTCGGCGCCCTCCACCGCGAGCGCGAGGCCGCGTTCGAGCGCGGCGCGGAGGGAGGCGTCGTCGACCACGGCGAGGGCGGCGCGGCAGGCGTCGGCGGCGGGGAGTTCGCGCGGCGCGGCGGCGACCTCGGCGACGTAGCGGGCGCCCTCCACCGCGCGCGGGTCGGTGTGGGTGACGCGGGCGAGCGCGTCGCTGGTGGCGCGGCGGCGCAGCGGGTCGCGGATGAAGGCGCCGACAACGGCCGCGCGCATGGCGGCGCCGTTGCCGGCCGAGTCGACGCCCGAGCGCGAGAGCCCGAGGGCGATGCGGACGCAGGCGCGCACCGTCGCGAGCCCGACGCCCCAGGGGAGCCGCAGGAACCACCCGAGGAGCGACCGGCGGAACGCGCGGGCGCAGGCCGCGGGGTCGTCGGGGTGGCGGGCGAGCGACTGGGCGACGAGGGCGCTCTGCTCGGTGTCGTCGGAGACGAAGCCGGTGCGGCCGAGGAGGTGGTAGCGGTCGACGCGGCCGAAGCGCCGGGCGATGGTCTTCGGGGAGAGCCCCTCGGCGACGAGCCCGAGCGCGTCGCCCACCGCGGTGCCCAGGAGCGTGGCTTCGAGGCGGTCGTCGGTGGTCACAGGGGGTTGATGCGAGGCGGGTAGAACTGGCGCCAGTAGGCGAGCAGCGCAGCGAACACGGTCTCGTGCCCGTGGAGGCCGAGGTAGATCTCGACCAGCTCGCGGGCGGCCCCGTGTCGCACGAACTCGCGCGCCAGTTCGCTCAATCGCTGCATTCGTTCTGTATACGAACGGTCGGAGAGCAGCTTCTTGATGGTGCGCTCCCCGACGCCCGTCTTCGGCGTCCAGGTGCAGTCCACCGGGGAGAAGACGAGGTGCTCCGCCGGGTCGTCGAAGGTCGGCTCGATCAGCCGGTCGTCGATCTCGGCGAGCACCGACGCAGGAACGTAGGCATCGCCCGCACAGGTACCCTGGAGGCAGGGGTCGATCAGCGCCCTCCCCAGAAGCTCCGGCGGATACCAGGTGAGCTTGGCGCCGTTGCAGAGGCCGCAGGCCGGCAGGAGGTTGAGCCAGCAGTAGCGGAGGTGCGGGAAGTGGCTCTGGGGCAGGTAGTGCTCGACCTCGAGCAGCGCGCCGAGGGCGGCCTCGCACCACGCGCAGCGGTCGCCGCTCAACGCGCGGAGCGCCTCGCGGACGGGCCGCTCCCCGCGCTCCACGTCGTTCCAGTGGTCACGGCCGTCGGCTTCACCGTACCAGGCGAGCAGGCGCGCCACGGACTCAGCGCGCGCCGGGTCGATGCGTGGGGGCGGCGCGGTTCGCTGCAGGCGCTTCATCCGAGGAGCTCGCGGAGCATGGAGAGCGAACGGCGCCGCGGGTCTTCCGGGGCGAGGCGCGCGTCGATCTCGTCGTGGATGCCGAGGGCCTTCGCGCGCACGGCCGCGTCGCGTGCGACGGTGAACTCGCGCACGGCGCCGCTGAAGTCGAGCATCACGTCGCCGAGGGGACGCGCACCGCCCGGCGCGTCGCGGCCGGGGAGCGGGAGCTCGACGTGGAAGCCCTCCGCATAGAGGTCGGCGAGGTACCAGTCGCGGGGGCTCCCGAGCGAGCGGGAGGTGACGCGGTCGCCGTCGCGGAGGATCTCCACGGCCTCGCCGGGCTCGGTCTGCCGCACCACGAGCGGCGAGTGCGTCGTCACGAAGAACGTGGTGTTGGGGAAGGAGCGCTTGAGGATGTCGACGATCCGCGCCTGCCACTGGGGGTGGAGGTGCGCCTCCACCTCGTCGATGAAGACGACGCCGTCGAGCTCGCGGAGCGGCGGCGCCCCCCCCTCGGGGAGCATCGCGGCCCAGCCGGAGTAGCCCGCGACGATCTCCTGGAAGATCTTGAGCACGGCGATGTAGCCGGTCGCGAGCTTGTCGATCGGTCGGCCGCCGAAGAGCAGCGCGCCGTTCTGGTAGGTGAGCCCGACCTGCGGGGGCCCGCCGGGGCGCTCGACGACGAGGCCGGCGAACTCGCGCGGCTCGAGTTGCTGGAGCAGCCGGAGCGTCTCGACGACGGCCTCGAAGTCGTTGTCGTTGCCCGACACGAACGCGGGGTTGATGAGGAGCCGGGAGGCGAACCACTCCGCGGGCTCCTCCACCGTGACGAGCTCGCCGGTGGCCGCACGCCAGGTCTTCTTGAAGGCGCGGACGAAGCGCTCGGTGCGGTCGCCGAGGAGCTTGAGCTGGTTGGCCCCGACGTTGGGGGTGTGCCCGCGCTCCCGCGCGCCGACGAAGACGACGGGGCGGTCCGTGATGCGCCTCGTGACAAAGCGCGGGGCCACCATGCCGAGTGAGCAGTCCAGAGGGCTCTCTCCCCGATACACCAGAAAATCCCCGTCGATGGCTACGTTCGTAGCGAGACGGAGGCGTAGAGGCGCCAGTTCTCGATCGACCTCCTCACGAAAGAGCACCCCGGCAAACCGAGGGGTGTTCGGTGTTGTGGTCAGCATCGAGTGCTGCGTCAGCAGCGTCCGCGCGAGGTGTTCGATGAGGTGCGTCTTGCCGACGCCGTTGACGCCGACGAGGCAGTGAAAGCGTCGCGCCGGGTCGAACGACACGTCGAAATCGAGCCCGGCCTCCGTCCGCCACGCCTTGAAGTTCTTGATCATCCGCGCCCCATGGTTCGCGTCGCCCTTCCCGCTCACGGCTTCGGCGCCCCGGCGCCCACGCGCTCGAGCGCGCTCGACAGGAGCCGCGCGTCGATGTCCGTCGCGCCGCGCTCCACCGCCTTCTCCAGCTCCGCGATCGCCGCCGCGCGAACGGCGCCCGCGGTCACCGCCACCGCGGCCACCAGCTCGTCGTGCGCGCCCATCCCCGCGAGCGCCTTCACCGCCGCCAGCGCCGCCGCGGCCTCCTTCGCCTTCGCCGGCGTCCGCGCCGCGCACGACACCGCCGCGCCCGCCACCTCGCGCCAGCGCCGCTGGAGCAGCGCCAGCGCCCGCTGCCGCCTCGCCTCCACCGGCGAGCGCAAGAGCGCCACCAGCGCTGGCAAGAGCGCCTCCCGCGCCCCGTCCGCGATCGGCGGAACGATGCCCGCGAGGAACTCCCCCTCGTCGCCCACCAGCAGCCCGAGCGCCGCGGGGAGCTCGCCCGCCGCCACCTTGCGCTGGTGCTCCTGGCGGTGGATCACGCCGCGCACGCCGTCGCGCATCTGCTTCGCCACGCCGCGCAGACGCTCGGCCTCGTCGCGCACCGCCGCCGCGCGCGGGGTCACCTCGGCCAGCGCCTTCACCGCCTGCGGCATCGGCTTCTGCGCGGCGGCGAGTTCGGCGAGGGCCGCGTAGCTCCGCGCGGTGGCCGGCGCCCGCGCGAGCGCCTCGGCCGCGGCCTGACGCGACGGGAGCGGCAGCCACGAGGCCAGCGCCACGCACGCGAGCGCGTCGGCCCCGACGGCCCCCGGGACGGTCGCCAGCGCCGCAAGCTCCTCGGGCAGCGCGAACGCGGCGGCCCCGGCGAGCGCACGGAGCCCGCGGTCGTCGCCCCGGCGGACGAGCTCCGCGGCGGCGGCGAGCGGTGATTCCCCGCGCTGCACGCGCTCGGCGAGGCGGTCGTTGGCGGACGCGGGGAGCGCGCGCAACGCCGCGGCGGGGCCGGCGACGTCGGCGAAGTCGAAGGGGCCGTTCATCCCTCGCCGATCCAGCGTTCGAAGGCGTCGCAGGCGGCTTCGAAGGTGCCGCCGTCGGTGCCCGCGACCGCCTCGCGGCCGTGGATGACGCGGAGCTTCATGTCCATGTCGACGGGCCCGTCGCGGTGGGCGATGGACGGGAGCCGCGCGACCTGGGCGCGGGCCGCGGCGATGGCGTCGTCCGCGCCGAGGTTGCACGCGGCGACGAGCGCGTCGGCGGAGAGCGCGCTGCCGGTGAGGGCGGTGAGGGTCTCGTTGAAGGTGGCGGCGTTGCCGGGCTTCCAGTAGTGCTCGGCGAGGTCGGGGCCGACGCGGGGGTTGTCGACGAGGTGGCCGTCGCGCGCGAGGAAGTGGGCGCGCGTCTGGAAGACCGCCATCTCGGCCATGACGTACCCGTGGTAGTAGGCGCTGGCCTCGCCCGAGAGGAGGTGGGGCACGGCGAGGACGGGGCGGACGCCGCCGGTGAGGCCCTGGAGGTCGCGCTCGATCGCGCGGAAGGCGGTCTTGACGCGCTCGGGGGTGAGCTCGGCGTCGGGGATCTCGTAGAGCGCGCGCTCGGCCATCGGGACGGTGAGCATCGCGCGGACGTCCCACGCGCGCATGGGCTGGGCCTCGCGGATGGCGTCCTCCAAGAGCCCGAGCGGGATGGGGTTGCCGGCGCCGTCGGCGAGGTAGCGGGTGCGCCAGTCGGCGTCCTCGAGCAGCGAGTCCATGAACATCGACTGCGTCTCGGCGTAGGCGACCGAGGTGGGCGCGAACTCCTGCGCGAAGCACGGCGCGTCGGAGAGGATGTTGCTGAAGTGGGCCGCGTGGCCGCCCTCGTGGAAGAGCGTCTCGGTGGCGCGGAGCCCCGAGCCCACCGCGCCGGGGACGGCGTTGGCGGTGAAGTTGATGCGCGCCGGGCGCCACGCGCCGTGGTCGAAGAAGGCCGGCTCGGGGCCGTGCATGAAGCCGTTCTCGTACTTGCCGGCGCGGTCGACGAGGTCGAGGGTGAGCGTGGCGCCGCGGAAGCGGACGCCGAGGTTCATGAAGGAGACGCCCCAGCGGCGGAGGGAGCGGCCGAAGGAGAAGTAGGGGTCGAGCTCGGCGGCGATCTTCCCGGCGCGGAGGAAGAGGAAGTTGTAGGGCTCGAGCGACCCGTCGCCGTGCTCGCGTTCGAAGCGGGCGAGCTCCTCCTTCGCGCGGGCGGTGGTGCGGGCGGCGAGGTCGCCGAGGGCGGCGAAGAGGTCGCGCTTGGCCATGCGCTCGACGACGGCGACGCGCCAGGCGTAGTAGTCCTCGTGGCCGAGCGCGCGGCCGAGGGCGTTGCGGCGCTTCACGATCTCGAGGAAGCCGTGCTCCATCACGTAGTCCTCGATGGAGCGCATCGCTTCGAACGCCGCCTTCCTGCGCGCGGCCGACGGGTCGTTGCGCATCAGCAGCGCGAGCCGGTTGCTCGACGCCTCGACCCACTCGCCGGTCTCCGGGTCGGTGAAGCCGAGCTTCATCTTGCCGCGGGCCTGCTGGAGCTCGCCCTCGCGCTCGACGATCTCCTCGGAGAGCTTGCGGCCCTCGGGGCTCTCGATGGTGTTGGCCGCGAAGAGCGCGACCCAGCCCGCGAGCACGTGGCGCTCGGCCGCCGTCCCCTCGCCCCGGCGCTCGAAGTCGCGGAGCGTCGCGAGGCGCTGCGGGTCCTGGAGGAAGCGGTTCATGGCGATCTCGGCCTCGCCGTGCTCGCGCTGGGTGCGCGCGGGGTCGTCGGTGAGGCCCATCTTCGCCGCCCAGAAGAGGTCTTCCTTCCGGGTGTGGAGTTCGGTGAAGGTGTCTTTGAGCGCGTCGAGCGTGGCGGGGAGCGTCGTCATCGGACCGCGGAGCGTAACGCCCGCCCGCGGCGATGGGAACAGCCTCAGCCGAGCGGCGCGAACAGGTCGACGAGGTTGCCGTCGGGGTCGCTCACCTGGGCGTAGCGCTGGCCCCAGAACGCGTCCCAGGGGGCCTTCGCCGCGGAGAACCCCGCCGCGGTGACGCGCGCGAACACGGCGTCCACGCCCGCCGCGTCGCCGCAGTGGAAGGCGACGCCCATCCGGTGGCCGACGGGCTCGCGCCAGTCGGGGTTGAGCGACTTCGCGAGGGCGACCGAGTCGAGCATCACGCGGAGCCCGCCGGCGGTGGTGGCCTCGAGGTGGTCTTCGCCCTCCTGGTGGTCGGGGAAGTCGAGACCGAGCAGGCGGTAGAAGCGGACGGACTCATCGAGGTCGCGAACGACGATCCCGATGGCGTCGAGGCGGGGCGTGGTCATGCGGCGTCGCGTACCACGGGGCGCGCGGCGGCGTCGAGCAGGCCGAGCGACGCGAGCACCTCGCGCGCGGGGCCGAAGGGCATGGCGCGCAGAAGCGTGGTGAGCCGCGCCTCCATCGCGTCGAGGTTGTGATACCCGCGCCAGCTCGCGAGGCGCCCGGTGGCGAAGCGCGGCTGGGCGGGGTCGACCTCCCAGGGGTGCAGGTAGACCATGCACGGGCCCTCGGCGGCCACGCGGCGCATCGCGGCGAGCGTGTACGCCATCGGCAGCAGCCGCAGGTAGCCGCCGCCGCCCACCGGGAGGTTGCGCCCCGCCACCCGCACCGTGCTCGACGGGAACTCCACCATCCCCTCCCCCGCCCCGCCCGTCACGCGGTGCGGGAAGCGCGGCGCGTCGGGGATGCCGTAGCGGTCGTGGCGGATGGGGAACACGCTCGCGTCGTAGCGGAAGCCCTCCTCGCGCAGCACGTCGAGCGCCCAACGCGTCTCCTTCACCACGGAGAAGGTCGGCGCGCGGTAGCCGTCGACGCGCACGCCGCCAATGTCTTCGAGCGTGGCCTTCGCCGCGCGCACGTCGGCGCGGAAGGTCTCGGGCGACTGGCGGGTGATCATCTCGTGGCCGTCGCCGTGGCAGGCGAGCTCGTGTCGTTCGGCGACGATGCGCTTGACGAGGGCGGGGTGACGACGCGCGACCCAGCCGAGGGTGAAGAAGGTGGCGCGGACGTTCTCGCGGGCGAAGAGGTCGAGGAGGCGGCCGGTCTGCCATTCGACGCGGCTCTCCAGGCGGTCCCACTCGGCGCGGTCGACGAGGCCGTGGAGGCCCTCGACCTGGAAGTACTCCTCGACGTCGACGGACAGGGCGTGCAGGGTCATCGGTGGGGTGCGGAGGGGGTTACGTGCGGCGGGTGAGGTCCGCCGGGAGCACGGTGACGCTCGAGATGTCGCCTTCGAGCGCGCGCGACCGCGGCGGGGGCTGCGGCGTCACCTGGCGGACGCGGCCGCGCAAGGGGATCGGGCGCGTGTGGTGCTGCGGCGGCTGCGGCTGCTGCACCTGCGGCGGCGGAGGCTGCGGGGGCTGCGGGGTCACCGGGCGCAGGCCGCCGTCCACCTCGCCGGACGGCGGCTCCACCTGGGGGACGGGCTGCGTGACCACCGTCGGCCGCGGCTGCGTCGTGACCACCGGGGCCTCGCCGGGCGCCTGCACGCGCGTGCCCTGGTGCTCCGCCACGCCGAGCGCCACCGCGATCTCGTGGAGCGCGTCGGGCACGTCCCCGCGGCGCGCGGCGGGGACGACGTTGCGCCCGTGGAACTCGAGCTCGTCGGCGCGGGTGGTTCCGCAGACGGGGTCGTGGCACGCGGGGATCATCGCGCCGCCCGCGAGCACCGTGGCGAGCGCGGGGAAGCGCGCGGCGTAGGCGCTCGCCGTGGGGACGCGCCACTGCGGCGAGGGCGTGCCGGCGAGGGTGCGGGGCGCGACGGGGCGGGGGCGCTGGGTCATCGGGGTGCTCGCGTTCAGGTGCGGGTGCGGGGGGCGCGGACGCCGACCGCCGCCACGTCGCCGCGTCGGGCGCCGCGTTCGGGCGTGGGGGAGGCCGTGGGCTGCGCCGGGGCGGGGGTCACCGTCGGTGGGACGGGCGTCGGGGGCGCGGCGGTCTGCGGGTGCGGCGAGGTCGGCCTGCGCGCGCCGACGACGGCGGGCGGAGGCGTGGGCGGGGGCGTCGGGTGCGGGCGAACGGCAGCGGGTCCGCCGCTCGGCTGCATGCGCGTGTCGCGGTCGACGGGCGGCGGCGGGAGCACGGGGGCGGGGCCGCCGTTGGGGCGGACGGGCGGCGTGAGCTCCACCGGCGGGGGCGCGCCCGCGGGCGTCATCGTGTCGCGACGCGTGACCGTGGGGTGCGTGACGACGCCCAATGCGACGCCGATCTCGCGCAGGGCCTCCGACCCCTCGCCGCGCCGCGCGGCCTGCACCCCCGCGGCGCCGTGGGCTTCGAGCTCGTCGCCGCGCGTCTCGCCGCACACGGGGTCTGCGCAGGCGGGCAGGGCCGCGCCGCCGGCGAGCACGAGCGCGAGCGACGGGAAGCGGGCGTCGGCCGACGCGGCGCGCGGCGGGCGGAGCTGCGGGGAGGGCGTGCCGGCGAGCGTGCGGGGGGCAGGGGGCTTCATGGGCTTAGGCTCAGGCGGGGCGCGTGCGCGGGAGGACGGCGGGCAGCGGGCCGACGGCGCCGAGGCCGCCGGGGACGGCGATCGGGGGCTCGTGGCGCGGCCGGGGCGGGGGCGGCGGCGGCGGCGGCGTCGGGGTCACGCGGCGCATCTGGCCGGGGCGCGCGGGCGGGTGATCCGTGCCAGGCGTGGTGACCTGCGACGGGTCGGGCGGCGGGACGGGCTGCGGGGTCACCACCGGGGTGGCACCGCCCGAGATGCCCACAGGGTCGGGGACGCGCGGCGGGGGCGTCGGATGCACCACCGGCGCGGCGCCCGCGGCGACCATGTCGGGCACGCGGGTGGCTTCGTGGTTCACGACGCCGAGGGCGACGCCGATCTCGCGGACGGCGCGCGACGCTTCCCCGCCGCGCGCGGCCTGGACGCCGAGCCGGCCGTGGGCTTCGAGCTCATCAGCGCGGGTCGCACCGCACACCGGGTCGGCGCACCCCGGGGCCGCGGCGCCGGCCGCGAGGAGGGCGGCGAGCGTCGGGATGCGGTGGCCCACCGCGGCGGCGGGCTGCGGCGCGCGGAGGCCCGACGGGGGCGCGGCGGCGAGGGTGCGGGGGGCGGGACGAGGCGTGCGGGTGGGCTTCATGGTCGCTCCTACGGGACACCCTGGGCGGCGACCATCTTGGACCCATCAGGGCCCGATCTCAACGGGACGGGCGGGGGATTCCGAGGTCGGGGAGCGGTCAGTTGGTGACGGGGCGGACGACCTGCTCGCGCGGGGCGTTGGGGTCGACGTAGCCGATGGCGTCGCGGGCGCGCTGGAGGGCCTGCTCGGTGGCGGGCGTGAGGTGCCAGTGGGGCCGCACCTGCCCGTCGGCGTCGTCGTACCAGCGCACGAACATCAGCCACTCGCGGGCCTGGATGCGCGAGGAGCCCGCCCGCACGGTGTTGTACCCGACCTCGCCCTGGCTGGTCATGAGGTCGGTGCGGCGGTCGGCGGGGAGCGTTCCTTTGAGCGGGTCGCGCGAGGCGACGGTGGTGAGGCGGTAGGAGGCGGAGGAGGTCGACTCGCTGCCGGAGGTGATGGTCTCGACGCGGACGACGGCGATCACGTCGGCGCCGCGGGCGCAGCCGTCGATCTGCCGGCGCCAGTCGGACGCGACGCGGCCGCCGAGCTCCTCGACGTTCTCGACGTAGTCGACCGAGTCGTCGAAGAGGGCGGCGAGCTCGGGGGAGAAGGGGCCCGACACGGCGCGCGCGGCGGAGTTGGCCGTGGTGCCCGAGCAGCCGAGCGGGAGGGCGAGCGACAGGAGGAGGAGCGCGGTGCGTGCCATCCCCGTTGCGGTATCACCCGGCCGCGGGCGCGTCGAGGGTCTCGTCGCCACACGGGGTGCCGTGCGACCGGACGCCCCGTCAGCGGCAGCGCGGGGTCTCGTCGCCCGCGTGCAGGGTGCATGTGCGCTCCCCGTGGCAGGCGCCGTAGGCGCAGCAGCGCTCGCCCTCGCCGCCGCAGGCGAGGCAGGCGGCGTCCCCGTCGGACGCGACGCAGACGCGGTTGCCGTTGCAGTGGCCGTAGGCGCAGCAGGGCTCGCCCTCGCCGCCGCAGGAGCCGTGGGCCCCCGGGCCGGTGTCGACCGCGCCCGTGTCGACGGCCCCGCTGCCGGCAGCGACGACGTCGTGCGAGGCGACGGCGTCGTGCGGGGCGACGGCCTCCGCGGGCGCGTCGCCGGGCGAGCCCGCGTCGAGGGACGCAGCGCGGGGCGCGTCGGCGTCGGCGGGCGCTTCGGGCGCGGGCGCGTCGTCGAGCACGATGGCGGGGCGGCTCCAGTCGAGCCCGAAGGTGCAGCCGGTCGGGGAGGCGAGGAGGAGGGCGAGGGCGGCGCGGAGGGGACGCATCACGGGGAGTCATCGTCGGTCGCCGCCCGGCACTGGAGCCACGCGCGGCCCCGGCGGTGACCGACGTCATCCCCGCTACAGAGCAATGTCTTTCCTCGAAGCGCCCTGCGCGCGTGGCGGTGCCTGATACCATTTTGGATTCATAGGATCACTTTTGCGAAGATGGGGCATGCGACGCCCCGTCGAGCTGACGCCCTGGTTGAAGCCGCGCGCTCTCCGCGCGTGGGTCGACGACGCCAAGACCCCTCTGCAGCACAAGCGCCGCCTCGCCGTCTGGATGGCGTCGCTCGGGCGCTACGCGGCGCACGAGATCGCGGAGTTGCTGCTCGTCACGCGCGACGCCGTCGGGCGATGGCTGCGGGCCTACAACGAGTCGGGGCCGGACGGGTTCGAAGGCCCCGGCCGCGGCGGCAGGCGCCACGCACGGCTGGACCCGCAGGACGAGGAGCGCCTCGTGCGGAAGATCTCCACTGCCGCCGGCGAGGGGCGCGTGCTCACCGGGCCGCAGGTGCAGGCGATGATCCTCGAGCAGACCGGGGAGCAGTGGCCCCTCGGCACCGTCTACTCGCTCCTGCATCGCCACCACTGGCGCAAGGTCCAGCCCCGACCGCGCCACGTGCGATCCGACCCGGAGGCGCAACACCTCTACAAAAAAAGTTCCGCCGCATCCTCGCGGGCGAGGTCGCGCGGGCCGGTGGCCGCCGCGTCCGCATCCTCTTCGAGGACGAGGGCCGCTTCGGCCTGATCACCACGGTGCGCGCCTGCTGGGCGCCGAGCCCCGTCCGCCCGGTGGTGCGCCAGCAACTCTCGCGCGACTACCTGACGGCGTGGTCGACAGTGAGCCCTCGCGACGGACGCCTGGTGTTCTCCTACTCGGAGCGGTGCAACAGCGCGGAGATGAGCGCGCACCTGCGGGCGGTCGCTCGCGCCTTCCCTCGCGAGCACCTCGTGATGTTCGTCGACGGCGCGGGGTGGCACCGGAGCCGCGAGCTGCGCGTGCCCGAGCGCGTCCACCTGCACGACCTGCCGCCCTACAGCCCCGAGCTCAACCCCGTCGAGCACGTCTGGGATCACCTGCGCGAGAACTACACCGCCAACCTGCTGTTCGACGAGCTGTTCGCCCTCGGCGTGCAGGTGAGGTTCGGTGCTCTGCGCATGCAGCACCAGCGGGACATCGTGCGGAGCCTGACGCTCTTCGACTGGATCGAACGCGCTGCGCGGCCCTTCGGAAAAGTGATCGTATGACGTGAGAATGGTATGAGATCGTGCGCCCTGTCGTGCGGCGAACCGTGGGCCGGGCACCGCGCGGAGCACGAGCGTCAGCGCTCCCAGGCGATGCCCTCCGCGAACCACGCGTCGACCTGCGCGGCGGACTCGTCCTTCGTCCACCCGCACGCGGCCAGGGCGTGCGCCGCGGCGGCGAGGGGCGCCGAGAGGGCGGGCTCGTTGACGGCGGGCGCGGAGAGCATCGCCAGGCGGGCGAGCGCGAGGGCGCACCGAACGGCGAGCGAGGCCGCGCGCTCCTCCGGGCCGAGTTCAGAGCCAAGACGCTCGATGCCGCGGGCGGCCGCCGCGAGTTCGAGCGGGGTCGACGCGCCGTCCCAGGCGGCTGCGAGCGTGAGGACGGCGGCCACCTCGGGCGGCGCGTCGTCGCTCAACGTGCCCACGGCGCAGCGCACGGCCCACGCGCACGCGCGCACTCGCCTACGCAAGTCGGGCTGGCTCGGCGTCGCCCCGCGCACGGCGCGGCTACTGCCGGCGCTCCTCGCAGTGGCCCTCGCCGTTGAAGTGGCCGATGGTCGCGACCAGCGAGGTGATGAAGTCCCGCAGCGTCCGCACGTCGGCGCGCGAGCCCGTCCCGTACTGCCCCTGCGGCGCGGCCGTGAGGTCGACGCGCGCGAGCTCCTCCAGCGTGACCTCGCCGTCGCGGTTGGCGTCGGCGCCGGCGACGAGGTCGAAGCGGAGCTTCGCCGTCGGGGCCTGGAGGTCGTCGTAGAAGAGGTGGTCGCCGTGCACGGTGACCTGCGCGGACGCCGTCCCGCCGGAGGGCACCGCGAGGCCCACCTCGGTCTCGCTCGAGTGGCAGTTGGAGAACGACACCGCGCCGCCGAAGCCCCACCGGAAGCGCACCGTCGTGCCCATGCGCGTCGCGGTGCCCTCGACGTACACCGCGTAGTTGCCCGTGCGCATGAGCGTCACGTCCGCGGCGGTGGCGTTGCCCATCGTCGCCTGTGCGTCGACGGGCGCGATGCGGTACGACACGCGGTCGTAGCGGCGCGCGGGCAGCGAGGGCATCCGCCCGATCTCCAGCGGGCCGTTGAGCGTGTGGAGGTCGTAGAGGCGGTAGGGCGCGAGCGAGCCGCTCTCGCTCCCCGCGGACGACGCGACCGTGAGCGCGCCGACGTTCACCAGGAACTTCGCGTAGCGCAGCTCCCAGCCGTTCTCGAAGCCCGCCGCGCTCGCGGTGAGGGCGGGGATGCGGTCTTGGATGTACTCCTCGCCCCAGATGGAGGCGGTGACGGTGCCGGGCGAGGTGCCGACGCTGTCGTCGCCGCAGGCGGTGAGCAGGAGCGCCGTAAAGGCGGTGCGGGAGAAGAAGTGACGCATGGGGACGTTCCTTTCGTTGCTCAGTGCGCCCCGCCGTCGGGGGCGCCGGGGATCCAGGTGAAGCGGTAGGAGGCGCCCGACACGACGCCGCGGTAGAGCGCGTTCGCGGGCTGGCCCGCCTCCGGGAAGGTCGCGACGCCGCCGGGCTCCGCGGGGGCGGGAACCATCGCGAAGTCCACCCGGTCGAGCCAACTGGTGAGGTCGACGCCCACCTCCCAGCGCCCCGGCGAGCCGTCGAGCGTGGCGCTCGCGGGCACGCCCTCGACGTTGACGTCGAGCCGGAGCGAGGCGTCGAAGCGCACCGTCGCGTCGCCGCGCGTGGCAGAGCCGCGCAGCACGAGCGTCTGGCCGCGGAGCACCGAGCGCGCGGGCCCGAGGTCGTCCTCCGACGGGTGCAGTTCGAAGTGCGCGGAGTGGACCGTGCCCGAAACCCCCGACGCGCGCGCCACGAAGACGGGGGCCGCGCTCGTCAGGTCGACGACGGCGCGCTGGGTGATGTCCGCGAGCGCGCCGCCCGCCACGTAGTGCCCCGGGTGCGCCCACGCCACGCCCGAAAACGCCCGCAGTACGCGACCGAAGAGCGGCTCCCCCTCGTACCAGCGGATCGGCCCCGCCGCGACGAAGGCCGACTCGACGCGCACGTGCCACCCGAGCGACGTGTCCCCCTCGGCGCGGACCCCGCGCGCGTACACGTCGAAGGCGACGCGCTGGCGGCCGGTCTCCTCGTCGCCGCACTGCACGGAGGCCACCGACACCAGGGTCGCGGCGAGCAGGGCGGTCGCATGGACACCCGGGCCGCGGCGCGGGCCGCGATCGGGCGAAGCGGGAGGGGCGGGGCGGGCGGTGGTAGCCGACGGCATGGCAGTTCCTCTCAGGGCGTGGGGGAGTCCGCGCACAGCCGGCATCCGTAGCCTCACCAAGGCGCTCGTAACACGATTTTTCAAAAACGTGCTCCCCGAACCGGGGACGCGTGTCACTTTTTTGGGAATCATGTTACCGCGCTCACACCGAGCCACCTTCCCGTCCGATGGCGGCCCTTCCGGGCCGTCGGCGGGCCCGGCGTGCCCCCGCGTGCGCCGCTCCCTTCACCACATCGTTCGGAGGAAGCTCATGGAACCGCCCCACCTCGACGCGCCCGCGCGCCTTCACCCCGCCGCCCCCTACGCCATCGTGATCGCGAGCCTCCACCCGCGACCGGCGTCTCGGTCGTCGCCGCGGTCGGGATCGGCGGCGTCGAGCTCGCGCAGGTGCTCGCCCGCCACCTCCCCTCCGAGCCGGCGGCCCTGCGGTGGGTGCGGGGCGTCGATCTCGGGGCGACGGGCTACCTGCTCGCCCTGCTCTTCGCGTCGCTATGGGGCGCCTGGACGCTGCGATCTCGTCTCTCCGACAGGGCGGCGGCGCGCGGGTAGCCCGACGCCCCCTGCGCCGCCGGGCGCCTCACCCCTTCAGCAGCTTCGCCACGCGCTTCTCGATCGTCTGCCCCACCTTGCTCGCCGCGAGGTGCTCGCGCACCACCCGCCGCGACGCGGCGAAGTGGACTTCGTCGTCGAGCGCGAGCTCCGCGATCTCTTCCTCGGCCTGCTGCCCGAGCTTCGCGAGCTCGACGTGGAGCGACACCTTCTCGTCGTACTCCGGGATCGGCAGGCGCCAGATGTACTTGTCGATGTGCCGCTCGTCCTTGCCGTAGGACATCAGCGGTCGCACCGCCGCGGTGACGCAGGCCGCGTTGAGGATCGCGCAGAGGAAGAAGGCCTCCTCGTCGTGCAGGGCTTTCGCCCAGTAGAGGGAGTGCTCGATGAGCGCGCGCCGTTGCAGCACCCGCGCAGCACACAGGTGCATGCCCGAGGCGCAGTACACGATGCGCTGGTCATACTGCGGAAACTGGTTGCGCAGTTTGCCCTGATAGTCGAGTTGCTCACCCAGCGTCAGGCGGTCGCTCGACCGGTGCTGGTTCCAGACGTCCTCCGCGGCGTGCCACCACTTCGACAGGTCGCTGTACGCCTCCAGGGCCTCGGTGCCCGCGAGGATGTCGCCCGACGGAGAGATCGGCAGCACGGCGAGGCGAGGCTCCAACGTCCGGTAGGGGAGCACCGTCTCCCCGAGGTGGACGGGCCGAACGAAGGCCTTTTCGACCACCCCAGTCAAGCCGGGCAAGTCCTTCCAGGGCTTCTTCTCGCTCGCCGAGCGTACCGAGCGCACGGGGACCCTGCTCGGGCTCCCGCCGAGCGGCCCCAGAGCCTTGCGCTCGACCATGAAGAGGACGCGCGGGACGATCGTCGCACCCTGGCGGAAGTACTTGTGGTGCGGCGAGAGCGGCGCCTCGGCGACCTTCGTCGGCGCCTTCTCGACCGAGCGCGTCACCGCCTTTTCGACCTCCGCCCACGACGCGTTGGAGGAAGGGAGGCGACCGGTCCACACCTCGCTGGCGCTCGGCAGCGGCACCGCCTTCGCGTTCCGCCGACCGAAGACTACCGCCGCGCCGCGCGGGAAGAAGTGGGGCCGGAGGCGCCGGAGGTTCCAGGGGCGGGAGAAGTGCACCGTGACCGGCGTGCGGAGGTCGCGGTAGACGCCCGCGCGGAAGCCCGCGAACTGGTCGCGGTCGAGCACGGCGTCGGGCACCACGAAGGCGAAGGCCCCGTCTTCCTTCAGGTAGAGCTGGAGTGAGCGGGCGATGAAGAGGCCCGAGAGGTCCTGGCTGGTCGCCACCTTCGCGCCGGCCCAGAGGTCGCGCGAGGCGCTCATCTCGCGGAAGTCCTTCTGCATCCCCGCGGGCATGAAGCGGTAGGAGAGCCACGGCGGGTTGCCGACGAGGACGTCGGCCTGGTTCTCCGCGCGGGAGAGCCACAGCGGCCGCGCCATGTTGCGGATGTAGTAGCTCCAGATGTGGTCGCGGCCCTGGTCGTGGAGCTGGCACATCGTCTTGAAGGTGTCGGCGACCTTCTGCGCGGCGGCGTCGCCGAGCTTCAGGGGCTGGAGGTAGCTGCTGATGGAGGGGATCGGCGCGCCGGGCTTGCGCTGCGACGCGCGCTTCGCGAGCTCGTGGAGCAGGTCGTCGAAGCTCTGGGCGTCCCCGAGCAGCGAGTTGGGCAGTCGGAAGTCCGAGGCCACGAAGAGCTCGCGCTGGTCGTTGACCTCGACCACCAGCTCGTCGGCGGTGAGGAGGTCGTGCGTCTTGCGCCGCCACTGCATGGAGTCCCCGAGGAAGACCGGGATGCGGATCGCCCCATGGCCCTTGTCGGCGAGGACCGCGCGACCGATGGCGAGGAGGTAGGTGACGCGCGCGAGGGTGACGGCGACGGGGTGGAGGTCCATCCCGACGACGTGGGCGGTGAGGCCGCGGAGGGCGGCGTCGAGCTTCACGCGCTTCGCCTTCGCCGCCGCCATGTAGCGCTTCACCGCGTGGAAGAGGAAGGTGCCCGAGCCGCACGAGGGGTCGAGCACGCGCTGGGCGAGCGGGTCGGTGACGGCGGCCTCGACCACCTGCTCGGCGAGCCAGTCGGGCGTGTAGTACTCGCCGAGGCGCTTGCGGGTCTCGGCGCCGATGATCGACTCGTAGAGCACCTTGAGTACGTCGTGCTCGACCGCCGACCAGTCGAAGCGCGCGAGGCGCCGCCCCAGCGCGCGGACGAAGGCGTCGCCGCGGGGCACCTCCACCACCCAGTCGAAGAAGTCGGCCTCGACGACCCCGTAGACGCTCGCCTCGTCGAACTCGACGCCCGTCAACACGTCGCGGGGGGCGAGGTCGGCGGCCGAGAGCCCGATCACCGCGTGGGCGATGATCTCGGCGGAGTTGACGAGGAGCGTGTGCTCGACGAAGAGCTCGTCGCTGTCGACGAACTGCGTCCCGAGCGCCGTCTCCAGCAGCCGCGCCCAGAGCCGCCGCTTGATGTAGACGGAGGGGTCGGCCTTGTGCGCCTCGTAGAGCGCCGCGAGGGTGGCGCGGTCGATCGCGTAGGCGCTGCTCGCGGCGCCGAGGCGCTCGCGGACGGCGTCGGGCGTGGGCTTCACGTCCCGCGTCGTGGCGAGGACGCCTTCGAGCCACACCAGGAACGCGTCGACGTCGGGCTTCGCCGCCTGGACGAGGAGGTGCGACACCTCGACGAGCCCGTCGCCCGCGAGGTGGTAGCAGCGCCACTCGGCGCCGTCGGTGAGCACGCCCACGAAGCGGGTGGCGAACTTCTCCTCGCGGCTCCGGACGTACCCCGCGAGCTGGGTGACGGCGTCGGCGCGGACGTTGCCGACGCGGAGGTCTTTCTTCACCTCGATGATGGTGGCGCCCACCTCGACGTCGATGCGCTTCCTGCCGCCGGCCTGCGACTCCAGCAGCACGTCGTCGTTCAGGTTGAGGGGCGCCGAGAGGAGGAGCTGGCGCACGTCGGCCTGCACGACGGCCTCGGTGCGGGGCGCGTCGCGGTTGGCGAGGAAGGCGATCAGCGCGGGGAGGTCGATGGCCATGCGGCGCGGGATGGTAGAGCCCGCGCGCCGATGCGGTCGAATGTTCGACGATCTCTGGGTCCCTGACGGCGCTCGCCCGACGCGGGGATGACCCCGAGTCATCCCCCACCTGCGATTTCGAGGTGCGCCATGACCCGGGGTCATCCGAGGGTTGCGTGCGCGCTCCAGGTCGATGACCCGAGGTCATCCAATGGTTGCGTGCGCGCGACGTCGGGATGACTCGGGGTCATCCCCGGCCCTCGAAATCGCAGGAGGGGGATGACCCGAGGTCATTTCTGTACGCGGGCGTGTCCGAGGCCGAAACACCCTTGAAACAAGGGCGATTGACGCGACGCCGCCCCCGCCGCCATGGTCGAGCTGCAAGGAGGCGATGGCGATGAGCAAGAAGCATCACGGGGCGAGGGCGCAGGCGACGGCGGCGGTGGTGGAGGCGCCGAAGGAGGCCGACCCGAAGGCGGTCGAGCGGAGGGACGACGCGCCGGAGGAGGCCGCGCCGGAGGGGCCGGCGACGGGCGAGGCGCAGGCGGCGTACGAGGCGCGCCGGCCGGTGTGGGCGAAGCTCGGCGGGGCGGAGCTGGACGTGCCGCGCGCGAACCTCGCGTTCGTGACGTGGCGGGTGATCCAGATCGGCGACGCGCTCCAGCGGGCGGAGGTTCACGTGGCCTTCGAGGGGCTCGGAGCGGTGCTGCTGCCGGGCGGCGGCCGCTTCGACGCGGGCTGCGTGCGGGCGCTGCCGGTGATCGGTCGGGCGCTCTGGCACGCGCGGACGCGGCAGCTCTCGGCGGCGGCGCAGGCGACGACGGTGTCGCTGCCGACGGCGCTGGTGGACGAGGCGACGGCGCTCCGCGGGCGGATGCTCAAGGTGGTGGAGTACCAATGCGTCGACGAGGCGAACCCCGACGACCCGGTGGCCGCCGACCTCGCCTCCATCCGCTCGGTGCAGGGTCCGCGCTACCTCGACCTCGCGACCGACCTGTCGCGCCTCGCGGCCTACTACCACAGCCCGGAGTGGCGCCCGGTGCTGCGGGAGGACAAGCGCCGCTACCGGGAGGGCGACGGCAAGGCCGCCGACGACCTCGCCGCGAGCATCCTCACGCAGCTCCAGCAGCGCGACGACTCGGCCGCGGTGTGGGCCGTCGAGGTCAACCGCGGCTGGGCCGACCTCCAGCGCACCTGGGAGGCCGTGCGGCGCGGCGCGGCGTTCGTCTTCGGGGACGACGTCGACGCGCACGTGCCCGCGCTCGGCACGCTGCGCCCCGCGCCCGGCCGCAAGGGCGCCGCCAACGACGACGAGCCCGCGAAGCCCGCCGAGCCCGTCGCACCCGTCAAGCCCGCCTGAACCGCCGTCACCCGTCGCGCTCGCGGAGCAGCGCCAGGCGCGTCGCCTCCAGCGCGAGCGCGGGCATCCCGGCCTCCCGGCCGGCGAGGCGCAGCGACCGGGCCGCGCGCAGCCACACGCGCATCAGCGCCACCTCAGCCTCCGCGACCGCGTCGGGCGGGACGGCGCTCGCCACGGCGCGCAGGTCGTCGTCGGTGAAGTCCCCCGACCGCCACGCGTCCCGGAGCGCAAGCGGCGCGTGCGGGGCCGGGTCGTCCGCGGCGTCGTCGGGCGCGCCCTGCGGGAGCGCCCCGTCGAGCAGCGCGCGCACGTCGACGTTCAGCGCCCGCGCGATCCGCCCCAGCGTGAGGTACGACGGGCGCTGCGTGAGCCCCGACTCGATCCGCTGGATCGTCTCGGTCGTGCAGCGCGACAGCCGCGCGAGCTGGACGTCCGTCAGGCCCTGGCGCTCGCGCAGCGCCTTGATCGCGCGGCCGACGTCTCCAGGGGGCTGCGCTCGCTGCGAAGGCACTTCGAACACCCGCCGAGGTCATCGCGCACCGGCGTGTCGCGCGGGTGACGTCGCGCCGAAGGGTGGACGACATCCGC
>JAXLYI010000003.1:0-660590 GCA_046351555.1 Polyangiales bacterium
GGGAGTACTGCGTCCAGTACCGCGAGAGCGACCTCGATTTCGTCACCCGCGTCCTGGCCGACGAGGGCCTCGCCTTCTCGCTCGCCCACGACGGCGACCGCGAAGTGCTCTCCCTCGCCGACGAGCCCGCCCGCCACGCGGCCGTCCCCACGCTCGACGGGGGCCCCGTGCGCGTGCTCGACGCGGGCGCCGCGACGGCGTCGGCGGAGTCGGTCCACGTGTTCGACGTCGCGCGCGCGCTCGTCCCCGCGTCGGTGACGCTGCGCGAGTACGACTTCACGCACCCGCGGGCCGTGCTCGACATGACGCCGCGCTCGGCCGCCCCGGGCGCGTGGCCCGTGTACGAGTACCCCGGGGGCTTCGCGCTCGGCCCGTACGACGACGTCGCCGCGGCCCACGGCGCCCACCAGGGCGGCCGCACGGCGCGCCTCCGCCACCAGGAGCTCGCGCAGCGCGACGGGGCCGCCGCCGGGCGCGGCGACGTCACGGGCTTCGCGCCGGGGCGCTCGTTCGAACTGCGGGGCCACGCGCGGCCCGACCTCGACGGGCCGTGGGTGGTGACCTCGGTGGAGCACGAGGCCACCGCGTGGGGCGACGTCGCCGACGACCTCGCCGCGCACGATCGCCTGCGCGACCGCCTCCCGCCGCGCCCCACGGGCGACGCGGGCGCCCGCTACGTCAACACCTTCGCGTGCGTGCGGGCGTCGGTGGCGTGGCGTCCGCCGCGCGTCACGCCGAGGCCGGTCATCGCGGGGCCGCAGACCGCCGTGGTGATGGCCCCGGCGGGCGCCGACGAGGAGGTCGCGACGGACGTCCACGGCAGGGTGCTGGTGCGGTTCCCGTGGGAGCGCCCGGAGCTCAGGACGCCGTCGCAGCGCGCGCACGACAGCTCGTGCTGGGTGCGCGTGGCGCAGCCGTGGGCGGGCGCGGGGTGGGGGGCGATGTTCATCCCGCGCGTGGGGATGGAGGTGGTGGTGACGTTTCTGGAGGGCGACCCCGACCGCCCGCTCGTCACCGGCTGCGTCTACAACGGCGAGAACCGCCCGCCGCTCACCCTCCCCGCCGAGAAGACCCGCAGCACCGTCAAGACCAGCTCGTCGCGCGGGGGCGGCGGCTTCAACGAGCTCCGCTTCGACGACCTCGCCGGGCGCGAGCAGATCTTCATCCACGCGCAGCGCGACCACGACACCGTGGTGCGGCGCGACCAGACGCTCGCCGTCGGGCGCGACCGCGTGAAGACGGTCGACGGCAGCGAGCACGACACCGTCCGGCGCGACCGCGTGGCGTCCGTGGATGGCAACGACGCGCTCGACGTCGGCGGCAACCACACCGTCGCGGTGCACGGCGGCGCGGGGGCCTCGGTGCGCGTCGACGCGGGCTACGTGCTCTCGGCCCACGACAGCATCGCCCTCACCGTCGGCGACACGAGCCTCGTGCTCCTGCCCGACCGCGCCACGCTCTCTTCGAAGGCCGTCCACGTGCTCGGCGGCGAGCTCGTCAACGTCTACGGCGGCCTCACCCGCATCAACTGCGACGACGGCGACCGCGACGCCCCCACCGCCCGCGCGCCGCGCGCCGCACGCTCCGTCGGGCTCCAGGGCGAGGCCGGGGGCTCGCTCCACCGCACGCTCGCCGCGCTCGAGCCCGCGTCGCTCGTCACGTTCGCCGCGGCCGCGGTCGACCGCCCGATGGCCGACGCCGCCGTGCCCGACCGCCTCCGCGCGCGACTCACCGGCGCGGTGAAGGGCTCGCTCGGAGAGTGGTTCCGCGGGCTCGCGGCGGGCGCGACGGCGCCGTGGGTGAAGGCCGCGGAGGCGCAGGTGGCGTCGCTCGTCGGGCCCGCGGTGCAGGCCGCGCTCTCCCGCGTGATGCCCGCTGGCGGGCTCGGCGGCGCGCTCGGCGACCGCGTGCTCCAGGGCCTCGCCGCGCAGGTGAAGGGCGCGCTCACCGAGTCCGCCACGTCGGGGCTCCTCCACGCGATGGCGCTCGACCGCGGCGCCGCGGCCGACCCCTTCTGGCACGCGCTCCAGCAGCGCGCGGGCGGCGGCGTGCAGGGCGCGCTCCTCTCGTTCGCGAAGGAGGCCGCGGGGCAGCAGCTCACCCGCTACGCGCAGCGCCACGGGGCCGACGGCGCGGGCGAGGCGCTCGCGGGCTGGCTTCGGCCGGGCGCCGACGGGGTCATCGACGCGGTGGGGCCGTCGCTCCTCCCGCGCCCGCTCTCCCTCACCTGAGGGCGATCTCCTCGCGCGCCACGCGGCCGTCGACGAGGGCGTAGCGGACGAGCGAGGCCCCGCCGGGCGACTCTGCGAGCCACGCGGTCGCGCGGTCGAAATACGTCACGTCGCCCGCGTCGAGCGCGGCCCGCAGCGCGGCCGGGTCCCAGAAGCGCGGGGACGTCCGCTCGGGCTCGACGCCGGCCCGCAGCAGAACCTCCCGGTACGCCACGGGGAACGCGTCGCCGCTCGCGAAGAACACCGCCGCCCCCTCGCCCCAGGCGTGTTCGAGCAGCGACGCGAGGCTTTCGGCGCCGGGCGTGAAGACAACCACCACGGGCGCGGTCTCGCCGCGGTCGTCGGGCTCGCGCGTCTCGTCGAGGGCGCAGTACGCCTCGCCGCTCGCCGCGAGGAGCTCGAGCAGGTCGGGGTCGCGCGCGACGTCCACCACCCCGTAGAGCGCGCCGGGCTCGGCGAGGAGCGCGAGGCGCGCGAGGTCGTGCGGCGCGCGGCGGTGCCACGCGAGGAGGCCGGTGAGGTGGGCGCGGGCTTCGTCGCTCATGGGTCTATCCGTTGCGCTCGCCGCGCAGGAGGGCGGCCTCGGCGCCGACCCGCTCGCGGTACCACTGCGGGCGGACGGGGTAGTTGCGGAGGTAGCGCTCGGCCGCGTCCCAGTCGTTGCGCTGGGCCGCGTGGTAGAAGTCCTGCGCGACGGAGGTGGTCCGCATCCCGACGCCCTGGTGGTAGGTGCGGGAGAAGAGCACCGTCTGCTGCGCCGAGGAGAGCTCGTCGTACGCGGGGGTGCCCGCGCCGCGGTGGGCGTCCCAGGTGTCGCGCGTCGACTCGACGAAGTAGCGGTGGACGGCCTGGTCGATGACGTTGGCCTCGTCGCGCGTCACCGCGAGGGGCGTGCGCCGGAGCTCGGCCACGGCGCCGTCGCGGATGCGCCCGGTGTAAGGGTCGAGCCGCTGCGCGAGCTCCTCGGGGAGGCCGAGTTTTTTGCGGAGGTCGCGGGCGTGCCACTGGCCGACGTCGAAGCCCGTCCCGATGGTGACGCCGCTGCGCCCCGCGGGCGGCACGTAGCCGTGCGTCCACTGCCCGCCTTCGAAGCGCGAGAGGGCGGCGAAGTTCACCTTGGTGCCGAGCTGGTCGTTGATCTTGCGAAGGAGCTCGGGGTCGGCCTGGACGAGCTTGCGTTTGATGCGCGAGACGGCCTTCTTCAGGCGCTTCTTCGTCATCCCCGGGATCTTCTCCAGGCGCCGGATCTCCCCGTCGATGTAGGCCTTCTGGAGGCAGGGGATGCACGGGTCGGCGACCTTGGCCTCGCCGCGGTAGTACGCGTCGCGCTGGGCCGCCCGCAGCGCGTCGAGGTGCGCGAGGGTGGCCTCGATGTCGGCGTCGCGCACCGGGTCGGGACGACGCGCGAGGGCGCGGTCGAGGTCCTCGCGGGCGGCGATCTCCTTCTGGAGCGTGTCGACCGCGCCGAGCACGCGCTTCGTCGGGTCGAGCACGCGCTCGGGCTGGAGCTTGCCCTCGTACGCGCGGGCGAGGACGTCGGCCTCGAGCATGCGGAGCTGGTGGAGCCGCGAGTGGGCGAGGTCGAGCTGCTCGGCGTTGGCGGCCGCGAGCCGCGCGTGGTCGGTCATCCGTCAGCCCTCCCCGTCCTCGTCGTCACCGTCGAGCCCCTGCATGCGGAGGTCGACGGCGGCGACGCGGTCCTCCTCGCGCTCGCCCGGCGCGCGGAGCACGTCGAAGGCCCACGGGAATCGCTCCGTCACGCTCGACGCGACGCCCACCTGCGCGTGCCACTCGGCGAAGCGGAGGAGGCTCTCTTCGAGCGTGAGGTCGAGCGCCACGCCGGCGTCGAGCACCTCGCGCACCCACGGCAGGTACCCCTCGCCGAGCGTGAGCTCCACCTCGGGGAAGCCCACCGCGAGGTTGCGGGCGACGCGCGTCACCACGCCTTCGAAGGCGTCGTCGGCGAAGGCGTCGAGCTGGGCCTGGCGGATCGTCCACACGGGGTCACACCTCGTCGAGCGCCGCGGCGGCGGGGTCGGCGCGCTCGGCCGTGAATCGCAGCGCGCGGCGGGGCGCCTCCGCCTCGACCACGTACGCCGCGACGGGGCCGAGGAAGGCGCGCCGCTCGGCGTCGGTGCAGGTGGGGAGGTACACGCGGAGCACGCGCGGGTCGTACCAGCGGAAGAGCATCCGCCGCCCGTCCTCGCCCTGCACGCGGAGGAAGCGACGGAGGTGGCGCCGCAGGTCGTCGAAGCCCGCGTCGCTTCGAACCCACACGCCCCAGGCGTCGCCCCAGGCGTCGCCGAGGAGCGCGTCCCACAGCGGCGAGCCGTCGTCGAGGGCCACGAGGTACGGCGCCACCTCGGCGAGCTCGCGCGCCTTCCACCCGTCGTAGAGCGAGGCGTGGCGCGCGCCCGAGCGAGCGAGCGTCGCGAGCACCCGCGGCGAGCGCGCGGCGTCGAGCACCACGAACCACCGCCCCGGCGCGGGCTCCGCGGCGAACACGCGCGGCGTCACGGCGCCCCCCGGGCGGGCGGGCACTCTTCGAGCAGCGGCGAGCCCCGGCGCGCGGCCTCGCGCAGGCACACGATCTGGTCGTCCGACGCGCGCCACCCGTCGTCGGCGTGGGGGCACTCCTCCATCAACGGGGCCCCCCGGCGCGCGGCCTCGCGCAGCACCGACGCCTGCGCCGACGAGCCGATGAACACCGTCGCCGCGCCCTCGACGATCACCCCGCCGTGGTCGAGGGGATCGCCCACGCGCGCGGCCATGCGGTCGCCGACGTACACGGTGGGCTCACCCATCACGATCGCGTCGCGCGGGCCGTCGCAGTCGGCCTCGTCGCCGACGCGCGCCGCCCGCTGCCCCGCGATGATCACGGTGGGACATCCGCGCGGCAGGATGGGCCCGTCGGGGTGCTTCGGGCACTCGTGCTTGTCGCCTACGCGCGCGGCCGGGGGCATCGCGGGCGAGAACTCACCACGCCGACACACGGCGTGTCAACGGAGCGCCCAGGCGAGCGCGAGCGCGACGAGGGCGAGCGACACGAAGGTCGCCGCGACGACGGGCGCCAGCGCGACGCGTTCGGGCGCGGGGGCAGCGGGCGGCGCGGGTGCGACGGGCGGCGCAGCGGGCGCGGTGGGGGCGTCGTCGGGCGGCAGGGCGGCGGGCGCGGAGGGGACGGCGACGGGCGCGGTGGGCGCGTCGTCGGGCGGGGCCGTGAGCACGGGCGCCACGACGATGCGCGAGGAGACGCCGACCTCCGCCACGAGCGAGGCGCGGACGGCGTCGACCTCGTCGGCGGTCACCTTCTCGGTGTCGCTCCCGACGGGCGCGGCGCCGAGCGCGAGGGCGACCTCCGCGGCGCTCACGCGGTCGGTGGCGAAGGGGTCGCCGCCGGAAGTCGCGGTGGTCGCGTTCGCGCCGAAGGGCGACTCGGCGCCGAGCATCGCGGTGGCGAGCGCGAGCACCTCGGCGGGGCGGGCCTTCGCGCGGGTGGCCTCGTCGTCGTCCTCGTCGCCCACCACGGGCACCATCTCGGTGCGCTCCGCGAAGTCCTCCGAGGGTGACGGGGCGGCGAGCGCGTCGGTCCGCTCGTTGAGCGTGGCGGTGGCGAGCGGGCGCGCCTCGTCGAGCGTGGCGGTCGCGAGCGGGAAGGCGGGGCGCACGTCGTCGAGCGTGGCCGCGGGCTGCGCGGGCGGGCGCGTGGGCTTGCTCACCGCGGCGGGCGCGCGCTCGGCGGGCTGCCACCCCTCAGGAACCTCCGCGCGCTCGCGCGGCGCGGCCCCCTCGCGCGGCGGCGCGGCGGCGGGGGGTTCGGGCTCGGTCGGGCCCGGCGGCGACCAGCGCCCGGCCGCGCCCCACGCGTCGCGGAGCGCCTTCGCGAAGAGGGCGACGGAGGCGAAGCGCTCGCGGGCCAGCGGGGCGAGCGCGCGGGCGAGCGCGTCGACGACGGCGTCGGGGACGTCGTCGCGCACCTCGCGGACGAGCGCGCGGAGGCGGAGGTGTCCCTCGCGCGCGGCGGCGCTCCACGTCTCGCCGGGACTGACCGCGGTGCGGGCGGTGAGCAGCGCGGCGTGGACGGTCGCGAGGGCGACGAGGTCGTTGGCGGGGGACGCCGCGGCGCCCGGGAGGACGCCGGGCGGGAGGAAGGGGCCCATGCGCTCCCACGCGGCGGCGGACTCCGCGGGGGCGACACGGTGGAGCGAGGCGACGCCGAGCAGGCGGACGGCGTGCTGCGCGCCCACGCGGCGCAGGAGGACGTTGCGCGCGCAGAGGGCCCCGTGCGCGCGGAGCGTCCCGCGGGCTTCGTGGACGGAGCGGAGGGCCGCGGCGGCGCGCTCGACGACGCGCTGGACGACGCCGGGCGACGGGACGGTGCCGGCCGCGCGGTGCCCGCCGAGCCAGTCGTCGAGCGAGCGCTGGTCGTCTTCGAGCTCGGTGACGAGGAAGGCGCCGCCCTCGCAGGGCCCCGCGTCGAGCGCGGGCGCGAGGCCGACGTCGGAGAGCGCGCGGAGCGCGGCGAGGTGCGCGGCGAGGTCGACCGACGGCCGCGGGACGCGCTCGACGCGGACGGAGACGTCGCGGACGAGGTCGGTCGCGCGCCACGTGTCGTGGAGGCCCACGAGGGCCTCGGGCGCGTCGAGGCGGTAGCGGCCCGCGAGGATGGGAGGCTCGTTCGCCACGGGAGGGCGCGACGGTGTCACAGGGCGGCGCGACCGCGCAATGCGCCTGCGGTACGATCGCGCCGTGCCTGACGCACCCCGCCGCCCCCCGACGATCGCCGGCGCCGAGCTCCCCGCGGTCGACTCGCTCCGGTGCTTCGTGGCCGCGGCGGGCGCGCTCAACTTCCGCGCGGCCGCCCGCCAGGTGGCGCTCACGCCCGCGGCCCTCGGCCAGCGCATCCGCGCGATGGAGGCGCAGCTCGGCGCGCGCCTCTTCGACCGGACCACCCGCAGCGTCGCGCTCACCCGCGCGGGCCTCGACCTCCTCCCGCGCGCCCGCGCCGCCCTCGCCGCGGTGGAGGACTGCGTCCGCGCCGCGCGCGGCGACCTCGCGCCCGCGCCCGTCGAGCTGGTGCTCGGCACCCGCTACGAGCTCGGGATGAGCTGGGTGGTGCCGCAGCTCGACGCGCTCGCCGCGGCGCACCCGGAGGCGACGGTTCACCTCTACTTCGCGGGCGGCGACGACCTCCTCCTCCGGCTCCGCACGCGCGAGGTCGACTGCGCGATCACCTCGACGCGCGTCCACGACCCGCGGCTCGACTTCGTGCAGCTCCACCCTGAGAGCTACGCCTTCGTCGCGTCGAAGTCGCTGCTCGCGAAGGAGCCGCTGACGCGCCCCGAGCACGCCGCCCGCCACACGCTGCTCGACGCCTCCGCGGAGCTCCCGCTCTTCCGCTACTGGCGCGACGCGCCGGGCGGCGGCGACCGGCTCCGCTTCGGGCGCGTGCGGCGCATGGGGACCATCGCGGCCATCGAAGCGCTGGTGCGCGCGGGGCGCGGCGTGGCGGTGCTGCCGCGCTACCTCGTGGCCGACTCGCTGCGCCGCCGCACGCTGCGGGAGCTGTTCCCCAAGGTGCGGCCGCTCGACGACCACTTCCGGCTGGTGTTCCGCGCGGGCGACGCGCGGCAGCCGTTGTTCACGGCGATGGCGGCGACGATGCTGCGCGCGCCGCTGCGGTAGGCGTTCAGAGCGCGGGGTCGCCGTCGATGCGGCGGATGCCCCCGCGGCTGGGGGAGCGCGGGGGATGGGGCTGCACCATCGGGGGGCGCCCGGGGCTGCGGATGTGCGTGCGGTCGGGGGAGAGGCGCGGCGGGTCCACCGGGGGAGGCGTCGGGTCGACCGCGGGGGGCGTCGGGGGCGGCGGGTTCACCTGCGGGGGCGTCGGGTCGACGCGCATGGGTTCGCCCGCAGTGCGGATGGGCTGCGGCTCGACGCGCGGCGGCGGCTGCGGGACGGTGGTCACCGGGCGGACGGCGCCGGCGGGCGCGTCGACCCGCGTGCGCCCGTGACCGAGCACGCCGATCGCGACGCCGATCTCGGCGAGCGCATCGCCGGGTCCGTTGGCGCGGAAGGCGGCGCGGCCGTGCTGCTCGAGCTCATCGGCGCGGGTGGCGCCGCACTGGGGCGACTCGCACGCGGGGAGAACCACGCCGCCTGCGAGTGCCGCGGCCAGCGCGGGGAAGGTCGCGGCGCGCGCAGCCGCGTGGGGCGAGCGGGCGGACGGGGGCGGCGCGGCGGCGAGGGTGCGGGGCGCGGGGCGGGGCGTGCGCGGGGGCTTCATGGCGGTGCTCCGATGACCCGCGAGGGTCGCACGGGATTGGGGGGCGTGGCGATGGGGGACGGCGAAAGGGGGGAGCGCGGGTGTCGAAGCGGCGGGCCGGTGCCCCTCAGTTCTCGCCGTCGGTGCCGTGGGGCCCGGCGCCGGCGCGGGGCTCGTAGGTGCACAGCGGGTCGGTGCCGAGGGGGTCGCCCGTCGCCGCGAAGGCCCTGGCGCGCGAGCCGCCGCACAGGAAGCGGTGCTCGCACGCGCCGCACTTGCCGTGGAAGGTGTTGGGGTCGTGGAGCTGCTTGAAGAGCGGCGCGTCGCGGTACACGTCGACCACCGACTCGCGGGTGACGTTGCCCGCCGCCACCGGGAGGAAGCCCGCCGGGCACACGTCCCCCGTGTGCGAGACGAACGCGATGCCGTGGCCGTCGCGCACCGCGAAGCCCTGGTACACGGGCGACGTGCGGATCTCGTCGGCCGACATCCCCGCCGCGCGCATCCGGTCGAGCGCGACCCTGCGGTACGCCGGCGCCTCCGTGGTCGCGACCGCGAAGGGGGCGCGGCGCGCGGTGGCGTGGATCCAGCCCATCAGCTCCTCGGCCTCCTCCGCGGGGAGCGCCTCGAGCCCCGCGCCGCGGCCCACCGCGATGAGGAAGAACAGGCTCCACCGCACGATGGGCTCGTCCTCGAGCAGCGCGAACACCGCGGGGAGGTCGGGGGCGGTCTGCGCGGAGACGAGGGTGTTCACCTGGATGGGCATGCCGAGCGCGGCGGCGTCGCGCAGCGCCTGGAGCGTGCGGTCGAAGGTGCCCGGCACCTGGCGGATGGCGTCGTGCTTCGCCGCGGTGGAGCCGTCGAGCGAGAGCCCGAGCCCGTCGACGCCCGCGTCGCGCAACCGTTGGAGCACGTCGCGGGTGAGCGCGGGCGAGGCCGCCGGCGTGATGGACATCGGGATCCCGAGCGCCTTCGCCTCGGCGATGAGTTCGAAGAGGTCGGGGCGCGCCAAGGGGTCGCCGCCGGTGAGAATGAGGTTGGGCACAGGGTCGCCGAAGCCCGGGATCTGCCGTAGGAACGCGACCGCCTGCGCGTGGGTGAGCTCACCCGGCGCCGCGCAGGGCATCGCCTCGGCGCGGCAGTGGCGGCAGGCGAGCGGGCACGCCTGCGTGAGCTCCCAGTAGAGGTTGAGCGGCGTGCGGGAGAAGTCGCGCGGGGCGTGGCGCATCGCGCGCGCGTGGGGGTGCTCGTTCATGAGGGCGGCGTCCGTGCGAGCACTGTGCCCGTGGCGCGGGTCGCGCGAAACACCGTGGAACGCAACGCCCGGCGACCGACGACCGAACGACGCCAGCGAACTGCTTTCGCCGGGCGCAGGGCGCGCGTGGGGCTTCGGCGCGCGGTGCGGGTTGACACGGGCCCGCGCCGCGGCGTCCCATCCCGGCGGAACCTCCGATGGCCCCGCCCACCAAGCCCGCCAACCCCTTCGGCGCCCTCGCAGCGCTGCGCGACGCGCTCCCGCCCGGCGAGGCGAAGGCCCCCACCGAGGCGCCCGCGCCCACCGCGTCTGACCCGGTGGCGAGGCTGCTCGCGGCGCGGGCCGTGGTGGCGCGCGAGCGCAAGGGGCGCGGGGGCAAGACGGCGACGCTGGTTCGCTTCCCCGACGGCGCGGACGCTGGCGCGCTCGACGCGCTCGCCCGCGAGGTGAGGCAAGCCCTGGGCACCGGCGCGCAGGCCGAGGAGGGCGCGGTGGCGGTGCAGGGCGACCTCGTCGAGCGCGTGGCCGACTGGCTCGCGAAGCGCGGGGCGAAGCGCGTCGTCCGCGGTTGACACGCGGCGCCCGCCCGCGGCACTCACCCGAGCCGTGAACCGACCCCTCACGGCGATGGGCGGGCTCCTCACGCGGGGCCCCGACGGATGGCGCTGGCGCGACGGCACGCGTGAAGCGCGGGTGCGCGACCTCACGGCGGCGGAGGCGTTCCAGTTTCCGCGGGTGACGTACCCCGACCCCGACGCGCCGGACGGGCGCACGCGGTGGGTGTCTGTGCCGGTTCGCGCGCTCGACGAGGAGCCCGACCTCGACGAGCTGATCCGCGAACTCGGCCCGGCCGCGCGCAACTCCGAACACGACGCGGGCCACATCGAGGTGCGCGAGGACGCGTGGGAGTCTGGCGTGCGCGGGCGCGTCATCGGCGTGGGCTGGGACGCGGAAGACGAGGCCGACCTGCTCGCCATTGCGCGGCGCCTGCGATCTTGAAACACTCGCGCGCCATGCGCCTCGCCGCCGCCCTCCTCGCCACGCTCGTCGCCTGCTCCAGCGCGACGCCGTCCAGCACTTCCACCAGCGAGCAGGGCTCGTCGGGCTCGTCGTCGGGCTCGTCCTCGACGCCGCAGCACGACCCGCCGCCTCCGCCGCCGCCTCCGCCGCCTCCGCCTCCGCCGCCCCCTCCCCCGCCGCCTCCGCCGCCGCCTCCCCCGCAGCCCGCGGGGCCGCCGGCGCCGCGCTACACCGAGCTCGACGCGTACATCCGCAGCGAGCCCGCGGGGGCGCGGTGCATCCAGGGCAACATCGTCCAGGCCGACCTCACGGAGTCCTTCGTCGACGTCGACCTCAACGGCGACGGGCGCCGCGAGCGGGTCTTCCAGGTGCGCGACTGCCTCGTGACGAGCGAGCAGCACGCGACGCGCTGGGACGTGATCGCAATCACCCCGCGCCGGGTCGACCGCGAGACCGAGGCCGTCCGCCTGCGCGCGGCGCCCGGCGGCGTCGAGGTGGTCGACGTCCGCGGCACCACCCGCAACGCCACCCGCTACCGCTGGCAGAACAACGACCTCGTCCCGGCGCCGTAGCCCCTACAGCGCCAGGGCCGCGGGCCACTCCCACACCGAGCGGTACCCGCCGCGCGCCTGTGCGTACTCGATCAGCGCCGCGAGGAAGGGGTTCGCCCCGAGCGTGGCCCCGTCGCCCACCACGAACAGGTGCCGCCGCGCCCGCGTGATCGCCACGTTGACCCGCCGCAGGTCGCGCACGAAGCCCACGTCGCCGTCTGCGTTGGAGCGGACCAGCGACACCAGCACGGCCTCCTTCTCGCGCCCCTGGAAGGCGTCGACGGTGTCGACCTCCACCGCCTCGTCGACGCCGAGCGCCCGCGCCCGCTCGCGGATCCGCAGCGCCTGCGCCGCGTAGGGGGTGATGACCGCGAGGTCGCCGGGCGCGAGGCCGGCGTCGAGGAGTTCCTTCGCGCGCAGGGCCACCGCCTCGGCCTCGCCGTCGTTGACGCGCGACTCCGTCCCCTCGGGCTGCGCGTCGTCCCACCCGCGGCCCGCCGTGTCGAGGAAGAGCACCGGCGGCGCGTCGACGCCGTCCCCCACCAGCGGCGCGAGCGTGTGGTGCGCGACGGCCGGGTGCGCGCGCAGCTCGCCGTTGTAGAAGGCCCGCGAGGGCAGGGCCATGATGTCCTCGTGCATGCGGTGCTGCTCGCGGAGCATCACCGCGGCGACGTCCCCGTGCGCCGCCACCATGCGCTCGAAGAGGCTCACCGCGAGGCCGTCGCGCGCGGCCTCGGGCGAGATCACCGTCGGCGGGAGCTGCCGGTGGTCGCCGGCCATCACCACGCGCCGCGCCGCGAGGACGGCGTGGTACGTGATCGGCTCCACCGCCTGCGTCGCCTCGTCGACGAGGGCGAGGTCGAGCCTCACGCCCTTCGGCAGGTCGAGGCCCGCCACCACCGAGAGCGTCGCGCAGATCACCTGGGCGCCGCCGAGCACGTCCTCGACGATGCGCCGCTCGGCCGCGCGGGCCTCGTCGAGCATCTTGCGCGCCGCGGCCTGCGCCTCGCGCGCGTTGAAGAAGCGCTCGGCGCTGCGACCCCGCGACCGCTGCCGCCGCGCGTACCCGAGGAGCCCGTAGGCCTCGTCGCGCTGGGCGGTGATCCCCTCGCGCTCGGCCCGCTCCATCACCCGCGCGTCGAGCGTGTGCTCCTGGAGGCGCTCGGTCACGCGCGCGGGGTGGCCCACCCGCACGCAGCGGAGCCCCGCGCCGAGGCACACCTCCATGAGGTGGTCGACCGCGGCGTTGCTCGCGGCCGTCGCCAGCACCCGCTCGCCGCGCTTCACCGCGTGGCGCGCGACCTCGCCGAGGACGGCCGTCTTCCCCGTGCCCGGCGGCCCGTGGACGAGGAAGAGCTCGTCGGCCGCGAGCGCCCGCCCGAGCGCCTCGCGCTGCTCGGGGTTGAGCGGCACCTTCGGCTCCAGCGCCATCCCGGGCCCCGGCCCGAACGCGGGCGCGCGCTGCCCGAGCAGCCACTCGCGCGGTCGGAAAGGAGACGCGTCGCGCACGCGGGCGACGGCGTCGCGGGCGCGGGCGATCGTGCGTTCGTCGGGGAGGAGCTCGACGACGACGCGGCCCGCGGTGGCCCAGGCGGGCGGCGGCGCGGGGAAGGCGACGGTGACGCGGGCGCGGGCGCGGGCGGAGATGACGCCGTCGACGGGCTCCTCGTCGCGGCGCGTGCGGACGCGGACGGGGTCGCCGGGGCGCAGGCGGCCTTCGAGCGCCTCGCCGCGGAGGGCGGGCTCGTAGTCGACGAGGACGCGTCCCGCGAGCCCGAGGCGCTCGTCGGTGGCCTCCAGGTCGACGAAGGCGATGCCGCGGAGCGCCTGCTGGTCGAGGGTGAGGTCGCGGCGGAGCGCGTCGAGCTGCTCGCGCTGGGCGGCGGCCTCGCGCGCGAGGAGGTCGAGCAGGCGGTCGAAGTGGCGGGCGTCGAGGGCGGGCATCGGGGCCGCGAGGGTACACCGCGCACTTTCGTGGTTCACGCGGCCGCCGCCACGTGGATACGATCGACGACCATGGAGACCCAAGCGACGGCGGAGAGCGCCGCCACGGCCCCGCCCCCCGGCACCGACCCCGAGCTTCACTGGTACAACACCGTCTACGCGGGCGACGGGGTGCCGCAGTTCACCCTGCGGTCGTTCGTCGTCGGGAGCCTCATCGGCGGCGTGATGTCGCTCTCCAACCTCTACGTCGGGCTCAAGACGGGCTGGGGCTTCGGCGTCGCCATCACCGCGTGCGTCCTCTCCTACGCCATCTACTCCACCCTGAGCTACGCCGCCCCCGGCGTCTTCGGGAAGAACCTCACCATCCTCGAGAACAACGCGATGCAGTCCACCGCGTCGTCGGCGGGCTACTCCACCGGCGGCACGATGGTCAGCGCCATCTGCGCGATGCTCATGGTCTCCGGGCACCACATGCCCTGGCCCACCCTCACCGCGTGGACGTTCTTCCTCGCCGTGCTCGGCACCGTGATGGCCATCCCGATGAAGCGGCAGATGATCAACATCGAGCAGCTCAAGTTCCCCTCCGGGATCGCCGCCGCCGAGACGCTCCGCTCGCTCTACGCCGCCAGCGACGAGGGCCGCCGCAAGGCCCGCGCCCTCTTCGGCGCGATGGGCGTCGGCGCGCTCGTGGCCTGGTTCCGCGACGCCCACGCCGCCGCGCAGACGGGCCTCCTCGCGATCCTCACGCGCTTCTCCAAGATCCCCGCGCAGATCCACATCCCCGGCCTCACCATCGCCGGCCTCCCCGCCGCCAAGTGGACGGTCGCGTTCGAAGGCTCGCTGCTCCTCATGGCCGGCGGCGGGCTGATGGGCCTGCGCACCACCACCTCGATGCTCGTCACCTCGCTCCTCAACTACGCCTTCCTCGCGCCCTACATCCGCGAGCTCGGCGGCATCACGGGCGAGGTGAAGTTCCGCTCCATCGTGACGTGGAGCCTCTGGCCCGGCGCGGCCATCATGGTCACCTCGGGCCTCCTCTCGGTCGGCCTCCAGTGGCGCACCGCCGCCCGCGCCTTCGCCGGCCTCGGCAAGCTCTTCTCCTCCCGCAAGGCTGCGGGCGAGGGCGACGACGCCGACCCGCTCGCGCGCATCGAGGTGCCGCCCGCGTGGTTCCTCGGGGGCGTCGCCTTCTCCACCGTGGGCCTCGCCATCACCGGGGCCGTCTCCTTCGGCATCAACCCCTTCTTCAGCGTCCTGGCCGTCGCGCTGTCGTTCGTCCTCGCCATCGTCGCGTGCCGCGCCACCGGCGAGACCGACACCACCCCCGTCGGCGCCATGGGCAAGATCACCCAGCTCACCTTCGGCGCCCTCGCCCCCGGCAACGTCACCGCCAACCTCATGACCGCGAGCATCACCGCCGGCGCCGCGGGCAGCTCCGCCGACCTGCTCACCGACCTCAAGTCCGGCTACCTCCTCGGGGCCAACCCCCGCAAGCAGTTCCTCGCACAGCTCTCGGGCACGCTCGTCGGCACCGCGGTGATCGTCCCCGCGTTCTACGTCTTCGTCCCCGACGCCAGCGTGCTCGGCACCGACCGCTTCCCCGCGCCCTCCGCGCAGGTGTGGAAGGGCGTCGCCGAGCTCCTCGCCCACGGCATCCACTCGCTCCACCACACCGCGCGCACGGGCATCCTCGTCGGCGTCGCCATCGGCGTCGCGCTCCCGCTCCTCGAGCTCGCGCTGCCCAAGCACCGGAAGTACCTGCCCTCGGCCATGGGCGTCGGGCTCGCCATGGTCATCCCCGCGTTCAACAGCATCTCGATGTTCCTCGGGGCCGTCGTCGCCGCGCTCTACGCCCGCGCGAAGCCCAAGGACGCCGAGCTCTTCACCGTCCCCGTCGCCTCCGGCATCATCGCCGGCGAGAGCATCCTCGGCGTCGTCATCATCCTCCTCGGCGCCCTCGGTCTCTTCCAGTGATCGCACAGGCGCGCCGCGCGCGTCGGGCGCGTTGGGCGCGGGGCCGAACGCGTGTAGAGTCCCCCGTCCACCCGCCGCCCCGAGGACCCGCCCGATGACACGCCACGCCGCCCTGCTCCTGTCGCTCGCACTCCTCCCCGCCGCCGCCGCCGCGCAGCAACAGCCGCAGCCCCCGCCCGGCGGGTCGCACGCCACCGGCGTCCGCGAGGTCACCAGCATCCGGCGCAACACCAACACCGTCGCCAACGTCGGCGAGTTCCGCGACGACGAGGCCCCGCGCCCCCGCCCCGCGGCCCCGCAGGCGGGCGCCGAGGTCGCGGCCACGGGCGCGGTGACCGAGCGCCACCTCGACAACCAGCTCCGCGGCAGCGCCGGCCCCGCGCCCGGCGAGATCGACCTCACCCGCCCCATCGGCGCCGCCGACGTCGCCCGCATCATGCGCGCGTACGAGCCGCGCTTCCGCCCCTGCTACGACCGCGCCCGCGCCACGCGCCCGCGCCTCGCCGGCCGCCTCAACATGCGCTTCGTCGTGTCGCGCACCGGCGCCCTCACCGACGTCGACGTGAGCGGCCTCCCCGAGGCGCCCGAGGTCGCCACCTGCGTGCGCGACGAGCTCCAGCGGACGCAGTTTCCCCGCCCCGAGTCGGGCACCCTCCCCTTCGCCACGGGGATGAACTTCGCCCCCCCGCCGCCGCCCGCCCGCCCCGTCCGCGGCCGCCCCCGCCGCTGATCGCGCCTCGCGCTCCCCGCCCCCGCTGCGATACCTTCCGCGCCCCGCCGATGGTGCGTGGCCCCACCGAAGACGTCGTCGACCCCCGCACGCTCCGCACCGTGCTCGCGTTCGCAGGCTTCGCCGCCGTCGCCTTCGTCGCGCGCGAGCGGGGCCTCGGCGCGTTGCGCGCGCGCTTCGCCGAGCCCGTCGGGGAGGCCCATGCCCCCGCGCCCGGTGTCACCCCCGGCGCGCTCGCTCCGCCCGCCGTTGAGCCGCCGGACGAGGTCGTCGACGCGATCCTCCGCGCGCCCCCTCCGCCCGCGCCCGCCGCCCCCCCGCGCCACCCCCTCACCGACGCCGCCGCCCTCGCGAACTTCTACGCCCGCCTCGACGCGATCGACGCGCGGCGGCCCGGCACCTTCGTGCGCGTCGCGGTGTTCGGCGACTCGGTCGTGGCCGACGACAAGATCCCCGCGCGCATCCGCGCCCGGCTCCAGGCGCGCTTCGGCGACGGGGGGCCCGGCTTCGTCCTCGCGGCCCCGCCCTCGCGCTGGTACCACCCGCGCGACGTGACCCTCGACGCGCGCGGATTCACCGTCCGCACCGTCGTGCAGGACGAGCGCCCCGACGACCTCCTCGGCTACGCCGGCGCGGCGTTCGATGCGCGCGACGCGGGCGCGGGCGTCACCCTCACCCTCCGCGCCGTCTCCCCGCGGCCCCTGCGCGTCGCGTGGTGGTACCTCGCGCGCCCCGGCGGCGGATCGTTCGACGTCCGAACCAACGACCGCCCCGCGACGCGCGTCCGCACCGAAATCGCCGTCGCCGCGCCCGCGGAGCACGCCGTCACCGCGCCGGGTGGGACGCGCGCCGTGAGCCTCGCCACCGTGCCCGACGGCGGCCCCGTTCGGCTCTACGGGGCCGTGCTCGAGCGCGAGGGCGGCGGCGCGGTGGTCGACAACCTCGGGCTCGTCGGGAGCTCGGCGGCGGCGTTGCGGCGCGGCGACGAGGCCCTCTGGCGCGCCCACCTCGCGCGGCGCGGCGTCGACCTCGCCGTCTTCCTCCTCGGCGCCAACGAGGCGTACCGCGGGACGATCGACCCCGCCCGCGCCCAGCGCGTGTTCGAAGCGATGCTCGCGGCGGTGCGCGCGTCGTCGGTTCCCTGCGCGGTGATGGCGCCGCTCGACCAGGGCGTCGTCCAGGGCGACGCGGTGGTCACGCGCCCCACGCTCCCGCTGCTCGTCGAGGCGCAGCGCGCGGCCGCCCATGCGCAGGGCTGCGCCTTCTGGGACACCTTCGCGTGGATGGGCGGGCGCAACGCCGCCGCGCGCTGGGAGCGATCGTTCTGGATGGAGCACGACCACGTCCACCCCACCGCCGCGGGCGCCGTCCGCGTGGCCGACGCGTTCGTCGACGCGCTCCTCGCCGCGCGCCCTACGCGGAGGGCCGCGCCGTGAGCCGGAATCGCCGCCGCGCCGGTGACGTTGCCGTCGCCGTGAAGCTCTCCGCCGCCCTCGCCCTCACGGCCGCCTGCGCCGCCGCGACGCCCGCCGTCACCGTGGCCGCGCCCCCGACGCGCCCGTCGCCCGTCGCCGCCGCGCCCGCGCTTCCCTCGCCCGCGCCGCCCTCTCCTTCGCCCGCAGTGCACCCGCTCGACGCCTTCTTCCGCGCGCTCGCCGCCGCGCCCGCGGCGCCCGTCCGCGTCGTCCAGCTCGGCGACTCGCACACCGAGGACGGCTCCTTCGTCGCGCGCGCCCAGGAGCGTTTGCGCGCCCGCTTCGGCGAGGCCGTCACCGTCGAGGGCCTCGGCGTCGTCGGCGCCCACGCGTCGCAGCTCGCCGCGCGCGACTGGAGCGCCTTCGGCCCCGAGCTCGCCGCCCGCTCCCCCGCCCTCGTGGTGCTCCAGTACGGCACCAACGAGGCCGCCTCGCGCCACGCCGCCCCGAACGCCCTGGAGGAGACGCTCGTCTCGCTCGCCGCCCGCGTGCGCGAGCACGTGCCCGGGTGCTCGCTCGCGGTGCTCGGCCCGCCCGACCTCGCGCGCCGCGACGGCGAGTCGTGGGCCCCCGCCCCCGCGCTCGACGCCGTCATCGCCGCCGAGCGCCGCGCCGCCGAGCGCGCCGGGGCCTTCTTCTTCGACGCCCGCGAGGCCCTCCGCCCCGAAGGAACCATCGACGCCATGGCCCGCGCCCGCCCCCGCCTCGCGTGGCCCGACCGCGTCCACCTCACGCCGCGCGGCTACGCCCTCCTCGCCGACCGCTACGCCGACGCCCTCCTCGCGGCCTTCGATCGCTGGCGCGCGCCGCCGCCCTGAGCCCCTCGCGATGCTCTTCTCCAGCGCGGACTTCCCCGTCTTCCTCGTCGCCGTCTTCCTGCTCTACGCCCTCGTCGGCGCCGGGCCCGACGCGCGCCCCGGACGCGAGCCCGCCCGCGCCGCCCTCGCCCTCGCCCTCGGCGACGTCGTCTACCTCCTCCTCTGCAAGCGCGCCGACCGCCTCTGGGACCCGCTCGGCCCCGCCCTCGCCGCCCTCCTCGGCGCCGCCCCGCTGCGCGCGCTCGTCACCCCCGCCGCCCTCGCGCGCTCGGTCGCGGGCCTCACCGTCTTCGCCTCCGCCGCGTCCGTCGGCCGTCGCTTCGGCCCCGACCTCGACGCCGACCGCGCGCAGACCCTCGCCGCACGCATCGCCTCCGCCGCGCTCGTCGGCCTCGGCGTACTCGTCCTCATCGGGCACCGGACGCACACGCTCGACGCGATCAGCGAGCACCTCGCGTCCGTGGGGCACCTCGGCTGGCTCGCGCTGGTGGGCCTCGCGCTCGGCGCCTCGCGCCACGTCGAAACGCGCGACGGCCGACCGACGGCGAAGCTCCTCGTCCTCTTCGCCGCGAGCATGGTCTTCTATCACGCCTGGGCGGCGTCGATGGCGGGCGCGTACCGCTACCTCCTCGCGCTCATCCTCGGGACGATCGCGCTCGACTACTGGCTCGGCCGCTGGATCGCCGCGGTGCCCGCCGGCCGCGTCGGGGCGCGGCGCGCGCTCGTGGCGCTCTCGCTGGCGGCCAACCTCGGGGTGCTCGTCGTCTTCAAGTACTACGACTTCTTCGCACGCAACCTCGTCGCCGCGGGCGCGCTCCTCCACGTGAGCGTCCCCCTCCACCCGGTCGCGCTCATCCTGCCGGCGGGCATCTCGTTCCACACCTTCCAGTCGCTCTCGTACACGCTCGATGTGGGGTCGCGGGGGCTGCGGCCGACGCGCTCGATCCTGCGCTTCGCGACCTTCGTCCTCTTCTTCCCGCAGCTCGTGGCCGGGCCCATCGTGCGGGCCGAGGCCTTCCTCCCGCAGCTCGAAGCGGGCGCGTCGCCGGGGCTCTCGGGCGCGGGTGATCGCATGGCCGCCCGCGGGCTCCTGCGCGTCGCGCTCGGGCTCGCGAAGAAGCTCTGCGTCGCCGACGTGCTCGCGGTCACCCTGGTCGACGCGGCCTTCGCCCACCCGACGCGGCACAGCGGGCTCGAGTGCCTCGCCGCGGTGTACGGCTACGCGCTCCAGATCTACTTCGACTTCTCGGCCTACAGCGACATCGCCATCGGCGCCGCCGCCCTCCTCGGCTTCGAGCTCCCCGAGAACTTCCTCCGACCCTACGCCGCCGACGGCCTCCAGGACTTCTGGCGCCGCTGGCACGTCACCCTCTCCACCTGGCTGCGCGACTACGTCTACATCCCCCTCGGCGGCTCGCGCGGAAGTGAGTTCGCCACGTCGCGCAACCTCCTCGCCACCATGCTCCTCGGCGGCCTCTGGCACGGCGCCGCGTGGACCTTCATCGCCTGGGGCGCCCTCCACGGCCTCGGCCTCGTCGCCGAGCGCGCCCTCCGCGGGCGCCACCGCGCGGAGTCCCAGCCCACGTGGCGCCGCGCGCTCGCGACGGCCGTCACCTTCCACTACGTGTGCTTCGCGTGGGTGTTCTTCCGCGCGGCGAGCTTCGGCCAGGCGCGCGACCTCCTCGCGCAGATCGCCGGGGGCTCGCGCGACGCGGGCAACCTCACCCGCCCCTTCCTCGCCGCGCTCGCGCTCGGCGCGGGCTCGCTGTGCGTGCCGCTCCGCCTCTGGGAGCGCGCGTGCGAGCGCTTCGTCGCCCTGCCCCCGTGGGCCCGCGGCGCGGTGCTCACCGCGGCCGCCCTCGGTCTGCGCGAGGCCGCGCGGCCGACGGCGGTGCCGTTCATCTACTTCCAGTTCTGACCCGCGCGGCACACGGCGTGCTCATCACCGCGCCATGCTGCATCGTTCGCTCGCTGCCCTCGCGTTCGCGCTCACGTCGCTCGCCTTCGCGCCCGCCGTCCGCGCGCAGCCCGCGCCGTGGGGAGACACCGCCGTGACCGCTTCGCACACCGTGCCGCCGCCGCCCCCTCCGGCGCGCCGCGTCGTCGACCTCGAGCGCGCCCCGGGCTACGGCGCGCCGCCCGTCGCGCTCCCCGAAGAGACCGGCCCGCAGGCGATCTCCCCGGGCCGGCGGGTCGGCCAGATCACCGGGGGCTACTTCGCGGGCGCGGGCGGCGCGCTCGGGGCGGCCTTGCTCGCGGCGCCCGCGTTCAAGGCCGACGAGGACGGGCTCGGCTACGCGATCATCTACGCGGGCTGGGCCGCGGTGACCTCCGCCACCGTGTGGGGCATCGGGCGCGGCGGGCGCGCGGACGGGTCGCTCCTCGCGACGCTGCTCGGCGCGGGCGCGGGCGCGGTGGCGGGCGCGGGGGTTCAGTTCTGGTTGAAGCGCGACGGCGACCGGGAGCCGGGCTTCGTGCTCCTCTCCGGCGCGCTCATCACCGCGGGCGCGGTGGTGGGCTACGGCCTGTCCGCGTCGAGCGCCGAGGAGATCGCCGCCGAGCGCGAGCACGGCCCCGAGGTCGCCCCCACGCTCGCCGCGTCGCGCGACGGGCTACTCGTCGGCGCGTCGGGGAGCTTCTGACGGCGCAACGCCGTGACACCTCTGCGCGGGCGTCGTCCGCGTGTGGCGCGGCGCCACGGGCCCTTCGCGCGGAAGCCCCGGAATCACGGCGTGGCACGTCCGGCGCAGCGCCGGCGCGCCGATGCACGAGCCCACTGATCTCCGCCGCGCCCCCGCCGCGGCCGCCGCCCGCACCGCCCTCGGGCTCACCGTCATCATCCCCGCGTACAACGAGGCCGCGTGCGTCGGCGACACCGTCCGCTCGGTGCTGGCGCAGACGACGCCGCCCGACGAGGTGCTCGTCGTCGACGACTTCTCCGACGACGGGACGGGCGACGTCGCGCGCGCCGCCGGCGCCACCGTGATCCGCCCGCCGCGCAACACGGGCTCGAAGGCCGGCGCGCAGACCTTCGCGCTCGCCCGCGTGCGGACGCCCTTCACCATGGCCATCGACGCCGACACCACGCTCGCCCCCGACGCGATCGAGAAGCTGATGGCGGCCCTCGACGACCCCGCCGTGGTCGCCGCCTGCGGCTTCGTGCTGCCGCGCCACGTGAGCACGCTCTGGGAGCGCGGGCGCTACGTCGAGTACCTCTTCGCGTTCACGCTCTACAAGCCGGTGCAGGACTTCTACGGCCGCCCGATGATCGCCTCGGGCTGCTTCAGCGCGTACCGCACCGAGGCCCTGCGCGCGGCCGGCGGCTGGTCGACCCGCACCATGGCCGAGGACATGGACCTCACCTGGTCGTTCTACGAGCGCGGCGGGGCCGTCCGCTTCGTGCCCGAGGCCGTGTGCTACCCGATCGAGCCGCACGACCTCGCGTTCCTCTCGAAGCAGCTCCGCCGCTGGAGCCACGGCTTCATCCAGAACGTCCGCCTCCACTGGCGCGGCGTCTCGCAGATCCCCTGGCTCCGCGCCATCGTCGCAATCGGCCTCTGGGACGCCACCGTCGCGAGCCTCGCGTTCTTCGTCGCGCTGCCACTGCTCGCGGTGCTCGTGTCGCCGCTCTTCCTCTTCGGCTACCTGCTCGACGCGCCCGCGGTGCTCGTCCCCGTCCTCTACGCGGGTTGGCGCCGCGGCGAGACGGGCCGCGCGCTCGCGAGCTTGCCGGGCTTCTTCGCGCTCCGCTGCGTCAACAGCTACTTCGTCCTGCGCGCCCTCTGGCTCGAGCTGGTCGTCGGTCGGCCGCTCCTCGTCTACGAGAAGGGCCACTGACCCCAATGGAGGACTCATGATCGCGGGTCTCCCCGGCACCGGCATCGGCGGGCTCTTCTACCTGCTCCTCATCGCGCTCATGCCCCTGCGCGCGCTCGCACGTCGCCCGGCCCACGCGCCGAGCCCGTGGCCCCTCGTCGGCCGCCAGGTCGCGCTCGCGCTCGGCGTGCTCGCGTCGCTCTGGGCGCAGGCCGAGCTCCTGCGCCGCGCGCTCTCCCACCCCGCCGTGCGGAGCACCCTCGGCGGCCACGACCCGGCGCGCGTGTTCGGCGCCCACACGCACACGTGGCTCCTCGCGTCGGCGCTCGGGTCGGCGATGAGCCTCGCGCTCGTGCTCGTCGCGGTGCGCGCGGTGGCGGCGCTCGTGCGACGGGGCCGCGGTCAGGGCGGCGGGGCGATCGGCGCGCAGGTGGAGACGCCCGCGCCCACGATGCGGAAGCCCACGTCGCGCATATATCCGGTGTCGATCGTGCCGTCGGAGGGCCGGTAGCGGGTGACGTTGCTCGTCCGGCCGACCAGCGCCGAGGGGGCGGTGTAGAGGTAGAAGTCGCCACCCCAGAACGAGAACGCCCACGCCTGCGGGGTCTCGACGCCGGGGAGCGGGTGCGCGTCGGTGATCGCGCCGGTCGACTTGTCGATCTGCGCCACCTGCACGGGCGTGGTGGTGAAGAAGCCGAAGAGGCGCCCGTCGCCGGTGCCGGTGAGCTCCGCGCTCTGCCCGCGCAGCGCGCCGGTGAAGGGCCCGACCGGCGTCAGGGAGTTGCCCATGAGGCGCCCGAGGCCCGCGCTCGGCCCGCCGAAGGGGTCGGCCGTCGCGGTGACGAAGAGCGTCTCGGTGGTGTCGTCCGCGCTCGCCGTCGAGAAGCCCATCCCAAGACGGAACCACCCAAGCGGCAGCCGCGCCGACGGCGCCGCCGAGCAGCTCGCGTCGGCGGTGTTGACCCGGTACACCGAGCCCGCGACGTCGCCGAGGCCCGAGTCGACGTAGTTGACCCACGCCACCGCGTCGCGGTCGATCGCCATCGAGTTGGGCTGCGCCGTCGTCGGGCAGCGCAGCGGGCCGATCCGCGTGAACTGCCGGAGGTTGGGGCGGAAGCTGTAGAGGTCGTTCGAATCGGAGAGCACGTAGACGAGCTGCGCGGCCTCGCTGCAGTTCTGCCCGGGGCCCCCCGCGTCGCGCACCGGGATGGGCGCCACATCGCCGCCGTCGCGCCCCGCGCCCGCGTCGCCGCCCGCGTCGCCCGTTGCGACGTCGTCCACCCCGGCGTCGCCCGAGGGCGCGAACAGGGTCGGGTTGTTCGAACTGCACCCCAGCGCCGCGGCGAGGGCGGCGCCCGCAAGCATCGTGAGCCTCATGAGAGGGGAGATTCGCTCACCCCCGAGGCCCCGCGTCAAGTCGCGGCTGCGTGCTCAGTGGGCCGCGTCGGCGATGACGTAGAGGTTGCCGTCGTCGCACCCCACGGCCATCACCCGGTCGTCGATGAGAACCGGCGCGGAGTCGACGTCCGCGGGCATCGGGAAGCGCAGCGGGTGCGACCCATCGCGGTCGACGAAATGAACCGCGTCATCGGGCGACCCGAAGGCCACGCGCCCGTCGGCGTCGACGAGGGGCGCGCTGGCGATGCCGTACTCGCGCGTCGGCGGGCCGGGGACGGCGTACGACCAGAGCTCGCGCCCGCCCTCGCGGTCGAGCGCGGCGAGGCGGGCCCTGGGGCCGTAGGTGGCGACGATCACCGTGCCGTCGAGCCCCAGCGCGGGCGCGGCGCGGACGAAGCCGCCCATCGGCCGGCGCCAGCGCTCGGCGCCCGCGGGCGTGAGGGAGTAGACCGAGCCGTCATCGGAGCCCGCGTACACGTTGCCAGCCGCGTCGAGCATCGGCGAGGCGTCGACGTCATCGCCGGTCTGGAAGCGCCAGCGCACCGCACCGTCCGGCCCCACCGCATAGACGTGGTTGTCCTGCGAGCCGAACACCGCCGTCCCGTCCTCGGCGAGCGCGGGCGACGAGAAGATCTTGCCGCCGACGTCGAGCCGCCACCGCACGGTGAGGTCGGCGTCGAGCGACCAGAGCGTGCGGCCCGCGGCGACGCGCACGGTGCCGTCGGCGGCGACGACCGCGGAGGTGTCGGCGTCGGCCTCGGTGGCGAGCGCGAGCTCGAGCCTCCCACGCGGCGTCACCTTGAGGAAGCGGTCGGCGTCGGTGCCAAGCAGCAGCGAGCCCGCGTCGGTGACCGCGGGCGTCGTGTAGATCCGGTCGCCCGTGTTGAGCCTCCACCGAACCGCGCCCGCGCGCGTCGCCTCGTAGAGCACCCCGTCGTGCGAGCCGAACACCAGCAGCCCGTCGCCCACCACCACGGGCTGCGCGGAGATGCGGGCGCGGGTGGCGACGCGGGCGGCGACGCGCGGGCGCCGCGGGAGGCGCCAGCCCGAGCGGCCGGTGTGGGCCCGGTCGAGGCGGTACATCGTCGGCGCGGCGGGCGTCGGCGGGGCGTCGAGGGCGCGCGGCGCGGCCCCGGCGTCGCGGCGTCCGACGCCGGCCAGGAGGATGCGCGGCGTGGCGCCCGGGCGCGGCGCGCGGCCGACCGGCTTGCAGGCGGCGAAGAGACCGAGGAGAGCGGCGAGACCCCAGGTGCGCACGGCGAGAGTGGGCGGACGCTACACCGGCCGCCGCGGGAGCGCGAAATTCGCGGCACGACGGGCGGGCCGCAAGTCCCTTGCGCGCCCGCGCGGGTTGGGGGTAACCAGCGGCTCCGCCCCGATGCTCCACGGCCAGCAGCTCACCGTCGTCGTCCCCGCATACAACACGGGCGCCCGCGTCGCCCGCGTGGTGGCGACGATGCCCGCGGTGGTCGACCGGGTGGTGGTGGTCGACGACGCGAGCGCCGACGACACCGCCGCGCACCTCGCCGCCTGCGCCGACCCGCGCCTCGAGACCGTCCGCCACGCCGAGAACCGCGGCGTCGGCGCGGCCATCGCCACGGGCTACCTCCGCGCGCTGGCCGGCGGCGCCGACCTCGTCGCGGTGATGGCCGGCGACGGGCAGATGCACCCCGACGACCTCGTCCCCCTCGCCACGCCCGTCGCCCTCGGCCGCGCGGACTACGCCAAGGGCAACCGCCTCGCGCACCCCGACTGCCTGCGCGTGATGCCCTGGACGCGCCTCGCGGGCAACGTCGCCCTCTCCGCGCTCACCCGCGCGGCCACCGGCGCCCGCGTCGACGACTCGCAGTGCGGCTACACCGTGGTCTCGGCCCGCGCGCTCCGCCGCTTCGACGTGACGCGGCTCTGGGGGCGCTACGGCTACCCCAACCACCTGCTCGGCGCGCTCGCGCAGGCGGGGCTGCGGGTGGTCGACGTGACGGTGCGGCCCGTCTACGCGGGCGAGCGGAGCGGCGTGCGGCTGCGCGACGCGTTGGTGACGGTGCCGCGGGTGCTCGCGCTGGTGGCCTGGGCGCGGCTGCGGGCCGAGCCGCTGCTCGAGGTGCGGGCGTGAGCGACGAGCCGGCACCGCTCAGCGAGCGCGCGGCCGCGGCGTCGTCGGGCGAGCTCAACGCGCTCCTCGGGCGCGGGGCGCGCTTCGCCGGCAAGCTCACGTTCGAAGGCAAGGTGCGCATCGACGGGGCGTTCGAAGGCGAGGTGTTCTCCGACGGGATCCTCATCGTCGGCGACGAGGCCGAGGTGACCGCGCGCATCGAGGTCGGCACGCTCATCGTCCGCGGGGGCACGGTGCGCGGCGACGTGAAGGCCGCGGCCGCGGTGGAGGTGTACGCGCCGTCGAAGCTCTACGGCGACCTCACGGCGCCCGAGGTCTTCATCGACAAAGGCGTCACCTTCGAAGGCCACGTGAAGATGACCGACCGCGAGGAGCGCTGACCGTGGCACCGCGCTTGCTCACGGGGAGGCCGAGGGGACGACGATGCTTCGAGCGACCCTGGGCGCGGTGCTGATGTGCGGGCTGGCGGCGTGCGGCGGCGACCCGTGCGACGGCGGGGGCGGCGGCTTCTTCTCCTCGGCCGACCGCGCGGCGGAGGCGGCACCCGCGCTCCCGACGGTGACCGTGAGCGTTCTCGTCGACGCGGGCAACACCGTGATCATCGAGCTCGTCACGTCCTTCAGCAGCCGCGGCTGCTCGACCACGCCGCCGCAGACCACGCGGCTCGTGTGGGACCCCGCGCGCCGCACAGCCACGGCGACCACGGCGGTCCCCTCGTCGTCGGCGCGTCGCGTCACCGGCGCGATGCTCGGCGGCGGCGTCACCACCTGGGAGGAGGTCGTCCCCGGCCTCACCGTCCGCGCCCTCACCAACCAGGACGGCAACATCGTCCTCAACTTCACCTCCGCCGGCATGTCGACGGTCTCCGTCACCTGCTCCACCGGCTTCAACACCACCTGCGCGTGATGCGAGCGCGCGGCCGTGCCCCGTGGTCACGCCCGTCGTGGTGGGCGGCGCCCATCTGTGCCATGGCCGCACTCTCCGCGGGCTGCGGGGTCACGCCGCGGGCCCTCGCCGACGACCACACGATCCCGCGGCTGCGCACCGCCGGCGAGTTCGACGCGCTCTCGCGGGCGGCCTTCGGGACGGCGACGGCGAAGTTCATCATCACGTCGTACGGGGCCGCGGCCGAGCGCGACGTGCGCTTCTTCGACTCGGCCTTCTACCGCCTCCACGACGAGTGGTACTGGTTCCGTCTGCTCAACGGGGCGAGCGTCCCGGGCGACGCGGTCGACCCGATCGAGGGCCAGAGCTTCAACACGGTCGCGGAGATCTACGCCTGGGCCGCGGGGCGCGGTGACCTCCCGCTCGACCTCCGCTTCATCGAGGAGCGGCTCTACTCCCCGCGCTTCTACGAGGTGTCGTTCGGCCCGTCGCGGCGCTACGGCCTCGGCACCCTGGTGCGCGTCCCCCCGCGCAACGGCGCGCCCGAGCGCTGGGCCTTCGAGCTCGAGTACACCGACGTCGTCACGCACCCGCAGCTCGTGGTCTTCTTCGAAGCGCTCGCGGCGCGGGTGCCGCCGGAGGTCGCGCGCGGGCTCCACTTCCTCGTCCGCTCGGCCGATCAGGAGGCCCTCGCGCAGCAGATGGAGCGCGACCACCTCCCCTACTGGGACCGCGTCCTGCGCTACCGCGACATCGTCGTGCCCGGCGCACGCGAGGTGTACTCCGACGGCGTCGCCGCCGGCCGGCTCCGCGTGGTGCGCGGCGGCCGCGTGCCCGACAACACCACCGCCGACGACCTCCTCGTCTTCGACGGGACGCCTGACCTCCTCCCGCCCTGCTCGGGCGTGCTCACGGCCATCCCGCAGACCCCGCTGGCCCACGTCAACCTCCTCGCGCGCAACCGCGGCATCCCCAACGCCTACGTCGCGGGCCTGCTCGACGACGCCACCATCGGCCAGCTCGAGCGGGGCTACGCGCCCGTCGTCCTCTTCGCCGAGGGGCCCTCGCGCGTGGTGATCGCGCCGATCACGGAGGCCCAGTTCCAGCGCTACGGGCTGCTCCTCTCGCGGCCCGCCCGCGCGGTCCAGACGCCGCCTGCCGCGTCGCTCCCGTACGTGCTCGACCTCGCGGGTCGGCGCCCGGAGGAGGCCCCGTCGCTCACGCCCGCGATCGGCGGCAAGTGCGCGGGAATGATCTCGCTCCTCGCCCAGCCAGGCCTCGACGCGCCCGACCGCCCGCAGGCGATCACCGTCCGCGCCTACGTCGAGCACGTCGCACCGCTGCGCCCGCGCATCGAGGCCGCGATCACGCACCCCGCGTTCGAGCGCGACGCGCGCGTCCGGCTGCTGGTGCTGCAGGGCGAGGCGGCCTTCCGCGCGCGGCACACCGAGCCGGCCGACGCGGCCTTCCTGGCGGGCTTCTACCGCGAGCACGGCGCGACGAGCCCGCTCGGGTCGCTCGCGCGAGGCGCGGGCATCCGTGGGTTGGTGGAGTCGACGCGGATGGCGCCCGCCACGCTCGCGGCCATCGAGACGTCGCTCCGCGCGGCCTACGGGTCGCTCGCGGCGACGCAGGGGACGCGCTTCCGCTCGTCGTCCAACGCCGAGGACATCGAGGGCTTCAACGGCGCGGGGCTCTACGAGTCGTTCACGGGCTTCCTCGACGTGGCCGCGCGGCCCTCGAGCGACCGCAACAAGACCGTCGAGCGCGCCGTGCTCCGGGTGTGGGGGTCGTTCTGGTCGTTCGAAGCCTTCGAAGAGCGGCGCAGCGAGCGGATCGACCACCTCTCGGCGGCGATGGCCGTGCTCGCCCACCCGCGCTTCGACGACGAGCTCGAGCGCGCGACGGGGGTCTGCACCTTCACCGTGCTCCCGCCGGGAGGGCCCGACGTCGAGCGCCTGGAGATCAACGTCCAGGCCGGCGCGGAGAGCGTCGCCAACCCCAACCCCCAGGTGCTCCCCGAGGTGGCCCGGGTGCTCCGCTCCGCCGACGGCGCCGTCCGCGTCGAGCGCGCGCGCCGCTCGTCGCTCGCCGCCGACCGCGACCTGCTCGACGACGCGGCCCTGCGCGCCCTCTTCGACGACACCGCCGCCGTCACCCGCGCCTGGCTCGTGCGTGAAAACGCCCCGCGCCCCGCCGCCCAGCGCGCCCGCTCGCTCACGCTCGACTTCGAGTTCCACGACATGGCCGAGGGGTGGCCGGCGGTGCGTGAGGGATCGCGGCGCCCCGCCCGCCTCGTGCTCAAGCAGGTCCGCACGCTCGAGCCCGGCGCCCGCGCGCGAACCCCCGAGGCCGCCGCGTGGCCCATGCCGCGCGACGTCTTCGTCCGCGTGCGGCGCGTGACCACCGAGACGTGCCGCGCCACCGTGGAGGGCGGCTCTCTGGAGCTCACCACCCTGCGGGCGCTCACCGACGCCTCGCTCCCGCCCGACGTGGGCTTCGCGACGACGCCCTTCGACGCCTCGATCACCCTCTCGCTCCGCGGCGCCTCGCTGCCGGCGTGGCCCGACGGGACGATCCGCGCCGCCGACCACACCGGCTTCACCGTGGCGACCACCGCGGCGGGGCGGACGTTCCGCTTCGACGCGGCGACTGCGGCGCGCGTGGGGGCCGAGGCGGTCACCGTGGAGCCGACCCGCGTGGTGCTCCAGCGGCCATCGGGCGCGGTGACGCTGCCGGCGACGTGCGCGGAGGAGACCGTGTTCGCCACGCCGCGCGACTACCTCCTGGGGCTGTTGCCGGCGCGGTAGCACGCGGCCACGGAGCCGTTGCCCCGGGGTTCCCGAGGCGCGCACACTCGCGGAAGAGAGGAGCCCGGCGATCGCCATGGCCCGCACCCTTCCCCCCCGCCTCGTCCCCCTGGTTGCGCTCTTCGCGACGTCCGCGCTGAGCGCGTGCGGCGCCAACGAGAGCGCGGCGCTCTTCGATGAAGACGCCCCGGGCTGCACGCAGCCGAGCATGTGCGACCCGATCGAGCCGAGCGAAGACGACGCCGGCGCGAACGACGAAGCGAGCGACGACGACGTCCTCGAAGACGACGCGCTCCCCGAAGACGACGCGGGTGACGACGCGGCGGACGCCGGGCCCGACCGCGCGGACGCGAACGACGCGCCCGACGCGCGGATGGACGTCGCGACCGACACGCGGGCGGACGTCGCGACGGACACGCGGATGGACGCCTTCGACGCCCGGGGCGACGACGCGACCGACACCCGGCCCGACGTGGCGATGGACGCGGCGTTCTTCCCGGCGCCGACCTGCGCGACGGTCGACCGCCGGCTGCGCGCGGACTTCGGCATCGTGATCCAGCCGGGCACGCTCCCCTTCGAGGGCCTCGCGCCGGAGAGCATCACCTGCCAGGACCGGGTCAAGGTCTACCAGATGTTCACCCGGCCCAACCTCTACGTGCGCTACCCGCAGCGGGTCAACGTCGACGACGCCTTCACGATCCACCTCTACCGCTCGGCGCAGCCGGTGACGGGGCACTGCAGCGCGTACGTGCCCAACGGGCAGGCCATCCAGGTGAGGGACTTCCGCACCTGCCTCGCGTCGGTGTCGGGCCCGTCCGACCCGGACTTCATCCGGGTGGCGATGTTCATCATCCACGAGTCGGGGCACATCATCACCGCGCGCAACGCCTCGCTCCGCACCGCCTTCTCCAGCGCGAACCTCCCGCGCCTCGACCCCCGCTGCTACGACCGCGGCTTCCTCAAGACGTACTCGCTCCGCACCACCAACCCCATCAGCGAGAGCTTCGCCGAGGCCGTCGCGCTCTTCATCGGCCGCCGCAAGGTGGGGGTCCTCGGCACCATCAACAACTTCGCCACCGAGTGCCCCAACACCTTCGACTGGATCGAGCGGACCGTCTTCGGCGCCCACCGCTGACCCCCTTCCCCCGCGCGGATTCAAAGGCCGCCGCCGGCCGCGCGCGGTATCGTCCCGGCGACCGATGCGATCCTTCGCCCCGACCTTCTGCGAGCCCGCCCGCGTCGACGCGCTCCTCCGCGCGCAGGGCCACGCCGCGCTCGACCGCGAGGGCGTCGCGTCGCTCCTCGGCGCCCCCCTCCCCCTCGACCGCTGGGCCCCGCTCTGGAACGACCTCCCCCCCGACCGCTACCTCCGCGACGGCGGCCGCTACCGTCGTCGCCGCCACGGGTGCTTCGTCGTCACCGAAGGCCGCGCCGAGCCCGTCCCGCCGCGCGCGCACTGGCAGCCCGTGGAATACAACGCCCTCCACGGCGGCATCGAGCGCTGGTTCGAACCCCTCGCCCCCGCGCTCACCGGCGACCCCGCGTGGCCCGCGCTCCTCACCGCGCTCGGGGCGCGCGCGACGGCTTTGCGCGGCGCGCGGCCGTGGTTCGTCGAGGCCCACGCCTTCCGCATCGACACCGCCGACGGCATCGGCCGCCCCACGCCCGAGGGCGCGCACCGCGACGGCGTCGACCTCGTCGCCGTCATGCTCGTCGACCGCCACGGCGTGCGCGGCGGCGAGACGCGCGTGTTCGACGCCGACGGCCCCGCGGGCGTCCGCTTCACCATGGAGGCCGCCGGCACCACGCTCCTCCTCGACGACGCGCGGGTGATCCACGAGACCACGCCCATCCAGCCCGCCGGCGACGTCGGGTGGCGCGACACGCTCGTGGTCACGCTCCGCGCGGAAGGCTTCCAGGGGCCGTGAGCGCGTTGCGGCGCGACGTCGGGGCCCTCGACGCGGCCCTCGTCACGGTCGGCGCCATGATCGGCAGCGGCATCTTCTACACCCCCGCCGAGGTCGCCCGCGCGACCGGGACCACCGCCCGCGCCCTCGCCGCGTGGGCCCTCGGCGCGGCCCTCTCGCTCCTCGGCGCGCTCACCCTCGCCGAGCCGGGCGCGGCCATCACCGAGACGGGCGGGCTCTACGTGTACCTCCGGCGCGCGTTCGGGCCGGCCGTCGCGTTCCTCTTCGGGTGGGCGATGCTGGCGGTGCTGGTGCCGTCGTCGGTGGCCTTCTTCGCGGGCGTCACCGCGCGCCACGTCGCGCCCCTCGTCGGCGTCGGCGAGCGCCCCCTCGCGCTCGCGCTCGTCGCCTTCGTCGCGCTCGTCAACGTCGTCGGCGTGCGCCGCGCCGCGCGCCTCCAGAGCCTCACCGCGGCGCTCAAATACCTCGGCGTCGCCGCCGTCGCGCTCGCGGCCTTCGCAGCCGGCGCGCCCGCCCACGCCGCACCCTCCGTGGCGAAGGGTTCGGTCGTCGCCGCGGTGGTCCCCGCGCTCTGGGCCTACGACGGGTGGATCGACGTCACCTCGATCGCGGGCGAGGTGCGCGACCCGGCGAAGACCATCCCGCGCGCCCTGGTGCTCGGCACGGTCGCCGTGGCGGCGGTGTACCTCGCGGTGGCGTTCGCCTACCACCACGCGCTCGGCAGCGCGGTTCTCGCGGCGGCGGAGGCCCCCGGCAACGCCCTCGGCGCGCGCGTCGCGGGCGCGGCGGGGATGCGCGCGGTCGGCGCCCTCGTGGCGGTGTCGTGCTTCGGCGGCTGCATGATCGGGATGCTCACCGGCACGCGCGTGGTGGCCGCGATGGGCGACGCGGGCGGCGTGCTGCGGGGCCTCGCGGCGACGGGCCGCGCGGGCACGCCCGACCGCGCGATCGTGGTGACGGCGCTGCTCGCGGCGGCCTACGGCGCGTCGGCGCAGCTCGGCCGGCTGGCGGAGGTGTTCGTGGTGGGCGCGTGGCCCTTCTACGCGCTCGGCGCGCTGGCGGTGGTCGCGCTGCGGCGCCGCGAGCCCGAACTCGTGCGCCCGTACCGCGTGCCGGGGTACCCGTGGACGCCGCTCGCGTTCTTCGCGGCGACGGTGGGGATGCTCGCGAGCTTCGCGCGCGCCTCGCCGGCGCTGGTGGCGAAGTCCTTCGGGCTCATCGCGCTGGGGCTGCCGCTGTACGCGCTCGGTCGGCCTCGCGGCCTCCATCCCCGCTCGCCGAGCCTCGCGTTGACCCCTTCCCCGGCGCAAAGCCGCCAGGGGAAGGGGACATCTGGAACACCAAGACGCCATGACACGGCAACGCCGTGACCCGCGAGGCCACGGGCACCAGACGCCAACGCGTTCCGGTTGCGACAGAGCCCCTTCCCCTGGCGCTTTGCGCCGGGGGAAGGGGTCAACGCGCGAGGCTCGGCGAGCGGGGGATGGAGGCCGCGAGGCTCGGCGAGCGGGGGATGGAGGCACGACGCCCACGCAAGCCGGACGCCCCCGGCACTCGGCGCCGCGAGCACGCTCGCGAACGAGCCTACTGCGACAGGCGGAGCGTCACGGCGAAGCCCCACACCGCGCCGAGCTGCGTGTCGGCGGACGCATCGCCCACGGACTCGACGCCCGGCAGCGCCGCGACGCGCGAACGCAAGGCCGCCAGCGGCGTTTCCGTGGAGCCGAACGGGGGCGCGTTCCAGACCGTCGCAACGTCGACCGAGACGCGCTCCCCTCGCCCGCGCGGCGTGGCGGGCCGCGCATCGCCGATGTTCACCCGCGCCTGGCGCAGCCACGCGTCGGCCTCGCCCGCCGGCGCCTCGCGCGCGACGTGCCCCGCGAGGTCGAGCTCGTCCTCGATCGCCGCCACGGCATCACGGAACGCCTCGACCGTGGTCGCAGCCTTCTTCACCCGCCGCCCGCGAGCCGGGCGCGCGCCCGCATCAGCGCGAAGCCCAGGAGGTTGAGCCCGCGCCAGCGCCGCGGGTCGCCCGCGTCCGGGTGATCCTCGGCGAGCCCGATGCCCCACACGCGGTCGAGCGGCGACGCCTCCACCAGCACCGCGTCGCCCGTCCCCACGAGGTGCGCGCCGAGCGCCGCGTCCTGGGAGAATTTCGCCACGTTGCCCTCGGTGACGAGGTCGAGCCGGCGGCGCTTCCAGACGTCCTCGTCGAAGCCGCGCACCTTGCGGCCGAGGGCCTTGATGGTCGCCGGGTCGAGCGCCGCGAGGATCTCCCCGAGCGTCTCGCCGTCGCCGAAGAGCCGCGCCTTGGCGGCCATCATCCACTGCTCGGCGCTGGCGTACGTGACCCCGTCGACGGTGAACTCCCCGGGCCACCACTGCGAGAAGCACGCATCGGTGACGCGGCCGTCGCGCGAGGGCGTGGCCTTCCAGAAGAAGCGGTACGCGAAGCGCTCGCCGCGCTCGACGGCGGCGGCGAGGGCGTGGACGTCGGCGATCATGGCGCGCGACCATAGCACCGCGCAGGGGCCGCGCCCTCGGGATCAGTCCGCGCGACGGGGCGGCGGCTTGAGGCCGAAGCGCTCCATCTTGTAGATGAGCGCGCGGCGCGAGATGCCGAGCGCGACCGCGGCGTGGGACTGGTTCTGGTGGTGGCGCTGGAGCGCGGCGACGACGGCGGGCCCGCTCGAGCTCGTCGACCTTGCCGCGGAGGCCGTCGCCGCGGACGCCGGCGGGCGCGGCGCCCCCGCGCACGGCGGGCGGCAGGTGCTCGGGGAGGAGCTCGTCCCCCTCGGCCAGCGCCGACGCGCAGTCGATCGCGTGGAGGAGCTCGCGGACGTTGCCGGGCCAGCGGTGCCGCACGAGCGCCTCGACGACGACGCGGCCCCCGGCGTCGCCCCCGACGCCGCGCCCGACGCGCCCGCCTGCCCCGCGGGCCAGTCGCTCTGCGGCGGCGCGTGCGTCGACCCGCAGACCGACGTCGCCCACTGCGGCGGCTGCGGCATGGCCTGCTCGCCCGCGGGCGCCACCGGCGCGTGCGTGATGGGCGCGTGCACCGTCTCGGCCTGCGCGATGGGCCGCGCCGACTGCAACACGATGGCGGCCGACGGCTGCGAGGTCGACCTCAACGCCAGCGCCAGCCACTGCGGCCGCTGCGGCGCCGCTTGCACCTTCCCCAACGCGACGGGCGCGTGCAACGCCGGCACCTGCGGCGTGGGTGCCTGCAACACGGGCTTCGGCAACTGCGACATGAACGCCGGCAACGGCTGCGAGACCAACCTCCTCACCTCGGTGACGAGCTGCGGCTCGTGCGGCGCCCGCTGCACCTTCGCCAACGCCACCGCGGCGTGCGCGTCGGGCACCTGCGCGATCGCGTCGTGCAACCCCGGCTTCGCCAACTGCAACGGCGCGCTCGGCGACGGCTGCGAAATCAGCCTGCTCACGAGCAACGCCAACTGCGGGGCCTGCGGGCGCGCGTGCGCCGCGGGCACCACCTGCCGCCTCGGCACCTGCCGCTGACCGGACGCCCGCCGCGCGGGCCCCCCCCTCCGCCCGCGGTCAGCCCGGGAGGCTGGCCGCGAACTCCTCCCACTGCGCGAGCATCGTGCCCCAGCCGTGCTCGAAGCCCATCTCCTTGTGCTTGGCCCGCTCCTCCGGCGTGAGGTGCATCGCGCGAGCGTGGAGCAGCGTGCCCCCCTCCGCGTCGGAGAAGGTGAACACGTTGGTCATCGGGAGCCACGGCTTCGCCGGCCGCCAGCCCGCGACGAGCATCGAGGTGCCGACGATGCGCTCGTGGCGGACGATCTCGAGGAAGCAGCCGGGGTTGTCGCTCGTCCCCTGCGTTCCGTCGGGGAGCGGGCCGGTCATGTAGGTGTGGAAGGCGCCGCCGGGGCGGAAGTCGAAGGCCTTCACCTCGGTGACCCACGGCCGCGGGCACCACCACTGCGCGAGGTGCTTCGGGTCTTCGAAGGCGCGCCACACCTTCGCGCGGGGGGCCTTCATCACGCGCGAAATCTCCAGGTCGAGCTGCTCGTCACTCATCGTCCATCTCCTCCAGCAATGACTCCAGGCGGTCGAAGCGCGACTCCCACGCCGACCGCTGTCGGTTGATCCAGTCGAGCGCCCCCGCGAAGGGCGCCGGGGCGATGCGGCACGTCCGCACGCGCCCCGCCTTCTCGCTCGACACCAGCCCGCTCTCCTCCAGCACCTGGAGGTGCTGCACGACGGCCGGGAGCGACATCTTCAAGGGCGCGGCGAGCTCGGACACGCTCGCGGGCCCCTGGGTGAGCCGCTCCAGCATCCGTCGGCGCGTCGGGTCGGACAGCGCGGAGAACACCCGGTCGAGCCGGGCGTCGTCGCGCCGCCGCGCGGGGGAATGCTTAGGCATGCGCTTAACTATCAACGGGGCCTGACGCGCGCAAGGAAATGGCGCGTGGGATGGGTCAGCGCGAGGCGGGGAGCGCGACCCGGGAGACCGGCCCGCCCTCCTCGAGGAGGACGTAGAGCCAGCCGTCGGGCGAGACGGCGACGCGCGAGCCGCGGGCGGCCATGGCCTCGACGCGGAGGTCGCCGACGTCGGGGCGGACGGAGACGACGCGGCGGTCGCGGAGCGAGGCGTAGAGCCTGCCGGTGAAGGGGTCGCGGCGGATCGACTGGACGTCCGTGCCGAGGGTGCCGAGGCGCTGGGGCGTCGCGCCGGGCGCGCGCTCGACGAGGTAGAGCTCGCCGCCCTCGACGGCGACGAGCATGGTGTCGAGGTCGAAGGACGTCGACGCGGTGATGCGGCGGGGGAGCGTCGACACCGCGGTGATCGAGCGCGTGTCGGTGTCGTAGCGGTACCAGTCGCCGTTGGCCCTCACGTTGCCAACGAAGAACTCCCCGAGCGGCGACACGCTGAGCCCGTAGGGCCCCGTGTCGAGGTAGTTGACGCCGAAGGGCCCCGCGCCCGACGTGACCGACGCGGGCACCACCACCGGGAGCGAGAGGTCGGGCTGGACGTGCCCGACGCCCTGCGGCGGCGAGCTCGCGCACCCGCACGACGCGCAGCAGATGTACGTGAACGCGATGTTGGCCGCCGCGCCGCCGGCGCCGGGGTTGATCAGCCGCTGCACGGCCACCTCGCCCATGTTGAGGTTGGCGACGCTCGTCCAGGTGGTGACGACGCCCGCGGGCGACGCGCGCCGCACGAAGTCGGGCCCCGAGAGCATCGTGGCCGTGTAGAGGTTGCAGGCGTCGTCGATGTCGAAGCCGAACGCGCCGGAGAGGAAGGCCGCCGGCACCGACGCGGGCGGGAGCGTCGCGCACGCGGCGGGCGGCCGCTCGCAGGGGCAGTCGGCGCCCCAGCAGCGCCCGGTGGCGGCCTCGCAGCTCACCGAGCGGCACGAGAGCCCCGCGACGCAGCGCATCGTCCGCGGGTTGCACGTCGACCCCGGCCCGCACGACTGCTCGCCGCACGCCGCGAACTCCCCGGTCAGCGCGCAGCGCGTCTCGGCGGCGCGGCACTGCCCGTCGGTGTAGTCGCAAACCGTCCCCGCCCCGCACGCCACGCCGCCCGAGCGCCGGCAGTCGGCGACGCAGCGGCCGCCCTCGCAGAGGCTCCCCGCAGCGCACGCCGCGCCGCACGCGCCGCAGGCCGCGTTGTTGGCGAGCGTCGGCGTCTCGCAGCCGTTGGCCGCGCTCGCGTCGCAGTCGGCGAAGCCCGCGTTGCAGCTCCCCACGGCGGCGGCGCCGTCGCGGCACACGGCGGTGGCGTTGGGCGCGCTCGCCGCGTTGCCGCAGCGGCCGCAGTGGGCGGCGCTGGTGCGGGTGTCGGCCTCGCAGCCGTTGGCCGCGCTCATGTCGCAGTCGGCGAAGGAGGCGGCGCACGACGCGACGCCGCACGCGCCCGCGGCGCAGGCGGCGGTGGCGTTGGCGGGGGCGCAGCGGGCGTCGCAGGCGCCGCAGTGGGCGACGCTGGTCCGCGTGTCGACGCACGAGCCCCCGCAGCACGACTCGCCCGCGGCGCAGCGGTCGGAGGCGACGCAGCCGGGCGCGCAGGCGTGGTCGACGCAGCGGGAGCCGAGCGCGCAGGCGGCGTCGTCGCGGCAGCCCTCGGCGCAGGTGTTGGCGGCGGTGCAGTAGCGCCCGGCGGGGCAGGCGTCGCGCGCGGGGAGGCACTCGACGCACGCGCCCGAGGCGACGTCGCACGCGGGGCCGCGGCCGCTGGTGGCGCAGTCGGCGTCGGAGGCGCAGCGCGGCGGGCCCAGGTCGGCGGGGACGTCCGCGGGCGCGTCGGGCGACGCATCGGGCGACGCATCGGGCGACGCATCGGGGAGCGCATCGGGCGGCGCGGGGAGGTCCTTCGCGACGTCGGGCGTTGCGTCGAGCGCGCCGTCGGGCGATGTCACGTCGAGCGCGTCGTCGGGAGACGGCACGTCGGGCGCGGCATCGGGCGGCGCGGGCGCGTCGGGCGCGGGCTGGTCGGGCGCGGGCGCGTCGAGGCCCGGAGCATCGGGCGCGTCCGCCGCCCCGTCGGCCGCGGCGTCGGCGCGCGGCGGGTTGGCGTTGGAGCCCTCGGAGCAGGCGACCGCGAGGGCGACGAGGCCCAGGAGCAGGGGGGCGCGCATGGGGCGATCATCGCACCCGCTGGCGCCCGCGTGGGAGCCGTTCGCCGCGACGGCGCCAACGACGGCGCACCCGCGGGTGTACCTTCGGGGAAGGAGCGCCGCGCCCACGATGACCCCCGAGACCCCCGCCTACCGCTCGCCCGACCCGCCGCCCGCGCCCGCGCGATGGAACCCCCGCGCCGTCCGCGCGCTCGCGATGGCCGTGTCGCCCTTCGTGCTGACCACCGGCTTCTATGCGATCTCCGTGGGCATCCGCCCCGACCTCGGGCGCTACGGCGGCGTGTGGATGCTCGGGGTGCTGCCGGTCGTGAGCTTCGCAGGCATCGCGCTCGGCGTGTACGGCGCCCGCCGCGGCGCCGCGGTGCTGCACGAGGAGCCCGAGCACCCGACGCCCCTGCGCGGCCGCTGGCTCGGCGGGACGGCGAGCGTCGCGGGGGCGCTCGGGGCGGTGTACTCGTTCCTGGGCTTCTTCGCGACGTGCCTCGCGACGATGAGCTTCTCGCGCGGTCGCCAGCTCCGTCGCTTCGGCCGCGTGCTGCTCCCGCCCGTCGCCGCGGGCGACGCGTGGACCACCCGCGCGATGGAGGTCCGCGTCGACGCCGCCACGCGCGACGCGCTCGCCGCCCGGTGGCGCGAGAACGGCCGCACCGAGCACGCCTCCGTGGCCGCCTTCGCGCGGCTCACGCTCGACCTGATGGCCCTCGGCGCGCCCGCGGCCCTGCTCGCGGCGGCGCAGCGCGACGCGGCCGACGAGGTGCGCCACACCGAGCTGTGCTTCTCCCTCGCCCGCGCGATCGACGGGCGCGACGAGAGCCCCGGCGCCTTCCCCGGGGCGGTCCGCGCGCGGACGCTGTCGTCGCTTCGGAGCGTCGCGCTGGCCGAGCTCGCGGTCGACTCGCTGGTCGACGGCGCGCTCAACGAGGGCCTCTCCGCGCGCGTGGTGGCGCGGCTCGCCGGGCGCTGCGAGGACGAGTCGATCCGCGCGGTGCTGAAGGAGATCGCCGCGGACGAAGGGCGCCACGCCGCCCACGGGTGGGACGTGGTCGCGTGGTGCCTCGACGTCGGCGGGGCGCCCGTCGCGAGCGCCCTCCTCGGCGCGCTCGACGCGCTGCCCGACGTCTTCGAGACGCCGCTCCCCGCGGAGGCGCGGGGCGGTGGGTGGGAGCGCTGGGGCATCCACGGCCACGCACTGGAGGCCGAGGCCTACGACGCCACGCTGCGCGACCTGCGCGCGCGGGTGCGGCGGATGTGCGGGGCGGCGTAGCGGTCAGACGTCGTCGATCGACGCCGCGGACCGGATCGCGTCGACCGCGGCGGTGACGGCCGACGCGATCGGGGCCTCGGGGGGCTCGCGGTCGAAGTCGCCGACGAGGTCGACGAGCGGCGCGTCGAGGCGCGCCGTCCGCCGGCACGCTTCGAACACCTCGGGGAGGTTGTTCGCGCGAAAGGGGCAGTCGCGCCCGCCCTCCGGCGTGAGCTCGCCGAGCAGGCAGCCGTCGCGCGGCGGCGTCCGCGCGAGGCTCGCGTCGAGGGCCGCCCGCACGCGCCGTTCGAAGTCCTCGGGCGTCACCTCCCCGACGGGGAGCGCCGCCTCGCGCGCGCGCTCGAGCTCGATCGCGATGCGCGTCCGGCGGCAGCCCGCGGCGACGAGTTCGTTCTGCGTCTCGACGCGGAAGCCGAGCTCGGGCTTGTAGGCGAAGGGGTGGGGGTAGCTCGCGCGCGCCGGCGCGATGTGGACGAAGCGGACGCGGATCGCGGGGAGCAGGTCGTCGGGCGCCACCGCCTTCCGCGCGCTCGGCGAGCGCCTCACGAGGTCGCGCTCGGCGGCGAGGATGGGCCCGGCCTGGCGCGCGATGCGGTTGACGTTCCGCTGCGTGACGATGGTCCGGTAGATCTTCTCCTGCTCGGCGGCGACGGCCCAGCGGCGGAGGACGCCGACGAGCCCGTCGCCATGGCGGTCGCCGCGGGGCACGTCCGGCGGCTCCGTCAGACTGAGCAGGAACACCCGGTGCTGCTGCGTCGCGAGCCACCCGTAGCCCTCGTGGGCGGAGAGACGTCGCAGGTACGCGAGGGCCGAGTCGCTCGGGAAGTTGTTGAGGATCCCGCCGTCGGCGAAGAGCCGCCACGGCGTCGCGCCGGTGGGCTCCGCCCCGTCGACCTCCTCCCCGGTGCGCAGCCGGAACGCCATCGGGAACGACGACGCCGCGAGCGCCGCCGGCACCGCGCGCGGCCACCGCTTCACCCCGTCGCGCCCGAGCGCCAGCGGGGCGATGCCGAAGTGCAGCAGCGCGCCGCGGTCGTGGTCGGTCGCGGTGAAGAGGAAGCGCGCCTGGGCCTTCTCGCCGTACTCGTTGAGGTCGGGGTCGGCCTTCTCGCCGAGGCGCATCAGCCGGCGGAGCTCGGTGCCGACGTGGTCGAGCCCGATCACCTCCGGGATGCGGTAGGGCCCTCCGGGCGCCGCGACCTTCCACGCCGCGAGGACGCGGTCGAGCGCGGGGACGGCCTCGCTCAGGCGCCCCTCGACCAGCGCCCCGAGCGCGGCCGCGAGCGCCTCGCGCGAGCCCGGGTCGAGCGCGAGCGCGGCGGCGACTTCGGGCCACCGCGGGCCGTCCCCGGTGAGCGCGTCGAGCACCTCGCGCGGGCGCATCGCCAGGAAGCCCGGGTGCTCCGCCAGCCGCGCCGCCGCGCGCCATTGGAGCACTTCGAAGCGCCCCGGCGCGCCGCGCTCGGCGTCGACCCAGGAGGGGAGCGTCTGCATGAGCCGGACGGCGCCCACCAGCGGCGTGACGTCGTCCTTGTTCCGGATGGACGCCTCGAGCAGCAGCGAGAAGAGCGTCCCCACCGACGCGCCCGCGTAGAGCTTCGGGCGGACGCCGTACGCCCTCAGCCCCGCCACCGCGCCCACCTGGAACACCCCGCGGAACACGCCCCCCGCCGGCACCACCACGTCGAGCGGCGCCGCGTTGTTCCCCTGCTCGAGCGGCTTGAAATCCGCGGGCTCGTCGATGTGCGGCGTCGCCTCGGGCGGCGCGCGGAGCTTCCGCGAGCAGTTCGCGCAGGCCCGCGGCAGGGGCCGGAGGTAGCCCCGCGTGCGCGCGTCGTTGCCCTCCGCGAGATGGTCGAGCAGCGCATCACACGCCACGCCCTCGTCGCCGCCGAGCGCCTCGATCGTCGACGCGTGGAGCACCTGGAGCGTGGCGCGGCACCCGGCGGCGATGGACTTCGCGTGCGCCTCGCCCGAGGGGGCCGAGATCATCTCTTCGGTGAGCAGGTCGCCCGGCGCGATGGTGCTGACGTCGACCGGGAGGTACGGGAGCCCGGAGGCGTCGTGGAGCAGCCCGGGCGACTCGCCGTCGGGCTCCGCGGCGCGCCGGATCGCCCGGACCTGCTGCGTCACCAGCGAGATGACGCGCGCGTTGAACTGCAGGTCCTCCTGCCACTTGAGCCCCAGGCTCCGCAGGCCCGAGCCGACGAAGACGGGCGGCGCGGAGCCCGGCGCGCGCTGCGTCTCGGTCTCGTCGGCGGGCCCGAGGTACACCGCGAAGAGCCGCCGGTCGGGCGCCTCCCACGGGTCGACGTCGCGCGCCTCCTCCTTCCACGCGGCCAGCACCGCGGAGAGGGGCGCGTACTGAACCACCGAGGCGTCGACGAGCTGGTCGTCGGGCGCGCATTTCACCCCGTCGAGCGTCCTCCGGTCGGCGAAGACGTCCTTCGCCCGCTGCGCTTCGAACACCGGAACCATCGCGCAGGCCGCCCGGAGCGCGGGCCAGAGCAGCGTCCCGTCGGCGAGCTCCTTCGACGCGCCGAGCCGCAGCAGCCTGGGCGCGCCGCCCGGCGCGTCGAGCGCGCTGACGTTGGCCACGTCGAGCAGCAGCCGCGACCGGGCGAACCCCCCCATCGTGCGCGACGCGCGGCCCAGTTGGTGCGCGTCGAAGAAGCGCGCGAAGGGGCTCTGGTCGAGCGAGGCCGGGCAGAGCGACGCGCGCATCCGGAAGCCGTCGAGCGCCACCTGGAGCCCGTCCCACGCCCCGTCGGGGAAGAGCGCGCCGAAGGGGCCGCGAACGACCGCCGTGAAGCCCGCGCGGCGCGCCTCGCGCACCACGTGGCGGGCCAGCGCCCCCGCGAGCCGGGCGTTGGTTCGAAGCGGCAGACGGGCGACGACGGCGGCGCCCCAGCGGAGGAGGGTCGCGTAGGCGACGAGCGTCCGGCGGCTCTCGCCGAGGTCGACGAGCGCGGCGCGCACCTCGTCGACGGCGCGCCCGAGCTCCCCGAGGTCGCGCGGGACGTCGACGAGCTGCTCGACGGCAACGCGAAGGGGCTTCTCGGGCCCGAGCAGCTCGCGCCAGAGCGCGCGGCCGGGCTCGCCCTCGACCCAGGTGGCGAGCCAGTCGTCGACCAGGGCGCGGCGCGCGTCGCCGTCCTCCGGGCCGGTGCGGTCGGCCGCGGCGCAGAGGACGGCCCCCGCGAGCGAGCCGATGCTCGTGCCGGCGACCATGCGCGGGAAGTACCCGCTGGTCACGAGCGCGTGGATCACCCCCGCGTGGAAGGCCCCGCGCATCCCGCCGTCGCCGAAGGCGATCCCCGCGAGCCCGTCGTGAACCGGCAGCGAGGCCCCCGCGGGGAACGTGAACCTCACCTTCGCCCGGGGGTGGCGCTGGTCGTCGAGGTGCGGCTTCCCCCTCGACGCGCCGGGTTGCGTGTCGCCCATCCCGCGAAGCTACCGCCGACATCGTGCGCAGGGCAACCGCCCTCTACAGCCCCGCGAGCCCGTGCTGCGCGCGCAGCCGCTCGGCGTCGCGCGCGAGCGATTCCCCGCCGCCCGCCGCCGCCGCGAGCCGGAGCGCCGTCACCTCGAGCGCCACGTCCCCCGTCGCCGCGGCCACCGCGCGCGCCGCGTCCGCCCGCCGCGCCGCCTCGTCGACGTCCCCGCGCGCGAGCGCCACACGCCCCAGGAGCGCGTCGGCCTCGGCCCGGTGGACGCGCCACCCGCGGGCCGCCATGTCTTCGCGCACCGAGCGGCCGAGCGCCTCGGCCCGGTCGACGTCCCCCGCGTCGAGGCGCCACGCGGCCTCCCAGAGCCCGCGCCGTGCGGTGGGACGGTCGCCGAGCGTGCGGGCCTTCTCAAACGCAGCGCCCGCCGCGAGGAGGTCGCCGCGCGCGTGGTGGACGGCGCCCGCGAGCGCCAGGGCCCGCGCGAGGTCGGGGTGGCTGTCGAAATCCTCCGCGCGCCGGGCGGCCTCCGCGGCGTGGGCGAGCGCGTCGTCGTAGCGCCCGGCGAGCCGCTCGAACCACGCGCGGGCGCGGGCCACCACCAGCAACCTCCCCCGCGCGCCCGCGGACGCGGCGACGTCGTCGTGGACGTCGAGCGCCTCGCGGGCGAGCGCGAGGTCGCCGAGCGACGAGGCGTAGAGCGCGTGGTCGTACGTGAGCGAGAGGCGCGCGACGGGCGAGAGGGCCGCGGGCAGTGAAGCCGGGCGGCGGTCGGGCGAGAAGCCCTCCACCACGCGGAGCCCGAACGCGAAGGCCCCTCGGACGAGCCCGAGGTGCCCGAAGCCCCCCATCGCGCGGAGGTACACGCCGGCGGCCTCCTCGGGCGCGCCCGCCTCGCGCGTGTGCTCGGCGAGCTCGGCCAGCAGCTCGAGGGCCGCGTCGTCGATCGGGGCGCCGCCGGGCCGCCGCGCCAGCGTCGCGCGGAGGGCGTCGCGGGCGTGCGCGTGGAGCGCGTCGGACGCCCCGCGCCCCTTGAACACATCGCGCACGAAGGGGTGGGCCGAGTAGCGGGCGCGCTCGGCCTGGGCGAAGGCGAGGCCCGCGTCGGCGAGGCGCGCGAGGTGGACGAGGAGGTCGGCCCGCCGCGCCCCCGCGAGCGCGCCGGCGAGCGTCGGATGGGCGGCGAGGCCCGCGAGCGTGTCGACGGTGGCGCCGCGGGGGAAGGACGCGAGGCGCGCGAGGAGGTCGCGCTCGATCGGCGGGAGGCGCTCGGCGTACTCCCCGAGCACACGCGCGAGGCGGCGGGCGAGCGGGTCGTCGTGGGCGGCGGCGTCGAGGTCGAGCGCGTCGAGGCGCGACGGATCGCCCTCCAGAAAGCGCCCCGTGAACGACGCCGTCACGTCGAGCGAGAGGGGGTGACCGCCCGTCCGTTCGAGCAGGAGCGCCACCGCGCGGGCATCGGCGCGGGCCCCATGGCGCGCGAGGAGCGCCGCGGCGTCGCCCTCGCCTAGCGGTGTGGGGGCGAGCGAGCGAACCGAGCCGTCGCGCCACGCGTCGAGGTCGACCAGCGGCGCGCGCGTGGTCGCCAGCACCTTGCACGGCGTCTTCCCGTCGGCGGCCGCACGGAGGAAGCGCCGGAGCCCCGGAGGCTCCACCGACCCGCGGACGCGCCCGCCCACCCCGTCGGACTGGAGCGCCTCGAGCCCGTCGAGCACCGCCACGCCGGCGTGTGTGGGCGGCAGCGCTGCCGTGAAGGCGTCGGCGTCGGGCGACTCGTAGAAGCTCCACACGAAGGCCCCCGGCCGCGACCGCAGGAGCTCGCGGACGAGGGCGGTCTTCCCGCTCCCGCCGGGCGCCACCAGGGCCACGACGCGAACCGCCGGGTCGTCGAGCCACGCGGCGAGCGTCGCGAGCTCGGCGGCGCGGCCGACGAAGTGGCGCGCGGGCTGGAGCACGTGCCCAACGGACGTCGCGGGCGCCGCGGGCGCGTCCGCGACCAGGAGCTGCGCCTCGGTGAGCCCGAGCTCGCGGGCGACGCGGGTGAGGAAGCGCCGCCGCCCCGCCGTCCGCACGTCGAAGCCGCGCGCGGGGTCGTTGACCTCGCCCGACTCGTAGCGGCGCCAGGTTCGGACGTCGACGCCGGTCGCCTTCGCGGCCTCCTCCTGCGAGAGCCCGAGCTCGGTGCGGGCCCGCCCGAGGGCCGCGTGGTCGAAGCGAACCGCCGTCACGCGCGGATCATGCGCAAATCCCGGGGCGCCGCGCAACGCCGCCCGGTCCTGCCCGGTCGCGCCCTCGCCGGGCTCCCGCGGCGGGCGCACGGTCACGGGCATGAAGAACATCGTCCGCTTCACGATCCCCGAGTTCATGAGCCCCGCCGAGTGCGACGCCTGGATCGCGCTGGCCACGGCGGGGGGCTTCGAAGAAGCGCCGATCACCACGGCGATCGGCCCCGTCCACATGCCCGAGGCGCGCAACAACACCCGGGTGATGCTCGACGACGTCGCGCGCGCCGAGACCCTCTGGTCGCGCCTGCGCCCCTACGTCTACGCCGACGACGCCCCGGACGGGATGTGGCGCCCGGTGGGCCTCAACGAGCGCCTTCGCTTCTACCGGTACACGCCGGGGCAGGTGTTCAAGTGGCACCGCGACGGGGCCTTCGTGCGCAACGGGCGCGAGCGCAGCGAGCTGACCTTCCTCGTGTACCTCGACGACGACTGCGACGGCGGGGCCACCGAGTTCGAGGACATGGCCGTGACCCCGAAGCGCGGGACGGCGCTGGTCTTCACGCACTGGATGCTCCACCAGGGCGCGGTGGTGACGCGGGGGGTCAAGCACGTCCTGCGCTCCGACGTGATGTTCCGCCGGGGGTAGAGGGTGTCGCCCGGGGTGAGACAGGTGTCGTCCGCAAGCGACACATCCGAGGCCCACCGACCGCTGAAAACGCCGCACATCCGTGGTGGCGCGGGGCTCGCAACAGGGAAGATCACCCCCCAACAAGGAGCCCTCCATGACGAACCGCACCTTCTGGCAGTCCCTCGTTCTCGGCGCCGCCGTGGCCCTCACCGTCTTCGCCCCGTCGGCCGCCGACGCGCAGCCCCGCGACCGCCGCGAAGACCGCCGCGACCGCCGTGAAGACCGCCGCGACCGCCGCGAAGACCGCCGCGACCGCCGCGAGGACGTGCGCGACGCCCAGCACCAGGGCGGCGTGCTCGACCGCATCGAGGACCGCCGCGACCGCCGTGAGGACGTGCGCGACCGCCGTGAAGACCGCCGCGACCGCCGCGAAGACCGCCGCGACCGCCGCCACTGATTCCGCTGGACGCCCGCGGCGACCGCTGCGGTACCATCGCAGCCGGGAGGAACCGACGCCCGGCCCTATGATCCCCGACACCCTCCGCGCCCTCGCCCACACCTGGCTCGCGCCGATTTCCGAAGGGTCGCCCGCGGGCGACGACGCCGCCGCCGACGAGCGCTACCTCGACCTGCGCGCCGAGGTGGCCCGCCTCGAGCGCGGCGACCGCGTCGACTGGGCGCGCGTCCTCGACCTCGGCACCGAGCTCCTGCAAGAGACCACCAAAGACCTCCTGGTCGCCTGCCACATCGCGTGGGCCCTCTTCGAGCGCAGCGGCGTCGTCGGGCTCACCCAGGGCGTCGCGCTCGTCGCCGCGCTGCTCGACACCTACGGCGACGCGCTCCACCCGCGACGTCCGCGGGCCCGCGCCGGCGCGCTGGAGTGGCTCCTCCAGACGCGCTGCGAGCCCGCCCTCGCGGGCCTGCGCCCGGGCACCGTCGACGCGCAGGAGCTCTCCAACCTGCTCTCCGTCGTCCGCCAGCTCCAGCCCGTCGTCACCGCCACGCTCGGCGACCACGCGCCCTCCACCGCCGGCGTCGTCGCGGCCATCGAGCACCTCCGTGGCGACGGCGAGCCCATCCCCTCCGCGCCGCCCGTGATCGCGCCGCCGCGCAACGTCCTCGCGCCGCCCGTGATCGTCCCCCCGCTGGCGCCGCCGCGCGTCGAGGTGGTTGAGGTGCCCGACGCGCCCGAGCCCCCGTCTTCGAGCACCGAGCGCCCCGCGCCGCTCGCCCCCGCGGCGCCCGCGGCCCCGGTCGACCCGGTGGTGTTCGCGTTCGACTGCATCGGGCGCGGCGCCGCCCACGAGGCCATCGGCCCGCTGCGCGACGCGCTCGCCCAGACCACCACCTCGCCCCAGCGGATGCGCATCCTCCTCGCGCTCGGCCGCGTGTGCCTGGAGGCCCGCCTCCCGCGCGTCGCCATCGCCGCCTTCGAACAGACCGAGGCCCTGGTGGCCCGCCACGAGCTCGAGTCGTGGGAGCCCGCCCTCGCGCTCGAGTCCGCGCTCGGGATGCTCTCCTGCGCGCGCGTCCTCGGCCGCGACCAGCTCATCGACCCGCTCTTCTCGCGCGTCTCGCGCCTCGACCCGGTGCTGGCGTCCCGGCTGTGAGCTCGACCACCGAAGCGCCCGGCCGCGTCGAGGTCCCCGACGCGCCGCCGCGTCAGCGCGGGCTCCGGCCCGGCCAGCGCGAGGCCGTCCGCGCGATCGCCGCGACCCTCTTCGCCACCGACGAGGGCCCGCCCGACGGCGCCCGCCTCGACTGGCTCCTCGACGACCTCGACGATTTCCTCGGCCGCGCGGGCGCTCGGGCGCGCGGGCTCCTCTCGCTCTGCGTCGCGGCGATCACCTGGGCGGCGCCGCTCCGCGTCGGGCGCGTCGGGCCCTTCCACGCGCTCGACCCGGCCGCGCAGGCCCTCGCGCTCGAGCGCCTGGAGAAGGGGACGCTCGGCCTCGCAGTGTTCGGCGCGAAGACGCTCCTGTGCATCGTCTGGTACGAGCACCCGGTCACCGCGCGCGGCGCGGGCTACGACGGGCGGTGCCTGCGATGACGGCCGGGGCCTTCCGCTCGGGGCGCGACGAGAAGCGCGACCTCGCGATCGACTGCGACGTGGTGGTGGTGGGCTCGGGCGCGGGCGGCGCGACGGTGGCGACCGAGCTCGCGCTCTCGGGCCTGCGCGTGGTGGTGCTGGAGGAGGGCCCCCGCGTGCCCGCGTCGCTGCTCGGCGCGATGCGCCCGAGCGAGTCGATGCGCCACGTCTGGCGCGACGGCGCCGTCACCGCGGCCATCGGGCTCGGCGACACGCCGACGGTCAACGTCACCATGGGCCGCTGCGTCGGCGGCTCGTCGGTGCTCACGGGCGCGGTGTGCTTCCGCATCCCCGACCCGGTGATGTCCTGGTGGACGAGCGAGCTCGGGCTCGACGGGTACACCCCCCGCGAAATGGAGCGCTACTTCGACCACGTCGAGCGGGCGATCCACGTGGAGGAGGTCCCCGAGTCGATGCGCTCGCGCTCGACGCGGCTGTTCGTGCTCGGGGCCGAGCGCAAGGGCTTCGAGGTTCGCCCGATGCGGCGCAACACGCGCGACTGCAACGGCTGCGGGCGGTGCAACTTCGGCTGCCCCCACGAGGCCAAGATGAGCGTCGACGTGTCGTACCTGCCGCGCGCGGTGGCGGCCGGCGCCGACGTCTGGTCGCACTGCCTCGTCGACCGCGTCCTCGTGAAGAACGGCCGCGCCCAAGGCGTCACCGGCCGCCTGCTCGACCGCCCCGACGGCGCGCCGGGCTCGCGCGTGACGGTTCGGGCGCCGCGCGTGGTGGTGGCCTGCGGCGCCTGGCACACGCCGCTGTTGCTCCTGCGGAGCGGGCTCGGTCACGAGCGCTGGGTGGGGCGCGGGATGACGCTGCACCCGGGCTTCCGCGTGCTGGCCCGCTTCGACGAGCCCGTGGAGGGCTGGAAGGGCGCGCTCCAGAGCGCCTACAGCGAGGCCTTCGAGCGCGAGGGGATCACCCTCACGGGGCTCTTCGTGCCGACGGGCGTGCTCGGGGCGACGATGCCCGGCGTCGGCGTCGAGCACACGCGCAACGCGGCGAAGATCGGGCACCTCGCGATGTTCGGCGGCATCCTCCACGACGAGGGAGGCGCCACCGTGCGCCGCGCGTGGGGCCGCGAGCCGCTGGTCACCTACCGCATGAGCCCGCGCGACCGGGCGCGCATCCCGCGCATCGCCACGGTGATGGCCGAGACCTTCTTCGAAGCCGGCGCGCGCGAGGTCTTCCTGCCGGTGCTGGGGCTGCGCGGGGTCGACGCCGACGGGCTGCGGAAGGTGCCGTGGGAGAAGATCCCGGGGCGCCGGATCGAGTGCGCCTCGCAGCACCCCCTGGGCAGCGCCCGGATGGGCTCGTCGGAGCACAACTCGGTGGTCGACGGCGACGGCCGCGTCTGGAACGTCCGCGGCCTCTACCTCGCCGACGGCTCGATCCTGCCGACGAGCCTCGGGGTCAACCCGCAGCTCTCGATCATGTCGGTGGCAACGCGCGTCGCGTGGAAGATGCGCGACGAGCGGGTCATGCCCTTGCACCGCGGCGGCGTCGTGGAATTCTCTTCGGGCGGGGCGAGCCCCGCCCCTACCTCGCCAGCTCACCCCGCGCCTACCTCGCCAGCTCGCTCCCCGACGCAAGCGGGGCCACAGCCGTAGGGGCGGGGCTTGCCCCGCCCGAAGGGCAATTCGCGAACGGCCCGAGGCCACATCAGTATCACTTCGTGAGGGCTTCGAGCACCTGACCGGCGAGGCCGGCGCCGAGCTGCGCCATCGGGACGAGCGCACCACCACCGGGCGCGGCGCTCGCGTACTGAACGTCGTCCTCGCCGTCGTTGTCGCCGTCGTCGCCGTCGAGGGCGGGCTCCTCCACGGGCGCGCCGACCGAGGGAGCGCCCGCGCCGCCGAGGGCGAAGCCGTTGGGGTCGCGCGCGGCGACGAGGTTCTGGTCGAGGTTGCGGTGGTGGTAGTCGCGCTCGACGTAGCGAACCACCTCGTCGAAGTCGACCGAGCCGTCGGGCCGGCGCCGCACGCCGCCGTCGACCGCGCGGCGGAAGTTGTAGGCGAGCCAGCCGCCGGAGCCCACCTCGGGGGCGGTGGACGACGACTCGTTGGCGCGCGACGAGAAGAGCCCCGCGCGGCCCGGGTGGTTGCGCACGACGCTGGCGAAGCCGCCCGCCTCGCAGGAGTCGAGCACCAGCAGCGAGCGCCCGCGGACGCCGTCGAGCATGCGCCCGAGCTCGCGGCGCGAGAGGTCGTCGCCGCGGAGGTCGAGCACGTTCGAGCTGCCGTGCCCGTCGAAGAAGAACACCAGCGTGTCGGCCGGGCCCACCCGCGGCGCGAGCGCGCGGAAGGCCTGGCGCACGCGCCCGAGCGTCGCCTCGCCGTCCGTGAGGACGACCGCGTTGCTCCGCGCCATCCAGCCCGCGTGTTCGAACGACCGAACGAGCTGACGCGCGTCGCCCGCGCTGCCGGGGAGGTCGTCGTTCTCGCCCTCGTAGTGGGTGACGCCGACGAAGATGCCGTAGGTGGTGCCGGCGCCGTTGGCCGCGGTCGGCGTCGGCGTCGGGGCGGGCGCGTCGGCGTCGTCGTCGGGGGCTTCGTCCGAGGCGTTCTCGTCGGCAGAGTCGTCGGCGGTGGGGGCGGGGCGGCCGTTGCCGAGCGTCCCCTGGTGGGCGACGGAGAGCTCGGCGCGGTAGACGCCCGACTCGCCGGCTTCGTAGCTGGTGACGGCGAGCTCGTAGCGCCCATCACGCGGCGCGTTGAACTGCAGGAGCGAGTCGGTCCCGTGGCCGGCGCCGTCGTCGTCCTCCCAGCGTTCGCCGTTGGGCCCGGTGGCGCGGACGAGCGTGTCGAAGTCGCCCGAGGAGACCGCGTAGCGCACGGCGTCGCCGCGCTGGAGCGTCACGACGCGCGTCTGGACGTGGCGGCCGTCGTCGTCGACGGGCGACGACTCGTCGAGCGCGCCGCGGGTGCGGGCGACGGCGGGCGCGTCGAGCGCGACGGCGGGGCGCCGCGGGTGCCGCGGGCGGCGCTGCGCCTCGGCGAGCGGGACGGAAGCGAGCGAGGCGAGGGCGAGCGAGAGGGCGACGATCCGCGAGCGACGGTGGGTCATGCGATCACCTCCACGGGCTGGACGACGAGGGCGGCGCGAAGCACCCCGCGTACCGAACGGCCGAGGTGTGCGCGGAGGCGGCGAGAACGAGCGTTCGCGCGCGGCGAGGAGGACGCGCATCAACGGACGGACACGGCGGTGTCAACGCGCGGTCACAGCAGCGCGAACGGGGTGGATGCGCGTGCGCGGGGAGTGGATACGCGTGCGCGCGAAGCGGATGGCCGTGCGAGCGGGGTGGATGCGCGTGCGAGTGGGACGGATGGGCGTGCGAATGCGGTGGGCGAAGGCGCGCGCGGTGGCGGGTGGAATGCGCTTGACCGAGGGTCGGACCGGCGTGACCCTCGATGTGACGTCCATGAGGGTGCACGCGGACACAAATCGGTCAGCGGTCGAGGGGGCTCACGACGCCCAGCGGGCCGCGGTCGACGATGTGCGTGTAGATCATGGTGGTGCGCACGTCCTGGTGGCCGAGCAGCGTCTGGATGGTGCGGAGGTCGGTTCCGGCTTCGAGCAGGTGGGTGGCGAAGCTGTGGCGGAGGGTGTGGCAGCTCGCGCGCTTCGTGATGCGGGCGGCCTTCACCGCGTCGCAGACGGCCTTCTGCACCGCGCTCTCGTGCAGGTGGTGGAGCACGCGGCGCCCCGTGGCGGGGTCGGTGCACGGGCGCGACGCGGGGAACACATACTGCCACGCGAGGCTCGTCGAGGCGCCCGGCAGCTTCCGGTCGAGCGCGTGCGGGAGGTCGACCTCGCCGCGGCCCTCGGCCAGCGCGGCCTCGTGGCGGCCGGCCACGTCGTCGAGCTGCGCGCGCAGGGCGTCGCGGGCACGGACCGGCAGGAGGGCGGGGCGGTCGCGCTCGCCTTTGCCGCGGCGGACGGTGAGCTGGTGGCGGTCGAAGTCGACGTCCTTCACGCGCAGGGAGAGGGCCTCGGAGAGGCGCAGGCCCGAGCCGTAGAGCAGTTCACCGCTGAGGCGGAAGGGCGGGTCGAGGCGATCGAGCAGCGTCACCACCTCGCTCCGAGAGAGCACCGCGGGGAGGTGAACGGGGCGCCGCGCGCGTTCGAGGCCGACCAGCGGCGGCAGGTCGACCTCGAGCACCTTGCGGTAGAGGAACACCAGCGCGCAGAGCGCCTGGTTCTGCGTCGAGGCCGAGGTGTGGCGGCGCACGGCGAGGTCGTTGAGGAAGGCGGTGATCTCGGGCGGGCCGAGCTCGCGCGGGTGACGGCGCCCGTGGAAGGCGATGAAGGCGCGGGCCCAGTGGACGTACGCCTCCTCGGTGCGAGGGGAGTCGTGCTGGCGGCGCAGGGTGGTCTGCAGGGCTTCGATGAGGGTCATGGGGTGGCTCCGGGCGCCGCCTGGGAACGAGGGGCGCCCGGGGTTATCGTCGGCCCGCGGAAAATGGCGCGTGCTCGCGGCCGAAATCGACAGCTGGGGGTGAAGATCAGCGAGAGGCTGGAGCCGGACGCGTGGGTGGGGGTCGTTCGGATGTTCGGCCCCGAGAGCGTTCGGGGGTTCGGCTGCGAGGGCGTTCGGGGGTTCGGCCGCGAGAGCGTTCGGGGGGTCGGCCGCGAGAGATGGCGGAAACGCTCAGAGAGTCCCGTGAATGTGCGAGTCCCAAACGGCAGCGTTCGGGGGTTCGGCCGCGGGGTCGTTCGGGGGTTCGGCTGGCTGCGGGTTACTTCGATGTTGGGCAGCCTTGAAAAGCGGAATTTGGCTGCGCACGGGCAGAGAGTTGTGTAAGTTCGACCGCCCGGATCGGTCGACAACAGGAGACGACGATGAGCAACTGGAATCCAAACAGTCCGCCTGGCAGTGTTCCTCCCCCGACGACGGGGTGGCTGAGCAACGCGGACGATCGGCCCGCGAACGCGCCTGCTCCGCAGCAGGGCATGCAGCCTTACGGAGCGCCTGGGTATCCGCAGCCAAGCTATCCTCCACAGGGGTACCCACAGCCGGGCTATCCTCCGCAGGGGTATCCGCAGCCGAGCTATCCTCCGCAGGGGTACCCGCAGCCGATGATGCAGCCGATGATCATCAACGTCATGGGAGGAGCGGCTTCCTCGTCGTCTTCATCCTCAGCAGCGATCATGGCACCCATGGTGGTGAAGCCGAAAACCAGCCACGTTCTTCACCTGCTTCTGACGATCTTCACGGGTGGACTCTGGCTGCCTGTGTGGATCACCCTTTACATGATCCGTGGCTGCAACTGAACGGAGAAGGTTGCGCGTAACAGAAACAAGATGCTTAAGGCGTGAGCACGCGAGACGGCGTGCTCACCAAGCACGAGGGTGCCGACGTTGTGGCCTACGCTGCCCTCAAAACCGTCCCTTTCCCGCGCTTGATGGTTGCCGACGATTTCTGATCCGAGTAACCTCCTGGGCACGACCATGCTGAGCAAACCTGAAGTCGAAGGCCGCTTTCATGCGAATCTCGCTCGCGTGCGAGGCCTCGTGGCGACCTATGATGCCGTGGCTGGCGCTGGAACGGGCCGAGCATCCGTAGGTCAAGCGGATGTGCTCAGGGCAGCGGTAATCCTGCTTCACGCTGCCCTAGAGGACTTGTTGCGCTCCGTCGAGGAACTGCGGCTGCCTGGAGCGGCACCGACCGCGTTTGAGCGAATGCGTTTCCTGACGCCTGGTGGTTCCGTCAGAGAAGGCAAGGAAAAGTTCTCACTGGTCGATCTCGCTGCCTATCGCGGCCAGAGCGTCGATGACGTCTTCCTCGCCGCGATCGACGGGCATCTGGAGCACTCCAACTACAACAACGTCGGCGACGTCAAGCAAATGCTCGCGAGGGTGGGTATCTCGTACTTCATTTCGCCTCCCAATGCTGCGGCGCTTGAGGCGATGATGAAACGCAGGCATTGGATCGCCCATCGCGCTGACGTCAATCCGATGTCCGGGCGCGGACATCACATGGCCCAATCCATCAGCAAAGGATTGATCTCGTCGTGGATTGACGTGGTCGATTCATTCGGGCGAGATGTATTGCCCCTCATCTGAGAGGAGTTCGACATGATGACGGAACAGGAACTCAAAGACACGCTGCAGAAACTTCCTCTGCGTGTGGCATCCGTACGCATCGAGGGACGCCCTGGCCACCTCGTCGCCCAGGTCGTGTCGCCGGACTTTAAGGACCAGGACGAATCGGTAAGGCAGCAGACGATCTGGGAATTTCTTATGAGCGAACTCACGGACGATCAACGTGTGCAAGTGGAGTTCGTTTTCACGTTCACCCCGGAAGAAGCTCAGGAAGCTGCCGCATGAAATGAAATAGTCGTGCAGTACAGCCCAACAAGCCGGTGCTGCCGACCGCCACCAATCACCTCAATGAAGACCCACCTGACTCACTGCGGCGGCAGACCGGCCAGTCGTTACCGTCGCGGAGCCGGCGGCATCTCCACCCCGCAGCGCTCGCGGATGAACTTCCGCCCGCCGCCAGCACGTGGTCGTCGTACAGCGGCAGCAGCTCCGCCCACCGCGCCTGGAGCCGCGCGTGCGTCGGCGCGTCCGCCCTCACGTAGATCGGCGCCGTGCTGCTCTTGGTCAGCGTGTACGCGCCGACGTTCAGCGAGCGGCAGAGCGCCGTGAACAGACCGTGGGCGAGCCGGTCCTTCATCTCGTAGCGCTTCTCGAAGCTCGCTTCGCGCAAGGCGCGCTCGCCGGCGCGTCGTGCGGAGGGGGCGGGTCGTCGGGGTCAGCGGGCCGCGATGTTGGGCGCCGCGCGGGCCTCGGCCACGTGGTCGGGAAGCGCCTTCGCCTGACCGCCGTCGCGCCCTTCTCCTGCGCGGCGTGGAGCGGGTTGGCCAGCTCGGGGTGGGCGCGGACATCGGTGTCGGGCAGCAGCTTCGTCGAGCCGCGTGTGCGGGTGCCCGGCGATCAGCGCCCTCGCCACCGCGTGCAGGTACGCGCGCGGGTCGAGCCCTGCGCGAGCGCGGAGTGCGCGAGGGTGAAGGCCGCTGGGCTCAATCGCGTGGCGGATCTGGTCGCCGACGAAGAGCCAGGTGTGTCGCCCGAGGCAGACGGGGCGCGGCAGCTCGCGCTCGCTGCGGTTGTTGGTCAGCTCGATCGCGCCGTCGAGGAGGAAGACGTTGAGCCGCATCCACTGGCGTTGCAGGTAGGTCAGCGCCTCGCCGAGCTTCGACTTCGGCTCGGCGTCGGGGCGAGCCTCGTGCACCCAGTCGCGCAGGCCGTCCATCACCGGCGCGCTCTTCTCCCGGCGGAGCGCGAGCGCGCCGTCGGCGCTCATCTTCGCGCGCTCGGCTTTTCTCGACCGCGAAGAGCCCGCGTGTAGATGTGCAGCCCCTCCAGGGCGCGGTGGAAGTCGCCCTCGCGCGACGCGGCGGCGAGTCGGCGCCGCCCGTGCGAGTGGCACCCCGGCCGCACGCGGTGGAGCTTCTTCTCGATGAAGTTGGTCACCGAGGTGCCGTCGCACTGGAAGCTGCGGGCGTCGGCGTCGGCCAGCAGGCGCTCCACCGGGTCACTGTCGCCGGTCGTGAAGGGCGTGAAGGCCATCCACCTCGCGTCGCCGATGAACACCCAGAGCGTGTCGAGGGTGACGCCCATCGGCGCTCTGCCGGTCGAGCACCTTCAAGCTCGTGGCGTCGAACTGCAACTGCTCGGCGCGCTTGACCCGCTCCATCACACGGTCGGCCAGCGGGACCATCAGCCCGAGGAGGTTACCGCGGCGCGCCCCAGGGTGCTCGCCGCAACCGGGGCCCCGCCCTTGCTGGTAGTTGCGGGCCTGACGCTCGATGGGCGTGCCGTCGAGCACCTTGGCGCACACCGCCTCGGTCACCAGCGTCGGGCCCAGCAGGCCGCCGTCGAGCAGCGTCGGCGGCGCGGGCGCGCACACGATCGCGTCGCAGCCGTCGCACGCGACGACCTCGTCGTAGCGTCGATGCACGACGATCCTCGCGGGGATCAGCTCGAGGGTCTCGACGGGGCGGCGGTGGAAGGTCTTCATCGGCCGATCGCAGAGCTTGCAGTGGCGATCGTCGGCGCAGACGTCGCTGAAGGAGTCGACGCGCCCCAGGTGCGGCGGGAGGCCTCTCGCGCGGCTTCGGCTTCGCGCGCTCCTTGCTCTTCGGGCCGTTGCTCGCGTCGCCCCGACGCGCCGCCTCGCCTCCGAGGTCACGTCGTTGGTCGGGATCGCGAAGGCGAACCGGAGCCGCTCGACCGTCGCGAGCTTCTCGCTCGGCGGCTTCGGGCGCCTGCCGTTGATGCGCGCGCGGAGGAGGGTGTTCTGCTCGAACAGCACACGGATGACCCGCAGCACGGAGCGCGAGCACCGCCGCGAAGAAGCGGCCCCGGCAACTGCTCGCGCAGCCACGCCTCGAAGCCGGCGAGGTCGACGTGATGGGGTCGAGCCGAGGGGCGCGCATACGGCGGGTCCGTCGCCCTCAACGCGGCGAGCTCCGGCATTTCGAGCGGCGCGATGGAGGCGCGCGTCAGGGAGCAGGCGCCGACGCGGGCACCCAGCGCGGGCGGTGGTGGGCGCCGCGCAGGTCGACCCCCCGAGGATGAGCAAGGGTCGGGGCGTTGTCGATCGGGCGGCTCGCTGCGCCCGCGTCGTCGTCCCAGGGCAGGTGGGAAGCGTCCCCGCTCCAGGCGCTTGTGGACGAGCCAGTAGCCGCGAAGAGAAGTACAGGATCGCGCCCGGTCGCGCCTGCGCGAGAGGAACAGGAAGTTAGGTCTGTGGGTAGTGCCCTTCACGGCGTAGTCGCCCGTTCTCGTTTCCTTGTGACCCGGCGCCCGAATGTGCGACGCTCGACACCGTGCACAACCCCTTCGACCAGCTTGCGAAGAAGGTCGGCAAGGAGGCGTTGAGCGCCTGCGGCGAGACGCTCATCCAATACGAGCTCTCGCGAGACGCGCAGCAAGCCGACCTTCGCCACGACCCGGACCCTGCCAGGAAGGCCGAGCGTGCCCGCCTCGGTCTACTTGGTCGGATCGCCTCGGTTCTCTGTCTCATCGACGTCTACGGTCATTCGCCCGACCGCGAGGAGTTCCTCGCCTGCCTGAGCCGACACTGTGCTCACTACGCAGAGACCCTCCGCCGCGGCCGAGCGCTCAACAAGCGTCGCAAGGAGAAGGGGCTCCCGCCCGAGCCGATCCCCGACCCTCGCCTCTGGATCATCGCGGCTTCGTTCTCAGCGGCGCTTCTACGTGAACTCCGGGTGAAGAGGGCGGCCGGTTGGCCGCGCGGGGTCTACTTCCACGGCGGCACCGTCTGCAACGTGGGGATCATCGTCGCTAGCGAGCTGCCCCGCCGCCGCTCGACCCTCCTCGTTCGCATCATGGCGGCGGGGCCAGGGCTGGCCGATGCTCTCGATGAGTTGGCTGCCTTGCAGCCGGATGCGCATGAGCGTATCGTCGCCGAAGAAATCCTTGCCCACATGCAGAGCGTGCTCGCCAGGAAGCCGAGCCGCAGCCCCGAGGAAGAGGAGTTCATCGCCACCATGCAGAGCACCTGGGAGAAGGCCAAGAAGATCGGGCGGGACGAAGGAGAGGCCGCCGCGAGCGCGCGCGCGGTCCTGGCGGTGCTTCGGGTTCGTGGCGTCGCGGTGTCGGATGCTGACCGCGAACGCATCCTCGCCGAAACGGACCTGAAGCGGTTGGAGCGATGGCACGAGAAGGCTGTCGTGGCAGCGTCGATCGCGGAGGTATTCAAGGAGCGAAGCCGGGCCTGACGAGCCGATGGTGACCTGCGCCAGTGTGAACCCGTCCGGCCCGCGCGCCGGTTGGTGGAGTAGGCCGACGGGTCGCGGAAGCGTCGATCCAGGCGCGCCCCCAACAGCGGACGTGTTCGCGTAACGCGCCCCACGGCTGTCGCGCCCGCAGACACCGCCCTCGCCCTGCTCGCGCCTACCCCTTCAGCTCCCCACGGCGGCGTCCGTTGCTCCCGGGTGAAAGGAATCCCGCGATGTCCCGCAAATCCGCCGCCGCCACCGCCCTCCCCTCGCCCACCCCCGCCGGGCGTCCCTCCGTCAACGCCCGCGCCGCCGCGCAGAACGACGGCGCCCCCGACGACGAGCTCTCCCTCCGCACGCGCACCGCGCAGCGCCTCGCCGCGCTCCTCGCGCTCGTGTCGTCGGTCGAGCTCCCCGACGCGCTGCGCGAGCGCTACATCGCGCTGCTCTCCGAGCTCGACGCGATCAACGCGGGCCGCAAGCTCCGCACCGACGCGGTGCTCGCCGACGCCGCCGCGCTCTCGCCGTCGACCGTGCAGGCGTCGCTCGAACGCCGGCTCCCGGGCTTCGGCCCGACGCAGATGCGCTACACGCTCGACCTCACCGCGCGGCTCCAGGAGCTCGACGCCGGGCGCCGCTCGGGCAAGGTGACCTATGCCCTCACGCGCGCCGCGACGGTGACGCGGGCGGAGGTGCTGCGCGCGTACCGGCGGCTCTACGTTCAGCTCGACGAGCTCCTCGCGCCCGCTGACCCCGAGCGGAACGCGCTCGGCGAGGTGCTGCCCGAGGGCCAGAGCCACGACGCGCTGATCAACGCGCTCGAGGCCCTCGCGCGCGTCGCGTCGGCGCTGCTCGACCGCGCCGCGAAGAACGACGTGCTCCGGCTCTACTGCGAGGACAACGGGCTGACGCGGACGACGCTCACCGAGATCCTGAAGCCCTTCACGGCGGAGGCCGATGCCGGCGCGGAGGGCGGCGCCGACGGCGACGCGATCGACGTGCTCGAAGGTCGCCTCGCTGACCAGCTCAAGCGCCTCCGCCGCGTCGTCGAGGAGGCGCGCAAGGTCGACCCCGCGCTGGCGGAGGTCGCGCTGCCGCGGACGATCCGCCGGAACAAGCCGAAGAAGCAGGGCGCCGACGCGAAGAAGACCGCGACGCCCGCGAAGGACGCCACGCCGACGCCCGCCAACGACGGCGCCGACGCGAAGCACGACGCCGCCCCCGCGAAGCCCGCCGACCACGGCTGACCGCGCTTCCCCTGTGACCGCGGAAGACACGGTCCGCGAACGCCCCGCGCGGTGGTAGACGTCTCCATCGCTCCTCCGATGCGCCCGCCCCGCCGCCGACGCGCGCCCGCGCCCCTCGTCCTCGCGGCGCTCGCGCTCGCGCGCTGCGAGCCGGCGCCCGTCACGCAGGTGGTGATCCGCCTCCAGGCCAGCGACCCGGCCACCGCCGCGCGGCTCCACTTCATCCACCTCCGCGCGGCGCGCGAGACCTCCCTCAACGCCATCGCCGAGGCCGACCTCCCGCCCGCCGGTGAGCGCCTGCCCGGCGACGTCGGCGTCATCCCCGACGACCCGGGCAACACCCTGCGCCTCGTCGTGTTCGCGCGCGGGATGCTCGACGACGGGACCTCCCTGGAGCAGCGGGCCTCCGTCCGGTTCGTTCCCGACCACAAGACGCTGCTGGTGCTCGACTTCCACCGCGGGTGCGCGTCGCTTTCGTGCGGCCCCGCCCAGACCTGCGACGCCGACCCGATGACGGGCCAGGCCCGCTGCCGCAGCATCGTCCGCGAGCTCCCCGACTACACGCCGCTCGTCCGCCCCGACGCCGCGCCCGATGTCGTCGTCGATGCTGCGCCCGATGCAGCACCCGATGCATCTTCTGATGCGCTCGATGACGCGGTGCCGGACGCATCGATCGATGCATCCGTCGACGCGGCGCCGGAGGACGTCGCGCCGTGGGACGTTCCGCTCGACTTCCCGGATGCGCGGGACGCGGGCGCGTTCACGCCGACGGAGGTGGGGCGCGTCGCATGCGGCGAGCGGCACTGCTGCCGCGTCACCGCGGGCGCAACGGTGCAGTGCTGGGGCTCGGGCGCCGACGGCCGCCTCGGCAACGGCAACGAGAACCTCTACACCGTCGCCTCGGACGTCGTCGGGCTGCGCGACGTCGTTCAGGTCGCGGCGGGCGAGGCCCACTCCTGCGCGCTCACCCGCGACGGCCGCGTGTGGTGCTGGGGGCGCGGCGACCGCGGGCAGCTCGGTCAGGGGACGCTCACCGGCAGCCTCGTCCCGGTGGTTGCGCGCATCACCGACGTCGCGCAGCTCTCTTCGCGCCACCGCCACGTCTGCGTGGTGCGTCGCGACGGCTCGACGTGGTGCTGGGGCGACAACGAGCACGCGCAGCTCTTCATGACGGCGATCCGGCCCACCGACGTGGTTCGCATCCCCACCTTCCGGCCCGCGCTCCGCGTCGCGGCGGGCTGGGGCTCGTCGTGCGTCGTCGACGACGAGCACGCCGTCGAGTGCTGGGGCGACAACAGCTCGCCGCTCGGCCAGGCGGCGGAGCCCGGCGTGCCCTCGCTGGTCTACCCCCGCGACGTGGCGGCCCGCGCCGTCGACCTCTCGGTGGGCCCCGAGGGCGCCTGCGTCGCGTACAACGACGGAACCGTCGCGTGCTGGGGAACCAACCGCCAGGGCCAGGTCGGCGACGGGACCACCACGCCGCGTCTCGCTGCGGTGGCCGTCCCCGATCTCCTCGACGTCGTCCAGGTGACGGTGGGTCCGTCGCACACCTGCGCGCGGCTGCGCGAGGGCCTCGGCGCGTGCTGGGGAACGGACGACCGCGGCGAACTCGGCCAGGGGAGCGCCGGCGTCCAGCGGCTGCGACCGGCGATGGTGATCCGCCTGGCGCGCGCGACGGAGCTCGCGGCCGGCTCGGACACCGTGTGCGTCCAGCGCGACGACGGGATGACCCACTGCTGGGGGCGTAACGACGACGGCGAGGTCGGCGACCGCACGCAGACCGACCGGAGCGCGCCGACGCCCGTCCAGAGCGCGCCGTGACGCGTCAGCGCTGGGGCTGCTCGCGGAAGGTTCCCCAGGGCGTCGGCGCATAGGGCTGCTCGCCGCGCGTGAGCCAGAGCGTGAGGGCGACGCCGCCGGCCACGAGCGCCGCGCCGCCGACCGCGACCGCGGGGATCCACCACCGCGACGCGCGAACCACCGGCGCCAGCGATGCGTCGACGCGAACCACGCCCGTCCGCCCGACATGCACGGTGCGGCGGAAGGGCGCGTGGCCGTCGGCGCGGATCTCCACCGTGTGGTCGCCGGGCTCGACGCGTCGCTCGACGGTTCCGCGGCCGAGCGCGATGCCGTCGAGGAGCACGGCGGCCGAGGCGACCGAGGGGACCACCACCACGCGCGCGTCGGGCGGCGCGAGCTCGAGGCGCAGGTCGACGCGCTCGTCGGCGCCGGGGCGGAGGTCGAGCGCGCGCTCCCAGTCGATATAGCCGGGCGCGCGGACCGCGAGCACGTGGCGTCCCGGGTCGAGCTCCAGCGCGGCCGACGGGTCGGGCACGGGCGCGCCGTCGAGCGAGAGCGTCGCGTCGGCGGGCGTGGCCGTCACGCGCAGGTGGACGAGCAGCGCGCGCATCTCGTCGACGGCGGCGCGGACGCGGGCCACGCGGTCGGGCGGGTCGGCCGGGTCGGGCTCGGCGAGGTAGCGGGCGAAGGACTCGATCGCGAGCCGGTAGCGCCCCGCGCCCCGCGCCGCGAGCGCGAGGTTGTAGCGGACGCGCGGCCAGTCGTGGAGCGCGCGCGCCGCATCGAAGGCCCGCACCGCGTCGGCGAAGCGCCGGGCGTCGAGCGCGCGCAGGCCCTCGTCGAAGGAGCGTTCGAAGGCCGCGTCGTCCGCTTGCGCGGAGGCCAGCGCGGGCGCGAGCGAGAGCGCCAGCGCGACGACCCACGGTGCGTTACGGCGCGGCGTCATGCTCGGCGCGGGGGCTCCGGAAGGGAGCGTACAACGGGTCGGCCGGCGCAGGCGGCGCAACGGCGGGCGCAGGGGCGGGAGCGGTGGGAGGTGAGACCGCAGGGCGCCTCACGGCGAGCGGGCGCGCGATGGCGCGGGCGACAACACGGGCGACGGCGGGCGGTGCGTCGACGGAGACATCCGCCGCGACGACGGAGGGGGCGTCGACGGGCGCGAGGACGGATGCGTCGGTCAGAGTGACGGCGCGCGCGGACGGTGCGAGCGCTTCGGGCAGGGCGGGCGGGCGCGCGGGCGCCGGTTCGCGGCGCAGTGCGAGGGCGCCGCCGAGCGCGAGGGTTCCGCCGAGCGCGAGGGCGAGCGCGCTTCGTGTGGAGACGCGTCGCGGCAGCGCGACGGGGGCGAGGTCGGCGGTGTGGTGGGCGTCGCGGAGGGCGCGGCACCAGGGCTCGTCGGACCAGGCGTGTCCCTCCACCAGCGACGCGAGGAGCGAGCGCGCGTCGGGCGTCCGCAGCGCGCGGTCGCGGGCGAGGGCGCGGGCGAGCGCGGGGCGGAGCGCGGGCGGGATCGCGGGGTCGTCGAGCGGCACGTCGCGCTCGGCCACTTCGAAGAGGAGCGCGTTGCGGTTGTCGGCGCGGAAGGGGAGGCGCCCGGTGAGCATCTCCACGAGGAGGAGCGCGGCGGCCCAGACGTCGGAGCGCGCGTCGAGGTCCGCTGCGCCGCGGGCCTGCTCGGGGGACATGTAGCCCGGCGTCCCGACGACGTCGCCCGCCTCGGTGAGCCCGGGTCCGTGCTCCGTGAGCCGCGCCACACCGAAGTCGATCAGCTTCGGGCGCACCGTCCCCGAAGCGTCGCGCGCGAGGAAGACGTTCTCGGGCTTGAGGTCGCGGTGGACGACGCCGCGCGCGTGAGCCATTGCGAGCGCGTCGCAGAGGGGCGCGAGGAGGCGCAGCGACTCGGCGAGCGGGAGGGGGCCGTCGGCCTGGAGGCGGGCGCGGAGGTCGCGGCCTTCGAGGAGTTCCTGCACGAGGCAGGGGGCGCCGTCGTCGTCGGTGGTGGCGTCGTACACCTCGACCACCGCGGGGTGACGCACGGCCGCGGCCGCGAGCGCCTCGCGCCGGAAGCGCTCGCGCGACACCTCGTCGCCGGCCCACGCGCGGCGCAGCACCTTGAGCGCCACGCGCCGCCCGAGGCCCACCTGCTCGGCCTCGTACACCTCGCCCATCGCGCCGCCCGCGAGGCGCTTCACCACGCGGTAGCGGTCGGCGAAGCGTGACTCCGCGGGGGCGGCGCGGGGGAGGTCGTCGCGCGGGTCGTGGTCGTCGACGGTGCCTGACATCGCTCCCTCGCGGCGGCGCTATGGGAACCACGGCGCCGCGGCCGCGTCAACGCGCGAGGGCCTTCGTCACCACCGCACGGGCGAGGCGGTGAAGCGCGCGGTGGTGGTTCCGTCGCCGAGCTGGCCGCCGCCGTTGGAGCCCCAGCAGCGCAGCGTCTGGCCGGCGGTGCGCGCGCAGGTGTGCGCCCCGCCCGCCGCGACCTCCACGGCGTCGGTGAGGGCGCGCACCTGCACCGGCGTCGAGCGCGCGATGACCGAGGCGTCGCCGAGCTGCCCGCCGCCGTTGGCCCCCCAGCACCACACTGAGCCGTCGTCCCTGCGCGCGCAGGCGTGGGCCGTCCCGACGGTGACGTCCGTCGCGTGGGTGAGGCCGGCGACCGGCACCGGGATGTAGCGGTTGCGCGTCGTGGTGCCGTCGCCGCGCTGGCCCTGGCTCCCGTCGCCGCAGCACTGAACCGTCCCGTCCGCGAGCACCGCGCAGGTGGTGTTGGCCCCCGCGGCGAGCGCCACGACGGGCCGGAGCAGCGTCGCGGCCGGGGCGAGCTCGCGGCCGCCGACGGCCCCGGTGCAGAGCTGCCCGGCCGAGTTGTCGCCCCAGCAGTACACCCCGCCGGCGCTGAGGAGCGCGCAGGTGTGGCTCGAGCCCGCGGCGATCGCGATGACCTCGCCGACGCGGCTGGGCGTGGGCGCGGCGCGGCGCGTCGTGGTGTTGTCGCCGAGCTGGCCGTACCCGTTGTCGCCCCAGCAGTAGACCGCCCCGCCGGCGGTGAGCGCGCAGGCGTGGCTCCCGCCGGCGGCCACGGCCGTGGCCATCGCGCCCGCGCCCGCGCCGAGGGTCACGGAGGTCGGGGCCTGCGCGCCGGGGAGCACCGGCCGCGACGGGTCGCCGAGCTGGCTGGAGGTGTTGGCGCCCCAGCACGTCACCCCGCCCCACGTCGTCACGCCGCACGCGTGGCCGCCGCCGATGGCGACGTCGCGCAGCGAGGGGACGCGCACCGCGGTGGGCGAGAGCGGCGTGAAGGTGTCGAAGTTCTCCGGGAAGAGGCCGTAGTAGTTGGGCCCGCCCCACCCGCGCACGACGCCGTCGGCCTGGATCGCGAACGTGGTGTTGTACCCCGCGGCGAGGCGCACGGGCTCCTCGACGAAGTCCACCGTGGCGCTCGACGGGCGCGCGCGCCGCAGCGTGAGCGAGACGTCCGACGGGAACCCCGCGCGCACCGTCAACGCCGCCGGGTCGCTCCCCCACGTGAAGGTCCCGAGCTCCTCCAGGTGGTCACAGCCGACGTCGTAGGCGCGCGCGCTCACGGTGTAGTCGCCGGGCTCCAGCACGCCGAGGTCGACCCGCGTGGCGGCGCCCGCGGTGACGTTCTGGCGGACGTCGTCCGACACGGCGCCCGTCAGCGTGACGATCACGCACTGCACCCCGCTGGGCACCTGCGTGATCGCCGCGGCCGAGCGCCCGACCGACGCCGCGCCGCCTCCGCTGCGCGCGCCGACGACGCCCTCCCCCATGCAGCCCGCGCTCGCCACCGCGAGCAGTCCCACGCACGAAGCCCTCTCGATCGAACCGACGCGACGCATCATCCGTTGTCTCCTTGGGAGACATGGAAGAGCACCCACCGTGCCGTGCGCGCGAAGAGCGAAGATTCAAAGGGTTTCGCGCGCCCTCGCCGATCGGGATCCGCGCGTGGGAGTGCAGCGGGCGGATTGCGATCGGCGTCACCGATCGAGGTCCGCGACGATCTTCTTCAGGGCGACGTAGGTGCGGAGCCCGTCCTGCACGGAGCGGCCGTCGCCGTAGCCGAGTCGCTCGGCCATCGCCTGGTAGCTCGGGTCGGGGCGCTTCGGGAGCTCGTCCCAGCGCTCGACGCCGAGCGCGCGGGCCATGCACAGCGGGCGGAGCACCTCGTCGAGGAAGACCCTGTACCCCGCGCCCGAAGGCGTCGCGTCGGGGCGGAGGTCGGGCGGGTCAGTGGGCTTCGGCGGGCGGGTCTTCATCCAGTGGGGGAAGGCCCGCCACGCGGTGGGGAGCAGGTCGGCCCACGACGAAGCGTCGGCGGACGGAACGCTCGCGAGGGCCTCGGGCGAGGCGAAGCGCGGGGGCTCGAGGCTCACGGCGGCGAGGGCCTCCTCGCAGTCGCGGCGGGTGATGGTGTCGCCCTCGGCGTAGAGCGGCAGGCGGCGGACGAGGTGGGCGAGCGCGCGGAAGTTGCCCGGCCAGTCGTAGCCGTGGACGAGGAGCTGCCGCGCGTCGGGGGCGAGGAGGTCGAAGACGCTCCCGTCGCGCCCGGGAAGACTGAGGGAGGCGGCGCGGAGGTAGGCGGCGATGTCGTCGCGGCGCTCGCGCAGGGGCGGGATCTCGATCACCTCGCCGGCGAGGCGGTGCCAGAGGTCTTCGCGGAAGCGGCGCTCTCGGACAAGGGCGCGGAGGTCGGCGTTGGTGCCCACCACCACGCGGACGTCGGCGTGCTGGTCGACGACCTCGCCCGACTCGCCGAGGCGGCGGTAGCGCCCGGTGTCGAGGAAGCGCAGGAGCATCGCCTGGTTCTCGGGCGAGAGCTGCGCGACCTCGTCGAGGAAGAGGACGCCGCCGTCGGCGCGTCGGACGAGCCCGACCTCGTCGCGGTCGACGTGGGCGCTCGCCCCGCGCTTCGCGCCGAAGAGCTTCTTCTGGAGGTACTTCGGGTCGTCGGAGTCCTCGCCGAGGTTGGTGGCGACGAACTCCCCGCGGTTGCGCCGCTCGGAGTGGGCGTGGAAGCACCCGGCGAGCGCGCTCTTGCCGACGCCGCTCTCGCCGAGGAGGATCGCGTTGAGCCCGCGCGCCGCCACGTCGCGCACGCGGCGGTGCACCCTGCGGATGGCCGCGGAGGCGAGCACGAGATCGTCGTGGCCGCTGTCGCGCTCCACCGCGCGGCGCCCGCGCATGTCGTGGACGTAGCGCCAGACGGCGTCGAGCGCGGTCGCGACGCGGGGGTTCTCGGTGCGACGTCGCCCGTCGCCGGGGTCGCGGAGCTCGACGAACCACCCGCCCCCGAGCGGCACGTGCGCGGGGCCCACGTCCTCATCGCGCGCGCAGCGAACGAGCGCGGCCGCGGCCCCGACGCGCTCGTCGTCGAGCCAGCGGTCGACGGCGCCGACGACGTTGGCGCGGAAGTCCTCGTCGGACTCCCAGTCGACCGCGGCGGGGCCCTCGCGCGGCGCGCGGGCGGCCGGCGCGAGTTCGAGCTCGAGGGGCCCCGCGGCGCGGGCGGGCGCGGCGGGCGCGAGGGCGAGGCGCGTCCCGTTGCGGCTGTCGTTGTCGCAGACGAACACCTCCGCGCCCACGCACCAGGCCCAGGCGTGGTTCTCCGACACGCGCGCGGAGGCGACGGCGACGGCGCGCGCGGGCCCCGGCGGGACGCACGCGGGCCGCGGCGCGGCGGGGTCTGGGTTGCGCCCGAGGAGGGCGACCTCGCCGTCGCACAGCGTCAGGGCGACGGGGCGGGGGAGGCCGGGCGCGCTCACGTGGACCGTCGGCATCGCGGCGATGGGAACCGCATCGGCGCGCCCACGTCAACGCGCGCGGCTTCGCCCGACGCTTGACAGCGCCCGCGCGGTCGTGACGCCATCGCGGCCATGAAGCGACCGCTGCGCCCGTCCGTCGTCACCACCGCGATGCCCGCCCTCGCCGCCCTCGTCGGCGCGTGCAACCGCGAGCGGCCCAACGTCAACCCGCCGCCCCCGCGCCCGCCGCCCGTCGCGCCCGACGCCGCGCCGCCGCCGCTGCCCCCCGCCGTCCGCATCGACCCGCAGAACATCCCGCCGATGCCCCTCGGCGGCGCGCCGATGCCCGTCACCCCGCTGCCGCAGCCGATCCCGCAGCCGCAGCCCCCGCCCGCGCCCGCGCCGTCGGCCGCGCTCCAGCCGCGCGAGGCCCCCAGCGCGATGCCCTCGCTCGCGCCCGCCGCCGCGCCCGCGCCCGCCCCCTCGCTGCTCGCCGCCGCGCCCGCCGCGCCCCCCCCGCCCGTGCGCCCCGCGGGCGTCCCCGAGAACGCCGAGCCCGGCCTCTGGATCGTCCACAACCACCCGCCGGGGACGCCCTGCCGACCGCTCACGCGCACGGACATCGAGCACATGGCGCGGATGTTCCCCGACGCGGGGGCCGCGCCCGGTGCCGCCGCCGCGCCCGGTGCTGCCGCGCCCGCTGCGCCCCGGTGAGCGTCTGTTCAGGCCCGACGCGCCATTTCCGCGCGACGGGCCGATGACCGGCGCGCCATGAAGCACGCCGAACCCCACGACCCCCAGCAGCTCCCCACCCGCATCCCCGCCGCCCTGCGCGAGCGCCTCTGGCTCGACGGCGACCCCACCGCGCTCTCTCCGCCGCTCGTCGCGCTCGTCGGGACGCGCGAGCCCGACGCCGTCGCCTCCGCCCTCGCGCGCCGCATCGCCGCCGACCTCGCGCGCGCCGGCGTCCGCGTGCTCTCCGGCGGCGCGCTCGGCGTCGACGCGGCCGCCCACCGCGGCGCGCTGCTCGGCGGCGGGCGCACCGTGGTGGTGCTCCCGAGCGGCCTCGCCCACTGGTACCCGAAGCGCCACGAGGGGCTCTACCGCGAGGTGATCGCCGCGGGCGGCGCGCTGGTCTCGCAGTTTCCGCCCGAGACGCCGCCGACGCGGTGGACGTTTCCGCGCCGCAACGAGCTGGTCGCGTCGCTCGCCGACGTCGTCGTGGTGGTGCAGGCATCCGCCAGCTCGGGCGCGCTGCTCACCGCCGCCCACGCGCAGCGCCTCGGTCGCAGGGTGATGGCCGTGCCCGCCGCGCCGAACGACCGCCGCGGCGCGGGCTGCGTTCGGCTCCTCCTCTCGGGGGCGTCGCCCTGCGCCGACGCCGACGACGTCCTCGCCACGCTCGCGCGCCCCGACGGCCCGCTCCTCTCGCGCGCGCCCGCCCCGCGCGCCGCCCGCGACGCGCCGCCCGCGCGCCCCACGCGTGACGCGCGGACGCCGCACGCACGCGAGCGGGCGCCCGCGTGCGAGGCCGAGCTGGCGTCGCTGGACGGCGACGGTCGCCTCGTGTACGAGAACCTCTCCGCCGTCGCCCGGCACGTCGACGAGCTCTCACGTCTCACGGGGCTGCCGGCCGCGCGGCTCCAGCGCGCGCTCACCGCGCTGGTGCTCGCCGGCCTCGCCGATGACCGGGGCGCGGGCCGCTTCGCTCGCGGCTAGACAAGAGGGCGAGGAATGGATACCAGGACGCGTCCCATGAGCAAGGCCCTCGTCATCGTCGAATCGCCCGCCAAGGCCAAGACCATCCAGAAGTACCTCGGGAAGGGTCACACGGTGCTGGCGAGCAAAGGCCACATCCGCGACCTCCCGAAGTCCGGCCTCCAGGTGGAGGTCGACGACGGGTACAAGCCCCACTACGAGGTGCTCGAGGACCACAAGTCCGTCGTCACCGAGCTGCGCAAGGCGGGCAAGGAGGCCGAGATGATCTACCTCGCCACCGACCCCGACCGCGAGGGCGAGGCGATCGCGTGGCACATCGCCCACGAGCTGAAGCCGCTGAAGAAGCCGATGCAGCGCGTGGAGTTCCACGAGATCACGAAGAAGGGCGTGCAGCTCGGGCTGGAGAAGCCGCGCGAGGTCGACGAGCAGCGCTTCCAGGCGCAGCAGGCGCGGCGCATCCTCGACCGGCTCATCGGCTACGAGCTCTCGCCCGTGCTGTGGAAGCGCCTCGCGCGCCAGGTCAACGGCCACTACCTCTCCGCGGGCCGCGTGCAGTCGGCCGCGCTGCGCCTCATCGTCGACCGCGAGGACGAGATCCGCGCCTTCCAGACGCAGGAGTACTGGCCCGTCGCGGTCGACCTCCTCGGCAAGCAGAAGCCCTCGTTCACCGCGTCGCTGGTGGAGTCGGGCGGCAAGAAGGTGGTGACGCCCGCCCGCGACCGCGCGGTGAAGGCGACCGAGCGCGTGGTGGGCGCGAAGGCCGAGGCCGACGCGATCACCGCCGACCTGCGCGGCGCGCGCTTCAAGGTGGCCGCGGTCGAGCGCAAGGAGCGCCGCCGCCGCTCGCCGCCGCCGTACATCACCTCGTCGCTCCAGCGCGACGCGTCCAACCGCCTGGGCTTCAGCGCCTCGCGCACGATGCAGGTGGCGCAGCGGCTCTACGAGGGCATCGAGATGGGCGCCGAGGGCCCCGTCGGCCTCATCACGTACATGCGCACCGACTCCGTGCGCCTCTCCAACGACGCGGTGGAGGCGGCGCGCGAGTACATCGGCAAGCGCTTCGGGAAGCAGTACGTCCCGGAGAAGCCCAACTTCTTCAAGACGAAGAGCTCGGCGCAGGACGCGCACGAGGCGATCCGCCCGACCTCGGTCGAGCACCACCCCGACGCGGTGCAGAAGTTCCTCAAGGCCGACGAGCGCAAGGTGTACCGGCTCATCTGGGAGCGCTTCATGGCCTGCCAGATGTCCGAGGCCGTCTACGACGCCACGTCGGTCACCATCGAGGCGCAGGGCAAGGAGAAGCACCTGCTGCGCGCGACGGGTCAGGTGCTGAAGTTCCCCGGCTGGCTCGACGCGCACGGCGCCGGCGAGCGCGAGGAGGAGGTCGCCGGCGAGGAGGTGGTGCGCGAGGACCACGCCGTCGACGCGCGCGAGGAGGAGAAGACGCTCCCGCCGCTCGCCGAGGGCGAGGCGCTCGCCACGGTCGACCCGCCGGGCGTGCGGGCGGAGCAGAAGTTCACCCAGCCCCCCGCGCGCTACAACGAGGGCACGCTGGTGAAGGCGCTCGAGGACATCGGCATCGGCCGCCCGAGCACCTACGCCGAGATCGTGAGCAAGGTGCTCTCGCGCGACTACGTCGAGAAGCGCGAGCGGCAGCTCGTGCCGACGAAGCTCGGCTCGGCCAAGACCAACGGGCTCAAGGCGCGCTTCCCCGACGTGGTGGACTACGAGTTCACCGCGCGCATCGAGCGCGACCTCGACGAGGTGGAGGGCGGCAACGCCGACTGGGTCAAGCTGGTCGACCGGATCTACAAGCCCTTCAAGAAGCTCGTGGTCGACGAGCTCGCGGCGAAGGAGCCCGGCGAGGGCTGGCCGCGCGCGCAGCCGTCCGATCGCATCTGCGACAAGTGCGGCTCGCCGATGGTGCGCCGCTGGGGCCCCAACAGCGACTACTACGCCTGCACCGCGTACCCGAAGTGCAAGAACATCGTCGACGAGACGCCGGCGAAGCCCCCGGAGGTGTACCAGGGGCGCAAGTGCCCGAAGTGCGGGCGCGACCTGCTGGTGAAGACGCGGCGCGGGACGGACGACCAGTTTCTGTCGTGCTCGGGGTGGAAGAAGACCAACCCCGACTGCGACTTCACCGCGCCGATGCCGTCGGGCATCACCTGCCCGAAGTGCGGCGGCGAGCTGGTGAAGATCGGCTCGGCCAAGGGCCGCAAGCCCTTCTGGGGCTGCGAGAACTACCGCGCCGAGGGCGACGCCAAGTGCGACTACAAGCTCTACACGGCGCCGATCAAGGAGCCCTGCCCGAAGTGCGGCGCCTCCTTCCTCACGCTCGCCGGCGGGAAGAAGAACCCCGTCATCAAGTGCGTGAAGGATCGCTGCGACTACTCGCGCCCCGCGGACGTCGCGGAGGCGGGCGCCGACGGCGACGGTGACGGCGACGAGCCCACCGAGAAGAAGAAGCCCGGCACGCGCAAGACCGCGCGGCCGCCCGCCCAGGACGACGCCGCCAGCGCGTGAGCGTCACCGGATCGGCGTGAGGTTCGTGCCGCCCGCGTAGGCGTACGACACGCGCAGGTCGAAGCCCGACACCAGCACCATCACCTTCTCCGGCGGCCCCCCGTTGGCGCTCTCCGCGCGCACGGTGTGGACGCCGTCGCCCTGGCGCCCCGGCATCACCGTCGCCGTCGCCCCGCGCTCGCCCTCCACGATGCGCGGGAAGGAGAGCTGGCAGCGCCACGTCACGTACGTGGGTGGCGGGCACGCGCGGCGCGGCGTGTCGACGCAGCCGTCGGAGCGCGCGCGGGCGCAGTCGGCGAAGCCGTCGACGGGCGTCTCGTTGGTGCCGTCGCCGAGGAAGACGCGGGCCTCCGGGCGCGCGACGACCTGCACGAAGTCGAAGGCGTAGCGCCCCGGCGTGAGGAAGACGTAGTCCGAGCGCCACTGCTCGACGGGCGGCACGATGAGCAGCGAGGGGTCGCCGCCGGGGAGCGTGAAGGGGATGCCGGTGGTCCCCTGCCCCGCCATGAGCTGGCCGACGACGAGCCGCCCGTCGCCGCGGAGGAGGAAGTCCGTCTCCGCGCGCAGGTCGCGGAAGGCGCCGGGCTCGAGGTCGAACGTCACCGCGGGACCCGCCGGGTCGCTCATCTGCGCGGGGAGGGTGGTGGTGACGTGGACCGGCCCGCTGCCCGGGTTGAGCACGCGAAAGTACTCCACCGTGACGGCGCTCGCGACGCGCGCGCCGGCGTTGGTGACGGCCTCGGTGCGCTGCGGCGTGCGCGAGAGCACGTAGCTCTGCCCCGCCGACGAGGTGGGGAAGAGCTGCTCCTCCAGGTGGTCGCACGCGCGAACGAGCTCGGCCGACGTGCGCCAGAAGGGGACGTTGCTGCACTCCGTCCCCGAGAACACCGCCACCGGCTTGTCGGCGAGCACCGTGCTCCCGGTGAAGTCCGCGAGGAAGGCGCCCGTCTCCAGGTTGAAGACGTCGAAGGGCCCGAGGCGGAAGCGCACCGGCGTCCCCCGCGGCAGCCGCTCGCGGAGCGGGCCCCCGGGGATGACGTCGGCGGTGGGCGTGACGGTGACGGTGGTGTCGGGCGCGGTGCCGACGACGGTCATGAAGGCGCGGATCTCGTTGGGGCGCTCGCCGTCGGGGTTCTCGACCGCGGAGTACTGCTGCGGCCAGCCGAGCACGCGGTACGCGCCGTCGAGCGAGTTGACCGGCACCAGCAGCGACGCGTCGTTGGAGAACACCTCCACGTTGTCGAGCGGGTTGAACTGGTACGCGATCACCGGGAAGTTGGACGTGACCCGGTAGGCCCGCGACGAGAGGCAGGTGCCCGAGCCGTCATTGAGGTTGGGCGCTGTTGAGCAGTCGACCTCGCGCGGGTCGAGTTCGAACACCTCGAGGTCGCGCGGCGGGATGACGGCGGAGGCCACGCGCTCGAGGCGCAGGGGCTCGCCGGGCGCGGCGTTGTTGCGGTGCACCTCGACGCGCGCGGTGAGCACCGGGTCGGGGTTCGACACCACCACGGCGTACTGCTGGGCGGAGGCGGCGCGCTCGCGGTTCTCGACGATGTTGTCGAGGTCGACGGCGTAGTACTCGCAGCCGACGTTGCTGCGCAGCACCGAGTCGTCGGTGCACAGCACCACGCAGCGCCCGCCGCGGCAGGCCTCGCCGCGCGCCGTGTCGCACATGGCCGCGGGCCGCCACCCGCTCCCGTCGTCGGCGCAGCGCTCGGCCGCGAGGTTGTCTTCGATGCACCGCGCCTCCCCCGGGCGGCACGCGACGCAGGCGAGCGCCGGGTCGCAGACGAGCCCCTCGGCGGCGCAGTCGCGGTTGTCGGCCCGGGTGAGCTCCCCGTCGGCGACGCAGCGCTGGTGCGTCTCGACGTGGCAGCGGCGCTCGCCGGCGCGGCAGGTGGGCCACTGGAGCGCGGTGTCGGGCGGCGGCTCGGCGCGCACGTCTTCGAGGGCCGCGTCGCCGAGGGCGCGCGCGGGGCCTTCACAGGCGGCGAGGAGGAGCGCGAGGGCGGCGGGCGACGGGCGCACGGGGCGGGGAGAGCAGAGGGTGCCGCAAATGGGCGCGGGGCCGCAACGCCCGGCGGGGCGATCAGTCGACGTAGTCGAAGCGGGCGAAGCCGCCGAGCGAGTCGGCGATGCGGCCCATGAGGCGGAGGCGGGCGGCGCGGAGCGACTCGTCCTTGTCCATCACCATCACGCCCGTCGGCGGCGGGGCGAACAGCCGGTCGACCGGCTCCCGCAGCGTCGACGCCACCAGCTCGAGCGCCGACCCGAACTGGCGCGCCGCGAAGAGTGGGCCGAGCTTCTCCCGCGCCCCGTCGAAGGCCGCCAGCAGCGCGACCTCCGCCGGGTGCGTGAGCAGCGCGCGGTCGGCGTCGGTGAGCTCGCCCGCGGGCGCCTCGCGCGAGATGTTGAACACGCGCCGGAAGGCCACCGCGAGGTCGGCCGCGGCGGGCGTCTGCCAGAAGGCCGCGAGGGCCTCCACGCGCTCCTGCACGTCGACGGGCACGTCCCGGCCCGCGGCCATGCACGCTGCCACCACGTCGCGGCCGTGGCGCTCTTCGAGGAGGCCCTTGAGCCGGTCGGCGACGAAGGCGAGCACGTCGGCGCTCACCCCCTCGCGCGTCGCCTTGGCGGCGGCGGCGCTCGCGGCCATGCGGCCGTTCTCCTCGGCGTAGACGTCCCACGCGCGCCCGACGGCCTCGGCGAGCGAGACGCGCGCGCCGTGGTGGAGCAGCGTGCGAAGCAGACCGAGCGTTGTGCGGCGGAGGCCGAACGGATCCTCGCTGCCCGACGGGCGAAGCCCCACGGCGAAGCAGCCCACCAGCGAGTCGAGCCGGTCGGCCACCGCGAGCACCGCGCCGAGCTTCGAGGGCGCCACCGCGTCGGCCGCGCCCTTGGGCTGGTAGTGCTCGGCCACCGCGCGCGCCACCGCCGGCGCCTCGCCGTCGTGCGTCGCGTAGAACGCCCCCATCAGCCCCTGCAGCTCGGGGAACTCCCCCACCGTCAGCGTCACGAGGTCGGCCTTGGCGAGCGTCCCGGCGCGCGCGGCCTCGTCGCCGTCGGCGCCCATCGCGCCCGCCAGCCAGCGGGCGAGCGACGCGACGCGCCGGGCCTTGTCGCCGTAGGAGCCGAGCTTCGCGTGGAAGGTCACCGCGTCGAGCGCCGGGACGCGCGCGTCGAGGCGCGACTGGCGGTCTTGCGCGACGAAGAAGGCCGCGTCGGAGAGGCGGGCGCGCATCACGCGCTCGTTGCCGCGGCGGACGGTCTCGACGTCGCGGGCGGTGTTGACCACCGTGAGGAAGAGCGGGAGCAGGCGGTTGGCGTGGGCCGGCGGGGTCTTCGCGCCCTCGCCGATGCCGCCGCCGGTGGGCCCGAGCTCGGGGCGCCGCCGCTCGACCGCGAAGTACCGCTGGTGCCCGCGCATCACGCTCTCGATCAGCGCGTCGGGCAGCGCGAGGTAGCGCTCTTCGAAGCGCCCGACGACGACGTGCGGCTCCTCGACGAGTCCGAGCACCTCGCCCTCGAGGAAGGCGTCGCGCACCAGCTCGCCGCCCTCGGCCGCCGCCGCGGACTCGAGCGCCGCCAGCATCGCCACGCGCCGCGCGTCGGGGTCGACCCGCACGTGCCGCTCGCCGATCACCGAGACGTACGCGTCCGCGTGGTCGACCGCCACCGGCTCGGGCGCCAGGAAGCGGTGCCCCCGCGTCGTCCGCCCCGCCGCCACGCCCGCGAACTCGAAGGGCACCACCGCGTCGCCGAGCAGCGCCACGATCCACTGGACGGGCCGCCCGAAGGCGACGTCGCCCGAGGCCCAGCGCATGCTCTTGGCGAAGGTGATCCGCCGCGCCACCGCGCCGAGCACGCCCGGCAGAAGCGACGACGCCGACGCGCCCTCGTGACGGATCACCGCCCGCAGGTAGCGCCCCTTCGGCGTGTCGGCGATCTCCAGGCGGTCGAGCGGGAGGTTGTTCTTCTTCGCGAAGCCCTCGGCGGCCTTCGTCCACGCGCCGTTGGGCGCCTTCGCGGCCGACTCCGAGGGGCCGAGCAGCTCCTCCTCGCGCGCGCTCACCGCGTCGGCGACGTCGGCCACCAGCGCCACGAGCCGCCGCGCGGTGCCGAGCACGCGCACCGCGCCGTGGGCCACGCGCGCCTTCGCCAGCTCATCCGGCACGAGCGTGCGGAGCTGCTCGAGGGCCCCGTCGAGGAAGGAGGTGGGGAGCTCTTCGCACCCGATTTCGAGGAGGAGGGTCGCGGACATGCCGCGGACACCTACCAGACCCGGCGCCCTGCGTGGAAGCGCCTTCCCCGTCGCGCCCGCCGCCGCTCCCGGTCTATCCTCGCGCCTCATGCGCGCCCTCCCGCTCCTCGCGGCGCTCGCCGCCTGCGCTTCCTCCACGGCCCCGGCGACACCGACCGCCCAGACCGCCCCGACGCCCGCCCCCCCGACCGGCGGCGAAGCCCCCACCCCCGCGCCGACGTCCCCCGCACCCTCCGTCGCCTCGTCGACGCCGCCCCCTCCCTCCGGCGCCAACCCCGGCGACGCGCCCGAGATCTCCCGCTCGGTCGGCGCGCGCGGCGGCGTGGTGATCCTCTGGCCGCGCATCGCCCCGCGCTCCGACGACCCCGCGGTGCGGGCCATCGCGACGGCCGTCCAGCAGCGCCTCCGCGCCGTCGTCGAGCGGAGCCTCCCGGGCCGCCCGATCGACGTCCGCCCCGAGCCCGAGCGCGTCTGCCCCCGCCAGGGCTGCGCCGCGATGACCGTCGGCGCGTCGCTCTTCCACACGCCCCGCGGCGGCTGCACCGTCGTCGCGATCGTGAGCGGCGCCGGCGCGTCGCCGCAGCGCCTCGTCCCCTGGGTCGGCAACGTCACGCTCCGCGAGGCCGTCGTCCCCTTCCGCGAGCCCCCGGAGGGACGGATGGTGGCCGAGGACATGGCCCCCTGCGCCAGCGTCGCGACCGAGCTCGCCGCCCACGAAGAGGCCGTCGCGGCCGCGGTGCGCGAGGCCGCCCCGCCCAACTGACGCCGCGCCTTGGGCGCCCGAACCGCGGACTGAGACACGCCCCCCGCGCCCTGTCGAGCGCGCGTGCGCAACAACCGTGAGAATTTTTGAAGGCGCCCCCGGGCACGGCCATGAAAGGGTTGTGGCACACGGTCATGCCCCGACCCGAACGTCCCTCCACCCCGACCCGACGGAGGTCGTCCTGAAGCCCGCGACCGTCAGCCCCCGGCGCGGCGAGTTCGCGGAGGCGGTCGACGGCTTCGAGCCCGCCGAGCCCGCCGACCTCGAGCGCGTGTCGCTCCAGCGGCGCTACGACCGGAAGTTCCTCGTGCCCGCGGAGCTGATCGGCGCCGCGCTGCGGTCGATCCGCGACGACTACCGGGTGGTGCTGGCGGGCGGCGAGCGCTTCGCCCACTACGACACGTTCTACTTCGACACCCCGACGCTGCGCTTCTACCACGACCACCGCCGGCGCCGTGCGCCGCGCTTCAAGGTCCGCATCCGCAACTACGCCGACCGCGGCCTCTCGGTGCTGGAGTTCAAGGAGAAGACCGCACGCGGCGACACCCACAAGCGCCGCTGGGAGCGCCCCGACGCCTCGACCGCGCTCACCGCGCTCGACCGCGAGCGCCTCGCCTCGGCGAGCCCGCGCGTCTTCGCCGAGGGCGACCTCGTCCCGGTCGCCCGCACCGTCTTCTACCGCCTCATGCTGGTGAGCAAGCGCAGCGTCGAGCGGGCGACCCTCGACTTCCACCTCGTCCTCGAGCGCGACGATCACAGCCGCACCCTCGACGGCCTCGTCGTCGTCGAGGTGAAGGACGTCGGCCGCGGCCAGGCCTCGCCCCTCGTCACCGCGGTGCGCCGCGCCGGCGGCAAGGCCGTCCCCTTCAGCAAGTACTGCGCGGCCGTCGCCCTGCTCGCGGGCGAGCGCGCCAACACCTTCCGACCCGCGCTGCGCGCCTTCGACGGAGCCCCCTGATGCCCCACCCCGCTTCCCTTCTGGTCGACGCGGCGAGCGCGCTCGGCCCCCGCCTCGCCCTCGACGTCGCCTGCGTGCTCGCGGTGGTGCGCCTCATCTACCTCCGCGCGTACCCCCGCCAGGAGTACGCCTTCACCTTCTGGTTGCTCAACCTCATCACCTTCGCGGTCGCCTGCACCCTCTCGGGCGTGCACGTCGAGATGGGGCTGTCGCTCGGGCTCTTCGCGGTGTTCGGCATCCTGCGCTACCGCACCGAGGCGCTGCGCATCCGCGACCTCACCTACCTCTTCGTCATGATCGGCCTCGCCATCCTCAACGGGGTGGCCGCCAACGCCGAGGCGCTCGCGCGCGTCGCCCTCATCGACCTCGCGATCATCGCCGCCGTCGCGGCGCTCGAGTTCGGCCCGAGCCGCGGCGGCGAGGACTCGGTCACCGTCCGCTACGACCGCGTGGAGCTCCTCCCGCCCGCGCAGCGCGAGGCCCTCCTCGCCGACCTCTCGCGCCGCCTCGGCGTGCCCTGCGAGCGCGTGGTGGTCGAGCACGTCGACTTCATGCACGACAGCGCGCAGCTCGTCGTCACCTACCGCCCGACGCCCGGGAAGTCCCCCGCGTGAACCCACCCCCGAAGCACAGCAACCCACCCGGAGCTTCCTTCATGATCAACGCGACCCGCCCGACCGCCGCCGCTCTGCTCCTGCTCTGCGCCTGCAGCTCGACCCCGGCCACGCCCGGCGCCGACGCCTCGACCGACGCGCCCGCCGACGCCTCGTCGCAGGACGGCGCCGTCGCCAACGCGATCAGCGGCACCTTCCAGGTGCAGCTCACCGCCCCCTCGGGCACCACCCCCGGAAGCACCACCGTGCTCGGCCGGGTGCAGCAGGGCGAGACGCCCGAGGCCACCGTGTGGGAGCAGGCGCTGGCCGACGGCGACTGCCGCGTCCTCACCCCGCGCACCCCCTTCTGCGCGACGCCGTGCGGGAGCGCCGCGGCGTGCGTCGCCGACAACACCTGCCGCCCCTACCCAACGGCCCGCGGGGCGGGCGCGGTGCGCGTCACCGGGCTCCGCACGGCCGCCGGCCCGACCCCCGTCGACCTCACCCTCGTCGCCAACAACTACCAGGTGCCCGGCGACGTCACGCTGGCCTACCCGGCCTTCGCGGAGGGCGACGCGATCCACCTGGAAGCGGCCGGCGCCGCGCCCGTCCCGGCGTTCTCCATCGACGGCCGCGGCATCGCCCCGCTCAGCGTCACCAGCACGATGCTCCAGGTCGCGATGAACACGCCGCTCGAGCTGCGCTGGGCCGCCCCGGGCGCGGCCGGCGCGGGCTCGCGGATCAAGGTGAAGCTCGACATCAGCCACCACGGCGGCACGCGCGGGATGATCACCTGCGACACCGCCGACGACGGCTCGCTCACGATCGGGGCCTCCCTCGTGACCCGCCTCGTGGGGCTCGGCGTGGCCGGCTACCCGAGCATCGTCGTCACGCGCGAAAACGCCGCGAGCGCCGCCGTCGGCGGCGGCCGCGTCAACCTGGTCGTCTCGTCGGTCGTCGAGAACTACGTCACCGTCCCCGGGGTGCGCTCGTGCACCGGCGACGCGGACTGCATGGGCAACGGCCGCTGCCGCGAAGACCTCACCTGCGGCACCTGAACACGCCTCACCCGAAGAAGGAACCGACGCCGATGACGAACCGCCACCTCAAGTTCCTCGCCACCGCCGCCCTCCTCAACGCGTGCGGCACCACCGTGATCCAGGTGCAGGGCAACGACTCCGCGACGCCCGACTCCGCGACGCCCGACGCCGCCACGCAGCCCGACGCCGCCACGCAACCCGACGTCGCCACGCAGCCCGACGCCGCCACGACGCCCGACGTCGCCCGCCCGGACGCCGCGGCCGACGTCGCCCCCGACGCGGTCGTGACCACCGACGGCGGCCTCCCCCGCTTCAGCTTCTTCGTGACGAGCCTCGCCGCGCTGCGGGCCCTCTCGGGCAACGCCAACGGGTTCGGCGGCGACCTGCGCTACGGGGAGACGGGCCCCGGCGCGGGACTGCGAGGCGCCGACCGGATCTGCACGGCCGTCGCCGAGCGCTCGATGCCCGGCTCCGGCGCCAAGGTCTGGCGCGCGTTCCTCTCGGCCACCGACGGCGGCGACGGGAACCAGGTCAACGCGATCGACCGCGTCGGCAACGGCCCCTGGTACGACCGCCTCGGGCGCCTGCTCGCCAACAACCGCACGGAGCTCTTGAACACGCGCCCGCCCAACGCCAACCCGGCGATCATCAACGACTTCCCCAACGAGGACGGCGTCCCCAACCACGCGCCCGACCCGACGATGGGGCAGGTCGACAACCACGACACGCTCACCGGCTCCAACTCGCAGGGGCAGCTCTACTCGCGCACCGCCACCTGCCTCGACTGGACGAGCGCCCAGGGCACGCCCGCCACCGAGGGCCGCCCCCGCGTCGGGCACACCTGGCCCCGCGGCGGCGGGCCCGGCGGCCCCGGCGGCGGCAGCGGCGCCCACTGGATCAACGCGCTCGACGAGGCCGGCTGCGCGCCCGGCGTGAGCCTCATCGAGATGGGCCCGCCGATCCTGAGCATGCCCACGGTGGGCTCGGGTGGCGGCTACGGCGCCTTCTATTGCTTCGCGCTCTCCCCCTGAGGGAGCCCGACGCGCGCCCTCACGGCAGCGCGGCCACCATCGTACGCAGCGCCGCCAGCCGCGCCTCCCGCGGCGGCATCGCGACGCCCTCCAGCCCCGAGCCCGCCACCACCACGACGCGCGCCCCCTTGCGCGCCACCAGCACCTCGCCGGCCACGTCCGTCGACGAGAACGCCTCCTCCCCCACACCCGGCACCGCGGCCGACTGCGCGCCTCGGAAGAGCGCCGCCGTCGCGCGCGCCCCCGCCGCGTCGGGCCGCTCGAAGAGCGCGACGCGCCAGCGCCCGCCGTCGGCCCCGCGGTAGTGCCCCACCCACGCCGCGCCCGAGCGCTCGACGCCGAGGGCGTTCTGCGCGAGGTAGGTCGCGCCGCCCCACACCAGCCCCTCGCGCGGCAGCGCCGCGGGCACCGGCGCGGCGGTCTCGCCCGGCAGCATCCCGGCGATGCGCGCGGCGAGCGGCGGCAGGGCCTCGCGGGCCACCGCGCGCAGGGCCGACTCGTCGCCGTCGTCGTTCTCGTTGGTCAGGTTGAGCTGGACGAGGTGCCGCCCCTTCCAGAACACGAGCTGGCTGGTGCCGAGGAAGCCGCCGCCGCCGTGGGGCGTCGCCTGCGGCTCGAGCGTCGCCGGGTCGCGACCGTCGCTGAGCAGCATCGAGTACTGCCCGAAGGCCCCGAGCGCCGAGCCCATGTCGTACACCTCCGCAGTCACCGCGAACTGCGTCCCGGCCTTCCGATAATCGGTCCGCGCGAGCTGGCGGAAGCCGTACGCCATGTACTTCTCGCCGGCCCCGTCGATAAGCTGGAACAGGTCCTGCCCGTTGACGATGCGCACCGCCCCCGACTGCGACCACGACGGCACCGGAGCTCCCTGCGGGAGGTACTGCCCGGCCTCCCGGAAGTCCGCCGCGGGGGCCGGGGGATCGACCGCGGGCCCCGGCGCGACCGGCCCCGAGGCGCTTCCGCCCACCGCCGGCGCGGGTGTACTCTGCGGCTGAGGCCGCGGCGGCGGCGGCTGCGGAGCAGGGTCCCGACGACACGCCACGACGACGAACGCAATGAGAGGAGCCCGAAACTTCATGGGGCGCGTTGATACGGTCCCCGCCTCGACACCGCAAGTAGGGCACGCAACGGCGCTCCGCAATCGTTGCGTAGTCCCGCAAGGGCTTTCGAGGGTCACCCCGGGGGGGAGTGCGTTCCCCGAGGAATTCAAGTTCCTGGCGGGGGCACATGGGTTGCAGTCTCGGGGTGCCGTGACGAAGCGCCCGCAGTCCGCCCCCGGCTTCACCATCGTGGAGTTGATGGTCGTGGTGACCATCATCGCCGTGGTGTCGGCCCTCGTGCTGCCGGGCGCCGTCCAGATGATGCGCGAGCGCAAGGCGCAGCAGGCGGCGGTCTCCGTGCTCGACATCGTCCGCGAGACGCGCAGCCGCGCGATGTATCGCGGCATGGCCCACACCCTGGTGATTCAGACAGCCGGCACCGCGCTCCGGCTCGAGTCCTGGGAGGGCACCAGCAGTTCGTGCCGGCTCTCGCAGTTCGGCGGCGGGCTCTTCAACGCCGCCGACCGGGTCTACGCGCTCGACCTCTCGGCCGCGTCGTTCGCGCGCGACAACCTCGTCGCGCAAGTCTCCGTGCCCTCGGGCGCAACCTACATCCAGCTCTGCTTCACCCCGCTCGGGGTCGCTTACTTCTCCACCACCCCGATCCCTGACGCCACCTTGCCCTCCGCCGTCTGGACCAACAACAGCGGCGCCGTCGGCACCGGCGGCGGCTTTGTCGTCGACGTGTTCCAGCGCAACGGGACGGTCGACGGCGGCGTGCGCCGGCGCGTGGTCATCCCCCTCTCCGGCATGCCGAGGATGCGTTCATGAGGCGCCGCCCCCACCCGCAACACGGCTACACGCTCATCGAGGTCATGGCCTCGATGGCAGTGCTCGGCACCGGGCTCCTCGGCATCATCGCGATGCAGGGCTCCACCGTCGCCGCCAACCGCCGCGCGCAGGAGATCACCACCGCCACCAACCTCGCCCGCCGCTGGCAAGAGCGCCTCCGCCGCGACGCCTTCCAGTGGAACTACCCCTCGTACGGCAACCCCGTCTCCAACATCAACAACACCTGGTACTTCCGCCCGCTGCTCACCACGCCCTTCACCAACTGGGAGCTGCCGGCGCAGCCCTCCGGCCTCACCGCGGGGACGCCCCTCGAGAGCGCCGCCGCCGACTGGTGGGGCAACGACGTGGCCGTCGGCTCCGCCAACGCGTACTTCTGCACCCACTACCGCACGCGCAGGCTCATCAACGACGAGCTCGTCCGCGCCGAGGTGCGGGTCTACTGGTTCCGCCAGGGCGGCGTGCGGCCCGCGGGGTACGCGAGCTGCGGTCTCGCCGCCGACCGCAACGCCATGGGCAGCGACACCATCAACCTCCGCTGGGTGTACATGTCCCAGACCCTCGACCGCCACGAGCTGCCATGACGCGCGCCCCCGCCCACGCCGCCCGCGGCTTCACGATCGTCGAGCTCATGGTGTCGATCACCATCACCTCGGTGGTCGTTGCCGCGCTCTACTCGGTCTCCCGCTCAACCACCGAGACCTTCAACCAGCAGCAGCGCGCCGCGGAGATGCAGCTCCGCTTGCGCCTCGCGATGGAGCGCCTCCGCGCCGACGTCGCCCGCGCCGGCTACATGGCGACGCCCAACTCCGACGCCGACCCGCGCGTGTGCCCGAAGCCCACGCCCCTGCTCGGCGCGATCTCGCTCACCCCCGCGCTCGCCACCGCCTCCCCGCTCCCCAACACCACCGACAACGTCTTCCTCCGCCCGATGACCATGCGGCTCGTCGGCAACTTCACCACCGCCGACGAGTACCTGGTCGAGAGCGTCTCGGGCAACCGCATCCGCCTCCAGCACCGCACGCCGCAGTGGGCTTCGCGCGTGACCACGGCCGCGGAGTTCGGCCGCATCTTCACCCCGGGCGGCGGCCGCACGCGGATGATTCGCATCATGAGCCCGTCGGGCTTCATGCAGTTCGTCCGCGTCGTGTCGGGCTCCTGGCAGCGCTTCGACTCGGCCACCAACCCTGAGCTCATCGTCTCCCCGCCGCCCACCGTGATCGGCGAGGGCGCGATGATGGGCACCATGATGGGTTGCGGCCTCTCGGGCCTCGGCACCGGGTCGACCATCGCCCCCGTCGACCTCGTCGAGTACGGCATCCGCAACGGGTCCGCGATGCGCGCCGCGCTCCCGGAGCTCTACCCCGCCGACGCGACCGAGGCCGCCCTCAAATCCGACCTCGTGCGCAGCGAGTGGACGCTCGACACCACCCCGACCGAGATCGCCGGCACCGCACAGCTGGTCGGCGAGTACGCCGTTGATTTTGACGCCACGCTCACTGTCGACGACGCCACCGGCGTCGGCCAGGTGGTCACCCGCTCGCTCCCCTTCGCCGACTACGTCAACATCGCCCGCTACGCGGAAGACCTCATCGCCGCCGGCACTGGCGTTGGGCGCATGCCGCAGCGCATCCGCTCCGCCATCCTCCGCCTCTCCATCCGCGACCGCGCCGCCGACCCCTCCTTCGGGTGGGTGCAGCGCGCGGCGGCGGCCGACCCCCTGACGCGCTTCCGCGTCTACACCGACCGCCCCGGCGCGGCGCGCGTGCGCACGCTCACCTCCGAGGTCGTCCTCCGCAACATCGCCGCCAGGGGGCTCCGATGAGCCGCCCGAGCGCCCTCCGCCGTCGCCCCCACGCCCGTCGCCGCGGCGAGCGCGGCGTCGCCATGTTCGTCGTGATGATGCTCGTCGTGATGGTGAGCGCCGCGGGCGTGTTCGTCACCCGTTCGTCGTCGCTCGAGATCCGCTCGGCGGGCTTCGTGCGACAGGCCGGGCAGACCCACTACGTCGCCGAGTCGGGCACAACCTCGGTGATGGCCCGCCTGCGCATCAGCTGCCAGTCGTACGTCAACGACTACCTGCGCCGCAGCGCCCTCAACGGCGACACCTGGACGGCCGGGTGCCCCGAGGTGCGCGTGAGCGCGTCCGAGGTGTTCCGCAAGCCCTGCTACCGCTTCACCAGCAACGACCCTTCGATCCTCGGGTCGGGCGGGACGATCTTCGAAGCTGCCGCGGGCTCGGGCACCGCGCGGGCGCCGGGCTCCTTCGGCGCCGGCTACCTCACGCCGGCGTTCACCGCGACCGTGACCGAGCTCTACGGGGAGACCACGCCGGCCCCCGGGAGCGACATCGGCGGCTCGACCTTCTCCGACACGCTCCGGCAGTCCCGGCTCCTGATCGACGTGACCGGCGCCTCGGAGCTCGACCGCTCCCTGTCGGCGTACGCGTCGGACAGCAACAACGTCGCGCGCGGCGCCGAGGCGATGCGCGCGGTATCGGTGATCCAGTGCAGCAACTGAGGCAAGCCACCGCATCTCTCTGGGCCTCCGCGGCGCGCGCCGCGAGGAGAACGACCATGAGCCTCAAGGGACACCACGCCGTCGCCTACACCGCCGTCGCCCTGGCGGCGTCGCTCGCGCCGTCGACGTCGCAGGCGCAGCCCGACGCGCGCCTGCTGCGGCCCAACATCATGGTGCTGCTCGATACGTCGGGGTCGATGGAGTTCCGCATCAACGCGGACGACAGCTCCACCGCCTGCGACCGCTCGGACGGCGGCGACTGCGTGCGGTGCTCAGGCGGCGCGGCTCAGTGCTCCACCGCGTGCGCGGCCTCGGAGTCGCGCAACCGCTGGATCACCGCCGTCGAGGTGCTCACGGGTACCATCAACAGCTACTCCTGCGCGCAGGCCCCGCGCTCGGACGCCGCCCAGTACGACTACCTCTACCACCTCCCGCACCACCAGCCCCTCTCCAACGGCTGGCCCCTCTACGACCCGCGCGCCTCGCAGATGACCGACGGCATCCTCGACGTGTACGCCGACCGCGTGCGCTTCGGCCTGATGACCGGCGACTTCAACGAGGACCCGGACCCGGAGATCCGCGGGATGTTCTCCTACGCGGACGACCGCCGCTTCCGACCCACCGGCTGCCCCACCGCCGAGGTGTGGAACTTCGGCGCCAAGCGCGCCTCGCGCGGCGCGACCGACATCGTCCCCGGCGGCCTTGTGTCAGTGGGCCCCGCCGGCGCCGACACCGCCACGCTCGCGCTCGTCAACCGCACCGTGCAGGAGGCGCTCACGGGCCGCCCCGCCACAGGGATGAGCCCGGCGGTCCCCGGCGTCCGCCCGATCGGCACGACGCCCCTCGGCGCGCTCCTCGACGACGCCAACTACTACTGGACAAACCACACCGACGTGGTCGACGGGCTCACCACGCCGGGCGGCGACCCGTACTTCCAGTGCCGCAACCGCGCCAACATCCTCATCACCGACGGCGCGCCGACCGACGAGCTCTGGCGCTCGCAGTGCCGCACCGGGGGCGAGTGCCCCTACCCCACGCCCACCGACGCCGCGATGGCGATGGCGATGACGGGCCCGACGTCGCCCGGCGTGCGCACCTACGTGCTCGCCTTCAACCCCTCGACCTCCGTCGAGAGCGCGCTCCTCCCGGTCGCGCTCGCCGGCAACACGCCGCGGGTCTACTACGCCAGCGATCGCGTCACCTTCGCCACGCAGCTCTCGACCATCCTCGACACGGTAGCCTCGTCGTCGTCGACGCGCGTGCCTCCGGTCTTCGGTACGGCCGGCACGCCGACCGCCGTCGGCGCGGCGCAGTACCAGTTCTCCGCTGGTTTCAACCTCACGCCCGGCTCCCCCTGGAGCGGTAGCCTCGTGCGCCAGCGGACGGTGTGCGAGTCGCCCTCCATGGGCGCGCCCCCGATCCCCACCGACAAGCCCGTCGACCTCTCGCTCGGCGACGACTTCGCTTACAACCTCCAGGCATCGCAGCGCGCGCTCCGACCCGGCGTCGGCCAGCGCTACCTCTGGACCTTCGTCCCCAACAGCGCGACCCCCTCGATGATGCGGGGGGCCATCTCCGGCGCCGAGACCTCCATGGCGGGCTTCTCCCGCGCGCTCACCGACCTTGCCTCGGCGCCCTCGCTCTTCGGCTACACGTCGCCCACCGACGTCAACACCCTGCTCGCATGGCTCCGCGGCGATGCGGGGACGGTGCGGCAGTTCCGCCCCCTCGGCGACATCTACCGCTCGACGCCGGTCAACGTCCCCGCGCCACTGCTGGACCTGCCCGACCAGAGCTTCACCGCGTACCGCACGCTCCAGCTCACCCGAACCGGCGCCTCGACGCAGATCAACGCCGTCCCCACCCTGCGCCGCGCCGACGTCCGCGTCGGCAGCCGCGAGCCGATGCTCTACGTCGGCACCAACGACGGTATCCTCCACGCCTTCGACACAGACACGGGCGACGAGGTGTGGGGCTTCGTCCCGCCCTACCTCCTCCCGACGCTCCGCAACCGCTACCCCTCGACGCGCTCCTTCGGCGTCGACGGCACGCCGGTGGTGAAGGAAGTCGTCTACGAGCGCTCGGCCCTCTCGCCCGCGGTCGCCTCTTCGTGGCGCACCGTGCTGGTGGTTGGCCTCCGCAACGGCGGTCCGGCCTTCGTCGCCCTCGACGTGACCGACCCGTACCAACCGCGCTTCCTCTGGCAGTTCACCGACCCCGACATCGACACCGCCACCGGCACGCCGGCCATCGGCACCCTCTTCTTCACGCCGCCGAGCGCACTGCAGCCCGTCGAGCGCGCGGTCGCGTTCATCCCCGGCGGCGTCGGGCAGCCCGCGTCCACCTGTAGCCCGACCAGCGCGATGCGCCCGGCGCGCAACGCCATCATCGCCGCCCCCGACAGCGGCCGCGGCGCGCGCCGCTCGTACACCAAGTGCTGGCAGGGGAACCGCGGCCAGTTCCTCTACGTCGTCGACCTCCAGACCGGCACGCTCATCCGCAAGCTCGGCGCGGGCGTCGCGAGCGTGACGCCGACCCCCACCGGCTCGCCCCTCACCGGCGCACCCGCGCTCTACTCGGGCACCTCGGGCACGGTCACCACGCGCGCCTACCTCGGCGACGCCGACGGCACCCTCTGGCGCGCGGACTTCAGCAGCCGCGACCCCGCCCAGTGGTGGATGTCCGACGAGTACGACCTCTACTGGGGCTCTACCTACAACGCCGGCCAGCCCATCATCGAGCGGCCGACCCTCACCGTCGGCACACGCGGCGAGCTCAACGTCGCCTTCGGCTCCGGCGACCCCGAGCTCCTCGACGACACCGCCAACGAGTACCGTGTCGCCTCCTTCACCGAGACCACCACCGCCGACAGCGGCGGCGTCGTCACCTCGGTCGGAGTCCACGAGAACTGGCAGATTCGTCCGGGCATTGACGCGACCCGCGACTTCTACGCGGGCGAGCGCCTCACCGGCGCGATGACGCTCTTCAACGGCGTGCTCTACTTCGGCACCTTCACCCCGCGCTCGTCGATGGCCGCCTGCGACTACGGGTTCGCACGCCTCTGGGGTGTCGACATGACCCGCTACGACTTCGGCTCCACGTACGACTACCCGCGCGCACGCCTCGACCTCGACGGCGACCCCACCACCACCTCGGACGTTGTCCGCGCCACCGCCGACCTCAACTTCAACGGCTCGTCCTCGGACGACAACAACACCGTGCTCTTCGGCGTCACTGTCGCGCGGCGCCTGAGCTGCAACGTCACCGCCAGCGCCCCCGACCCGATCACTGGCGTGCCGCGCTCCTACGTCGCGTCCTCCACCGGCGGCGAGTACCGCATCGTCCTGCAGACCGCGCAGTCGGGCCGCGGCGGCGCCGGCGGGCTCAACCCCGTCGTCTCGCGCCGCCTCCCCCGGCCGCAGATGCCCGCGCGCGTCGACTCGTGGGCCGCCATCTTCGAGTGATGCGCGCCGCGCCCCTCGCCCTCGCCCTCGCCGCCCTCGCCGCGGGCGCCGGCTGCCGTCGCCGCCGCGCCCCGGCCCCGCCGCCCCCGCCGGCCGCCCCGGCGAGCGCCGAGCCCGCCCCCGCGCCGCCCACCGAGCCCGAGCCCGTCGACCCGGACGAGCTCCTGCCGGGCTCCGCGGTCGCCTACGGGCTCACGCTCCCCGCGTCGACGATCGACCGCGTCTCGACCGACGAGGTGCGGATGTTCTACGTGCCCGCGCGCATGCCGCAGGTGATGCGGTACCTCCAGCGGCGGCTGGAGTTCTCCAACGGCGACATCCAGCCGCTCGGCGCGATGATCCGCGGCGCCCGGCTCCGCGACAGCGACGCCGCCACCGTGCTCGACGTCGGCGTGCGCGACGAGGGCGACAAGACCCTCCTCACCCTCTGGAACCGCACCCCCGTCGTCGGCGCGCCGTCGCGCACCATGGACGAGGCCCTCCGCGCGGCCGGCTACGACCCGCAGACGCGCCAGCTCCAGAGCCGCTACAACCGCTGAGCCTCAACCCAGCGTCGCCGTCTCGCGCGCGAAGGTGAGCGTCACGTCGCCCACGCGCGCCGCCGTCCCGTCGCGCAGCGGCGCCGTGCGGCCGCCCGCCGTCACCGTCAGGTCGCCGCCCGCGGCCGCGAGCACCGCCCGCTCGCCCCGCGCGCGCTCGGCCGGGAGCCGCACCGCCGCCCACGGCGCCGCGGACACCTCTGCCGCGCCGAGCACGAGGAGGTGGACGAGCCCCGCGCCGTAGGGGTCGTCGCGCGTCAGGCGCGCCCACTCCGGCAGCACGCCCGCCTCGGCGAAGGCCTGCTCGAAGCGAAGCCGCACGTGCGGGCCGAGCGCGACCACGTCCCCGTCACGCAGCGGCGCCTCCCCGCCGGGCGCGACGCGGCGCCCGTTGACGGTCGTCCCCGAGGCCGAGCCCAGGTCGCGCGCGAAGGCCGCGCCGCCCCGCCATTCGAGCGCCGCGTGGCGCCGCGACAGGGTCCGTGCGCGCGCGTCGTTCTCCGGGGAGAACGGGACGCAGCGCACCACCGCGTGACCCGCGCGGCCGAGCACCACCCGCGGCGCCAGGAGGATCTGCACCGGCCCCACGCCCGCGTCGGTGACCATCTCCGCCCGCGCGAAGACCTCCCCCTCGCCCGCCACGCCGCGCGCCGGCCCGGCGTCCACCGCGAAGCCGCCCGCCGCCTCGAGCGCCGCCCGCATCTCATCGGCCCCGCGGTAGCGGTCGCCCGGGCGCTTCGCCAGCGCGCGCCGCGCCACGTGCTCGAACGCGCGCGCCGCATCGGGGACGTCGCCGCCGAAGGGAGGAACCGGCGCGGTCAGGTGCGCCGCGCAGAGCTCGCGCAGCGTCTCGCCGCGGAAGGGGCAGCGGCCGGTGAGCAGCTCGTAGAGCATCGCGCCCGCCGCGTAGAGGTCGGCGCGCGGGTCGACCGGGCCGCCCGCCCACTGCTCGGGCGGCATGTAGTCGGCCGTGCCCATCACCGCGCCCTGCGCCGTGCGCAAGATCACCGAGCCCTCGAGCGCGGCGTCGAGCACCTTCGCGAGGCCGAAGTCCGTCAGCCGCGCGGCCTCGCCCGCGGGGTGCGACGGGTCGGGCGCGAGCAGCACGTTCTCGGGCTTCACGTCGCGGTGCAGGATCCCGCGCCCGTGCGCCTCCTCGAGCGCCGCGAGCACCTCGGCCGTCCACACCGCGGCCGCGAGCGGCGGCGCCGGGCCGGAGGCCACCGCCTCGTCGAGCCCGCGGCCGAGCACCGCCTCCGTGGCGAGGTAGCGCAGCCCGTCGGACGTCTTGCCGACGTCGAGCACACGGACGGCGTGGCGCGACGTGAGCGCGGCGGCGGCGCGCGCCTCGCGCGAGAAGCGCGGCCCGAGCGTCGGGTCGGCGTCGTCGCGCGGCGCGAGGAGCGCGAGGGCGACGGGCCGGCGCGCGAGGAGATCCTCGGCGAGGTACACCACCTTGGCCGAGCCGCGCCCGAGGCGGCGCACCACCGCGTAGCGGCCCGCGACGCGCGCGCCCGGCGGCAGGTCGTCGGCGCCCGTCACGACGTCACCGCAGCCGGCCCCGCAGCACGCCGGTGAGAACCTGCGCCACCTCGGGGCGCTCCGAGGCCGCCGCGGCTTGAATGAGCGCCGTGGCCTCCTGCGCGTCGTTGCGGACGAGCAGCTCGCGGGCCTGCTGGCGCTCCTCCTCCGAGCCGTGGAGCAGCGCGCCGATGAGGTACTCGACGGCCTCGCGCGAGGCGATCTTGCCGATGGAGCCGAGGGCGGCCTGGCGCACGCGGGGGTGGTCGGCCTCGCGGTGCAAACGCGACAGCGGGTCGAAGGCGTGGGGGAAGTGGAGCGCGCCGATCGCCTCGACCGCGGCGCCCACCACCTGCGGGTCGGAGGCGTCGTGGACGCCCTTCATCACCACGGTGAAGGTGCGCTTGAAGAAGAGCTGGCGCGCGGCGCGGAGGCAGGCGACGCGGACGTCGCCGCGGCCGCGTTCGAAGAGGTGCTCGAGGGGCGCGAGCACGGGGTAGAGTTGCACCTGGCCGAGCGCCTCGGCGATGGCGGCGAGGGTGTTGGGGTGGTTGGGCTCGCGCTGCGTGAGCGGGATGAGCCGCGCGATGAGGGCCTTGCGGCGCACGAAGTCGGGGAGCGACGTGTCGAGCAGAATCTCGCCGCAGGTCTCGACCGGGTCGCCGGCCTCCTCCCACTCGATGGCGTCGTCGTTCCAGATGTCGGGGTAGGCGACGGGCTGGCGGAGGTAGTCGGGGAGCGCGGCGGCGCGCGAGGGCTCGTCGACCGCGTCGCGGTAGCGCTCGGCGAGGGCCCTGTAGCGCTTCGTGCGCTTCTCCTCCGAGCCCGGCAGCTCGGCCAGCGCGCGGAACACCGCCACCGCCTGCCCGTGCATCCCCACCGTGGTGTACGCGCCCACCGCGGCGAGCAGCGCGTTCTCCGCGAACTGCGCCGACGCCCCCTGCGCGAGCGCGTGCTGGGCCGCGCGGCGCCACCCCTCGGCCTCGCGCACCCGCAGCGCGCCGTGGAACGCGAGCCCCACGCCGCGCGCGTAGTCCGCGGCCTCGTGGAGGATCGTCGCGACCGCGTGGTGCTCGCCCGCCCGCTCGGCCCGCGCGATGAAGTCCTCGTAGTACTGGAGGGCGTAGTACTTGAGGTGGTCCTCGCGGAGGATGCGGATGCAGTTGAGGTAGCCCTCGGCCAGGTTCTCGAAGCTGCCCGTCTCCGCGCCCAGCGTGAGCAACACCTGGAAGCAGTCGAACGCGCGCTCGCGGAGCCCGCGCGCCTCGAGCATGTCCGCGGCCTCCTCGAGCAGACGCGTCGCGCGCACGCGGCACCGGTGCGCCCCGGCGGCGTCGCCGAGCTGCGCCAGCACGCGCCCGAGGTTGAAGCTCACCAGCGCCGCGGTGTACGGGTCCTCCCGCAGCCGCGGGTCGGCCGCCACCTCCTCCCACAGCGCCCGCGCCGCCGGAAACTGCTTCGCCTCCTCGAACTGGATCGCCGCGTGCGCCGGCCACCGCGCCGCCCGGTAGTGCTGCGCCGCCTGCGCGTGGCGCCGGTCGAGCTGCGCCGCCCGGGCGAGGTCGCGCGGCTCCGACTGCGCCAGCGCCGCCATCCGCGCCGGGTCGCGGAGGTAGAGCCACACGCTCGCCGCCGCCCGCAGCTCGCCGAGCTGCTGGAGCGCGTCGGCCAGCGCCCGCAGGATCTCGTCGTAGTCCCGCGCCGCGAGGTGCGTCTGCTGGATGTTCGACAGCAGGATCTTCTTCGCGGTGTCGGCGTTGCCCGCGCGCAGGGCCTGGCGCGCGCGGCCGATCGCGTCGTCGCCGAGCATCGTCACGGCGACGCCTCCCGGCCCTCGCGGGGCTTCGGCGGCAGCGAGTCGCGCCGCGCCGAGCTGGTCGCGTGCTCGACGATCGAGAGCGCCCGCGTCGCCCGCTCGCCCCGGTCGCGCAGCGCCGCGTCGGTCACCACCTCGTGGAGCGTGAGCATCGGCAGGTACTCGAGGTCGAGCGCCCCGCGCGACGGGAGCATGAAGACGCCGCACATCTCCGCCGACTCGCGGATGCGCCGCACGAGGTCGACCGGCACGTGGCACTCGGCGTGGGTGATGACGTACACCGTCACCGCGGCCCGGTCGCGCGCCCGGTCGAGCTCGCTCGCGAGCTGCGAGAAGACCCGCGCGTAGTTGCGCCCGCGCTCGCCCTTGAAGGCGAGGATCCCCGCGACGTGGAGCGACCCCTGCCCCGCCATCCCCGAGCGCCCCTTGCGCAGGCGCATCGGCTCGTAGAGCCGCGAGTCGAAGAAGCGCACGCTGGCCTCGAAGCCCTGGAGCGTCATCCGCTTGGCCAGCGCGATCGCGAGCCCGCGGGCGAAGACGGCGCGCGCCCCGCGCATCGAGGCGCTGGCGTCGACCAGGATCTGGAAGGCGCGCGGGGGCGGGCGGTCCTGCGCCTCGTGGGCGTAGTAGAGCAGCTCGTGGTCGATGAAGCGCTGCTCGAAGAGGTCGTCGTCGTGGGCCATCTCCGTCAGCACCAGCGAGTCGAACGAGCCGTTGGCCACCACGCCCGAGTAGCCGTCGACGGAGAACACCTGCTGCCCGCCGCCGCGCCGCGTCTCGAGCACGCTCGGCAGGATGTCGAGCGAGAAGTTCACCACGTCGTTGGCCTCGGGCGAGTTGAAGACGGCGAGGAGGTCGACGAGCTCGGTCTCGGGCGTCGCGCCGTCCTGGCCCACCATCCCGAGCAGCTCCACCGTGTCGAGGTCGACCTGCTCGATGCCGAGCAGCAGGTGCAGCCGGTGCCTCACCAGGTGTTGAATGAAGTCCACCTCCGGGCGCCGGTCGACGGCGGCCCACGCTTGCGGGAGGTGCGCCTGCGCCTGCGTCAGCGTGTCGGCGTTGATCGGCACGGGCTCGAACTGCGCCGACGCGCGCCACCGGTCGACCACCGGCCCGAGCGCGCGCGTGAGGAGCATCGTGAGCACCGAGTCCTCGACGCGCGACTTCTGGATCTGCGCCGCGACGTCCGTCCGCGCGATCTCCTCGAGCAGCCGCCCGTACTGCCCGAGCAGCGCGTGCAGCGCGTCGGCCGGGAGCTGCGCCGCCGCGCCGTTGGGCAGCTCGCGCGGGGGGCCGTAGGACTCCGCCTCCCCGAGGAGCGCCGCGCCGAGGTCGTGCGCCGCCACGAGGGGCACGTTGAGCCCGAAGCGCAGGAGGGTGTTGTACCAGGCGAGCGCGCGCATCCCGAGGGCCGCCTCGCCGGCGCCCGCGCAGGACAGCGCGAGCCCGCCGAGCGCGCGGGCCTCGCCGGCCGACATGCTGTGGATCACGGTCATCGGGAGAGGGCGGCGATGCTAATCCGGCGGCGCCCGGCAGTGGGAGCGTGAAACGTCGAGGCGGCGGAGGGCGCACCCCGTGGCGAAGCGGCGCCCGCGCGCGGAGCGTGCTACCCCGCGGCCCCCCTGCGATGAGCGCCCCGTACCGCCTCCCCTCGCTCCGCGACCTCTTCGTCCTGGCCTGGCCGGTGGTGCTCGCCCGCGCCGCGCAGTCGGTGGTCGGCTTCACCGACGCGGTGTTCGTCGCGCCGCTCGGGCAGGACGCGCTCGCCGCCACGGGCAACGGCGCGCTCAACGCCTTCGCGGCCTTCATGCTCCCGCTCGGCGTCGCCTTCATCGTGCAGAGCTTCGCCGCCCAGCTCCACGGCGGCGGCGACCGCGCGCGCCTCCGCCGGTACGGACGTTACGGCCTCGGCCTCGCCGCCCTCACCGAGATCGCCGCAGTCGCGCTGCTCCCCGTCGTCCCGTGGCTCCTCGCGAAGGCCGACTACACCCCCGCGGTGCGCGGCCTCATGGGGGACTACGTGGCGATCCGCCTGCTCGGCGTGGGCGCCGCCGTCGGGATGGAGGCCCTCGGCAACTGGTTCGGCGGCCAGGGCGACACGCGCGTGGGCTTCGTCGCGAGCCTCCTCGTGATGGCCGTCAACGTGCCGCTCGCGTGGGTCTTCATCCACGGCGGCCTCGGGGTGCCCGCGATGGGCGTCCGCGGCGCGGCGATCGCGTCCATCCTCGCCACGGTCGCAGGCTTTGCCTACACGCTCGTGGCCTTCGCGCGGGCGGGGCGCGGGGTCGCCGGCGAGGTCGGGTGGCGGTGGGGGGAGTTCCGCCGGATGCTGCGCTTCGGGCTGCCCAACGGGGTCAACTGGTTCCTGGAGTTCGCGGCCTTCCTGGTGTTCATCGACGTGGTGTTCGCGGGGATGGGGACGGCCCCCCTCGCGGCGCTGATGGCCGTGCTCCAGCTCAACTCCGTCGTCGCGATGCCCGCGTTCGGGCTGTCCAGCGCGGGGGCCATCCACGTCGGCCAGGCCCTCGGCGCCGGCGCCCACGACGCCGTCCCCCGCCTCGTCCGCCGCACCGCGCTCGTCGCGTGCGCGTGGATGGGCGTCGCCTCCGTCGCGTACGCGCTCACGCCCCGGCTGCTGCTCGGCCCCTTCGCGCCGCGCGGCGCCGAGGCCGCCGCCTTCCTCGCCGTCGGCGTCCCCCTCCTCCGCGTCGCCGTCGCGTGGAACCTCTTCGACGCCGCCGCGATGGCCCTCAGCGAGTCGCTCCGCGCCGCGGGCGACACCGCGTGGCCCATGCGCGCCCGCATCGCCGTGTCGTGGGGCCTCTTCGTCCCGCTCACCGTCGCCACCGCGCGCGCCGGCGCGGGGCCCGTCGCGACGCTCGCGTGGGTCGTGTTCTACATGGCCGCGCTCACCGCGCTCCTCGCGTGGCGCTTCCGCGGCGGCGCGTGGCGCGCGATGGAGCTCACCGGCGAGGCGTGACGCTCGTCGTGCTCGTCGTCGTCGCGATCGCCCGCGGGCAGTGCCGAAGCCGCACCGGCGACGCGCGGAATCCGCACGCCCGGCGCGGGGAGCGCCTCGCTCGTCCGCACTTGTCGCGAGTGCGCTCGAGGTACGAAGTGTGCGAGCGGGGTCTGGCTCATGGAACCGGGGATCTCTCGAGGTTCGGACGGGCAGCGACTTCCTCGTCCTCCCGGCGGTGCGGGGCTGCCGCTCGTGGGTCACGGGCTGCACCTCGCGGAGGTGATGGCGCGGCCGAGCACGCAGCGGGCGCCGCTCTTTCAGCTCTTCGCGGAGATGCGCGCCCAGCACGGGCCGCTGTTTCGGCTCCGGCTCCCCGGCCTCGGCGACGTGGTCTACCTGGAGGACGTCGAGCTGGTGAGGGAGGTGTTTCGTCAGCACGGCGCGCACGTCGAGTCGAGCTTCCCGGACTCGCTCGTCAGGCTCTTCGGCGCGGCGGTCACGGGGCCGCCGCAGCAGGCCATGCGGCACACCTTCCACGCCCTCGTCCAGAAGACGCTCCAGGAGGAAGACCGCTTCGCGACGATGAAGGCCATGGTCCGGGAGGAGATGCTGAGCTGGTGCGGGCCCGCGTCGGGCGGCGCGGCGCCCGCGACGGGCCGCACCCTGCTCGACGACCGCGCGACCCGCGTCGCGCTGCGCGTGGCGGTCTTCAGCTTCCTGGGCGAGACGTACGCGTTCGACCGCGGGCTGTGCGACCGCCTGATCACGCTCTACGCGGACATCGAGGCGGGGGTCTTCTCGCAGTTCCCGTACGCGGTGCCGGGCTCGACCATGTGGCGCGCGCTGCGCGCCCGACGGGCCGTCGACGAGATCGTGCGGGGCGTCCTGCGCGACTACGCGCGGAGGGGGGTCTCCGACGCGTACATCCACGAGATCTACGACGTCGGGGTCCGCTCGTACTACCGCGCCGACGGCGCGGAGACGCGCGAGGCGTGCGGGCTGAGGTCCATCGTGGGCCTGCTGTTCGCGTCCTTCGACACGACGCGCATCGCCCTGATGACCGCGATGGCGGCGATGGCGGCCCACCCCGACTTCGTGGCGCGGCTCCGGCGCGAGCTCTCGGAGGCGGGCCTGCGCGACGACGTCTCGCTCACCAACGCGAGCCTGAACGACCTGCGCCTCCTCGACTGCTTCGTCTGGGAGGTGCTGCGCTTCAACCCGGTCTCGCAGCTCGTGCCGCGCATCGCCATCGAAGACTTCGACCTCGGGCCCTACCGCGTCGAGAAGGGCTGGCACGTCTGGATCCCCGTCAAGGCGCTCTGCGAGAGCCCGGCGGTGTTCAAGCGCCCCGAGCGGTTCGACCCGCTGCGCTTCGTCGAGGACGAGCGCGCCCGGCTCGAGGTCGTCGGGTGGATCTTCGCCGCGGGGAAGCGCGTCTGCCCCGGCCGGCGGCTGGTGATGGCCGAGCTGAAGCTGCTGTGCTTCTACCTGATGACCCTGATCGACCTTCGCAACGACGACCCGCGCGCCAGGAGCGGCGAGCTGGAGCTTCGGAGCGGGATCCCCTTCAGCGTGGTCCGGGGCTTCGAGCCCGTGTTCACGCCGCGAGGGAGCGTCGAGGTCGAGCGGGGCGCTTCGACGGATGGCTCCTCCGTGGAGCCGTGAGGGGAGAGACGACCATGCCTGTGACCGTAGTTACCGGGGCCAACGGACACCTCGGGGTCTGCCTCGTGAAGCGACTGCTGGAGCTCGGACGTCCGGTCCTGGCGCTCGATCGTGAAGCGGGTCCCTGGCTCCGGGAGATGGGCGTCGAGGTTCGGCTCGGGGACATCCGCGACATGGACTTCCTGCGGGCCAGCCTGGGCCCCGGGGACGTCGTGTTCCACCTCGCGTCGCTGATCTCGATGGCCGGCGACCGTGACGAAGTGATGTCCTCGGTGAACGTGGGAGGCGCGGCGCTCGTGGCGAGGGCGGCCTTGGAGCGCGGCGTGAAGCGCATGGTCCACTTCAGCTCCGTGTACGCGTTCGACGTCATGGCGCACGGCGTACCCGTGACCGAGGCGACGCGCCTCGCGACCGACGCGGGCTCCACGGCGGCGTACAGCCGCTCCAAGGCCCTGGGCCAGCAGGCCGTGCTGGCGCTGGTCGCGGAGGGGCTGGACGCCGTCGTGGTCAACCCCTGCGGCGTGATCGGCCCCTACGACTTCAAGGTCTCGCTGCAGGGCGGCGTGCTCCGCGACGTGATGAAGGGGCGGCGCTGGCACGCGGAAGGTGGATGCAACTGGGTGGACGTCCGCGACGTCGTGGAGGGCGCGCTGCTGGCCGAGGCGAAGGGGCGCACGGGCGAGTGCTACATCCTGGGCCACCCCAACCAAACCACGCACCTGGAGCTGGCGCAGATGGCGCGACGGGTGATGGGCGATTCGACGGCGGAACGCGCGCTCCCGATGCCCGTCCTGCGGGGGCTCGCGACGACGCTCGCCTGGGTCGAACGGGTGGTGGGGGTGCCCCAGGTGCTCACCCACGAGGCGCTCGACACGCTCCTGGCCAACCCGCGCATCTCCAGCGACAAGGCCATCCGCGAGCTCGGGTTTCGCGCGCGCCCCCTCGAGGAGACCGTGCGCGACACGTACGCGTGGTACGTGGAGACCGGGCAGCTCCCGAGGCGACGCGGCGGCTCCGCGCCGTCGCGGCCGAGGCCGATGGTCGAGCACGAGGTCACCGTCGAGATCGCCGCGTCGCCCGAGGAGGTCTACGCGTTCCTGTCCGACGTGTCGCAGATGCGCACCTGGCTCGCGCGCTGCGTGGAGGTGCGGCGCCTCTCGCAGGGGTCGCCCTCGCTCTCCGCGGGAGACCGGCTCATCTACACGTACAGCGAGAGGTCGCGCCGCGCGACGATCGAGGGCACCGTCGAAGCGGCCGAGCCGGGGCGCCGGCTCGACTTCCGCTTCAAGGACCGGGCGATGTTCCTCCGCGTCGGGTTCGAACTGTCGCCGCTCAGCGGGGCCACGCGGGTGCGCCACTACGTCGAGGTCGAGCCGCAGATCGTGCTGGTCGAGCTGATGCGGCCGTTCTTCCAGCGCGGCATCGCCAAGGACACGGCGAAGGACGTCGCGCGGTTGAAGGAGGTCATCGAGGCCCGCCCCTGACCGCCCCGCAGCGAGCGACGTCTCGCGGCGGCGATCGCGCTACCGGCGCGGGGCGGTCGGGCGCCACCACGGGTCGACCCGCTCGACCCGCGAGGGCTCCACCGGCTCGCCGAGGAGCGGCATCACGAGCGGCACGGAGTCGCGTCGGGCGAGTTCGAACAGCCTTTCGGCGGGCTCGTCCCACGCGTGCAGGGCGAGGTCGAAGGTGCCCCAATGCACGGGCAGCAGCGCGCCGCCGCCGAGGTACGAGCGCGCGGTGAGCGCGTTCTCAGGGCCCAGGTGAACGTCGGGCCACCCGGCGTAGTAGGCGCCCACCTCGAGCATGATGAGGTCGAAGGGCCCGAGCCGCGCGCCGAGCGCCTGGAAGGCCGTCGTCAAGCCCGTGTCGCCGCTGAAGAACGCCGCGTGCTTCGCGCCCCGGAGCGCCATCGAAGACCAGAGCGTCGGGTTCGCCACGCCGGGCGCGCGACCGGAGAAGTGCTGGGCCGGCGCGGCCGTGATGGTCAGCCCGGTGCGGGCCAGCTCGTGCCGCTCCCACCAGTCCAGCTCGACGATGCGCGAGGCGGGGACCCCCCACGCTTCGAGGTGGGCGCCGACCCCCAACGACGTGACGAAGGGGACGTCTCGCCGCGCGAGCTGGACGATCGTCGGGTGGTCGAGGTGGTCGAAGTGATCGTGCGAGAGCACCACCGCGTCGAGGGGCGGGAGCGCCTCGACCGACACGGGCACGGGTTGAAACCTGCGCGGCCCCGCGAAGCTCACGGGCGAAGCTCGCTCGCCCCACACGGGGTCGATCAACACGCGGGCCCCGTCGATCTCCAGCAGCGTGGTGGAGTGCCCGAGCCAGGTCGCGCGCAGCCCCGTCTCGCAGGGGCGCGACCAGCCCCGCAGCGGGCTCACGGACGGCAGCGGCGCGTCGGGGACCCTCCGCGTGCCGCCGCGGAGGGACTCCGCCATGAAGGGCATCACGGCGCCCATCGCCATCCCCGTCGCGACGGGGGCGGCGTTGCGAAACTCTCCGTCCCGGTACTGCGGCGAGGCCCTCACGCGCTCGAGGCGCAGGCCGGCGACGCGTGACCCGAGCGCGGCCAGACCCATGCACGATCTCTACACCATCTCGCCGCGGGATCGCGAGCACCTCCGCGGACAGCGGCGCCGTCGCGGCGCGCGAGGCGCGGCGGGTGTTGACCGCGAGGCGCGTCGGCGGCCCTATCCTCCACCCTGTTTCTCTTTCAGGCGACTCTGGTAGACCTTCAGGTGCTCCCGACGCTCATCGCGGAACATTCTCTTGGCCGCCTCCGAGCATGCGCGGAGGGATTCTTTCAGTGTCCCGTCGCGGCATCGAGCGCGGAGCTCGCGGAGGCTGGCCGCGCGCGAGGAGTCTCGAGGGTCTCCGCGGACGCGCCCGACTGCGGCTGGCGCGACGTCGGCTCAGCAGGACGCGCGGATCGTCAGCAGGATCGCCGCGCCCATGAGCCCACGAACGACCCATCCCGCCGCGACGGCCGCCGGGGGGACCGGGTCCGCGAGGAGGCGCCCCAGGAACCACCCCGCGAGGACGACGGCGAGGTACGCGGCGGCCCCGGCCGCGAAGGCGAGGTCGCCGTGCTCCCACAGCGGCACGCCCACGTCGGAAATGTTGCGGCCCCGCACGGCGGCAGCGACGCTCATGCCGAGCTCAGCCCCGGCGAGCGACGCAGCGACACAGCCGACCATGACATGCAAGATCCCCCGACGGATCGCGCGGAGCCGGGACAGGGACGGGAGGGGCGCTTCCTTCACGCCCGGGACGATACACTGGCTCCTTGCCAGGTCGTCGCGCGCCGCTGGTGCCGTGGCTCCCGGAGAACGGAATCAGCCGAGCGCGAGGATCCGCCGCGCCTCGCGGACGCCGCTGAGGTAGGCGCCGTGCACCGTGGCCGCGTGCGCGCGGGACGTGGCCTCGCCCGCGAAGAAGACCCTGTCCCCCATCGGCGTCGCGAGCGCGTCGCGGTCGGCGGGCGTCGCGCCCGGCCGGAGGTAGGAGTACGAGCCGCCCGTGAAGGCATCGTCGGCCCACCGCGACACCACCACGCCGACGGGGGCGGGCGCCGCCCCGTACATCCCGCGGAGCGCCTCGGTCACGCTGGCGGCCCGCTCGTCGGCGGGGAGGCCGTCGACCGCGGCGCCCTCGCTCCCCGCGTCGAACACCATCAGCGCCGGCACGCCCGACGCGCGGTGGAGGTCGACCATCTCGGCGTGTCGGAGGCGCCCGTCGGCGGTCGCGAGGCGGCCGATGGTCTGGGCGTCGTCGCCCGACCAGAAGGCGCGCGGGAAGCGGACGACGGTCTTGGTCAGCACGCCCATCCCGACGCGGGTCAGCGCCTCTCGCCACGACGCAGGGAGGGGCGGGTCGAAGGCGATCGCGCCGCGCCGGAGCACGCCGACGGGCACCGTCACGACCGCGCGCGCCGCGCGAAACGCCCCGCGCTCGCAGGCGGCGGTCACCCCGTCGGCCCCGTGCGTGAGCCGCGTCACGACGTGGCCGAGGCGGACGTCGAGGCCCTCCGCGAGCCGCCGGGGGACGACGTCGTAGCCGCTCGCCACGAAGCGGTCGCCGCCGCCGAAGGCCTCGCCGTCGTCGTAGTGACGGAGCGAGAGGTCGGACGCGTCGCCAGCGTACTCGTGCTCGACGTTGGTGTGGAAGGCCCAGCGGAGGTAGCGGCGCACCTCGGGCGGGTCGCCGCGGCGGGCGACGATCGCGTCGAAGGCGCCGCGGAGGTCGCGGCGGAGGTCGCTCGCGCGCTGCGCCGCTTCGAGGGCCCGCGCCACCCCGCGCCACGTGGCCTCCCCGGCGCGTTCGAGCGCATCGTCGATGGGGCCGCCGCGCGCGTCGCGCGTGACGTAATCCTCGGGGTCCGTCGCGACGGTGCGGGCGTCGGCCGCGGCCAGGAGGGCGGTGACGGGGTTCCCGTCGACGCCGTGGACCCACGAGGCGCCGAGGTCGACCGGGAGCTCGGGCCAGCGGCGGTCGGTCACGACGCGCCCGCCGACGCGGGGGCGCGCCTCCAGCACGATGACGTGGGCGCCGCGCGCGTGGAGCTCGCGGGCGGCGGCGAGGCCTGCGACGCCCGCGCCGATCACGATCACGTCGGCGGCGGTGGCGCGGGGTGCGCGCGGCGGGCGCTCGCGCGGCGAGTGCTCGCGCCGCTCGACGCGCGTCGCCGGGGGGGCGCCGCGGCAGGCCGACGCGGCGACGAGCGCGAGCCACGCGCGGCGGGAGAGGTGCGTCATCGCGGTGCCCCAGCGGACGGAGCGCGGGCGGCGGTCGAGTCGGCGGGGCGTTCACGCGGGGACATGGCGGGCCTCTCGATCCTCTACCAGAAGGCGGAGGCCGATGCCGCACGACTCCTCCGCGGCGGGAGCACCTTCGCGACGACGCGGAGGCGCGCTCGAACCCGTCGGCGATCGCACTCCCCGGGGTCGTCGCGGGTCGGTGCTCACGCTCGCGGACGACCCGTCAGCGCGCGATCGGCGCTTCACAAGGGCGAACGACCGGCACTACGCTCCCTGCCCTCCGCGACGGTCGCGGCAGAAGGGACGTCGCCGCCCACCCAATGCCCCTCAGCAGAGCCGAGACCGCCAGGTTCAGGAAGCTCCTCGACGACCGGGCCCGCCAGATCATCGAGGACGCGAGGAGCGCCCCTGCCGACGACGTGGCCCTCGACGCTGACGACCTGCCCGACGAGATGGACCTCGCCTCCAGCGAGCTCCCGCAGTCCCGCTCCTCTCGAATGCGCGGGCGGGAGAGGTCGCTCCTCGAGAGGATCGAGCGCGCGGTCGCGCGGCTCGACGACGGCTCCTTCGGCACCTGCGAGGCGTGCGGGGAGGAGATCTCCGTCGAGCGCCTCGAGGCCCGCCCCGAGACCACCCGCTGCGTCCAGTGCGAGGGAGAGCCGTAGCGCGCGTAGTAGTCCCGCGCGGGTCCGTGGTCAGCGGGTGAAGCGGCGGTAGTAGATGTCGCCGGTGGCGTTGTCGGCGCGGCGGTCGACCCAGACGACGTGGGCCGCGGGTGAGCGCCGCCTCGGTGTTGGCGAAGATCGCCGGCGTGCCGCTCGCGCTCGAGCCCGCGGCCGAGGCGTCGAAGCGCGCGTCGACGGGCTGGAAGACGCCGCCGACGTCGCGCGAGTAGAACCCGGCGGGTGTGCGCGTCGCCGCGATGCACTCCGCTTGCTCCGCGCCGTGCGCTGCCCGCCGGGACGTGAGGTGATGCGTGTTGCCAAGGCCCTCGCGAGCCGGCCTATGATCCAGAGCATGTCGATGAGACGCGCGGTGGAATTGGCATGCCTCCTCGGGCTTGCAATCGGGTGTGGCGAGGGAAAGGGCGACGGCGGGCCACCGTCGGGCAACGACGCCGCGACCGATGGTAGCGACGTCGCGACCGATGGCAGCGACGCCGCGGCCGATGGGCACGACGTGACGGCGCCACTCGACGTCGCGTCGGAGCCTGCTGGCGACGGAGAACCACCGGGGGACGCGCCGTTGCCCGACCTGCCACCGGAAGTCGCGGCGGATGCCGCCGATGTGCCCGACGGAGGGGCCCCGTGCGGCGCTTCCTCCGAGTGCGGGAGCGGGCGCGTCTGCGACCGGGGCCTCGGCGCCTGCGTCGACTGCGTGAGCGCCGCGGACTGCCTCGGGACCGGGCGCGTCTGCGCGAGTTCGCGCTGCGTCATGGCGACGCCGTGCACCTCGTCGCGGACGTGCCCGGGGCAGGTGTGCGCGACGGCGGCTGGCGTCTGTGTGGACTGCCTCGTCGACGACGACTGTCCGACCGACCGCTTCTGCCGGGCGCAGCTCTGCGCCCCGCGGCGCGCCTGCCGCTCGAGCCGCGAGTGCAACGACCGCGGGCAGGTGTGCGACGTGGCCCGGGGGCTCTGCGTCGACTGCGTGGTTGACCCGGACTGCGACGCGGGGCAGTTCTGCGCCGCCGGGGTGTGCCAGCGCCGGGCGTGCACGCCGAACGCGAGGGCGTGCCTGGACGCCGCACGCCTCCAGGTGTGCGACGCGCGCGGGAGCGCCTTCACCACGCAGGCCTGCGCCACCACCGAGGTTTGCTCGGAGGGCGCCTGCCACGCGCGGGCGTGCGTCCCCGGCGCGGCGTCGCCCACCTGCGCCTCGGCCACCGAGCGGCAGGTCTGCGACGCGCTCGGCCTCGGCTTCGACCGCGCCTCCTGCCCCGCGGGCCAGTGGTGCGCGAGCGGGGCGTGCGTCACGCGGCTCTGCACGCCGGGCGCGGTCGAGTGCGTCGGCACGACCTCGCGTCGGACGTGCAACCCCGACGGGCTCGACTACACCACCGCGTCGTGCGGGACGGGCCAGAGTTGCAGCGGCGGGTCCTGCGTCGCGCAGCGCTGCGCGCCGGGGACGGCGACCTGCGTCGACCCCTCGACGCGCCAGGCGTGCAACGCCGACGGCCTCGGATACACGATCACCGCCTGCGCCGCCATGCAGACCTGCAGCGGCGGCCTGTGCCGCCCCTGGATGTGCACGCCCCGCGCGACGCGCTGCGCGGACGCTCGGACGGTGGAGGTGTGCAACGCCGACGGCCTCGGGGCCACCACCTCGCCGTGCCCGTCGGCCTCGACGTGCGGCGCGGGGTCTTGCAGCGCGTGGCTGTGCATCCCGGGGGAGGCTTCGTGCACCTCCCCGACGCAGCGCCGCGCCTGCAACGCTGACGGCCTCGCGTACGCGACGGAGGACTGCGGCGCGCGGCAGACGTGCCGGGCGGGCGTCTGCGCGCCGTGGGTGTGCACGCCGGGCGCGGTCGACTGCGACGGCGCGTCGCGTCGGACGTGCAACGCCGACGGGCTCGGGCACACGTCCACCGCCTGCGCGTCGGCCGCCAACGCGACGGCGACGTGCGCGGCGGGGGGCTGCGGGTTCGCGTGCGCGGCGGGCTTCGCCGACTGCGACCGGGGCGCGGCCAACGGCTGCGAGGTGAGCACGAGCGACGACAACCGGAACTGCGGCGCGTGCGGCGTCGCGTGCAGCGCCGCGGAGTCCTGCACCGCGGGCGTGTGCCGCGTCGTCTGCCCCGCGGGGCAGACGTACTGTTCGGGCGTGTGCGCGACCCTGGGCGCCGCGTGCGTCGCGGGCCTCGGCGCCTGCGCGGCCTCCGGCACCTACGTGTGCGGCCAGAGCGCGGCGGGCGCGGTGGCCAGCGGCGGCCAGTCGAGCTGCGCCGTGCTCACCGACGGCGCGGTGCGGTGCTGGGGCGGCAACGGCTTCGGCCAGATCGGCGACGGCACGACCACCGACCGACCGTCGCCGGTGACGGTGCCCGGGCTCAGGGGCGTCGCGGCGATCAGCATGGGGGAGTTCAGCGTGTGCACGCGCCAGGTCGACGGCACCGCGCGCTGCTGGGGCTTGGGCACCCGCGGCCAGCTCGGGGACGACCGCGCCGTCAGCAGCCCGACGCCGGTCACCGTCCTCGGGCTCTCCAACGTGCGGCACATCTCGGTCGGCGCCGAGCACACCTGCGCCGCCCTCCGCGACGGCACGGCGCGCTGCTGGGGCAACAACGCCTACGGCCAGCTCGGCAACGGCACGACGATCACGTCGGCTCGCCCGGTGGCCGTGACGGGGCTCTCCAACGTCGTGTCCATCTCGGCGCTTCAGGGCAACACCTGCGCGTTGCGGGGCGACGGTACGGTGTGGTGCTGGGGCGGCGGCGGGTTCTTGCTCGGCGACGGGTCGGGCACGGCGCGCAGCACCCCGAGCCCGGTGCCGGGCTTGGGCGACGTCGTGCAGCTCACCGGGGGCTATTTCCACATCTGCGCGGTCCTTCGTAGCGGGGCGATGCGGTGCTGGGGTTACAACGAATACGGTCAGCTCGGCGACCAGACGACGACCAGCCGCGTGACGCCGGTCGCGGTGACCGACATGGCCGGCGCCGTCGCCGCCGCCGCGGGCACCAACAGCACCTGCGCGCTGCTCGCGGACGGGACCGTGCGCTGTTGGGGATGGAACTTCAACGGTCAGATCGGCGACGGCACGCTCGTCACCCGCCTGTCGCCCACGGCCGTCCGCCTGCCGACGAGCGCGACCTCCGTCGCGGGGAGCAGCCAGACCTTCTGCGCGCGCCTCAACGATGGCACGGCGTGGTGCTGGGGGCTGAACGTCTTCGCCGGGGTCGGCACGGGGATGACCACCCCCGCCGCGGTCACGACTCCTGCGCGGGTCCAGGCCCTCACCGACGGCCGGATGTGCGGCGGGACGATCGGCGCTCCCGGCGCGGAGACCTGCAACGGCGTCGACGACGACTGCAACGGTGTCATCGACGACCCGGTTGGCACGACCTGCCCCTGAAGGCGCCGGTCGTGGCTTCGTCGCCTCGACGGGCACCGTGCACGCGTCCTCCACGGCGGCCCCGAGGCGCTCGTGCCGTGCTGGCAACGCGTCGACAAGCCCCGTCCGCTCGGCGCCTTCGGGCGGCGCTCCCGACGCCGTACACGCGGGCTCTCGTGGCGGCGCGTCGTGCGATGGTCAGCGGGTGAAGCGGCGGTAGTAGATGTCGCCGGTGGCGTTGTCGGCGCGGCGGTCGACCCAGACGACGTGGGCCGCGGGCGAGCCCGCCTCGGTGTTGGCGAAGATCGCCGGCGTCCCGCTCGCGCTCGAGCCCGCGGGCGAGGCGTCGAAGCGCACGTCGACGGGCTGGAAGACGCCGCCGCCGTCGAGCGAGTAGTTGCCCCAGATGTCGAGCGCGCCGCCGCGGTCGTCGGCCCACACCGCGAAGACCGTGCTCCCCACCGCGGCCGCGACGAGGTCGTAGGCGCGGAAGACGCCGGGCCGCCCGCCGACCACCTGCACGTCGCTGCGCATCCACGTCGCGCCCGCGTCGGTGCTCCGGTTGGCGTAGGGCGTCGGGAGGCCCCAGCGCCGGTCTTCCCACACCACCGCAACACCGCGCGACGGCAGCGCCATGCACTCGGGGCGGATGGAGTCCTGCGCGAAGGTGTCGGTGTCGAGCCGAACGTCCGCGGGCAGCCACGAGGTGCCGCCGTCGGTCGAGCGGTTGAAGTAGATGTCGTAGGCCACGCCCGTGCGAACGTCCTGCCACGCGGCGTACACGTTGCCCGCGGCATCGGCGGCGACGCTCGGCTCCTCGCTGGCGTGCGCGCCCGCGGCATCGGTGTCGAGGCGCGCGTCGCGACCGAGCCACGTCGCGCCGCCGTCCGCGCTCGCGCGGAAGTAGATGTCCGGGCTGCCCGAGCGGTTGTCGCGCCACACCACGTACACGCGGCTCCCGGCGCCCACCGCCACGTCGGGCGTCGAGGCGACGGCCGCGGTGGGGGCCGCGTCGACCTGGAGCACCGCGGACCAGGTGGCGCCGTTGTTGCGCGAGATCGACGACCAGATGTGGCGCCCGCGCAGGGAGTTGTAGATCGCCTCCCACACCGCCACGAGCCCGGTGGGCGTGACGGCGAGCTGGAGGTTGAAGGAGTCGTCGATCATCCCGACGTTGATGCGCCGGTCGGCCCCGCCCCAGGTGGCGCCGCTCGTCATCGAGCTGTTGAAGTACACCTGGCGGTACTCCGCCGGGTCGGTGCCGGGGCCGCGGAAGTCGCCCCACGCGGCGAAGACGTTGACGCCCGACCACGCGAGCGCGGGCTGCACGCTGTTGAAGGCGCCGGCGGTGTCGGTGTCGAGGCGCAGGTCGGCCGCCCAGCTCGCACCGTTGTCCGCGGAGCGCGTGAAGTAGATGTCGGCCTCGCCGCTGCGGCGGTCGAGGTAGGCGACGCCGAGGTTGCGCGCCTCGCCCACGATCGTCGGCTGGATGGAGTTGGCCATCGCGTTGCGGTCGAGCCGGATCTCGGGCCCGAGGGTGCGGAGGCAGCCCTCGTCGACGGCGCCGTCGCAGTTGTTGTCGAGGCCGTCGCAGAGGGCCTCCTGGTCGAGGTCGCGGTAGGTGGTGGGGAAGTCGCACGTCCAGCCGCGGGTGCCGCCGCAGAAGGGCCGCGAGCCGGTGCAGACGCCGGCGTTCTCGGCGCCGCGGCGGTTGCAGCGGAAGCCCGCGGGGGCGACGGTGAGGTCCTCGTCGACGCGGCCGTCGCAGTCGTTGTCGACGCCGTCGCACACCTCGGTCGACGGCCCCGTCTCGCCCATGCACACGATCCGCGCGCCCACGCACTGGAACGTCCCGTAGTTGCACGCGCCGACGTTGTTGCCGCAGACGGTGCTCGGCCCGGTGCCCGGCAGCGCGCCGCCGGCGGGCGCGTCGTCGACCATCCCGTCGCAGTCGTCGTCGAGCCCGTTGCAGAACTCCGTCCCCGGCGTCGTCGCGCCCACGCACCGCAGCACACCGCGCTCGCAGACGTTGGTGCCCTGGCGGCAGACGCCCATGGTCGAGGGCCCGCAGGCGGCGCCGACGCCCATCACCGCGCCGTTGTCGACGAAGCCGTCGCAGTCGTCGTCGCGCGCGTTGCAGCGCTCGGGGCCGGTGGCGCCGGTGGTCGGGTCGCCGCAGGCCCACTCGCAGCCGTCGTTGGGGTCGCGGTTGAGGTCGGCGTAGCCCGGGAGGCAGCCGCCGGTCGCAGGGATGGCGCAGCGGCCCGCGGCGCAGGTGGGCCGCGCGTGCACGGTGGAGCAGGCGCGGCCGCAGGCGCCGCAGTTCATCGGGTCGGTGGCGGTGTTGATGCCGTTGTCGACGGTGCCGTCGCAGTCGTTGTCGCGGCCGTCGCACACCTCGGGGCCCGACGGCGTGCAGGCGTACTCGCAGCCGTTGGCGGGGTTCATGTCGAGGTCGACGGCGCCGGGGCGGCAGGCGCCGCGGCGGCACGCGCCCATCACGCACGCGGCCTCGGCCTGGTTGAAGACGCAGGCGTTGTTGCAGCGGCCGCAGTGGGCCACGTTGCTCATCAGGTCGAAGGTCTCGTCGACGAGGCCGTTGCAGTCGTTGTCGCGGCCGTCGCACACCTCGGCTGTCCCGGTGCGCGTGCAGGCGTACTCGCAGCCGTTGGCGGGGTCGTTGTCGAGGTCGACCCAGCCCGAGTCGCACTGGCGCACGGCGCAGCGCCCCATCGTGCACGTCGGGATGGTGTGGGCGCGCTGGCAGTCGTTGCCGCAGCGGCCGCAGTTGACGATGTCGGTGTCGAGGTTGAAGCCCTCGTCGACGCGGCCGTTGCAGTTGTTGTCGCGGCCGTCGCAGATCTCCATCGCGCCCGACGGGCCGGTGCACACCTCGGGGCGGCCGGCCTCGAGGGGGTTCACGTCGGCGCCGGCCTCGAGGCGCGACGCGTCGAGGCCGCAGTTGAGGCAGTAGGGCTCGGCGTCGCAGCCGAGGTAGAGCGCCGCGAGCGCGGCGAGGAGCAGCGCGCGGCTCATCGCGACACCTCCCCGGCGGCGCCGGCGCGGCGACGTCTCCGCCGCCCGAGGGCGAGCGCGACGAGGGCGGCGGCCCAGGCGGCGGGCGCGTCGGAGGCGGCGCCGGGGCGGGCGGCGCAGTCGCCGCCGGAGCCCACCACGCGGTCGCGGACGAGCGGCACGAGCAGCGGGTCGATGCACTGGCCGTTGCGGCACTGGATCGCCGGCGCGCCTGGGCACGTCACCCCGACGCAGGGGTCGTCGACGATCTGCCCGTTGACGCAGACGCGGCCGGGGAGGACGCCGACGTTGTTGCAGCGGTCGGCCTCGCAGCGGGCGCGGCCGTCGGCGACGGCGCAGACCTGGCCCGCGGGGCACGGGAAGTTGGCGCAGGGGTCGGCGACGCAGCGGCCCTCGCGGCACGACTGCTCGGCCCCGCACTGGACGCCGGCGCAGGTCGCGAGGCACTGCGCGCGGCCCTGCGCGTCGGGGCGGCAGAACTGGCCCGCCGGGCAGCGCATGGCGGCGCAGGCGTTGTTGACGCAGGCGCCGGCGCGGCAGATCTGGAGGCCCGAGCACGGGAGCTCGTAGCAGTTGTTGGCGACGCAGCGGGCGGCGGCGCCGTCGCGGCGACAGACGCGGCCCGAGGCCTCGCAGTTGAGCGCCATGCACTGGTCGACGCAGCGGTCGTTGACGCACACCTCGGAGTCGGTGCACATCCGGCCCCCGCACACTGGGGGCACGCAGAAGCGGTCGGCGTTGCACACCAGCCCCACCGAGCAGGGGAACTCCCCCGGCAGGCACGGCGTCCGGCAGCCGCACCCGACGCAGCGCCCGCCGCCCGGGCAGAGCGCGCCGGCGCCCGGGAGGTCCTCGTCGACCATCCCGTCGCAGTCGTCGTCCATGCAGTTGCAGATCTCCGCGCGCGCCACCGTGCCGCCCTCGCAGCGCAGGCGCCCGTCGCGGCAGCGCAGGGTGCCCGCGGCGCAGAGCCGCTCGCCCCCCTCGGCCGTCATGCACGCGCCGCCGCCGCCCGGGTCGCCCTCGTCGACGAGGCCGTTGCAGTTGTCGTCGGACCCGTTGCACGTCTCGGTCATCGCGCCGCCGACCGCGCCCACGCAGACGTAGCGCCCCATCTGGCACTGGAACGTCCCGGCCCGGCAGACGCCCGCCGTGGTGCCGCAGGCGCCGCCCGGGGGCACGCCGTTGTCCACCATCCCGTCGCAGTCGTTGTCGGCCCCGTCGCACACCTCCGTCCGGGGCTGCGGCGCGTTGCAGACGAACATCCCGCCGACGCACTGCTCGGTGCCCGCCCCGCAGCGCGAGGAGCACGGGCGCGTCGCGATGCCGTTGTCGATCACGCCGTTGCAGTCGTCGTCGACGCCGTTGCACACCTCGGCCGAGGGCTGCGGCGCGGTGCACCCGCCCCACGCGCCGCGCGTGCACGTCTCGACGCCGCTCCCGCAGCCCGTCCGGCAGGTGCGGGTGAGCCCGTCGTCGACCATGCCGTTGCAGTCGTTGTCGACGTTGTCGCACACCTCCGCGGTCGGCACCGTGCGCCCGACGCAGTCGCCCCAGACGCCCGCCGTGCAGTACTGCGTGCCCGCGCCGCAGGGCGTGGTGCAGGCGCGCGTCACGCCCTCGTCGACGCCGCCGTTGCAGTCGTTGTCGAGGTTGTCGCAGATCTCCGCGGAGGGCGCGCCGGGCGTGCAGGTCTGCGTCCGGCCGGCCTCGCAGACCGGCACCGTGCGGCGGCAGGCGCCGACGCCGCAGGTGGCGGTGCCGAGGCCCTCGTCGATCATGCCGTTGCAGTTGTTGTCGCGGCCGTCGCACACCTCGGGGACGGGGATGCAGGTGGGGACGAGCCCGATCGCGCGCACGAGCACGTCCTCGAAGTCGTTGTCGCCGCCGCGGAAGAGGTCCTCCCAGCCGAGGTAGTAGCCGTTGGTGAAGGTGCGCGAGCGGTAGATGAGGAAGTGGACGTAGTCGCCGTCGTCGTTGACGGTGTTGTCGGTGGAGTAGACGCGGTTGCGGGTGGAGTTGAGGTCGGCGCAGTTGTTGTCGACGCCGCCGGTGATCAGCTCCGGCGTCATGATGTAGAAGGCGATCGGGCCGCCGCGCCACCGCCCCATGCGCTGGAAGCAGTCGAAGTCGACCTCGACGATGTTGGCGTTCGACCACGTCATGCAGGTGCTCGCGGCGGGCACCGCGCGGCGCGGCCCCGTCGGGCACGGGCACTCGCAGCCCACCCCGGCGAAGGCGTCGCGGCAGGCGTAGATCTCGTAGCGGTTGACCGGGGTGAAGGGCGAGTCGCCGACGTTGTACCAGCCGAAGTGGTTCTGGTACCCCGCGCCCTCGCCCACCATCGTGAACTGGGCCACGCGCCGCCCGTCCGTCGCGCGCGGCGCGGGGACGAAGGTCTGCGGCGTGATCGCGGCGTCGCCGACGGCGCTGAGCACCGCGGGGCCCTCGCCCGGCGCGGGGTTGGTCGCGCTCGGCACCGAGTTCTTGTTGAGGCACGCCTGCAGGAGGATGTCGGTCGGCACGATCTGGCCGTCGACCTGGTTGATGATCGCGTGCGCGTCGCCCCCCGCGGTGACCGCGGCGGCCAGCGCCGCGAGGAGCGAGACGACTCGGGTGGGCCTTCGGGGGTTCCGCATGCGCGTGGCTCCGCCTTCCATATCCTCGGCGCCACTGTCGCAGAGCCCCCGCGCCGCCACAAGTGCCTGCGCCCCGCGCCCGCGGTGAGCCCCCGGAGCTCCACGCGGCGCCCCCCTCCCCGGCGCCCCGACCGCGCCGGCGCTTCCCTCGCGGCGCGCCAGCGGCGATACTCCGCGCGGTGCCCGAGGAGCCGCCGCCCCCCGCGCCCGACGCGCTCCCGCCGTCGGACCCCGACGCCCGCCCGGGCGCCCTCCCGCACACCGTCCGCGTGTGGCTCCTCCCGCTCGCCGCCCTCGCCTCCGCCGGCGCCGCGCTCTTCCTCGCCTCGTGGAGCGTCGACGCGCGCGCCGGCTCCCCCACGCTCGGCGAGGCGCTCCTCGCGCTCGACGGCGACCGCGCCGTGGCCGCGCTCGGCGGCGTTGCGCAGGTCGTCACGCAGGTGCTCGGCGTCGCGATCTCCGTGGTCGCGATCATCGTGGAGCTCGCCTCCAACCGCTACACCCACCGGGTCACCGAGCTCTTCTTCCGCGCCAAGGTCAACTTCGCGGTGATGGGGCTCTTCGTGCTCTCGGGCCTCGACGGGCTGTGGGTGAGCCTGATGTTCCGCGGCGGCCACCCCCCCGTGCTCGCTACCCTGCTCGCCATCGGGCTGATGACCGCGAGCATGCTGCTCCTCCTCCCGTACATCGCCTTCGTCTTCGACTTCGTCAACCCGCTCCAGATCGTCGCGCGCATCCGCCGCGAGACGCTCGCCACCATCCGCCGCGCGCGCACCCTCGCCGACGCCCCGCCCGACCGCGCCGAGGCGCTCAAGCGCGCGGCCGCCGAGGGCCCCGAGCAGCTCGCCGACGTCGCCCTCAACGCGATGGCGGGCCACGACGGCGCCATCGCGCTCGCGGCCGTCAACGCCCTCGGCGAGCTCGCGCGCGAGTACGGCGGCGAGCGGTCCGCCCTGCCGCCGGTCTGGTACGCGACCTCCACCGGCGTCGCCCGCGACCCCGACTTCGTCTCCATGACCCGCGAGGTGCTCGACACGCTCGCGCGCGACCGGGTGTGGTTCGAATTCAAGGTGCTCCGGCAGTTTCAGGCCGTCTACCAGGCCGCCATCGGGAGCAACCGCGAGGTCTGCTACATCCTCGCGATCCACACGCGCGAGATCGCCGAGCGCGCGATGGCCGGCGGCGACGACCGCGTGGTGGGCCTGTGCGTGAAGTTCTTCAACACGTACCTCCGCGCCACCGTCAACGGCCGCGACGTGCGCACGGCCTACAACGTCCTCAACCAGTACCGCCTGCTGGCCGAGGGCGCGCTGCACCGAGGCCGCGGCCGCGACGCCGTCGAGATCGCCCGCCACTTCAAGTACTACGGCCAGCTCGCCTTCCACATGGACCTCGGCTTCGTCCTCGAGACCGCGGCCTACGACCTCTGCGCCCTCAACGAGCGCGCCTTCGACCTCCGCGCCCCGCAGCGCGCCGAGCTCCTGCGCATCTTCCTCCAGGTCGACAAGGAGGGCGAGGGCGCCTCCCGCGAGGCCTCGCTCCGCGGCGTGCGCAAGGCCCAGGTGCGCCTCGCCACCTGGTACCTCCTCCACGGCGACGAGGCCGCCGCGCGCGAGGTCTTCCACGACATGCGCGACGAGAAGCCCGCCCGCCTCGCCAGCATCCGCGACGAGATGCTCTCGGTCACCTCCGCGGACTTCTGGGAGGTCACCGACCGCGGCACCAACTTCGACTACATCCCGCCCGAGCGGAAGCGCCGGCTGGTGGAGTTCTTCATGTGGTTCGGCGACACGCTCGCGCCGCCGCGGGTGAGCCTCGTGCCGTCGCTCCCGCCCGGCCCCAACGCCGAGCCCGCGCCGGCACCCGCCGAGGCCCCGGCCGACCCGCCCGCGCCGCGCTGACCCACCCATCCACCCGCCGGGGTCGCCCACGACCCGCGGCCCCGGGTCACGCGCGACCCGCCGCCTTCCCCGGCGTTTTCCGTCGACCGCCCGCGGGGGCGGGGTCAACCGCGACCCGGACGGCGCAGAGATGCTCGAATTCAAGGGGTCTGCGAGCGTCAGCGGATTGGCACGGGCGGTGCTCAAGGGATGAGCACGCCGATGAAGACCACGAAGACCCGCACCACCGCCGCCCCCAAGACCTCGCGCAACCGCCCCACCCGCGTGCCGCTGACCGACGAGCTCGCGGCCCGCTACCTCCCCCGCGTGCAGCGCCACGCGGCCCGGATCGCGCGCAAGCTCCCGCGCCACGTGCAGGTCGGCGACCTCGTCAGCGCCGGCTTCTGCGGCCTCGTCGACGCCTTCCTCCGCTTCGACCCCTCGCGCATGGAGAGCTTCGAGGCGTACGTCGACCACCGCATCCGCGGCGCGATCCTCGACGAGCTCCGCCACCACGACCCGCTCACCCGCGACCAGCGCGCCTTCGTCCGCAGCGTCGCCGACGCCCGCCAGAGCTTCGCCGGCCGCGAGGGCCGCATGCCCGACGAGCGCGAGCTCGCCGCCGAGCTCGGCGTCTCCCTCGCCCGCTACCGCCACCAGGTCGACCGGATGCACGCCACCGCGATCCGCAGCGACGCGATGCCCTTCAACGAGGACGAGGACTGCCCCGCCGAGCCGGCCAACGACAGCCCCGACGCGGTCGCCGCCACCCGCGAGCGCAACGACCGCATCTCCGCCGCGATGGACACGCTCCCCGCCCGCCTCCGCGACGTGCTGCGCCTGCACTACCACGAGGGCCGCACGCTCCGCGAGATCGGCCTCGTTCTCGGCGTCACCGAGTCGCGCGTCTCGCAGATCCACGGCGAGGCCGTCATCCGCCTCCGCGAGGTGCTCACCTCGATGCCCGTCTGACCCTCCGGCCGACGATTCCCCCGCACCGCGCCCCGGGCCCGATGCATCCTCCGGGGCGATGACGGACCCCGCGCTCCCCCCCGACGCCCACACCCACGGCGACGCGCCCCGCTACCGCTACTTCGACCTCATCGTGGGCGTGTTCGTCACCGCCCTCATCACCAGCAACCTCGTGTCGGCCAAGGTCGCCGAGGTCGGCGGCCACAAGATCGGCTGCGGCATCTTCGTCTTCCCGGTCAGCTACATCTTCGGCGACGTGCTCACCGAGGTGTACGGCTACGCGCGCAGCCGCCGGGTCATCTGGATCGGCTTCGTCAGCGCCGCCCTCGCCTCGCTGGTCTTCTACGTCGCCGACGCGATGCCGCCCGCGCACGACTGGCCCCACCAGAGCGCCTTCCACACGATCCTCGGGCAGCTCCCGCGCGTGGTCGCGGCGAGCCTCGTGGCGTACGTGATCGGCGAGTTCGCCAACAGCTTCGTGCTCGCGAAGCTCAAGGTGGCGACGGCCGGCAAGCACCTCTGGATGCGCACGATCGGGAGCACCGTCGCGGGCCAGGCGATCGACAGCGCGGTGTTCTACCCGCTGGCCTTCTACGGCGGCGCGGCGGGCTGGACGCTCGCGCAGGTCGCCGAGGTGGCCTTCAACAACTACCTCATCAAGTGCGCGGTCGAGACGCTCTTCACGCCCCTCACGTACCTCGTCGTCAACCGCCTGAAGCGCGCGGAGAACGAGGACGTGTTCGACGTGGCGACGGACTTCAACCCGCTCCGCCTGCGGGGCTGACTCAGCGAGCCGGGGCGCAGACGTCGTTGCGCGCGCTGCCGTCGGGGCGGGCCGCGCCGCGGGCGTACGAGAGCAGCCCCCGGTAGCGCGTGCAGGTGTTGTTGAACACGCCCGACGCCGTCACCACGCAGATGCCGCTGGAGGCGTTCTGCGCGGCGGGGTCGCGCACGCAGAAGGTCGACCCCTCGCCCGCGCGGTCGGGGCACGACATCGTGCAGGGCATCGTGCAGAAGCCCTTCGTCTGGCCCGCGGCGATGCGGCAGGTGCCGTTGGTGAAGTTGCAGTCGGCGTTGCTGCCGCACTCCGAGCCCACCCAGCGCTGCGCGAGGTCGACCGCGGCGCCCGTGGAGGAGCGCTCCACCGCTTGCTGGATCTTCACCGGCGTGCGCGGCGAGCGGCGGATGCGCGCGTACACCTCCACGATGTCGTCGGCGCCCATGCGGACGCAGCCGTGCGAGACGTAGCCGCGGCGGAGCGAGCCGCCGTTGGGCGCGGTGAAGTTGTCGATCGGGCCGTGGATGCCGTAGCCCGCGGAGGGCGGCCCCGACAGGCGGATGAACGGGAGCCCCGCGAACACCGGCGTCCGCACGCCGCGGTCGTCGTGCCAGATGCGGCAGGGGTAGTAGTAGCCCCACGCGCTGTCCTGCACCTCGGTGGTGTTCGACCCCGTGTAGAACACGCCCGTCGGGGTCGTGTCGCTCGTCGGCGTGAGGGACTTGCCGTTCTCCAGCGCGCCCGGGCCGATCGCGAACACCCGGTCGTACGTCCCCGCGCGGTCGCGCAGGTGGAGCGTGAGCCCGTCGAGCGACACCACGATCTCGGGCTGGCGCAGCGGCTCCACCATCGGGATGGGCTTGCACCGCAGCGCCTCCGTCCACGTCCGCGGGTCGCGCGCCGTCGCCTCGCCCACCACCTCGCCGGTGGAGAGATCCGCCGTACCGCCGCTTTCCGACAGGCTCTCGTCGTCGGCAGCGCAACCCGCGAGGGCCGCGAGCGGGAGGAACCACCAGAATTTGACCAGGCGCGCGTTCATGGGGGTGCGGGTACCACAATGTAGGTACGACTGTCTAGAGGGCCTTCGCCGCGCGGCGTAGCGTTGCGTGGCGCTTGTCGTGGCTCCCGTCGGCGGTGCATGGTCGCAACCATCGCCCCACCCAATGCTGACGCGCGTCGAGCCCGGTGATGTGATCGCCGACCGCTTCGTGGTCGAGGCCCCCGTCGGCCACGGCGGCATGGGCGCCGTCTTCCGCGCGCGCGACCGGCTCACTGGTGATCTGGCGGCGGTGAAGGTGCTGCGCGACGACGCGGCCCGGCACTTCGACCGCTTCGTCCGCGAGGCGCGCGTGCTGGCGGAGCTCCGCCACCCGGGCGTGGTCCGCTACGTCGCCCACGGCGCGGCGCCCGGCGGCGCGTGGATCGCGATGGAGTGGCTCGACGGCGAAGACCTCGCCGAGCGACTCGCCCGCGGCGGGCTCACGGTGGCGGAGACCGTCGCGCTGGTGGGCCACGTCGCGGCGGCGCTCGCGGAGGTCCACGCGCGCGGGGTGATCCATCGTGACCTCAAGCCCCGCAACCTCTTCCTGCCCGGCGGCGACCCGCGGCGGGTGAAGCTCCTCGACTTCGGCGTCGCGCGCTGGGACGCGGCGGGCGTCACGCTCACCGGGGCCGGCGTCACGCTCGGCACGCCGGGCTACATGGCCCCCGAGCAGGTGCGCGGCGACCGCGAGCTCACGCCCGCGGCCGACGTGTTCGCGCTCGGGTGCGTCTGGTACGAGTGCCTCGTGGGGCGCGCGCCCTTCCACAGCGAGCTCGGCGTCGCGCGGCTCGCCAAGGCGCTGCTCGAGGACGCGCCGCGGGTGAGCGCCTCGCGGCCCGACGTGCCCGACGACCTCGACGACCTCGTCGACTGGACGCTCGTCAAAGACCCCGCGCGCCGCCCCGCCGACGGCGCCGCGCTCCTCGCCGCCGTCGCCGAGCTCGCCCTCGTCGAGCAGGGCGGCGGGCGCGCGAGCCTCGCGCCGCGCGCGCTCACCTCGGCCGAGCGCAGGCTCTTCAGCGTGGTGATGGTGCCGCCTCCCTCGTCGGCCGCGGAGACCGCCGTGACCGAGCGGGGCGCGGGCTCCGCCGGAGACACCCTCGCGGCCGCCGCACGGCGCTTCGGCGGGCGCGTCGAGGCGCTCCCACAAGGGACGCTCGTCGCGAGCTTCGTCGGCCACGGGACCGCCACCGACCAGGCCGCCCGCGCCGCGCGCTGCGCCCTCGCCCTCGGCGCGCTCGCGCCCGGCGAGTCCGTCACCCTCGCGACGGGCTGGGGCCGCGACGCGCAGCACGCCACCGCCGGCGAGGTGATCGACCGCGCCGCCGCCCTCTCCCTCCTGCCGCCGGCCGCGGGCGCCGGGCGCGCGCCGGTGCGCGTCGACGACGTCACCGCGGGCCTCCTCGGCGAGGGCTTCGAACTCGCCCGCGACGTCCACGGCGCGCTCCTCGTCGGCGCGCGCGAGACCTCCCCGGAGGCGGGGCGCACGCTGCTCGGGGCCGCCACGCCCTTCGTCGGTCGCGACGCCGACCTGCGCGCGCTCCTCGCGTGGTGGGGCGAGTGCGTCGGCGAGGGCGTGTCGCGCGCCGTGCTGGTCACCGCGCCCGCGGGGCTCGGCAAGACGCGGCTGCTGCGGGAGTTCGTCGCGGCGCTGCGGCGCGAGGGCGGCGGCGCGACGGTGCTGGTGGGCCGCGGCGACATGGTGGCGGCGGGCGCGCCCTTCGGGCTCCTCGCGTCGGCGCTGCTGGCGGAGTGCGGGGTGACCGCGCGCGACGAGCCCGACGCGGCCCGTTCGAAGGTGCGGGCGCGGACGTCGCGGCACCTCGCGGGCGAGGCCGGGGCGCGGGCGGCGGCCTTCCTCGGCGAGCTGATGGGCGTGCGCTTCGAGGGCGGCGGCGAGCTCGCGGCGGCGCGGCGCGACCCGCGGCTGATGGGCGATCAGGTGCGGGCGGCGTGGGAGTCGTGGCTCGCGGCCGAGTGCGACGCGGCGCCCGTGCTCCTCGCGCTCGAAGACCTCCACTGGGGCGACCTCCCGAGCGTCGCGCTGGTCGACGGCGCGCTGCGGGCCTTGCGGGAGAAGCCCTGGATGGCCCTCGCGCTCGCGCGGCCCGAGGTCGACGCGGCCTTCCCCGCGCTCTGGGAGGCGCGGGAAGTCCAGCGGGTTCAGCTCCGCGAGCTCGGCGCCCGCGCGGGGGAGCGCCTCGCGCGGAGCGCCCTCGGCCCCGACGCCCCGGCCGAGCGCGTCGCGGCCCTCGTCGCGCGCGCAGCGGGCAACCCGCTCTACCTGGAGGAGCTCGTCCGCGCGGAGGCCGGCGGGGCGGGCGACGCGCTGCCGGGGACGGTGCTCGCGATGTTCCAGGCGCGGCTCGACGCGATGGAGCCCGAGGCGCGGCGGCTGCTGCGGGCGGCGAGCGTGTTCGGGCTCCGCTTCACCGCCGCGGGGCTGCGCGCGCTGCTCGGCGAGGGCGACGACGTCGGCGCGTGGCTCGACGCGCTCGTGTCGCGCGAGGTGCTCGTGGTCGTGCGCGACGGGTCGCCCGAGCCCGCGTTCGCCTTCCGCCACGCGCTCCTGCGCGACGCGGTGTACGGCGCCCTCGTCGACGACGACCGCGCGCTCGGCCACCGGCTCGCGGGCGCGTGGCTCGAGTCCGACGGTGAGCGCGACGCCCTCCGCCTCGCGGGCCACTTCGAACGGGGCCGCGACCCCGAACGCGCCGCCGGGTGGTACCGCCGCGCGGCCGCCCAGTGCCTCGACGGCGGCGACCTCGACGGCGCCCTCGCCTGCTGCGCGCGCGGCGCGGCGTGCGGCGCGCGGGCGGCGCTCCTGGGTGAACTCCGCGCCGTCGAGGCCGAGGCCCACAAGTGGCGCGGGGCCTACGCGCGCGCCGAGGCCTGCGCCGCCGAGGCCCTCGCGCTCCTCCCGCCCGACTCCGCCCGCTGGTTCGCCGCCGCCGGCGAGTGGAACCACTGCCTCACGCTCCGCGGCGCCCACGCCGAGCTGGCCGCGCTCGCCCCCGCGCTCACCGCCGCGCCGGCCGACGATGCCACGCCTTGTGAGCAGGTGGTCGCCGCCGCGCGCCTCGCCCGCTCGCTCCTGCTCGCCGGCCGCCTCGACGAGGCCGCGCCGCTGCGCCGCTGGCTCGCCGACGCCGCCCGCACGTCCGCCGGCGCCGACCCCGCGGTGGCCGCGACCCTCGCGGAGCTCCACGCGCACGAGCGCGGCAGCGAGGGCGACCCCGACGTGTGCGACGACCTCGACGCCGCCGCGCGGGGCTTCGAGCGCGCCGGCAACCGCCGCGTCGCGTGCGTCCAGCGGGTCAACCTCGGCTCGGCCTGCGCGGCCCTCGGGCGCTACGACGAGGCCGAGCGCGCGCTCCGCGAGGCCCTCGCCGACGCCGAACGCATGGGCCTCGCCAACGCCGCCCTCGGCGCGAAGAACAACCTCGCCCTCGCCGTCGCCCGCCTCGGCCGCCTCGACGAGGCCCTCTCATTCGCGACGGACGCGGCGCGGGGCTACGCCGCGCTCGGCGACGCGCGCATGGCCGGCGGCACGCGGATCTACGCCGCCGAGGCCCACGCCGCCGCGGGCCGCCACGCCGACGCCGAACGCGAGGCGCGCGCCGCGGCCGAGGCCCTCGTGAGCGTCCCTCCGTTGCGGGCCCACGCGCTCGGGGTTCTGTCGCGCGCGGTGCTCGCGGGGAGCGCCGACCGTGCGACCGAGGCGCTCGCGCTCGCGGAGGAGGCGCTCGCGTCGGCGGAAGGGATGGACGAAGGGGAGGCCCTGGTGCGCCTCGCCCACGCGGAGGCGCTCGCGGCCTGCGGTCACCACGACGCGGCGCGCCGGGCTTTCACGGACGCGGCGGGGCGCCTGCGCGAGCGGGCCGGGCGCATCGCCGACCCGTCGCGGCGCGCGCGCTTCCTCCAGGACGTCGCGGAGAACGCGCGGACCCTCGCGCTCGCCGACGCGCCCGACTGACCGCGCCGATCGCCCCCCACGCGCGCGAAAGCTCCGTTAGACTCGCGCGCCATGCGCTCCGGCCCGGCCCTCCTCCTCCTTTCGTTCGTCCCCGCGTGCGCGGGCGAGATCGGCTCCGCGGCCGACGCCGCGCCCGACCGAAGCCCCGACGTCGCCGCCGACGTCGCCCCCGACGTCGCGCCGAAGGACGCGCCCGACGCCTCGCCCGACGCGCCCGCCAACTGCGCCGAGGGCACGCCCAGCGAGGAGGCGTACCCGCCCGCCGTCTACCTCGCGCCGAGCGGCGAGGCCACGGTCACCATCCGAACCGCCTTCGACCGCTGCGCGCCGCTGCCGCTCGAGGTCACCTCGTCGAACCCCGCGGCCGCCGTCGCCGCCGCGTCGACTGTCACCGTGCTCCCCGGCGAGTCCACCGCGTCGCTCACCCTCCGCGGCCTCGCGGTCGGCGAGACCACCATCCAAGCAGGCCGCGCCACCGTGCGCGTCCGCGTGCTCCCCGGCGGCCCCCCCGCGTGCCCGGCAGCCACGCCCGCCGTCACCGGCCGCCTCACCGCGGGCATGACCGTGCGCGGCACCGCGGGGACGCCCCTCGCCGCCGCCAGCGTCGGCCTCCCGACCGTCGGGACGGACGTGCCCGCGACGGACGTGTCGATCCGCTGCGCCGCCGACCAGGTGCCCGCGGGCTACCGCGCGGTGGGCCCCGCGGTGCGCTTCGACCCGTCGGTGCTGCGCGTCATCCGCGAGATGCCCTTCACCGTCCCCGTCAACCCGAGCGCGGTGCCGACGGGCTACGAGATGCAGGTCGAGCTCGCGTACACCTCGCCCGCCGTGCGGACGCCGCGCGCCGTCCCCGTCGCCGACCTCCACTTCACCGACGACGGGAGCGCCGTCACCTTCAAGGCCCCGCGCCTCGGCACCTGGCAGGCGGTGGTGCGGAGCGACCTCGGGCAGCGGCGCGAGCGGCGGCGCTTCTCGTACCACGGCATCGTCGGCTTCTCGATGGGCGCCGCGGGCACCGCGATGATCGGCACGCGCAACCTCGACCGCTTCGACTTCGTCGCGCCCCTCGGCGGCCCGATCGAGTGGGCGTACATGGCGGACTACATCCGGCGCTTCCACGTCGCGGGCTTCTGCACCGAGGCGCAGCGCATGGCCGACCCGGCGGGGTGCGCGCGGGGCTCGTCCGTCGAGCGCGTGCCGCAGGTGCGCGACCTCTTCGAGAAGCGGCAGCACTTCGAAAACTGGTTCTACCCCGACGGGGCCGACGGGCAGGGCGGCACCTTCGACCGGCGCTCGTACGTGCAGATCTTCCGCGACCTCACGCGGATGTTCGGCAACGCGATCATGCCGCCGGGGCCGTCGGGCGTGCTGCCGAAGGGCGTGCCCGACGAGGAGCTCACCCGCAGCGACGCCGAGCGCTGCGCCGTCCCCTCGCCCGTCCGCCTCACCAACTATTTCGACGCGCAGTACAACCCGCGCGGGACGTACCCCGTCATCACCTTCTGCGACGGGCAGAACGCGCGCGGCCACGCCGGCGAGTGGGACGGCGGCACCGGCAACCAGCCGATGGAGGTGTCGCTCGCGGTCGACATCAACGGCAACGGCCGGCGCGACGCCGGCGAGCCCGTGCTCGCGCGCTTCGAAGAGCCCTACCGCGACGTCGGCGCCGACGGCCTCCCCTCGGCGATGGAGCCCGGCTACAACGCCGCCACCAACCCCGACCCCGCCGGCGACGACTACGACCGCGCCTTCAACCCCGCCGGCACCGAGGGGAACTTCAACTACGACCCCGGCGAGCCCTTCGACGACGTCGGCGTCGACGGCATGCGCTGCCCCGCCGGCGCCCAGTGCCCCCACGACCTCGGCGAGGGCAACGCCCGCTTCGACCGCACCGCCGGCGCCCAGCGCTACCTCGACGTGAACCCCCGGCGCCTCATCGCCACCGCCCCCGACGCGACGCTCGCGCGCACCGAGGTGTGGGCCGACGGCGGCGCGCAGGACCTCTTCATGTTCGGCACCGTCGCCAACCACTTCGTCGGCGCCTACCAGCAGCGCGGCTACGGCGTGCACTACTACAACAACTTCGCGCCGCTCGGCGCCGAGCGCATCCCCGAGGAGGACTGGCCCTTCACCACCCTCGACTGGGCCCGGATGCCCGGCCACGTGATGCTCCGCTACGGCAGCGCCGACGCGACGCCCGCGCAGATCCTCGCCGGCGACGGCGGCCACGTCGGCACCGCGGGGCAGATCACCGGCCGGCTCTACGCGCCGCTCTGGTGGATGGCCGGGCGCTGGCCCGGGGGCGACCGCCGCGCGCTCCAGTTCTCCTTCCGCGCCGACGACGCCGGGCGCTGCGCCAACGGCTACTCGTGCAGCTTCGACTTCCGCTCGGAGCGCGCCAACCGCACCGGGCCCGTCAGCATCGCGCTCCCGCCCGGCTACCACGACCCGGCCAACGCCGGCGTGCGCTACCCGGTGATCTTCGTGCTCCACGGCTACGGCCAGGAGCCGCGCAACCTCCTCGCGGTCGCCTTCCTCATCGGCAACTACATGTCCAACGCGGGCTACCCCTCGTGGCAGCGGCCGCAGAAGTTCATCATGGTCTTCCCCGACGGGCGGTGCCGCGAGGGCGACGGGTGCCTGCGCGGCACCTTCTACACCGACTCGCCCGTCGGCAACGCGCGGATGGAGTCCTTCTTCCTCGACCTCTACGACTGGGTCGACCGCTCGTTCCGCGTGCGCCAGCCCGAGGAAGTCGAGGTGGTGCGGTGAGGTCGGTCTGGATCACGAAGCACGGCGACCGGAGCGCCCTCGAGGTGCGCGACACCCCGACGCCCGCGCCGAAGGCCGGCGAGGTGCGGGTGAAGGTCGAGCGCGCCGGGCTCAACTTCGCCGACGTGAGCGCCCGCTCGGGCCTCTACCCCGACGCGCCGCCGCCCCCGTGCGTGGTGGGCTACGAGGCCGCCGGCGTGGTCGAGGCGCTCGGCGAGGGCGTCACGTCCCCCGCGGTCGGCACGCGCGTGATGGCGATGACCCGCTTCTGGGGTCAGGCCGAGTACGTGGTGGTCCCCGCGGATCAGGCCGTCCCGCTGCCCGACGCGATGAGCTTCGACGAGGCCGCGGCCATCCCGGTCAACTACCTCACCGCGTACCACATCCTCTTCCGCGTCGCGCCCGTCCGCCCGAAGGAGAAGGTGCTCGTCCACATGGCCGCGGGCGGCGTCGGGACGGCGGCGCTCCAGCTCCTGCGCACGGTGCCGGGCGTCGAGACCTTCGGCACCGCCAGCGCTTCGAAGCACGACCACCTCCGCGCGATGGGCTGCACGTACCCCATCGACTACCGCACGCTCGACTACGAGGCCGAGGTGCGGCGCATCACCGGGGGCAAAGGGGTCGACATCGTGATGGACGCCCTCGGCGGCAACGACCTCCGCAAGGGCTACCGGCTCCTGCGGCCCGCGGGGCGCCTCGTCGCCTTCGGCTTCGCCAACGCGCAGGGCCCCGACGGGCGCGACCTCCTCAAGCTCGCGAGCGCGTTCGTGAAGACGCCCTTCTTCCATCCCCTCCAGCTCATGGGCGACAACCGCTCGGTGGCGGGCGTCAACCTCGGCCACCTCTGGGACGAGCAGGAGATGCTCCGCGAGGAGCTCGAGGCCCTCCTGAAGCTCTACGCCGAGGGCGTGGTGAAGCCCGTGATCGACGGCGTCTACTCGTTCGACCAGTGCCGCGACGCCCACGCCCGCCTCGAGACGGGCAAGAACGTCGGCAAGGTGCTCCTCAAGCCGTGAGCCCGCTGCGGCGGCGCGGATGGTTCGGCCTCCAACCATCCGACCACCCCGCGGGCGCGCTCGTCGTCGCAGTCATCCCCGGCGCCCCCGCGGCGCACGCCGGCCTCCGCCCGGGCGACGTCGTCACCGCCCTCGACGGCGCCCCCGTCACCTCCGCCCGCGCCCTCCGCGAAGCCCTCGCCGCGAAGCGCTTCGGCGACGTCGTCGCGCTCTCGCTCGCCGACGGCCGCGCCGTCACGCTCGCCGCCGACCCGCGGCCCTACGAGTCCCACGAGGGCCTCATCACCCGCTACAGCGAGGCGCCCGCCGGGTCGTTCGCCCTCCGAACCATCTCCGTCGCGCCGCCCGGCGATGGGCCCTTCCCCGCCGTCGTCTTCCTCCAGGGCTACGCCGCCGCCTCCGTCGAACGCCCCGCCAACGCCCCCGCCGCCGACGCCCTCGGCCCGCTCGCCAACGCCCTCGCGCGCCGCGGGCTCTGCGTGTGGCGGACCGAGAAGCGCGGCGTCGGCGACAGCGGCGGGCCCCCGAGCTGCGATGCATCCTTCGCCGACGAGACCGACGACCACGCCGCCGGCCTCCGCGCCGCCCTCGCGGCCCCGTGGGTCGACCGCGCGCGCGTCACCCTCCTCGGGCACAGCCTCGGGGCCCTCCACGCGCCGCTCGTCGCCGCGCGCGTGGGCGGCGTCCGCGGGCTCGCGCTCTACGGCGCTGGATCGCTCCCGTGGCTCGACTACCTCGCCGACAACGCCCGCCGCCAGTGCGCCCTCGCCGGCCTCGACGCGGAGGCCGCCGAGCGCGCCGCGCGCGACCACGTCCGATTCGCCCGCGCGGTGCTCGTCGAGGGGCGCGACGTCCGCGCGGTGCTCGACGGCGACCCGACGCTGCGCGCGGCGGCCCTCGGCGTCGACGACGCGGGGCGCATCGACGGCCGCACCGCGGACTACTGGCGCGGCGTCGCGGCCTGCGACGTGGTCGGGCCCCTCGCGGCCGCCGGGCTCCCGACGCTCGCGCTCTGGGGCAGCTCCGACTGGCTCACCAGCCGCGCCGAGCACGTCGCGCTCGCGGGGATGGCGCGGGAAGGGCGCTTCGAAGAAGTCCCCGGCGCCGACCACGGCTTCTTCGCCCACGCCTCGCCCGAGGAGTCGTACCGGGCCGACTGGTCGGGCGCGCTCCACGAGGGCCTCGCCGACGCGGTCGCGCGCTTCGCGACGTAGCGGCCCCGCCGGGCATCTCACCGCGAGCACCGATGGCCCCCCGCACGCTCATCTGGTTTCGCCGCGACCTCCGCGTCCACGACCACACCGCGCTCCACCGCGCCGCACGGCGGGGGGAGGTGGTGGCGCTCTTCGTCGTGTCGCCCGGGGCGTGGCGCGCGCACGACGACGCGCCGGTGAAGGTGGACTTCTGGCTCCGCTGCCTCCGCTCGCTCGCCGACGAGCTCGCCGCGCGCAACGTCCCGCTCCGCGTGGTGACGGCCGAGCGCGCGAGCGACGAGCCCGCCGCCGTCGTCCGCGAGGCCCGCGCCGCCGGCTGCGACGCCGTGTACTTTATCCGCGAGTACGAGGTGAACGAGCGCCGCCGCGACGAGCGCACCCGCGCCCTCGCCGCCGCCGAAGGCATCGCGACGGAGGGCTTCGACGACCGCGTGGCGGTGCCCCCTGGCGAAGTACTTACGGAAGCGGGGACGCCGTACACGGTGTTCACGCCCTTCCGCCGGCGGTGGTACGCGGCGCTGGCGAAGCGCGGCTGGTCGGTGCTCCCGGCGCCCGAGGCCCAGCGCCCGATCGAGGTCGCGTCGACGCCCGTCCCCGCGCGCGTCGAGGGATTCGAATCGCCCGTCGACCCCGCGCTCTGGCCCGCGGGCGAGGCCGCAGCGAGGCGCCGGCTCGACCACTTCACCCGCACCGCGTTGCGCGACTACCACCTCACACGAGACCTGCCCTCGCTCGACGGGACGAGCGCGCTCTCGCCCTACCTCGCCGCGGGCGTTCTCTCCGCGCGGCAGTGCCTCGCGGCGGCGGCGTCGGTCAACGACGGCTTCGTCGAGGCGGGTCACGCCGGGCCCGTGACGTGGGTGTCGGAGCTCGCCTGGCGCGACTTCTACCAGCACGTGCTGATGGCCTTCGAGCGCGTGAGCAAGGGGCGCGCGTTCAAGCCCGAGACGGAGGCCGTCGCGTGGCGGAGCGACCCCGAGGGCCTCGCCCGCTGGCGCGAGGGGCGCACGGGCTACCCGATCGTCGACGCGGCGATGCGCCAGCTCCTCGCCACCGGCTGGATGCACAACCGGATGCGCATGGTGACGGCGATGTTCCTGACGAAGGACCTGCTGGTCGACTGGCGCGAGGGCGAGCGCTTCTTCATGCGCCACCTCGTCGACGGCGACCTCGGCGCCAACAACGGCGGCTGGCAGTGGTCGGCCTCCACGGGGACCGACGCGCAGCCCTACTTCCGGGTGTTCAACCCGTCGAGCCAGTCGAAGCGCTACGACCCCGACGGCGAGTACATCCTGCGCTACGTCCCCGAGCTGCGCGGCGTGGCGAAGGCGCTGCTCCACGCGCCGGAGAAGATCCCCGCGGCGGTGCTGAAGCACGCGGGCTATCCGCAACGCGTCGTCGACCACGAGCGGGCGCGCGTGCGGGCGATCGACGCCTTCCGCGCCGTGTAGCGCGCCCCGCGAGACTGCGTTCGAGTGCGCGTGTCACCCGCCGCAGACGAAATCGCTCTGCGCGCAGCGCCCTTCGCGGCACACGTAGGTCTCGCAGAGCGAGTCCCGCTCGCAGGGCTCCCCGTTGGCGAGCGTGCGCACGCAGGTGTAGGACGCGGTGGTGTCCGAGGTGTCGCAGCGTGATCCAGCGGGGCATCGCCCGACCCACAGGCCACGCGTGGTGTCGAAGCACCTCGCGCCGAGGGGGAGGTCGACGTCGGGCTCGGCGGGTTGGCAGCCGCTGGCGTCGCGGGCGCAGACGAGTGTGTCGGCGCACGCGCGGTAGTCCTCGTTGAGCCCGACGGGGCCGGTGCACGGCGCGCCCGCGCGCGAGGCGGCCCGGCAGCGCCCCTCGACGACGCCTGTCCGCACCGACTCCCACGGCGACAGGCACCTCCCCGAGCCGTCGGGCGCGGGGACGCAGCAGTACGACGACGGCGCGCAGCTCCCGTGGAACATGCCGATCACCGACTCGTCGCGCACCGCGCGGCAGGGGTCGCCCGCCCCCGCGCTCCGGGCGAACATCCGGCGGCCGTCGATCGGGCTCGCGAAGGCCCCGTAGCACGCGCCGTTGGCGAGGGCGTTCCGCATCGGCTCGCCGCACGCGGCCGTGGCGATGGCGCGCCGGCACGCCACGGAGGCGTCGGGGTCGTAGCGGACGAGGCCCCGCCGCGCGGCGTCGATCCAATCGGCGAAGGGCCCCCCGCCGAGCTTCGTGGCGAAGTAGCGCCGGCAGCCCGCCTCGTCGGAAAACGGCGGCTCCGCCTCGAGCGCCTGGGTACGCGGGTCGAAGCGGTAGCCCGCGCGAAACGCGGCGCGCGAGCCCGCGTCGCAGCAACGGAAGAGCCCCTCGCAGACGGCCGCGGCGCCGACCGCCGCGAAGGAGTCGAGGTCGTCGCGCGGGACGGAAGGCGCGTCGGCGACGGCGTCCGCGGGCGGCGGGCTCGCGTCCGCGGCGACGTGGTCGGGGGTGACGACGGACGCGCAACCGCAGAGGCATCCGAGCGAGAGGAAGCGAACGGCGAACACGAGCGGGAGAGTGCGCGCGTGCGAATCCGTTGACCAGCGAGACCCGCACCGCGAGGCTTCGACCGACGATGCGCTTCGTGCGTCGCAAAGCGTTCGCCACGGCGACACGCGATTCAGGCCCCTTCAGGTGCGGTTCAGCCCGTCGACGTCGCAGGCTCGCGGGCACCGATGATCAACCTCCAGCAGACGCTCGATGAGGCCCGCGGCCGCTTCGGCCCGCTTCTCCCTCCAGGCACCGTCGTGCACGGCCTCCTCGCCGCGGTCGACTTCGACACCGTGAACGCCGCCGCGACGCCCCTCTTCGCGATGCTGCCCGAGCACTACCTCGTGAAGAAGTGCAGCCTCGCGATCACCTCGGCGGGGCTGGTGATGGTCGCGTCGCAGTGGGTGGGGCGCGTCGAGCACTGGGCCGTCGAGGGCGTCCCCTGGGCCTCGATCGAAGAGATCGTCGAGCCGCAGTCGGTCTTCGCAGGCGACCGCGCCCCGATGAACGTGAAGCTCAAGTCGGGCGGCACGATCCGCCTGGTCTGCTGGCCCAAGCTCGAATCACCGGGCGCGGCGCAATACCTCCAGCTCACGCGGCAGACGTGGGCGAGCGCCGGGGGACGTCAGTCGCCGCCGCCGCCGTCGATCATCGCGCACCTCGGCGTCGGCCAGACGGCGGTGCCGGTGCGCGAGTCGCCGCCGATGGACCCCGCGGTGAAGGCGAAGTGGATCCGACGCGCCGTCGTGGGCGGCGGCGTGCTCGCGGCGGTGGCGCTCGTCGGCGGTGTCGGGGCCGCGATCGTCCACGCGCGAAGCCAGGCGGAGCACGAGTCGGCCCTCGCAGCGATGCGCGCGCGCGACCAGCAGCGCCACGCGGAGGTCGAGGCCGACGCCGCGAGGTTCCCCGCCCACGCGCCGCTCGCGCCGGTGAGCACGCCCGCGTCGCCGCCGTCGCTCGCGGCGCTCCCCGACGTGGGCGCCGCCACCGCCGCGCTCACGGCCGCGGGCTTCGAAGTGACCGACCGCGGCGCGCCCCCGGCGACCGTGATCCTCTGGCGGCTCGAGGCGCGTGGGCGCTGCGGGCAGTGGATCTCGCTGACGGCCGTCGGCCCGACGCCGTACCCCTTCCACGCGACCTCTGCGCAGTGCGCGAGCGGGGCCGCCGGGACGCTGTGCGCCGAGGCGCGCGTCACCCCGCGCGACTGCGTGTTCGACCCGACGGTGCGCGAGGACGACCCGGCGCGGATCCAGCGGCGGCGGACCGCGAACGCCGACTGGGCCCGCTGGGCGCTCCACCGCGTGCTCGGCCCGTAGCGGGCGCCACGGGAGGAGGAGCGCGGGCGAACCGGACGCCGTACGCCGAGCGCCCTCGATGAGGCCGGCGGACACCCCGAACATGCCCGCGGGTGTCGTCGACGAGGCACCCGACCATGGTGGGGGATGCACGGGAGCGTCGCCGACGTGGCACCCGGGCATGGTGGCGGATGCGTGGGAGTGTCATCGACGGCGCCATCGGGCAGGGTCGGGGATGGGCGGGTGCCCGGTCGAAGGGCCGCCGCGCATCCCCGACGTGCTGAGCAGGACCGCGGGCGATGCAAGGAACGTCTGGATCGCCGCGGCCGCCACCGCCGTTGCGCGGCGGCGAGCGCCGCCACTACGCTCCTGCCGCCGTGGCGCTGCGCAGCATCTTCATGGACGGATCGCCCCGCGGGCGCGCCCCGGGGCGCGTGGGCCCCCTGGTGATCGCGGACGACGGCCGGAGCGCGGTCTTCGTGTGCGAGCCCCCGAGCGCCTGGCGGCGCGTCGGTCGCCTCTCGCTCGACGACGGCGCGGTCACCTTTCTCGACGCCCCACTGTCCGGCAACTACCAGCGCGTGTCGACGCGGCCGGAGGCGGTGTTCTATTCCAACAGCGGGCCGGGGTGCGGCGTGGTCGACCTCGCGTCGGGCCGCGCGGCCGCGGTGGAGCCCACCCCACCGGGCTACTTCCGCGCGTGCTCCCCGGGCGGCGACCTCCTCGCGACGGAGGGCCCGCGCGACCGCCGCCTCACGATCTCCAGGCGCGACGACGGAGCGCCGATCGCAGTCTTCGACCCCGGCCTCGCGGCGTTCACCGACGACGGCCGCTTCGTGGTGGCGGTCGACCAGGCGGGTGACGTGCGCGCGCTCGACCTGCGCGGCGGAGGCGAGGCACGCTTCGCGCGGGTGACGTTTTCGGTCAGCGACAGCGCCCTCCACGTCGAGCGCGGCGGATGCCGGGTGATCCACACGTCGGTCAGGAACGACTCGCTCACGCTCCTCGACCCGGCGGCGCGAACGGCGAGGCCCCTCGGCCGCTGGGGGCGCCGCGCGACCGTCCGCGGCTTCGCCCGAGGCCGCTGCCTGCTCGAAGCGGAGGACGGCGACGCGCGTCGGGTCGTCCTCCTCGACGTCGGCACCGACGTCGTGACGCGGCTCCCCGTGGCGCCCCACCACGGCATGGTGCTCGCGCCCGATGCGTCCTTCCTCGTCTGCCTGCGAGGGCGCTGCTTCGAACGCCACGACGTCGCGACCGTGGAGACGCGCTCCTTGTACGACGGCCGCGACGAGACCGCCGACGCGCTCGCCTGGTCGCGTGACGGCGCCCGCCTCGCGTCGCTGTCGGCCTCTGGCGCCGTTCGAATCGTCGCGCCCGATCGGGCGGTGGTCGAGTGGACCCTCGAGACCCCGCCGAGCGGCCCTGCCGCGCTCTGCTTCAGCGCCGACGGGCGCTCCCTCTTCACCTGCTCCCCGCGGCTCTACGCATCCTGGGACCTCGCGACGGGCGCCGCAGCGGTCAACAGCACCCGGCTGGCGCAGCGGGCGGTGGACATGGCGACCTCGGCCGACGGCCAATGGCTCGCGATCGCGGACGGGGCACGCTCCGTGCGCGTGCTCGACGTGCGAGGGACGCCGCGCCGCGCCGCAACGCACGCCGTCGAGACCGGCCTCCGACACATCGGCCTCGCCTTCGACACGCCCACCGCGGTCCGCGTCGTGAGCTGGCGCTGGGACGCGGAGGGAGCGCGCCTGGAGGCCCGATGGCTCGGCCTCGAGGGGCGCCCCAGCGACGCGGTGACGCTCCCACGAGACTATGACCATCTGCAGGTAGAGGGCGCGCCCGGCGCCTTCCTCACGCACCGCGGCGACACGATCCTGGAAGCGCGACGGGTGATTGGCCGCGACCGGGCCGTGACCCGCGTCGTGGGCCGCCTCCCGGCGAGCGATGCGCTCCTCTGCGCCGGAGCCGGCGTGGCCGTCTGCCTGGTCGACCGCGGTTCGACCCCCACGCTCGTTGCGTTATGCCTCGACGACGGCCGTGAGCTCGGGCGCGCCCCCGCGCCCCGCGCACCGTACCTCGCGCGGGTGTCGCCGGACGGGCGGCGCGTCGCCGTGGCCTACGCCGACGGCGGCGTCGAGGTGTTCGCGATCCCCGCACCAGAGGCCCCGTGACGGCGCGGGCCCGAACGCGCGCCAACGCGCAGGGCGACGCGGCGACGCTCACGCTCGACGCGCGCCGCCGGGCGCGAAACCATCCCCGCGTGGTCGATTGGAACAAGCCGCACGACGAGTTGATGGACGAGGTCATGTCGGGCGCCCCGTTCGTCGAAGACCGCCTGCCGCCGCACGCCGACGACCGGCGCTTCACCTTCGACCTGACGCTCGCCGAGTCCATCGAGGGCTGCGCGCGCGACCTCTCCTACCGCCGCCGCGTCCGCTGCCCAGCCTGCGACGGGACGCGCTGCGCCCCGGGCGCCCCCTCGCCGATGTGCCCCCGACGCCGCCGTCGCCGCTCCGCGCGGCCGCGTGGGCGCTGGGCCTCGCGGCGCTCGCGTGGTTCGCGCTCCGGCACCTGTGAGCCCGCGGGGAGCGCCGTCGATGGCGCCGTCGGCCCCACTCCCGCACGGAGGAAACGGCCCTACACTCCGCCGCATGAGGCGCGTGGTCTGGGCGGCGGTGGCCTTCGGGCTGGTGCAGGCGTGCGCGACGGTGGCGCCGGCCCGGCTGTCGCTCCCACCCCGCGAGGCGCCGCTGGAGGAGCGGGTCGCGGCCTACCGGGCCCACGCCGCGATGCCGCACGTCGGGTTCAGCGGGTGGGCCTTCCGCGTCGGCGACGGCGCCGTGCGCGACCTCGACGAGGCGCGCCCGTTGCTGGCCAACGCCGCGCAGGCGGAAGCGATCTTCCAAGAGCGGGACGCGCGGCGCGCGGCGGGCTGGGGGCTCGTCGCCGGGGGCCTGGCGACGACGCTGGGCGCGCTGATCGCGCTGCCCATCCTCCTCGACGCGCGAGACGACGCGCTGACGCCGACGCTCTCGGTGATGGCGCTCGGGGGCGGCGCGGAGGTGGTCGGGGCGCTGCTGTTGAGTGCAGGAGAGCGCAAGGTCCCCTTCGCCGCGGAGGCCTACAACCGCTGGCTCTGGGACGCGCTCGCCCTGCCGGTCGGGGGCCGTTCGACGCAGCGGACGCCGCACCCGGCGCCGTGGCGCGTCCCGCCCTGACGATCTCGCGCGCCGCGCCCCGGCGCCGTGCCGCCCCTTCACGATGTGACGCGCAGGCACCCGCGGCCCCGGCGGAAAGACCGCGGGAACGGCGCGGCGGACGGCGGCACGCGACGTGCGGAACCGTGCGGTAATGACGCGTCAGTTTCACCTCCTCCGCGGGCTTCTGCGGACGGCCATCGCCGCGGCCTCATGCTTCGCGCTCGCCGCGTGCGACCTCGGCTACCAGGGCCTCGAGCCCCTCGTCGACCCCGGCAACCCCGCGGGGAGCTGCGCGGACCCGGCGCCCGCCACGATCACCGGCGTCGAGGCGAGCCGCGGCAGCGACGGCTCGTCGGCCGACGGGGGCGTGCCATTCTCGGCGCTGTCCGACGGGGACGACGTCCCGCTCGTGCGGGGGCTGCAGGGCGCGGACATGGTGGTGATCGTGCTGCGGGTGACGGGCCTCGACGCCGACCGCTGCGTGCCGCAGCAGACCACGGTGGACGACGCCTCCGGCAACCACGTCGCGCGGCTCGTGCGGCCGGTGCTGTTCCGCGCGACGGCGCCGGGCATGGCGGAGAGCAGGACCTTGTACCTCCCCGGCGAGTTCGTGCGGGGGCCGCACACCCTCACCGTCCGCGTCGGCGCCGCGACCTTCACCCGCCGCATCAACGTCCGCTGAGCCCGCAGGAGCGTCGCCCCGTGAAGACCCTCGCCGCCGCGCTCGCCGCGCTCTCCCTCTCGCTCGCCGCCGCGCCCGCGGTGGCCCAGCGTCGTCCCGCTTCGCGCCGCGTGCTCGGCTTCGGCACCGGGCTCGGCGTCGGCTACGACGTCAACAGCTTCGGGGGCGACCACGCCTGGCCGCTGCTCCCCACGCTCTCGCTCCACGTCGCCCTCACACCGCGCGTCGAGCTCGAGCTCTGGGCCCCCGCGGTCAACCTCGTCGCCTCGCGCATCGGCGACATCAAGGGGTGGCTGTGGGCCGACCTCACCGCCCGCTGGTACGCGCTCGAACCCTCGCGCGGGCTCTTCGTCCAGGCCGGCGTGGGCTTCATGCGCGGGCGCTTCAACGACGACCCCGCCTTCGCGGTGCTCCGCGTCCCCGCCCGCGTGGGGTGGGAGTTCTCCACCGACGGCCGCGGCGCCGCGCTCCAGCTCGGGGTGCGCCCGTGGGTCGACGTGGTGTTCCCGGGCGACCCGCTCGGCGTCGCGGCGCGCTTCGGCTTCGTCGCCGAGGTCGGCTTCAACTTCTACGTCACGCGCGAGCCGTGAGCGGTCCCGCGCGGCGTGGCGCGCCGCACGATTCAGGCCCCTTCAGGTGCGGTTCAGCCCGTCGACGTCGCGGGCTCGCGGGCACCGATGATCAACCTCCAGCAGACGCTCGACGAGGCCCGCGGCCGCTTCGGCCTGCTTCTCCCTCCAGGCACGCGGTCGCTGCGTTCACTCCCCGCGCACCACGCGGTCTGGGAGGAGCCTCACGTGCGCGGCGCAGTTCGCCGCGGGCATCGGCCGCGGGAGGATGCGGGCGAGCGCGGCGCTGCAACGTGGCGCCTGCGCGAGCCTCGGATCGGGCGGCTCGACGACGAGCCGCCCGCGCTCGTCGAAGAACACATAGAGCTCACCCTCGGCGCGCCCTTCGCCGAGGCAGACGTCGAGCGCGCGCCGCGCGGCGTCGAGCGCCTCGATCACTTCGACCGGGTCGCGGCACGCCTCCGGGGTCCACCGCGGAGGCTGCGGCTCCTCGGAGAGGAAGACCATCGCCCCGTCCGGCCACGGGTCCTCGGGGGGCGGGGTCACGGGTGCGGCGCGGGGGACCTCCGGCTCGAGCGGCAGCGGGAGCGAGGGCGGGGGTGCGGGCTCGCCCAGCACGTCTTCCCCCGGCGGCTCGGGCGTGTCGCGCGCGAGCAGCAGGCGGTCCATCGCGACGCAGAACGGGCCGTCGCACGAGAGCCACGCGCGCAGGGGGGCGGGGTCCGCGACGACGACGTGCGGGTTCGGCACCCACGCGTCGGCGCGCGCTTCGACGACCTCCCAGTGCGCGCCGGCGTCCCGCGTCCGCAGGAGGTCGACCCGGTCCGCGCCCAGCGGGTCGAAGCGGAGCGTCAGGCCCCGCGACGCGTCGAGCATGAGCGCGGGCTCGCAGCCGTATGGCGTGCGCACCGGCGCGACCGGCACGAAGGGCGGCGCGGCCGCGCGCGCGATCCAGGTCGAGCGCGTGGGGCGCGCCTCGTCGAGGTCGGGGGGATCGTCCTGCGCCGCAGGAACCGCCGCGCGAGGCCGCCCCGTCGCGAGGAGCGCGCCGTCGGCCCGCCATTCCAGCCACGGCTCCCCCGCGGACTGGCGTTGCGGCCCGATCTGGAACGGCGGGGCCCCGAGGTCGATCTCGTCGCCCCCGTCGAGGCGGCGGACGCGGACGCGGTCGTGCGCCCGATCGTAGTAGGCGAGGCTCGCGCGGTGCAGCGCGGAGAGCTCGGGCGACGACGGGAGGCCGTCGAGCGCGCGCCACGCCCTGCGCTCGACGTCGAGGGAGCACCACCGGTTGCTCCCGTGACACCGGGTGAACAGCGCGTGGACGCCGTCGTCCGAGAGCAGCAACCCGGGGCGTAGATTCATGAGGGGCCGGTCGCCCGGCGCGCGGCGCAGAGGGAGCGGGCCGAGGCTCGTGAAGCGGAGATCGTCCGTGAGCGCGTAGAGGTCGACCTCGGCGCCGGTGTCGCTCACGAGCGCGAGCGTGGCGCCCCAGGGGATGAACCGCCTGGACCTGTCGACGCACCGCGGGCCGCTCCCCCCGGGCGGTTGATAGGGGGCGTGGGTCACGCAGCCCGTCGCCCCGTCGACGCGCCACAGCTCGCAGGGCCCGCGCCTGCCCAACGCGTTCACCCCGATCGCCCCGCCGTCGGGCCGCAGTCGCGCCAGGTGGTCGGAGAGCCACAGCCGATACCGCACGAAGGCTTCCCACACGGCGCGCTCGAACTCGGCGTTGTCGAGCGGCGGGCGGAGGGACACCCACGACGGGGGCACCGGGCCGGGCGTCCCTTGCAGCGCGACCCCGACCTCCGGGGGCACGCCCGCGGGAGTCGAGGCGGGAGGCGCGGACGGGTCGGGCCGCGGGGGCTCGGGCCGTGGTTCGAAGCGCAGCGGGCCGAGGAAGTCGTCCGCGCGCGCGCTGTAGCCCTCGGTGATGAAGACCCAGCCGCGCTCGTCGCGCCGCACCTCGAGGATGGATCGCGCGAGGTGCCCGCTCCCCCAGCGCAGCGCGTCGCCGTCGAACTCGCCGCGGATCGCGCCCGCGACGAAGCGCGTGCGGCCCCCTTCGCGCGACACCACCCGGGGCGTGCCCCAGGCGGGGACGGGTTCGGCGCGCTCTCCGGCGCGGACCGCGGGCGGCCCGACGGGGCAGACGGTGTGCGTGGGCCCGAGGCTCTGCCCGCCGCGGAGCCGGTAGGCGTGGCCCCCGCACGCCGAGGCGAGCGCCATAGCGAGCGCTCCCGTGGCCGTCGCACCGCGCATGACGCGAGCATAGGCGGACCGGCGCCGCGGTGACAGCCCTTCGCCGAGCGAACGGGCGCCGCCCGCGGGGCCCGTTGACACGGCGCCGCGGGGCGCGAAACCATTCCCCGCGTGGTCGATTGGAACAAGCCGCACGACGAGCTGATGGACGAGATCATGTCGGGCGCCCCGTTCGTCGAAGACCGCCTGCCGCCGCACGCCGACGACCGGCGCTTCACCTTCGACCTGACGCTCGCCGAGTCCATCGAGGGCTGCGCGCGCGACCTCTCCTACCGCCGCCGCGTCCGCTGCCCGGCCTGCGACGGGACGCGCTGCGCCCCGGGCGCCCCCTCGCCGATGTGCCCCGACTGCGGCCGGAGCGGGCGCCGCGTCCGCGAGCTCGGCGCGGTCCGCGTGGCGACGCCGTGCGCGCGCTGCGAGGGGCGCGGCGTCCTCGGCCCCGGCTGCGCGGCGTGCGAGAGCGGGGGCGTCATGCGCGACGAGTCGCTCCGCGTGACGCTCCCGGCCGGCGTGCGCGACGGCGCGATACGGCGCCTCGAAGGGATGGGCGACGTCGGCGCCGACCTGGCGACGTCCGACGCGGTGATCGAGGTCCGCGTCGCGACGCCGATCGGCATCACCCTCGACGGCGACCACCTCCACGCCACGCTGTACCTCACCGCCGACGAGCTGCGCGCGGGCGGGCGCTTCCAGGCGGTGGGCCCCCTCGGCGACAACACCGTGGAGGCGCCGGCGGGGTCGCGCGACGGCGACGTGATCGCGCAGCGGGGCGGCGGCCTCCCCTCGCGGGAATCGCTCGCGGGCGACGGCGGCTACCGCGCCAACGCCGGCCGCGGCGACTTCCTCGTGACGCTCCGCGAGCGCCGCGCGCCCCCGACGCCGCCGTCGCCGCTCCGCGCGGCCGCGTGGGCGCTGGGCCTCGCGGCGCTCGCGTGGTTCGCGCTCCGGCGCCTGTGAGCCCGCGGGGAGCGCCGTCGACGACGCCTCCCCTCACGTCGCGGGGGCGGCGCCCACGAGATGCGCAACGCCTCGCACGGAGGTGCTTGTGTGCTCGATGTTTCGAGAAGGTGGAGCATCTGGCTCATCTGCTCGCGGCCCCGAGTGCCCAGGGTTCGCCCGCCCGCCCTCACTGAACGGGTTAGGCTCACCCTGGGCAACCGGCATGGGATCATCCGCTTGGTGGCGGATTCAGGCTGCGTGGCTGCGTGGCTGCGTGGCTGCGTGGCTGCGAGGCTGCGTGGCAGCGTGGCTGCGTGGCTACGAGGCTGCGTGGCTGCGTGGCTCGTTGTTTGTCGCTCGCTGCTCGTCGCCTGAATCCGCCACCAAGCGGATGATCCCATGCCGGTTGCCCAGGGTGAGCCTAACCCGTTCAGTGAGGGCGGGCGGGCGAACCCTGGGCACTCGGGGCCGCGAGCAGACGAACCAACCGCTCCTACTTCCGCGATCTCCAGGTCGACAAGTACTTCCGCGCGAGGCGTTGCGCATCTCGTGGGCGGCGGGCGCGGGGGACGTCCACGGGATGGGGACGGGGGCGAGGGACGGCTCGTCGCTCCACCCGCGCCCGAGCTGGCCGACCTGGTTGCTGCCCCAGCACCACACGCGGTGCTCGTCGTCGCGGGCGCAGGCGTGGGCGCGGCCGGCGCCCATCTGGACGACGCGCGTGAGGCCCGCCACGCGGGCGAAGGACGGGCGCGTCGTGCGGGTCCCGTCGCCGAGCTGCCCGTCGGTGTTTCGCCCCGCGCACCACGCGGCGCCGGCGTCGTCCCAGAAGCACACGAAGCCGACGCCCACCGTCACGCCGGCGGCGGGCGCGGGGAGCGCGATCGGGACGGCGAGCGTGTTCTCGACCGGCTGCGTGAGCGTGAAGCCCGGCGCCACGTCGAGGCGCGCTGAGGCGCTGAACGCGTCGGAGAAGCGCGGCTCGTAGGGCCAGCAGGCGACCCGCCCGTCGCGCATGCGGGCGCAGGTGCGGCCCACCCCGCCCGCGAGCTCCGCGACGCCGCCTTCGAGCCCGCGGATGGCCCTCGGCGTCCGACCGCAGTTGGCGTCGACGTCCTCGAAGCTCGCGCCGCCCGTGTACTGGCCGGTGCCGGGGTTGGGGATGAGGTAGCCCGACCCGACGCACACCACCTCGCCGCCCCGGCGGAGCGCGCAGAGGCGCCCGTCGTCGACAGCGATCTGCGCCGCGTCGTCGATGTTCGGCACGCGCCTGGGCACGTGGGAGCGCTGGTGGCGGACGATCTGGCAGTCGTTGTCGGGGCCCCAGCACCAGACGTTGCCCGCGGGGGCGACGGCGCACGCGGTGAACGTCGAGAAGGCGAACCGCGTCGCGGCCCCGAGGCGCGGGATGGCGTGCGGCTGCGGCAGCGGGCGGAGCTGCGGGCACCCGAGGAGCGTGTCGTCGGACTCGCCCCAGCAGCGGTGGTCGCCGTCGGCGAGCGTCGCGCAGTAGCTCCTCGACCCCGCGTCGAGCCGCGCGATGCCGCGCACGCCCGGCACCGCGTAGACCCCCGCGGGCGTGGGCCGGGGAGGCTCCTCGCGGACCTGCGACAGCCCCCAGCAGCGCGCCGTGCGGTCGGCTAGGACGACGCACGCGCCGTCGGCCGACACGACGAGCGAAGCGACCTGCCGGTCGAGCGGGAGCGACAGCGCGCCCGCGACCGGCGCCGTGGGCGGGGGGTCGACGCGCGGGGCCGGCGCGGCGTCGGGCGCGCGCGGGGGCGCCCGCGGCGGGCGACGGCACGCGATGGGGATCGCCGCGAAGCAGAGCGCGAGGGCGCGGAGGCCGGCGGGATGGGGGCGCATCGGGTCGCGGGCGGACGCTACCGCAGCGCGCCGCCGCGCTGGAACGGCCGACCGCGTCAGGCGCACGCGTGGGGTCGTGCACGCGCCCGGCTCACCTCGCGCAGCGGAAGCCCACGTCCGGTTGCGGGATGCGGTCGACCTGCCCGTCGCGGCGAAAGACGAGCGAGCTCCCCCCGAGCACTTCGAACGAACCGCCTCGAATCACGTGGGTGATCGAGTCCGCGTCCACGGTGCGGCAGAGGGGGTTGGTGCGGGGCGCGCTTCCCCAGCAGCGCGGGTCGCTCAGCTCCTGGCGGAGGTCGGCGGTCCACTCCGACACGTTGTCGGCGAGGTGCCACACCCCCTCGGGCGTGCGGCTCCCGGCGTGCGTCGGGTCGTTGACGACGCAGCCGCCCGGCGTCGGCCGGTCCGCCCCGCAGAGCGGCGGCGCGCCCACGAGGTTCGTCGTCGCCGGCGTGCCCCACGGAAACTGCCTCCCCTGCGGGCCGCGCGCGGCGAGCTCCCACTCGGCCTCCGTGGGGAGCCTGCCGCCGTCCCAGACGCAGAACGCCTGCGCCGTCGACCAGTCGACGCAGTTCATCGCGTACGCCTCCCGCGCGCCGGCCTGCGCGGTCCAATTGCAGCCCGACGCCGTCGTCGCGTCCCAGTAGCCGTCGGTGCGCCCGGCCCACGCGAGGGCCCCCGCGGGGTACGCCACGTTGCCGCCCGGCACCGAGGGCCTCCCCGCTTCGACGAAGCGCCGGAAGCGCGCCACCGTCACCTCGTAGCGGTCGACGCGAAAGCCGTCGACGCGGACCGACGGCACCTCGCCCCGAAGGCCCATCGCGTAGGTCGCCCCCGCCACCGTCGCCAGGCCACACCCGACGACGTCCGGGTCGCAGCTCCGCGGGACCTCGTCGCCGCAACCGATGCAAAGCAGCACGCCGAGCCCACAACCGAAGTGACCACGCTTCCTCATCGCGCTCCTCATCGCTCGCCCTCAACCAAACGCCCGGAGGGGTATCGGGCCGCCCCGAAGCAGTCCATCACAATCCACCCCGTTCGACGCCCACGCGACCACGGCGTTGCGATGGCGCTCCCCTCCGTGGTCCACTCCCGCCAGCTCCATGCAGCGCGCCGCCCTCTCGCTCCTCGTGCTCGTGGTGGCATGCCGCCGCGCCGCGCCGGGCCCCGTCACGCCGCCGCCAACGAACGCGGCATTGCGCGCCAACGTGCCCGCAGCCCCCGTCGACGTGGCGCCACCGCGAGACGCGTCCCCCGACGCCGCGCCCGACGCGACACCCGACGCTGCGCCCGGCGCCCCTGACGCGTCTGCGCCCCGCGCGCGCCTGGTGTTCGCGCAGACCGAGCGGAGCGGCGGGGAGCGCTGGGCCGACCCCTGGTCGATCACGCTCGAAATGCCCTCCCTGCACGGTCCCCCGAGGATCTACGCCGTCGGCGACCTCTCGCTCACCTCGCCAGACTACGGTCCGTGCCCCGCGTCGCCCGGCGTGGTCGATCGCTACGAAGGGTCGTGGCCCGTCGGCGGCGGGAGCTTCAACCTCACGCTGACCCTCCGGGGCCGAACCATCGCGTGGGACTTCGTCGAGTCGGCCGAGGGCGACGACCCCCGCGGCGCCGGCTCGACGCGCCACGCGCGCGGCCGCGCCGAGGTGCCCGCGGGCGCCCCCGCCGACCGCGTCGTCGTCGAGTGCCGCTGAACACCGCGGCGGCGATGCGCGTTCCCTCCGCGCGCCCGGTGGGCGCATACTCCGCCGCGCCCATGGCGGACGCCCCCGACGCGCGCTTCGAAGCCCTCTGGGCCACCCTCTGCGCGCCCACCATCGACGGCGCGATCGCCCACGACGCGACCATCCGCCCGCCGCCCGAAGGCGAACCCCCGTCGCCCACCGCCGACCTCCCGCTCCTCTCGCTCCGCCAGGAGCCGCGGCCCTCGGCGCCCGACGCCGAGCAGCTCGTCGCCGACGGCGAGCTCATCGTCCGCGAACTCCTCGGCGAGGGCGGCATGGGGAAGGTGTTCGCCGGGACGCAGCGCTCGCTCGGCCGCCCGGTCGCGGTCAAGGTGCTCGATGGTTCGGATGCGAACGATCGGGCCCGCGCGGCGCTCCTGCACGAGGCTCGGGTGACGGGCCGTCTGGAGCACCCGAACATCGTGCCAGTTCACGTGCTGGGGGTGGACGGCGCGGGTCAGCCGGTGATGGTGATGAAGCGGATCGAGGGGGTGAGCTGGCGCAAGCTGCTGCAAGACCCCTCGCACGCGGCGTGGGCGCGCCTGCTGTCTCGTCACCGCGACCGCCTCGAAGCGCACGTGGAGATCCTGCTCCGGGTGTGCGACGCGCTGGAGTACGCCCACGCGCGCGGCGTCGTCCACCGCGACCTCAAGCCCGACAACGTCATGCTCGGCGCCTTCGGCGAGGTCTACCTCCTCGACTGGGGCGTCGCCCTCGACGTCCACGCGCCGTCCCCCGGGCGCGCCGTCGTCGGGACGCCTTCGTACATGGCGCCCGAGATGGTCGACGGCGACCCCGCCAGCGTCTCCACGGCCACCGACGTGTACCTCCTCGGCGCGTCGCTCCACGAGGCCCTCACGGGGCGTCCGCCGCACGACGGGGCGACGCTCCGCGAGGTCCTCTTCGCGGCGTGGACGGCCGCGCCCCCCGCCCTCGACGCCGACGTCCCGGGCGAGCTCGCCGCGCTCTGCACGGCCGCGCTGGCGCGGGCGCCGGGCGAGCGGCCGGGCACCGTGGTGGCCTTCCGGGAGAGGCTCCTCGCGTGGGTGGGGCATCGCGCGTCGATCGCCCTGAGCGACGCCGCCACGCGCGACCTCGCCGTGTTGCGCGCGCGTCAAGGCGCGGCGCTGGCCTCGGAGGAGACCTGGGAGGCCGCCCTCGCGTGCCGCTTCGGCTTCGAACAGGCCCTCGCGCGGTGGCGCGACAACCCCGACGCGCGCGCCGGGCTCCAGGGGGTCATCGCGCTCCTCGTCGCGCGGGCCCTCGCGCTCCGCGACGTCGCGGGGGCGCGCTCGCTGCTCGCCGAGCTCCCGGCGCCCGACGCGCGACTCGCGAACGAGCTCGCGGCGCTCGAAGCGGACGTCGCCCTCACGCGGGAGCGGGCCTCCCGCGCCCTCGCCGTCCAGCGCGAGATGGACTTCTCCGTGTGGTCGACCGAGCGCCCCTGGGTGTTCGGCGCGCTGGTGGCGGCCAACGTGGCGCTCGCGCTCTGGGTCACCGCGCGGCGGCCCGCGGGAGCAGACCCCTCCCCCTACGACGCGCTCGTCCGCGCTGACGCGGCCGCCGCCGTCGTCGCCTCGATCGCGCTCTTCGCCGTGCGGCGGCGCGTGATGGCCAACGTCATCGGGCGCCGGATGACCGCCGTCGTCGCGCTCGGCGTCGCGTCGACCATCGTGGTGGACGTGTTCGCGTGGCGCCTCGGGTGGCCCGTCCCCTACGGCTCGGCGTACCGCTTCCTCGCGCTCGCGGCGGTGTGCTTCTTCGCGGCGCTGCTCGGGCTCCCCGCGCTCGGCCACCTCGGCGTGGTGGCGCTCGTCGGGGCCGCCCTCGTCGCGGCCTTCCCGGCGCACGTCTACACCATCGTCCCCGTCGGGCTCACGGGCTTCACGCTGCTGGTGTGGGGGCTCGTCCGCGCGGGGCGCCTCAAGGTGGCGGAGGCCGACTCGATCCGCTGACGGGGCCCGCGACGGCGAGGCGGCCGCTCGCCACCACCCAGAGCGTCGTGAGGGCGAGCGCGTTGGTGCCGAGCATCGCGACGAGGTTGAGGTGCTGGGGCGCCACCGCCGCCGCCACCGCGGCGCCGAAGGCCGCGGCCGCGGGCAGCGCGAGCGCCGGGAGCCCCTGCGTCGCCGCCGTGAGGAGCCCGAACCCGAGGAGCACCGAGCGCATGACGGTGGCGACGAAGGTGTCCGCACCGAGCGCGTCGGCGGCGACGTCGGTGGCGACGACCGTGGCGATGCCGCCGAGGAGGAGCACCGTGACGCGCCGCCCGATCACGTTGCCGAGCACGCGCCGCCGCGCCGCCGCGGTGGCGAGGCCGCCGGCCGCCAGCAGCGCGACGTCCACGCCGAGCAGGAAGCGGAGCGGCGGCGGCGGGCCCGCGACGCCGCCTCGCGCGACGACCGCGCCGGTGGCCGCGATGACGATGGCGGTGAAGACCGCGAGCGTCAGGGAGTGCGCCCCGCGGCTCGCGCCGGTGTCCATCTCGCGCTCCAGCGCGGCGGCCCGCTCGGAGAGCGAGCGGCCGGCGGCGGCCCGCGCCGAGAGCGCGTCGATCTCCGCGGCGAGGGCGGGGTCGGGGTCGGGCCACGCGGCGTAGAGCGAGCGGGCCGCGTCGGGGCTCTCGTCGTCGAGGGCGCAGCGCACGAGCGCTTCGAAGGTGCGGCCGAGCCCTTCGCGCGCGGGGCCGTTGTCGGGCCACGCGGTGAGGGCCTGCGCGAAGCCGAGGCGCGCCTCCCGCAGCGCGCGCCCCGCCGCCTCGCGGTCGGTCGACGCGCCGGGGTGGAGCGCCCGGTCGAGGGCGCGAGCCGCGTCGTCGGCGAGCTCGGTGGAGGCGCGGTGGCGTCGCCACGCGAGGAGCCTCGCGCGGAAGGCGTCGACGGAGGCGGGGCGCCGCCCGGGCTCGCGGGCCGTCGCGTCGTTGCAGAGCGCGGCGAGCTCGGTCGGCACGTCCGCCCCGTACGCGAACGGCAGCGACCGGTGCGCCGAGTAGAACACCGCGAAGAGGTTGACCCCGACGTGGCGCGTCTCGCCCGTGAGGGCCTCGTGGAGCGCGGCGCCGAGGAGGTACACGTCCGTCGCGGTGGAGACGTTGGCGGGGTCGCCGTCGACCATCTCGGGGGCCATGTACGAAGGCGTCCCGACGACGGCGCGCTCGGTGGGGCGGGCGCCGGTGTCGAGGGCGACGCCCCAGTCGAGGAGGTAGACCTCGCCGAAGGCGCCGAGCATGACGTTGTCGGGCTTGAGGTCGCGGTGGACGACGCCGCGCGCGTGGGCGTACTCCAGCGCGTCGCACACCCGGAGCAGGATCTCCACGTGCGCTTCGAGGCGGTCGCGGTGACGAGACAGCAGGCGCGCCCACGCCGCGTGCGAGGGGTCTTGCAGGAGCTTGCGCCAGCTCACCCCCTCGATCCGCTTCATCACCATCACCGGCTGGCCCGCGCCGTCCACCCCCAGCACGTGAACTGGCACGATGTTCGGGTGCTCCAGACGGCCCGTCACCCGAGCCTCGTGCAGGAGCGCCGCCCGCGCCCGTTCGTTGACCTTCGAGCCCTCGAGCACCTTGACCGCGACCGCCCGCCCGAGCGAGCGCTGGAGCCCGGCGTACACCTTCCCCATGCCGCCCTCGCCGAGGAGTTCTTGAAGGGAGAGGGACTCGCGCTGGCGGGGGGATGGAGCGCTCGCGTCGCGGTCGATCACCAGCGGCGGGAGCGTGCGGTCGAGCGTGGCGGCGCCCGCGGCGGGGTCGGGGCGCAGGGTCGCGTCGGGGGAGACGTCGCCGAGGAGCGCGGCCGTCTCGCGCAGCCGCCGCTCGTTGCCCTCGGGGTCCGCGGCGTCGGGTGCCACGCGCGGATGGAAGCGCGGCCGCGGCGGGCGGGTCAAGCACGTCGCGACGTCACGGCGCCCGCGCGGGGGCGCGGGGTGTACGCTCGCACGGCCCGATGCCGCCGCCCGCCCGCCGCGTTGACGACTTGCCCTACGCGGCCTGCTGCGGCAAGCAGCGGGGCGTCGTCCGTCGCGCCGAGGGCGACGAGGAAGGGACCTGGACGTGGGTCGTCGGCGACGCGCGGCTCGCGATCGACGCGCCCGACGACTTCCTCCGCCACGTCGGCGCGGGCGACGTCGTGACGATGGCGCTCGGCCCCTTCGAAGTCGACGTGTGGCGCGGCGCGGACGGCAAGGCCCGCTACCGCGGACGCGTCGACGGGCGCGACGGGCCAGAGCGGACGGACGTCGAGTGGGCGCTCTGGGCGCTCGTCGGCGACGGGGAGGCGCCGCGCGCGTGCTTCTTCTGCCGGTGGGCCGACGTCGAGCCGTCGACGGGCTGGGGCAACCTCGGGTGCCATGCGCTCGCGGCGGGCTACGACGAGGTCGCGCGGAGCCCCGACCCCCTGCGGCGCAAGTACGGCCGCAACGGGATGGCGGTGTGGGTGGTGGAGTGGCACGGGTGCGATGGGTTCGCGCTGCTGCCGCGCGGCTACGGCTACCGCGGGCGGCGGAGCGGGCCCTGAGCCCGCGGCCCTTTCACGGCCCGCTGCCTCGCGGGCCCAAGAGGTCGGCCAGGACCTCGCGCCAGCGCGGGCCGTAGACGAACATGTGCCCCTGGCCCGGGAGCACGGTGAGCCGCGCCCCGGGGATCCGCGCGGCCATCCCCCGCGACATGCCGAGGGGCGTGGAGTTGTCGGCGCCCCCGAACCAGAAGTGGACCGGCACGCGGATGTCGGCGAGGTCGAAGCCCCAGGGGCTCGCGCCGAGGGTCACCTCCTCGGCGAACGCGTCCGGCCCCTGACGCCAGGCCTCGACGAAGTTGGCGAGGTAGCGCGCGTGAAAGTCGGGTTCGGCGATGACGGCCTGATCGGCCGGCGGGTTGTGCCCGGTGTAGCGGCGGACGAAGGCCTCCGCGTCGACGCGCGGGTCGGGGTACCGGCGAAGGATGGCGCGGAGCGCGGATGGAACGTGTCGCGCGAGGAGGTAGCCGGCGCGCCGTTCCAGCGCAGCGCCCGAGAGCGCGCCGGGCAGGTCGACGGGCCCGGAGCCGCCGCACACGCTCGCGCTGAGCACGCGGTCGGGCCAGCGCCACGCGGTCGCGAGCGCGTAGGGGCACCCGCCCGACACGGCCGCGACGTGGAAGCCCGCGACGCCGAAGTGTTCGAGCACCTCGGCGACGTCCTCGGCCCACGCGACGAGGGTGCGGCCAGGCGCAGGATCGGAGCGCCCAAAGCCGGGCCGGTCGACGACGAGCAGGCGAGCGCCGAGCGCCTCCGAGATGGCGTCGGGCGGCCGCATGAGCCGGCTGCTCGGCGTCCCCTGAAAGAACACCACCGGCGCGCCCGACGCGGCCCCGTACCGCGCGAGGCACACGCGCCTCCCGCTTCGAAGACGGAGGGTGTTTGGGTCGTCCATGCTCGGCCTTCGGGAGGGTCGGCGGGGCCTTCGACGCGTGCGCCGTCTCGCGCGTCAGCCGCGCGGGGGCGCGGGGGTCGCGGCCGCGGTCGGCGTGCCGAAGAGCCCGGCGTCGCCCGCGATGATCGCCTCGTTGCGCAGGCGCCAGCTCGAGCCCGCGGCCTCCCACGACTCCTCGACGACGCTCTCGCAGATGACGGTGCTGTCGGTGCCGCGCGTCCACATCACGCGCAGGCGGACGGTGCCGCGGTCGCTGTTGGCCCGCATGCTCTCCACCTCGACGTCCATGATGTGGACCGTCACGCCCCACGGGCGGTGGCGCTGCGTGAAGGCCGTGCGGATCGCAGGGTCGACGGCGCCCTCGGCGGTGGGCAGGCGCCCCCAGCGGAGGTCGTCGTGGAAGATCGCCGCCGTCTCGTCGAACGACTGGCGCGTCGAGGAACTGCACGCCGCCAGGGCGACGAGCGCGAGGGAGAGAAAGGGGGCCTTCACCCATCGAGCCCTACCGCGGGACGGGGCGCGGGCGGCAATTTCTGGCAACCGGGGGTTTCGCCCGGCGCGGGCACCTACGCCTTCTTCTTCGCGCGGCCGCGGGGCTTCGGGGCGTCGAGCGCCGCGAGCCACGCGTCGAGCGGGCGGCCCAGGGCCTCGCCGAGCGCCGCCCACGCCGCGCGGAGCTCGGGCCTGTCCGCGAACCGTGCCCGCTCCGCGTCGAGCGCCTGTTCGAGCAGCGCGCCGGCCGTGAGCCCTTTGCGCTTCGCCCTGCCCTCCGGGCGCCAGGTCCCGGTGGTGGCGAGGTCGAGCCGCGCGCCGGCCTCGGCGAGCACGCGCAGCATCGCGAGGTTGCTCCAGTACGCGGCCCAGTGCGCGGGGGTGGCCCCGCCGTCCTTCGCGTGGTCGACGTCGGCTCCACGCGCGAGGAGCCTCCGCGCGAGCCCGCACACCTCGTCGCCGCGGAGTCCGCGCGCGGCGACGTGCCAGAGCGCCGTCGAGAAATCGCCGCCGGCTCGCTCCGCGAGGGGCTCGACGAGGTCGACCATCCCGGCGCGGGCCGCCGCTTCGACGTGCGAGGCGTCCGCCGGCGCGCCCGCGTCGAACAGCCGCCGCGCGATCGCCGGCGTGCCCCAACGCAGCGCCACCAGGAGCGGCGTGTAGCCCGAGTTTCCCGGCGTCCCCGCCGGGTCGGCGCCGGCCGCGAGGAGCAGCTCGATGACGGCCAGCACGGGCCCCTGCGCGGCCTCCCGCTGGTCGTCGGGCACCCGCATCTGGGGGGCGTAGCTGAGGGGGGTGCGCGTGTACACCGGGCGCTCGACGGAGGCGCCGCGCGCGAGGAGCTCGCGCACGGCGTCGACGCGCTGGTTCCAGACGGCTTCGAAGAGCGGGCACATCACCTCGTCGGGGGCGCCGTCGACGGGCTCCCCCGCGTCGAGGGCCGCGCGGAGCGCGTCGAGGTCGCCGGCGGCGGCCGCCGCGCACGAGGCCGAGCTGGTCATGCGCGCGAAGGTACCAGCGCCGCCGCGGCGCCGCGGGGGAAACGCCCCCACCGCCCGCCGCGCACCCGGTGGCGCGCCCGCGTGAAACCCGCTGCGCGCGCCGACCGCCGTCCGCGTGCGAACGCCCGCAAAAGCGCGCGGCACGCCCCCTGCTCAAGGGTCGGCCGAGCCCCACATCGGGGCCCCACCCATAGGAGACGATCATGAACACGCACAACGCTCAGAAGGTCCGTTCGCTGGTGATCCGCTCGGGCGTCCGCGCGGGCGCGGGCAACGCGGGCAACGCGGGCGCCGTCCGCACGCGCTGAGCGACGCGCTCCCCGGCGGCGCCCGCGGCCCCCTCGGCGAAGGCGGCCGCGAGCGCGCCGCGGGTCTCGGCGAGGAGGTCGCCCCACTGGCGCTCGACGAGCCGGAGCTCGGCGTCGGACCACATCGTGAGGCGGGGGGCCTCCCCCCGCTGCGACGCGGTGAGGTGCCGGTAGAGGTACCCGTTGCGCACGTCGATGACGAAGGCGTCGAGGTAGCTCTCCACCCGCGCGTCGAGGAAGGGCGCGAAGAACACCGGCACCAGCAGCGCGTTGAGGGCGGCGTACCCGTTGGCCTCCCGCTCGACGCGGTACCCGTAGTCGAACACCACCAGCACGTCGCACCGCGCCCGCGCCGCGAGCAGCCGGAGCTGGTGGACGTCGACCGCGCGCGGCGCCTCCCCCATCCGCGCCTCGTCGTAGCGGCCGCGGCCCGTCACCAGCAGCGCGGGGATGCGGTACGCGCTCTCCACGTGCGGCAGCGCGGCGAGCGCGTCGCCCACGGCCTCCGCCCGCGCGCCGTCGTGCGTGAAATACGCGACGCGCGAGCGCTCGCCGAGCTGCGGGCGCGCGGCGAACGCGGTCCGGATGTCGTCCTCGGTGACCTCGCGCGCCGGGTGCGGGTCGAACGCGGCGGCGCCGCCGGCGTGGTGGACGGTGACCCCGCAGCCGAGGGCGGAGAGGGCGACGAGGGCGCAGAGCGCGAGGCGGGGCGACGTGGGCATCGGTGACCTCCGTGGACGACGCCCCACAACGACGCGCGGGCGGCGCGGCTTACGGTCGCCCCGTCGCGGCAGGCGGTGGCGGCGAGGAGCATCCGTCGCCGAGGCGGCCGCACCCCGCGCTCGGCCTTGACCCACGCGCGCGGGGCGTGCGTAGTCCCCTGCGTGAAGCCCTCCTTGCCTTCCTTCCGGCGAGCCCTCGCGGGGCTCTTCGTCGTGGCCGCGGCCGGATGCGCGGACAACGACGCCGCGAGCGACCCCAACCGCCGCGACGCGGCGAGCGACCTCGGCGACGCGCGTGACGTCGCCGCGCCCGATGCCGCGCCCGACACCGCGCCCGATACCGCACCCGACATGGCGCTCGATGTCGCCCCCGACGCCGCGCCCGACATCGCCGAAGACGCTTCACCCGACGTCGCAGCGGACGCCGCGCCCGACCTCCCCCTCGACGCCCCGGGCGACGCCGCGCCCGACGCCCCGGCGGACGAGGACCGCGACGGCGTGCCGGCCCCCCGCGACTGCGACGACCACGACGCGCGCGTGCACCCCGGCGCCGCGGAGGTGTGCGACGACGGCGTCGACAACGACTGCGACGGGGCGGCGGACTTCGCCGCGGCGTCCTGCCAGGTGCCCCACTGCGGCGACGTCACCGTCGATACCACGTGGCGACGCGACCGCCTCCACGTCGTGACCTGCGACGTCCACGTGCAGGGCGCCGCGGCGCCGACGCTCACGCTGGAGGGCGGGGCGCGGGTGGAGTTCGTCCGCGATGTCGGGCTCTACGTCGGGGAGGCCGACCGCGGGCGCCTCGTGGCCGACGGGACCGCCACGCCGATCACCCTCACCTCGCACCAGGCCGCCCCCGCCGCCGGCGATTGGACGGGCCTCACGCTCGGCGCCAACGACCAGCGCTCGGCGCTCACGCAGGTGACCGTCTCGTTCGCCGGCAGCGAGCTGCGCGGCGGCGTCCACCTCGCGCGCTCGTCGCCGACGCTCTCCCGCGTCACCGCCCGCAACCACGCGGGGCACGGGGTGTTCGCGGACGTCGGCGCGGCGCCCGTCATCGCCGACAGCACGCTCTCGGACAACGGCGGCGACGGGCTCTTCGTCGCGCTGCGGGCGTCGCTCGGCGGGGCCTTCGAGCGCAACACCGTCACCCGCAACGGGCGCTACGCCGTCACTGTCCCGTCGAGCCAGGCCCACCAGCTCGACGCCTCCTCGCGCTACGGCGGCAACCGCACCGACCGCGCGTCGCTCGTCGGCGACGCGATCACCCGCGACGTCGCGTGGCAGCGCCTCGACGTCGACTACCTCGTCACGGGCACCGTCGCGGTCGCCTCGATCGCTGGCGCCACGCTCACCGTCCGCGACGGCGTCACCGCCCGCTTCGCCGCCGGCGCGGGCGTCACCGCCGGCGGCGCCAACCCCGGCGCGCTCGTCGTCGAGGGCGGCACAGCGGGCGTCACCTTCACCAGCGCAGCAGCGATGCCCGCGCGCGGCGACTGGGCGGGGGTGTTCCTCAACGCGTCGAGCCTGCCCTCGACGCTCGCCGGGCTCAGCGTGCTCTACGCCGGCAGCGACCTCGGCGCCGTGCGGATCGCCTCCCCGACGACCCTCCGCAGCTGCACCGTGCGCGACTCGGCGCGCCATGGCGTCCATGTCCAGATGGGCGGCGTCGCCACCATCTCCAACACCACCGCGTCGAACAACGCCCTCGACGGCGTCTTCGTCGCCTCCAACGCCGCCCTCGCGCTGGCCGACGCCCCCACCTTCGACCGCAACACCCTGCGCGACAACGGCGGCCACCCCGTCACCGTCCCTGCCAACTTCGTCGGCCAGCTCGCAGCGACAGGAACGTACGCCCCCAACGGCACCGGCCGCGTCCGGGTGACCGGCGACTACGTCGAGCGCTCGGCCGCGTGGCGCGCGCTCGACGCGCCCTACCTCCTCGCCGAGGGCTTCAACGTCGAGGGGGCCGACGCGCCCCGCGTCACCGTCGAGGACGGCGCGACCTTCTACGCCGCCGCCGGCGTGCAGGTGTACGTCGGCGAGGGGATGCCCGGGACGCTCGTGGCGGAGGGGGCGACGCGCGGGGTGCGGTTCACCTCCGCGGCGGCGGCGCCCGCGGCGGGCGACTGGCCGGGGCTCTACTTCGGCACGCGCAGCGCGGGGTCGCGGCTCACGCGGACGACGGTCGAGTTCGCCGGGGCGTCGCCGGCGCGCGGCGCGGTCACGGTGTACTGGGGCACCCTCACCGTCGCCGACAGCGCGCTGCAGGACAGCGAGGGCTACGGGCTCTACCTCTTCACCAACGGGACGGCCACGGTGACCGGGACGTCCCTGCGCCGCAACGCGCTCGGCGGGCTCTTCGCGAGCGACACCGCAGCGCTCGGCGCGATGGCGGGCGGGTCGTTCGCGCGCAACACCGTCACCGCCAACCGGGGCGCGCCGGTGAGCGTGACGGCGGCGCTCGTCGGCGAGCTCGACCCGAGCTCGTCGCTCACGGGCAACGCGGAGGACGTCGTGACCGTGCGCGGCGCGACGCTTCGAACGGGCGCCCGGTGGCGCGCGCTCGGCGTCCCCTACCGGGTGACCCAGCCCGTCACCGTCCAGGCCCTCAGCGGGTCGGCGGTGATCGCGATCGACGCCGGGGCGCGCCTCCGCTTCGACCGCGGCGCCGGCCTCACCATCGCCGACAACGCCGGGCTGCGCGTCGCGGGCACGGCCGCGGAGCCCGTGGTGTTCACCTCGTCGGCGGCGGCGCCCGCGCGCGGCGACTGGCTCGGGATCAAGCTCGGCAACAACTGCCGCTCGGAGGACGTCGACCTCGCGGGCCTCCAGGTGCTCTACGGCGGCGCCCAGACGTACGGGCCCGGCACCGCCGGCGCGATCTGGTGGATCGATTGCGCGGGCTCGATCCGCGACAGCGTGATCGCCGACTCGGCGACCTGGGGGCTCTTCCGCGTCCGCGCGGCGCCGGCCGTGACGGGCCTGACGTGGCGCAACAACGCGCTCGGCGACCTCTCGCCGTGAGCGAGCGGCGCGGGTCACCGCGGCAGCGCGCGGTCGAGCCACGCGGCGACGTTCTCGGCCCACGCGGGCGTCAGGTGCCCGCCGTGCTCGGCGCCGTGCAGCGCCACGAACTCGCACCGCGCGCAGGGCCGCGCGCGCATCCGGGCCTGCGCGTCGGGCGGCACCCAGTGGTCGCGCTCGGCGAACACGAAGCGCGTCGGGCGGGCGAGCGACGCGACGCGGTCGACCGGGCGGACGTCGTCGAGCGGCGCACCGACGCGCCACGCCACGAGCGCGCGCGCGAGCGGGAGCCCCCACGTGAAGAGCGGTCCGAAGCGGCTCCGCTGCGCACGACCGAGCTCGGCGTAGGGCGAGTCGAGCACGGCGGCGTCGGCCTCGGCGCCCGAGAGCAGGTAGGCCGCCGCGCCCATCGAGAAGCCCACCCACGCGACCGGGAGGCCCGCGCCGCGCGCGAAGCGGAGCACGCGCGGGACGTCCTCGCGCTCGCGGTGGCCGAAGGTGACGCGGTCGCCGTCGCTCTCCCCGTGCGCGCGGAAGTCGAAGGTGACCAGCGCCATCCCGCGCCGCGCGAGGGGCGCCGCGAGCGGGAGCCCGAGCGCGCGGTCGTTGCGGTAGCCGTGCGCGAAGACCACCACCGCGCGCGTCGCGGGGGCCGACGTCCGCCACCCGCGGAGCCGCGGGCCCCCCGACGCGATCGACCACGCGGTGACCGCAGGCGACGCGGGCGCCTCGACGGCGTGCCGGTCGGGCGCCGTGAGCCGGCGGGCGACGAACGCGTTCGCCAGCGCCCAGAGCGCCGCCGCGGCGACGAGCGCGGCCCCGGCCCGGGAGCGCCGCCGCGTCACCCGAGGCGCGCCCGGAGCTCTTCCCACGCGGCGTCGGGGATCGATTCGAACTCCGACCGCGGCGCGCGCCTCGCCTCGTCGAGCGTCCACCGCTGGCGCTCGCGCGAGGCGTGGTAGTCGACGTGCGCGACGAGCTCCACCCCGTCGTCGTAGAGGCTCAGGATGAAGATCTCGTCGTAGCCCCCGCCCGCGTCGAGGCGCCACTGCCAGTACGCGCGATGCTCCCGGTCACCCATCGTGCGCTGAGACTACACCCGGACGCGCGCGGGGCGAACCACCGCGCCAGCGCACGACGCCCTTGACGCGCCACGACGCGCGGCCCTCCTATGGGCCCGTCGCATGGCCCCCCCAACGCCCGAGAGCCCCGCCGCGCGCTGGCCCGCGGCCGCAGCCGCCGCCGTCGCCGCGCTCACCTGGGCCCCCTCCCTCGCCGGGGGCTTCGTCTGGGACGACCGCTTCCTCGTCGCCGACAACGAGGCCCTGCGGCGCCCCGACTTCCTCCGCGCGATCTTCACGCAGCAGCTCTGGTCGCAGGGCGCCTTCGACGACCGCGAGCTCTACCGCTACTACCGCCCGCTCGTGTCGCTCGCCTGGTGGGCCGTGCTCCGCGCCTCCTCGTCGCCGGCGGCCTTCCACGCGCTCAACGTGGCGCTCCACGCGCTCTGCGCCGGGCTCGCCGTCCGCCTCGTCCAGCGCCTCGCCGCGCCGCCGCCCGCGGCCGCCTTCGCCGCCGGCGCCCTCTTCGCCGTCCACGGGAGCCGCCTCGGCACCGTCGCCTGGATCACCGGCCTCCTCGACCTCGTCCCCGCCCTCGTCGCCTTGCTCGCGCTCGCGCCGGCGACCGAAGCGCCCGACGCGCGCGAGGGGCGGCGCCCCTGGATCCTCGCGGCCTTCACCGCGGCGGCGCTCGCCGCGAAGGAGACCTCCGCCGTCCTCCCGGGGCTCTTCCTCGCGGTGACGCCCCACGCCGTCGGCCCCCGCCGCGCCGCGCTCCGGGTCGCGCCCGCGGCCGCCGCCGTGCTCGCCTACGGCGCCGCCCGGGCCGCGCTCCTCCCGCTCGGCGGCGAGCGCTGGCCCCTCGCGCTCCACCTGCGGCTCGGCGTCGCGCTCGACACGCTCGGGCGCTACGCGCGCCTCACGGCCTGGCCCACGAGCACCCTGGTCGCCGACGTGCTCCGCTCCGACGCGGCGGGCGCGCCGTCTCTCTCCGCGGCCAACGTCGCCCTCGGCACCGCGGCGCTCGTCGCCTGCGCGGCGCTCGCGGCCGTCGGCTGGCGGCGGCGCGACCTCGCCCTCCGCGCGGCCCCGCTCCTCTGGCTCCTGCCGATCGCCCCGTCGCTCAATTTCGTGTGGCCCGGGCCCATCCACCCGCAGGCCGCCCTCGCGCGCTACCTCTACCTCTCGCTCCTCGGGCCCGCGCTGCTCCTCGCCCGCGCGCTCGCCGCGCCCCTCGCCCGGTCGCCGGCGCGCGCGCGCCCCCTCGCCCTCGCCGTCGTGGCCGCCGCGGCGGCGTGGCTCCCGGCGCGCCTCGACGAGCAGTCCCGCTTCCGCGACGAGGGCGCCTTCTTCCGCCACGAGCACGCCGCCCGCCCCGACGAGCCCTTGATGGCCCAGGCGGTGTGCAGCGTGCTCCGGCAGGAGGGCCGCGTGCGCGCGTCCTACGGCATGGCCCTCCGCGCGCTGGCCGCGTGGCGCGCGGTGGAGCCGCGCCGTCGTCTCGAGCCCGCGCTCGTCACCGTGGCCGCGCTGGAGATGGCCCTCGCGACCGTCGTCCCGCCCGACGACCTCGCCCAGCGCCGCGCCCTCGCCGACGCGCTCCAGCCCCTCTGGACGCGCGGGCGCGCGGGCTTCGCGGTCGACGGCCACCGCTTCGAACTCGACCTCCGCGAGCTCGGGGAGCGCGGCGCGCGGACGGCGCTCCGCGTCCACGCGTCGATCCTCTCCGACCTCGGCGACGACCGGGCCGCGCTCGCGCTCCTCGGGCGCGGCCTCGCGACCTGCGCGCGCGGCTGCGAAGAGCTGCTCGTCCCCGCGGTGCAGGCCCACGTGCGGCTCGGCGAGCCTGGGCGCGCGCGGGCGCTCATCCTGACGGCGTCGGGGCGCCGGGCGCCGCGCGACGTGGCGGCCTCGTGGCTGGCCGCGGTGGGCTCGCTCGAGGCCGACCTCGCGAGCGGCGACGGGGCGCGCGCGGCGCGGGCGCTGCTGGCGGTGTCGGCGCCGGCGCGGGCGCTCGCCGCGCTCCCGCCGGAGGGCGCTTCGGTGGAGGCCGACGCGCTGCGCGTGGAGGCGCTGCTCGCGCTCCGCCGCGACGACGAGGCCGCCCGCGTGATCGAGGCGCGCGTCGCCCCGCGCGCGCCGGAACGCGCGGAGGCGCTCCGGGGGCTCGCCGAGAGGCGCCGGCGCGCGGCCGAGCCCCTGCGGCCCGGGCACCTCGCGGCCGACCCCTGAGCAGCAGAGGGGTCCGCGCCCCCGCGCGAAAACTTGACCCGGCGCCGCGACGGCGAGGAGCATCGCGGCGATGGCGACGAAGAAGGCCCCCGCCCCGCAGTCCGACGCGCGCTTCGAAGGCTTCGCCGACGCGGAGATGAGCTTCTTCCGCGCGCTCGACGAGACGCAGAGCCGCGAGTGGTTCCAGGCGCACAAGGGCGAGTTCGAACGCGGGTGGGCGGGGCCGATGGCGCTCCTGCTCGGCGAGGTGCGCGGGCGCCTCGCGAAGGAGTACAAGGGCCTCACGCTGCGCGAGCCGAAGGTGTTCCGCCTGCAGCGCGACGTGCGCTTCTCGCTCGACAAGACGCCGTACAAGACGGCCGTGTCGGGCGTGCTCTCGCTCAAGGGTCGCGGCAGCGCCACCGAGACCCCCGCCGCGCTCTACCTCCAGCTCGGCCTGGAGACCTTCGCCGGCGCCGGGCTCTACGCGATGACGGGCGACGCGCTCGACCGCTTCCGCGCGGCGGTGATCGACGCCCGCAGCGGCGCGGCGCTCGCGAAGCTCTGCGCGGGGGTCGAGTCCCTCGGCTTCGGCCTCGACGCGATGGAGACGCTCAAGACCGCGCCCCGCGGCGTCGACAAGAACCACCCGCGCATCGCCTTCCTCAAGCGCAAGGGGCTGGTGACGATGTTCCCGCAGATGCCGGTCGAGGCGATCACCAAGCGAGATTTCGTGGAGTGGGTCGTCGAGCGCGCGGTCGAGGCGGCGCCGGTCGTCCGCTGGCTCGCGCAGCACACGGGGTAGGCCCGCGGGCCGACGCCTCCGCCTCGCGTGCCGCTACTTCTTCAGCAGCCGCTCGAAGGCGTTGTTCTTGAACTGCCCCTGCGGCGCCGGCTTCGGCGGCGGCGCGTTGCGGTCGCGGCGCCCCTGGCCCTGCTGTCCCTGCGGCTGCTGCGGCCGCCCCGACGCGCCGCCGACGTTGCCCGTCGCGTTGCCCGACTTCGCCGTGAGGCTGATCCGCTTGCGCGTGAGATCCACCTCCAGCACCCGCACCTTGATCCGGTCGCCGGGGCGCACCACCTCCGCGGGGTCGCGGACGAAGCGGTCGGAGAGCTGCGACACGTGGACGAGCCCGTCCTGGTGCACCCCGACGTCGACGAAGGCGCCGAAGGCCGTGACGTTGGTCACCACCCCCTCGAGCTGCATGCCGGGCTTGAGGTCCTCCATCGTGCGCACGTCATCGCGGAACTTCGGCGGCTCGAACTCCGCGCGCGGGTCGCGGCCCGGCTTCTTCAGCTCCTCCGCGATGTCGCGCAGGGTGAACTCCCCGACGTCCCCCGTCGCGTAGCGCTGCCACTGCACCTTCGCGACGAGCGCGGGGTTGCCGACGAGCGACGACACGTCGGCCCCCACGTCGCGCGCGATGGTCTCGACCAGGGCGTAGCGCTCGGGGTGGACGGCCGAGCGGTCGAGGGGGTCGTCGCCGTCGCGCAGGCGGAGGAAGCCGGCGCACTGTTCGAAGGTCTTGGGGCCGACGCCGGCGACGTCGAGCACGTCCTTGCGCGAGCGGAAGGCGCCGCGCGCGTCGCGGTGGGCGACGATGCGCTTCGCCAGCGTGGGCCCGATGCCCGCGACGTACCCGAGGAGCGACGCGCTCGCGGTGTTGAGCTCGACGCCGACGGAGTTGACGCAGCTCTCCACCACCTCGTCGAGCTTCTTCGAGAGCAGCGCCTGGAAGACGTCGTGCTGGTACTGCCCGACGCCGATGGACTTCGGGTCGACCTTCACCAGCTCGGCCAGCGGGTCTTGCAGGCGTCGTGCGATCGAGATGGCCCCGCGCACCGTCAGGTCGAGGTCGGGGAACTCCTCCCGCGCCACGTCCGACGCCGAGTACACGCTCGCGCCCGCCTCGTTGACCATCACCGTGATGACCCCGGCGTCCTTCCCGAGCGTCTCGCGGACGAAGGCCTCGGTCTCGCGTCCGTGCGTCCCGTTGCCCACCGCCACCGCCGCGGGCTTGTGCCGCTCGACCAGCGCGCGCAGCGTGGCGCGGCTGCGCTCGAGCGCGTTGTCGCCCTGCACGAGGTGGAGCAGCGTGTGCTCGAGGAGACGGCCCGTGGCGTCGACGACGGCCACCTTGCAGCCCGTCCGCTGGCCGGGGTCGATGCCCACGACGGGGCGGGCGCCGAGCGGCGCGGCGAGGAGGAGGGCGCGGAGGTTCTGCGCGAACACCTCCACCGCGTCGCGGTCGGCGTGGAGCTTCATCTCGACGCGGACCTCGCTCTCCACCGACGGGGCGAGCAGGCGGCGCCAGGCGTCGGCGATGGCGGCGTCGAGCTCTCCCGCCCACGGCGACGATGCCTTGCGCCCGACGAGCGAGGCCACCTCGCGGAGTGCCTTCTCGACGTCGACCTCGACCTCGGCGCGGAGCACGTTCTCGGCCTCGCCGCGGCGGACGGCGAGGTAGCGGTGCGAGGGGATGGTCGCGCAGGCCTCGCGGAAGTCGTAGTACATCTCGAACTTCGTCGGCCCGCTCACCTCCGGCGCCTTCGCCACCACGAGCGTCCCCTCCTTCAAGAACTTCTCGCGTGCCATCCCGCGCACCGCAGCGCTCTCGGCGACGGCCTCGGCGGCGATGTCCCGCGCGCCTTGAAGGGCCTCCTTCACCGTCGCGACGCCCTTCTCGACGTTGACGTACTGCTCGGCCTCGCGCGCCGGGTCGCCGTCGGGCGGCTGCGCCAGCACGCGCTCGCCGAGGGGGCCGAGGCCCTTCTCGCGGGCGATCATCGCGCGCGTGCGCCGCTTGGGCTTGTAGGGGAGGTAGAGGTCTTCGAGGTCGGTCTTGACGAGGCAGGCCTCGATCTTCGCGCGGAGCTCGGGGGTGAGCTTCCCCTGCCGCTCGATCTCCTCGAGGATGGTCTTCTTGCGCTCCTCGAGCTCGCGGAGGTAGCCGTGGCGCTCCTCGACGGCGCGGATCTGCACCTCGTCGAGGCCGCCGGTGGCCTCCTTGCGGTAGCGTGCGATGAAGGGGACGGTGGCGCCGCCGGCGAGCAGCTCGGCGACGGCGCGGACGCCGCGGTCGGGGAGGGAGAGTTCGTGCGCGAGGGTGGCGATGAGGTCGAGTGCCATACGGGGGCGACGGGTATAGAGAAGCGCCCCGCGTCATGCAACGGGCGACGTCGGCCGCGCGGACGTAGCCCGTCCGGGCGTCAGCCCCACCACTTTCAAGTGCTCCAGCCGCTCGCAATTTCTCAGCGCCCGCACCGTCGCCCGCGCCGTCGCCCAGGGTTCGCCCGCCTGCCCTCGCTGAGTGGTTTAGGCTCACCCTGGGCTTCGAGCATGGGATCGTCCGCCCGGTGGCGGACTCCGGGAGCCAGAGCGTATTGCAAACGTCGCACGTCGCCCAAGCCGCCTCGTTGGGAGCCCGGTACCGACCGGGCGATCCCATGCTCGAAGCCCAGGGTGAGCCTAAACCACTCAGCGAGGGCAGGCGGGCGAACCCTGGGCGACGGCGCGGGCGACGGGTTCAATCGGCGAAGACGAGCTGCGGAGCGCACCGCGAAGGGGGCGGCCGTCAGCCTTCGGTCGCGCGGCGCCGGCCGCAGAGCTCGGCGACGATGGCGACGAGCGCGCCGGGCTCGATGGGCTTGGCGGCGTGGCGCTGGAATCCCGCCGCGAGGGCCTTGCGCGCGTCCTCGCCGCGCGCGTAGGCGGTGACGGCGACGGCGGGCGTCCGGTCGTCGGCGGCGCGGAGTCGTCGGATGAGCTCGTAGCCGTCGCCGCCGGGCATGCCGATGTCGCTGATGAGCACGTCGGGGCGGGCGGCGACGGCCTCGGCGGCCTCGCGCGCGGAGGCCGCGAGGGTGACGCGCGCGCCCTGCTGGGAGAGCACCTCGGCGAGCAGCTCGCGGGTGTCGAACTCGTCGTCGACCACCAGCACGTGGAGCCCGGTGAGCAGCGGCACCTCGGGGAGCGAGAGACGCTCCTCGGGGTCGGGGCGCGAGGGCGTCTCGCCGGAGACGCCCGCGACGTCGCGCTGGAGCGGGAGCCTGACCTGGAAGCGCGAGCCGAGGCCGGGGCCCTCGCTGTCGGCGGCGACGGCGCCGCCGTGGAGCTCGACGAGGTGGCGGACGATCGCGAGGCCGAGGCCGAGGCCGCCGTGGGTGCGGCTGACGGTGCTGTCGGCCTGGCGGAAGCGGTCGAAGATGAACGGGAGGAAGCTGGCGCGGATGCCGTCGCCGGTGTCGATGACCTCGACGAGGGCGGACTCACCTTCGCGCGCGAGGCGGGTGACGACGCGCCCGCCGCGGGGGGTGAACTTCACCGCGTTGGAGAGGAGGTTCCAGACGACCTGCTGGAGGCGGTCGGGGTCGCCGACGACGGGCCCGGGGTCGCCAGCGTCGAGCTCGAGGGAGACGCCGCGGGCCTCGGCGGTGGGGCGAACGGCGTCGGCGGCGGCCTCGACCACGGCCGTGAGGCTCACCGGGCGGAACTCCATCCGCAGCTTGCCCGACAGGATGCGCGACACGTCGAGGAGGTCTTCGACGAGCTGGGCTTGCGCGCGGGCGTTGCGCTCGATGGTCTCGAGCACGTGGGCGCGGCGCTCGGGGGGCACGTGGCCGCCGCGCAGCATCCGCGTCCACCCGAGGATGGCGTTGAGCGGCGTCCGCAGCTCGTGCGACACCGTCGCGAGGAACTCGTCCTTCAGCCGGTTGGCGTACTCGGCCTGCTCGCGGGCCTGCTGCTCGCGGCGCAGGAGCTCGGCGCGCTCGGCCTCGGCGCGGCGCGCGCGGACGAGGGCGCGGACGGTGGCGAGGAGCTCGATGGCCTCCGAGGGCTGCACGAGGTAGGCGTCGGCGCCGCCCTCCAGGCCCTGCACCCGGCTCTCGGCCTTGACGAACGCCGCCGACGTGAGGAGCACGGGGATGGCCGCGGTCGCAGGCGTCGCCTTGATGCGCCGGCACACCTCGAAGCCGTTGATGTCCGGGAGCTTCACGTCGAGCACGATCACGTCGGGCTGCTCGGCGGCGCGGGCGAGGGCCTCGGCGCCGTCGGCGGCCTCGCGCACCTCGAAGCCCCCGCGGCGGAGCATCCGGGTGATGGTGTAGCGCGCGACCTCGTCGTCGTTGACGTTGAGCACGGAGACGGGCGGCGTCGGGTCCAAGGCGCTACTCCCGGGCCCCGGGGCGGACGCCCGCGGTGACGAGGGCCTCGCGGATGCGGGCGATGGCCACCTCGCGCGAGAGGCTCTGCTTGGAGAGGATGGCGGCGGTCTCGGCGCGGAGGCGGGCGCGCTCGTCGGCGCTGAGGTGCTGCGAGGTGTTGATGATGACGGGGATGCCGCGGGTGAGCGGGTCCTTCTTGAGCTCGTCGAGCACCTCGAAGGCGCTCATGCCGGGGAGGGCGAAGTCGAGGATGATCGCCTGCGGGGCGAGCGCGCGGGCCTTGCGCACGCCCTCCTCGCCCGACGACGCCTCGAGCACTTCGAAGGGCAGGCCCGCCAGGAGCTTGCGCACGAGGTAGCGGGCGACCTCGTCGTCGTCGACCACCAGCAGCCGCTCGACCGCGCCGCGCTGCGAGAGCGCGCCGAGCTTGCGCAGCAGCCACTCGCGGTCGAGGGGCTTCACCATGAACTCGTCGGCCCCGAGGGCGCGGGCCTTCTGCTCGCGGTCGGTCACCGTCACGATGAGGGCGGGGATGTCGCGGGTGCTGGGGTTCCCCTTGAGCTCGGCGAGGAAGGCCCAGGTGGTCTCGCCCTCGAGCATCACGTCGAGCACGACGGCCGCGGGGCGCATGCGCTCGAGGGCGCGGCGGGCGTCGTCCACCGTGCGCACCGGCACCACCTGGAAGCCGCTCCCCTCCAGGTACTTCTCGTAGAGGAAGAGGGTCTGGCGGTCGTCCTCGACGAGGAGGATGGGCGCGCGGGTGGCGTCGAGGTGCGAGGCGCGGGCGGTCATCGCGGCGAGCTCGACCACGTCGGCGTGGACGCGCGGCACGGTGACGGTGAAGGTCGAGCCCGCGCCGGGGGAGCTCGCGAGGGTGAGCTCGCCGCCGAGCATCTCCGCGAGCTGGCGCGACAGAGGGAGGCCGAGGCCGGTCCCCTTGTGCCGCGCCTGGAGGTGGTTCTCGAGCTGGGTGAACTCCTCGAAGACCGCCTCGCGGTGCTCGGGCGCGATGCCGATGCCCGTGTCGGCGACGGAGAACGCCACCGCGTCGCCGGGCCCGCGCGACGCCCGCACCCGCACCTCGCCGCGCTCGGTGAACTTCAGCGCGTTGGACACGAGGTTGCGGAGAATCTGCGCCAGCTTGCCCTCGTCGGTCTCCAGCGCGAGGTCGGCCGGCGGCTCTTCGAACACGAGCTCGACGTCGGGGCTGACCGCGAGGGGCCGGAGCATCCCGCGCAGCGAGCCGAAGAAGTCCGCCGCGGTGAAGCGGTTGGGGCGCACCGAGGCGCGGCCCGACTCGATGCGCGACAGGTCGAGGAGGTCGTTGGCGAGCGACGAGAGCGCCTCGGCCGAGCGGCGGATGAAGCCCACCTGCCGCGCCTGCTCGTCGGTGAGGTCGCCGTCGACGCGCGAGAGCAGGAGCTGCGTCAGCCCGAGGATCGAGTTGACCGGCGTGCGGAACTCGTGGCTCACGTTGGCCACCACGCGGGCCCGCGACTCGGTGACGCGGTGGAGCGACTCGGCCTGCGCGTCGAGCTCGGCGTGGAGCGCGACCACCCCGCGGTCGGACTCGCCGAGCTCCCGCGTCAGCCGCAGGAGCTCGCGGTGGCGGCGCTCGAGCTCGTCGTGCTGCTGGCGCGCCTGGCGGTGCAGCTCGGCCACCTCGGACATCGCCGCGCCGACGCCCGCGAGCGCGCGCCCGAAGCGCTCGGGCACGAGGCTCCCGAGCAGCGCGACCTCGGCGCCCTCCGTCCAGGCGTCGAAGGACAGCGTGGCGGGCGCGCCGGCGACCACCAACGGGAGCTCCCATCCCTCGACCTCCGCGGCCCGCGCCGCCGCCAGGAGCTGCCGCGCCCGCGGCTCCACGCCGGGCGGCACGAGCGAGAGCAAACTCACCCCGGGGGCCGCGCCGAGCAGCCGCCGCGCGCGCCCGTCAGCCCAGGTGACCGCGCCGTCGCCGTCGCACCGGAGCGCGACCTCGCGGCTCCGCAGGGAGAAGACTTCGGGGCACCCGCCAGGCGTCACGCGGCCTCCACGGAGCCTCTCACGGGGCCACCCCGAGGAGGCGCCGGGCCGCGGCGACGAGCTCGCGCGCGCTGCCGCCGACGGCCACCACGCCGTCGGGGAGCGCGGCGCCGTCGCCGGGCGAGGCGTTGACGATGACGGGCGGCGCGGCGGGCAGGGCGCGGACGCGCGCGGCGGCCTCGCGGAGGGCGGGGAGGTTGAAGGTCATCGTGGCCGAGAGGGCGACGAGGTCGGGGCGGGCCTGCTCGACCATCGCGACGAGGCTCGCGATCGGGACGCTGGCGCCGAGCATCCGCACCCCGAAGCCCGCGGCGTCGAGCACGTCACCGGCGATGCGCGCGCCCATGTCGTGCAGCTCGCCCTCGACGCACGCGACCAGGACGCGTCGGCCGTTGCGCGGCGCGGAGCCGCGCCCGTAGAGCCGCGCGAGCCCGACCTGGGAGATGGCGGTGGCGAGGTGCTCCTCCGCGATGCCGATGCGGTTCTCCGACCAGAGGCGCCCGATCTCACGCTGCGCGCCGCCGACGACGTCGATCGCGAGGTCGGGCGGGCTCACGCCGCGCACTGCCCCCTCGTCGAGCGTGTGGAGCGCGGCCTCGCGGTCGCCGGCGAGGAGCGCGGCGAGGTAGCGGTCGCGGAGGGCGGCGTGCGGCGCGTCCGTGGTCTCCATCAGGGAATGCGTAGGGCGGGCCGCGGCGACCGCAATCCCTCGGCGATTCCGCCGCGCGCGGGCCGGTGGTAGCGTCGGGCGCCCCGATGCAAACCTCCGTCGCGCTGCTCCGCCCCGTCGTCGCGCTCGTCGCCTGGACCTTCGTGATGTGGGCGTGGATGTACGCCACGCGCATCCCGGCGATCCTCGGGTCGAAGATGAAGCTCGACCCCAACGCGCCGCGCGGCGAGCAGATGGCGACGCTGCCGCCCGAGGTGCGCTGGAAGGCCGACAACTACAACCACCTCTTCGAGCAGCCGACGATCTTCTACGCCGCGGCGATCGCGCTGGCCCTCACGACGCGCGACGCGGGGACGGACGCGGCGATCGCGTGGGCCTACGTCGCGACGCGGGTGGTCCACAGCGTCTTCCAGGCGACGGTGAACAAGATCGAGGTCCGCTTCGCGCTCTTCCTGCTGTCGTCGCTGGTGCTGCTGGCGCTGACCGTCCGCGCCGCGCTCGCGGTGATGGCGTAGGGCGCCGCGCCTACTCGAAGCTCGCGGCGCGGTGGCGCGCGTCGCCCGAGGTCTGCGCGCGGATCGAGTACGCCCCCGCCTCCAGGTCGAGCGGCAGGAGAACCCGCGCGTGGAAGCGCCCGTTGGCGTCGGTGACGGTCGTGCCGAGCGCCGTGTCGCGCCGGCCGTCGCGCACCACCGTGAGCACGTGGCGGTCGCGCAGAAGCTCCAGCGTCACCGGGAGGTCGGGCACCGCGGCGCCGGTCTCGTCGCGCGCCTCGCCCTCGCACACCACCAGCGTGCCGCGCACCACGCCGCGCCCCGCCGCCCCGTCGCTCGAGCGCACCGACAGCAGCCGCAGCACCGTGGCGTGGCGCTCCTCGGGCGGGGGCTCGTCGGCCACCGGGTCCTCCGCGCGATCCGTCGTACGCTGCGCGCCCGACCGCGCCGCCGCGCCCGCGACGCCCGACGCGCCGTTCGCACCCGCGCCGTTCGTCCCGACACCGTTTGCACCCGACGCACCCGCGCTCGAACCGCCCGCGGTGCCCGACGCGCTGCCGGTGCCCGAGGCCCCGGGGTTCTCGCCGGGCGCGCCGTTCTCCGCGCCGGGCTGAGTGGCCTGCGGGTCGGCCGCGGCGTCGGGCTCCACGGCGCCCCCGTCGCGGTGGCGGCGGCGCGACCCGTCGCCGGTGGCGGTCTGCGTGGAGTAGCCGTTGCGGTAGGCGTCGGGGCGCTGGAAGGGGTCGGGGTTGTCGGGGACGAAGCGCTCGCGCTCGGCACTCTCGTCGCGGAAGTTCACGTCCCAGCCGCCGAGGTCGACGCGCGACCAGCCGACGCCGGGGATTGCGACCTCGGCCCAGGCGTGGGCCTCGTTGCCGACGTAGCGCGCGGGCACGCCGAGCGCGTGGAGCGTGAGGACGAAGGCGTACGCCCGGTGCCGGCAGGCCCCGACGCCGCCGAGGGCGAGGCGGCTGTAGAGCGTGCGGTCGGTGGGGCCCGCGAGGTCGTCGTCGCGGAAGGCGCGGAAGTAGCCCACCAGCGCGTCGAGCACGCGGGGGAAGGGGTCGGTCCGCCGCACGCCCACGCGGCGCAGCACGGGCTCCACCGCGGCCTCGAGGAAGGTCGGCACCGCGGGCTTCGGCGCGAGCCCGTGGAACGACGCCCCCCCCGGCGGCAGCGACGGGAGCCGCGCGCCCGGCGCCGCGAAGGCGTGCTGCGGCGCGGCCAGCACGTAGATGAGCCGCACCGTGCGGGCCTCCGGCGCGCGCGCGTAGAGGTTGCCCGCGGAGTCCTGCGCGAAGGCCAGCGGCACCTCGGGCTCGGTGCGAAACGACAGCACCGCCTGCTCGCCAGCCACCGAGGGGACGATGGTGGGCGCGCCCGCGGAGAGCTCGATCATCACGTCGCCGGTGAAGCGCGCCAGCGGCTCGCGCGACCACGACGCGGGCACCTCACCGACGGTCAGCGGGCGCGCCGAGGGGTCGCGCAGCACGAGGCGCCCGAGGTCGTCGACGGCGTCGTAGGCGTGCGTCCGCTTGAAGGGCGCCACCGAGGGGGTGAACACCTCGCGGTACCGCAGCGTCGCGCCCGGCGGCGAGCGGGTCTGGTCGTCCATCGTGCGGGCGATCGACTCCCAGTTGCCCTGCGGGCGGATCACGTCGCCCGACGAGGCCGCCGCGCCGCGGTCGTCCCAGCCCGTCCCGCTCGCGAGGCGGCGGAAATCTTCAGCGTTCTGCGGGGCGGTGAGGGCGCCGGCCGGGAGCTCGCCGAAGTCGAGGTCGCCGGGGATGAAGCGGTGCAGGCGGGGGTCGGGGGACTGGGCCGCCCCCGGCAGTCCCAGGGCGAGGGCCGTCAGGAGGAAGCCCGTGGCGCGGCGCATCGGCGGGGAGGATGGCATTCGGGCTCTGGACGGCGCAAGGGCGCCGGCGGTTCTCGACGCGCGGACGTCGCGGGCCGCGGGGGCGTGTTATGGTCGGCGCACGCGATGGACTCGATCCTCTACCTGGTCGTGGCGGTGCTCGGGCTCTCGACCCTGATCATCATCCACGAGTTCGGCCACTTCATCGTGGCGCGCGCCTTCGGCATGCGGGCGCGGGTGTTCTCGGTCGGCTTCGGCCCCACGGTGGCGCAGTGGCGGCCGAAGGGGGGGGAGACGGTCTACCAGATCGCCGCCATCCCCGTGCTCGCCTACGTGAACATCGCCGGGATGGACCCGCGCGAGCCCTCCGACCCGCACGACCGCGGCAGCTACAAGAACGGCTCGCTCCTCGCCCGCCTCTTCGTCATCGCCGGCGGGCCGCTCGCCAACTACTTCGCCGCGATGGCGATCGCCTTCGCGCTCCTCACCTTCGGCGGCGACCCGATGCTCGAGCCGCGCATCCGCGAGGTGTTGCACAACTCCCCCGCCGCCGCCGCGGGCCTGCGCGCCGGCGACCGCATCGTCCGCGTCGACAACGCCGACATCGCCCGCTGGGCGCAGCTCGTCGAGCGCGTCTCCCACTCGGGCGGCCGCACGCTCCCCTTCGTCGTCGAGCGCGACGGGCGGCGCGTCGAGCTCGCCGTGACCCCGCGCCTCGACCCCGCCTCCCACGACTACAAGGCCGGCGTCATCGCGACGCTCGTCTACGCCCCCATCCCGATCCGCGAGGCGGCGCTGCGGGCCACGGTGATGCCCGCGCGCTTCGTGGTCCTTCAGGCGACGATGCTCCGAAGGTGGATCCAGGGCCAGGAGAAGGGGCGCATGATGGGCGCGGTGGGGATCGTCAACGAGATGGCCCACGAGGCCCGCCGCGGCTGGCGCGACTTCGTCCAGATGCTCTGGGTCATCTCGGTGGGCCTCTTCTTCCTCAACCTCCTCCCGATCCCCGCGCTCGACGGCGGGCGGGCGGTCTTCCTCGGGTACGAGATGCTCCTGCGGCGCAAGCTCCCGCCGCGCTTCGAGTACGCCGCCGTCGCGGTCTCCATGGTGCTCCTGCTCGGCGTCGCGGCCGTGTACCTGGTGGTCGACGTCGGCAACTGGCGCTGGTAGTGGTCTCCGGGCGATGGCCCGGCGCACGCCCCTCCTCCTCCCGCTCCTCCTGGCCGCGTGCAGCGGCTCCCCGCCCCCGCAGTCCGCCCCCGACGCCGCCCGGCCCAACGCCGACGCGGTCGCCGACGCGCCCGACGTCACCGACGCGCCCCCATCCGACGGTTGCTGGCGGATGCCGACGAGCGGGCGCGCGCCCACCTTCCTGCGCCTCTCGGAGCCCGTCGAGGTGGTGCGCGACGCGCTCGGCATCCCGCACCTCTACGGGGCCAACGACGACGACGTGATGTACGCCGCGGGCTACGCCCAGGCGGTCGACCGGCTCTTCCAGATGGACCTCATGCGCCGCTCGGCCCGCGGCGCCCTCGCGGCCGTCCTCGGGCGCGACAAGCTCTCGCAAGACCAGCTCGTCCGGCTGATGGAGATCCCCCGCTGGGGCCACGAGAGCGGCGAGCGCGTGCGCCGCGAGGACCCCGCGCTCCACCGCGCGATCGAGGCGTGGACCGCCGGCGTCAACCGGCGCGTCACGGAGGTCACGTCGGGCGCCGTCCCGCGGCCGCCGGGCTTCGCCGCGAGCGAGTTCGATTTCGCCCCCGAGCCCTGGACGGTCGACGACCCCTACCTCGTCGGCGAGCTCATCATGTTCCAGAACGCCAACCAGCTCGAGTACGACGTGCTGGCGACGGTGATGACCTCGCTCTACGAGCAGCCCTCGCGCGAGCTCCCGCTGTCGGCGTCGTTCGCCGACGCGTTCATCGTGCCCCCCGAGGAGCGCCCCGGCGCCGCCCGCATGGCCCGCCGCGCGCCACGCGGTTCGCGCCGTCCCGCGCGACCCCTGCCCGAGATGGTTCGCCCCCGAACGGTCGACGGCCCCGCGGTGCGCGACGCGCTCGCGCGGCTCTTCGAAGCGACCGCGCCCTTCGCCCGCGGCGCGAGCAACAACTGGGCGGTCGCCGGGCGCCACACCTTCAACGGCCGCCCCCTGCTCGCGGGCGACCCCCACCAGCCCGTCCGCTCCCCCTCGGTCCTCTGGGCGCACCACATGAACAGCGCCGCCCGCGGCGGCTCGCTCGACGTGATCGGCTTCGGCTTCGTCGGCGCGCCCGGCGTCCAGCTCGGGCACAACCGACGCGTCGGCTGGACGGCCACCACCGCCTACCCCGACACGATGGACCTCTTCCGCGTCGAGTCCGACGGCGACCGCGCCAACGTCGGCGGCCGCTGGCTCCCGATCACCCGCTGCGCCGAGACCATCGCCGTCGCGGGCGCCGCCGCCGTGGCCCTCACCGCCGAGCGCGTCGAGGGCGTCGGCGTGATCCTCCCGCGCGACTTCACCCCGATCCCCGTCACCTCGGGCGCCGACCGCCTGCTCTACCGCTGGGCAGGCTTCCGCCCCACCGCCGACCCGCGGGTGTTCTTCGGCTTCGACCGCGCCCAGTCCGTCGACGCCTTCGACGAGGCCGCCCAGCGCGCGGAGATCGCCCTCTTCAATTTCGTCGGCGCCGACGCGCAGGGGATCGCCTACCGCGCCGCCGCGCTCGTGCCCGACCGGGGCGACCCCTCCACCGCGCCGCCCGCCCACCTGATGCTCGACGGCGCCGACCCCCGCGCGCTCTGGGGCGACCGCTTCCTCCCCGTCGACCGACTGCCCCACAGCCGCGGCGGGTCGCGAGGCTTCCTCGCCTCCGCCAACAACGACCCCTTCGGCTTCACCCGCGACGGCCGCGCCGACAACGACCCCTTCTACTACGGCAACTGGTTCGACCCCGGCACCCGCGCGACGCGCATCGAGCGAGAGCTCACCCGCCTCACCGCGCGCGGCCGCGTCACCGTCGACGACATGCAGGCCCTCCAGCTCGACACGCGCAACCTCCTCGCCGACGAGGTGATCCCCGTGCTCACCGAGGCGATGGGCCACCTCGCCTCCGACCCCGCGCTCGCGACGTACCGCGACGACGCCGGCCTCGCCACGCTCCACGCCACCCTCGCCGCGTGGGACCGCCGCATGGAGCGCGAGTCGTCCGCCGCGGTCGTCTTCGAAGCCTACCAGCACTTCCTCGCGCGGGCGGTGCTCGCCGACGACGTGCCGCTCCTCTTCGACCTCGTCGTCGCGCGCGAGCCCGTCTACATCCTCAAGCTCTCGGCGCTCACCCTCACCCGCCGCTTCCCCCAGGCCGACCGCTACCTCCAGGGCGGCCGCGACCTCCTCGCCCTGCGCGCCCTCGCCGAGACGCGCGACTGGCTCGCCGCCCGCTTCGGTGGCGCGGAGCCTTCTCGCTACCGCTGGGCGGACTACCACCGGACGCGCATCGACGCGATGTTCAGCCCCGCCGGGCCCTTCGAAGCCGGCACCGCGCCGACGGCGGGCGCCATCGGCACCGTCAACGTGTCGCAGGCGCAGTTCTTCGACGGGCGCGCGCCGCGCATGTACCACGAGGCCCGCTCGGGCGCGGTGTACCGCATGGTGATCTCCTTCGGCGAGGACGGCGCCCCGACCGCCGTCGTCAACTTCCCCCGCGGCAACTCCGGCGTGCCGGGCTCCCCCTACTTCGACAACACCCACGCCGACTGGCTCGCCGGGCGCTACCAGCCGCTCCCCTTCGCGCGCGCCGCCGTCGACGCCGCGATGCGCGAACGCTCCGTGCTCATGCCGTGAGCCCCGCCGTCCGCCTCGCGGTCGCGCTGACCGCCGTCCAGGCCCTCGGGGCGCTCACCTGGGTCGTGTACGCGACGCTCCTCTCGGGGCTCCTCTCGGCCGCGGGCGTCGACCCCGCGTGGCGCCCCTGGATCCTCCTCGCCGACCAGGTCATCTTCGCGCTCGGCGACGCGCTCGCGGGCGTCTGGCTCGACCGCGCCGCCGCCGCCACGCGCCGCCTCGGGCCGCCGCTCCTCCTCGCGACGGCCGTGGCGACGGCGGCCTTCCTCGCGCTCCCGTGGCTGGCCGACGCGCCGGGGCTCCTGCTCGCGTGCATCGCGGTGTGGGCCGCGGCGTCGAGCGCCCTCCGCGCGCCGCTGCCCCGCCTCCTCGCCCGCCACGCCGCGCTGCCCGAGCGGCCGGGGCTCGCGTCCTTCCTCGCGCTGGGGACGGGCGCCGCGGGGCTCCTCGCGCCCACCGCGATGCTCGCGCTCGCCCGCGACGGCATCCGCGTGAGCTTCGCCGTCACCTCCCTCACCTTGTGGCTCCTCGTCGCGATGCTGTTCGCCACCGAACGATCGGCCGGCGAGCCCGCACCACCGGCGGCGACGGAGCGGTGGGAGGCGCCGCCGCGCGCGCTGCCGCTGGTGCTGGGGGCGACGACGCTCGCCGCGCTCGGGGCCCAGGTGTTCGCGACCTTCGCCGCGGCGCCGGCCCTGCGGCGGGCGCTCGGGCCGGTGGATGCCGGGGACTACGCGGCGGCCTTCCCGCTGGGCGTGGCGCTGGCGTCGCTCGCGGCGCCGGTGGCGAAGAGGTTCGGGCCCGTACCATTCGGGGCAGCGGGCTGCGCGCTCGCGGCGGCTGGCGCGGCGGCGAGCGGCGCGGGCGGGGCGGCGACGGTGGGCGCGGTGGTGGCGGCGGGCGCGGGGTGGGGTGTCGCGCTCACCGCGACGCTGACGGCGGTGACGGCGCTCGCGCCGAAGGAGCAGGCCGCGCGGTGGACGGGCGCGTGGTTCGCGGCGCAGGCGCTGGCGACTGCCCTGCGGATGGCCGCGGGGATGGCCGCGGGGCGCGTCGACGGCGGCGCAGCGGCGGCGGGGGCGGCGGTGGCCTGGGCGGCGGCGGCGGCGATGCTCGCGGCGACGGGGGCGCGGCGGTCTGTCAGTGGAACTCGCCGTTGACGAGGTGCTTGTTCAGGAGCGGCGGCGTCGGCGTGGGGTCGCCCGACGACGGCGGGGACACGACGGGTTCGGACGGCGCGCGGCGGGGGCGCGGCGCACGCTGAAGGACGTCGTTGCCGAGCTCGACCGCCTCAGTGAGCAGGAGCCAGGCGTGCAGGTGCTCGCGGCGGAGCGCGGGGTCACTGCCGAGGGCGCCGGCGGCCAGTTGGAGAGACTCTTCCAATCGAGCGTGGCTCCGCCGGTACGAGCGCGCCGAGGCGGCGAACCAGCGCGAGAACCCAATGAAGACACCAAACGAGGCAGAACATGCAGAAACCGAAGCGACGCTGATTGCGCTGATGAACAACCAGAAAGTGTCTTCGTTGATCCCCCTGATCCTAAAAACCAGGTACCACAGGGCCGCAAGCCCACCCGAAGAGACCGCAAAGAGTACACCCACGGCAGCGACCCACGCGCGAGCCGGTTGCGTCGCCACCTGCACCTCCGCCGCGTGCATCCGGATGCGCTCGACCAGCACCAGCACGTCCGCTGCCGTCCGCGCGACGCTCGCGCGGAAGGGCGCCCCCGCCGGCGACTGGCCCGCCTCGTCGCTCACGGCTTCTCCACCAGCCACTCGACCGCGGCCAGCATGCGCTTGCGGTAGGTCTGCTCGATCGCGCCGTCGTAGCCCGCCGCGGTCTCCACGAGCGTGCGCCCGCCCGTGCCGTCGGCCTCCACCTCGCGGAGGTTGACCCGCGCGAGCGACGCGGCCTCGTAGCGGTGCTCGAAATGCCCGCTGCCGAGGCGCTGGCGCAGGCCCGCGACGTGCGACGCGTACGCGCCCGACGGCGCGGCGTAGTGGGCCTCCACCCGCGCCCGCGCGGGCCACCAGAGGTCCTGCTTCGCCACCAGCGTGAGCATCCGCAAGCGCGGCGCCCCCTTCGGCAGATCGACGCGCTCGCGGAGCTGGCGCATCGCCTCGAGCTCTTGCGCGCGTGCCGCCTCCAGCACCGCGTCGACCGGCGCCGCCACCGGGCCCTGCGGTGACTCGCGCTCGAGCTTCACCCCCGCCTGGAGCGCCGCGTGGCCGTCGCTCACCACGTGAACGATCGCCCAGTGTCCGCCGCGCTCGACCTCCCGCAGGACGTCGCGCCACCCGAGGGGGATGTCCGTGAGCTCGTGCGCCGACGCGCCCTGCGCCCCGCCGAGCTGCTGCCCGGCGGCACCACGACGCGGCAGAAGAAGTCGTCCTCCCGCCGGTACTTCTCCTGGATCAGCGAGGGCGCGTACGACGCCAGCTCCTCCCACGGCCGCTCGCCCGCGAGCAGGCGCCCGAGGGTCGTCTTGCCGCTGCCCCCGATGCCGAACACCGCGATGCGCGTCCGCCCGTGGCGCACCGCCGACCAGACCTTCGTCAACAGGTCGACGACCCGCGCGCCCTGCGACACGACGGAGAGCCCGGTCTGGACGGCCTCGAACATCGATGGCGACGGTACCACAGCGCCCGCAGGGTCGACCAATGTCCCGCAGGCGCGGCGCCGAGCGACACACCGCGGCGGCCTGCGTTGCCGTGAAGTTGCCTCGCGCGCGCGGCGGGGGCACATGCTCGCGCCCATGCCGCTCCTCCTCGGGTTCACCGTCCCCGTCGTCCTCTTCCTGCTCTACGTCGCGTCGCGGCCGAGCCAGTTTCGCATCACCCGCTCGCGCGTCGTCCGCGCGACGCCGGGCAAGGTCTTCGCGCTCATCAACGACTTCCACGCCTGGGTGAAGTGGTCGCCCTGGGAGAAGCTCGACCCGACGATGGCGAAGGACTTCGGCGGCGCGGACGCCGGCGTCGGCGCCACCTACCACTGGAAGGGCCCGAAGTCCGGCGAGGGCCGCATGACCCTGAAGGAGAGCGACCCCGACCGCCGCGTCGTCATCGACCTCAACTTCATCAAGCCCTTCCCCGCCGACAACCTCACCACCTTCACCCTCGAGCCCGAGGGCGACGGAACCCGCGTCACCTGGACGATGGAGGGCAACTCCAACTTCATGTCGAAGGCCTTCGGCGTCTTCGTCAACCTGGACAAGATGGTCGGCAAGGACTTCGAGTCGGGCCTCGAAGCCATGGAGACCGCCGCCGCCTCCCCCGCCTGACGCCGCCTCCGGCGCCCGCCGCGGCGTCGGAACCACCCCGCGCCTCACCGACCACCTCCGACGCCGCGTCGGAGCCCTCCCCCGATCGCGAACCCCTCCCGACGCCGCGTCGAAGGCCCGCCGCGCGCCGCCCCCATCTTCCGACGCCGCGTCGGAGGCGGTCGGCGCCTCGCGCAGAGGATCCGACGCCGCGTCGGGGCCGCTCCTCGCCCCGGCGACCGACGCCGACGCCGCCGCGGGCCGCCCGACGCCGCGCATCCCCCTTCCCCCGCGCCGCCGCCTCGGCGAAGATGGCGCGCATGGGGGACGCTCGCTTCATCATCACGCTCGCCGCGCTGGCCTGGGCCGCACCCGCCGCCGCGCAGTCGCCGTCCGAGGCGACTACCGCTACGCGCGCTCGACGTTCGGCGGCTCGCCCTCCAACCAGCTCAGCGGCCGCACCAACGTGCACGACGCGCTCGGCGGGCGGCTCACCGTGACGCAGGCGTGGGGCCGCTGGTCGCCGGGGCTCTCCTACGGGCTGTCGCGCGCGTGGGCCTACGCGACCGCCGACGCCCCCCTCTCGGGCTTCGCCGACCCCTCCCACACCCGCGACATCTCGAACTTCTCGCTCTGGTTCGACGCGAGCGCCGCCTCCTGGCTCACCTTCGAACTCGGCTACACCATGACCCGCCGCCTCCTCCGCGACGACGGCACCTGGGGCAACCCCTTCTACGACCCCTCCCAGGACTGGCGCGTCTACCTCGTCGCCAACGTCGAACTCGACCGCCTCGCCGAAGCGCTCTCCGACCGCGGCGCCGGCCTCGGCCGCATCCTCCGCGCGTCGGCGCGGTAGCGGCGCTCACCCGCGCGTCGGCGACGCGACGTCGGCCGCGAGCGCCTCGCCGCGGCCGAGCGCGTCGAGCACGCGGAGCCGCACGCGTCGGTCATTCGCGCGCTGCGCGTCGGGGCGCCGGCGGGCGGAGGCGAGCGGGAGCTTCATGCGCTCGTTGCCCGCGAGCGCGAGCGCTGCGCGGTCGAGGAAGTCCCAGTAGAGCGGGGTGAGCGGGCAGGGGCGCGCGGCGTCTCGGCCCGACGGGTCGAAGCGGCAGCCGGCGCAGGCGTCGCCCATCTTCGCGAGGTACGCGGCGCCCGAGACGTACGGCTTGGTGGTCATCAGGTCGCCGACGGCGTAGGTGCCCATGCCGAGCACGTTGGGCTCCACCACCCAGTCGAAGGCGTCGGTGTACATCGCCCAGAACCAGTCGGTGAGCGCGCGCGGCGAAACGCCCAGCAGCGTCGCGACGTTGCTCAGCACCATCAGCCGGGTGATGTGGTGCGACCAGCCCTCGCGCACGACGTCGGCCACCACGACGTCGAGGCAGCGCAGCCCGCTCGGCGCGCCGCCCCAGTACGCCGGCGGCAGCGGGGCCGTCGCCCCCAGGCGGTCGGGCGCGCCGCCGGGGTCGACCGCGCGGAACCCGTCCGTCGCCCGGTGCACGTGCCGCACGAACTCCCGCCACCCGAGCACCTGCCGGACGAAGCCCTCCGCGCTCGCGAGCCCCACGCGCCCCGCGGCGTGGTCGCCCACGACGTCGTCGACGAGGCGCCGCGGGAGCAGCCGCCCGAGGTTGACCAGCGGGCTCACCGCGGCGTGGAAGAGCCGCGGGTGGGCCGCGCTCATCGCGTCTTCGAAGGGCCCGAAGTGCGGCAGCGCGCGGGCGCGGGCGTGGGCCCAGAGCGCCGCGGCGTCGGCCTCGCGCGTCGGGAGGTCGAAGCCCGCGAGGTCGCCCGGGTGGTCGCCGAAGCGCGCGCGCACGAGGTCGATCACCTCGCGCGTGAGGTCGTCGGGCGCGACGCCGAAGCGCGGCGGCGCCGGGGGGTCGCCACGCCAGCGCTCGCGGTTCTCGCCGTCGAAGGAGAATCGCCCGCCCAGGGGCTTCCCGCCCGCCATCAACACGCCGGTGCGGCGGCGGACGTGGCGGTAGAAGGCGTCCATGCGGTAGGGCGGGGCCGGCAACGCGGCGGCGAAGTCCTCGGGCCCGGTGAGCCACGTCGCGTTGGGCGCGAGGTCGAGCGCCACGCCCTCGGCGCGGAGCTCCTCCCGGAGGCAGCGCTCGGCGGGCTCCATCGCCGTGAGCCGGGCGATTCCGTGGCGCGCCATCGCCGCGCGGAGCTGCGCGCCGAAGCCCGCCTCGCCCGCGAGGTAGAGCACGCGGAAGCCTCGCGCGGCGAGCTCGAGCGCGAAGTGCCGCTCGTTGGCCAGCACGAGCGCGAGCTTCCGCTGGTGGTAGGGGCGCGCCCTCGCCCGCGCCGCCGACTCGACCATCACCACGCCCACCGCCGCCGGGTCGGCGCCCGCCAGCGGGCCGACCGCCGTGGTGAGCTGGTCGTAGGGGACGTACACCCAGCGGCGCGCGGCCACCTCGTGGGCCGCGGGGCGCGCGCGGCGGATCGCTTCAGCGAAGGTCACGCGGGCTTCGATGCCGCCCGCGCCCCCGCCGTCACGCGGCGCCCGTCTCCCCTCCCCCGAGGCGCGCGAGGTTGATCGTGTAGCACCGCCGCACCGCAGGCCAGGCGCGCGCGACGACGGGGCCCGCGGCGCGCATCCACGCGGGGAGACGTCGCGGGTGGGCGTAGAGCAGGTCGTAGAAGCTCTCCGAGCGCTCGAGCGACACGCCGGGCGCGTACGACTCGACCTCGCGCGGGTCGCCGACGGCCCAGGTGAAGCGGGCCTCGAAGTGGCGCATGGCGTCGTGCGCGCCCTGGAGGCGGACCACGGGCGCCGTCATCGCGTCGAACACCAGCGACGCCCCCGGCAGCGCCTCCGCGAGCCGCGCGAAAACCCAACGCACCGCGCGGGCGTCGAGGTAGACGAGCACGCCCTCGGTGACGACGAGGCAGGGCCCGCCGCCGCAGGGCCGGAGCGCGTCGAAGGCGGCGGGGTCGGTGAGCGACGCGGCGACGGCGGCGCGGCGCGCGTCGGGGGCGAAGAAGCGCGCACGCAGCGCCATCACCTCGGGGAGGTCGAGCTCGACGAAGCGGGCACGGCCGTTGTCGACGCGCTCGCGGCGGCCGTTGAGCCCGGCGCCGAGCTCGACGACGGTCGCGTCGGGGTGGCGCGCGAGGAAGTCGCGGACCCAGCCGTCGACGAGGGCCGCGCGCACGCAGCACCCGAGCTGGCTGGCCCGCGCGTCGCGCAGGAGCGAGAAGTCGAAGTCGAGCGCGGCGGCGACCTCGACGGCCTTCGGGTCGCGCAGGACGGCGTCGGCGCGATCGGTCTCCTCGGCGCGCGCCCACAGCGGGACGAGCAGCGTGCGGGCGACGGGGCCGAGCGCGACGGGGACGCGGCCGGGCCGCGGGGGGGCGTTCACGGCGCGGCATCCTGGGGCCGCGGGGGCCGCGGGGGAAGTGGCGAGGCGCGAGCGCGGAGTTTCGCCGCGCCGACGCGTGTCGGTCCGCACGTGCCGCGGGCGTACCATCGCCGCGATGCTTCGACCGACGCGGGCCGCGCCCGCCCTCCTCCTCCTCACCGCCACGCCCGCGTGGGCACAGACCGTCGCCGCCCCCGGGCGCGCCACCATCACGCCCCTGGCGCCCGACACGCCGCGGCACTGGCCCCCCGCCGCGCGCCTCCGCGGCCTCCCGGTCTGCGCGCCGGGGACGCCCTTCCCCGCGCCGGGCGAGGCCTACCGGTGCCGCCGGCTGGCGGAGGAGGGCGGGCCCGAGTTCATGCTCTCGGTCGGACTCGGCGGCGGGCACGTGCGGTCGGACTCGTTCACCACCGGGTCGATCCTCCAGTTCGAGGTGCAGGGCGACTTGTGGCTCACGCGCGCGTTCGGGCTCGGCGCGCGGTACCGCTACCTCCACGCGCAGACCGACGGCGACCGCGAGTCGCTCACGCTCCACCCGGTGTCCGCGGGCCCGCGACTGCGGATCTTCACCGACGAGGCCGAGCGCGAGGCGTGGCTCCTCGAGGCCGAGGCCGGCTACGCCTTCGCCGGGGGTGGCCGCGCCGAGGGGGGGCCCTTCGTGGGTCTCACCGTCGCCCGCACGCTGGGGTCGCACCTCTCCGACGCCAACACCGCCAACGCCGCGCTCGCGCTCTCGCTGATGCAGGGCGTCGGCGGGCTCGTCGACACGCGCGTCGTCACCCTCGGGCTGCGCCTCACGCCGGGCTTCAACGCCTTCGCCGCGCGCAACGTCGACGTGCCGCAGCGCGCCGCGGGCTTCCACTACACCCTCGGCGTCCAGTGGTTCATGCTCGGCGGGCGCTGGGGGACGACGGACGCGTTCGCGCTCTCGCCCGGCGCCGCGCTCAACTTCGGGCTGCCGCTCGCGCGGTGGTTCGAGCCCCTCGTCCAGGCCGATTTCACCTACTTCCAGCCCCTCCAGCGCGACGACGCCAGCCCCCTCGCCTACGCCTTCCTCGGCGGCTTCCGCATCCGCATGAACGGCCTCGCCCCGCTCTACGCCAGCGCCCTCGCGGGCTGGCAGGTGGTCGCCGGGCGCTCGCCCGCGGCCTTCGGCGACGGCGCCCTCGCCGACTTCGGCTTCGGCCTCAACGGGACGGGCTGCGGCTTCGGCGTCCAGATCGGCGTCCACTACCGCCGCGGGCTCTCCCACGAGGCCGTCGACTACAACGCGCTGATGTTCGTCGCGGGCTTCAACTACGGCTCCCGCAGCGGCAGCACCGGCGACGGCCCGCTCGACCACGGCCAACCCTACCGCTGCGGCGCCGCGCAGCCCCCGTCGGTCCCGCTCCCGCCGCCGCCTCCACCTCCTCCGCCGCCACCTCCGCCGCCACCTCCGCCGCGCGTCGACGTGCGCGTGGAGCTCCCGCGCGTCGTCGTTCCACGCGTCGAGGTGCGCGCCGAGCCCGTGGAGGTCATCGTGCCCATCGGCGCGTCGCTCTTCGGGGGCATCGTCCGCTTCCAGCTCAACCTCTCGGCGCTCCCCATCGACCGCCTCGTCCGCGCGGGCTGGGTCACGGTGCGCGTCGAGGGCCCGCCCGACGTGCTCCCGCAGGCGACCGCCGAACTCCGCGCCGCCCTCGACGCGCGCGGCGTCGCCGTGCAGGGCTACGCGATGGCCGCGGTGCCCGACAGCGGCGAGGTCCGCGCGATCTTCACGCTGTGGCCGCCGGGCACGCGCCCGCGGTAGCCGCACGGATGAATCCCGCCGGGGCGCTTGCCGCGCGCGCGCCGGTCGGGGTATAGCGCGCCGCCGCCGTGCGTCCGCCCCCCCTCCGCCTCCTCTGCGCGCTCCTCGCCGCGACGCTCCTCGCGCCGCTCGTTTCGCGGGCGCAACCGCTGCCCGGCCGCCAGCCGCGGCTCCTCGGCGGGGGCGAGCTCACCGCCCCGCAGGTCGCCGCGCCCGACCTCTCCGGCCCGCCGCCCGCCGACCCCGCCGCGCAGCCCGCCGACCCCGCCGCGCCGACGACCCAGCCCGCCGAGCCCGAGGGCCCCGCCGTCGCCGACAGCGCGAACGTCGCCGACGGCCAGTGCCGCCGCGTGGTGCGCGTGCGCCTGCTCGGCCTGCGCCGCCTCGACGCCGCCGACATGCGCGAGACGGTGCGCACCCGCGAGGGCGAGTGCCTCTCCCGCGCGCTCGCCTCGGCCGACGCGCGGCGCCTCTGGGACACCGGGTTCTTCCGCAACGTCGAGGTCAGCGCCGAGCCCGCCGAGGGCGGCGTCGAGCTGCGCTACCGCCTCCAGGAGCGCCCCACCGTCCACGCCGTGCGCTTCGAGGGCTACGACGAGGTCGACGAGGACAAGCTCCGCGAGACCATCGACATCCGCGACGGCTCGGTGCTCTCCAACTCGGCCCTGCGGCGCAACGTCCAGAAGATCCTCGACCTCTACGCGGAGAAGGGCTTCTTCCTCGCCGAGGTCACCTACCGCACCGAGCGCGTCGAGGCCGAGACCGAGCAGGTCGACATCGTCTTCCGCGTCGTCGAGCGCACGCAGGTGCAGGTGCGCAGCATCCGGTTCATCGGCAACTCGGCCATCTCGTCCGACGAGCTGCGCGGGGTGATGTCGACCGGGACGGCGAACTTCTTCTCGTTCCTCACGTCGGCGGGCAACTTCCGCGAGGACGCCTTCCGCAACGACATCGACATGCTGCACGCGGCCTACTACGACCGCGGGTACCTCACCGTCGACATCTCGCAGCCGCGCGTCTCGCTCTCGCCCGACCGGCAGTTCATCGACATCGTGATCAACGTCCGCGAGGGGCCGCGCTACCGCGTCGGGCGCCTGCGCGTGATGGAGGTCGACGAGGAGGGCAACGAGGTCGACCCCCTCGGCGGCCGCCGCGCCCTGCGCGACCGGGTGCACATCACCCCCGGCGAGTACTTCGCCCGCTCGGAGATCGCCCGCGACATCCTCGGCGTGCAGACCTACTACCGCGACGCGGGCTACGCCAACGTCGAGGTCACGCCCGACATCCAGCCCGACCCCACCCGGCAGATCGTCGACCTCGGCGTCCGCATCGTGCGCGGCCCCGTGGTCACCGTCCACCGCATCGAGATCCGCGGCAACGCCAAGACCAGCGAGCGCGTCATCCGCCGCGAGATGGAGCTCATCGAGGGCGAGCGCTACAGCGAGACCGACTACCAGGACTCGCGCCGCCGCATCATGGCCCTCGGGTACTTCGAGCGCGTCGACCTCTCCACGGAGACCGTCGAGGGCCACCCCGACTGGCTCGTGGTCAACGTCGAGGTCGCCGAGCGCCCGACCGGCACCTTCCAGATCGGCGCCGGGTTCTCGTCGGTCGAGAGCTTCATCGCCACCGCGCAGATCCAGCAGCTCAACCTCTTCGGGCGCGGCCAGTCGCTCACCCTCCAGGCGCAGATCTCCGGCCTCCGGCAGATCTTCTCGCTCCGCTTCGTCGAGCCCTACCTCTTCGACTCGGACTGGACCTTCGCCGCCGACCTCTACAACTCCGTCCGCGCCTTCCAGGACTTCACCCGGCGCTCCACCGGCGGCACCGTCACCTTCGGCTACCCGATCCTCGGCAACGACCTCCGCCTCTTCGCCACGTACACCCTCGAGAACGTCGGCGTCGACCTCGGCACCAGCACCGGGTTCTTCGGCTCGGGCAACACGCTCCCCTCGAGCTTCCAGCGCCTCCCGATCGCCAACATCTTCCAGGCCGGCATCACCAGCTCGATCGGGCTCTCGCTCGCGTACGACAACCGCGACAACCGGCTCCTCCCCACCGACGGCGTGTTCGCGCGCATCGGCGTCGACGTCGCCGACCCCTACCTCCTCAGCCAGAACACCTACACCCGCGTCACCGGCTGGTTCCGCTTCTACCGCCCGCTCTTCTCCTCCGTCATCTTCAAGATGAACATCCAGGGCGGGTACGTCATGTCGCGCCTCGACCGCGGCGTGCCCCTCTTCGAACGCTTCTTCCTCGGCGGCATCTTCGACGTGCGCGGCTACCGCCTCCGCACCATCGGCCCGCGCCTCCAGCTGCCCGGCTCGCAAGACCCCAACGCCGGCCTCGTCCCCAACGGCGCGGTCGTCGGCGGCAACCTCCAGTTCTATTACAACATGGAGCTCGAGTTCCCCATCATCAGCGCGGTGGGCATCCGCGGCGTGCTCTTCCACGACGCCGGCAACGTCTTCAACACCGAGCAGCTCTACTGCCGCGCCTCCGGCGGCTCGCCCGCCGCCGAGATCAACCCCTGCACCAGCTTCTGGAGCGACCCCACCGCGCTCCGCTACTCCGTCGGCTTCGGCATCCGCTGGCAGAGCCCCCTCGGCCTCCTCCGCTTCGAGTGGGGCTTCCCCCTCACGCGCGTGCTCCCCATCGAGGAGTCGAGCGTGTTCGAGTTCACCATCGGCAACTTCTTCTGAGCCGCCTCGGCGCCCTCTCCCCGCCGCGCCCAAGGATGCCGCGCCGCGGGCGATCCATCACGACGCCCGCACCACTTGTCGCGGCGGCGCAGGAAATGCGAGAGTCCCCTCCCACCGCCCTGCCCTAAGGACCTTGTCGCATGCCCCACGACGCCGCGACCGACCCCACGCCCTCGCCCGCCACCACGGCCGAAGCCCCCCGCGACGAGCGCGACGCCGTCCGCGAGGCCCGCGCCCGCTGGGAGAAGACGTCCGTCGCGAAGGCCACCGCGAAGGCCCCCCTGCGCTCCGCCCGCTTCGCCACGCTCTCCGACGTGGAGCTCCCGGACGTCGTGACGCCCGCGGACGTCGAGGTCGACTACCTCCGCGACCTCGGGATGCCCGGCGAGTACCCCTTCACCCGCGGGATCCAGCCCACGATGTACCGCGGGCGCCTCTGGACGATGCGCCAGTTCGCGGGCTTCGGCACCCCCGAGCAGACCAACCAGCGCTACCGCTACCTCCTCTCGCAGGGCCAGACGGGCCTGTCGGTCGCCTTCGATTTCCCGACGCTCATGGGCTACGACTCCGACTCGCCGCGCTCGCTCGGCGAGGTGGGGATGTGCGGCGTCGCCGTCGACACCCTCCGCGACATGGAGGTGCTCTTCGACGGCATCCCCCTCGACAAGATCACGACCTCGATGACCATCAACGGTCCCGCGATCGTGCTCCTGTGCTTCTACGTCGCCCTCGCCGACGCCCGCGGCATCCCGCGCAGCGCCGTCGGCGGCACGATTCAAAACGACTGCCTCAAGGAGTTCATCGCGCAGCACGCCTGGGTGGTGGGGCCGCGGCCCGCGATGCGGCTCGTCACCGACACCATCGAGTTCGCCGCGAAGGAGCTCCCGCGCTGGCACCCGGTCAGCATCTCCGGGTACCACATCCGCGAGGCCGGCAGCACCGCCGCCCAGGAGCTCGCCTTCACCCTCGCCGACGGCATCGCGTACGTGCAGAGCGCCGTCGACCGCGGGCTCGACGTCGACTCGTTCGCGCCGCGCCTGTCGTTCTTCTTCGACGTCCACACCGACTTTTTCGAAGAGGTCGCGAAGTTCCGCGCCGCGCGCCGCATCTGGGCCCGCACCATGCGCGAGCGCTTCGGCGCGAAGCACCCCGAGAGCTGGAAGCTCAAGACCCACGCGCAGACCGCCGGCGTCTCGCTCACCGCCCAGCAGCCCTACAACAACGTCGCCCGCGTTGCCCTCCAGGCCCTCGCCGCGGTGCTCGGCGGGACGCAGTCGCTCCACACCAACTCCCTCGACGAGACCTACGCCCTCCCCACCGAGGAGGCGGTCACCATCGCCCTGCGCACCCAGCAGGTCGTCGCCCACGAGACCGGCGTCGCCAACACCATCGACCCCCTCGGCGGCAGCTACTTCGTCGAGTGGATGACCTCGAAGATCGAGGCCGAGGCCATGGACTACATCCGCCGCATCGACGAGATGGGCGGGATGGTCAGCGCCGTCGAGAAGGGCTACCCCCAGCGCGAGATCGCCTCCGCCGCGTACCGCTTCCAGCGGCAGCTCGAGCGCAACGAGAAGGTGATGGTCGGCGTCAACGACTTCGTGATGGAGGAGCCCTCGCGCATCCCCACGCTCAAGATCGACGAGGCCGTCCAGCGCCAGCAGACCGACCACCTCGCGGCCGTCAAGGCCCGGCGCGACGCGGACAAGGTCCGTGCAGCCCTCGCGGCGGTCCGGGAAGTCGCGCGGGGCACCGGCAACCTCTGCCCTCCCATCATCGACGCCGCCAGGGCATACTGCACCGAGCAGGAGATCTGCGATGTGCTCCGCGAGGTGTTCGGCACCCACACCGACCCGGCGGAGTTCTGATGGCCCCCCTGTCCGGACTTCTTCACCGCGACCGCCGGCGCTCCCCGCGGGGACGGTTCCTGACTTGACAGACGCGACGGATTTCCATCCTCTCTGGAAGAGCGACACCTCTTCCAAATCGGAGAGGTAGAGGACAGCGATGGACTTCCAGTGTGACCGGTGCGGACAGAAGTATCACGTGGCCGACGAGAAGCTCCAGGGCCGCGCCGCCTCGCGCTTCAAGTGCAAGAAGTGTGAGAACGTCGTCCTGTTGACCGGCCCCGGCGCCGCCACGCCGTCCGTGTTCCCACCGTCGTCGTCGCCCTCGGGGTCCCCCCTGCGCGCGCCCACCGCGACCGGCCCCGTCCGCATGATCTCCGCCACGCCGGCGCCCTCCACCAGCGCCGCGCCCGCCCCCCGCCCGAGCGTCCTGCCAGGCGCCGCGGCCCCCGCGAAGCCGCGCCCCGCGACCACCACCGGCCCCGCGTACAGCCAGAGCCCGCGCCCGAGCGTCGCGCCCGCCGCGGCCGCGCGCCTCTCGCACGTCCCCGCCGCGCCCGACCCCGACGAGATGGGCTGGTTCGCCGGCATCCGCGACATCCCCGTCGGGCCCGTCACCCGCGCCGAGATGGTGAAGTACATCGAGGCCGGCGAGGCCACCAGCGAGACGCTCGTCTGGCGCGACGGCTTCGCCGACTGGCGCCCGCTCCGCCTCGTCCCGGCCTTCAAAGACCTCGCCCTCGCCCAGGCGCAGCGCCCCTCCACGCCCTCCTTCCACGAGAACGAAGGCGACGCGACCACCGTCACCTCGGGCCCCGCCTTGATGGCCGCCTTCGCCGCGCAGGCGCCCGCCGAGCCCCCGACCGAGGCCCCCACCCGGCGCCTCTCGGCCCTCACCGACGAAGCCGCCCTCCGCGCGATCCGGGTCCCGCCCGCCACCGGCGAGAAGCCCGCGGCCCGCTTCTCCGCGCCCGCCCCCGCGCCGCGGCCCTCCACCGCCACGCCGATGCCGGCCCCGGCCCCCACCCCCGCGCCCGCCGCGCGCACTGGCGCTCCGATCGGGACGCCCCTCGGCGCCCCGAAGCCCGCCCCGTCGCCGCTCGCGAAACCCCTCGGCGCGCCGATGCGCACGCCAACGATCGCGACGCCCTCTGTCGGCGCCCGCCCTGCCCCCACCGGGCCCGCGCTCGGCCCGGCCCCGCGCACCTCTGCGCCCCCCGCCCCGCCGCCCGCCGCGCGCAAGCTCGAGCCGCTCGGCCCCCGCCCCGCGGATCCCGCCGCCGCGCCGACCCCGCCGCGCGCGACCCCCGCGGCGCACGGCCCGTCGCCCCTCGCGAAGCCCCTCGGCCCGGGTCTCGCGCCGCGCACCGGAGGCGTCGGTCCCTCGCCGCTGGCGAAGCCCCTCGCGCCCCTCGCGAAGCCCGCCCCGCCGCCGGAGCCCACGCCCGCGCCCGAGCTCACGCCGCCGCCCGCACCCGCGCCCGCGCCCCCCACGGGCCTCGACGCGCTCGACGCGCTCGACGCGCTCGCGGAAGCCCCCGCGGAGCATGCGCCCGTCCTCGCGCCGGTGCTCGAACCACCCACCGTGGTGACGGCACCCACGGTGGTCGAACCGCCGACGGAGATCCTCGCCTCGGCGGAGGCGCCCACGCTCACGGCGCCCGCCCTCGAAGCGCCCACGCCCGAAGCCCTGCCCGAGCCCCCCGCGGGCGTGAAGGTCGGCGGCGCGCAGTGGGACGACCCCCTCTTCCACGTGTCGGCGCCGCCCCCCGCGGCCACGTCGTCGCCCGCCCCCGCGGCCCGCTCCTCCGACCCCGCGAAGCAGGCGTGGAACGACCCGGTCTTCAACTCCCTCCCGCCCGCGGCCGCCGCGGTCGCCGTCCCCTCGCTCGCGCCCGCGGCGCAGGTGCCGTCGTCCCCGCCGCACGGCGTGACCACCGCGCAGATCCCGGTGACGGTCGACGTCGACCGCGCGAAGCCCAAGGGCTTCCCGAAGGGGGTGCTGGTGCTCGCGGCGGGCCTCGCGGTGGTCGGCATCGCCGGCGGCATCGCGCTCAGCCGCCCGAAGCCTTCTCCCCCCGAGGCCCGCCCGGCCGCGCACGCCCCGATCGCCCTGCCGACGCCCGCCACGCAGCCCGCGCCCGCCGAGCCCGCGCCCACCGAGCCGGCCGCGCAGCCCGCACCCACCGAGCCCGCCGCGCAGCCCACGGAGAACCCCGCCTCGCCCGACATGGCCTTCGCGGGCCCGGGCAGCGACAACGCCCGCTCGTCGCACGGCGGCGGGCGCCGGACGCCCCGCCCGCAAGCCACGCCGGAGTCGCAGGCGGCGACGCAGGCCGCCCTCGAGCGCGCCCTCGGGATCCACGGCGGCGCGGCCCCTCCGCCGAGCACCCAGATCGCGACCCCGCCGATGCGCAACACGGCCGCGGCCCCCAACGCGCCGAGCGCCCCGCAGGCCAACGCGCCCGTCTCCGCCGCGCGCAGCCTCGACCGCGAGCAGCGGGCCCAGAGCGCGATCGAGCGGAGCGGGGTGATCCGCCGGTGCTGGGAGCAGTTCAAGCTGCGCAACCCGGCGGCGACGCGGCGCTCGCTCACCATCAACTTCGCGGTCAGCGCGGCCGGGGCCGTCACCCTCCGCGTGCCCAACACCTCCGAGCCGACGCTCTCCAACTGCATCGAGCGCGGCTCGCGGGACGTTCGAAGCCTCGGCGACGGCTCGCCCAGCTCGGGCTCCACCCGCGCCGACCTCGACTGACCGCGCCGCGCACTTGCGTCCCCCGCCGCCCGATGGTGTAGGGTCGCGTCCGTGAGTGAGCGAGCGAGTCGCCCCCCCGGGGCAGCGCCGGGCCCGCGCGTGCTGGTCGTCGGCTGCGGCGGCATCGGCGGCGTGGTGGTGTCTTCGATCTACGACCACGTGCGGGGCCTCGGCGGCGAGGTGGTGGCCCTCACCACCAACCCCGAGATCGCCGCGGCGGTGCGGGCCCACGGCTTCCGGCTGACCGGCGTCGACGGCGCCCGGACGGTGCGCGCGTCGATCGTGACGGAGCTCGACGTGGCCACGGCCCCGTTCGACCAGATTCTGCTAGCGACGCAGCCGCCGCAGGTGGAGGAGGCCGCGCGGGGCGCGCTCCCGTGGCTCGCGCCCGAGGGCGTGATGGTGTGCTTTCAGAACGGCCTCTGCGAAGACCGGATCGCGCACGTCGCGGGCCCCGAGCGCGTGCTCGGCGCGGTGGTGGCGTGGGGCGCGACGATGCCCGAGCCCGGCGTCTACGAGCGCACCGCCGCGGGGGGCTTCACCGTCGGCCGCATCGACGGCCGCGACGACCCGCGCGTCGAGCGCCTCGCCCTCGCCCTCGAGGCCGTCGGGCCCATCGTGCGCACGTCGAACCTCGCCGGCGCGCGCTGGAGCAAGCTCGCGATCAACTGCGCGATCTCGTCGCTCGGCACCATCGGCGGCGACCGCCTCGGCACCCTGATGATGTCGCTCACCGTGCGGCGCCTCACGCTGCGGATCATGACCGAGGTGGTGCGCGTCGCGCGCGCCGAGGGCGTGTCGCTGGAGAAGGTCTCGGGCACGCTCGACCTCGACTGGCTCGCGCTCACCGAGGCCGAGGAGCGCAGCGCCGGCTCGCCGACCCTGGTGACCAAGCACGCGATGCTGCTGGCGGTGGGCGCGCGCTACCGGCGCATGCGCTCGTCGATGCTCTCGGCCATCGAGCGGGGTCGGCCCCCGGCGGTCGACTTCCTCAACGGCGAGGTGGTCGAGCGGGGCGCGAAGCACGGCGTCCCGACGCCCGTCAACGCCGAGGCGCAGCGCCTCGTGCACGCGATCGCGCGGGGCGAGGCGCGCTCGTCGATGGAGACGATCTACGCCTTCGCCGAGCGCGTCGGCGCGCGCTGACGGCGGCGCTCAAAACTGCGAGGTGTGCGGCGCGCGGGCGCGGGCGAAGGGCCAGGCGACCACGCGGTTTCGCCCCGACTGCTTGGCGTGGTAGAGCGAGGCGTCGGCGTGGTCGACCACCACCTGGGCGCTGATGGTCTCGGCCGGGTCGAAGAGCGCGACGCCCATGCTCGCGGTGACGGTGAGCCGCGGGCCCGCAGGGGTCTCCGGTCGGAGCTCCTCCACCGCGAGGCGCATCCGCTCGGCGACCACCGCGAGCGCCTCGCGCTCGGTGTCCTGGACGACGGCGATCAGCTCCTCGCCGCCGTAGCGGAAGAGCTGCCCGGCCGCCGCGAGGGAGCCCTTGAGCGCGCCCGCCACGCGCTGGAGCACCTTGTCGCCGAAGGGGTGGCCGTGCTCGTCGTTGCAGCGCTTGAAGTGGTCGATGTCGGCGAGCACCACCCCGAAGGCGCGCCCGGTGCGCCGCGCGGTGGCGTGGGCGTGGACGAGGGCGTCTTCGAAGCTCCGGCGGTTGCCGACGTCGAGCAGCGGGTCGGTGGTGGCGATGCGGGTGAGCTCGGAGTTGGCCCGGGCGAGCTCGGCGTTCTTCTCGGCGAGCTGGTCCTGCAGGGCGAGGAGGCGGCGGGCGACGATCAGGCGCGCGCGCAGCACCGCCGGGTCGAAGGGCTTCGCGAGGTAGTCGTCGGCGCCGGCCTGGAGCCCCTCGACGATGTGGGACGAGGTCCGGTGCGAGGTGAGCATCACCACGTAGGCGTAGGGGCCCTTCCACCCGCGGATCCGGGCGCAGAGCTCGGGGCCGTCGAGGCGCGGCATCTCCCAGTCCGACAGGACCAGGCGGAAATCCCCGCTCTTGAAGGCCTCCCACGCCTCCTCGCCGTCGCCCATCGCGACGACCTCGTAGCCCCACGACTCCAGGGTGCGGGTCAGCAGCAGGCGGATGGTGCGATCGTCGTCGGCCAGCAGGATGCGCATCGAGTCTCCAATCAACCACCCTCTATATCGGTTTGGAGGCGGCATTTGCTGAAAGCGCGCGCTGTCGGGCACCGGGACACCGCCCCGCCCACCATCTTCGCTCGCTCCGAGGCTCGCGCGACGGCCACTGCCCGCCGCTGCTTGCGAGCCGTGCCCACTCTGCGGTAGTGACCGAACCCCGAAAGTCATGGACCACCCCACGCCCCCCGACGTCCCCGTCCAGTTCGAGACCGACCCGTCGCGCTACCGCCACTGGCGGCTGGAGTTCCCGAGCGTCCCCGGGCTGCCGCAGGGCGCGGTGGCGCGGGTGGTGATGGACGTGGTGGAGGACGGCGGGCACCGCCCGGGCTACGTCCTCAAGCTCAACTCGTACGACATCGGGGTCGACGTCGAGCTGGCCGACGCCGTCCAGCGCATCCGCTTCGAGCACCCCGCCGTCCGTGCGGTGGTGGTCACCTCGGGCAAGGATCGCATCTTCTGCTCGGGCGCCAACATCTACATGCTCGGGTCGTCGTCGCACCCCTTCAAGGTCAACTTCTGCAAGTACACCAACGAGACGCGGCTCTACCTCGAAGACCTCTCGTCGTGGTCGGGCGTCCCCGTCCTCGCCGCCCTCAACGGGACGGCCTCCGGCGGCGGCTACGAGCTCGCCCTCGCGTGCGATGAGGCCATCCTCCAGGACGACGGCAACAGCGCCGTGAGCCTCCCCGAGGCGCCCCTCCTCGCGGTGCTCCCGGGCACCGGCGGGCTCACCCGCGTGGTCGACAAGCGCAAGGTCCGCCGCGACCTCGCGGACGTCTTCTCGACCCTCGCCGAGGGCGTGCGCGGCAAGCGCGCGGTGGAGTGGCGCCTCGTCGACGAGGTCGCCTCCCGCAGCCGCTTCGACGCCGCCGTCCAGGCCCGCCTCGCGAAGATGGCCGCCCGCTCGACCCGCACCGGCGCCGGCGAAGGCTTCGCGCTGCCGCCGCTCGCCGCGAAGCGCGGGGAGCACGGCACCGAGTACAGCTTCGTCACCGTGTCGATCGACGCCGGTCGCCGCCTCGCGGAGATCACCGTCCGCGCCCCGAGTGAGCCCCCGCCCGAGACGCCCGAAGCCCTCCACGCCGCGGGCGCCGCGCAGTGGGCCGTCGCGATGTGGCGCGAACTCGACGACGCGCTCCTGCACCTGCGCTTCAACCGGCTCGACGTCGGCACCGTGCTCCTGCGCACCGCGGGCGACCCCGAGGCCGTCCGCGCCCACGACCGCGCGCTCCTGCGGATGAGCGACGGGGGCCACTGGCTCGCCCGCGAGGTGCTCGGGCTCCAGCGCCGCGTGCTCAAGCGCCTCGACCTCACGGCCAAGAGCCTCTTCGCCCTCGTCGAGCCGGGCAGCGCCTTCGCGGGCTCGCTGCTCGAGGTCGCGCTCGCCGCCGACCGCACCTTCATGCGCGACGAGGACAGCGTCTCCGTCGCGCTCTCGCCCATGAATTTCGGCCCCTTCCCGATGTCCAACGGGCTCACGCGGCTCGCGTCGCGCTTCCTCTACGACCCGTCGCTGGTCGAGAAGCTCCGCGCCGAGCAGGAGCCCCTCGACGCCGGCGACGCGCTCAAGCGCGGCCTCGTCACCTTCACCCCCGACCCCATCGACTGGGACGACGAGGTGCGCGTCGCCGTCGAAGAGCGAACGAGCCTCTCGCCCGACGCGATGACCGGCATGGAGGCCAACCTCCGCTTCGCCGGCCCCGAGACCATGGAGACCAAGATCTTCGGCCGCCTCTCGGCCTGGCAGAACTGGATCTTCCAGCGGCCCAACGCAGTAGGTGCGCGCGGCGCGCTCACGATGTACGGTCAGCCCGAGCGTCCCGTCTTCGATTTCCGGCGCACCTAGCGCGCGCCCTTCGGTCATCGAACGGTCGCGCCGCCCTTCACTCTCCCCACCGCCTGGAGGCTCTCGACCGCCATGTCGTCCGTCGTCAACGACACGAAGATCCCCAACAACGTCGACCTCTCGTCCGACCGCCGCCTGCAGCGCGCGCTCGAGGAGTGGCAGCCCAACTTCATCAAGTGGTGGATGGAGATGGGGCCCGAGGGTTTTCAAGCGGACGACGTCTTCCTGCGCACGGCGGTGTCGGTCGACCACGAGGGCTGGGCGCACTTCGACTACGTGAAGATGCCCGACTACCGCTGGGGCATCTTCCTCACGGAGCAGGTGGCCGACCGCACGATCGGCTTCGGCGACGAGTTCGGCAAGCCCGCGTGGCAGCAGGTGCCGGGCGAGCACCGCAACGCGCTGCGCCGGTTGATCGTGACGCAGGGCGACACCGAGCCCGCCTCGGTGGAGCAGCAGCGCCGCCTCGGGCAGACGGCCCCGTCGCTCTACGACCTCCGCAACCTCTTCCAGGTGAACGTCGAAGAGGGCCGCCACCTCTGGGCGATGGTCTACCTGCTCCACTCGTACTTCGGGCGCGACGGGCGCGAGGAGGCCGAGGGGCTGCTCGAGCGCCGCTCGGGCGACCCCGACAAGCCGCGCATCCTCAACACCTTCAACGAGCCGTGCACCGAGTGGCTGTCGTTCTTCATGTTCACGTTCTTCACCGACCGTGACGGGAAGTACCAGCTCCTGGCGTTGGCGGAGAGCGCCTTCGACCCCCTCGCCCGCACCACGCGCTTCATGCTCACGGAGGAGGCGCACCACATGTTCGTCGGCGAGACGGGCGTGCTTCGCATCGTGCAGCGCGCGTGCGAGCTCACGAAGCTCGACCCCCACGGCGACGCGCGCAAGCAGGGCGGCATCGACCTCGGCACGATCCAGCGGTACCTCAACTTCTGGTTCTCCAGCTCGCTCGACCTCTTCGGCGGCGAGGTGTCGTCCAACGCGGCGCAGTTCTTCGCCACCGGGCTCAAGGGCCGCGCGAAGGAGGAGCAGTACGAAGATCACCTCGCGCTCACGGGCACCAAGGTGATCCCGCACGTGAAGGACGGCCGCGTCGTCGACGAGTCCGTCGCCCTCCGCACCGCGATGAACGAGGTGCTCCGCGACGACTACGTCGCCGACTGCCAGCGCGGCGTCGACAAGTGGAACCGCGCGATCGCCGAGGCCGGCCTCGACGTGAGGCTCACCCTCCCGAGCCGCCGCTTCAACCGCACCCAGGGGCTCTACGCGGGCCTGCGCTTCTCGCCCGACGGCGACCTCATCTCCGAGGCCGCCTGGGAGGCCGGCAAGGGCGCCTGGCTCCCGAGCGACGCCGACCGCGCCTACGTCGCGAGCCTGATGACGAAGCCCGTCTACGAGCCCGGCCAGATGGCCCACTGGATCGCCCCGCCGAAGCAGGGCATCAAGGGCCGCCCGGTCGACTTCGTGTACGTCCGCCACGACCAGGGTTGATACCCTCCGGCGCGCATGTTCGCGCACCTCTCGGTCGGCTCCCCCAACTTCGAAGAGCGCGTCCTCCGCCGCGACGGCGCGTGGACCGTCCTCCACCGCCACGCCGCCCCGCCCGCCGAGCCCGCCCGCTGGCGTGAGAGCCCGCGCGGCCCGCGCCGCCCCGCCGCCGCGGGCGCGCCCGACGGCGCCCTCACCCGCCGGTCGTTCGCATTCGAACGATTGCCCGACGGCGGCGACCCGGTGCGCGCGCGTCTCCCGCTGCTCGTCGGCGCGTCGGTGACGGTGTCCGCGGTGCGGGCCGACAGCGCGGCCGACGCGGTGACCTTCACCGACTTCGACGGCGACCAGGTGGTGAGCGTGGTGGACGGCGGCGCGACGCTCGACACGCCCTGCGGGACGCTGCGCGCCAACCCCGCCGAGCACCTCTGGATCCCGCGGGGGATGCCCCACCGCTGGCGCGTCGACAAGCTCGGGCTGCGCGCGGTGGTGTGGGAGTTCGTCGGCGAGCTCTCGCTCCCGCGCGGCGCGGTGAACGCGTGCGGGCAGCTCGGGCCCGACGCGCCCTTCGGCCACCGCGACCTGCACCGGCCCAACTGGTTCGCGCGCCCGCACATTGCCGCGGAGGGCGTCGCGTGCGTGGCCCGGCGCGACGGCGCGTGCTGGGAGATGGTGAGCGCGGTCGACCCGCTCGCGACGACGGGCTGGGACGGCGCGGTGTACCCGGTGAGCGTGGCGTGGGAGGTGCCCCTGGCGCGCGCCAAGGAGGCGATATTGTTCGAATGCGAACGATCGTCGCTGCGCACGCGGATCAGCGCGGCGCCGGAGCGCATGGCGGCGCCGCCGGGCGACCGGGTGACGCTCGCGCTCGACGCGGAGGGCGCGGCGTCGGTGGTGTGGGAGCCCGCTGGCGTGGCGTTGGTGCCGGCGGGCGCGCCGGGCGGCATCGTGGTGCAGTGGGCGGGCACGGAGGCGCTGGCGCTCACGGCCAACGGCGCCGCGCTGTGTTTGGGCGAATCGCCCGGCTTTACGCCATCCGCGGAGTGATGCTAGAAAAGCTTCGTTTCGGAGATCGTCCAATGGCAGGACGCGGGATTTTGGTTCCCGCTATGGGGGTTCGAATCCCTCTCTCCGAACCACTGAACGCCCTGGCAACAGGGGGTTCTACCAGGGTGGCCGGGCAGCGCCAGGGTCCCGCGTGGACGCGGAGACGACGATGCAATCGCACGATGCTACCCTGCGGGCGTCATGGGCTGGGCATCAGGTCACATCGCGCGGTTGCAGAAGGGCGAGACGGTGTCGTTCCGCCCGCGGGGCAACTCCATGCAGGGGCGGATCGAGTCGGGGCAACTCTGCACCGTGGCGCCCGTCGCGGCGGCGGCGCTCCAGCCCGGCGACATCGTGCTGTGCCGCGTCCGCGGCGCCGAGTACCTCCACCTCGTGAAGGCCGTGCAGGGCGAGCGCTTCCAGATCGGCAACAACCGCGGACACATCAACGGTTGGGTCACCGCGCGCGCCATCTTCGGCCGCTGCATCGCCGTCGAGTAGCGCCCTGGGCGCGTGCCCGACCCCGGGCTCACGTCGCGGCGGGCGCGCGCTCGGGCACGAACACCGTCACCACGTCGTCCACGTCGCCCACGACGTAGCCCGCGCGCCACACCTCCAGCAGCGGCTCGGCGGGGTCGAGGAGCGCGCCGAACGCCTGGCCCCCGACGTGGTCGTCGCGGTCGTCGGCGACGCGCAGGTCGAGGGCGACGCTTTGCGCCCAGAGCGCCCGGTTCTTGATGTGGTAGATGGCGTACTGGCCCGCGCCGTCGCGCTGCCAGAAGTGCTTCATCCACGGCGGGTCGTCGGCGCGCAGCGGCGGCTTCGCCTCGGTGACCGTCCCCGAGGGGCGCCCCGACACCGGCCTCAGCGCGCGCTCGACGCTGCGACCGAGCGCGCCGTCTTCCTTCGCCCCCCAGCGGCCGTCCTTCCACAGCGCGTCCATCGCGCCGAACCCCGGGCGGATCGCGAACGACGTCGGAACCGGGAAGCGCGGCGTCGCCCAGGGCACCGTCCGCCACACGACCCGCGTCGCGGCGTCGCGGTCTTGCCAGGGCGCGAGGCGGCGCGCGAGCTCGAGGGCGAGGGCCTCGACGCGGGCGACGCCGTCGGGGTCACAGGCGAGGGCCTCCACCGACGCGAGGGTCGCGGGTGCGGCGCCGCGCTCGGTCCAGGTCGCGACGTCGAGGGGTCCGCGGGCGACCCAGTGCTCGGCGACGAGTTCGCGGGTGGCGAGCACCTCCCAGGCCTCGCGGGGGTCGACCGGGCGCTCGGCGAGGGCGGCGCGGACGGGGGCGAGGCGGGGCGACGCGGGGCGGGCGATGCCGCGCGCGAGGTCGAGCCACGCGGTCTCTTCGGGGGTGAGGTCTTTCGAGCGGCCCACGGCGGGCGTTTGCGTATCACGGCGCGCGGCCGAGGGGCACGCAGGCCAGTGCCTACTCGGGCCGCTGGCCCTCGCGCGCGGCGTTGCGGCCGGCGATGAAGCCGAACGTGAGCGCCGGGCCGATCGTGCCGCCCGCGCCCCAGTACCCCTGGCCCACCGGGCCCGCGACGCAGTTGCCCGCGCCGAAAAGCCCGCCGATCGCGCTGCCGTCGAGGCGCTGCACGCGTGCGTCGGGGCCGATCACCGGGCCGCCGCAGGTGTCGAGCAGCGCCGCGCCGAGCGGGATCGCGTAGAGCGGGCCGCCGAGGTCGAGCGGATACATCGTGCGGTTGGGGCCGCCGCGCGAGGGGCCCTGCCACGCGGGCTGGATGGGCGCCTCGCCGCGGTGGAAGTCGGCGTCGACGCCGGCGGCGGCCATCGCGTTGAAGCGCTCGAGCGTCGCGCGCAGCGTCGCCACGAAGTCGGGCGCGAGCCGCACGTCGGGCCCGACCACCGCGGTGCCAGCGCGACGTCCGCGGAGCGCGTCGAGCTTCGCCGCGAGGCCCCCCGCGAGGCCCTCGAGCGACTCGCCGCGGACCACCCACGGGGCGGGGAAGCCCGGCATCGGCACGCAGCCGCGCCACGGCCAGAACGTCGGCTCGTCGGCCACCGCCTGGTCGTAGATGAGAAACTGCACGAGGTTGGGCTGGTCGGTGCCCCGCACCTCGAAGTGCGACTGGGCGCGCACGTGGTACATCGCCTTCTCGTTGCCGCAGCGCTGGCCGTACTTGTTCACGATCACCATGCTGTCGCCGTAGGGCAGGAAGCAGTGGGTGAAGGGGTTGTGGACGGCGCCGCCGTTCTGGACGAGCTCCTCAAGCGCGGCCTCGTAGTAGAAGCCGTTGGCGAGGTTGCCGAGGCGCGCCCCGAGCTTCGCCGCGATGTCGAGGAACGCGCCCGTCCCCGTCTGAACGCTGCCGCTGCCGAAGACGGCGCCGCGCAGGTGGGCGAGCAGCTTCTCGGGCGAGTGCCCGAAGCCGCCGCTCGCGAACACCACGCCGCGCTTCGCGCGCACCGACCCGCTCGCGCCGTCGGCGACGTAGTCCACGCCGATCACGTCGCCGCGGCCGTTCTGTCGCACGCCGGTGACCGCGTGGCCGGTGAGGATCACGCCGCCGTGGGACGTCACGTGCGCGACGAGGCTCTCCGCGAGGAACTGCCCCGGCCACGCCATCGCGCCGGGCGGCATGATCGCGGTGAGCACGCGCCCGTAGGGGGCTTTGTTCTCGGGGAGCTCGGCGTGGTAGTCGGGGTCGGAGACGGGGCTCGGGGAGTTGCCGAGCGGCGGCAGGATCATCGCGTGGATCGCGCCGGCGCCCATCAGCGCGGCGATCGCGGGCGCGGCCTCGTCGTAGTACGCCGCGAGCATCGCGTGGGCATGCGCGCCGACGCCGAGGTCGGACGCGGCGGGGTCGTAGAGGCTCGGGAAGGAGAGCCGCGCCATGTACCGAAGCGCGTCCTCGCGCGGGTCCTCCAGGCCCGCCGCGCGCATCAGGTCGTTGTTGGGGACCCAGAAGGCCCCGCCGGAGCCCTTCGTGGTCCCGCCGGGCGCGCCCGCGGCCTCCAGGAGCACCACCTTCGCGCCCTCGCGCAGGGCCGCCGCCGCCGCGGCGAGCGCCGCGCCTCCCGCACCTACGATGACGACGTCAGCTTCGTGATTCCACCGACTCATGAGCCCTCCACGCGGCGCGCGTCGGCGCCGCCGAAAGCGCGAGGATGCAAAACCCGATCGCGAGGGTCAAGACGAAGCCGCGGGCGCGTCGGCGCGACGGAGGCGAGCGACGGTTGCGCCGACGCGGGTTCGGCCGCGAGACAATCGTCGCGTCGAACACTGACGCCTTCGCGCGTCCCGCCCCAGGTATGATCCGCGGGCCGCGCTGCGCGACCTTGGCGGAGGTTGGATTCGCGATGAAGGAAGCCGACGACCGTTTCTTCGAGGACGCGCTCCCCTGGGCCGCGGAGGACGCCCCGTGCGAGGCCCACGATGCCCTCTCGCGGGTCGTGCGTGACCTCGCCGCGGCGCGCGCCTGCAACGACGTCGCGCCCGCGGCCGCGACGGCGCTCGGCCCCCTCCTCGAGCGCGCCGCCCTCGCGGTGCAACACGCGCGGACCCTGCGGGAGCGAGCGCGGCGCCTCCTGCGCGAGGGCCGGCACCTTCAGCTCGTGGCCGCGTTGACGCGGCTGGCGGGCCGTGCCGCAATGAAGCTTCCGCTGCGCGCGCGGTAGCCCCGGCGCTGTCAGGGCGCGGTCGCGAGCGCGCGGACCCACCACCGCCGCGCGGGCTCCGGGTGCCCCGGCCACGGGAACAGCGCGCCCGTCCGCCAGGGCCGCCGCGGCGCGAGCGTGAGGCGGTGCCGCGCGCCGACCGCGAAGGTGACGCCCGCCATCTCCGGGCAGCTCACGACCGCCTCCACCTCGTCACCAGCGCGGAGCGCGGCGCCCTCGGACGTGAGCACGCGGTAGCGCATGGGCACGAGGACATGCATGATGCCGCAGTGGGGCGCGGCGGGGCCGCGCTCGACGAGCTCCGCGGTGACGCGGACGTCGGGCTCGCGGCGCGGCTGCGCGGCAAGGGGCGCGGCGGCGAGCAGGGCGGCGGTGAGGAGGGCGGGCGGGGTTCGCATCGCGGGCAGAACGCGCGGGAGGTCTTGGGCCTTTCCGCGCGCCGTCACTTCGCGCGGAGCGCGTCGAGCACGCGGCGGGCGGCGCGGCCGAGCGCGCGCTCGGCGCGGTGGTAGACGTGCGGGTGGAAGGCGTGCGCGCTGCCTCCCTTCCAGCGGACGCGGGCGAGCGTGCCCCGGCGGAGCTCGCGGCCGATCAGGTGCTCGGGCATCCAGCCGTAGCCGAGGCCGTCGAGCAGGCTGGTCTTCTTCGCGTGGAAGTCGTTGAGGTGGATCACCGTGCCCACCGGCAGGCCCGCGGTGGAGAGGCTCAGGCGGGGGTCGCTCCCGCGCACCATGAGCAACACCTCGGCGCAGAGTTCGTCGTCGGTGACGGCCGCGCCGCGCAGCACGAGGGGATGGTCCTTGCGGGCGACCAGCAGCGCGCGGATGGGCTCCATCGGTTCGCCCCGCAGCGCCACCGACTGCGGCGGGAGCACCGAGATCATCAGGTCGGCCTCCTCGCGCGCGAAGGCCTCCTCCACCCCGCCGAGGAACTCCGTCGCCACCCGCAGCCGCGTCGGCACCCGCTCGCGCGCGAGCTCGCCCACCACGCGGAGGACGGGCGCGGCCGGGACGATCCCGTCGAGCACCACGCCGAGGCGCGGCTCCCAGCCCGTGCGGAGCACCTCGCAGAGCGCGGTGAGCTCGCGCTCGGACGCGAGCATCTTCCGGCACTGCGCCAGCACCAGCTCGCCCGCAGGGGTGAGCTTCGTGCGGTAGCCCGAGCGGTCGAGGATCGCGAGGCCCGCCTGCGCCTCCATCGCCCGCAGCGCGGCGAGGACGGCGGTGTGCTGGCGCCCGAGGGAGGCGGCGGCCTTCGCGAAGGTGCCGTGCCGCGCGAGGGCGTCGAGCGCGCGGGCCTGGTCGAGCGTCACCACCATCGGGGAAGATGGTACATCCGGCGCACAATGTCTGGCAGAACTTCGTGCTTTCTTCGGACGATTCGGGGGCGCGATCGTCGGGGCATGGACATCCCGTACATCCGCGGACGCGTGGCGCTCCAGGCGCACGTCGCCGTCCCCGAGGGCACGGTCGAGGAGGAGTACGCCCGCAACGGCTTCTTCGGCCGCTACGCACACCTCTACCGCAGCGAGAGCCCGCTGGGCTGGTCTCGCATCGAGGGGCCGCTCAAGCCCCGGGCCTACGACCTCAACGCGGTCGACGCGCCGTCGGGGGGCGACCTGCTCGCGGCGCGGCGGCTGGTGCTCGGCAACGCCGACGTGCGGCTCCACACGGCGACGCTCACCGACGCGATGCCGTACTTCTACCGCAACGCCGACGGCGACGAGGTGCTCTTCATCCACGAGGGCGCCGGGCGGATGGAGACGGACTTCGGCCCGCTCTCGTACGAGCCGGGGGACTACATCCTGGTGCCGCGCGGGACGGTGTACCGCCTCGCCCCGTCGTCGCCGACGCGCTTCCTCACGGTGGAGGCCTTCAGCGAGGTGAACTTCCCGGAGAAGGGGATGCTCGGCCAGCACGCGCTCTTCGACCCCGCGGTGGTGCGCGTCCCCTCGCCCGACGAGCCCCCGACCGCGAAGCCCGACGCCAACGGCGAGTACGAGCTCCGCATCCTGCGGCGCGGTGAGGTGACGCGGGTCTTCTTCCCGACGTGCCCGGTGAACACCGTGGGGTGGAAGGGGACGCTCTCGGTGATGCAGCTCAACGTGCGCGACATCCGCCCGGTGCTCTCCGACCGCTACCACCTGCCGCCGTCGGCGCACTCGACCTTCGTCATGCACAACGCGGTGATCTGCACCTTCCTCCCGCGCCCGCTCGAGAACGGCGACCCCCGCGCGATGAAGGTCCCCTTCTACCACGCCAACATCGACTTCGACGAGGTGATCTTCTACCACCGCGGGCAGTTCTTCTCCCGCGAGGGCATCAAGGCGGGGATGCTGACGCTGCACCCGCAGGGGATCCACCACGGGCCGCAGCCGAAGGCCGTCGGGCGCACGAGCAACGTCACGCACACCGACGAGGTGGCGGTGATGCTCGACACGAAGAACCCGCTCGACGTCGCCCCCGCGGCCGGCGCGGTGGAGCGCGCGGACTACTGGAAGAGCTGGTCGAGGTGAGCGCCGTGAACGACCCGTCGAAGGCAGCCGGCCCCGCCGGCCTGTGGGGCCTGGAGTTCGTCGAGTTCGCCTCGCCGGACCCCGCGCGCCTGCACGCGCTCTTCACCGACTTCGGCTTCTCGAAGGTGATGCGCCACCGCGAGCGCGACGTCGACCTCTACCGGCAGGGCGACATCACGCTCCTCGTCAACCGCGCGCCCGGCACCCACGCGGCGCGCTTCGCCGACGCGCATGGGCCCTCCATCGCCTCGATGGGCTGGCGCGTGCGCAACGGCGGCGACGCGATGGGGGCCGTCACCGCGCGCGGGGCGACGGCCGCCGCCGAGGTCGACTTCGCGCGCGACGGCAAGGGCCTCCCCGCGGTGACGGGCATCGGCGGCAGCCTGCTCTACCTCGTCGACGGCTGCGAGCGCCCCTTCGAAGAGCGCTACGCCGCGCTGGGCTTCGTCCCCCACGAGCGCCCGAACCTCGTGAAGGACAAGGGCTTCACGCTGATCGACCACCTGACCAACAACGTCGAGCGCGGCACGATGGCGCGCCAGGCGGACTTCTACAAGACGGCCTTCGGCTTCACCGAGGTGCGCTACTTCGACATCCGCGGCGTGAAGACGGGGCTCACCTCGTACGCGCTGCGCTCGCCCGACGGGAGCTTCTGCATCCCGATCAACGAGGCCGACGAGAAGAAGTCGCAGATCAACGAGTACCTCGAGGAGTACAAGGGCCCCGGGGTGCAGCACCTCGCCTTCCTCACCGACGACATCCTCGCGTCGCTCGACGCGCTGGAGGGGTCGGCGGTGGAGTTCCTCGACATCGACGGGGACTACTACGACGCGGTGTTCGACCGCGTGCCCAACGTCACCGAGGACCGCGCGCGCATCCGCAAGCACCAGGTGCTCGTCGACGGCGACAGCGACGGCTACCTCCTGCAGATCTTCACGAAGAACATCGTGGGCCCGATCTTCATCGAGCTCATCCAGCGCAAGAACCACCTCTCCTTCGGCGAGGGCAACTTCGGCGCGCTCTTCCGCTCCATCGAGCGCGACCAGGCCCGCCGCGGCGTCTTCGACCGCCCGTAGTCCTTCCCCCCTCGCAGCCAATCCGCCCTTCGGCCCCGCGCGCGCCCCGCGACACCGCGGATCGTGCGCGACGCTGCGACGTCCGCGCCCGCACATCACCAGAGCCCACCGGGCGCCCGTCGGAGACGCCGAAAAAGCCGCGTTGCTTCGGTTCTCGAAGTCGATATCGGGGTTGGATGCCTTGAGACGCACAGCGGTCACCGCTAGAAGGGGACGCTGCTTGCCGACGATTCTTCCCTGACGTCGAAACTCTCCACGAATCCAACCATCAATCTGGTGCGAATTCCACGTTCGCCTGGGAGGCTGAATGCGTGCACTCGTGTGTGCTCTGATCGTGATCTCGGGGATGGGGTGCGGGGGGATGGCAGAAGACAGCGGAGAAGGCTCCGATCCTTCGATGGATGAAGTGAACGGGGTTCATGCTCAGGAGGCACGGTCGCGCCTCCGCCGCGACGCCGGGAGCGACGCGGCCGACGTGCGGGACGTGACGGACGTCGCCGACGTGCGGGACGCGGCGGTCGACACCGCGGTGGTGGTCGACGCGGTGACGACGACCACCGGCGTGCCCGCGGCGCCGACGACGGCGGGGACGACGGTGGCGCCGGCGATCGGGCAGCTCTCGGTGCGGCAGGTGCCGGTGGTGGCCGGGCCCGCGGGGGTGCGCGCGTTCCCCGGCGCGGTGGGCTTCGGCGCGGTGGCGACCGGCGGACGCGGGGGGCGGGTGATCTACGTCACCACGCTCGCGCCGTCGGGGCCGGGGTCGCTCGCGGAGGCGCTGGCCGCGACGGGCCCGCGCTACGTGCTCTTCAAGGTGAGCGGGCTCATCAACGCCTCGGTGCGCGTCGCCAGCGGGGACGTCACCGTCGCGGGCCAGACCTCGCCGGGCGGCGTCATCGTCCGCGGCATCCGCACCGACGAGTCGAACTGGTGCGACAGCCGCTGCGGCGCGGGCGTGCGGGGCGTCGACAACGTGATCCTCCGCCACCTGCGCGCGCGCCCCGCGCCCTTCGCGGCCGCCGACACGCTCGTCGAGGCCGACGGCGTGCGCATCCGCAACTCGCGGCGCGTCGTCGTCGACCACGTCTCCGCGGAGAACGCGGTCGACGAGGCCTTCGAGATCTCCTACTCGAACAACGTCACGGTGCAGGACTCGATCGTGGCCGAGACGGTGGGCGGGCACGCGCAGTACGGCGGGATGCTGGTCAACTACTCCAACCCCGCGGGGGGCTATCAGCTCGACGCGCTCACGGTGGTCCGCACCGCGTGGGTGCGCATCCGCGGGCGCTACCCCGAGCTCACCCGCGAGGGCGACGCGGCGGGCTCGGCGATGCGGGTCGAGCTGTCGAACAACCTCCTGTGGGGGGAGGAGTTCTACGTGGCGACGGCGAACACCAACGGGGTGGACGCGTGGTCGGGGCAGCCGGTGTCGTTCCTGCTCAACTGGGTGGGCAACGTCGGGTACGCGAAGCCGTCGTACCCCTACGGGATGCTCTGGCTGGAGAACGCGACGGGCCTGTCGCGGGTGTTCTTCTCCGACGACCACCTGAGCACGCAGCCCGCGCGCGCCGACTGGCAGCTCAACTACTGCTGCAGCGACTTCGCGCAGGCCCCGGCGCCGACGCGGCCCGCCTGGGCGATCGCCGCGCGCCACGACTTCCCCGCGCCCACCTACCTCGCGAGCGCGAGCGTGCGGCCCTACCTCGTCGCCCACGCGGGCGCCTTCCCGCGCGACCCGATGGACCGCAGGCTCATGGGCTACGTCGCCGCCGGCGTGGTCCCGTCGAGCGCGCCGGACGTGAACCCCGCCAACGACGCGCGGCTCACCGACTGGGGCGCGGGGTCGCCGCCCGCCGCGCCCGCCGACGCCGACGCCGACGGCATGCCCGACGCGTGGGAGCGTGCCCACGGGACCAACCCCGCGGCGCAGGACCACAACGGCACCTCCGTGGGCCCGACGGTGGCCGGGATGACCGGTTACACCAACCTCGAGGTGTACCTCGCCGAGCTCGCCCAGCAGCGGCTCTCCGAGGGGCCCTGGGGCCGCTGATACAGGGCGTTCAGGGCGCGATGTCGGAGTCGCGGTGCGCCTGCACCGTGACGATGTTGCGCCCGCGGCGCTTCGAGAGATAGAGCGCCTCGTCGGCCCGGGACAGCAGGTGCTGGAGCGTCTCGCCGGGGCGCGCGGCCGCCACCCCGACGCTCACCGTGGCCGAGAGGTCGGCGCCCTGGCTGGCGATGCGCACCTGGGCGACCGCGCCGCGGATCCGCTCGCCCACGTCGCGCGCGTCCTCCAGCGTGGCGCCCGGCAGCAGCACCGAGAACTCCTCCCCCCCGTAGCGCCCGACGATGTCCGAGCTCCGCGTGGCCGAGCGCGCGGCGGCCGCCACGCGGCGCAGCACCTCGTCGCCGAGCGCGTGCCCGTGGTCGTCGTTGAAGCGCTTGAAGTGGTCGACGTCGAACATGATCACCGCGCCGCCGCGCGCGTGGGCCTCCTCGGCGCGGCGGAAGAACTCCCCGCGGTTGAGCACGCCGGTGAGCGCGTCCTGCTCGGCGAGCTGGCGCACGCGGCGGAAGAGCCGGGCGTTCTCGATGGCGACGGCGACCTGGCTGGCGAGGGTGATGGCGAGCTCGCGGTCGGCGGCGTCGAAGTGGGCCCGCGGGTCGGTGCGCACGAGGAAGACCGCGCCGACCATCCCGCCGCCCGAGCGGAGCGGCAGCACGAGGCAGGGCTCCTCGCGGTCGTCGCCGTCGGCCGCGGCCACCTCGGCGGGCCCCTCGAGCGCGCGGAATCGCTCGAGCAGCTCCTCGCTGGGGAAGTCGGCGAGCGTCACGCGGCTGAAGCCCCGCGCGACGGCCGTCTCCAGGCGCCCGTCCTCGCGCACCACGATGAGGCAGCGGTCGAAGCGGAGCTCGCGGGCGAGCGCGTCGGCGAGGCGCTCGAGGCTCTCGCCGAGGTGGAGCGTCGACGACAGGTGCGCGATGAGCGCGCGGAGCGTCTCGGCGAGGCGACGGCGCTGCTGCTCGGAGCGCAGGTGCGTCTCGAGCTGCGCCGCGCGGGCCGTCTGGAGGGCGGTGACGATGTGCTGGCCCATCGCGCGGGCGAGCTCGGCGTGCTCCTCGGTGAAGATCCCGCGCGCGAGGCGGTTGTCGAGGTAGAGCACGCCGAAGACCCGGTCGCCGGCCATCAGCGGGGCGGCCAGCACGCTGCGGAGGTCGTAGGCGATCACGCTCTCGGAGCCGAGCGCGTTGGCCTCGTCGCGGGTGCTGAGCACCTGCGCGCGGCCGGTGTCGAAGGCGCGGTCGACGATCGAGCGGCTGTAGCCGGTGGGCTCGGAGAGGTCGGCGCGGGTGGCGTCGCGGCCGCGCTGGAAGGCGGGGCGCCCGGTGGCCTCGTCGGCGACGAAGAGGTAGGCGCGCTCGGCGCCGAGGATGCGCGCGCTCTCGTCGAGGGCGACGCGGGCCTGCTCGTGGGGGTCGAGCACCGACGACGACGCGCGGCTGAGGGCGAGGAGCGCGTCGAGCTGCCTGCGCAGGAGCACGCGCTGCGACGAGGTGCTCTGGGTGTGCAGGGGCGTGGGCCCGCGCGCCCCCTCGCCGCGCGGCGCCTCGAGGCCGAACTCGGCCTCCACCTTGAGGCGGCGTGGGATCCACTCGTGGGCGTCGGCGATGCCCCAGGCGGCGCGGGCCTGCTGGCGGGCGCCGGCGTGGAGCCCGCGGGCCCGCAGGAGGCGCGCCCGGACGCGGGTCTCCTCGTAGTGGACCCAGGGGCTGTCGTGCGTCCAGGCGAGCTCGCGCGCCTCGTCGAGGGCGGCGCCTGCGCCAGAGAAGTCTCCCTCGTGGACGAGGAGCGCGGCCTGGAGCACGCGGAGGTGCGCGCGCAGGGTGGGGACGGAGGCGGCCTCCTCGAGCGCGGCGACGGCGGCGCGGCAGGCTTCGAGCGCGGGCGCGACACCGTCGCCCGACGCGCGGCGGAGCGCGACGTAGCGGGCGTAGGCGTGGGCGACGTAGAAGTGCTTCGCGTGGAGCGGGCTGCGCGCCGGGGGGACGCCCCAGGCGTCGTGCTGGGCGGCGACGGCGTCGAGGGGCGCGCCCACCTCGCCGCGCTGCAGGAGCGTCGACGCGCGGAAGCCCGCGACGGAGACCCAGGGGACGGCGCGGTCGGCGGGCACCACGGCGCGCAGGTGCTCGACGCGGCGCTCGTACTCGAGGGAGGCGTGGGTGCGGCCGAGGACGGCGTGGGCGGCCATCGCGGACGCCGCGGCGCGGCAGATGTAGCCGGCCATCAGCCCGCCGCCGCGGGCCTCGAGGCGGCGGATGGCGGCGAGGGAGACGGCGAGCTCCTCGCGGGCGTAGCCGCGGACGTAGTAGTTCCACGCGAGGTCGACGCAGCAGGTCTGGTAGTCGACGGGGCCGAGCCAGTCGCCGTGGAGTTCGAAGACCTCGCGCTGGAGGCGGAGGGCGTCGTCGACGCTGCCGGCGAGGTGGAGGGCAGTGGCGCAGGTGCTCTGGGTGGTGGCGAGGGTCTGCCGGTCGCCGAGGCCGCGGGCGGTGGCGAGGGCGCGGGCGCTGAAGCGGGCGACGAGCTCGCCCTTGCCGAGGAGGCCCATCAGCAGGCAGAAGGTGGCGAGGGCGCCGCAGGCCTCGCGGGCCGCGCCGAGGCGGCAGGCGGGCGCGAGGGCGAGCACGCCGTACTGCATCGCGAGCATGAGGTCGCGGCTGAGGTACCCGATGAGGAAGCCGACCTCGCAGAGCCCCGCGAGGCACTGGTCGACGCGGCGGTCGTCGGGCGTGGCGTAGGCGTGGGGCTCCTGGGCGGCGAGGAGGTCGGCCTGCAGGCGCGCCATGAGCTTCGCGCGCAGCGCGGCGGGGTCGGGCTCGGTGGCGCTCGGCAGCGCGCAGGAGAGGTCTTCGAAGGCGGCGGCGATCTCGCGGGCGGCGTCGCGGGTGTCGAGGCGCGAGATGGCGACGCGGGCGAGGAGCACGCGGAGGTCGATGCGCTCGAAGCGATCGGCGAGCTCGAGGGCGCGGAGGAAGTGCTCGGCGGCCTCGCCGACGCGCTCGGTGTGGAAGGCCGCGACGCCGGCCGAGCGGTGGAAGCGTCGCCGGGGCTCGTCGTCGAGCGTCGCCGCGACGCCGCTCTGCTGCACGAACTGGAGGAGCTCGTAGGCCTGGGCGTAGGCGTGGTCGCGCACCGCGAGGGTGGCGGCGGCGAGGCAGGCGTGGGCGGCGGCGCGCGCGGGGAAGCGCCCGACGGCGCGGGCAGCGTGCCAGGCGCGCTCGAACACCTGGTGGCCGCTGCGGTCGGGCAGGGCGTCGAGGTACTCGGCGGCGCGGGCGTGGACGCGCGCGCGGTCGCCGGCGAAGGCGTTGACGAGGGCCTCGCGGATGCGGTCGTGGGCGAAGCCGAAGCCGTCGACCGAGGCCGAGGGCTCGATCAGCCGGGCCTCGGCGCCCTCGGCGACGGCGCGCTGCACGTCCTTGAAGGGGACGTTTTCGCAGCACGCGACGAGCTGCTCGAGGGTGGTCTGCTGCCCGAGGAGCGCGGCGACCGAGAGCACCTCGCGCGTCCGCTCGCCGAGGAGGGAGACGCGGCCGAGGAGCAGGTCGAACACGCTCGACGGCAGGGGCGCGCTCGCGAGCGCCTCGCGGTCGACCTCCCAGCGGCCCCAGGCGGGGCGCAGCACGCCGGCGTCCTTCATCGCCTGGAGGTACTGGCCGACCATCAGCGGGTTGCCCGCGGCGCGCGCGGCGACGTGGGCGACGAAGGCCTCGTCGGGCGACTGCCCGAGCGCGCGCTGCACCATCTCCGCGACGTCGCCCTGGCTGAGCGGCCCGAGGGAGACCGAGAGCGGGCGCATCGGCGCGATCGCCTGGCGGGTCGATTGGAGGGCCTCGGCGCTGGCCTCGTCGCTGCGCGCGGTGAGGAGCAGCACCACGGGGTGCTCGCCGGCCTGCGCGACGAGGGCGGAGAGCACCTCGCGGCTGGCGTTGTCGAGCCACTGGGCGTCGTCGATCCAGAGGACGGCGCGGCCGGGCGCGCCGACGCGCTGGAGGAGCGTGGCGGCGGCGAGGTGGAAGACCTCGCGGCCCTCGCGGGTGACCGACACGGGCCCGTCGGCGCCGAGGGCGGTGACGAGCTCCTGGCCGAGCGGGTGGAGGAGGCCGACGCGGTCGCCGAGGGCCTCGCGGACGCCGGCGACCTGGCGGGCGCGCTCGCCCTCGGGGAGCGCGCGCAGCTCGCGGAGCCAGCGGCCGAGGGCGGCGCGGATCGGCGCGAGGGGGTAGGGGTCGCCCTCGACGCACTTGCCCCGGAGGACGAGCGTGGAGGGCGGCATCTCGGCGCGGAGGAGCTCCTCGACGAGGCGCGTCTTGCCGGTGCCCGAGGGGCCGTCGACGACGCAGGCGACGCTGCGGTCGACGTGGGCGCGGACGGCGTCGCGGAGGGTGGCGAGCTCGGCGCGGCGGCCGACCATCACGCTCTCGCGGTCGCGCAGCGGGGGCAGCGACGCGCCGGGGGTGAGGTGGCGCAGCTCGGCGAGGAGGGCCCAGGCGCTCTCGTAGCGGTCGTCGGGGTCCTTCTGGAGGAGGCGGTCGATGACGTCGGCGAGGGGCGCGGGGCAGCGGGGCTCGACCGCGTCGGCGCGCTCGGGGCGCACGGCGGCGTGCTGGTGGAGCAGGTCGCTGAGGTTGTCGGCGCCGAAGGGGCAGCGGCCGGTGATGCACTCGAACATCACGCAGCCGAGGGCGTAGAGGTCGGCGCGGCCGTCGACGACGCGCTGGAGCACGCCGATCTGCTCGGGGGCGGAGTAGCGCAGGGTGCCGACGCCGACGTCGCGCGCGTCGATCTCCTGGCCGGCGATGCCGAAGTCGATGAGCTTGAGGGCGCCGCCGGCGGCGATGAGGATGTTCTTGGGCTTGACGTCGCGGTGGACGACGCCCTGTCGGTGGACGGCGTCGAGCACGTCGGCGAGGGTGACGGCGAGCGCGACGACGTCCCGCGCCTGGAAGCGCCCGTGCTCGAGGCGCTCGGCGAGCGTCTCGCCGGCGACGAGCTCCGACGCGATGTACGCGCGGCCCTCCCACACGCCGACCTCGTAGATCTCGGGGACGCAGGGGTGGCGCAGGCTGGCGTGGATCGCGGCCTCGCGGCGGAAGCGGCGGAGCGCCTCGCCCGCGTCCTGCGTGCCCGCGTGCACCTTCAACGCGATGGTGCGGGCCCCGTAGGTGGCGCGGTACACGGTGCTCCACGCGCCGCGGCCGATCTCCTCGTGCAGGGTGAGCCCGGGCAGGGCGATGGGCGGCGGCGGGCGGGTGATGCGGGCGCTCATGGGCTCTCACTCCGTGGGGGACGGGGTGGCCGGCTGGCGCCCCCGCAACGGGGCGGCGCGCGGCCTCCTGCCGCGGTGCGACGCGGCATTCGCCATTCAACCACCGCTCGCGCTGGATTTGTGCCTGAAAGAAGGCCCGTCCGTGATTCGTACGGGCGGGTGTCCGGTCAGTTCACGTCGTCGGGACCCAGGCCACGCCGACCTCGGTGACCTCGATGTCGTCGCGCTTCGCGGCGATGGTCTTCGACTCGACCTCGCCGGGCGCGGCCTGCGCCTCGCGGGCGACGGCGGCGAGGTCGGCGTCGCGCTTCGCCACGGCCTCGCGGAGGGCGGCCTCGGCGTGGGCGAGGTCGTCGCGGGCCTTCGCCGCGCGGGCGGCCTGGCGATCCTGCTGCGTCTCGAGGCGCTGGAGGGCGCGCTGGCCGCCGCGCATGAACGCGGCCGCCGTCGCGAGGGCGCCGCCGGTGGGGAGCGCCTGCTCGGACGCGGCGAGGGCGGCGCGCGCGGCGGTGACCTCGTCGGCGGCGCGCTGCACCTTGGGCGCGTGGCGCTGGAGGGCCTCGGCGTGGGCGGCCTGGCCGGCGCGGGCGGCCTCGGCGGCGACGCGCTGGGCGAAGGCCGCGGCGGGCTCGTCGGGCGCGGAGACGAGGCCGAGCGCGCGGTGGGTGAGCACGGTGACCTGGAGCGAGCGGTACACCTCGTCGCGCAGGGCGCGGGCGACGGCGGCGGGGCCGTTCTTGCGGAAGAGGGCGTCGGCGAGCGGGGCGTAGCGGGCGCCGGGCGCGGGCGCGGCGGCGAAGCGCGCGGGGTCGAACACGCGGCCGCGGGCGGTGTCGGGGCGCCCCTCGGGCGTGAGCGGCGCCATCGCGCGGACGGTGCGGTTGGCCTGGACGTTGAGCTTCGCGTCGCGCACGTGGGCGACGATGGTGGCCGCGACCCAGGGCTGGTACGTCCACGCGCCCGGCGCGGCGTCGGGGGGCGGCGCGCCGTGCCAGGTGAGCCACCCCTCGGGCGACGCGGGCGCCTCCGCGCGCGCGGCGGTGACGTCGGCGACGCGCGTCGGCGGGAGGGGCACGGGCGGCGCGGCGGGCGTTTGCGCGGGCGGCGCGACGGGCGCTTGCGCGGGGGCGGGGCGGGCGAGGCGGCGGAGTTCCTGACGGGTCATGGGGCCGCGGAGCCAGGCGAGGGGCCAGCGGACCTCGAGCAGCGCGCCGCCGCGGGTGTCGTGGACGTCGCGGACGTAGAAGGTGCGGCCCGGGAGGCTCTTGAGCACGGCGCCGAGGGCCTCGGCGTCGACGGCGTCGCCCGCGGTGGAGGTGCCCGCGAGGCCCTCGACGACGCGCGCGCGGTCGGCGTCGGTCTGGAGCCGCCCGACGAACCACACGCCCGCGTTGGAGAGGGCCTTGTAGTCGAGGTCCATCGGGTTCTGCGTGGCGAGGAGGAGGCCGACGCCGAAGGCGCGGGCCTGCTTGAGCAGCGCCATCAGCGGGCGCTTGGTGGGCGGCGACGCGGGGTGCGGCGGCAGGAAGCCGAACACCTCGTCGAAGAGCACGAGCGCGCGCAGGTCGCTGGTGCCCGGCAGCGAGCGGACCCACGCGAGGATCTGCTCGAGCACGAGCGAGAGCACGAGCGCGCGCTCGGCGTCGTCGAGGTGGGCGACCGACACGATGACCGCGGGCGTCCTGCCGTCGTCGCGCGGGGCGAGCCAGGCGCCCGGGTCGAGCGGCGCGCCCTGGCGCCACGTCGCGAAGGTGGGCGACGCGATCAGCGTGTTGAGCGCCTGCGCGAGCGCCGCGCGGTCGGCCGCGGGGAGGAAGTCGTCGACCGGGAGCGCCCCGACGCGCGCGAGCGGCGGGCGCTGCACGTCGGCCACCAGCGACTCCAGCGGGCACGCCTCGCCCGCGCGCAGCCTCCGCTCGGCGAGCAGCGCGAGGAGCACGTGCTCGCGGCTCTTCGCCGGGTCGGCCTCGTGGTCGATCATGCGGAGGAGCAGCGAGAGGGCGGCGGCGAGCGACTCGCGGGCGGCCTCGTCGTCGACGTCCCAGAGCGCGCTCGGCGCCTCGAGCGACGAGAGCACGTGGAGCGGCTCGGCGGCGGAGGTGCCCGGGGTGATCACGCGGAACGCCGTCGACGCGCGGAGCGCCGCGACGTCGGCCTCGCCCAGCCCCCAGCGCGCGAGGCCCTCGCGCCAGCGCGTCGCGGTCTCGGCGGCGACGTCGTCCGCTGTGCGCCCCGCGCGGCGCGCGCCGTCGGCGTCGACCCAGGGCGCGAACTCCGCCGCGGTGAGCCCCGGGAAGGTGAGCATGAGGTTGGCGAGGTCGCCCTTGATGTCGAGCATCACCACCGGCACCTTCGAACGGAGCGCCTCCTCGAGGAGCACCACGCAGAGGCCCGTCTTGCCGCTGCCGGTCATCCCGACGCACACGCCGTGGGTCACCAGGTGGTGCGCGGGGAGCTCGTAGGGGGCGGAGTCCTTCGGGGGCGTCGGGTCGACGGGGGCGGCGGGGGGGCGGAGTCGGCCGGGCTGGAGCGGGCGCGTGGTCATGGCGGGCGGGTAAAGGTTGGTACCAGATCCACCCCACCGGCGGGAACACACCGGCGCCCGCCCGCTGCGACGAAGCACCGCACAGGGGCGCATCCTGCCGCATCCTGCCGACGACCCGGTGCGGCGATGCGTCGCGCGATTGCCGCAGCGCGCGGCAAGATTGTGCAACGTGGCCCATGGATTGCGTAGGGCGCCGCCTTCGATGAAGGTTCTCTCCGCCGCGGTTCGAGGTGAGAAGGGCCCCGGCGAGCTCGGGCTCGACCTGGTGGGCGCGTGGGCGGCGATGGCGCGCGACCTGCGCGAGCGCTGGGGCAACGTGGTGAAGAGCCCCGCGCCCGGGCCCGACCTGCTCGCCGGGCTGACGGTGGCGGCGGTGGCGCTCCCGCTCAACGTCGCGCTCGCGGTGGCGAGCGGGCTGCCGCCGTCGGCGGGGCTGATCGCGGGGGCCGTCGGGGGCGGGCTCGCGGCGGTGTTCGGCGGCGCGCCCTTCCAGGTGACCGGGCCCGCGGCGGCGCTCAACGTGATGGTGCTGGCGCTCATGCGGGAGTTCGGCGCCACGGGCGTGGCGGCGGCGTGCCTCGTGGTGGGCGTCGCGCAGCTCACCCTCGCGGCCTCGCAGGCCGGCGGGCTGATGAAGCGCGTGCCCGAGTCGGTGCTCGCGGGCTTCACCACGGGCGTCGGGCTGAAGCTCCTCGACAACCAGATCCCCGAGGTGCTCGGCTTCGACTACCGGGTGTTCGAACTCGCCCAGATGATGCACCGCCCGGCGTGGCTCCACCACGTCTCGTGGCTCGCCGCGGTGTGCGGGCTCTTCGTGGCCTTCATGGTCACGACGCTCCAGCAGTTCAAGCGCTTCCCGGCGGCGATCGTGGCGATCGCGACGATCACGTTCGTGTCGTCGTACCTGCGCTGGGACGTCGAGCGGGTGGGGGCGGTGACGGCGGCGATCCCGCGCCCCGCGCTGCCGGTGCTGCCCGACGAGCGCTGGCTCGACCTCGTGGCGAAGACGGTGCCCCTGGCGCTGCTCGCGGGGGTGGAGTCGCTCCTGTCGGCGCGCGCGATCGACAGGATGAAGCCCGACGCCAAGCCCCACAACCCCAACCTCGAGCTCTTCGGGCAGGGCGTCGCCAACCTCGCCGTCGGGCTGATGCAGGGGATGCCCGTGTCGGGCGTGATCGTGCGCTCGAGCGTCAACGTGCAGAGCGGCGCGCGCACGCGGATGGCGTCGGTGCTCCACGCGGTGTTCCTCGGGGCGGCGGTGCTCTACCTCGGGCGCTTCATCGCGCGGGTGCCGCTCGCCGCGCTGGCGGGGCTGCTCTGCGTGGTGGGCTGGCGGCTCATCGAGGCGAAGGAGCTCGCCCACCTCGCGCGGACGCACCGGCTCGAGGCCGCGGCCTTCGCGGTCACCGCGGCGGGCACGGTCACCGGGCACCTGATCACCGGCCTGGCGGCGGGCCTCCTCCTGCACGCGCTCCACCGGTACCTCCACCGCCACGAGGAGGCCGACCGCGCGCAGATGACCGAGCAGCGGGCCCGCGGGATCCGCGCGGTGCTCACGCGCGAGGACGCCGAGGCGCGCCGGCCCTTCACCGAGGCGAAGTCGCCCGAGCACCACACCTGGCTGCGGCACGTCCGCGAGCGGCCCCAGATGGCGCGGACGGCCTTCGTCCACAAGCAGGCGTCGGTGATCGGGCGCGTGGTGCTCGGCGACCACGTCCACATCGCCGCGGGCAGCTCGGTGCGCGCCGACGAGGGGACGCCCTTCTTCATCGGCGCCAACTCCAACATCCAGGACGGGGTGGTGATCCACGCGCTGAAGGACAAGCACGTCCGCGTCGGGGGCGAGCCGTGGGCGGTGTACGTCGGGCGCGACGTCTCGATGGCGCACGACGCCCTGGTGCACGGGCCCTGCTACGTCGGCGACGGGAGCTTCGTCGGCTTCAAGGCCGTCGTGCACGACGCGGTCGTCGGCGAGGGCTGCTTCATCGGGATCGGCGCGGTGGTGGTGGGCGTCGAGCTCCCGCCGCGCACGCACGTGCCGCACGGGACCGTCGTCGACTCGGCCGACGCGGTGGCGCGGCTGCCGCGCGTCACCCACGCGCACACGGAGTTCAACGAGGACGTGGTCGACGTGAACCGCGGCCTCGCGGCGGCCTACCACGCGCTCGACCGGGGCCCCGGCCCGCGCCCCCCGCGCGCCGACGAGCCCGCCGCCCCACCGCGCACCTGGGACGCCGCGTGGGGCGTCCCCCGCGACCCCGACCGCTTCTAGCGGAGGAGAACCGACCCCATGATGCTGACAGGATTCCTCGCGGGCCTCGCGCTCTTCGGCGCGTACGCCCTGACGAAGTGCTGGTTCCGGGTGGACGAGGGGCACCTCGCCGTCGTCACCACCTTCGGGGCCGCGGAGGCGGCCGGCGGCGGGGGCCGTGCGCTCCGCGTCCGGAGGCCCGGGCTGCACTTCAAATACCCCTGGCAGAAGGCCGTCACCGTGCCCGTGATGGAGCAGCACCTCGACCTCGCCGGCGAGGAGGGCGGCCGCACCGCGATGGCCGAGGACGGCACGCTCCTGCGCTTCGACTCCATCCTCCGGTACGTGCCGCTCGAGAGCGAGCTCGGGCGCTTCCTCTTCGGGCTGCGCAGCCCGCGCGAGCACATGATGGGGCTCTTCACCTGCCTCCTGCGCAACGAGATCGCCAACTTCCGCGCGCCGCGCGCCAGCCAGACCCCCGAGGGGCGCTTCGACTTCGCGCTCCAGGCCGGGTCGTACGCGCTCATCCGCCGCGAGCGGGCGCTGCTCAACCAGCACATCGAGCGCTTCTGCCGCGAGCAGATCGGCGAGGACTACGGGGTCCGCTTCCACGCCGTCGACCTCACCGACATCCTGCCGCCCGACGAGCTCGCCGACGCGCTCAACGCGGTGATCAACGCGCAGACCGACGCCGAGGCGCGCTACTTCCGCGCCGAGGGCGACTGCCAGCAGCGCATCCTCTCGTCCGAGAAGGGCGTCGAGATCGCCGCCGCCCGCGCGCGCGCCGCGGCCACGGAGATCGACACGATCCGCGGCTTCCTCGCGGGGCTGCGCGACGCCGGGACGCTCGACCTCTACGTCGCGCGGCGCCGGGCCGAGGTGCACCACGAGGCGCGGGCCGTGTTCGTGAAGGAGGGCGCGTGAGCCCCAACGCGCAGCTCTTCCTCGGGCTGGTGCTGGGCGCCGGGCTCGTCCCGCTCCTGGCCGCGCTCTTCCGTGCCGTCACCGTCGAAGTAGAGGACGAGGAGGCGGTGCTGGTCACCTCCTTCGGCCGGCTGGTGGCGAGGCTCACGCGCCCGGGGCTCCACTGGTTCCCGGCGCGGGCGATGCCCTGGGTGACGACCCACGTGGTCTCGCTCCGCAAGGACTTCCGCGACTTCAAGGACGTCCACGTCAACGACGCCCGCGGCACCACGGTGATGATCGACCTCTGGCTGGAGTTCCGCATCACCGACCCGGTGAAGGCGCTCTTCGAAGTGTCGGACTGGGACCGGCTGCTCCAGAACCTGGTCGCCCACGCGGCCACGTCGATCCTCTGCAACCGCGAGTTCAAGCAGATCCTCTGCGACCGCTCGGAGCTCAGCGCGATCCTCCGCGACGAGATCCGCGACGAGACCGCGCGCTGGGGCATCACGGTCGAGCGGGTGTACATCCGCAACGTGATGCTGCTCCCCGAAGTGTCGCGGCAGATCTTCGAGACGGTGGCCGCGCGGCTCGAGCGGGCGCGGGCCGACATCGAGGAGGCCGGGCGCCTCGCGGTGGCGAAGCTCGAGGCCGACACCTCCGTCCGCGTCGCGGCGCTGGTGGCCGAGGCGAAGGGCCAGTACCCGAAGGCCATCGGCGAGGCGCTCGGGCGGCTGCGGTCCGACCCCGCGGTGCTCGCGGCCTACGCCGCGCTCTACGAGCTCTCGCTGGTGCGGCCGCACCGGACGGTGGTGTTCCGCGGCTTCGGGAGCGAGGCGGTGCGGGCGGTGGACGCGGCGATGCTCGCGCCGGTCGGCGAGGCGGCGTCCCCGGCGGGCGTGCACCCGCTGCCGGCGGCCGACCACCGGGCGGCGCGCGGGACGCCGTAGCGCGGGGTCACCCCGAGCGGCAGGCGCCGAACCGGCAGGTGAGCCCGAGAAGCACGGGCTGCCGAGGATGCAGCAGAACTGGTCTTGCCCGCCGCAGGGGGTCATGCAGCGCCCCCCCGAGCAGCGCCCCTCGGCCGCGCCGCTCGAGAAGCAGGTGTTGCCCGGCATGCAGCACGGGGCGCCGGGCCCGCCGCAGCAGCCGCCGCCCCCGCACACCGAGCCGGGGCCGCAGGCGTTGCTGCACCGCGTGCAGTGCTCGGTGCTGGTGGCCACGTTGACCTCGCAACCGTCGACGGAGGTGCCGTTGCAGTTGCCCCAGCCTGCGGCGCACATCGCGATGCGGCAGGTCGAGTTCATGCACGCGCCGGTGGCGTGGGCGAAGGCGCAGGCGCGGCCGCAGCCGCCGCAGTTGGCGGCGTCGCCGCGGGTGTCGACCTCGCAGCCGTTGGCGGGGTTGCCGTCGCAGTCGGCGTAGCCGGAGTTGCAGTCCTCGATGGTGCAGGCGCCGTTGACGCACGCGCCGTGGGCGTTGCGCGGGGCGCAGGCCTGGTTGCACCCGCCGCAGTGGGTGAGGCTCGTGCCGAGGTTGACCTCACATCCGTTGCCCGCGTTGTTGTCGCAGTTGCCGCGGCCGGGGGCGCAGGACGACCCGCACGCGCCGCCGACGCAGGTGGCGACGCTGCCGTCGGGGATCGGGCAGGACGTCCGGCAGCTCCCGCAGTTGAGCGGGCCGGTGAGCGGCGTCTCGCAGCCGTTGCCCGGCATCCCGTCGCAGTTGCCGAAGCCGGGGGCGCAAGCGAGGCCGCAGACGCCGCCGGAGCAGGTGGCGGTGGCGTTGGCGCCGGTGGGGCACGCGCGGTCGCAGCGGCCGCAGTAGGCGGGGTTGGTCGTGACGTCGACGCAGCCGCCCGCACAGGTCGTCTGGCCGGCGGGGCAGCCGACGACGCAGGCGCCTGCGCTGCACACCTGGCCCGTGGCGCAGAGGCGGTTGCAGCCGCCGCAGTGGGCGCCGCTCGACCGGGTGTCGGTCTCGCAGCCGTCGGCGGGGTTCATGTTGCAGTCGCCGTGGCTGGGGTCGCAGGAGAGCTCGCACACGCCGTTGGTGCAGGCCGCCCGGCCGCCGGCGGCGAGGCAGGCGCGGCCGCAGCCGCCGCAGTGGGCGGCGGAGGTGCGGGTGTCGGCCTCGCAGCCGTTGGACGGGTCCATGTCGCAGTCGGCGAAGCCCGCCTCGCAGGCGTACGAGCAGGCCCCGGCGGCGCACGAGGCCGCCGCGTGGGCGCGCGTCGCGCAGGCCATGCCGCAGCCGCCGCAGTGGGCCGTCGTGGTGCGGGTGTCGGTCTCGCAGCCGTTGGCGTCGCTGCCGTCGCAGTTGCCGAAGCCGGCGGCGCAGGTGCCGACGCGGCAGACGCCCTCGCGGCAGGCGGTGGCGCCGCCCTCGGTGGGGCACACGCGGCTGCACGAGCCGCAGTGGTCGGCGCCGGTCTGGGTGTTGGCCTCGCAGCCGTTGGCGGGGTCGCCGTCGCAGTCGTCGTAGCCGGGGTTGCACGCCGCGACGACGCAGCGGCCCATGTCGCACGCGGGGGTGGCGTTGCTGAGGGCGCAGACGTTGTTGCACCGCCCGCAGTGGTCGGTGCTGGTGCGGGTGTCCATGCACGCGCCGCCGGTGCAGCGGTCGAAGCCGGGCGGGCACGCGGGCTGGGTCGAGCCGTCGCCGTCGAGCGTCGGCGCGTCGGCGGCGTCTCGCACGGTGGCGTCGAGGGTGGCCGTCTGGTACTCGAAGGGGTAGAGCAGCGAGCAGCCGGCGGCGCAGGCGAGGAAGGAAGCGAGGAGGGCGGGGCGCATTCAGTGGGCTCCGGGCTGGGGCTTAAGGGCGGCGCGCATGCGCATGGGGAGTCCGCCGCGGGGGCGGAGGGTGATGACGGGCTCGGGCTCGGGCACGCGGCCCGGGACGAGCTCGGGGGCGAAATCGCGGGCGAGCGTGGCGAGGATGAGCGTGGCCTCGACGAGGGCGAACACCTCGCCGATGCACTTGCGCGGCCCGGCGCCGAAGGGGAAGAAGGCGAGCGTCGGGCGGCCCTCGCCGGCGCCCTCGGCGAAGCGCTCGGGGTCGAAGCCCTCGGGGTCGTCCCAGAGCGCCGGGTGCCGCTGCGTGACGAAGGGCGAGAGGAAGGCGAGCGAGCCCGCGGGGAGGGTGACGCCGCCGGCTTCGAAGGGCTCGACCACGCGGCGCGAGAGGAGCCAGACGGGCGGCGACAGGCGCAGCGCCTCGTGGAGGACGGCGCGCGTGTAGGGGAGGCGGGGGTAGTCCTCGGCGGTGACGTCGCGGCCGCCGAGGACGTCGTCGAGCTCGGCGCGGAGGCGGCGGCGGACGTGCGGCGCGCGCGAGAGCCAGAGCCACGTCCAGGCGAGGAGGTTGGCGGTGGTCTCGTGGCCGGCGGCGAAGACGGTGGCGACCTCGTCGAGGAGCTGGGCGTCGGTCATGGCCTCGCCGGTCTCCTCGTCGCGGGCCTCGATGAGGAGGCGGAGGAAGTCGCCGCCGGGCGCGGCCGGGTCGCGGCGCTTCTGCGCGATGGCGGCCTCGACCACGCGCTTCACGGTGTCGCGCGCCTCGCGGAACTTCCGGTTGCGCGCGGTCGGCCAGTGGAGCGGGGGGAGCCAGGGGCGGACGATCCGCTCGTTGAGGTCGTGGAGGAGGTGGGTGACGGCGCGGCCCACGCCGGCGGCGTCGCGCTCGACGTCGGCGCCGAGCATGGTGTCGGCGACGATGGCGAGCGTGAGGCGCATCATGGCGTCGGCGACGTCGACGGTGCGCTCCATGCGGGCGGCGGCGGCCCAGGCCTCGGCGGTGCGCTTCGCGAGGTGGACCATGCGGTCGCCGAGGGCGAAGATGCGCGCGCGGTGGAAGGCGGGCTGCGCGATGCGGCGCTGGCGGAGCCAGAAGGCGCCGTCGGAGGTGACGAGGCCGTTGCCGAGGAGGAGGCGCAGCGCGTCGAAGCCGGGCGTGTCCTTCGACACCTGCTTCGCGTGGTCGACCAGCACGGCGCGCACCGCGTCGGGGTGGAAGAGCAGGTGCCCGTCGGCCCGCGGGAACTCCACCCGCGCGACGTCCCCGCACGCCCGCCGCGCGTGGAGCAGCGTGCCGAGGGGGTCGGTGCGGAAGGCCGGGAGGTTGCCGAGGAGCGGGACGTGCCTCGGGCACAGGGCGGGGGTCACTGCGCCCGACTCTACCGCAACCCGCGCGACGTCAAGCGTTCGGCGTGGTGCGCCAGGATGCCGCGGCGGGCAGGAGGAGGGGGAGGACGTCGGCGGGGGAGGTTCCGTCGGGGCCGGAGAGCTGGAGGCCGCGGAGGCCGCCGTCAGTGTGGAGCCACCACACCGACGCGAGCGGGGCAGTTTCGAACGCAACGGTGACGCGCGCGGCGCCGTCGGCCGCGTGGGAGAGCTCGACGCGCGCGGCGCGCAGGTCGGCGAGGCCGAAGTGGGCCGCGAGGGCGCTCTCCACGCGCTTGCGGAGCGCGCGCTGGCGGGCGATCGCGTCGCCGTCCTCGCGGGCGAGCGCGAGGCGCCAGACGCCGTCGGTGTTGCAGAGGCTCACGCGGGTGAAGAGCGCGACGTCGCGCTCGGCGCCGCCCGCGAGGGCGAAGCGGGCGGGGAGCGTGAGGGCGCCGCCGAAGGCCGGGAGCGCGACGTCCCCGACGGCGGGCGCGAGCGGCGGGCGCGTGACCTCCACGACCCCGGAGGTGCGCAGCGACGCGAGGGCCGCCTCGACGCGGGCGACGCAGTGCTCGGGGCTCCCCTCCCCCGGCAGCGGCGCGCGGTCGGTCGCCGTCACGCGGAACTCCACCACCCCGTACTGCGTCGGCAGCAGGAGGTGCCCCTGGGCTGCGCGCAGCGACGGCCGGTCGGCGGTGCGGTGGACGGCGACGAGGCCCGCGCAGACGCCGACGGCCGCGGGCCCGACGCGCACGAGGGGCGACCACGCGGGGTCGTCGCGGTGCGGGTCGGGGGCGGCTCCCTTCGGCGCGCGGGCGTCGAGGTTGGCGGCGGTGGCGCGGTAGATCGCGCGGGCGGCGCGGTCGGCGTCGGCGGCGAGGAGGGCGTCGTGGTCGGGCGAGAGGTCGAGCGCGACGTCGCCGAAGTGGACGAGCCACTCGAGCGCCGCGCGGCCGTCGGTGAAGGCCAGCGCCTCGCGCTCGGAGGCGCGGACGACGGCGTGGGCGGGCGGTTGGTAGCGGACGCCGCAGGCGCCGTGCTCGAGCGCTTCGAGGAGCTTCATCGGTGCGCGTACGGGTAGCGCAGGGCGCGCCGCGGTGTCGAGGGGCCGCGCGGGCGAGGCCACGAATCGCCTTGAAGCGCCGCGCGAGGGCGCCGAGGCGCCGGTCCGGTGGGGGAGCGGCTGCGTGATCACGATCCGGGGGTGACGTGTGGGGGGCGGTCGCTCAATCGCAGGCGGTGCCGTAGAGCGCGCCGGCGCCGTCGGGGCCCGTGATGCTCACCTGCGGCGCGCTTCGAACGCCCGCGGCGCTGCCGAGGTACACATGAACGCGGCCCGCGCGCGCCGCCGCGGTGAAGGCGCCCACGACGACGTCGCCGAAGCCGTCGGCGTTGACGTCGCCCGCGCCCGCCGCGCCGTAGCCGAAGGCCCCGCCGACGCCGTCGGGCCCGGTGAGCGTGCCGCTCGGCGTGAGCGCCACGCCCGCCGCGGAGCCGTGGAAGATGTGCGCCTGGCCGACGGAGCCGTTGGCGTTCTGCGCGCCGACGAGGAGGTCGCCGTAGCCGTCGCCGTTGACGTCGCCCGCGGCGGTGGCGGGCGTGCCGAAGAAGCCCCCGGCCGACGGGCTCGCGAGGGTGAACGACGGGGCCGCGGCGGGCCCGCCGGCGCGCCCGAGGAAGACGTACGCGCGCCCCGCGTTGGAGGCGAAGCGCTCGGCCCCGACGGCGACGTCCGCGTAGCCGTCGCCGTTGACGTCGCCCGCGCAGCCCACCGCCGTGCCGAAGGCCCCGCCCGCGCTCGTCAGGCTCACCGCGGGGGTGGCCGCGAGGCCCGCCGCGCCGCCGAGGTAGACGTACGCCGCGCCCGCGCCGGTGCCGACGCCGTTGGCCCCGACCACCACGTCGGCGTAGCCGTCGCCGTTGACGTCGCCCGCGCCCGCCACCGCGTAGCCGAAGGACGCGTTGCCCGCGGACGGGGAGTTGAGCGTGAGGCTCGGCCGCGCCGTGATGCCGCCCGCGCTGCCGTAGAACACGTACGCGCGCCCGGCGCCCGCCGCGAGGTAGCCGCCCACGACGATGTCGCCGTAGCCGTCGCGGTTGACGTCGCCCGCGGCGGCCACGGCGTAGCCGAAGTAGGCGCCGGCGTCGGGCGAGAGGGCGGTGTTCGACGGGACGAGGCCGGGGCCGCCGGGGCCGCCGAAGTAGAGGTCGACGCGGCCGTTGCTGACGCTCGCGAGGTACGACCCGATCAGCACGTCGGCGTAGCCGTCGCCGTTGACGTCGCCCGCGCTCGCCACCGCGTTGCCGTAGTAGGCGTTGGCGCCCGCGAGGCCCGTCAACCGCGTGAGGTACGCGGCCGCGACGCCAATCCCCGCCTGGCCCGGGTGGATGTACGAGCGCCCCGTTCCGCCGCCGACGCCCGGCGCGCCCGCGAGCACGTCGCCGAGGCCGTCGCCGTTGGCGTCGAGCACGCTGCCCCAGGCCGTCCCGAGGGCGGCGCTGCGGGCGGGCACGGTGAGCTCCCAGGGGACCGACGCTGCCGTGCCCGTGGTGGCGCCCGCGCGGCCGAGGAGGCGCCAGAAGACCACGCCGGTCGGGAGGTCGGCGGCGGGCGCGCCCGTCGCACCCGTCGCGTCGAAGGTGGCGAGCACCGTCGCGCACGCGCGGTCGCGGCACACCTGCACCCGCGCCCCGTCCGACCCCGCCGCCAGCGCCCACTGGAACGTCGGCCGACGTATCGTCGCCGTCGCCGTCGACGGCGGCCACACCGGCCGCGGCGGCGCCACGGCGCCCATCGCCACGCACGCGGTACCCACGCGCGAGAAGCCTGCGTTGCAGGCGAAATCGCACGCCGTCCCGGTGCACGTCGCGGTCGCGTTGGCCGGCGCGGTGCACGGCGTACACGACGCGCCGCAGGTGGCGGGCGAGGTGTCGGCCGCGCACGCCGCCCCGCAGGCGTGGAAGCCCGCGTTGCACGTCACCCCGCAGGCCGTCCCGTTGCACGTCGCCGTCCCGTTGGCGGGGGCCGGGCAGGGCGTGCACGAGGCCCCGCAGGTGGCGACGGCGGCGTTGGCCACACACGCGCCCGCGCAGGCGTGGAAGCCCGCGCTGCACGCGGCGCCGCAGGTGGTTCCGTCGCAGGTGGCGGTTCCGTTGACCGGCGTCGGGCAGGGCGAGCACGACGTCGGGCCGCACGAGCTCACGGCGGTGTTGGCCACGCAGAGCGCGCCGCAGCGGTGCTGGCCCGCGGGGCAGGTGAAGCCGCAGGAGGTCCCGTCGCAGGTGGGCGTGGTGCCGGCGGGCGCGGTGCAGGGCGTACACGACGCGCCGCAGGTGGCGACGGACGTGTTGGCGACGCAGGCGCCGCCGCAGCGGTGGAAGCCGGCGTTGCAGGCGAAGCCGCAGGCCGTCCCGTCGCAGGTGGCGGTCGCGTTGGCGGGCGGCGCGGGGCACGGCGAGCACGACGTCGGGCCGCACGAGAACACCGACGCGTTGGACGGGCACGAGGTCGCGCAGCGGTGGAAGCCCGACGCGCAGGACACCGTGCAGGCGCCGGCCTCGCAGGCGCCGATGCCGTTGGAGGTGCCGGGGCAGCGGTTGCCACAGCGGCCGCAGTTGTTGGCGTCGCGCTGGAGGTCGACGCAGGCCATCCCGCAGCGGTCGGGCGCGGTGGCCGGGCAGCCCGAGGTGCAGGCGTAGACGCCGCCCGCCATCATCGCGCAGAGGGGCGTGGCGGCGGGGCACGTCCGCCCGCAGGCGCCGCAGTTGGCCGGCGCGCCGAGGTCGGTGGTGCAGCCGGTGGAGGCCGTCCCGCAGGCGCCGCGGCCCGCCACGCAGGCCGCGCACACGTCGCACACGCCCGCCGCGCAGCGCGCCGCGCCAGGGCGGACGCCGGGCAGCGCGTTGCAGTCGTTGCCGCAGCGCCCGCAGTTGGCGGCGTCGTTCTGGAGGTCGATGCAGCGGCAGTCGGCGCCGCAGACGCTCAGCCCCGCGGCGCACGAGCAGCCGCAGCGGCCCGCGGTGCAGGTGCGGCCGGCGGGGCAGAGGTTGCCGCACGCGCCGCAGTTGCTCGGGTCGGTGGCGAGGTCGGCGCAGCCCGTCGAACACATCTGCCGCGGGGCGACGCACGACGGCGCGTCGGGGGGCGGCGGCTCCTCCATCACGTCGGGCGGCGGCGGGGGCGGCTCGTCGGGGACGTCGGGGAGCGGCGGCGCGTCGAGCGCATCGGGCGGCGGGGCGGGTTCGTCGGACGCGTCGGGCGGCGGCGCGACGTCGGGCGCGGCGTCGTCGGCGTCGAGGCCCGGCGTGTCGGGCGAGACCACGTCGGGGCGGGCGGCGTCGACGGTGCCGGTCTCCGTGCGGGAGCAGGCCGCGAGGGCGGCGAAGGCGAGGAGGAGGGGCCACGTCGTCGACGGCCGGGGGCGCGCGTTCATGGCGGGCACGCTAACACCGTTGGCGCGCGCGCCGGGAGCTCCGACGGGCGCTGAAACGCACGGGGAGCGACCGCTACCCGAGCACCTCGCCGACGCCCCGCACCCGCGCCGCGAGGAGCGAGCGGGCCCTGGCGCCGTCGAGCGCGCAGTTGCGCGGGCGGCGGACGGGCTGGTCGGCGCTCCGGGCCGCGGGCAGGCGGGCGGGGTCGACGCCGCGGGCGCGCAGCAGGCGCGAGGCGAAGGCGTGTCGGCTCAGCGCCTCGGCCCCGGCGACGTGGAGCACGCCCGCGAACGGGAGCGCCGCGAGCTCGACGAGCGCGCCGGCGACGTCGTCGGCGAGCGACGGGCAGCGGATCTCGTCGGTGAAGAGGGCACCCGCCGCGCGGCCCTCGGCGAGGTCGAGCGCGAGGCGCGCCTGGCGGTCATCGGGCGCGAGCGTGTAGAGCAGCGACGTGCGGACCACCGCGGCTCCGGGGTGCGCTTCGAACACCATCGTTTCGGCGTCGGCCTTCGCGCGGCCGTAGGGGGTGACGGGCGACGGCGGGTCGTCCTCGGTGTACGGGCCCTCGCGCTCGCCGTCGAACACCACGTCGGTCGACAGGTGGACGAGCCGCGCCCCCGCCGCGCGCGCCGCGGCCGCGACCCGGGCGGCGCCGTCGGCCGTCACCGCGCGCATCGCGTCGCCGGTGAAGGCGTAGGCCGTGTGGACGACCGCGTCGACGTCCGCCACGGCGCGCGCGACGGCGGCCGCGTCGGTGACGTCGAGGCGCGACCACGACGCGCGCGGGTCGCCGGGCGGGCGGGCGAGGTGGGTGGCCGCGACGCGGTGCCCCGCCGCGAGCGCGCGGGCGACGAGCGCCGACCCGAGGAGCCCGGTGCCGCCGGTGATGAGCAGTCGCATGACGGCCACTCTATCGCGTCGCGCGGGCGGCGCGTGGCGCGATAGAGTCGCGGGCGATGACCGCCCCCACCGACGACGCCGGCGTGGTCCCGACGATCCACGCGCGGGGCGCCGAGCGCCTCGACGCCGTGGTCGACCTCGTGCACGCCCTCGCGCGGCCGCGCCCGCTCACCGAGCTCCTCGACGAGGCCCCGCGCCGCGTGGCCCGCGTCTTCCGCAGCGAGGTGTGCTCGCTCTACCTCCGCGAGGGCGACGGGCTCGTCATGCGCGGCAACGTGGGCTTCGTCGCGAAGGCCCTCGGCGAGGTGCGCCTCCACGTCGGCGAGGGGCTCGTCGGCATGGCGGTCGAGTGCATGCGCCCGGTGTCCGCCGACGCGGCGCCCGCGCACGAGCGCTTCCGCGGCTTCTCGATGCTCGGGGAGGAGAGGTTCCCGTCCTTCCTCGCGGTGCCGGTGCCGGGGCCGAGCGGGCCCGCCGGCGCCCTCGTCGTCCAGCGCGCGGCGGGCGCGTACGGGCCGCACGACGTCGAGCTGCTGATGGCCCTCGCCGGCGCGATCGCGCCGCTGGTCGAGCGCGCGCGCATCGTGCCCGCGGCCGCCGCGCCGCCGACCCACGCGGCGGGGACGCGGCGGGTGACGATCCCGGGGCGCTCGCTGGTGCCAGGGCGCGCGCTCGGGATGCTCACCGCCGCCCACCGCCCGCCGCAGCGCCCGCCCGCGGAGCCGAAGGCCACGGCGAAGGAGCACGCGCGCGCCCTCGAGCGCGCCCTCCACGCCTGCGAGGCCACCATCGACATGCACCTCCGGGCATCGCAGCGGCGCGGGGCGGAGGCGGCCTTCCTGCGGGAGTACCAGGTGATGCTCGGCGACGGGCGGCTGCGCGAGCGCGTGGCGGAGCTCTCGCCGTCGAAGGGCCTCGGCGGCGCGCTGGCCCAGGTGGCGCGCGAGGCCACCCGCGCGGCCCGCATCACCGACGACCGCGTCGTGGCCGAGCGCGCGGTGGAGATGTCGGAGCTCTGCGACGCGCTGCGGGTCATCGCCGCGCCGGAGGGCGCGCCGCGCGGCGCGGTGTGGGTCGCCGAGGCGGTGACGGTGTTCGAGCTGCTGGTCGCGGCGCGGCAGCGGCCCGCCGGGCTGGTGATCTCGGGCGCGGTGCCGCCGGGGCGCGCGCGGACGCTGGTCGAGCTCATCGGGGTGCCCGCGGTGGGCGAGGTCGCGGGGATCTTCAACTGGGCGGGCGACGGCGACGTCGCGCTCGTCGACGGCGACCACGGGCTCGTGCGCGTCAACCCCCCGCGGCGCGAGCGCGACGCCGCCCGTGTCGAGCGCGACGCCCCGAGCGACGACGGCGGGCGGTGACGTCGCGCGGGTGATCGCCCCGGCGCGATGCGGTACCGTCGCGCCCGTGGAAGAGCCCCGCCGCGCCTTCGAGTCCCTCTTCGGCCGCTCACGCGCCCTCATCGGGATGCTCCATGCCGGGGCGATGCCGGGGACGCCCCACGCGCGCGAGCCCGTCGACGCCCTCGTCGAGCGCGCCGTCGAGGAGGCGCGTGTCTACCGCGACGCGGGCTTCACCGCGCTCCTCCTCGAGAACATGCACGACCGCCCGTACCTCAAGGGCGCCGTGGGCCCCGAGGTGGTCGCGGCGATGGCGGTGATCGCGCGGGAGGTGCTCCGCGAGGCGCGCCTGCCGCTCGGCGTCCAGGTGCTCGCGGCGGCCAACCGGGAGGCCGTCGCGGTGGCGCTGGCGGCCGGCGCGGGCTTCGTGCGGGTGGAGGGCTTCGCCTTCGCGCACGTCGCCGACGAGGGCGTCATCGAGGCCAGCGCGGGGCCGCTCCTTCGCTACCGGCGCGCGGTGGGGGCCGAGCACGTTCGCATCTTCGCCGACATCAAGAAGAAGCACTCGGCCCACGCGATCACGGCGGACGTCTCGCTCGCGGAGACGGCGCGGGCGGCGGAGTTCTTCTCGGCCGACGGGGTGGTGGTGACGGGCGCGGCCACCGGCGACCCCTGCGCCCCCGACGACCTCGCGGCCGCGGCCGACGCGGCGCGCCTCCCGGTGCTGGTGGGCTCGGGGGTGACGCCCGACAACCTCGCGCGCTACGCCCGCGCCGACGGCTTCATCGTGGGCTCGTCGGTGAAGCGCGGCGGCGCGTGGTGGCGGCCCCTCGACCCGCGCGCCGTGGCCGACGTCGCCCGCGCGTTCGAAGCGCTGCCGCCGCGATGACGCCCGACCTCGTCTGCGCGGGCAACCTCCTCGTCGACGACCTCGTCTTCGACGACGGCCGCACCGTGATGGGCCAGGCCGGCGGCGCCCTGCTCCACGCTGCCCTCGCCGCGGCGCATTGGGGCGCGCGCGTCGGCGCCGCGGGCATCGCAGGGACGGACTACCCCGCGGCCGCGCTCGACGCGCTCGCGGCGGCGGGCGTCTCCCTCGACGGCGTCGAACGACTCCCCGGCCCCGGCGCGCGCATCTGGCTTCTCTACGAGGGCGGCGCGCGGCAGATGGTGCACCGGCTCGGGCGTCCGTCGCACGCGGAGGTGTCGCCGGGGCCCGCGCACCTGCCCGCGGCGTGGCGCGAGGCACGGGCGCTCCACGTGTGCCCGATGCCGCTCGCCTGCCAGCGGGCGCTGGTCGAGGCCTCCTCGCGAGAGACGTTGGTGGGCATCGACCCACACGAGCCTCTGTCGCGCGAAGGAGCAGCAGCGTGGCGTGCCGTGCTGGCGAGCTGCGACGCGCTCTTCGTCGGCGCCGACGAGCTGCGCCTCGCGCCGGGCGACGACGTGTTCGCGGCGGTGGAAGAGGTCGCGGGCGAGCGGCTGCGCTTCGTCGCGCACAAGCGCGGGGAGGCGGGCGGCGCGCTGCTCGACCGGCGCACCGGGCAACGCTGGGCGTGGGACGCGGTCCCCGCGGAGACGGTCGACCCGACCGGGGCGGGCGACGCTTTCGCGGCGGCCTTCATGGCGGCGTGGGCGGCGGGGTGCGCGGTGGAGGAGCGCCTCGCGCGCGCCGCGGCGGCCGCGAGCGTCGCGGTGACGGCGCGTGGCGCGGCGGGGCTCGCGGGCGCGGCGCGGGCCGAGCTCGAAGCGCGGCGCGACCGGTGCCGGGTGCGCGCGGGGTGAGCGCGAGTCCGCGAACGTCGCGCTACAGCGCGAAGAGGGAGGCGACGTCCACCGCGACGCCCGCGACCGTCGCGGGCCGCGCTTCGTCGCCCGCGCCCCAGGTGGCGTGCTCGACGTAGCGGCCGTCGCGGAGCACCAGCGCGAGCACCGTCCGCAGCTCCGGGTCGACCACCCAGTACTCCCCCACGCCGCCGCGCGCGTACTCCTCACGCTTGCGGACGTAGTCGCGGTCGTGGTCCTGCGGGCCCGGGCTCACCACCTCGACGACGAGGTCGGCGCCCGTCCAGTGCTCCTCGCCCTCGTAGCGGGTGTTGGGCGCCGCGGCGAAGAGGAGGTCGGGCTCGCGGTACTTGTTGCCCGGGAGCTTCAGCCGCGTGCCCGCGAAGCCGACGCGGCCGCCGGTCGCCCGCGCGTGCGCGTCGAAGCAGTACAGGAGCAGCTTCACGATGTGCTGGTGCGTGCGCGTGGGCACGGGGAGTACCTCGATGGCGCCGTCGTCGAACTCGACGCGCCGGTGCCGCGCGGCGAGCTCCAGGTACTCGTCCTCGCCCCAGGCGCCCTGCGCGGGGAAGAGCTTCGCGATGTCCCAGGCCGGCTCGCTCATGTGACGCCGGACGGTACCACGCGCCCCCGCGCTCAGTCCTCGCCGAGGAGCTTCGACATCGACGCCTCGTCGGCCGGCGTGAAGGGGTAGCGCTCGAAGGCGTCGGAGCGGACCCACCGGAAGTCGTTGACCGCGAGCGCCGTCGGCTCGGCGCCGGTGATGCGGCACTCGTAGAGGTGCAGGTCGACCGTGTAGTGGTCGTAGTCGTGGCTCACGAACGAGATCAGCGTGCCGACCTCGATCTCCGCCCCGAGCCGGTGCGTGACCTCGCGCCGCAGCGCCGCCTCGTCCGTCTCCCCCTCCTCCACCCGCCCGCCCGGGAACTCCCACATCAGCGGCAGCACCGCCGACGGCCGCCGCTGCGTGATCAGGTAGGCCCCCTCGCGCTCGATCACGGCCGCCACGACGCGGATGGTCTTCGTTGGGATCCTGCTCGGGCTGGCGGGCTGCATGGGAGGGCGCGCGACTCTACGCTGGCGCCTCCCCGGCGATCAACCCTCGTCGCGGCCCCCGCGGAATCGTTGCTGCAACCCCCCGGATTCCCCTCTATTCTCGGGCCGCCCGCGTGACCTCCGCCCCCGCACACGACCCCGCCGCGCTCGCCGCCGCGCTCGCCGCCGCCCCCGGCCGCGGCGCCTCCGCGCTCGTCGTCGGCGCCACCGCCCGACGCCGCGTCGCCCTGCTCGCCGAGGCCCGCGCGGCCCTGCGCGAGCGCACGCCCCGCTGGCTCACCGCCCACCTCCCCGCGCGGGCCTCGGCGCGCGCCCGCTTCGACGACGCGCTCGACGCCGCCGTTGACGAAGCCCTCCACGCCGCCGGCGCGCCCGAGTCGCTCCACGACGAGCCCTCCCCCGCCGCGCGCGTCGGCGCCTGGCTCTACCGCGCCCGCGCCGCCGGCGCCGAGGGCGTCGCGCTCGTGATCGACGAGCTCGACGCCTGGCTCGACGGCCGCGCCGGGCCCTCCGCGCAGCAGAGCCTCCTCGCCCTCCTCGCCCAGTGCCACCGCGCGCCGCTGAGCGTGCTCGGCTCGGTGCGCGCCTCCTCCGCGGCGGGCGTCGCCGCGCTCCCGCAGGACGTCACGGCCGCCTTCGACCGCACGCTCGCGCTCGGCCCCGTCGCCGCCACCGTCACCCGCGACCCCACCGCGCTCAACGCGGTGCTCGCCGGGCGCAGCTTTCACCGCGCGGGGCTGCTCGCCGCCGTCGAGTCGTGGCTCGCCCTGCCGCCGCCCGGCCCCGACCACGACGTCGACGACCTCGCGATCGTCTTCACCTCGCCGCTCGCCGCGCCCGTCCTCCCGCTGCCCGCCGAGCCCGTGCTCGACTGGGGCGACCCGCGGCCCCCCGCGAGCGCCCCCGCGCCCGAGGCCCCGCGCGCCGCCGCCGAGCCCGCGGAGCTCTCGCTCTGGACGGAGGGCCTGCGCGCCGCCGTCTCCCTCGGCGCCGCCCTCCCGCGCGCCCGCGCCGCGGTCGTGGCGGACGTCCCCTCGGCCGAGCGCGCCTTCCGCGAGGCCCTCCTGCCCCTGCCCCTCGCCGCCGAGGCCGTCGCGCGCGCCGCCGAGGCCACCGGGGCCCGCGCCGGGCGCCTCGTCGAGGCCGCCCGCGACGCGCTCGACCGCTTCGACCGCGCCCTCGCCCCGGTGCGCGAGTCCGTCGCCGCCGGCGCCGAAGCCCGCCGCGTCGAGGCCCTCGGCCGCGAGCTCGCCGACCACGCCGCCCGCATCGGGGCGCGCTCGACCGCGTTCGTGTGGCTCCCCGGGCTGCGCGCCGACCTCTGGGCGCGCTTCGTCGAGCGGGTGGTGTCGCGCGTGCCCGGGCTCGAACCCGCGGGCGACGTCGGGCTCGCCTGGTCGCTCGGCGACCACGAGCTCGCGGCGGAGGCGCAGGTGATCGACACGTACGCCGCGGCCCTGCGCGACGGGCTCTCGCGCGCCGCGGTGGAGCGCGCGGAGGCGGCCCTGCCCGCGGCCCTCTGCGCGGCGGCGGGCGGCTTCGCCGGGCGGACGGCCGTGCTCATCGCGGCCGACGGCGCGGGCGGCGCGACGGCCTTCGACACCCTGGTCCCCTGGGGCCTGTTCACCTTCGACCCCTTCGGCGGGAGCGAGCGCGCGTGAAGATCCTCTACCTCGGCCTCCCGCTCGGCGCCCTCTGCCTCCTGCGCGAGGGCCACCAGCTCGTGGCGGCGTGCATCTCGCGCCCGTCGATGCCCGGCATGCGACGTCTGCGGCGCGCCCTCGCCGCCGCCGAGGCCCCGCTGCTCGGCCGCCCCGACCTCACCCAGCCCTCGGTGCGCGCGCTGCTCGCGGCCACCGACCCCGACCTGGTGGTGAGCTGGTTCTGGACGAGGCGCGTGCCGGCCACGGTGCTCGCCCTCGCGCCCCACGGCGGGGTCAACGTGCACCCCTCGCTCCTCCCGCGCCACCGCGGCGCCGACCCGTATTTCTGGACCATTCTCGAAGGCGACGCGGAGACCGGCGTCACCGCCCACTGGATGACCCCGCAGTACGACGAGGGCGACGTCATCGCGCAGCGCAGGCTCCCGGTGCCGCCCGATGTCAACGCCGGCCAGCTCGCCCGCGCGCTCGACCGGCCGTCGCTCCAGATGCTCTGCGACGTGGTCCGCGCCGTCGAGCGCGGTGAGGTCTCCGCCGCCCCGCAGGACCACGGCCTCGCCACCGCCGCCCCGCGCCCGAGCGACGAGGACTGCGAGCTCGCCTGGGACGCGCCCGTCGACGCCGTGCTCCGGCGCGTGCGGGCGGCCGCGCCCGACCCCGGAGCCTTCACCGGTTTCGGCGACGACACCGTGGTGATCCTCCGCGCGCGGCGGGCGTCGCAGCGCCTCCGCGGGCTCGACCCGGGTGACGTCGTGCGGACGCCCGAGGGCGTCGCGGTGGTGTGCGCCGACGGGGCGATCCTGGTGCTGGAGGCGCAGCGCGAGGCCGACGGACGTCGCTTCACCGGGGCCGCGGTGGCCGACCTCTTCCCCGGGGTCACCGCCGTCGGGGCCTGATGCGCGCCGCCCTCACCTTCGCCGCGCTCGCCGCGCTCGCGTGCGTCTCGCGCCGCACCAACCGCGACGGCGAGGCCCCGCCGCCCGCCGCCGACCGCCCGCGCCCCGCCCCCGCCGACGCGCCCGACGCGTCCGCGCCCGAGCGCCCGAGGGACGCGTGGCGCGACCCCGCGCTGGTGAGCGCCGCGGTCAGCAACGCGCTCGCGGCCGCGGGCGGCGGCGACCCGATCGGCGTCGCGGCCGAGGTGGCGCCCGACCAGTCGCGCGCGACGATGCGGCTCGTCCGCTGGGGCCCGCGCGGCGCGCTCGAGTGCGACCGCGCGGAGGTGTCGGGGACGGCGCCCGGCGCGGCCATCTCGCTCGCGCGGCGGGCCGGCGGCTACGTCGCGGTGTGGTTCGGCGACGACGGCGACGGGGGCGTGCGGGCGCGGGCGATCGAGCTCGACGGGGCGCACTTCACCGGCGCCGAGCGCGAGGCGACGGGGCCCGAGGCGGCCGCGGCGGAGTGGGCGCGGGTGGCGGGGCTCTTCCGCCGACGCCAGGGCGCGCGCGAGATGGCGCCGCCGGTGAGCGACGGCGACCTCGCCGCGCAGGTGGAGGTGCGACGCTCGCGGCCGACGCCGTCGCTGGTGCTCGGCCCGCTGGTGGTGACGCAGGGCGACGACCTCCTCGGCTTCGAGCCCTCGATCGCGCTGGCGGCGGCGGGCGACACGCGCCGCTGGGTCGCGGCCTCGCGCGGGCGCTGCGCCGAGGCGCGGGTGGAGGTGTTCCTCGTCGACGGGGAGGCGGTGGAGACGCGCGGGCGGTTCCTCTTCGGGACGGAGACGGGCGTGCGGTGGATCAGGCTCGACGCGACCGCCGACGAGGCCGTGGTCACCTGGTACCAGTCGCTCATCCCGCTGCGCATCGACTGCATCCGCGGGCCCGGCGGCGCGACCCTCGAAGACCACGGCGTCCGCGTCGCGCGCGTGAAGGCCGTGGGCCCGGCCCCCCGGCCGTTGCCCGACGCCGGCGACGCTGGCGCCGACGGCGGGTGAGGGCATCCGTCAACCCCGCGTGACAATCGCAGCGCCGCGCGACGCGGCCGTTGACCGGGGCGGCGTCGTCGCCGCACACTCCCGGCATTCCCTTCCCCCCGGAGGCCACGGAGTGTCCCTGCGCAGCGGCTTGCTCGTCATCACTTCCCTCGTCGTCGCGCTGGCCTCGGCCTGCTCGACCGACACGGGGGGCAACAACGGGGGCTGCGTGCTCCCGCAGCTCTCGTGCAACGGGGCCTGCGTCAACGCCGCGGAGGACAGCAACAACTGCGGCGCCTGCAACAACCGCTGCAACGCGACCCAGTCGTGCGTGGCGGGGCGCTGCCAGCCCCTCTGCCCCAACGGCCAGTCGCGCTGCGGCGGCGCCTGCGTCGACCTCCAGGCGAGCCAGTCCAACTGCGGCGCGTGCGGCAACCGCTGCGGCCCGGGCACCATCTGCTCGGCCGGCACGTGCGCCGTGAGCTGCGGCGAGGGCCTCACCGCGTGCGAGGCGCCCGCCGAGGGCGACGCCTCCGCCGGCGCGGTGTGCGTCAACACCGACCGCGACCCCACCAACTGCGGCGGCTGCGGCAACGCCTGCCCCTCGGGCACGCTCTGTCGCGCGGGCGTCTGCCGCGCCGAGTGCCCCGCCGGGCAGATCGCCTGCAGCGAGCGCTGCGTCGACCCGATGACCGACAGCAACAACTGCGGCTCGTGCCGGGCGGCGTGCGCCACCAACTACAGCTGCGTCGCCGGCCGCTGCCGCCTCGGCGCCTGCGGGCCGGGCTCGATGCAGTGCAACGCCCGCTGCACCGACGTGATGACCGACCGCTTCAACTGCGGCGGGTGCAGCATCGTGTGCAGCGCGGGCCAGGTGTGCAACGCCGGGCGCTGCGAGACGGGCTGCTCGGCGGGCCAGACGATCTGCGGCGACTTCGACGCCGGGCTCACCGGGTGCTTCGACCTCCAGTCGAGCCGCCAGCACTGCGGCCGCTGCGGCAACGCCTGCCCCGCGGGCCAGGTGTGCACGATGGGCGCCTGCGTGACCGAGTGCCAGATGGGGCAGATGCTCTGCGACGGGCGCTGCGTCGACGTGTCGTCCGACCGCGGCCACTGCGGCCGCTGCGGCAACATGTGCCCCGGCTCGCAGGTGTGCGTCGGCGGCGCGTGCATGGCCACGTGCCCGATGGGGCAGACGCTCTGCGGCACCACCTGCATCAACGCGCAGGTCGACCCGGCCAACTGCGGCATGTGCGGGCGCGCCTGCGCCGCCGGGCAGGTGTGCTCCAACGGGGCGTGCACCGCGCTCGCGACCGGCGACGCGGGCTGCGCGCCGCCGAGCATGATGTGCGGCGCCACCTGCGCCAACGTGCAGAGCGACAACAACCACTGCGGGCGCTGCGGCAACGCCTGCCCGTCCAACCAGATCTGCGCGATGGGCACCTGCGGCCCGCCCTGCCCCATGGGGCAGGACCGCTGCGGCGCCACCTGCATCGTCGTCACCACCGACCGGATGAACTGCGGGCGCTGCGGCAACGTGTGCCCGGGGACGATCCCCTGCGCCGGCGGCATGTGCGCCTGCCCGACGGGCCAGACCAACTGCAGCAACGCCTGCGTCGACACGCAGTTCAGCAACGCCAACTGCGGGATGTGCGGGCGGGCCTGCGCGGCGGGTCAGTACTGCGTGCGCGGGGTGTGCGGGACGATGCCGCCGCTCTACCACGGCTGGACGAGCCCGATCGCCGGGTGCAGCACCACCGGCTTCAACGCGACGGCCGCCACCAACCAGGGCGGCATGTACCCCTACAACATGGGCGACTCGCTCGCGTGCCGCGCGTGGAAGCTGGCGGCGACCGTGTGCACGACGGAGCCGGTGGCGTACTTCGGTAATGACAACTGGAACTGCCCGATGGCCGGCGGCTTCACCGACCCCGCCTTCGGGACCTTCTGCGCGGTGGCCAACCAGTACGCCTGCTCCACCTGCCCGGCGGCGTGCAACGCCTCGTGCCTCTACACCCCGCTCTCGCTGCGCAACTGCATGGGCTTCGAGGACGACCAGCCCTGAGGCCACTGGAGCGCACGCGATGAACCCCCCGACCCATCCTTCCCCCCGCATGAACCCCACGGCCGACGCCCGGAGGAACCCCTTGACGCTCCGCTCCCTGTGCCACCTCGGGCTGCTGCTCGCGGCCGCGGCGACCGCCTGCACGGACGACGGCACGTCGCGCTTCACCCCGAGCGACGACGCCTCCGTCGTCGACGACATGGGGATGACCGGCGAGTGCTCGCTCCCCAACGTGCGCTGCGGCCGCGTCTGCGCCAACCCCGCCGAGGACCCGAACAACTGCGGCGGCTGCGGCATCTCGTGCGGCCGCGGGCGCGTCTGCGTCAACGGCCGCTGCGACAACGCCTGCCCCGAGACGCCCGCCCGCCAGACCCGCTGCAACGACCGCTGCACCGACACCAACGTCGACCGGCTCAACTGCGGCGGCTGCGGCACCGCGTGCCCCGCCGGCCAGGTGTGCTCGGGCGGGACGTGCCAGATCGAGTGCGGCCCGCGCTACGCGTCCTGCATGGCCTCCGCGACGCAGCCCGACGGCGGCGTGCGAGACGGCGGCGCCGACGCGTCGGGCCCCGCGGTGCGCTGCGCCGACCTCCGCACCGACGACCAGCACTGCGGCGCCTGCGGCAACGCCTGCCCCCTCGGCAACTCCTGCGTCGACGGCGAGTGCGTGCTGCGCTGCCCCTCCTCGCAGACCGACTGCGCGGGCCGCTGCGTCGACCTGCAGACCAGCGTCACCGACTGCGGGATGTGCGGCAACGCCTGCACGGGCCAGCAGCGCTGCGCGGCGGGCGTGTGCTCGGGCATGGCCTGCCCGACGGGCACGACGGCGTGCGGCACCGCCTGCGCCGACACGCAGACCGACCGCGCCAACTGCGGCATGTGCGGCAACGCCTGCCCGTCGCCGCAGTTCTGCCGCGCCGGCCGCTGCGTGCTCGAGTGCCCCACCGGCCAGATGTCGTGCATGAACCGCTGCGTCGACACGACGGCCGACCGGCTCAACTGCGGGGCCTGCGGCATGGCCTGCCCCGCCGGCCAGGACTGCGTCTCGGGCGCCTGCCGCCTCACCTGCCCGACGGGCACGATGGCGTGCACCAACCGCTGCGTCGACCTCTCCAGCGACCGCCTCAACTGCGGCGCCTGCGGCACCGCCTGCCCCGCCGGCCAGCTCTGCGCGGGCGGCCGCTGCGCCCCCACCTGCGCCGCCACCCAGGCCAACTGCAACGGCGTCTGCGTCGACCTCCAGGTCGACCCGGCCAACTGCGGCGCGTGCGGCGTCACCTGCGGCGCGGGCTACGCCTGCTCGGCCGGCGTGTGCCGCACGCTCGCGGGCGCCGACGTGCCCCTCTGCGCGGGCGGCAGCGTGGTGTGCGGCGGCGCGTGCGTCGACATCCGCAGCGACAACGCCCACTGCGGCCGCTGCGGCAACCGCTGCACCGCCGACCGCGTCTGCGCCGCGGGCATGTGCCTCGCCCCCTGCACCGCCGGCCAGGCCCGCTGCGGCGCCGCCTGCGTCAACGCGCAGACCGACCGCGCCAACTGCGGGACGTGCGGCAACGCCTGCCCGGGGATGGTCCCCTGCACCGCCGGCGTGTGCGCGTGCCCGACGGGCCAGACCAACTGCAGCAACGTCTGCGTCGACACCCAGTTCAACGCGATGAACTGCGGGATGTGCGGGCGGGCCTGCGCGGCGGGTCAGTACTGCGTGCGCGGGGTGTGCGGGACGATGCCGCCGCTCTACCACGGCTGGACGTGCCCCATCGCCGGGTGCAGCACCACCAGCTTCAACGCGATGGCCGCCACCAACCAGGGCGGCATGTACCCCTACAACACCGGCGACAGCAACGCCTGCCGCGCGTGGAAGCTCGCGGCGACCGTCTGCACCACGATGCCGACGGCCTACACCGACAACAACAACTGGCAGTGCCCGATGGCCGGCGGCTTCACCGACGCCGCGTTCGGGACCTTCTGCGCCGTGACCAACCAGTTCGCGTGCTCCACGTGCCCCGGCTCGTGCAACGCCTCGTGCCTCTACACCCCGCTCTCGCTGCGCAACTGCTCGGGCCTCGAGCGCGCCCAGCCCTGACCCACCCCACGCCACGCCCCGCCGTCAGCGGACGACGGGGCTCAGGTACGCGGCCGGCCACCGCACGGTGAGCCGGTCGCGCGCCAGCGAAGCCGGCAGCGGCGGGAGCGTCGCGGCCACCAGCGCGCGGCGCACGTTGGCGTCGTAGCCGGGCACGCCGCTGCGGCGCTCGATCACCACGTCGCGGACGGCCCCGTCGCGCTCGATGACGAAGCGCAGGATCACCGTCCCCTGCCGGAGCTGGAGGTCGTCCTCGCGCGGGAAGGCGCCCTCGGTGAGCTGCGCGAGGCGCCGGCGCAGGAGCCCGAAGTAGCGCTGGTAGCGCGCGTCGCGGGTGGTGAGCGAGACGACCCCGTCGCCGTCGCCCTCGGCCCGCGCCGCGCCGCCGCGGAGGATCCCGCCGCCGGAGCCCGGCATCCCCCCGCCGCCGACGCCCCCCTCGCCCGCCCCGCGCGCGGCGCCCTCCTGTGCGGCGGCGTTGACGTGCGCGCGGAGTAGCGAGGCCGCGAGCAACGCGGCGTCGACGTCGTCCGAGGGGCGGTTCGCGTTCTGGTCGGCGGTGGTGGAGGCCATGCCGCGCTCGACGCTCGGGCGCTGCGTGGCGACGGGGGCGGCGGCGTGGGCGGCCCCGTCGGCCCGGTCGCGCACGCCGGCGGTCACGCGCGGCGCGGCGCCGGGGGGCGTCGGGCGGGGGAGTCCGTTCGGTCCCGTACGATCGTCGGCGGGCGGCGACGGAGACGTCGAACCCGCGGTCGCGAAGCGGCCTGGCGCGGCGGTCTGCCCGCGGCCGGGGGCCTCGCGGGCGGGGGTCGTTCGCACCAGAAACACCCCGCGGCCGGTGGACACCCACGGGTCGTCGGCGGGGTTGGGCGTGCGGCGGTCGTCCTGCGGCGAGGCGCGCTCGCGGGCCGTGCGGATGCGCTGCTCCTGGGTTCCTTCGTCGGTGTTGCGCTGGCGCGCGTCGAGCTCGACGCCTTCATCGCGCGCGGCGAGCTGGCGGGCGATCGCTTCGCTCCGGCCGTCGCCTCGCTCGCCAGGGTTGTCGCTGGAGACGTTCTGCCCGGAGCGCACGCCGCCGAGGTGGAGCACGGGTTCTTCGACGGGGCGCGCGACGCCCGGCGCGCCGGCGTCGTCCGTCGCGGCGACCCACGGGTCGACCTCCACCCACGCGGGCGCCGTCGCGGGGCGAGGCGGCGGGGATGGCGGCACGGCGGTGGCGACCGCGGTCATCAGCGAGGCGTGGGCGGCGAGCGAGGCGAGCCACCACCATTTCAACCGCGGTTTCGTCATGGGAAGGGACGCGCCGTGCGTGCGGCATCGGGCAGTGTACCGCCGACCCGCGATCGACGCAGCGCCCGGTGGAGACGGGTCAGCCCCCGCGTCCGGTCTCCCGCCGCGCGGCCGCGCGGATCGCCTCCGTCACCCGCGCGGGCTCCTCCTCCTGCGGGAAATGCCCCGCGCCCTCGATCGCGTCGACGGGCGCCTCGGGGAAGGCCGCCCGCCACCGCGCGAGGTAGCGCCCGTCGAACGCCGGGTCGGCCGTCCCCCAGGCGAGCGAGAGCTTCCCGCGCAGGGCCTCGCGCCGCGCCCAGAGGCTTTCGTAGTAGGGGTCGGAGGCGGCGAGCTCGACGCCGCACACCCACGTCGCGAGGCGGTCGGCGCGGGCGGCGAAGGGGCCGAGGTAGTGGGCGTGGACGCGGGCCGTGAGGCGCTCGCGGCGGCCGAAGGCCATCGGGACGATGAAGCGCGGTGAAGCGTTGAGCGCGAGGTAGAGCCAGCGCCCGAAGCGCGACGCGACGAGGCGCGACATGCGGCCGATCTTCGGGTCGTGGCCGTGCGCCCAGGCCCAGGTGTTGACGGCGAGGACGGCCCGGACGCGCGCGGGGCGGTCGAGCGCGACGGGGAGGCCGATGGGGCCGCCGAAGTCGTGGACGACGAGCGTGAGGTCGCGGAGGTCGAGCGCGTCGACGAGGGCGAGGAGGCGGCGGGCGTGGTCGGCGGGGCGGAGCAGGTCGGCGCGGGCGGGCTTGTCGGAGAGGCCGAAGCCGAGGTGGTCGGGCGCGATCACGCGGTGGGTCCGCGCGAGGTCGGCCACCTGGGCGCGCCACTCGAACGACCAGCTCGGCGTGCCGTGCACGAGGAGGATGGCGGGGCCGCTCCCCTCGTCGAGGTAGCGGATCGCGCCGTCGGGCGTGTCGAAGCGGCGCGGGGAGAAGGGGTAGAGCCCGCGGTCGACCCACGCGGGGAGCGCGCGGTCGAGCGGGGCGGCGGCGGTGGGGGCGGTGAGGGCGGCTTCCATGCGACGAGGGATGCCACCCTTGCACCGCGCGCCCCACGGTACCTTCGTACCATCCGCGCGGCCGGCGGCCGTGGCACCCTCGGCCGGGTGAACGACGTCGCCGCGCTCGCCGCCCGCGTCGCCGCGCTCGGCGCGTCGTCGCTCTCGCTCGCGGAGTTCCGCGGTGCGGCGCTCGACCTGGTGCTCGGCGCCGTACCCGCCGACGGCGCGCTCCTCCACGCGCTCTCGCCGCGCGTCCCGCTGGCCACCGCGGCGGTGCGCGGCCTCGCGCCGGACGTGCTCGAGGCCTCGCTGCCGGGCTGGGACGCGGCGGCCGTCGCGCTCCAGCCCCTGCGCGAGCGGGCCACGGCGCTCGGCGACGTCGCGCGCGACACCGACGCCTTCCCGCCCGGCCACCCCGCGCGGGCCCGCTACGAGGCCGTGCTGGCGCGGCCCCTCGGGATGCGCAGCGTGATGGTGGCCCACCTCGTCGTGCGCGGGCGCATCGTCGCCGCGCTGCTCCTCCTGCGGCGCCCGCGGCGGCCGGGCTTCACCGACGCGGAGGCGGCGCTCGTGCGGGCGCTGGCGCCGACGCTGGCGTGCGCCGACGCGCTCCACCAGTGCCTCGACGGGGTGCCGCAGCGGCCCGTCCCGACGCGCCTCCGCTGCGAGGACCAGCGCCTCACCGAACGCCAGCGCGAGATCGTCGAGCACGTGGCGATGGGGCACACCAACGGGGACATCGCGCGGGCGCTCGGCGTGTCGCCCAACACGCTGCGCAACCACCTCGCCGAGGTGTTCCGCCGCCTCGGCGCGTCGAACCGGGCCGACGCCGTGCGCCTCGCCGTGCTGCGGTGACCGCCGCGGGCGTGCTACGAAGCGCCCCCCGCCGATGCCCGCCACCTTCCTCTCGCACCAGGCGCCCGCGGTGGCGCTGAAGCTCTGGCGCCCGCGGTGGTTCGACGGCGTCGCGCTGGTGGTCGGCTCGATGTCGCCCGACTTCGCCTACGTGGCCACCGACACGCGGCTGGAGTTCGACGCCCACGGGCCCGCCGGGATGCTCGCGTTCGCGGTGCCGGCGTCCGCGGCCCTCGCGTGGCTCCTGCGGGCGCGCGTGGCCGCCGTGTTCTTCGCGCTCGCGCCACCGCTCGGCGCGCTGCGGCTCAACGACTGGCGCGTGCTCGCGGCGCGGCGCCCGCCCTGGGGGAGCACCCTCGCGAGCGCCCTCGTCGGCGCCCTCACCCACTCGCTCTGGGACACCTTCACCCACGAGAAACGCCTCGGCGCGCGGATCTTCCCCGCCCTGCGGGAGACGCTCTTCTCCCTCGGGCCGCTGCCCGTCTCCCTGGCGCGGACGTTCCAGTACGTCGGGCACGTCTTCGGCGCGCTCGCCACGATCGCGCTGCTTCGGTACATCGCCCGCGCGGGGCTCCTCGCCCGCTGGTACGGCCCCGAGCTCGCCGCGCTGCCCCCGCCGCACGCCCCCGCCGGGCACCGCCTCCGCCTCGCGCTGGTGTTCGCGGTCACCTTCGCCGCGGGCCTCGCGTGGGGCCTCGGGGGCAACGTGTCGAGCGTCGTGCTCCGCGTCGCCTCGGTGATGTTCGCGGGGCTCACGGCCTTCTGCCTCGTCGTCGGGAACCACCCCGCGTACCGCGTCGCTGGCCCTGCCGATGCGCTTCGTGTACAACCCGCCCCGCCGCCATGAACGTCCGCCGCTGACATCGCTCCAGGGGATCGATCGCTCCGGGTTCGAACGCGCCCGCCCTCGCCGTGGGGGTGGCGCGGAGGCAGACGTTCATGAGTACGAGGGTGGTTCCGTGGTTCCTCCGCCTGCGGGAGCGTGGGCTCGCGCGCAGGGACGTGATCGAGTCGATGGCGTGGCGGCTCCACCGCGAGCGCCGGGTCGACCCGGGCGACGTGGTCCACGCGTTCGGCTTCAAGTGCGACGAGCTCGGGTTCGCACGGGCGCTGCTCGGCGGGCACGCGCGCTTCCACCTCTACCGCACGCACCAGCAGCGGCGCTGCGGGGATTTCGCGGTGGTCGACATGTCCGCGACGTCCCCGTCGCGGCGCGTGCTGCGGGTGGTCGAGCTCAAGCGCGACGAGCCCGTCCGCGTAAACCGCGGCGCGGGTCTCCAGCTCACGCAGGCCGACGCGCTCCGCGACGCGCTCGCGCGGGGGTGCGGTGCGGTGTCGCCCGACGCGCCCATCGAGCGGGTCACCGGCGACGCGCGGGCGGTGCTCGCGTGGCTGGCGTCGTAGGCGCTACAGCTCGCCGAGGACGCGGCGGCGGTACGTCGACGGCGACTCGCCGGTGAAGTCCTTGAAGGCCGTGCTGAAGGCCCCGACGCTCGCGAAGCCCACCGCGTACGTCGCCTCGGTGACGTTGACCGCCGCGTCGCCGAGCAGCTCCATCGCGCGCGTCATCCGCGCCGTCTGGAGGTACTGCCGGTAGCCCATCCCGAGCTCGGCTTCGAAGCGCCGGGCGAGCGTCCGCGGCGACACGCGGGCGGCCTTCGCGCAGGCCTCCATCACGGCCTCGCCGTCGAGGTGGTCGAGCACCCACGCGGTCGCGCGGCGGAGCTCGTCGCCCGCGGGCGTCGGCAGGCGGAAGGGCTCGGGCGTCTCGGCCGCGCGCAGGCACAGCGCCGCGAGCACGTCGAAGAAGCGCGCCGCGAGCGGGTCCTCGGGCGCGCGCGAGGCGTCCCACCGCGCGCCGTGGAGCAGCATCTCGCGCGCGACCGCGGGCACCGCGAACACCCGGCAGCCGTAGGGGAGCGCGGGCATCGCGTCGGGAAGAAGGTAGGCGGTGCGGAGGCGCGTGGCGGGGTGGGCGCGGACGCGGTGGGAGGTGCCTGCGGCGATCCAGGCCATGCGGCGCGGCGGGAGGAGCCAGCGGTTGCCCTCGGCGTCGAGCTCGAGCATCCCCGCGGAGGCGTAGAGGAGCTGGTGGCGCAAGTGCGCGTGCCACGCGGAGTCGGCGGGGGCCTCGTCGTACGAGAGGACGAAGCCCGCGGCGGGCACGGCGTCGACGTCGACGGTCACCGCGCGATCATCGCGCATCGGCGGGGCGGACGGGGAAGTTCTGGCCGGGCTCCTGCGCCCAGAGGGTGCCGACGTTGGTCTCCAGGCCGACGGCCACGCCGAGGCGCTGCGCCGTCGCGAGGTCGATCGCGCGGGGCGACGCGAGCTCGTAGCGGTCGCGGTGCTCCTGGCCGTAGTAGCCGGCGCTGAGGGTTCCCGCGTAGCGCAGCGCGACCGACTCCCACACGACGCGGCCGTCGCTCGTGCGCGGCACGCGGACGAAGGGCGCTTCGAAGCCGTTGAAGTTCGGGTGCGCGCGGCGGATGGCGACGTCGTCGACGGCGACCGTGACGCTCAGGAAGGGCGTCTGCTCGGAGCCGTAGGTGGGCGTGCCGACGAAGGCGAAGCGGTAGCGGGCGTCGACGGTGACGCCGGTGCGGAGCGAGACGGCGTCGGCGTCCCAGGTGGCGGCGGCGTCGTCTTCGACGGGCGCGCAGGCGACCGGGAGCGAGAGCGAGAGGGCGAGGAGGGCGGTGCGGAGGAGGTTCATGGCGCGTTCTCTTTTCTGGCGAGGCGGCGGAGTGCCTCGGACGGGTGAGAACATCGCGCCTCGGGCCGGCGGGCGCTTTCGGCGAGACGCCAGGGGCTTCTTCGAAAGCGTCAAACCCGAGGGCGGCGCGCGCGACACCTCGATAGGGCCCTACAGGTCGGGGTGGCGCTTCTTGCGCTCGGCGGTGAAGTCCCACCAGGGGCGCGGGGCGCCGCCGTCCATGAAGTCGACCACCGCGAGGAAGGTGTCAAGCACGCACGGGTCCTGCCGCGTGTTCGTGAGCGCGCAGAGCCGGCGGTAGAGGGCGAGCGCGTCCTGCCCGGCGAGCTCCTGCGGGCGCGCGAACCCGAGCGCGCGGAAGTCCCCCGCCATCGCCTCGCCGACGTTGGGGATGTCGGTGAACGAGCGGACCTCGCGCGCGTGCTTCGCCTTCGCCTTCGCCATGAGAGCGCGGAGCGTACCAGCCCGCGCGTCGAAGGAGTCGGGGTTGCCGAACGATCCGCCGTGACTTCGGCGGTACACTCGCGCCCCCGCCATGAGCTCCCTCCGCATCAAGAACCTCGACGCCCTCGACCCGCGCGCCGTCCCGCTGCCCAACGGGACGGAGGTCACCACGGGGGTCGACGGCGTCACCCTCGACGAGGGCCGCGCCGTCCCGCAGGGCGCGATCGGGCGCGTGGTGGCCACCGGCGACGAGGGCGTCACGGTGTTCATCGTCGGCGTGGGCGAGTGCCGCTACCGCCGCGAGGACGTGACCCCGCGGCGCGCCGGGCAGGTCCGCTACGCGCTCGAGCGAGGGTCGAACGAGGCCGCGCTCCGCCCCTGCGTGGTGCTGGAAGCGACCGTGGGATCGCGCGCCTGGGGGCTCTCCGACGCGGGCTCCGACACCGACCGGCGCGGCGTCTTCCTGCTCCCCTTCGCCTGGACCGCGGGGCTCGGCGAGGCGCCCGCCGCCGTGCTGAGCGCCGACGGGAGCGACACGTACTGGGAGTTCGAACGGGCCGTCCGCCAGCTCCTGCGCGCCGACCCCAACACGCTGGAGATGCTCTGGGTGCCCGACGCGCGCGCGCTCGACCCCACCGCCGAGCGCCTCCTCGCCGAGCGCGACATCTTCTCGTCGGTGGAGGTGTACGGCACCTTCGGGCGCTACGCGCTCTCGCAGGCGCGCAAGCTCGCCCAGTCGGCGCGCCTCGCCGAGCACCGCGGCGTCGCCCTCGCGTGGCTCGCCGAGGCGCCCGGGCTCTCGCTCGACGAGGTGGCCGTGAAGCTCGCCGCGCACGCGGGCGACGCCTCGCCCGAGGCCCTCCCGCGCAGCCGTCAGTACCTCAAGCAGCTCTACCGCTCGATGCACGACCAGGGCCTCCTGCCCGTCGCCGACTGGCCCTCGCTCGTCGCCTTCGCCGCCACCCGCGCCCACGACTTCGACCTCCCCCGCGAGCTCCGCCCCAAGAACGCCTACAACCTCCTCCGCCTCGTCGCCTCGGCCACACAATGGCTCCGCACCGGCGAGCCCCTCATCGCGGTGACGGGCGAGCTCCGCGAGCGCCTCCTCTCGATCAAGCGCGGCGAGGTCCCGCTCTCGCAATCACTCGCGTGGACGGAGGCGATGGCCGGCGAGCTCGAGGAGGCGCGCCACCGCACGAAGCTCCCGAAGCGCCCCGACGTGCGGCGCGCCGACGCGATCATGCGCGCGGCCCGCGAGGAGGCGGCGCGGCGGTGGTTCACGCAGGCGCCCGGGCCGTGGGGATGTGACGCGCCGGAGCCACCGCCCGTCGCCCACGCGCAGGACGCGCCCGACGACGCGTGACAGGGGCGCTCAGGCGGCCGCGTGGAGCGGGAGCGGCGGCTGGAGGGGCGCGGGCGCGGCCTTGTGCGGCGCGGGGCGGCGGGCGGCGACGGGCGGGGCGAGGGCCTCGGCGGCGAGCTTCTCCGCGCGGGCCTCGACGCGCTCGCGGAGGAGGGCGGCGGCGGCGTCGGGCTTCTCGCCGAAGTCGACGATGCGCGCGAGGGTGAAGGCCTCGGCGAGCTCGCGCACCGGCGCGAAGCCCTCGCGGTGCTTCGCCCAGGAGTTGGCCGCGTGGTTCTGGTGGCGCGCGAGGCGGAGGTGGGCGGCCCAGCCCTCGAGCATCCAGCGGCGCTCGGGCGGGAGCGCGTGCACCACCAGCGCGAAGAGCGCGTCGAGCGTCGGGGTGGCGGGGGTGGCGGTGGGCTCGTGGTTCATGGCGTTTCCTCTTGTGTTCGTGGGGGTATATCTAACCACCCGCGCACCCACGCGCATGCCTCCTCGGACGTATCCTGTCACGCGCCGGGAGGGTCTTCGGCGGGCCCGATTCCGCGCGGCGGTGCCCCCGACAGGTCCGCGCGCGAGTTGCCCGCCGCCCCCTGCGCGAGTTGCGCGGCGCGCTTCACGACCGCGCCGCTGCACCACGCACTTTCGCGCGGCACGGACGCTGCTCTGTCCTCACGGCGAAAGGAGTCCACCACCATGAAGACCCGCACGCACGTCCGCGCCGGCGCGAAGCCCCCCCCCACCGATCCCCCGAGCCCCGACGCCACCCGCCGCGCGCCCACCGACCCGCCCGAGCCCGACTGACTCACCCGCCGCCGCCCGCCGCCGTCCGCTTCGCGCGCGCCTTCGCCTTCACGGGCGGCGTCGCGGCGCGGGGCGCGACGGCGGGCGCATCCCACACGCCCTCCCCCGCCGGGTGCGCGAGACGGAAGCCCACCGCGACGTCGCGGTAGTTCGGTTCGAACGCGACGCGCCGCGGCGCCGAGAGCTTCGACGCCGCGTTGAGGTACATCCCGCCGCGCGCGACGCGCGAGCCCCCGACGCCGGGCCCGGTCGGGTCGGTCACGGGCCCCGCGGGGTAGGCCCGATACCAGTCCGCGCACCACTCCCAGACGTTGCCGAGGAGGTCGTAAAACCCCCACGGGTTGGGCGCCTTCGTCGCGACCGGGTGGACGACGCGGTCGTTGTTCTCGACGCACCAGGCGAAGGGGTCGAGCGCCGTCAAGGAGGCGCGGCCCACCCACGTCTCGCCGTCCGTCCCGGCGCGGCAGGCGCGCTCCCACCACGCCTCGAGGGGGAACTCCGCCGCGAGCCCGGGGACGAGCGCGTTGAGGCGCGCGAGGAAGGCATCGCAGTCGTCCCAGCTCACCTGCGTGACGGGGTGGTCGGGCTCCGCGACGTCGGGCGCCCCGTCCGTCACCGCCGCCCAGAACCGCCGCGTGACGGGCGCCTCGCCGAGCCAGCAGCCGGCGGTGAGCGTGACGACGTGCCCGGTCTGGTCGTAGCTCGTGCGACGCCGCGGCTTCAGCTCGCCCATCGTGAACGTCCCCGGCGGCACCCACCGGAAGCGCTGCGACGCGGCGCCGAGCGAGAGGGTCACGACGTCGTCGGCGCGGTCGAGTGAGGGGGGCGTGGTCATGGCGGGAGCATCGCGCGGCGCACGCGGCCGCGGCCAGTTTGCGGCGGCGCGCGGGTGTCGTCGCCTACGCGCTCGGCGGCGCCGGCGGCGGCGGGGCGGGCGGCGGCGCGGCGAGCTGCGCGCGGTGGCGCTCGATCACGTCGAGGCACCCGAGCAGCACCTCCGAGCGGATCGCCAGGAACTCCTCCATGTCGGTGGTGCGGAACCACGCCGCCACCTCGACCTCGATCGCGAGCGCGCCGACGCGGAGGAGCGACACCCACGGCGCGTCGTCGGCGAGCTTCGGGTGCGCCTCGAGCAGCGCGCGCACCTCGGCGAGGACGGCCCGCAGCGTCGCCGCGTCGGTGCTCGGCGCGAGGCCGAGCGTGGTGGCGACGCGGAAGCGGTCGCGGGCGGAGAGGTTCTCGGTGCGGAGGTCGGCGAGCTTGCCGTTGGGGAAGGAGATGACGGAGCGGTCGAAGGTGCGGATGCGCGTCGAGCGGAGCCCGACGGCCTCGACGCGGCCGGTCTGGTCGTCGACCTTCACCAGGTCCCCCACCTGGAAGGGCTGGTCGAAGCCGATCGCCACGCTGCCGATGAGGTGCTCGCCGGTCTTCTGCGCGGCGAGCGCGAGGGCGAGGCCGCCGATGCCGAGGCCCGCCAGGAGGCTCGCCACCGGGTACCCGAGCGCCGAGAGCACCGCCACCACGCCGAGCGTCGAGAGCGCCACCCGCGCGGCCTTCGCGAGCAGCGGGAGCACCGTCACGCTGCCGGTCTGCTCGGCCGCCCAGGAGGAGGCCGCCACGGCGCGCGCCGCCACCTCGATGCCGCGCCACGCCGCCCAGAACACGGCCCCGAGCAGCAGCGCGCTCGACAGCCCCTCGACGAAGCGCTCGCCGTCGCGCGAGAGCGCCAGCGCCTCGGGCGCGACGCGGAGCGCGAGGGCGGCGACGAGCACCGAGAGCGGCCCGGTGATCCGCTCGGGGAGCCGCGGGTCGAGCGCGAGCACGTGCCGCCCGGCGACCCGGACGAGCGCGCGGCGGGAGAGCGCGGCGACCACGCGCCCGAGCGCGAGCCCGAGCGCGAGGAGAACGGGGAGCCCGAGCCACTGCCAGCGCAAGAGCCCCTTCGGCCCGCGCGCGAGGAGGGCGCGGGGGAGGCGCTGGCGGGCCCAGCTCCCGCCGAGGCGGTCGTAGAGCGCGTCGGCGCGCTGCACGGTGGCGCGGGTGAAGACCCAGCGCGTCCCGTCGGGGAGCTCGCGGCGCGCGATGCGGACGGAGACGTCGGCCCCGGCGCCGCCGTCGATCTCGCCGAGGGCGTCGGTGCGCGGCGGGAGCCCGTCGTCGGGGTCGCCGAGGGCCTCGCCGCTGAGCGACGCGGGGTCGAGGCCGAGCTCGTGGTCGACGACTTCGAAGAGTTCCTGGGCGGCGCGAGGGCCCTCGCCGCGGAGGCCCGGCGGGAGCTCGACGTAGCGCGCGGCCTCGGCCCATCGCCCGGCGCGCGCGAGGTCGCGGAAGCGCGCCATCGACTCGCGCGGCGAGCCGGGTGCGGCGCGGGCGACGGGCTGCGCGAAGGCCGCGGGGCCGAGGAGCACCAGGGCGACGAGGCAGTGGGCGAAGGGACGCATCGGGCGCCGCGCGGTATCCACCGACCCGACGCCTTCGCGCAAGGCCCCGCGGCGCTACCGACGGCGGCGACGGCGCGCGAGGAGGGCGAGCGCGGCGAGCCAGATGGGCGACCGCGAGGACTCCGTCGGGCGCGCCCGGCACGCGCAGCCTGAACCGGGCGTCCCTTCGAACACCTCGCGCGAGCCGTCGTCGGGCGCGCTCCCGTCTGCGGGGCCGTCGTTCGCACTGCCCGCGTCGGCCGAGCCGTCCTCCGGCGCGCTCCCGTCACCCACCGCGCTCCCATCGCCGGCCGTGCCCGCGTCACCGACGACCGCGTCCGCTGCGACGATTGCGTCGGGGGCGCCGGCGTCGCCCTCGGGCGGGATGTCGTCGCCGTCGTCGGTGGGCGGGGCCGGCGGGAGGGGCATCGCGGCGCCCGACCACACGCCGAGGACGTCGACGATGAGGTGCGTCCGCGTGTTGGCGAAGACGCAGAGCGACCCGCCGCCGAGCGCGGACACGGTGACCGCGCCCGCCGCGTCCGCCGCGGGGTAGTTGAGCGACGACGTGTTGGGCACAGGGCCCCCGCAGGGGAAGGCCGTCGCGAAGCCTGGCGACGTCGCGCCCACCGCGGTGAGGTTGGCGACGACGGCGCCGACGCCCGTGGGGAGCCCGGCCATCCGCTGGATCGGCAGCTCGATCACCTGCCGGTCGCCGAGTCGGCCGGTGTAGAGCGACGTCGCCTCGCGCGTGTCGAGCAGGCGCTGCGGCGTGATCGCGGTGTACGAGAGCCCGCCGGTGGGGACGAAGTAGCCGGTCACGTCGACCACGGCGTGGGCGGCGACGTTGCTGCGGAGGCAGAGCGAGCCGCCGCCGAGCGGCGACGCGACCGCGTTGGCGACGACGGCGTTGGCGCCGAAGTTGATGTGGCTGGTGACCGGGAGCGCGGCGCCGCAGGGGTAGGCGACGACGAAGCCGGCCGCGTCGCCCGCGAGGATCGCGACGGTGGCGGAGACGCCCGCGGCGCCGGCGGGGGCGCGCACGTCGACGGCGCGCGCCTCGCCCGCGACGAGCGCGACGTCCGAGCGCGTGTCGAGCGCGCGGAACGGGGCCACCGGGGTGAGCCCGGCGCCCGTGGGGGAGAGGGTCGCGTAGAGGTCGGCGATGACGTGGGCGGGGGCGGCGGAGGCTTCGAAGGCCACGCCGCCGAGCCCGAAGGTGACGGGCGCGGAGTTGGCGCGCGGCACGTCGCCGGTGAAGTTGACGGTGGACGTCGGGGGCCGCATGTCGCCCGCGGGGTAGACGGTGACGAAGCCCGGGGCCCCCGTGCCGACGGCGGCGACGTTGAGCCACGCGCCGACCGCGCCGGTGGGAAGGCCGAAGCGGGAGAAGTCGCGCAGGGCCGCGGGCGCGCCGGGCGCGATCGGGCCGGTGCGTCCGAGGGGCGCGGCGCCTTCGGCGGTTCGGGTGTCGAAGAGGCGCACGGGCGGGACGAAGGTGAGGCGAACCGAGCCCGCGAGCACGTTGGCCGCGGGCACGGCGGCGCCGGGGACCGCGCGGGCCTCCGCGGGCTCGGCGGGCGCGGGGTCGCCGCAGCGCGGGGGAGAACCCGCGACGCAGGGGGCGCTCGACGCGGCGCAGTCGACGACGGTGCAGTCGTCGCGGACGAGGCGCGCGCCGTCGCAGCGCGCGGAGCAAGAGGTCCCGTTGACGGCGCCGGTGGTGAAGAAGGGCGTCTGGCGGCCGGCGCCCGCGAGGCCGAGCTCGACGTGGAGGTGGTCGGTGTGCGGGAGCGAGGCGGAGGTGAGGAGGCCGAAGCCGCGCTCGCCGTTCCAGTAGGCGCGGTCCCAGATGACGCGCTGGACGCCGATGAAGCTGGCGTTCTCGACGAGCCAGTTGGCGACGGCGTCGCCGAGGGTGTTGTCCGCGTCGCCGCCGACCATGGGCACCATCAGGTCCATGGCGCGGCCGATCGCGTGGACGGAGAGCATCGGGACGCTGGTGGCGGAGCTGTTCTGCCGGCAGCAGTACGTCCCGCCGGCGCGCAGGAAGGGGAAGCGCCGCAGGAGGAAGGCGTTGAGGTCGCGCGTGCCGGGGTACGCGGCCATGCACGCCGGGTGGGTGCACGAGCACGCGAAGGGGTTGGTCGACGTGCAGCGCCCGAGCGGCGACACCGCGGGCGGGTCGACGACAGAGACGTGCTGCGTCGCGGCGACGGCGCGCGTCGAGGCGGGGGCCACCCACGGGCCGGGGATGGCGACGGCCGCGACGCTCCGGTCGACCTCGACGTTGGTGACGCAGCCGGCCAGCAGCGCGAGGAGGGGCGACACGCGACGGACGCTCATGGCGGCGACCCTAACGCACCGGGCGGCGCCGTGGCTACGGCCGTCCGGGCGGCGCGTCGGCCTTCGTCCGCACCCACCCGAAGTACGTCCCGAGCAGCAGCATCCCGCTGGTGGTCAGCGAGAACCACAGCAGCGGCCGCGCCGGGTCGCGCGCGGTGGCCGCGGCGCTGAGCACCGCCCACGCCGACAGCGTCGCGAACCAAGGCCGCACGGTGATCGCGGCGACTGCACAGATGGCGGCGAGGACCACCTGGTCGGCCGCGACGACGGACGCGAGGGCGGGCGGGCGCGCGCCGGTGGCGGCGATCACGCGGTTGACCAGCGTGGCGCCGAGACAGAGGATCACGATGGCGGCGAACTGGCGGTTGATCCGGTTGGCCATCGAGCGCCGCGCCGCGAGGAAGAGCCCGCCGAGCAGCGCGAGCACGGCCGCGTTGATCGCGGCGAGGCGCAGCGGCGTCACCTCCGCGGCGTCGTGGAAGCGCCCGCGGAGGAAGAGGTTGGTGCCCACCGTGACGGCGAAGATCACGCCGAAGAAGCGGAGCCGCGTCGAGACGCCGACGGCGAGGCTGTCCTCCCATGCCTCGCGCTCGGCGGCCTCGGCGCGCGCCCGACGTGCTTGGAGGGAGGCTTCGAGCGCGGCGAGGCGTTGCGCGTTGGCGTCGTCGTCGCCGAGCTCGACGGCGAGGGCGCGGGCGGCGTCGAGGTTCTCGCGGGCGAGCTCGTGTTCGAAGAGGACGCGCAGGGCGCGGCGCTGGCCCTCGGCGGCGCGGGGGTTGTCGGGCCACACCGTCAGCGCCTGGGCGAAGCCGAAGCGGGCCTCGGTGCCGAGGCGCCGCGCGACCACCTCGTCGACGGGCGGCGACGCGAGGGCCCCTTCGAGCGCGGCGAGGCGCGCCTGCGCGACGGACGAGAGCGTGAGGCTCGACCGGTGCCGCAGGTGGTCGGCCACGCGCCGGCGGAGCACCAGCGCGCTCTCCGGCCGCCGCGCCGGATCGGCCCGCGTCGCGTCGTTGCAGAGCGCGGCGAGCTCCTCGGGCACCTCGGGCCCGTAGTCCACCGGCGGCGACGTGTAGGCGTCGAAGAGGACGGCGTGGAGGTTCGTTCCGCGGTGCCTCGGCGTGTGGGTGAGCACCTCGTGGAGCGTCGCGCCGAGCAGGTACACGTCGGTGCGCGCGTCGACCTTCGCCGGGTCGCCGGCGACCATCTCCGGGGCCATGTACGCGGGCGTCCCGCGGATGCGCGGCGCCCCGTCGCCCGGCGCGTTCGGGCGCTCGCCGCCCGTGCGAACGGCGATGCCCCAGTCGACCAGGTACACCTCGCCGAAGGCGCCGACCATGACGTTGTCGGGCTTGATGTCGCGGTGGACGACGCCGCGGGCGTGGGCGTAGTGGGCCGCGTCGGCGACGCGCATCAGCACCTCGAGGTGCGCCGCGAGCCGGTCGCCGTGGGCCTCCAGGAGCGGCGCCCACGCGGGGTGAGCCTCGTCGTCGAGGAGCGAACGCCAGCTCGTCCCCTCGATGCGCTTCATCACGAGCACCGGGTTGCCCGCGTCGTCGCGCCCGAGCGCGTGGACGGGGACGATGTTGGGGTGCTCGACGCCGCCCATCACCACGGCCTCGCGGAGGAGCGCGAGCGCGCCGTCGGCGTCGGCCGCCGCGGGCTTGAGCACCTTCACCGCCACGTCGCGCGAGAGCGACCGCTGCCGCGCGAGGAGAACGCGCCCCATGCCCCCCTCGCCCAGCGTGTCGAGCACCTGGAGGTCGGGGCCGCCGGGCGCGTCGTCGCCCACCACCGCGGACGACGGCGCGGGCGCGCCGAGGTCGAGCGAGATGGAGGGCAGCGGCGGCGGCGTGAACGACGGCGCTGGTGCGGGGGGCGGCGCTTCGGAGGGCGCGGCGAGGGTGCGCGCGGTGACGGTCTGGTCGAAGGCGATGGCGCCGGCGACGCGGTCGAGGCCCTGCGACTTCCAGAGCGTCTCGAAGGCCTCGGCGCTCACGGCGAGGGCCCCACGGCGGCCCACGTCCCGTCGCGCCGCGAGAGCGCGACCTCGTGGGCGGCGGCGAGCTCGTCGACGAGGGCGCGGGCGAGCGCGCCGTCGAGCGCGCCGGGCCAGAGTTCGAACGCGATGACGCGCGTCGCGCCGCCGCCGCGCTCGACGAAGGAGTCGAACATCACCCCGAGCGCGTCGGGCCGCGCCGCCTCGCCGCCCCCCACCGCGCCGCGCACCCACGCGCAGTGGAACGCCCGGCAGCTCGCCGGCCGCTCCGCGTGGACGCGGCACCCGTCGCGCGCGACGTGGTCGCACGCGCGCCGCCCCGGCTTGCGGAGCTCGACGACGGGCATCACGGTGCAGCAAGCCGTACAGCCGCCGCACGCGGGGGCGTCGGGGGCGGGGCCGGCGAGGAGGCGCTCGAGGCGGACGAAGGGCACGGCGCGAAACTCTCGCGCCACGAGGCGGGCGCGTCCAGTGGGGCGTCTACGCCACCGTCAGCGCGACGTCGATGTTGTTGCGCGTGGCGTTGCTGTAAGGGCACACCTGGTGGGCCGTCTCCACGAGCTTCACGGCGGTCTCGCGGTCGAGGCGCGGCAACGACACGGAGAGCTCGACGCCGAGCTTGAAGCCGCCCACGCCGTTCGGGTAGAGCGACACCCGCGCGGTCACCGTCGAGTCGGCCGTGTCGAGCTTCTGCCGCATCGCCACGAACTTCACCGCGCTGTGGAAGCACGCCGCGTAGCCGCAGGCGAAGAGTTCCTCGGGGTTGGTGGCGCCCGCGGCGCCCGGGCCGCCGAGCTCCTTGGGCATCGAGAGGTCGAGCTTCAGGCGGTCGTTGGTGGAGTTGACCTTCCCCTCGCGGCCCCCGTGCGCGGTGGCCTCGGCGGTGTACAGCGACTTCGTCATCGGCGTGAGTCTCCTTCGGCCGCGCACTCTCGGTGAAGTGACCGCCGCTTGTCGAGCCCTTACCCGCCGCGTCGAACCTCCAGCAGCGCCGCGGCGAGCGCCGGGTCGGCCTCCGCCGCGGCCACCAGCGCCGACCGCGCCTCGACGTCAGGCGCCACGCGGACGCCGTCGGAGGCGCCCTCCCGATCGTCCCAGCGGTCGAGCACCTCGTCCCACGCGACCACCGACGGCAGCGACACCGCCGCCGCGACGCGGTAGTTCGCCGCGACGTCGGGCGCGTCGGGCGGGGGCCGGCGGGCCTCGTCGGCGAGCACCCCGCACACCCACGCCTCCGCCGGGCCGCGGGCCAGCGACGCGTCGACCAGCTCCAGCGCGAGCCGCCGGGTGGGCTCGGGCGCAGCCATCCGCAGGGCCGCCAGCGTCCAGCCCGCCTGCCAGTACGCGCGAACCGCGCCCCGCGCGATCAGCCCCGCCGCGGCCTCCGCGAGCGACGATCCGTCCGCGCGGAGCGCCTCCGCCTCGTCGTCCTCCAGGCGCAGCGGGCCGCGGAGCGCCTCGACGAGCGCGCCGTCGTCGAGCGACCGCGCGGGCCGCCCCGGCGGCGCGGCGAGCGAAGCGCGCGACACTGGCGTCCCGACGCCCTCGTGGGCGCCGGCGTAGACGAGCGCGCGGTCGCTCCAGACGGCGTAGCCCACGCGGGCGCCGTCGAGCGTGAAGAAGGCCCACGAGCCGTAGGGCGTGCGCAGGGCCCACCACGCGAGGAGCAACGCGGCGAAGGCGGCCGCCGCCGTCATCAGCGTGAACGGCACGGACCACAACGCGCCGTCCGTGTGCCGCAGCCAGGCGAACGCGAGCCACCCCAGCGCGAGCGCGAGGCCACCGAGCGTCGCGCCGAGCACCCCGGGGTCGCGGCCGCCGGCCGTCCGCTCCCACGTCACCGCGGAGGCGTCGCGGCCGCAGCCGGGGCAGCGCACGGACGGGTCGCGCGGGTCACGGGCGCCGCCGCATTCGATGCAGATCCCTCGCGGCTCGTACGCGGTCACCCGCCGAGGGCTACCACGGCGCGCTTCGCCTCCGCCACCGCGCGGCGTACGCTCACCGCCCCTCCGCCGCGATGCGCGACCTGCCCGAGATCTCCGACCTCGTCGTCGACTACGACCCCGACACCCTGGCGCGCCGCCCGGTGCGCAAGGCCGACGTCCTCGCGACGCTGCGGGCCCACGGGCAGCGCGCCGCGGGCCGCGTGGTGGAGGCGATGCCCGCGCGCGACGGCGTCCTCGACGCGGGCCACGTCGACGCGGTTCTCGTGCGATCGCACCTCGAGCTCCAGCGGCTGCACGAGGAGTTCCTAATGGGGTACCGCGTCGCGGAGGTGCTCCGGCCGCTCTTCGACGCGCTCCGTACGGCCGGCGCGCCCGCACCGCTCCGCCTCGTCGACCTCGGCTGCGGCCTCGGCTTCGTCCTCCGCTGGCTGGCCCGCCGCGGGGCGCTCGGCGCCGACGTGTCGCTCACCGGCGCCGACTACAACGCCGCCTTCGGCCGCGCCGCCCGCCGCCTCGCCGCCGACGAACAGCTCCCCTGCCGCTTCGTCACCGGCAACGCCTTCCGCCTCGCCGCGCAGGGCGTCGCGGCCGGCGGAACCACCGTGTTCGCGTCGACCGGCGTGCTCCACCATTTCCGCGGCGGGGCGCTCACCGCCCTCTTCGCTGAGCACCGCGCGGCGGGCGCTGCGGCCGCGGTCCACTTCGACATCAAGCCCACCGCCATCGCCCCCGTCGGCGCGTGGATCTTCCACCAGGCCCGCATGCGCGAGCCCCTCGCCCGACACGACGGGACGCTCTCCGCCGCGCGCGCCCACCCCGACGACGTCCTCCTCGCGGCCCTCGCCGCGGGCGCGCCCAACCTCCGGCGGATGGTGTGGGACGGCGCCGCGGGCGCGCTCCGGCTCGCCCGCATCATGCACGCCGCGATGGCCGTGGAGCCCACCTACGAGGGCCCGTTCCGTCGCGCGCTCGGCGGCGCAGAGCGACGGCTCGGCCGCGCGGAGGGGCCGTGATCCCGCTCGCGCTCGTCGCGCTGGCGCTGGTGGACGGCGCGCTCCTGGGGTTCCGCGCGGCGGCGGGGCGCTCGGGGCGGCTCGACAAGGCGGCGTACTACCGGCGCGCGGTGGCGCTCGGCGCGGGGCACGCGGCGGCCGTGGCGGCAGGCGGGGTCGCGCTGGCTCTCGCGCTCGCGGCGTACGGCGGCGCGGAGACGTGGGCCTCGCTCGTGATCGCCGGGCGCGCGGCGGCGGCGGTGTACGCGGCCTTCGCGGCGGTGGTGCTGGCGGCGCTCGCGGTGTGGGCGATCCCCGTGACGGAGGTGCGGACGATCGCGTCGGTGACGGTGCTCGGGCCCGGCACCATGCTCCGCCCGTGGGTGCTGGTGGCGGGTCTCGCGGCGTCGGTGCACGCGCAGCCGCGCTGGGAGGTGGCGCTCCTCGCGCTCTACGCCGCCGCGGGGATGCTCCCGCTCGAACACTGGATCACGCGGCGGCACTTCCCGGTCGACCCCGCGCTGCTCGACGCGTCGGAAAAAGTTGACGCGTCGGAAAGTTCCGACGTATCCAGCGGCGCATGAGCGAGGTCGACGTCTTCGCCGCGCTGGCCAACCCGGTGCGGCGCGAGATTTTGGTGCACCTGCGCAAGGGCCCCCGCAACGTGACCGAGCTCGCGCAGAATTTCGCGCTCGGCCGCCCGGCCGTCTCCGAGCACCTCCAGGTGCTCCGCCGGGCGGCGCTCGTGCGCGAGGAGCCGCGCGGGCGCGAGCGCTTCTACCACCTCGACCCGCGGCCACTGGCCGAGGTGGAGGCCTGGATGAAGCGCTTCGAACGCTACTGGGAGCGGCGCCTCGACGACCTCCACCGCCTGCTCGACGAGGAGAACGACGCGTGAACGACAAGGGAACCATCCGCCTCGAACACACCTACCCCCACGCGCCCGCCCGCGTGTGGCGCGCCCTCACCACGCCCGCCCTCGTCGCGCGCTGGTGGGGCGCCGGCGACCTCCGCGCCGAGGTCGGGCACCGCTTCGAACTCGACATGGGCGCCTGGGGCCGCCAGCCCTGCGAGGTGGTGGCCGTCGAGCCCGAGCGCCTCCTCCGCATCCGCTTCGCGGTCACGAGCCTCGACACCCTGATCACCTGGCGGCTCACGCCCGAGGGCGACGGCACGCGCCTCACGCTCACCCAGGAGGGCTTCGACCTCGGCTCGCCGATGGGCGTCCGCGCCTTCGAAGGGATGCGCGCAGGCTGGCCCGCCGTCCTCGCCCGCATCGCCCCGCTGCTCGACGAGGCGTAGCCCGACACCCCCGCCTCCCGGGGTGGTGACTCGACCCCGCAGTGGTGACCCCACCCCGCGCCCTCCTCCCCCCACCTGCCCCCAAATCCCCTGGAATCCCGTGATTCGCCGCCCGGTACGCCGGCTGCAGTCACCCGTGATCATCGGAGGTCACGGCGGATGAAGGCTCACGTGTGGTTCGGACTGGCGGCGCTCTCCCTGACGGCTTGCATGGCCGGCGACGTGAGCGACATGGACGGCGACGACGCGCCGCTCCCCGACGCCCTCAGCGAAGACGGAACGGCCACCTCGGTGGAGGCCGTCTACCGCCGCGCGTGCACCCGCGGCGCCGACGCCAACGGCCCCTACAACAATCGCCTCGACAACCCCGGCAGCCACAACGCCAACCGCTACGACCACCCCGGCACCGCCGACGACCGCTGGTCCATCGCGCCGAACACCACCCTCTACGACGGCGCCGGCAACGCGCGCGGCGTGGTGTCAGCGCGCACCACGCAGATCAACTTCGGGCAGCGCAAGACGCTCCGCGGCGCGCCCCACGTCTACGCCTTCGCCACCACGCTCACCACCGGCGCGCACGTGTCGGGCTGGGTCCCGCAGTCGGCCGTCGACCCCGACATCGCGCGGATGCCGACGGCCGACGCGCCGCGCCCGAGCGCCGGCGAGTACGAGTCCGACTTCGTCCTCACGGGCGGCGACCTCGCGGCCTTCGGCGACCTCAAGGTGATCCCCGGGTACACGGACAGCAACGGCGCCGCGTCGGACTACCTCGTGCGCCCCGGCAACGTGCTCAACCTGCTCTACAACCTCCCGTGCATGGGCGGCGTCGCCACCGACACGCTCCCGCTCGGCGTCCGCTTCCGCCGCAGCCGCGTCGAGGCCCACGCGATCCCGCTCTACCGCCCCGGCGGCCGCCAGGTGGTCGACTGGCTGGTGTTCGTCTACGGCCACGTCAACGGCCGCTACGGCTGGATCGCCCGCGACGCCCTCACCCCCGTCGCCCCGGGCAGCGCCGCGCCTGCACCCGCGCCGACGCCTTCTCCCGCGCCGTCTCCGACGCCCACGCCGACGCCGACGCCTTCGCCCACGCCCGCGCCCACGCCGAGCCCCGCGCCCGCGCCGCCGACGGGCGGTCACGGGCAGGCGTGCCGGCCCGGCGGCGGCTGCGACGGCGGCCTCGTGTGCCACGACAACGTCTGCGTCCAGCGCCGCTGCTGCGCCCTCTGCAACAACCGGCAGAACTACTACTGGCGCATGGTCTCGATGGACTGCACGGCGGCGGCGCAGCGCTGGTGCGCCGACAACGGCCGCGGCGGCCTGCGCGACGCGGCCTGGGGCTACTGCGAGGCCCCGCCGCAGTAGCGACGCGCCCCGCCGACCTGCGGTACACCTCCGGGCCATGCAGCGGACGACGACCGAGCCGCGCCTCGCCTACGAGCGGGCGGGCGAGCGCGGGCCCGAGGTTCTCCTCGTGATGGGCCTGGGGATGCGCGGGGCCGTGTGGCGCCCGCAGATCGACCGGCTCGAGCGCGACCACCGGGTGGTGTGGTTCGACAACCGGGGCATCGGCGCGAGCGACCCGATGCGCGGCCTCCCCTCGATGGACGACTTCGCCCTCGACGCGCTGCGGGTGGCCGACGACGCGGGCTTCGGGCGCTTCCACCTCGTCGGGGTGAGCCTCGGCGGGATGATCGCGCAGGAGCTCGGCCTCCTCGCCCCCGGGCGCCTCCGCTCGCTCACGCTGATCGCGACGCACGCCGGCGGGCCCACGGGGCTCGTGCCGCACCCGCGCGGGCTCTACCACTTCGCGCGCTCGTTCACGCAGTCGGGCGACGCGCGCGTGGAGGCGCTCCAGCAGCTCCTCTACCCGCCGCGCTTCCTCCGCGAGACCGACCGCGCCGCCCTCGCCGAGCGCATCGCCGCGCAGACGGGCGCCCCGGCCGACCGCCGCGCCGCGCTCCGCCAGCTCGTCGCGGTCGCGCGCCACGACACCCGCGCGCGGCTCCGCGAGGTGCGCGTCCCGACGCTGGTGCTCAAGCCCGAGGAGGACGTGCTGGTGCGCCCGTCGCACGCGGACGTGCTCGCGTCGCGCATCCCCGGCGCGCGGCTCCACCGGGTGCGGGGCGCCGGGCACGGGCTGATGTTCCAGTGCGCCGACGAGGTGGCGGATGCGATCCGGGCGCACGTCGCCCGGCACGAGTAGCGGGAGGGCGCGTCGAGCACCGGGGCCCGACGGGTCAACGGCAGGTGACCAGCCAGCGCCCGCCCTGCCGGACGAGGTGGAGCGACCCGCTCTGGCGCGCGTTCTCCACGTTGACGCCGCCGACGTGAACCTGCGCGCCGAAGAGGGTGGTGGTGCCCCCGTCGGAGTGGACGGAGCCCGCCACGGTGTAGCGGACGCGCGCGTCGTCGCCCTGGCGCGACTCGACGGACGTCTCGCAGCTCTGCAACGTCATGCGCCCGCCCATCAGCTTGACGGCGTCGACGTCGCCGACCGGGCCCTGGCGGCATTCCGCGACGACGAGCGCGCGCGCCCCGGCGAGGTCGGCGCGCGAACCGAGCTCCAGGTAGCGCCGCGCCACGACCTCCGGCGCCTCGTCGACGGGCGCCGCGGGCTGTCGCGCGGAGGTGTTCGCCGCCGCGGCCCCGGCCGGCGCACCGCGCGCCTTGCAAGCGAGCGCCGAAACGACCACCACGACGAGCGTGCCCCTGATGTTGCGCATGGCGACGACGAGACCGCACGCGGCCCGCGCTGTCCACCCGAATCGCCGCCCGCTACCCCGCGAGCACCGCCGCGCCGCCGCACGCCACCACCGCGCCCTCGCCGAGGAAGGCCACCACCCGCGCCACCGCGCCGTCCTCCACCGCCAGCACGTGGAGCGAGTCGGCCCGCCACACACCCGACGCGTCGCGCTTGTAGCACGCGAGCGCGGGCGCGCCGTTGACGTCGCCGACGCGCGCCATCCGCACCGGGCCCACCATCGGAAGCACCACGTCGCGGAAGAAGCGCACCACCGCCTCGCGCCCCGCATACCACGACGGCACCGGCGGCATCGCGAGCGCGGCGTCCTCGCGCAACACCGCCGCGAGCACACCCGGGTCGCCCGCCTCCCACGCGCGGAGGTAGCGGGCGAGCGCGTCGGCCTCGGCCTCGGCGGGGACGGGGGGCTTGCGGTTCCACCGCGGGGCGCGCGCGTCGAGGGCGGCGCGGGCGCGCTGGAGGGCGCTGTTCACCGCGGCGACGCTCAGGTCGAGGGCCTCGGCGATCTCCGCCGCCTGCCAGCCCGCCACCTCCTGGAGCAGCAGCGCCGCCCGCTGGTTGGCCGGCAGCGCCTGGAGGGCCGCCACGAACGCCAGCCCGACGCTCTCCCGCCGCGAGCACCGCGCCTCCGGGCCCTCGGCGTCGTCCGGCGGCCCGTCGCACCACCGCGCGTCGGCCATCGGCTCCACCCACACCGGGTCGAACACCGGTGCCCCCGGCGGCCCGTCCGGCGCGGAGGGCCCCGCGTCGTCGAACGACGGCAGCCGCCGCCCCGCCCGCTGCGCCAGCAGGTCGAGGCACACCCGCGTCGCGATCGCATGGAGCCACCCCCGCAGCGACGCGCGCCCCTCATAGCCCGCGAGGTGCTTCCACGCGCGGATCGTCGTCTCCTGCGCGGCGTCGTCGGCGTCGGCCGCCGAGGCCGTCATCCGGTAGCAGTGGGCCAACACCGCGCGGCGGTGGGGCGCCACCAGCGCTTCGAAGGCGCGACCGTCCCCGGCCCGCGCCGCCGCGAGGGTCGCCTCGTCCGTCCCGTGGTTCATCGCGCGGGAAAATAGCGCCGCGCGCCGGGTCATCGAAAAGAAATCACGCTCCAGACGATTCCGCGATGAGTCCTCCGCCGGGCGCCGGTCACCCGCTTCGAAAGGACACTCGCACCCCCCCATGACCCTCCACGTCACGGCCCTCTACGGGGCCTTCCACGCCCTCTTCAACGTCGCCCTCGCCGCCAACGTCTCGCGCCTCCGCGGCAAGACCAACGTCTTCCTCGGCACCGGCAGCTCCGACGAGCTCCTCACGGCCGCGCGGCGCCACGGCAACCACGCCGAGTACATCGCCCTCGCGCTCGTGCTCCTCGCCGTCTGCGAGCTCAACGGGGCGAGTGTGACCGTGCTCCACGCGCTCGGCGGCGCGCTCACCGTCGGCCGCCTGGCCCACGCCGCCGGCATCGGCGACAAGCCCGAGCCCACCCGCGCCGTCGGGGCCCTCCTCACGTGGGTCGCCATCGCCGGCGCCGGCATCTACGGCGCCGTCCTCGCCCTGCGCTGAAGGACCACCCCCCGCCCGCTTCCGCCGCGCACCGGGTTGATGCGCCGGGCGGCGGTGTTGTACAGCACCGTCAATGCCGGGCGCCCCCGCGATCCCCCCCTGCGCCGTCACCGCGTGGTCGGTGTGCACCGCCCTGGGCGTCACCACGCGCGACACGACCCGCGCCCTCGCCGAGGGCCGCTCGGGCCTGCGCCCGCCGCCCGTCGAGCTCCCCTTCGAGACGGTGTGCGGCGCGCTGCCCGACGTCCTCCCGGCGCTCCCGCCCTCGCTCACGCGCTTCGAGAGCCCCGTCGCCCGCGTCGCCGCGCAGCTCTTCGACGAGGTCGCCCCCGCCGTCGCGCGCGCCGTCGCCCGCCACGGCGCCGACCGCGTCGCCGTCGTGCTCGGCACCAGCGTCGGCGGGCTCGCCGTCACCGAAGACGCCCTCGCCCACCTCCACGCGACGGGGGCGTTCCCCGCGGGCTACGACCTCCACCAGCGCCACAGCCTGCACGCCGCGGTCGACCTCGTCGCGGCGCTCGCCGGCGCGCGCGGGCCGCGGTTCGCGCTCTCCACGGCGTGCTCGTCGGGCGGCAAGGTGCTCGCCACCGCGCAGCGGCTCCTGCGCGCGGGCCTCGCCGACGCTGCGGTGGTCGGCGGCGTCGACTCGCTCACGCAGACCACTTTGCGCGGCTTCCACGCGTTGAGCGTGCTGTCGCCAAAACCCTGCCGCCCCTTCGGCCTCGACCGCGAAGGCATGAACCTCGGCGAAGGCGGCGCCCTCCTCCTCGTCGAGCGCGACGGCGACGCGCGGGCGCTCGTGCTCGGCGTGGGCGAGAGCGCCGACGCGCACCACATGTCTTCACCGCACCCCGAGGGCGCCGGCGCCGCCGCGGCGATGCGGGCCGCGCTCGCCCAGGCGGGCCTCCACCCCGCCGACGTCGGCCACGTCAACGCCCACGGGACCGGCACCGCCAAGAACGACACCATCGAGGCCCGCGCCATCGAGGCCGTGCTCGGCGCGGAGGTCCCCGTCGTGTCGACCAAGGGCGCCACCGGGCACACGCTCGGCGCCGCGGGCGCCATCGAGGCGGTGTTCGCCGCGCTCGCGTTGGAGGAGGCGTGGATCCCCCCGAGCCTCGGCGCCACCCCGCGCGACCCCGAGGTGAACGTCGCCATCAACGAAGCGCGCCGCCCGCTCCGCTGCCGCGCGGTGCTCAGCAACTCCTTCGGCTTCGGCGGGAGCAACGTCGCCGTGCTCCTGGGGGCCGCGTCGTGAGGCCGCTCCACGTGCGGGGCTGCGGCCTGTGGACGCCCGGGTTCGCGTCGTGGCCGGCGCGCGCCGCGGGGGCGCGTGACCCGCGCATCGCCGAGCCCCCGTGCGCCGACGTGCCCGCCCGCCTGTTGCGTGGCACGAGCACCGTCACGCGACTCGCCATCGAGGTCACCGCACAGGCCGCGAAGGAAGGCGGCGCGGCCCTCGCGGACGTCGCGACGGTGTTCGCCTCCGAGCTCGGCGAGGTGCAGACGGCCGTCACGCTGCTCGCGATGATCCGCGCCGAGGGCCTCCCCTCCCCCATGCGCTTCAAGAACAGCGTCCACAACACCGCCAGCGGAACCGCCTCCATCGCCTGGCAGAACACCCGCTTCTCCACCGCCCTGAGCGCGGGCCCCGACCTCGTCGCGATGGGCCTGCTCGAAGCCTGGGCCTGGCTCGACCTCCACGGCGGCGACCTCGCCCTCTCCTTCGCCGAGGAGGAGATCCCCGCGCCCCTCCCCGGCCACGGATCGTACCCCGCGCTCGGCGTCGCCTTCCTCCTCTCGACGCGCCCCGGCGGCGCGCACGGCGTCACGCTCGACGCGCTCCGCTGCGACGCCTCCGTGGGCCCCGCCGTCGCACCCGCCGGCCACGCGGGCGACGCCTGCGCCCCCGCGCTCGCGCTCCTCGACGCGGTCACCGGGCGCCGCGCGGCCACCGTCCCCCTCTCGCTCGACGCGGGCTCCCCGTGGTGCGTCGACGTCCGCCCCGGGGCGCCGTGAGCGAGCCCGTCGCGCCGCTCGTCCCGCACCGCGGCCGGATGCTCCTCCTCGACACCGTCGAGCGCCACGACGAGCGCGCGGTGGTCTGCGCGGTCACCCTGCGCGAGGGGGCGTTGTTCGTGCGGGAGGGGCGCGTGGAGGCCACCGTGTTCATCGAGTACATGGCGCAGGCCGCGGCGGCGTTCATGGGGCTGCGCGCCCGTGCCAACGGCGGCGCCGTGCGGCCCGGCTACCTGCTCGCCGCGCGCGAGGTGAAGCTCCACGCCGACGGCGCACGCGTGGGCGACGCGCTCACCGCCGAGGCCGCGCTCGCCTTCGACGACGGCGCGATGGCGGCCTTCGCGTGCGCGGTGCGCGACGCCGCGGGCGCGTGCCTCGCGGAGGGCGAGCTCCACGTCTGGGCAGGAGCACGGCAGTGACCCGCCACCGCGTGGTGATCACGGGCATCGGCCTCACGTCGCCCATCGGCGAGACGCTCGACGCGGTGTCGTCGGCGCTGCGCGAGGGACGTCACGGCATCAAGCCCCAGCCCGACTGGGCGCGCGTGGCGGGCCTGGAGACGCGGCTCGGCGCGCCGGTGAGCGCCTTCGACCCCGGCGCGCACCCGCGCAAGAAGGTCCGCTCGATGGGGCGCGTGGGGCTGCTGGCGCTGACGGCCACCAAGCGCTGCCTCGCCGACGCGGGCCTCGACCCTGCCCTGCTCACCGGCGGCCGCGTGGGCCTCGCGTACGGCTCGACGCACGGGTCGTCGGAGGCGATGGAGGTCTTCACCCGCGACCTCTTCTCCACGTACTCGCTCGCGGGGCTCCAGGGGACGGCGTACCTGAAGTTCATGAGCCACACCTGCGCGGCCAACCTCGCGCAGTACTACGGCATCCGCGGGCGCGTCGTCCCCACCTGCGCGGCCTGCGTCAGCGGCAGCCTCGCCGTCGGCACCGGCTACGAGCTCGTGCGCGCGGGCACGCAGGACGCCGTGCTCTGCGGCGGCGCGGAGGAGCTCCATTTCGTCCACGCGGCCGTCTTCGACATGCTCTACGCCACGTCGCGCCGCTACAACGACCGCCCCGACGAGAGCCCGCGCCCCTTCGACGCCGCGCGCGACGGGCTGGTCATCGGCGAGGGCGCCGGCACGCTCCTCCTGGAGCGCGAGGAGCACGCGCGGGCCCGCGGCGCGAAGGTGTACGCCGAGCTCGTGGGCTACGGGAGCAACTGCGACGGGACGCACGTCACCTCGCCGAGCGCCGATGGGATGGCCGAGGCAATGCGGCTCGCGCTCGCCGACGCGGGCCTCGCGCCGGGCGACGTGGGCTACGTCAACGCGCACGCCACGGCGACCGAGGTGGGCGACCTCGCGGAGGCCGAGGCGACGCGACGGGTGTTCGGCGACGGCGGCGTCCCCGTGAGCTCGACCAAGGGCCACACCGGGCACACGCTCGGCGCGTGCGGGGCGCTGGAGGCCGCGTTCTGCGTGGCGGCGATGCGCGACGGGTTCCTCCCGGCGACGCGCAACCTCACGCGGGTGGGGGAAGGGTGCGGCGGGCTCGACCACGTCACGGGCGCGGCGCGCGAGGCCCGCGTCGACGTGGCGATGAGCAACAACTTCGCGTTCGGCGGGGTCAACACGTCGCTCCTCCTCCGCCGAGCGGAGTAGGCGGCGCGCTCAAAACGAGCGCTGCACGTGGGCCCCCGCGTTGACGAGGGTGAGCCCGTAGGTGCCGTTCCCCTGGTCGTTGTCGGAGCCCACCACGGTGCGCGGGAGGATGGTCTGCACCTCGACGTCGCCGTAGAGCGTCCACGCCTCGCCCACGCGGAGGCGCACGCCCGCCGCGGCCACGATGCGGTCGCCGTCGGGCGAGGCGACGTCGAGCGTGTCGTCGGGCGTGGCCGACGAGTGGTAGCCGCCGAGCACCCACGCCATCAGCCGGTCGGTGAGCCCGACGCGCACCGTCCCCTCGGCGGCGACAGTGTCGCGCCAGCGCCGCGGGAGCGAGATCTGCTGGGTGTCGCTGAGCCCGAGCGCGGGCTGCGCGAGCGACGGCGAGCGGACGCGCGCGTCGAAGCTCTGCACCTGCGACCAGGTGACGTAGTCGAAGGTGACGCCCACGCCGAGCCGGGGGGTGATGTCGTACGACGCGGCCGCCCGGATCGACCGCGGGAGCGCGAAGCTCAGCGTCGCGTCGCCCTCCACCCGCCGCGGGAAGCGGAGCCCCTGGCTGGCGAGGTCGCGGGTGAAGAAGGGGTCGTCGAGGTCGAGTTCGAAGGTGCCCGAGAAGGTCATCTCGGTGCTGTGCTGGTAGGCGAGGCCGAGCGTGAGCCCGCGCACGGGCCGCGACGAGAGGCCGGCGTTGAAGGTGAAGCCGCTCGCGATCATGCGGCGCAGGCGGATGGGCCGCGCGAGGACGTCGAGTTCGCGCACGCCCGTCGGCGCGTTGGGGCCGAAGTCGTTGCGCTGCGAGATGGGCGGGCGCGCGAGGGCCGCGCCGACGTCGCCGAGCGTGGCGAAGTCGACCACCTTGGCGAGCTCCGCGAAGCCGAACACGTACGAGACGCCCGCCCCGACGCTGATCGCGTCGCTGATGTGCCACGCGATGGAGGGCGTGACGAAGATGGCCGCGATGGTGGCCGACTGGAGCTGCCAGCGCTGCGCCCCGCCGTCTTCGAACTGCAGGATCGCCGCGTAGGGCGCGTACACACCGAGGCCCGCGACGAGCCGCGTCGAGCCCACGCGCGCCAGCGGGAAGGTCACGAACGCGGTGGGCACCACGCCGACGGGGTTCGCGCGGACTTCGGGTGCGGTGCCGGTGCGGGTGGGGTCGAGGTTCTCGGGGGGGACGGGGAGGGCGAAGCCGAGGGCGTCGGCGCGCTGGTACTGCCCGCGGCGCTCGCGCTGGTAGGAGATGTCGCCGACGAGGAGCGAGCCGCCGAGGAGGACGTTCGGGCGGTCGAGGTAGCCGATGGCGGCGGGGTTCCACCAGACGGCGGCGGGGTCGGCGGTGGCGGCGCCGGAGAGGCCCGTGCCGACGTTGGGCGCGGTGAGCGCCTGCGCGCCCGCAGACAACGGGAGCGCGAGCGCGATCGCGAGGGGGAGCGACGCGCGCATCACCGGCCCACCCGCGTCACGCCGATGCGCCGCCGCGCGAGCGAGGGCTTCGCGCCCACGTCGATGCGGAACACCCTGCCCTCGTCGTCCTGGCAGTACACCACCATCGCCGTGCGGAGCCTCACCTTCTCGTGGGCCGTGTCGCCGTCGACCGCCTCCGTCGTGCTCACCCGCTGCGTGAGCGCCGCGTCGCGGTAGAAGCCCGGGTGCATGTAGCGGTAGGGCCGCGCGGGGTTGCCGGTGCGGTCTCTCGGGATGTCGTCGGCGGTCACGAAGAAGAGCCAGTCGTCGTCGGGCGAGGTCGAGCGGCGCGGGCGGTAGTAGTAGAAATCCGCGGCGCCCTGGCCGTTGTCGATGAGGCTCGACGCGAGCTCGGAGAGCGACGCGGGGTCGGACTGGAGGTTCTGCCGGATGGTCCGCTCGATGTCGGCGGCGTCGACGCCCGTTCGGACGTCGCGGAGCTCGACCTCGACGTTGCCCATCCCCTCGGCGAGGCCGCCGTCGTGGAGGCGAACCTGCGCCACCTCCAGGAGGATGTCCCAGAGGTACGACGGCGGCGGCGGGGAGCCGAGGCCGCCCTCGACGAAGATCTCCTGCCACCCTTGCGTGACGCGCGCGCGGAAGAGCGGGTCGGTGCGGCCCGGCGGCGCGTACGCGATGGAGGCGTTGGCGTTGGCGAAGGCGCGCTGGCCGGCGGTCATCAGCACGCGCTCGAGCGTCCACGGCGGGAGCGTCCACGCGGGCGAGTCGCCGCGGGCGGCGGGGATGGGCGAGCGGCCGCCGCGGACGAAGCCGTTCCACTCGACGACGCGGAAGGTCATCGAGTCGATGCGGGCCTCGCCGGGCGCGATGCCCTCCATCTGGAGCCAGTTGGGGTCGCTGAAGTCGAAGAGCGTGCCGATCTGCGAGGCGATGGGGTTCACCGCGGCGTCGCTCGCGTCGGTGAGGTCGAGGCCGCGGTAGGGGAGCGCGTTGGCGTTGGCCCGCACCGTCATGCGGAAGCCGTCGGTGAGCACGCGGGCCCGCACGGTGCCGGCGATGAAGCCCGGGTGCACCTGGCCGTCGACCGCGGCGGGCCCGAAGCGCCGCGAGAGCGTGCCGAAATCGCTCGCGGCGTCTTCGAGCGTGACGGGAAGACTCCCGGGCGCGACGGGGTAGAGCCCGCGCGGGTTGTCGCGGGTGACGGGTCCGGGGCGCAGCCGCGCGTTGGGGTGCGTGGCGATGACGTTCTCGAGGATGGCCCCGGCGATGACGTCGGGCGTGATGAACTCGCGGTCGACCGGGACGTTCATCATGTCGGCGAGCACCTGGGCGGGGGCGATGCCGAGCAGCGGCGCGAGGCCGATGAGCTGGGCGAGGCTGGTCCCCTGGAGGTCGGCCGTGTCGGGCGTCATCTTCAGGAGCCGCTGGAGGTTGCGCGCCGGCGCGGAGAGCATGGCGGGGTCGGCCGCGCGGATGGCCGCGAGCGAGTTGTCGAGGAGCCGCGGGGCCCGCGCGCTGTTGCGCAGGTCGAGGTCGAGGAGCCAGAGCCGCTCGCGCGTCGCCGCGGGGAGCGCGAGGATGTCCGCGCGGGTGAGCGTCTTCTGGTAGTTGACCACGTCGAAGCGGAGGTAGCGGAGCTCGACCTCGCGGCGCTCGTTGACCGCGAGGGGCGCGTGGTTCTCCTCGACGACGTCGGGCATCCGGTCGAGGCACGCGGCCGTGAGGCAGAGCGCCGTGAGCGCGAGGGCCCTCATCGCGCCCCCTCCCGGCTCACCCGCACGCGCAGGCCCGCGGCGTCGCGGCCGAGCACCGTGATCCCGTACACCCCGCCCGCGTCGTCGCGCGCGTACACCCGCAGCCCCATCGTCGCCGCCACCTTCTCGTGCGCGGTGTCCGTCGTCCCCGCGAGGGCCATCGTCACGCTCACCCGCCGCGTGAGGGCCGCGTCGGAGAAGAAGCCCGGCGTCGCGTACGTCGGCCCTCCCCCGTCCGCCGCCGCGCGGAAGAAGAGGAACCCCGGCGCCGTCGCGTCGCTCGACGGCACGAAGTACACGTCGACGGGCGAGGCCGCGAGCGCGCCGCCGCCCACCAGCCGCCGCGAGAGCTCGGCCCGCTGCGCCATCAGCGTCGGCCGCAGCGAGCGGACGAGGTCGTCGGCCGTCAGCCCGATCGGCACGCGACGGAGCGTGAACGCGAGGTTGGCCGCCCCCTCCATCACCCCGCCGTCGTGCAAGCGCGTCTGCGCCACCTCGGTGAGCACGTCCCACAGGTACGTCGGCGCAGGCGGCGAGCCGAGGCCGCCCGCGGTGCGGATGGTCACCCAGCCGCGCGCCCAGTCGATGACGGCGGCGTCGCGGATGGAGCCCGCGTCGTAGCGGAGCGTCCGCGCGTAGGCCGTGGTCGCGAAGCGGTTGTGGTACTGCCGGTAGGCGGACTCGGCGACGATCCGCTCGATGAGCCACGGGGAGAGCGACCACACCGCGCCGTCGCCGCGGTAGAAGCCCGCGCGCATCGGGTCGGCGCCGGCGGTGCGGGAGGTGCCCGCGCGGGCGAAGGAGGGCGACTCGAGGATGCTGAAGCCGAGGTCGACGACGGGCTGGTCGACGATGCCGACGACGGCGAAGCGGTCGCTGGTGAAGTCGAAGTCGAGCACCGACGCGCCGGCCGCGAGGTAGAGGAAGCGCTTGGTGTTGCTGGTGAGGTCGACGCCCTCGTAGGGGCGCAGCGTGCTTCGAACCGGGATCGACATGCTGAAGCCCGGCTCCAGCGCCCGCGCGGTGGTGCCCGCCGCGAGGAAGCCCGGGTGCGCGCCCGACGGGCCGTAGCGGGTCGAGAGCGTGCGGAGGTCTTGCAGGACGTCGTACATCGTGAGGCGGAGCACCACCTGGCCGCTCGCGTTGCGCTGCGCGTTGGGGTGCGTGCCGACGAGCTGGTCGAGGAGCACGTCGGCGACGGTGTCGAGGTCGATGAAGGGCGACACCGTGGTGGTGTCGAGGAGCTGCGCGAGAACCCGCGGCGGCGCGAGCCCGATGGCGCCCGCGATCTGAAGGAGCGGCTCCAGCGACGAGCCCCGCAGGTCGGCGGTGTCGGGGGTCATCGTGAGGAGGCGCTGGAGGTTCCACTCGGCGGCGCGCCAGGTGGAGGTGTCGACGCCGCTGGTGAAGGGATCACGGATGGCCCGCAGCGCACCCAGGAGCGCGGGGCGCAGCGGGACTTCGACGAGGTTGATCGCCTGCTGGTCGGCGACGGTGAAGAGCCGCTCGATGGCGAAGCGGTCGAGGTCGAGCTGCGTCGCGGCCCCCACCTCCGGCGGCGCCCCGAGCACGAACTCCCGGTCGCGCGCGAGCGTGAACCGCAGCCTCCGCTCGTTGCCCGCGCCGTCGACCGCCACCACCGTGAGCCGGTTGTCCCCCGGGTCGAGCCGCAGCGTCGTCATGAAGCTCGCCGCGGGCGTCACCGACACCGTCCCGCCGCCCTCGTACTCCACCCGCAGGAGGTCGACCCCCGACGGGTCGCTCACCGTGCCCGCGAGCATGTACGAGTCGCCCTCGACGCGGACGGCCTGCCCTTCCATCACGCCCGTCACCGCGAGCGTCGGTCCCGTCCCGTCGTGCGTGATTGGGACGGCGACCTCCGTCCGCATCCCCGCGTCGTCCTCCGCGCGAACCGTCACCGTCTGCGCGCGGTCGGCCAGCAGCGACACCGCGGCGGCGAAGCGGCCCGACGCGTCGGCCATCGCCGTCACCGCCGTGCCCCCCTCGCGCGCCACCGTCACGCTCCGCACCGAGCGCCCGCTCGCCGTCGTCACCATGCCGCGCACGCACACCGTCGCCGCGCGGGTGAGCGTCACCGCGGGCGCGGTCGCGTTGGCGCACGGATCCATCCCCGCACCGGCGTGGATGCGCGCGCGGAGCCCCGGCGCCCGCCCCTCGTAGCGGAGCGAGTAGCCGAGGTAGCGGATGTTGGCCTCGTCGGCGGTCGCGACCCGCACGGTCAGCGCGTTGGTGCCGTGCAGCAGCGGAACGCCCGCGGCGAAGCGCTGCGCGGGCCCCGGCGCGCCGGTCGCGGTCATCGCGAGCGAGGCGCCGTCGGGCGTCCCCACGGTGACGGTGAGCGGCTGCGGCCGCGCGCGGAGGTACGCGCTCACCACGAGGTTGGCGCGCGGCGTGGTGAGGGGGACGCCCGCGGGCGGCGAGAGCACCTGGGCGACGATCCCGGCCTGCTCGGAGGCTCCCTGCGGCGCGGCGGGGTCGCCGTAGCGCCCGGCGGGGAGGGTCTCGACGCAGCCCGCGACGAGCGCCGCGGCGACGAACGATCGCTTCAACGGAGCCTCCGCGAGAGGGCCACGGTGATCTCCGACTCGCGGCCGGCCATCACGATCACGCGGAGCCGGTAGACGGCGCCGGCCTCGTCCTGCGCGTACACGACGGTCTCGCCCGGCGTGACGCGGAGCTTCTCGTGCGCGGTGTCGCCCGAGCCCGCGACGTCCGTGGCGCTCACGCGGTCGGCCGCGGCGAGGGCGGGCGTTCGATAGAAGCCGGGGGTGGTGTAGCGGTAGTCCGCGGTGGGCCGCGGGTCGCCGCGGGCGGCGAAGAAGAGGTACGGGATGTTGTCGGCGCCGCGGCGGTAGAAGAGGTCGAGGGCGGCGTTGTTGCGTGCGTAGTCGCCGAGGAGGCGCGACGAGAGCCGCGACGCCTGCGACTGGAGCACCGGGCGGATGGCCGAGCGGATCTGGTCCGCGGTGATCCCCACCGGCACGCCCGTGAGGGTGAAGGCGACGTTGGCCTGGCCCTCGGCGATGGTGGTGACGCTCCCGCTCGCGACGACGCGGTGGAGGGCGCGCTGGCCCACCTCGTCGACGAGCTCCCACACGTACTGGGGCGGCGGCGGCGAGCCGATGCTGAGCAGCGTCGAGAACACCGCCCACCCCGGCGGCTGCCCGTCCTGCCCCACCCGCACGCGCGCCGCGCCGAGGAGGTAGGAGAGCGCGTTGCGGAGCGAGCCGTACTCGGTGAGGGCGGCGAACGTGACGATGGGCTCGATCTCCCACTGCGGCGCGGCCCACACGAGGCCCGCGCGCGGCGCGGAGGGCGCGTGCGACTGGCAGCCGTCGCCGGTGCACGCGCGGATGAACGCGCCGTTCTCCCGCACGAAGAAGCGCATGTCGACGGTGGGCGACGGCGTGAGGCCCGTCACGTCGAAGCGCGACGGGTTGGTGAAGTCGAACTCCAGCACGTCGTTGTAGGTGGGCCCGCGCCGGTCGACGATCGTGGCCATGTAGTCCTTGCCGCGCGCGAGCTGGAGGCCGTCGAGCCACCGCAGGTTGCTGTCCGCGACGATCGTCATGCGGAACGACGGCGTGAACACCACGCTCCGCGTCGGCACGGCGGGGTCGAGGAGGCCCGGGTGCCCCGCCGTCGGCCCGAAGCGGGTCGAGAGCGGCGTGAGGTCGTTCATCGCGTCGTAGAGGGTGACCGGGAGGGTCGCGTCGCTCGGGATGGCCGGGTGCGACGTGAGCCAGCGCTGGCGGAGGGCGGTGACCACCGAGGCCGAGCTCACGATCTCCTGCGTGCGCGGGATGCGCAGCGTGTCGGCGAGGATCTGGCTGAACCCGCCGCCGAGCCCGAGCGCGTCGGCGATGCCGCGGAGCTGCGCGATGCTGGTCCCCGTCACGTCGACGTTGGCGGGCGTCATCGTGAGCAGCCGAACGAGCGCGAACTCCGGGGACGACTGCCAGCGCCCGTCGACGCCGCGGTACGTCCGCCCGAGCGCGGTGAGCGAGCAGTCGAAGCCCGGGTCGGCCCGGTCGAGCCGCCAGCCCGTCCCGCAGGAGTTCTTGATCGCCTCCAGCGAGGCCCCGAGGAGCGACGTCGGGTTGAGCCGGAGCAGCTCGGTGTCGCGCTGGATGGCGGGGTCGATCACCTCGTTGACGCCCGCGCGGTCGAGCACCATCGAGACGGTGGGCGTCGGGTCGCTGTCGCGCAGGCGGAGGGGGTAGGCCACCTCGTCGCTCCACTCGCGCTGGAGCTCGTTGGTGACGCTCACCATGGCCGTCGTCGCGAGGCCCGCGGCGTCGATGGCCCGCGCCTGCACGGTGAGGGCGCCGCTGGCGACGGGGAGTTCCACGCGCCAGGTGGCGAAGCCGTCGGCGCTCTGGGCCTGCGTCCAGTCGCCCCAGGCGGGCTCGGTGGCGCCCATCGCGGTGACGCCGACGCGCACCTTCACTTCGCGCATCGCGCTGTTGTCGGAGGCCGTCCCGCTGACGGCGAGTCGCTCGACGTTGACGCGCGCGCCCGCGGTGGGGCTGGTGATGGCGAGGGTGGGGGCGGTCCGGTCGATCTCGGCGCGGCTCTGGACGCGGACGGTGGCCTCGCCGCGCGCGCCGCGGGCGTCGTAGGCGGTGACGGTGAAGGTGTTGAGCGCGCCGGGCTCCAGCGGGACGAGCCGCGCCCAGTGGGCGAAGAGGTCGTCGGTGAGGACCGGGCGCTCGTCGAGGAGCGTCCCGTTGCGGCGCACCTCCATGCGGACGACGCCGCGGTCGTCGGAGGCGGTGCCGCGCAGGAGGATGAGCGCGGTGAGCGCGGTGCTGTTATCGGCGGGCGTGGTGATCGCGACGGTGGGGGAGGCCGCGTCGGAGGCGCCGCCCGAGCGGCTCACGCGGACGCGCGCGGGCATGTCGCTGCGCCGCCCGGCGTTGTCGACCGCGACGGCCTCGATGGTGAACTCCCCGTACGGCGCGGGCCCCTCGGCGGTCCAGGTGCCGAAGCCGTCGGTGGTGACGGCGAGCGCGGGCGCGTCGGGCCCGATGCGGACCTCCACCGCGGCGACGCCGGCTTCGGAGCGCGCGGTCCCGATGACGCGGACGCGGGCGTCGGTGAGGGCGGCCCCTTCGGTGGGCGCAGTGATGGCGACGCGCGGGGCCATCGGGTCGTTCGGGGGGAAGGCGACGTCGGCCGCGGCGTCGGGGGCGCTCCCGTCGCGCGAGGCGTCGGGGGGCGACCAGGAGGCGTCGCGGAGTTCGAGCACCTCGGCGCAGCCGAGGGCGGAGGAGGCGAGAAGGGCGAGCAGGCGCGGGGACGTCATGGTGCGACCGACGCGCGACGAGCGCGTCCCTCCGTCGGGCGCGATCATAGATGGGTTTCGTGCGCCGCCGGAAGCGCCCGTGGGGGCGGTGGGGGCGGCGGGCCTCTATCCCCCGCGGCGTCAGCCCTTCGGGGCGTCGTCGGCGGGCGCGTCGGGCTTCGGCGCGTCGTTCGCGCGGGCCTTGCGGCCGCGGGCGCGGCGCTCGCGCTCGTAGGCGCTGGTCACCTCCTGGAGAACCTCCGGGTGCGCGGCGAAGACGTGGCGGGCGCAGCGGCGCACGAGGGCGACGCGGTCGACCAGCAGGCGCAGGAGCCGGTTGCGCAGCGAGAGCGTCCCGACGGTCGGCGCGACGTCGCCGTCGGCCTCCGCGGGCTCCGGCGCGAGGGAGGGGCGGGCGAGCCGCGATGCCAGCACCAGCGCCTCGTCGATGCACGCGAGGTCGAAGCCCGCGTCGTCGTGGACGAGCCGCGCCCGCACCGCGTCGGCGAGGGCGGCGTGGTTGCGGAGGTCCTGACCGAGCGCGGCGGGCGAGGAGCCCGCGGCGGCGTGGGCGTCGCGCACCTTGGCGAGGCGGCGCGCGTCGTCGCCGTCGGGGTCGCCGTCGCCGAGGGTGAAGTCGAGCGCGCCCGCGAGGAGCTCGACGAGTTCGCCCGCGCGCGCGAGGTCGGCGGGGGCCTGCGGCGCAACGGCGAGGGTGGCCTCGGTCTGCGCGTGTTGCACGGCGTCGATCAGCTCGGCGACCTCGTCGGCGGTGGCGGCGGGGAGGCGATTGCGGACGCGTTCGAGACCCGGCACCGCTCCCTCGGGGCGCCAGCGCTTGCGCACGAAGCCCGCGGCGTCGCGCGCCTCGCCGAGGAAGACGTCGTAGGGGACGTTGAGCGGGTTGGCGTCGTCGTCGACGCGCATCGCGGCGGCGATCCAGCGGGCGCGGGTGGGGTCGGCGGGCGCGGCGGCGACCTTCGTGCGGCGGGCGGGCTTGCGCGCGGCGCGCTTCGCGGGGGCGGACTTCGGGGCGGTCTTCGCGGCGTTGGAACGAGTCGTCATCGGGCAACCTCCGTCACGCACGGTAGCGAGGCGCGCGCAGCCATTGCCAGCGCGGCGGCGGGCGTCGCGGGTGAAATCGCGCGCGCTGTGCGACGGCGAGACACGGAGCGCGTACCGGACGGCCGCGAGGGCGTACCGAACGAAGGCGACGGCGTACCGGAGGCGCGCGACGGCGTACCGAACGAGGGCGAGCGCGTACCGGAGGCGAGCGCGGGCGTACGGAAGGGGTGAAGGGGGGTGTACCGGGGCGGGTGCGGCGCGTACCGAACGCGAGGGCGGGCGTACCGGAGCGTGTCGCGGAGGGCCTGAGAACGCCGAGCGGTGCAGCAGGCGATCCGATGGAAACGTTCGGTGGGACTCTGCGAGAGGTGGGGGACGACTCGATGGGACTACGGCGCGACCGGCGAGCGACCGGCATCAGGCTGCTCTGGAGCCGCGTCGAAGGGGTAGAGCAGCGCGAACGCGGAGGTGCCCCACGCGGCCACCGAGGCCGCGATCGCCACAGTCGACCAGCCCGACATCGCGCCGATCGCGCCGACGGCGACGGCCATCAGCGCGACGAACGCGCCCAGCACGCGCTGGTACAGCCACAACTTGTACAGGCTCACGATTCGCCTCGCTTCTTCACGTCGGGAGTAGTCTGGACCCGATTTCCCTCCGCGTCACCATGGTCGGCGTCATCGGGGCTCTCTTCTACGACCCGCACACGTTCCTGCACGACCCTCGCTTTCGCCTCTTTCGCTGCCCTTTCAACACGTTCCGTCCGGGGCACGAGGTCGCGTGCGATGCGTTGCTCCGCCTCGGAAAGTTGGACCTCAAGTTGGACCTCCGCAGTTGTCAGCTTCTCTTGCACTCGCCGAATTTCTTGGAGCCGACCGTCGATCTCCGCTGCCATGTCAGCCACCACCTGGCCCGTCTCCTTCGCCTCCTTCTGCAATACCTCCCTCCTCCGCGCCTCCGATAGCTTCCGCAGGTCGGCGATCAACCCATCGTACTCTGGCAGGCAGTCGCCCCAGCGCAGCGCGCTGGTCAGAAGCACCACACACGCCACCGTGACGGAGGCTGCGGCCGTGATAGCGAACACCAACAGCTCGGGCCGCTCGTGTAAAGGCATGCCCTTGAGCATGGTGTAGAGCGCCGAGATGGCACCGAAGCTGCCGATCACGCCCAGCGCCCACCTGGGTCCCCCGACCCGGTAGCGGACGAAGCGCCGGAGGTTCTCGCGCGCCCGCGTGAGCTTCGCGATGAGGCCGGAGAGCTCGTCCGCCGACCGCGCGTCGTGCTTCCCCGCGTCGACCTCGCCGCGAAGTTTCAGGAGGTGCTCCTGGAGGTCAGCTGCCCGCTCGAACTGGTCGATGTGCGTCGCCGTCTCGGCGGCCTTCCAAGGCTCGCGGTACGGCCCCGCGGGCGGCGGCGACTTGGGCGGTGGGAGTGGTTCGTCGGGCACGCACCGCACGCTACGCCATCACCCCGCCGTTGACAGCTCCTTCCTCGGCAGAGCCCTCTCCATTCCCTTTGGATGTTGCGCCGACGCGTCCCGCGACGAGCCCCTCGACGCCGTGCGGATCCTTTGACCGGGCCCCTCCCGGCTCATACGGTGGTGGCGCGATGTCGGCCCTGGAGTCGGTGACGTTGGCGCTCCCCCCGCTCCGCCGTCTCGGACGTGCGTTCGCTCACCGGCGCGCTCCTCGACCGGATGCACGAGCTGCTCGAACGCAACACTGCGGGCACGCTGTCGGACGTCGAGCAAGAGTCCCTGAAGACGCTCGTGCAGATGGCGCAGTTCGGGCAGCTCATCGCCGCCGCGCTCGACGCGCAGGCCGAGGCGCCCGAGGCGCGGTGAGCCTCTCGTCGATCCCGAAGGCGCTACGACGCGGGCGACACGCGATCTCGTCGGAGTCCGGCGTCGAGGCTCCCTGGCGTCTTCGACGGCCGACCGGCCGTCCGTGGGGTCATCACGCCACGTGGCACCCCGATGGGCAGAGGCTCGGGTCGCACAGCCCGTCCTCCACGCAGGGCGCGCCGCCGTCGTCCGCCAGACAGGGGAAGGTGTATTCGCACGTCTGACACGACGCGCGCGGGCACTCGGTGGGCTGGCACACCTCCCGCGGGCACGCGGCCGTCGCGGGGGCGCCCGCGCGGGGTCGGCACGAGACCCCGTACCGCTCCTGCGCGGTGTTGTAGATGCACGCGTCGGTGAAGGCCGCGTCGGCGGCGGCGTCGTCGGTGGCGGCGTCCCCGGCGGCGTCGAGGGCGTCGGCGAGGGCGACGTCGGTGGCCTCGTCGGCGAGGTCCGCGCGCGCGTCCTGCGGGGCCGCGGCGGCGTCTCCGCCGTCGCGCGGCGCGCACGCGGTGAGCACCGTGAGGGAGAGCGTGGCCGGCAGGGTGAGCTTCGTTCGCATGGGGGGGTCTCGCCTCTTCAGGGGAAAGCCGTCATCGCAGGAGCGGATCGACCTTGCCCGCGACGACGACGGGCAGCGCGGCGGGCAGGCGGTAGCGGTCGGCGTCGCGCTCGACCAGCGCGCCGCCGCCGAGCGCGCGGAGCTGGGCGACGGCGTTGTTGAGCCGGTTGGCCGCCGCGACGGGTTGCATCCGTTCGCCGGGCCAGAGCGACGCGATGAGCTCGGCCTTCGCCAACGCCCGAGGCCATGCCTCCGCCAGCCGAGCGACCAGGTGAAACGCGTTGCGACGCGCCGTTCGGGTCAGCGTGGCGCCGCCGGGGAGGCGGGCGAGGCCGCCCTCGGGGTCGACGCACACGGCCGCGCCCGAGGGGTCGCGGGCCCGCCACTCCACCGCGACCCGGTCGGCCGCCGGGAGGGCCTCCCAATAGAGCCGGGCCGCCCGTCGCACCGGGAGCGACGCCGCCACCGACTCGCCCGCGCGGGCCGAGAGGTCACCCCACGCCGGCGCGAGGGCGCGGGCCAGCGGGTCGAGGCGCGGGGGGGCGCCGCCGTCCGAGCGTTCGCCGCGGGCGAAGGCGGCGTGTCCGAGCGCGAGCTCCGCGGCCACCCGCAGCTCGGGCGTTCGAACGAGCGAGAGGCTCGCCTCGGCGCCGCGGGCAGCTTCCGCGCTGGCCGCCCGCTCGCCGCGCCGGGCCAGCAGGCGCACCCGTCGCGGGGCCACCACCGCGGCGAGTTCGTGGGGGAGCGAGGCGCCCGCCAGCAGCCCCCGGTCGAGGGCGGCGAGGGCCTCTGCGAGTCGACCGGCGGCCTCATGGACGTCCGCGCGGAGCGCCGCCACGTGCACCGCCGTGTACGCGTCGGGGTGAACCGCGAGGCGGGCCTCCACCTGGTCGAGCCCGCGGGTCGCGTCTTCGAGTCGACCGCGCTCCAGGTCAACGTCGGCGCGGTTGAAGCGGGCGTACCGCCACTGCTCGACGTAGCCCGCCCGCTCGAGCAAGGCCTCGGCCTCGGCGAGCCGGCACTCCGCCTGGTCGAGATGGCCGTACTGGAGCGCGAGGAGCCCGAGGCGGCCGAGCGTCGTGCCCTCCGCGCCGACGTCGCCGAGCGCGCGGAAGTGAGCCATCGCCGCGGCGCCCGCGGCCGTCGCGGCGCCCCCGTCGCCGCGCAGCGTGTGGCAGAGGCAGGCGTTGGTGAGGGCGAGCGCCTCGGCGCGGCGCGCCCCGATCGCCGCCGCCGCGGCGCGGGCGCGGTCGTAGTGGGCGACGGCGTCGTCGAGCTCCATGCGCCAGTAGGCGAGCGCGCCGAGGGCGCACATCGCCTGCACCCGTCCGTGGGCGAGCCCGAGGGCGTCGTAGGTCGCGATGGCCCGCTCGAGGAGGGCGAGGGCCTCGGCGGGCGCGTCGACCCGGCGCTGGAAGGCGCGCTCGACGCTCCACGCGGCCGCGGCGACGGGGGCCATCGGGGCGTCGCTCGCGGCGTCGAGCAGCGTGGCGGCGGCGGCGGGCTCCCCGCGGAGGCCGTGGGCGCGGGCGCGGTCGACGGCGAGGGTCGACCACGCCGCGCTCCGGGGCGCGCACCGGGTCATCGCGTCGTCGAGCAGCTCGGCCGCGCGCGGGAGGCCGTCGCGCAGCTCGGTGACGAGGGCGAGGGCCTGAACGCACGCGACGAACCCCGCGTCGTCGCACCCCTCCGACCGCCGCGCGATGGCGGCGCGGAGGGCCTCCCGCATCCGGTCGGCGTCGTCGAGGGCGGCCGGGTCGCCGCGCCGACGCCAGCGGAGGAGGAGCGCCTGCGCGCGCGTGGCGCAGCGTTCGTCCTCGCGGCGCAGCGCCTGTTCGAAGGCGCGGGCGAAGTCGTCGTCGGCCGCGAGGTGGCGGCGCACGGCGAAGGGGACGCGCCACCGCCCGCCGTCGGCTTCGGAACGCCAGGAGGCGCTCGCGCAGCGCGGCGAGCGTCGCGAGCGTGTCGGCCCCTCCACGTCACCGTCGAGGTCGTCGGGGGCGGCGCCCTCCGCGGCGGCGAGGCGGGCGAGGAGTTCGCGCTCGGGGGGGGCGACGACGATCGCCTCGGGCCACGCCGCGGTGAGGAGCGGGTGCGGCGGGCCGTCGGGGCGCTGCCACGCGCAGTCGGCGCGGGCGCAGCGGTCGAGCAGCGCCGCCGGGGAGAGGACGCCGAGCAGCGCGGGGACCCTCACCAGCGCCGCCGGGAGCCGCTCGGCGGCGCGGGCCAGCGCGGCGGCGACGGGCGCATCCAACGGGGCGACGCCGTGCCGCGCGAGCGCTTCGTCGAGCCAGCCCGTGCATGCCTCGAGGGGAGGGCGGGCGCACTCGACGAAGGCGTCGGCGCTGAGGCCGCCGCGGTCGATCCAGGCCACCACGCGCGCGTCGTCGCCGGGCGCGGCGAGGGCCGCGACGGCCTCCTCGCGCGACGGCGCGTCGACCACCTCACACCCGTGCTCGTCGCGGAGGCGGCGCAGCAACGTCGAGCGCCCGACGCCGGGCGGGCCCCACACGAGGACGCGGCGGTCGCCCGCCGCGAGGCGGCGTACGACGCGGTCGAGGGCGGGGGGCGCGGGCATCACGTCGCGCGGAGTGAACCACACGACGGCCGCCGGACGGCAGCCCCGATCGCGCGGGCGGCGCATCGAATATGAGCGGATACGAGCGACTCCGGGGAGGGGCGGGCGAGGCGGCCCGTAGGGTTCGGGGCGAACGGCGAGGGCCGGACGGGCAGGGAGTCGAACGATGAAGACCATGTGGTGTTTCGTGCGGTGGTGCGTGACCTCGATCGCGCTGGTGGCCTGCGGGGCGGAGGGCGGCGCGGGCGCGCCGGGCTCGCCCGACGCGTCGAGCAACGGCGCGGCGTGCGCGGCCCAGAGCGACTGCCCGCGCGGGCAGGCGTGCCTGACGGCGGGGGGCCGGTCGGCGTGCGCGGTGGCGTGTTCGGTGGGCGGCGACGAGTGCTCGGGCACCGCCACCTGCGGGCCGGTCGGCTCGGCCTCGGTCAATTTCTGCCGCGCCGCCACCGCGCCCGACGACTCCAGCGCCGCCCCGCCCGAGGAGCCGCCGCGCGCGCCCTGCCGCACCGACGCCGAGTGCGTGGCGTTCGGGGCCGGCGCGGTGTGCGGGGCGTCGCGCGGGGCCCGCGATTGCACGATCCCGTGCGCGGCGCGGGCGGACTGCAATCCCCCGTCGCGGCAGGGCGTCGCCGTCAACGTCATGGACTGCGTCGCCGACGCGGCGAACCCCGCGCGGCGCATCTGCGTGCCCGACCCGGCCTGCTTCCAGGCGGGCAACCCCTTCGCCTGCGTGTCGGTTCCGTAGCGGCCAGATCGAGCTCCACCGCGCGAAGACCCCAACCGCGCCAGGGCCCCGCTCACGCGCTCGACGACCGCGCGTCAGCGCACGAGCGCGTCGAGCCCGTCGAGGTCGTGGGGCGCCTCTGGGAACGACCACCCGTGCTCGTGCGTCCTGACGCGGAGCCCGTCCTGCTCGAACCGAACCGCGGCGTCCTCCTCGCTGCGGCCCTCGAGGAGGAGCGCGCGGAGCTGCTGGAACAGCGGCGACTTCGCGAGCGCGTCGGCGTGCTTCGCGTCGAGCTTCAGGCCCCCCAGCGACAGCTCGACGAGCCGGGGCGTCCCCGCGGGCTTCGCCGTCCGCAGCGCCTTCAGCGCGGTGGCCTGGTGCGCGAGCCCGAAGCGGAGCTGGAGCCGTTCGAGCCGGGGCATCGCCTCCGCCAGCAGCGGCGCGAGGAGCGCGGGGCGCACGTCGTCCAGCCGGAGCTTCCGCACGCTCGCCAGCACGCGCGAGCCCGCCCAGCGCGGCGCGTGCGTCGACGCCAGCGCGCCGGTCAGCACCAGCTCCTCCACGGCGGGCCCGGCCTCGCCCACCTGGAGCGGTCCGTTCGACGTGTCGACGCGCAACTGCACGTGCCGCAGCCCGGTCAGCGCCCCGCTCAGGAGGGCGTTCGCCCCGACGTGCGTCAGGTTCTGGAGCCCGAGGTCGAGCAGGCTCAACCGTTCGAGCCCGCTCGCCGCCAGCGCCAGCGCGCCATCGTCGCTCACGCGGCGGCCGTCGCTCCCGAAGATCCGAAGCCGCCGCAGGGCGGGCAGTCCCCGGGCGTGGGCCAGGGTCGCGAGCGCGCGGACGCCCGCGTCGCCCACCTCGCTCTCCGAGAGCGAGAGTCCTTCCAGGTGTTCGAACGGCCGCGCGCCCTCGAAGAGCTCGCGGGCGCCCCCGTCGCCCAGGTTGGCGTGGTGGACCACGAGCCGCCGCAGCCCCGCCTCCAGCGCGAGCGCGCGCAGCGCTTCGCCGTCGCCCGCGTTCGCCAACGACACCATCTGGAGGAGCAGCCCGCGCAGGGCCTTCGGCGGGTGCCGGGCCCAGGCCCGCAGCGTCTCGGCGTCGATGGGGACGCGGTGCGTCGCCAGCGCCTCGAGCGCGGGGGTCGCTTCGAAGAGGCCGACCAGCGCCTTCGCGTCGCCCGCCGCCAGCGTCCCGTCCGACTTGAGCCAGAGGCGTCGCACCCCGGCGGCCATCGGGGACGCCACGAACGCCTCCAGGAGTCCCGGGGAGAGGTTCATCTCGAGGCACTCCGGCGCCTGCTTCAGCTCGGTCAGCGCCGCGCGGTCGCCCACCGTCACCCGCCCCCGCAGAAACCCGTCCGTCATGGACGGGACGCGCGCGACGTCCGCGAGCGCCTCGCGGAGCTGGCGCACTGAGAGCATCGGGCGGTTCTGCCGGTACGCCTCGCGCAGCTCGTCTTCGGTCACCTCGTCGCTGACGAGCGTGTGGCCGCCCGCGGGTCGCTCGGGCCCTTCGGTCACCATCACGTGGGCTCGCAGGGTCGCGCGAAGGTCCGCGTCGGAGGCCGCCAGCGGCGCGCGGAGATGGACCGGGTACCACCACGCCAGCGGGTCGGCCGAACGGCGCGCGTCGAGCTCGAACATGGCGCGAGCCTACCTCGCGTGCGCGCGCGACGTCGCCCCGTCGCTACGGCGTGAGCACGAGCCCCCACGCGTCGCCCTGCCCCTCCTGCCACACGAGCGCGACGTCGCGCCCGTTGCTACTCAGCGACGGCCACCACGCTTCGTGGCCGGGCGTCCCTTCCGCGACGAGGCGCTCCCCGCGGGCGACGCCGTCGTTGTCGATGCGCGCGACGCGGAGGTGGGGCGCGCTGTCGGGCTGGTCGGTCCAGGCGAGGACGTGGTCGCGGCCGTTCCAGGCGAGGCACGGCTGGGCGGCGTAGCGGGCGCGGCTCACCACGCGGACCGGGTGCGCCGGGCGGCCGTCGACCACCCGCACGTACGCGACGCCCGTCTCCTCGGCCCGCCACGCCACGCCGAAGCCCGCGCCGTCCCAGTCGAGCGCGGCCTCCAGCGCGTAGCCGCCGTGCACCGTCACGCGCGCCACGGCGCCGTCGTCGCGCACGGTGGTGAGCCGCAGCGCCGCGTCGTGGAGCGCGACGAAGGCCCACCGGTCGCCCGCCCAGAGGAGCGACGGCGCGCCGTTGCCATAGAGCGCGCCGCTGCCAAGGTCGCGGGCGCGGACGATCGCGCCGCCGGGGTCGACCTGGAGGAAGGCGAGCGACCCGTTGACGGCCGCGAGGACGCCCCAGCGGCGCAGCGGCGGGCTCCACGCGATCGTGGCGAGGTTGGCGACGCCCTCGGCGTTGTCCTGGGGCACCGGGAGGCGCCACGTCCGCGTCACCGCGCGCTCCCCGCCGTCGACGCGCGCGAACCACGCCGCCCGACGGCTCACCCCCTCCCGGTCGTCGAGGAACACCACGCCCCACGCGTCGCCCGCCGGCGCGGCGAAGGCGAACGAGCTCGCGTGCCCGTCCAACGGGCTGGCGGTGATGCGCGATGTCTCGGCGAGCGAGGGGTCGAGCGCGGCGACGTTCGCTTCGAGCTGCGCCTCCCCCGCACGCTCGCTCCACGCGAGCGACCACCCCTCGCCGCGCGCCGTGACGCGCGGGAGCTGGATGGGCGACTCCGAGTGGACCAGCCGCCGCCCGCGCCGCGGGCCGTCGCCGTCGGCCAGCGCGTCGAGCGACACGCGGTGGTCGCCCGCGGGGGACGAGCGCGAGGGCTCCGGGTCGGCGGCGACCGCGAGGGGCGAGCGGGCGCCGCCGGGGCGCTGGGGCGCGGTGCAGGCGAGGAGGAGCAGCGAGGCGAGCGGAGCGCGGCGCATGGGACCGGAGAACGCCACAGAACGGGTGGGCTTGCACCGGGTGAGTTCCCAGCGCCTCCGGGTGTGTCGAGCGGTCGGCGTGCATACTCTCTCCCGACGAAGTGCGGCGGGGCACCGAGGTGGAGATTTCTCGTTGACGGTGCGGGGCGGCGGCCCTCCATTCTGCTCCCACCATGAAACTCGCACGCGGCGCCGTCTTGTTCGCGCTCTTGTCCGGTGGCTGCGCGCTTCGTGCGACCGCGGTGCTCCAGCGGTCGGCGGTGCGCGGCGTCATGACCGAGAACCGGGTCGCTCTCTCGACGCTGTCGACGACCGAGTCCGACCTGCTCGGGGTCGACCACGGCGCCACGGTCTCGGAGGCGAGCCTCGTGGCGGTGACCGAGCACGAGCTGTGCGCCGACGTGCTCGTGCGCACCTGGCAGGGCGCGGCGGCGGACTGGGACCTGCGCGTGCGGGTGGACGGCGCGGAGCAGGCCGCGTCACGCTGGCCCGCGATGGAGTGCCGCGAGGGGCAGTGCCTCCCGAGTGATCGCAGGGTGTTCCCGCTGCTCAGCGACCGAGACCCGCGGGTGCAGGTGCGCGGCGGGCGCGTGTGCGCCCCGCTGGCGGCGGGCACGACCGCGCGGCGGGAGATCGCGCTCGAGCTGCGGCAGGGCGCGCTGCAGCTCGAGTTTCAATGGCTGCTGACGGGCGCACCGAGCGGGCGACTCGCGCGCAGGTGATCGCGCCGGCGCGGCGGTGGTCGCTGCCGCGGTCAGCGATCGCCGTCGCCGCTGTCGGTGAAGTCCGGCGACGCCGCCGTGAGGCCGTGCGCGATGGCGTAGCGAACGAGGTCGGCGACGCCGCCCGCGCCGAGCTTCCGCTTCACGCTCGCGAGGTGGTTGCTCACCGTGCACGCGTGGACGTCGAGCTCCGCCGCGGCCTCGACCACCGAGCGCCCCGCCACCATCAGCACGAAGATCTGGTGCTCGCGGCGGGTGAGGCGCGTGTGGGGCAGCGCCGCGGGGTCCGCGTCGGCCGGCGGCGCGTCGCGCTCCCCGTGGGCTGCGCGGACGACGGCGCGGATCAGGTCGGCCGGGGGACGTCCCTTCGAGAGGTAGGCCGCGGCGCCGTCGGCCAGCGCGCGGGCGGCGAACTGATCCTCGGGGTGCATCGAGAGCACCACCACGGCGACGTGCGGGTGCTTCGCGCGGACGCGGCGCAGCACCTCGGGGCCGCTCACCTTCGGCAGCGAGAGGTCGAGCACCAGCACGTCGCAGCGCGCGAGCTCGGGCGCGTTGAGCACCTGCCGCCCGTCCTCGGCCTCGCCCACCACCTCGAAGCCGCCGAGCTCGGTGAGCACCTGCCGCACGCCGCAGCGCACCACGGCGTGGTCGTCGGCGAGGAACACCCGGATCACAGCGCCCCCTCCGCGTCGTCGCGCAGGGCGGCGCGCACCGTCGTGCCCGCGCCGGGCGCCGCGGTGACGGTGAGCTCGCCCCCGCGCGCGTGCACCCGCTCGCGCATCCCGAGGAGCCCGAAGCCCGCGTGCGCGGCGCCGACGTCGAAGCCCGCGCCGTCGTCGCGGACGGTCACGGCGTAGCGGTCACCGTCGGCGTCGAGCGACACGTCGATTCCCTTGGGGGCCGCGTGCTTGAGCGCGTTGGTGATCGCCTCCTGGGCCACGCGGAAGAGCGCCAGCGCGGCGCCGGCCGACGGGCGGTCGACCCCGCGCGGGAAGCCCGGCGCAACCGTGAGGGCGCACCGCACGCCCGACGCCTCCGCCGTGCGCGCGCAGAGCCACTGGGCGGCGGCCACGAGGCCCTCGTCGTCGAGCACCCGCGGGCGGAGCGCGGCGACGAAGCCCCGGGCGGTCTCCGCGGCGCCTTCGAGGAGCGCGGAGAGGTCTTCGAAGAGCAGGTCGACGGCCTCGGTGCGCTGGGCGACGCGCGACTCGAGGCGGGCGACGGTGTAGCGCAGGGCCGTGAGGCGCTGGCCGAGATCGTCGTGGAGGTCGCGCGCGATGCGCCGCCGCTCGGACTCCAGGGCGCCGTCGAGGTGCGTCGCGAGGGCCCGAAGCTGCTCGGTGCGCGCGGCGACCTGCGCGGTGAGGGAGCCGGTGAGCGCGGCGAGGGAGGCGTTGGCCCGGTCGAGCTCGCGGCGCTGGAAGAAGGCGCGGCGGGTCACCCGCTGGGTCATCTCGCCGACGGTGAGCGAGAAGAGAACCGCGAAGACGATGAAGCTGGCCTGCGCCCCCGCCCCCTCGACGCGCGCGTTGGCGGGGAACGGCAGGAAGAACCCGGCGGCCAGCGCCGCGCCGACCATCACCGTCATGGGGACCCTGCGGGCGAGCGGCATCGGCACGAAGGCCACGGGCACGACCCCGAGGCACGCGTCGCCGAGGTACCCGAGCCCCTCGCTCCCGAGCGCGCCGAGCGCGTGGCCGATGCTGCCCAGGAAGGCCGCGATGACGACCCCCGCGAGGGCGGTCGCGCGGCGCTGCGCCCACGGCCAGCGGAGCATCGCGAGGCCCCCTGTCACCTCGATGAGCACCGCCCGCACGCGGAGGGTCGAGAACGCGGCGATGTGCGCGGGGGCGCGCTCGACGAGGCGGTCGACGGGCCACCACGCGAGGGTGAACGCAAGCATCGCCGCCGCGGTGAGCACGCCGAGCTGCGCGGTGAGCTGCGCGGCGTACGCATCGAAGGCGCGCTCGTCGTCGGCGGGGCGCGCGGGCTCGTGGCGGAACAGCAGCGGGAGCTCGATCACGACGTCGGCGACTCTACCTCAGGCGGCGGGCGCGTCGGGCGCGTGGTCGTCGGGCCAGAATCGAAGGCTCCACTGCCGGAAGTCGAGGAAGGCCCCCTCGCCCTGCAGCGGGACGGGGTGGTCGAGGTGGCTGCGGCGCTCCCACACCCGCGCGTCGGAGTGGAAGTCGCTCACGCCGATGGCGAGGAACAGCGGCGCGAGGAGCTCTTCGAAGCCGCGCCCGGTGGCGAGGCGCAGCGCCCGCGCCGCGGCGCCCTGCCATTGGCGGCGCACCGACACCAGCACGCGGAGCCGCGCGCTGCCGTCACCGAGGGGGCACACCAGCACGACGTTGCGCAGCGCGAGGGAGCCCTGCGCCTCGGTGAGCTTCGCGTGGGCGACCACGATGCCCGCGTCGTGCGCGCGCACGTCCAGGTGGAAGGGGCTGTTCACCAGGCGCCCGAGGCGCTGGACGCGCGGGTCGCGGGAGCGCGCCCCGAGTCGCCAGCGCACGTCGACGGCCACGCGGAACGTCCCGTCGGCGTCGGCGCCCGGCGGCACCACCACGCGGTCGAGGTCCCAGCAGTGCACGGTGCGGAGGTGCGCGAGGTCGGCGATGTTCTCCGCGAGCCACAGGGGCGAGAGGTTGGCGACGCGGAGCCCGTCGTTGGTGATCGGGTCGGTCCACCCGTCCCAGTCGAGCGCGTCGAGGGCGACGGGGCGGTCGGGCGTCGCGGGGTCGCGGCCGTGCCACACCCAGACGAGCCCGTAGCGCTCCTGGCTGGCCCACGTGCGGGCGCGCAGGTGCCCGACGCGCGCGGGGTCGTAGTGCGCCGCGGCGCCGACGCAGCGGCCCTCGCCGTCGAAATCGAGCTTGTGGTACGGGCAGCGGATGCGCCCGTCGCGCACCTCGCCGCCGTGCCCGAGGTGCGCGCCGAAGTGCGGGCACGCCGCGTCGAGCACGCGCACGGCGCCGCCGCGGTCGCGGAAGGCCACGAGCGACCGCCCCATGAACTCGAACGACGTGGGCGCCCCGGCGCGCACCTCGTGGGCGCGGAGCGGCGCGAACCAGCCGTAGGGGTGCGGCGGCGGCGCGCGCATGTGCCGGTGCTTCGTCGCGGGGCGCGCGCGGGTGAGCGCGCTCGCGGGGACCGTCCGTGGGGGCATCGTCGTCTCCTGGTCAGGGGGTTGGGGGCGCGCGGCGGAGGCGCACCGGGAAGTCGCCGCGCGGCGGCAGCACGCCGAGGCCCGCGCGGGAGTGGTCCGCCGGGGGCACCGCGTCGCGCGTCGCCTCGAGGTCGAAGCGCGCGAGCACGGCGAACACGAACTGGCGGATCTCGGCGTTGGCGAGGTGCCGCCCGGGGCACAGGCTCACGCCCCCGCCGTAGGGCATCAGCGGCGTCGCGAGGCGCCTGCCGCCCTTGGTGAACGGCGGCGCGCCGGGCAGGAAGCGGTCGCCGCGGAAGCGCTCGGGCTCGGGGAAGATCTCCGCGTCGTGGTGCATGAGCCACGGGAAGAGGCACACGAGGTCGCCCGCGCGCACGGCGTAGGCGCGCCCGCCGTCGAGCGTGAGCGCGGTGGGGCGCAGCGCGCGGCGGAGGGTGATCGACGCGCTCGACAGGCGCAGCGCCTCGGACACCGCGCTCTGCAGCCACGGGAGCGCGTGCGGCGACGACGGCGCCGCGGAGCCCCCGCCCGCGGCGTGCGCGCGCACCTCGTCGACCACCCGGGCGCGCGCGTCGGCGTCGGCGGCGAGGTGCGCGAGGGTCCAGAACGCCGCGGGGACGGTGTTCGCGAGGGCGGCCCAGAGCACCGACAGGTCGACGCGCCCGACCTCGTCGGGAAGTCTCGGCGCCCATCGCCTCGGCGCGGTGCCGGCACATCGCGCTGGCGTGGGGCGCCCCCGGCCGCAGCCGCGCCGCGAGCCGCGACCGAACCCCGCGCACGCCGAGGAGCGCCGCGGGCGCGCCCGCCGCGAGGAGCGGGAAGCTGCGGTCGAAGCGCTCGAAGTCGGCGCGCGCGGCGTCGTCCCAGCGGCCGTCGCCGAAGAGGGTCTCGGCGCCCACGGCGAAGAGCGCGCGGCGCACGAGGTCGTAGAGTTCCACCGGGCGCTCGGCGTCGACGGAGGCCCCGCGGAGCCACGCGTCGAGGCGCTCCTGCGCGCGCTCGTTGAGGGTGGCGAGGGCGGGGCCCTTGAGGTGCGCGGCCGTGGCCCGCTCCATCGCCGCCGCGCGCTCGCCGCGGAGGAGCCGGTGGCCGAAGGCCCGCGCCGAGATCTCGTGGGCGAGCTCGTGGAAGGAGAGGTCGCCCTGGAGCTTGAGCACCGCGGCGTGGCTGTGCGGGTCGAGCACGAAGGTCATCCGCTGCCCGGCGACGGTGATGGTGAACACGTCGCCGTGGCGGCGGCGGCAGTCGGCGAGGAAGGCCGGGGCGTCGCGGCCGAAGTCCAGCGCCGACCCGAGCCACGGCGCGCCGCGTACGACGGGGGCCTCGCCCGCGCGGGGGCGGCCCCTGAGGGTCACGGCGGAGACGAACTGCAGGAGGGGGTGGTCGGGCATCGCGCGGCTCGCCCGTTCCCATGCACCGCGCGGGGGCCTTCGATCAACGCGCGGGGCCGAAACCAAACATTGCTTTGCCCTCTCGCGCCCGATCACGCGGCGCGCGGCGCGGGCAGGGTGGCGTCGCCGCCGCGCGCTTCGTCGTCGCGGCCGGCCGGCGGGCGCGCGGTGACGTCGCGCCCGAGGAGCATGTCGCCGACGCGCGCGGAGGCGCCGTCGTAGAAGCCCGCGACGGGCTCGAAGACCGGCGGGTTGCGCCACGTGCGGAGGGCGATGTCCCACAGCGAGAGGTTGCCGAAGTTGTAGGCGTGCACCTCGCGGGCGTGGTGGAGGCTGTGGCCCTCGGGGCGCTGGACGAGGAGGCCGAGCCAGGCCGGGGTGCGGACGTTCATGTGCTGGACGACGGCGAGCAGGACGCCCGTGACGCCGGCCAGCGCGGCGGCGTCGGGGGTGACGCCGAGGCCGAGCGTCACCAGCGTCGAGACGGCGGCCTGGAGCGCGATGTCGAAGGGGTGGAACCAGGCCGCGCCGAGGACGTCGACGCGCTCGGCGCTGTGGTGCATCTGGTGGGTCCAGCGCCACAGGAAGGGGACGCGGTGCTGGAGGCGGTGGAGCACGTAGGCCGCGAAGTCGATCGCGAGCAGCGCCACGAGCGCGCCGCGGAGCGTGCCGAGGCCGCGGAGGTCGAGCAGCGTGCGGCCGGCGGCGGCGCCGCTGAGGAGCGCCGGGACGAGCCCGTTGACCGCGAAGGTGACGACGAACGAGACCCCGCCCCGCAGGCGCCACCCCTTCGCGGCGGGGAGCGCGCGGGCGGGGCGGAGCTTCTCGGCGGCGAAGCCGAGCGCGAAGAGGACGAGGATCAGGGCGGGGGCGGCCGATTCGATGGGGTGCATTGGGGGGTTCCTCCGTTCGCCGGGGAGGCGTGACGGGGCGGGGAACAATCGTTCCTTCGGCGCGGAACGGGAGGCGAAGCGGGGGCCATCCGCCGGGGGCGCCGCCGCCGTACCTCGCGGCGAACGCCATGGTCCCCGCCCCCCTCGAAGGCCGCGACGAGGCCCTCGACGCCCTCCGCCGCCGGCTCGAACGGGCCCGCGCGGGCGAAGGGGGCGTGGTGCTCGTCACGGGCGCAGCCGGGGTCGGCAAGAGCGCGCTCGTCGCCCGCGTCGCGGAGGAGGCGCTCGCCGCGGGCTTCGAGGTCGCCCGGGGGCGTGCGTGGGAGTACGCCGACGCGCCGCCGTACTTCCCCGTCGCCCCGGGGCTCCGTGCGCTCGGCGTCGACCCGGCCCACCGGCCGCCGGGCGCGGACTTCGCGCTCTGGGAGGAGACCCTCGCGGCCCTCGCCGCCGCGTCGCGCGCCCGCCCGTGGCTCTGGGTCGTCGAGGATCTCCACGCCGCCGACCTCCAGACCCTCGACCTCCTCACCTACCTCCTCTCGTCGCTCGGCGGGGCGGCGGCGCTCGTGCTCGCCACCGCGCGGCCGCGCGACGCCCGCACCACCGCGCGCGCCGCCCAGCGCATCGAGCGCCTCGGCCGCGACGGGGCCTCGCTCGCCCTCGGCCCGCTCGACCCGGAGGCCGCGCGCCGCCTCGCGTCGCGCGTGCGCGGCCGGGGCCTCACCGACGCCGAGGCGCGCCAGCTCCACCAGCGCACCGGCGGCGTCGCGCTCTTCGTCGCGGCCTGCGCGCGGATGGACGGCGCGGGCGCGCTCCCGCCGACGGTGAAGCACGCCGCGGTCGCGTGCGTCGAGCCGCTCCCCGAGCGCGCGCGGGAGGCCCTCGCGGCGGGCGCGGTGCTCGGGCGGGACTTCTCCGCGGGGCTCGTGGCGCGCGTGCTCGACGTGCTCCCCGCCGTGGCCATCGAGCGCCTCGAGCCCGCGGTGCGCGCGGGCGTGCTCGACGAGCCGCGGCCGGGGCGCTTCCAGTTCGAACACGCGCTGGTGCAGGAGGCCGTGGAGGACGCGATCCCCGCGGGCGAGCGGGCCCGGCTCCACGCGCGCGCCGCCGACGCGCTCGCGTCCCTCGACGACTCGGTCGACGCGCTCATGGAGCGGACCCGCCACGCGCTCGCCTCGCTCCCGCTCGGCGGCGAGGCGGCCCCGGCGCTGGTCGCCCGCTGCGTCGACGCGCTCGAGCGCGCGGGCGCCTGGGACCGCTGCCTCGCCGTGCTCCTCCGCGTGCGCGAGGCCCGCGCCGGGGGCCTCTGGCCGGCGCCCTGGACGCCCCGCGACGACCTCCGCGCCGCCCGCGCCGCGGCCGCGTCGGGCGCGTTCGAAGCCTCCCGCTCGCTCTGCCAGTCGGCGCTCGACGACGCCCTCGCGCGGCGCGACGGCCCGGCCCTCGCCGAGGCGGCGCTGGTGTTCGGCGCGACGCTCCGGCCCGCCGTGGTCGACCCCGCGCTCGTCCGCTGGCTGGAGTCCGCCCGCTCGCTCTGCGCCGGCGCGCCCCCCGCGCTCGCCTGCGTGCTCGACGCGCGCCTCGCAGCCGCGCTCCAGCCCGCGCGCGACCCCGCCGTCCCCGTCGCGATGGCCCGCGACGCCATCGCCCGGGCGCGCGCCCTCGGCGACGAGTCGGCGCTGATCGAGGCGCTCTACCACGGCGGCGCCGCGCTCGCGGACTACGCCCCCATCGAAGAGCGGATCGACTGCGCCGAGGCCCTCCACGCGCTCGCCGTGGCCCGCGGCGACCTCCCGCGTCAGCTCCGGGCCCTCGCGCGCGCCGCGCTCGACCACGCCGAGCTCGGGCGCTGGGCCGACCACGACCTCGCCGTCGACCGCATGCTCGAACGCTCCGCCGCCGACGGGCACCCGCGCCACCGCTGGCGGCCGCTCCTCTTCGCCTCGATGCGGGCGGCCGCGCGTGGCGACCTCGCCGCCTCCGACGAGGCCCTTGCCGAGATCGAGCAGCTCCGCGCGCTCACCGACGACCCGGGCCTCGAGCTCAGCCTCGGCGCGCACCGCCTCCTGCGCGCCTGCGCGCTCCACGACACCCCCTCCCTCCGCGCCGCGCTCGGGGGCCTCGACGCGCTCGCGACGCCCGCCGCGCAGGCCGACGTCGTGACCTCCGTGCTCCGCGCGCTCGTGCTCTGCCGCCTCGGCGAGTTCGAGCGCCTCCCCGCCGCGCTCGCGCGGGTCGGCGACCTCGACGCCCTGGCGCGCGACCGGAGCTTCGTCGCGTGGCTCGCCGAGCCCGTCGCCCGCGCGGGAACCCCCGAGGCCCGCCGCCGCGCGCTCGCCCTCCTCGAGGCCGAGCCGCGGCCCGAGCTCGTCGGCGGCCACGTCCCCGTCTCGTACGACGGCCCCTCGGCCCGCGCGCGGGGGCTCCTGCGCGCGAGCCTCGGCGACGCGGCCGACGGCGAGCGACTCCTCCGCGAGGCGCTCGCCGCGGTGAGCGCGCGGGGGCTGCTCCCGTGGCGCGCGCGGCTGCTCGCCGACCTCGCCGCGCTGCTCGACGCGGCGGGCCGGCGCGGCGAGGCGGCGCCGTGGGCCGCGGAGGCGCGCTCGCTCGCGGGCGAGCTGGGGATGGACGGCCTCCTCCGCGAGCTCCCCACGGCGACGGCGGCGGCGGGAGCGACGGAGGAGGCGCCGCGCGGGGGCGACGCGCTGCGGCTCGAACGCGACGGCGACGGGTGGCGGGCGGCGCTGCGCGGGCGCGAGGCGCGGGTGCGCGACAGCCGGGGGATGCAGCTCCTGGCGCGGCTGGTGGCGCGGCGCGGCGAGGCGCTCCACGTGCTCGCGCTGGCGAGCGACGAGGGCGCGGCGCTCGCGGACGGGGGCGCCGGCCCGATGCTCGACGCCGCCGCGGTGCGCGCCTACCGCGCGCGGGTGGAGGCCCTCGACGAGGCGCTGGAGGAGGCCGAGCGCCACCGCGACCTCGGCCGCGCCGAGCGCGCGCGCGAGGAGCGGGAGGCGCTCCAGCGCGAGCTCGCCCGCGCGCTGGGCCTCGGCGGCGCCGCGCGGGCCGCGGGCTCGGCGTGCGAGCGGGCCCGGGTCAACGTGCAGCGCCGGCTCCGCGACGCCGTCGAGCGCCTCCGCGCGGCGGACGCCGCCATCGCCCGCCACGTCGAGCAGAACCTCCGCACCGGCACCTGGTGCCGCTACGGCGTCGCGGAGACGTAGACCCGCGCCGCGTCAGCCCGCCCCTTCGCGCGCGAGGTAGCGCTTGCGCAGCGCCGCGAGGGCCTCGGCGATCTCCGCCCGCTCGGCCCGCAGGCGCGCCACGCGCTGCTCCTGCCACCACGCCCCGACGCTGCGCGCGTGCACCCGGTGGAGCCTCGTCTCCGTGACGTACCGGTGCGCGAACAGCGCCGCCGGCGCCAGCGTCAGCGCGAACGCCGCCGCCGCCGCGCCCCCCGCCCGCCACGCCACCAGCGCCGTCTGCGCCGCCCAGCACGCCGCGAACAGCGCCGCGCCCCCGAGCAGCTTGAAGAGCGCCACCCGGTACGACGACAGCCGCACCGTCGCCAGCGCCGCCCGCAGCACCGCGTACGGCACCAGCGACACCGCCAGCCCGTACGCCGCCACCGGCGCGCCGAGCGCGAGGAAGGCCCACCAGCGCCACCCGGTGAGCCCCTGCCGCTCGCCGCGGTGCTGCAAAGCCGGCCGCTCGCCGCCCATCCCGAGGGCCGCCCGCTCGTCCATGTACGACTCGATGCGCTCGCGGAGGCGCAGCGTGCCGTCGGGGTCGGTCTCCGTCGCCCAGCGGTACGCGTCGACCACGCGCTGCACGAGGGCGGTTCGCTCCGCGGGCGACTGGCCCCCGGCGTCGAGGCCCTCCTCGGCGCGGATCCCCGCGACGATGGCGGTCACCTGCGCGACGAGGCGCTCGTCCTCGGCCGACTCGACGTGGACGGAGAGCGCGCGGAGCGACTGCTCGAGGCGCGCGGTGAGGGCCCGCACCGGGTCGTCGCCGCCCTCGCGGACGGCGGTCGCGACGTCGATGGGCTCGCCCACCGCCACGTGGACATCGCTGAGGAAGGCGTGGCGCACGAGGTAGGTGATCCCGACCGGCACGATGCGGAGCCCGAGCGCGGGGTCGGCGGCGACGGCGTCGAGGGCGATGCGGGTGGTGCCCGTCTTGAGGGGCTCGACGCGGAGGCGCGAGTGCGTCTTGCCCTCGGGGAAGATCGCCATCACGCCGCCCGCGAGGAGCACCGCGCGGCACGCGGCGAAGGACGCGGCGTTGTCGACCGCGCCGCCGCCGTGATCGCTGCGACGTCGCAAGGGGACGGCCCCCACCGCGCGGAGGAGCGAGCCGAAGCCCGGCACGCGGAAGAGCCCGTCGCGCGCGCAGAAGCACACCTGCCGGTCGTCGAGCGTCCCGAGGAGGAGCGGGTCGATGATGGAGTTGGGGTGGTTGCACGCGAGGATCGTGGGCGCCGACGGGTCGATGCGCGCCGCGCCGGTGACCTCGATCGTGCGGTAGAAGCTCGCGAGGGCGGCGCGGACGACGGCGCGGAGCCCGCGGTAGAACGCGGACGCGGGCGCGGCGGGCGGGCGCGAGGCGGTCACCGGCAGCGTGGTCATGCGACGTCTCCCAGGCGCGACGGTACCACCACGAAGCGCCGCACCGCCCACGAACCGCACCCGTCGCCCTTGAGCCCGCGGCCCGGCGGCGCGATCCTCGGCGGTCATGGGACGTCCGCTGCTCGCGCTCCTCCTCGTCGCCGCCTCCGCGTGCGCGACCGCCCGGCCCGCGGCCGAGCCCGCCGCGCCCCCGATCGCCCTCCTGCCGCGCTGGGTCGAGCGCGCAGACGAGCCCACCGCCGCCGCGCGCGCCCTGCCGAGCGCGCCGATCGACCGCGTCGTCCGCATCGCCCCCGCGGCGGAGCGCGACCCGGTCGACCGCCTCGTCGACGCGCGGAGCGGGCGCCGCCGCCTGCGCGCGATCTCGCTGCGCGAGGCGCCGGTGGGCGAGACGCTGCGGATGTTCGCCGAGCTCGGGCGCTTCAACATGGTGCTCGGCGACGACGTGGGCGACCGCCGCGTCACCCTCACGCTCCGCGACGTCTCCCTCGTCGCCGCCCTGCGCGCGGTGCTCGCCGCCGCCCACCTCGACGCCACCGTGATCGGCGCGGAGATCGTCCAGGTGCACGCGCCCCGCGCGCTGTAGGCCGCCCCGCCGCCATGACGCCCCCGACCCCCCACTACGTGCGCTGCGTCGCCTGCGGGACGTGGCACCGCGCGTGGTCCCGCTCGGGCAACACCTTCGGCGCCACGACGCTCTGGTCCGACGGGTACGTGACCAGCACCATGCTCCCCGCCCCCGCGGCGGTCGTCGCGCGCTGCGCCTCGTGCGCCGCGTACTTCTGGCTCGACGGCGCGCCCCGGTACTCGCCCCCGCACGACCACCACGATCCGCCGCCCGTCACGCTCGTCGTGACCGACGCGGGCCCCGAGCGCGTGAAGGTCATCCACGCGCTCCGCGGCGTGCTGGGCGTCCCCATCGCGGAGGCGCGCGCCATCGTCGACGAGCGCCGCACCATCGAGCTGGACCCGGGCGCGGCCGTCGCGCCGAGCGAGCTGCTCCTCGCCCTGCAGCGGGCCGGGGCGAGCGTCGCGGCGCGCGGCCTCGCGGCCGGCCTGGATCCGCCCGTCCCTTCGAAGGCGCCCGACGTCGCGCCGCCCAACGAGCCGCGCTACCTCGACGCGCTCGACGCGGGCGTCGCCGACACGCGCGAGCGCGAGCGGACGCTCCGCACGCTGGCCTGGTGGCTCGGCAGCGACCCGTTCCGCGGGACGGGCCGCCCCTGGGTCGACCTCGAGTCCCGCGCGGCGCGGGTGCGCGAGAACGTCGAGCGCCTCGACGCCGTGCTCGACCCCGCCGACCCGGGGGAGCGGCTGCGGAAGGTCGAGTGCGCGCGCCAGCTCGGGCGCTTCGACGACGCGCTCGCGCTCACGGCCGAGCCCTTCCCGCTGGAGATGCAGCGCGCGGCGGGCGTGCTCCGGGCCCTCGCCCGCCAGCGCGACCGCGCGGTCGCCGAGGTGTGGACGCGCCGCTGACCGCGCGCCTTCGCCCGGTGGGTGAGCGCCGACGCAGCGACACCGACGCGGCGACATGGCGACCACCACGCCGCCCCTCCTGCCGATGAGCGCGACGACATCCTTGGGGTCACCGCCACCCTCCTCACGATGAGCGCGGCCCTACCCCGGGGGTCTCCGACGGCTCATCATGATGAGCGCGGACATACCCCTGGGGCCTCCTTCGGCTCGCCAGCATGAGCGTCCGTTGTCGAAGCCGCCGGGGCGGGGACGTGCATGGCACGCGCGCCGACCCCTTCCACCCCGGTGCCGGCTCCCATGGTCAGGCGCTGCGCCCCTCGCGCCGCGCCCGAAACGGAGGCCCACCATGACGCGCACCGCATTCTTCGCCCCGCTCCTCCTCGCGCTCTCGGCCGCCGCGTGCGCGCCCGCCGACGACGGCGTCGCCAGCGCCGACGAGGCCGCCATGCTCCCGACGCTCCGCGAGGAGGAGAAGCTCGCCCACGACGTCTACCTCGCCCTCGACGCCCAGGCGCCGCAGTTCGCGAACATCGCCGCGAGTGAGCAGACGCACACCGACGCGGTCCGCTCGCTGCTCGACCGCTACGGCCTCGCCGACCCCGCCGCGGGGCGCCCCGCCGGGAGCTTCGCGAGCCCGACCTTCACGACGCTCTACGGCCAGCTCGTGGCGGCGGGGCGGGTGTCCACCGTGGAGGCCCTGCGCGTCGGCGTCGAGATCGAGGAGCTCGACCTCCACGACCTCGCGGGCATGCAGGAGAAGGCCGACCATACCGACGTCTCCAACACGCTCGCGAACCTCGCCCGCGGGTCGCGCAACCACCTCCGCGCGTTCTGGTCGCAGCTCGCGGCGGCGGGCGGCACGTACACCCCGCGCCACCTCGACGAGGCGACCTTCCGCGCGATCGTCAGCTCGCCCACGGAGACGGGGCGGCCCTTCTGACCCAGAAAAATACCCCCCTGGGTGCATTCATCGGCACCCATGCACGACGGCCTCGCCTCCTCCCCTCTCCCCCCGCGAAGCACCGAGCGCCTCGACGGCGGAGCGGCCCGCTTCCAGCCGCTCGAAGCCCTGGCGGCGTACCGCGCGGCGGTGTCGCCGTGAGCGGCCGCTCGGTCACCCTGGTGGGCGGCGGCGTCGCGACGCTGATGCTCGGCGTCGAGCTCCGCGCGCGACGGCCCGACCTGCCCGTCACGCTGATCACGGCCGACACGCCCGCGCACGCCGGCGGCCACCTCGCGAGCTGGGACGAGCAGGGCCACCCGGTGGAGCACGGCTTCCACGCCCTCTTCGAGTGCTACGACACCGCCCTCGCGCTGCTCGACCGCCACGGGCTCTCGGGCAACTTCGTCCGCGGCCCGTCGCACTTCTTCGTCTACGACGGCGGCGGGCTCCAGCGCGTCGGGCACGGCCTCGCCAGCGCCCTCGCCCCGGCCTCCCTCGCCGAGCGCGCGCGCGGCGCCCTCGCGCTCCCCGCCGTCGCCCGGCTCGTCGACGCCGTCGCCCGCCGGGACGCCGACGTCATCGCGGCGCTCGACGCCGAGGACTTCCGCGCCGCGCTCCTCCGTTGCGGCATCGCGCCGAGCTTCGTCGAGTCGAGCACGGTGCGGATGTTCTACGACTTCGGCTTCGTCGGCGACGGCCCGCTCTCGGCCGCGGTGGCCTTCGGCGTCCTCGGCCACCTCCTGCGCGGCGGCCGGATGCGCCACTTCACGGGGCCGTCGCGCCCGACCCTCATCGACCCGCTCCGCGCGCGCTTCGAAGCCCTCGGCGGCGCCGTCGTCGACCGCACCCTCGTCACCCGCGTCCACGTCGCGGGCGGGCGGGCGCGCGCGATCGACCTCCAAGGGCCCGACGGCGCGGTCACCGAGCGCCCGGTCGACGAGCTCGTCCTCGGCCTCGCGGTCGAGTCGATGAAGCGAATGGGCTGGGCGGGGGAGGTGCCGGGCTTCGCGCGCGACCTCCGGCGGCTCGACGGCGCGGAGAGCCTCTCGCTCCAGGCGTGGTTCGACGACGACCCCGTCCCGGAGAGCGTCGACAGCGTCGTCGGCGGGCTCCCCGAGCCGTGGAGCACGCTCTGCCCGCAGACCCGCGTGCGCGGCCAGCGCCGCGGCCCGCACGGCCACGAGCTCATCGCGTGCGGCCCCGCCACCGGCTTCGAACGCGCCCCCGACGAGGCCCTCGTCGACCGCTTCTTCGCGACGATCGAGCGGCTCGGCTTCCGCGTGCCCCGAGGCCGCGCGGGCGTCCACGTCGCCCTCCGGCGCAACGGCGGCGCGGCCGACCGCTACCTCCTCACCCGCCCCGGCGAGCTGTGGCTCCGGCCCGCGCCCGTCACCTCGGTGCCCAACCTCTCCCTCGTCGGCGCGTGGCTCCGCGTCCCCTTCACCATGCCGTCGGTCGAGGCCGTCGCGCAGTCCGTCGTGCAGGTGCGCGACGCCATCGAGCAGCGCCTCCCGCGGGCCGCCGCTCCGACGTCCGCGTCGTGGGAGCTCGTCCCCCCGCCGCCCTACCGCCACGACGGCTTGACGCGCGTCTTCCCGGTGGCCGTCGACCCCGACGCGCTCGCCGCGCGCCTCCCGCCCGAGCTCGCGCCCGCGCCGGGCTTCGCCGCCACCGCGCTGTGGTTCGCCACGCACTACGCCGACGCCTACGCCGTGCGCGACCCGGCCGCCGTCCGCCACCGCGCCAACGAGCTCATGCTCGCCGCCGTGGTCCGTACGCGCGGCGACGGCGCGCGGCCGCCGGGGCTCTTCCCCGTCGCCCTCTACATCGACAGCGACGTCGCGATGGCCGTGGGGCGCGAGGTGTACGGCTTCGCCAAGCGCCACGCCGCGCTCTCGCTCGACGACGTCGGCCTCACGGTGACCCGCCCGATCGCGCTCGACGGCGAGCTCCACACGGCGCCCCGCGCGCTCGTCACGGCCCGCTGGCGGCGCGGCGAACGCTTCGAGGGGCCCGCGGCCCGCCTCGCCGCGGGCGCGCTCGCGACGCTGCTCGACGCGGCCGGCGGCGTGAGCCTCTACAACCGGGCCCGCGGGGTGGCGCCGCCGGGCCTCCGCGCCCCCCTCGTGCGCGACGCGCTGCTCCGCACGCGGGCCTTCGACGTGCGGCTCGGGCCCGCGACGAGGCTCTCGGCGCTCCGCGCGGAGGTGGCGCCGGGCCGCGGCGAGCCCCTCCGCGCGCTCCTGCCGCGCGGGGCGACCGCGTTCGAAGCGGACGAGGGGGCGGAGTTCGAAATCGGGTTCTCCATCGACGGGAGCGAGGAGGTGTCGGGGTCATGAGGGCGGACGCGCTCCAGGGCGACGTGGTGATCGTGGGCGGCGGCCCGGCGGGCTTGACGACGGCGATCGCGCTGGTCGAGCGGGTGCCGCGGCTCCGCGCGCGGCTGGTGGTGCTCGAGCGCGACGCCTACCCCCGCGAGAAGGTGTGCGCCGGCGCGGTGAGCGGGATGGGCGAGGCGCTCCTGGCCGCGCTCGACGTGCGGGTCGACGTGCCCGCCGAGGTGATGCACGGCCACGCCGTCCGCAGCCCGCGGGGCCTCTCGGTCGCGCGCCCGGGGCGCGTGGCGCGGGTGGTCCGCCGCGAACAGTACGACGCCGCCCTCGCGGACGTCGCGCGCGCCCGCGGCGTCCGCGTCGAGACGTCGTGCGCGGTGCGCGGCGTGGGCCCGCCCGCCGCCGACGGGACGGTCGCCGTCGAGACCGCGCGGGGGGCCCTGCGGGCGTGCGCCGTGGTGGGCGCCGACGGCGTCGGGAGCGCGGTCCGGCGCACGATCGGCGCGAGGCCGGGCGGGCTCCGCGCGCAGGTGGTGGAGGTCGACACCGAGCCCGTGGCGGGCGACGTCCCGCGCGACCTCCTCCACTTCGACACGAGCGACCCCGGGCTCCACGGCTACGCCTGGGACTTCGCCACGCGCGTCGACGGCGAGGCCCTCGTCTGCCGCGGCGTCTACCGCCTGCTGCGCGAGGGCGAGCGGGCGGGCGACGGCGCCGACGTCCGCGACCGCCTCGACGCGCGCCTCGCCGCGATCGGCCTCGACCCGTCGCGCTACCGCCGCAAGCGCTTCGCCGAGCGCGGCTTCTCGCCGCGCGACGTCCTCGCGACCGAGCGCGTGATGCTCGTCGGCGAGGCCGCGGGCGTCGACCCCTTCAGCGGCGAGGGGATCGGCCCCGCCATCGAGTACGGCGTCCTCGCGGCGGGCTTCCTCGCCGAGCACCTCGGCGGGACGCTCCTCGGGTGGACGTCGCGCGTCCGCCGCTCGCGCCTCGCGCTCGACCTGCGCGCGCGGGGCGCCCTCGTCGCGCCTTACTACGACGGCCCGCTCCGCGCGGCGATCGACGGCGCCCTCGCCCGCTCGCCCGCGCCGCTCGAGGCCCTCGGCGACCTCTTCGGCGGCCGCCGCCCGCGGCTTCGAACCGTCGCCCGCGCCGGCGCGGCCTCGCTCGCGGCCCTCGCCTCGAGCGCCCTCGCGCGCCGTTGAGCGCGCCGTGCGTGTGCGCGCCTTACACCCGCGAGGGTTCAGCACCCGCCGCGCGCGACCTGCGGTATCTCTCCCCGGGTGCTTCGCTCGCCGCTTCGCCTCGCCGCCGCGCTCGCCCTGACGTGCACCGGGGCGGAGGCCCTCGCCCAGCCGGCCCCGCCGCCAGCCCCCTCCGTCGCCGTCGCGCTCAACTGGGTGCGGATGCCCGGCGCCGAGTCGTGCATCTCCCCGCAGGCGCTCGCGCGCGGCGTCGAGCAGCGCGTCGGCCACCCCGTCTTCGTCCCCGTCGCGCAGGCCGAGTGGTCGATCGAGGGGCGCGTCGAGCGCGACCGGGACGCCTGGCTCGCCACGCTCCGCGCGTCCCGCGGCGACGGCGTCGCCGGCTCCCGAACCGTCCGCCGCGTCGCGCCCGACTGCGCCGTCCTCGACGCGCAGGTCGCCGTCATCATCGCGCTCCTCATCGACCCCGAGGCCGACCCCAGCGAGCACGTGGCGCCGCCCCCGCCCGCCCCGCCGCCCGCGCCTCCGCCCCCGCCTCCCCCGGCGGCCCCGACCCCGCCGCCGCAGCCCCTCCCCGCGCCCGCGCCCCCCGCACCGGCGGCCCCGGCCGGGCCCCCGCGGCGCCTCACCCTGGAGCTCGGGGCAGGCGCCGTGCTCGAGGCGCTGCCGACGCTCGCGCCCGCCGCCCACGTGGCCGCGGAGTGGTCGCCGGGCGGCGGTCCGCTGCGCCTGCGCGCGGCGGTCGGCGTGTGGGGGCCGGTTCAGGTGGCCGTGGCCCCCGCGGCGGCGGCGCGGGGCGCGGCGGACGCGCGCTTCGTCGGCGTCCACGGGGTGCTGTCGGCGTGCCTCGCGCCCGCGTCGCTGCCGTGGCTCTCCGCCTGCGTCGGCGCCCTGGTGGGGGGCCTCCACGGCGAGGGCGCGTCGTTCGCGCGGGACGCCTCCGTGTGGCGCCCGGCCGTCGCCGCGACGTCCCGCGTCGGCGTCGAGGCGTCGCTCTCCGCGCGGTGGAGCCTCCGCGGCGGGCTGTGGGTCGGCGTCCCCGTCGTGTGGCCGGAGTTCGTGGTCGCCGACCCCGCGACGGGGCAGTCGGTTCTCTCCCTCGGGCCCTCGGCGCCGGTGCTCGGCGGGCTGGAGCTTGCGGTGGCCTGGGCGGCCCTGTGAGCGCCTCGTTCATAATCCGCCCGCGCGCCCGCCATCCATCGTCGGCCCTCCGTTGTGGGCCCCTCGCCCCCTGATTGATGAACGCTTCGGCGCCCCGCTTGCGATTCGAGGACGTGTACCGCGACCACCTCGCGGACGTGTGGCGCGCGCTCGCGGCGCTGGGCGTACGCGAGGCCGACCTCGCGGACGCGTGCCAGGAGGTCTTCGTCGTCGTGCACAGGCAGCTCGCAGGGTTCGACGGCGCCGCGAAGGTCACCACCTGGCTCTACGCCATCTGCCTCCGCGTCGCGTCGGGCTTCCGCCGCCGTGCCCACACGCGCCGCGAGGAGCTCGTCGACGCGCCCCCCGAGCGCGCCGCCGCCGAGGGCCCCCACCACGACCTCGAGCGCGCCCGCGCCATGCGCCAGCTCCGCGCGATGCTCGACGCCCTCGACGATGACAAGCGCTCGGTCTTCGTGCTCTATGAGCTCGAGGAGCTGCCGATGCGCGAGGTCGCCGAGGCCGTGGGATGCCCGCTCCAGACGGCCTACTCCCGCCTCCACGCCGCGCGCCGCGCGCTGGAGCTCGCCGCCCGCGCGCCGGGCTCGGAGGTGGCGCCGTGACCGACCCCGCCGACCCGCCGCGCTGGTCGGGCGACGCGCGGGCGCCGTCGTCGGTCCGCGACGCGCTCCGCGGGGCGCGCGGGTACCGGCCGTCGCCCGCGCAGGCCGAGGCGGTCGCGCAGGCAGTCACGAAGGCGGTCACCGCGCCCGCCGCGGCGCCCGCGAGCGCGGCGCTCACGGCGAAGGCGAAGCTCCTGCTCGGCGCGCTGGCGGTGGCGGCCGCCGCCGGGTGGGCCACGACGCGTCGAAACAACGGCGCCCACACGCCGCACACCAGGCCCGCGATCGCCGCGCGAACGGCGCCCGTGGAGCCCGCGCGCCCTACGCCGGTGGAGGCCGCAGACGCAGCAGTCGAGCCCCCCGTCGACGCCGCGGGCGCGGCGATCACCGACGACGCCGGATCCGACGCGCGACGCCCGCCCGGCTGCGTCGAGCGCGAGCACGACGCCCGCGTCGCAGCGGCGCAGGCGGCCCTGCGCGACGGAGACGCCGCCCGCGCGCTCGCCCTCTCCAACCAGGACAAGGCCCGGTGCCCGCGGGGCCATAGCGCGGAGGACAGGGAGCGCGTCGCGATCGAGTCGCTCGCGCGGCTCGGCCGGCGGGGCGAGGCGGCCGCGCGGTGGGAGCGCTTCCAGAGCGCCTTCCCTGACTCGCTCTACGCGCGTCGGCTGCGGGCCGTGCTCGGGGAGGCGCCGTGAGGCGGTCGCTCGCGTGGGTGTTGGTTGCGCTGGCGTGCCGCGAGGAGGTCGCCGTCGGGTACGTGCTCGCCACGAGCGCGGACGCCAGCACCGACACGCCAGACGCGAGCCCTGACGCACCCGACGCAGCCCCCGACGCGCGCCCGCCGACCGACGCGACCTTCCCCGCGCACGGCCCACGCTCGGGGCTCACGGGGATCGGCTCGCGCGGGGTCAGCGCCTCCGGCGACCGCTTCGCCGACGGGCGGGGCGAGCGGGTGTTTCGCCTCGCGTACGTCGACGACAGCGGCCAGCTCCGCGTCGAGCGCCGCGCCGCCGACACCCTCGCGCGCGTGTGCGAGCTCGACCTCGGCGCGCCGCCCGCCGCGGACCTCGTGAGCGCCCCCGCGATGGCCGTCCCGTCGGAGACCGTCTTCGTCGCGGCGAGGGAGCGCGACGGCGTCCTCGCGTACTGGTACCGCGCCGCCGAGCCTCGCGAGGGCCCCTGCGGCCCCGCGATGGCGCCGTGGACGCGCCTCGCGCCGCCCGCCGGGGAGTCCTTCGCCACCGGGCCCGGCGCGGCCGTGGTGCAGGGCCCGGGCGGGACGCCGATCACCTGGGTCGCGGGGACGACGGCGTCGGGCGCGGTCGTGATCGCGCCGAGCACGCCCGGCGCGGTGTCGCTGACGTTCGGCCTTTGGGAGCGGGCCCCGGAGACCCCGCCGGGGACGCGCGCGGCGTCGATTCCCGCGCCAGGCTACACGGGGCAGGACGCGGGGCGCGTGTGGGTAGTGCTGGAGTCCGAAGGCGGCGCGCGGCAGGTGGCGTTTCGCTACCAGCGCGTGAGCACGGGGCGGTGGTTCCCCTCGTGGGACCTGCGCGGCGTGGGGGGCGGGCGCCCCGACGCCGCGGTGAGCTTCCTGGTGAGCACGGGCGACGCGATGCGCGGCGGCGCGCGGATGGAGGTGCTGTTCGCGCGGGCGGCGTACGCCGACGCCGAGGGGCGCGCCTGGGCGCAGGCGTGGGACGCCGTCGACGGCTACCACGACTGGGTCGACCTCGGCGTCCCCTTCGAAGGAACACCGTACACGCGCGCCGCCGCGGTCACCTTCGCGACGCGGTACGGCGCCTCCGACCGCCGCGGCCCGGTGGCGCTCGTCGCGGTGCCCGCGCAGGGCCCGCGCGTGCTCGCGTGGTCCGCGGTCGACGGCGACGTCTGGAGCTCGCGCCTCACGGGCTGGACGCTCGCCCCGGACCCGCTGCGATGACCCGCCGCGCGCTCGCCCTCACCGCGTCCCTCTGCACCGCGTGCCGCGACCCGTCGGCCGTGGGCTACCTCGCCATGGACGCCGCGCCGAGCGACCGCCCGCGCCCTCCCGACGACGCCACGAACGACGCCACGAACGACACGCCGACCGACGCGCCCTCCGCCGACGTCGCCCCCGACCGCGCGCCCGCGGCCGACCGACCGATCGCGCCGGAGCTCAGCGGGCTCGGCTCGCGCGCCGTCGCCCTGCTCGGCGACCGCTACGCCGAGGCGCGGGGCGAGCAGAAGCTCCGCGTGGCCTACGTCGACGCGCGCGGGCAACTGCGCCTCGACCGGCGGGACTCGCGCACGATGCGTCGTGAGTGCTCCATCGACCTCGGCGCGCCGCCCGCTGCGGACATCGTCTCCTCACCCGCGGCCGATGTTCCGTTGGAGAACGTCTACGTCACGGCGCGCGAGCGCGACGGCGGTTCGCTGACGATCTGGCGACGCCCGGCCGCCGACCGCGAGGGCGCGTGCGGGGCCGACGCGCTGCCGTGGGAGCGCCTGCCGACGCCGCCCGCCGGGGGCTTCGTGACGGGGGTCGGCGCCGCGGCGGTGCACGGACCCGACTTCGCGTGGCGCTCGTGGGTCGCGGCGCTCTCCGCGTCGGGCGTCGCGCTCGTCACCGAGGGCGTTCACACGGGCGCGAGCACCGCCTGGAGCGCGTGGCTCGCGACGCCCGGCGCGCCCGACCGGACGGTGATCCGCTCGCGGCCGCAGCCGGGCAACATCGGCGGCAACGCGGGGCGCGTCTGGGCGCTGCTCGAGGGCGCGGAGGGCGACGTCACCCTCGCCTTCCGCCACCGGCGGATCGTCCCGTTCGAGTGGCAGCCGGGGTGGATCTACGTGGGCCTGGGCGCGACCGCGCCGCGCTCGGCGCCCGCCTTCCGCGTGGCGTTTCGCACCGACCTCGCGGGCCAGCCGTCGGGGGTCGAGCGCTCGGCCTACGTCGACGCGCGGGGGCACGTGTGGTCGTCCGCGGCGCTCGTCCTCGACTCCGGCGAGCAGCTCCAGACCGCCTGGCAGGACGCGGGCGCTCCCTTCGAGGGGACGTCCCACCCGCCGGCCGCGGCGGTGGCGCTCGACACATGGCACAGCGCCCTCTCCGCGCGGAGCCCGCTGGTCGCGGTGGCGGTGCCGGAGGGCGGCCCGCGCGCGCTCGCCTGGAGCACGGTGGAGTACCTCACCTGGACGCGCTGGCAGCTCGCCCCCGACCCGCTGGAGTGATCAGAAGCGCACGCGCACGGGGGCGTAGGAGGTGACGCGGGTCCCGTTGCCGAGGGCGCCGTCGTCGTTGCTCCCCCAGCACCACACCGCCCCGTCGGACTGGAGCGCGCACGCGAAGCCGGCGCCGACCGCGACGTCCGTCACGTCGCGCAGGCCCGCGATCCGCGTCGGCGCGACGAACGCCCCCTCGCGGAACTGCGCGCTCCCGGCGACCTCCGCTCGCCCCCAGCACACGACGCCGCCGTCGCTCACGACCGCGCACGCGCCCACGCGCCCGACCGACACCTGGCGCGCGGCGGCGACGCCCTCCACCACGCGCGCGTCGTAGGCGTTCGAGGCGCCGAGGGGCGCGACGTTCGAGTCGCCGGCGCACCACACGGCGCCCGACGGGTGGACGCCACAGATGTGCTCGACGCCCACGCCGCCGAACGAGGCCGCGAGCTCGGACGCGAGCGGGAAGGGCGTCAGCGCCGGCGTCGTGAGGCTCGGGAAGGGGCTCTCGCGGCCGTAGAAGCCGGCGCCCCAGCACGCGGCCTGTTGCGCCCCCGAGAGCAGGCAGAAGCCGTTGGGGGCGCCGACGATCCCGCCGTGGGCGGCGTACCCCGTGTCGAAGGGGACCGCCGTGTCGCCGAGCGCCAGGGACGGCGACACGAAGCCCCGACCGTTGTCGCCCCAACACCAGACCCTCGCCCCGACGGGGTCGCGCTCGACGCCGCAGGTGAGCCCGTTCGAGACCGCGAGCGCGGAGAACCGCAGCGACGTCGCGACCGGCGTCGGCGTCGGGAGCGCGCGGGCGTCGCTCGGCGACCCGAGCTGCCCGTGGTCGTTGAGCCCCCAGCACGACGCGGCGCCGTCGCGCGAGAGGACGCAGGCGTGCTGGTACCCGGCGACCACCGACGCGGCGTTCGAGACACCGAGGACGGTGGTCGGCGTGAGCTGCGGGGCGGCGCTGGCGCTCCCGTCTCCGAGCGGCAGCGCGCTGCGGGTGCCCCACGCGCGGACGGAGCCGTCCTGCATCACCGCGTACATGACGGAGGTGTTCTGCGCGGCCGCCAGCGACACGGCGGGCACCGCGAAGTCGACCGTGGTGGTGGTGGTGGTGAGGGGCCGCAGGGTGAGGGCGACGGCGTTCACCAGGCCGCGCCGGATGGTCGCGACCACGGGGTCGCCGACCCACGACGGGCGGGTGTTGGCGGTGACGCTGCCGCACGCGACGTTGTAGGCGCTGCCCTGGAAGGTGACGCTCCCCGCGGCGACGACGCCGAGGTCGATCTGCGCGTTGGCCGCGGCGGTGACGGCGGCGTTGACGTTGCGCGCGGCGGCGCCGGGCTCGGTGACGGCGACCCGCACGCAGAGAACGCCGCCCGGGACGACGGTGAGCTCCGCGACGGTGTGATCGATCAGCGCGTCGGGGTCGCCCCCTGCGCAACGAGCGAGCGACAGCATGGCGACGACGGCGACGGGATGGGTGCGCATGGACGTGCGAGGGCTCCTTCTCGCGGCGACACGGCGGCGACCGCGCGGCCGAAGCTCCCCCCGGCCGCGCGCCCGTCGTGGTCGCACGCACCCAGGAATGCACGCTCCCCGAAGCCTTTATGAACGGGCCTGCGATTTTCGACCGCGCCGCGTCAGTAGCTCTGGCGCACCTGGTAGCCGTAGCTGCGGAAGACCTCCTGGGTCTTCTGCAGGGCCTTGTTGAGGTCGCCAGTGCGCTCCAGGACGATCATCCCCTGCGTCGCCGAGGAGGCGTTGGCGGCGCTGTACTCCGCCTGGCGCTTCTTGGCGGCCGCCCACTGGGCCCACGACGCGTTGGGGCCCGGGTTCGGCACCTGCGCCGCCGCGTCGGTCGCCTGCAGGTCGTGCTGGTAGCCGAACGCCTGGTAGCGCCCGTAGTTCGCGTCGGAGGGGTTGTTGTACCCGCGGTACAGGCGGTCGCCCTCCGAGCCCTGCGGCCCCACCACCCCTTTGCCCGCCTGCCACTGGTTGCAGGCGTAGTCCGCCTGGCTGTTGAGGTCGTTGGCGAGCTGCTCGGGCGTGCGGCCCTGGTAGTCGGCGCCCGGGGTGGGCTCGGTGTTGGGCTTCCGGTGCAGCGTGCAGAGCCGCGCGGCGGTCCCGTTGGTGGTCCCCGCGGCAGGCGCGGGCGCGGCAGGCGCGGCGGGCGCGGCGGGCGCGGCGGGCGGCGTCACGTTGTTGTCGGCCATGGCGTCCTCCTGCCCGTCACGTCTTGATGTTCATGTCGCAGAGGTCCTGGTGCCGCGCGCCCCACTGGCCCTCGACGCGGACGGTCGACGAGCCCTCGACGACGCGGGTGTCGCCGCCGCCCTGCGACACGCCCGACGAAACGCCCTTGCCCGCGTTGCCGATGACGCCCTTGATGACGCTGTCGACGTGGAGCACGCGGGCGCCGCGGGCGTTCACCGTGCTCGCGTAGTTCGACTTCTCGGGCGTCAGCTCCTGGTAGATCTCGAAGGGGACCACCTGGCCGTTCACGATGCACATGTCGGGGTTGATGTTGCAGACCCGCCACGCGGACTCGGCGTCGGCGATGTGCTTCTCGGCCATCGGTCACCTCCGGGCGAAGATCATCGCCGCTTGGATGTCGAGCGCCGCGTCGAGCGAGAGCCGCCAGCACAGGCTCATCGTCGCGGCGTCGAGGTCGACGTGAACGGTGTCGAGCGGGAGCGGCCGCTCGGAGAGCTCGCCGTCGCCGGCACGCAGCGCCGCGGAGACGCGGAAGCGCGGGAGCTCGAGGGTGTCGAGCGCACCGTCGGACACCAGCCCGGTGAGCACGATCACCTCGTCGCCCTCGAGGTGTTTCGGCGCGATGAGGTCGGGGTGGGCGCACTGGAAGAAGCGCGGGTCGAAGTCGGCGGCGTAGTCGGAGACCATGCCGTGCGCGACCTCCTCGCGGGTCTTCTTGATCCACGCGTCGTCGTAGGTGCCGGCGTACCCCAGCCGCGAGGACCAGGGCCGCGCGACGGGCCCGAAGCCGCAGAGAGGGACGTCCTCGTTGAAGCGAGCGACCGGGTGCGCGGGCGGCTGCCACTGCGGCGCGCGGTACTCGACCGACGGGTCCATCGCGCGCTCGTCGAAGAAACCAGTGCCGCTGGGGTTGGGGCGGTGCACGACCCACGCGGGCTCGGGCGCGTCGCCGGGCGCCGGGTACGCGCCGCCGTACGCGAGCTCGTACCGAATGGGGACCTCGCGGGTGGGCTCCGGCTCCGTCAGCGCCCAGCCGTCCGCGTGGGTGTGGCGCCACGCGCGCGGCCCGACCGCCTGGGCGCGGTGCGCGAAGAGGGCCTCGCCGTTGCGGCGAACCTCGACCGCGCAGTCCCACTGCGCGCGCGGCTCCTCGCCGGGGCAGCGGGCGGTGCCGGTGACGATCACGTCGGTGGTGGGCTTGGTGAGCACCACGTCGCCCGCGTGCTTCAGGCTCGACCGCTCCGCGTTGGCGACGTCCCAGGGCTCGTCGGCGAGCGCGATGGGGTGCTGATCCTCGGCGAAGGTGAGTTGGCCCGACGCGAACGAGAACGTCGCCTTGAGCACCACCGTGTCGAAGAAGCGCCGCCCCACCGCCATCTTCTGGCACTCGAAGAGTTGGAACGGCGTCTCGTTGCGGACGCTCTGCAGGCGCGGCTCGGGGATGACGGTGTGGCGCATGGCCTTCGGTGGAGGGCGCGCTGGGAGCGCCATCGTGGTTTTCGCGCTCGGCGGTCGCGCGTGTCAACCACCGTTTCGGCGACGCCTGGCGGACTCCGCGCTGACACCGCGCGTCATCGCGCGGCGGGCGCCTGGGCGGCGCGGACGCGCGGCGGGTCGGCGGGCTCGGCGGCGAGCAGGTGGCGGTGGAGCGCGAGCGCGCGCGCCGGGTCGCGCAGCGGGTGGTACGCGAGGCAGAACTCCAGCGCGGTGAGGTTCACCTCGCGGGGGAGCTCGTTCCAGAAGCGGGCGCGGCCGAAGGGGATCGCGAAGGGGCCGAGCGTGGCGCGGGCGACGGCGAGGAGGTCGGTGGCCCAGCACTCCATGCCCGACACGTAGTCGCCCACCGGGTCGCGGTCGGTGACGCGCGCGAAGCGGCACGCCTGCGGGTCGTACTCGAACACGAACGCGTCGCCCGCGGCGCTCGCCCGGAGCACCACGCAGAAGGTCGGCCGCCGCCCGCCGAGCGCCGACTCGTCGAGGGCCAGCAGCACGCGGAAGAGGGCGGTCCCGTAGAGGAAGGCCGCGAAGCGGTCGAGCTCCCGCGCGACCTCGGGCAGGTCGTCGGGGTCGAGGTCGGTGGCGCCGCACGCGGGCGCGTAGTGCTCCATGAGCTCGACGTCGCCGAGGTAGTCGCGCACGGGCCATGCCTCGCGCGGGAGCGCGCTCAGGAAGGGCGTCTCGTCGTCCACGGAGGCCACGGCGCCGTCGACCATGCGCACGGTCGTCCCCGGCGCGGGCGCGAGGAAGGTGCGGCCGGGGAAGGCCGCGCGCGCCACCTCACAGAGGCGCTCGGAGTCGGCGGCGAAGACGTTGACGTTCATCCACGCGCGGTCGCCTTCGAACGAGAAGCCGTTGCCCGCGACGAGGACGGCGGCGGGCTCGCGCCCGTCGGCGCGCATGGCGCCGTAGCGGGCGAGCAGGGCGGCGGCGAGGGCCGCGGTGTCGTCGGGGCCCGCGTCGAGCACCTCGCCGGCCTTCATGAACGACCAGTTGGTGGCGTTGTTGGTCGCGCCCCAGAGGCCCGGCGCGCCGAGGGCCTTCACCTGCGCGTCGACCCGCGCGCAGGGGTCGACGTCGATCGACGAGAAGAAGCTCCCGTGGCCCGCGCGGTCGCGGACGTGGAGCGGGAGCACGTCCCACTCGTCGAGGTTGTCGCTCGCGCGGTGGTCGGGCGCGAAGGCGCGCACCTCGAGCTCGCCCACCGCGACGGCCTCGCCGGGCCGCAGGAGCGAGACGGAGAAGCCCATCTCGCGGAGGACGCCCCGCGCGGCCGACGACGAGCGGCACGAGAGGTACACGGGGATCCGGCGGTCGAGGCGCGCGAGCGTGGGGACGGCGAGGTGGTCGTCGTGCTCGTGCGAGAAGAACACCGCGTCGACGGCGGGGAAGGACGCGACGTCGAGGCGCCGCGGCGGGTACACGCGGCCGACGCGCCCCGCGCCGAAGTCCTCTGTGAGGAGCGGGTCGACGAGGATGCGCGTGGGCCCCGCCCCGAAGAGCCAGCCCTGGTGGCCGAGAAACGTGACCGTGAACACCGCAGCGCCTCCGACGTGCCCGCGGTCAGATCGGGGTGACCTGGGCGCGGCCGGCGCGGACGCCGGTCTTCACGGCGCCCTGCGGCGCCACGCGGCGGCGGAGCTGGAGGTCGACCTTCTCGGCGCGGGGGGTCTCGGTCTTGTCCTGGTGCATGGGGTTCCTCGTCGCCTCCGGGGTGACCGCGCGGCGCGGGTGTCGTGCGCGACGGGCCGGGGGCGAGCGGGGCGTTGCAGCGGACGTTCCCGACGGGAGAAGCGCGCGTTCCGGCGGGCGACGCGACGGGGCGTTGTGCGGCGCGCCGCACCCGCAGTGCGGCGGGGCGTACGGCGCGGCGCACACCGCGTGCGGACGTCGCGCGTGTGTTACCGCGTGAGGGCGGACTCGGCGCGCACGCGTGCGCCCGGGCCCCGCGCGTCGGCCGTCAACGACAGCGCCGCCGGGCGCACCGCGAAGCGCAGCACGCGTGAGACGCTCGCGCCCGGCGGCAACACCACGGGCTGCGACGGGAACGCCCCCACCGGCGCGCCCTCGACGGCGATCGTCACGGGCCCCGGGAGCACGCCGCGGGCCTCGACGCGGGCGGTGACGGCGAAGCCCTGGGCGGACTCCGTCGCGTCGACGAAGGTGGCGACGAGCGGCGCGCCGGCCTCGGCGGACGGGCCGCAGCGGGGCGACCGCGCGGCGTCGGGGTACGGGTAGAAGTTGTCCGGGTCGAGCGCCGCGCGCAGGTCGGCCGCGCGCACGCCCTCGCAGCCGAGCGCGTCGAGGAAGTCGGGGAACACCGGCACGACCTCCCCGGTCGACGTCGAGCGGTAGCCGTAGAAGAGCGCGGGCGTGGTCATGCGCGGCGACGCGAGCGCGCGGTAGAACGGCGCGCTCCCGGTCGCAGCGCGGGAGATGGTCCAGAGGTCCGCGGCGATGTCGTCCTCGTCGAGCGGCTGGAGGATCCCCTCCGCGGGCTCGGCGGGGGCGGCGGCACCGGATCGCCCGTCGACCCTGTACATGCGCGCGGCGATGTCCTTCCAGACGGTGACCACCGAGGGCGTGCCCGGGCCGCGCACGAGCTGGCGGTCGAAGTGCGTGGCGTCGCCGCGCACGTCGGAGCTGAACCAGTGCGCGAAGCCCTCGGCCCACGCGAGGCCCGGCGACGAGCGCGTCCCGAAGGCGTGCGGCCCCCCCTCGCGCGGCTGCACGCTGAACGAGCTCATCACCCAGTGGCCCACCTCGTGGTCGAGCGTCGAGACCGAGTAGTACTCCTGGTTCTGCGCCGTCCCGGGGATCCAGAGCTGCGCCTGGAAGTCCTGGAAGAACGCGCGCGCGCCGGCCTCCGAGTAGCACTGCACGCCGCCGCACGACGAGTCGACCTCGGGCCCGAGCCACGCCACCAGCGTGCGCGCGGGGACGCCGGGGAAGCGCGCCGCCATCGTCCGCGCGGCGATCCCGAGCACGTCGAACACGAAGGCCGCGCCCGAGCCCATCGCCTCGGTGACGACGAGTTCGCCCGTCGCGGGGAGCGTGGCGACGGGCCAGACCCACTGGTAGAGCCGCGGGTCGTCGGGGACGGCCGGGCGCCTGGGCCCGTCGGGCGTGTCCGCGGTCGTGGGCCACGCGCCCGGGGCGACGCGCGGGTCGGCGACGAGGTAGGCGTAGCCGCGCGCGTCGTACGAGGCCGCGATGACGGCGACGAAGTCGGTCGCGTCGGGCGTCGCGCGCACGCGGAGGGAGAAGGCCCCGGGGTCGACCGAGCCCGTCGTGGTTCGAACCGCGTCGAGGTAGCGCGGGGGCGAGCCGTAGCCCGAGACGACCTCGAAGTCCTGGCCGTAGAAGTTGGCGACGGGGCCCCAGTTCATGCGGGCGACGTCGGGGCGGCGGCCGGCGTAGAGCACGTGGCCCGAGACGACGCGCGAGGGAACGGTCGGCCGGCAGAAGCCCGTGAGCCCGGTGTCGACGCAGTCGCCGGGGCAGCCCGACGTCACCCAGCGGCCGGCGGTGCAGGTGCGGAGCGAGGTGCCCGCGCAGCCGGTCGCGCCTTCGATGCACGCCGCGGTCGAGACGCAGGCCGCGCCGGCGGCGGTGTCCTGGCAGGTGGTCCCCGAGGGGCACGCGGACTCCTCGCGCGTGGGGGCGACGCCCTCGCTGCCGGTGGCGCAGGCCTCCCGCCGCGCGGGACCGAGGCAGCGCCCGCGCGAGGGGATCCCGGTGCAGGGGTTCACGTCGACGGATGTGTCGGAGGCGTCGGTGACGTCGCGCGCGTCGGCGACGTCACCCGCGTCGGTGTCGTCAGTCGCGGCGTCACTGGCGACGTCGTCGGAGGCGTCCGCGGGCGCGTCAAACGTCACGTCGCGCACGGCGTCGGCGGGGGCGTCGTTCGCGCGCTCCCCGCTCGCGTCGGCGGGCACGACGTCCGCTCCGTCGCAGTGCGCGAGGGCGGCGCCCAACGCGAGGAGCGAACACGATCGAAGGGAACGAAGGCGGGAGGGCGGGGCGGCGCGCACGACGGACGCCCCGTGCCACGAATCCGATGGGCGCCGCAAGCGCCGGTGCGTTCAGCGGTTCTGGTCCCAGGAGTCGCGGTGCGAGATGCCGCCGTCGGTGTACGTCCACGTGATGGTGTGGAACACGACGGTGATCTCCTCCAGCGGCGGGTCGGTGGACGACGCGGGCACGAGGGTGTCGGGCAGGATGAGGTTCTGCGAGGCCAGGCGCCCCTGCTCCAGCTCGATCTGGAAGAACATCTGCGTGGTGCCGTCGCCCGCAGGGCTGGGCCGGAAGAACTTGAACGCCGCCTCGATGCGCTGGTTCTCGACGAGCGCCTTGGCGAGCAGCGGCGTCGACTTGTCGATGCGCTTGCGGAACCGCAGCGGCTCGTACTGGCGCCGCCCCGTCGCCATGCCCGACCCCGACTCGCGCGCAGTCTTCACGGCGAAATCCAGGGCCACGCACTCGATCGAGTTGTCGCGGCCGAGCGACGCGATGGTGCTCTCCCCCTGGATGTCCATGCCGTTCGCCTTCAGGTACAGGTGCACTGCTTCTGCCATGGGGTCCTCGCTTCGTTGGGCCTGCGCTGTCGTCGCGGCGGCCGTCCCTTCCCTGAGCAGCCGCCGTGCCGCGCGAAAGCGCCCGTGGTTTCGACGCAGCGCGATCGCCCTGGCGCGCCGTGCCAGTGGCACCGTGCCAGCACGGCCGTGGCCTCCGGGGCGGTGCCCGCCGGGAGCTTGACGTGTCGCGCGTTGGGTGAGCACCTCCCGCCCGATGCTTCGCCGCTTCGCCGCCGGGCTCCTCGTCGCCGCCACCTCCGCCTGCCTCTCCTCGGAATCGCCCGCGCCCGCCGCCGACGCGGCGCTCGCCGACGCCGCGCCCGACGCCGCACCGGACGTCGCGCCCGCCGACGCCACGCCCGCCGACGCCGCGCTGGACGTCGCCCCGGACGTCGCGCCCGACGCCTCCCCCGACGTCGCGCCCGACGCCCCGTCGTGCGGCGCCCCCGCGGCCTGCGCCGCGACCTGGGAGCGCAACGCCGCCGCCCGCCTCGCCGCCATCACGGGCGACCCGACGGCCCTGCGCGCCTTCCTCCACGACGTGCCGAAGGGCGGCGACCTGCACAACCACCTCTCGGGCGCGGTGTACGCGGAGACGTACCTCGAGTGGGGCCGCGCGGACGGCCACTGCATCAACACCACCACCTTCGCCGCCGTCGCCCGGACGCAGTGCGCCACCGCCGGCAACGCCCCCGCGCCGTCGTCGGGGATGCTCTTCGACCAGGTGCTCCGCGCGTGGTCGATGCTCGACTTCATGCCGGGCGCGGAGAGCGGGCACGACCACTTCTTCGCCACCTTCGGGAAGTTCGGCTCGATCGCGGGGCTCCACCGCGACGACAGCATCGCCGACGTCGCCACCCGCGCCGCCGACGAGAACGTCGTCTACGTCGAGACGATGTTCAACCTTGGCACCAACGTCGGGACGCTGGCCGCGTCGCTCTTCTCGGGCACCGTCACCGCCGAGTCCCTCCCCGACTTCTACACGCGCCTCCTCGCCGACCCGGGCTTCGCCGCGCAGCTCGACCGCGACGTCACGGCGGTGACCGGCGCCGCCACGCGCTACCGCCAGGCGCTCGATTGCGACGGGCTCTCGACGCCGCCCGCGTGCGACGTGAAGGTCCGCTTCACCGCGCAGGTGTCGCGCACCGGGAGCAACGACCAGATCTTCGGCCAGCTCGTGAGCGCCTTCGAAATGGCCTCGCGCACCCCGCAGCTCGTCGCGGTGAACCTCTCCTCCCCCGAGGACGACGCCGCCTCGCTGCGCAACTACGAGCTCCACATGGCGATGCTCGACTTCCTCTACGCGCGCTACCGGATGACGTCGCGGAGCCCGCTCCACGTCACCCTCCACGCGGGCGAGATCGTGCCGCGCTTCCTGCCGAGCGGCTTCGCGACGCACAACACCTTCCACATCCGCCGCGCGGTGGAGGTGGGCCACGCCGAGCGCATCGGCCACGGCCTCGACGTGCTCTCCGAGACCGACCCCGCCGGGCTGATGACCGCCATGCGCGACCGCGGCGTGCTCGTCGAGGTGTGCCTGAGCAGCAACGACCAGATCCTCGAGGTGCGCGGGAGCGACCACCCCCTCGCCCGCTACCTCGCCGCGGGCGTCCCGGTGGCGCTCGCGACCGACGACCAGGGCGTGTCGCGCTCGAGCCTCGCGGGCGAGTACGAGCGCGGCGTCCGCGACCAGCGCCTCGACTACGCGCAGCTCAAGGCGATGGCGCGCGCGAGCCTGGAACACGCCTTCCTCCCGGGCGCGAGCCTCTGGGCCTCCCTCCCGATGCGCCAGCCCGTCGCGGCCTGCGCGGCGCCCGAGACGCCCGTGCCCGGCGACGCGCCCTCGGCCGCGTGCAGCACGTTCCTGACGGCGAGCGAGCGGGCGCGGGCGCAGTGGGAGCTGGAGCGGCGATTCCTCGCGTTCGAGCGGACGTTCTAGCCGCGGAGGCTGCGGACGCCGGCCTTGAGCACCTTGCCGGGCAGCTCGCGGCCGACGATGGCGGACGCGACGCGGCCGGCCTCGACGAGCTTGTCGAGGTCGATGCCGGTGCGAACGCCCATGCCGTGGAGCATGTAGACGAGGTCTTCGGTGGCGAGGTTGCCCGCGGCGCCGGGGGCGTAGGGGCAGCCGCCGAGACCACCGACGGAGGCGTCGAAGGTGCGGATCCCCATCTCCAGCCCGACCACCACGTTGGCGAGGGCCGTCCCGCGGGTGTCGTGCATGTGCATCGCGAGCTTCGCGCTCGGAAACTCCGCGAGGAACATCTGCAGGATGCGCTTCGTCTGGAGCGCGGTGCCGGCGCCGATGGTGTCGCTGAGGGAGACCTCGTAGCAGCCCATGTCGAGGAGCTGGCGGGCGACGGCGACGCCGCGGCGCGGGTCCACTTCACCCTCGTAGGGGCAGCCCCAGAGCGTGGAGAGGTAGGCCCGCACGCGCATCCCCTTCTCGAGCGCGGGGGCGACCACCTCGCGGAAGCCGGCGAGCGACTCGGCGACGGTCTTGTTGACGTTCTTCTTGTTGTGGGTCTCGCTGACGGAGAGGAAGACCGCGACCTCGGTGATGCCGCAGGAGGCCGCGCGCTCGAGGCCCTGGCGGTTGGGGCAGAGCGCGGAGAAGCGCCCGTGGGGCGGCGGCGCGGCGAGCTTGAGGAGGTTCTCCGCGTCCGCGAGCTGCGGGATCCATTTGGGCGAGACGAAGCTCGTCACCTCGATGCGCTCGAGCCCCGCGGCCACCAGCGCGTCGACGAGGCGGAGCTTCCCGTGGGTGGGCACCTGGGCGGCCTCGTTCTGCAGGCCGTCGCGGGGCGACACCTCGTACACGGACACCGCGTCGGGCAGGGACTCGAACAGGTGGGGGCTCATCGCCCCGCGATCGTAGTCACTCCCCCGCCCGACCGGAAGGGAACTCCCCCGCCCTACGCCGCCGGCGCCGCGGTGGCGAGGGCGAGCTCGCGGCGGACGAAGTCCTCGATGCGCGCGCGGAAGGGCCGGGCGAAGAAGGGCAGATCGAGCTCGACGCGGACCTCCCGCTCGCCGAGGGTGACCGTCCCGTCACCGCCGCGGTAGCTCCCGCGCACCACGCGGTCGCCGTCCCAGCGGAAGTGCTCGCGCATCGGGATGTGGGGGTAGCGGGCGATGTAGTGGTCGAGGCGCTCCTCGGCGCGGGTCTTGAGCGTGGCGAGGTCGAGCGCGTGGGCCTGGGTGACTTCGAGCTTCACCCGCAAACAGCTAGCGCCGCGGGGCCGCCGTGTCGACCGGGGCCCGCGCCGTGCGAAGCTCCGCCGCCCGATGCGCCCGCCCGAGTTCACCGATGACGCGCTGCTCGCCGCCTGGCGCGCCGGCGCCCTGCCTTTGCGCTTCGTCGCCATGGTGAGCTCCCGCGCGCTCTGGCCGTCGGTGACGCAGGGGACCCGGTTGGTGATGACGCGCGCCGCCCCGTGGCCCGGCGCGGTGGCGTGCGTCGCGTCGGGCGCCCGTGTCGCGTGGCGGCGGGTGGTGGCGGTGCGCGGCGGCGAAGCGCTCCTGCGGGCGGAGGTGGCCCCCTTCGACGACGGCTGGTGGGGCGACCTCCTCGGCTGCGCAGAGGCCCCTAGCGGCCCCTGGAACGCCCTCGCCGCCCGCGCCCCCGCCATGAGCACGGGCGTGGCCTGGGCGGGCGCGATGGCCTGGGCCCGGGCGCGCGGGGCGGCGGCGCACATGCGCGAAGGGGAGGCGGCGTTCACCACGCGGCTGCTGGGTGCCGATGACGCGGCGGCGCGGTCGGCGATGCTTGCGCGGGCCTACGGGGGCCGGCTCACGGGCGCGGCGCCGGCGGCGGTGGTGGGGTTGTTCGCACCCGAACGAACGCTCGTCGGGGAGTACCATCTCCTCACCGACGGCGACCGGGGCCTGTCCTCCGCGATGGTGGTCGAACCCGCATGGCGCGGGCGCGGCGGGGGCGTGGTGCTGGCGCGGGCGGTGCTGGCCGCGGCGCGATCGTTCGGCCTGCGAACGGTCGGGTGCGCGATCGCGGCGCGCAACACGCCGAGCGTGCGGGCGCACCTGCGGGCGGGCTACCGGGACACCGGGCGGTGGCGGCGCTGGCCCGAGGACCCGCTGCTCGCGGCCGAGCGGCAGTGGCGGGAGTTCGAAGCGGTGCTGTGAGGGGGGAGGTTCAGTCGCCGGCGATGACGCCGTCGTTGCCGACGCGGCGGCCGTTGGCGTCGATGCGCCCGAAGCGGAGCTGGAAGCCGCGCGCGCCGAGGTGCGTCCAGGCGACGGCGAACTCCGTCCCGCTCCACGCGAGCGTCGGGAAGATGCCGATGGCGCCGGCGGTGAACTTCAGCGGGTCGCCGACGTTCTGCCCCTTGTCGTCGAGGCGGCGGAAGTAGACGTCGGCGCCGTCGCTGCCGACGCGGGCCCAGGTGAGGCCGTACTGCGCGCCCGTCCACGCGAGCGAGGGCTGCGTGTAGAGCGCGTCGCGCGGGGTGAGCTCGCGGCGCGGGACGGCGAGCGACGTGGGGGTGACGCCGGCGAAGGCGAGGCGACCGAGCGCGGCCTCCTCGTCGTCGAGGGTGACGTCGTCCTCCCACACCGCGCCGAAGTGACCCTTCGCCCAGGCGAGGGTGACGGCGCCGTTCTGCCCGCGCACGCTGGAGACGCGGAAGGGGGTGCTCGCCTCGCCGCCGGCGCCGATGCGGGCGAACATGGTCTGCCCCTCGTTGCCGCGGGGCGCGATGGTGCTCCAGGCGGCGCCGTAGCCGTCGCCCATCCACGCGAAGCCAGGCGCGCCGGTGGGGAGCACGCCCGCGGCGACGGTGGCGTCGGAGCCCACGCGGGCGCCGTCGGGGGTGAAGCGCGCGAAGCGGACGGAGAGGTCGCTCTGCGACGCGAGGTGGTACCAGAGGACGGCGTACTCGCGGCCGTTCCAGACGACGCGCGGGAGGAGGGAGAGGCCGGCCCCCTGGGGGATGCGCGCGGGCTGCCCCTGCGCGGCGCCGGCGCGGTCGAGGCGCTGCATCCAGACGGAGACGTCGCCGTCGTCGCGGATGTCCGTCCACGTCACCGCGTACCCCGCGGGCGACGCCGCCACCGACGGGAACACCTTCACCGACGGCGACCTCGTCACGCGGACGGGGTTGCCGAGGCGCTGCCCCGCGGCCGACGCGCGCGCGAACCACACGTCGGCGCTCTCGTCGGAGAGGCCCGACCACGCGAGCCCGTAGCCCTCGCCGCCCCACGCCATCGCGGGGAACACGGGGATCTCGTCCTCGCGCGTGCCGGGCGAGCGGTGGCGGAGCACGAGGCCGCGGAGGTCGTTGGGGTCGACGCAGCGCGCGCCGGCGCCGCAGGTGGCGTCGCTCACGCACACGACGGGGCGCGTCGAGCACACGCCGACGCCGAGCACCGCGCGGGCGGCGGGGGAGGCGGGCGAGGCGGGGAAGACGGTGACGCGCCCGGCGGGCGGGGCAGCGGGGGCGGGACGGAGCGCGAGGCCCGCGGCGAGGGCGCCGGCGGCCGTGACGGCGAGCGCGGCGCCCGCGTGCGCGGGGTGGAGCCGCGCGAGGTGGAGGAGCATGGCCGGGATGGTGGTCGGGCGGCGGTGGGTCACGGGCGGGGCGTCTCCGGGTGATGGGTGGGAATCGCGGCCAACGATGACCCGCCGGAGGGGCGCTGCCAAGGGCGATCCCTCACCCGCCGGAGCGCGCCTCGGTCCGGTGCCTGCGCTCGCGGCGGCGTTCGGCGCGGCCGCTGCGGCGGATTCGCTCGGGCGCGTCGTCGGCGCGGGCGGTCATCGCGGGCGCGGCGACGGGCGCGATGACGGGCTCCGGGCGCGTCAAAGCTTCACGCGGCGCCTCCGGAGGGAGCACCGAGGTCACCGGAATGAGCGCGCGCGCCGGGGCGACCGAGGCGGGCGACGCGCAGGGTGACGGGTGCGTCGCGCGGTGGACGAGCGCGACGGCGCCGACGACGGCCATCGTGGCGAGCGCGCTGAGGGCGATCACCAACGCGCTGCGCGAAGGCCGCGGGCGCGGGCGTGAAGGCGGCGGCGCGGGCGTGACGAGCTCGCGCGGGCTGCGGCTCAGGGTGTCGGCGAGCGGGTCGGCGCGGCGCGGCGCGTGCGAGGCGTTGCGACGGAAGGGCGAGGCGAAGGTGGCGGTCGGGTCTTCGCCGTCGTCGGTTCGGTCGGCGTCGGGCGGGAGGATGACGGGCTCCCAGGTGACACGGGCGAACGACGGCGCGAAGTCGAGCAGGTCGCGCGCGAGGGCCCGTACCGTGGGGTATCGCCGCGCGGGGTCGCGGTGCATCGCGCGGAGCACCACGCGTTCGAAGCGGGCCGGGAGCTCGGGGCGGAGCGCGCGCGGCGTGGGGTGGACGCCGTCGCCGATCTTGCGGAGGAGGGCGTAGAGCGAGTCGGCGTCGAAGGGCAGGCGCCCGGTGGCGCACTCGAAAAGAATCACCCCGAGCGCGTACTGGTCGCTGAGCGCGTCGGGCTCGCGGAGGCCCCGGGCGTGCTCGGGGGACATGTAGCAGGGCGTCCCGACGAGGTCGTTGGCGCCGGTGATCGCGCCGTCCTCGCGGGCGCCGAGCACCTTCGAGATGCCGAAGTCGAGCACGCGGGGCTGGAGCTGCCCGAGGCCGTTGCGCGCGAGGAAGATGTTCTCGGGCTTGAGGTCGCGGTGGACGACGCCGGCCTCGTGGGCCGCGGCCACGGCGGCGCAGATGGGCACCAGGAGCTCCACGATGCGCGCGATCGACAGCGGGCCCTCGCGGGCGATGAGGGCCGAGAGGTCTTCGCCCTCGAGGTACTCCATCACGAGGAAGGCCGCGTCGCCGTCGACGCCGTAGTCCGACACGTCAACCACGTGGGGGTGGCTGAGCCGCGACGCCGCCCGCCCCTCGGCGAGGAAGCGCGCGCGCATCTGCGGGTCGCGCGCGTACTCGGGGTGCAGGGTTTTGAGCGCCACGCGCTTCTCGAGGTCGACGTGGCGCGCCTCGTACACGGTGCCGACGCCGCCCGCGCCGAGGCGGCGGACGATCTCGTAGCGCCCCAGCAAGGTGCCGGGCTGGAGCTCCCCGCGGTCGTCGTCAGGGGGCGTGGGCAAGGGGGGGTTCACGGGCGCCTCGACGCGTCGCGGCGCGAGGGTTTGTCGATCGGGAAACGCGGAAGACATCGGCTCAGGGCGGCGCAGCGGAGGGGAAGCCAGGAACGGGTCTCGGTGCGGGCGGCGCGGGCTTTAGCGCAACGCGTCGCGTCGCACCAGCGGGGTGGATGTGGGACTTGCACCGCAGTCCGAGCGCAGGACGCCGCGTTCAGAATCTCCTGCGCACTTCCCGCACTTAAACGAACTTTCTGCGCGAAATCCTGCGGCGCGTCATGAGGGGTGTCCGGGATTTCGCGATCTGAAATCACGGCTGCATGGCCGAGGTTGACGACGGAGGGGGCGTGGCGGGTGTCCAGGCAAAGCTCCCGCGGCGGTCGCCCGTCTCAGCCTCCAGCGCGCGAAGGCGCTCTCCCTCCCCGCGGGGTCGTGCGACCCTGCGGCGCATCTCTGTCCTCCACCCGGCGGGTCGAAGCTCTCATGCGGCGTACGGAACTGTTCCCGGTCCAGGTTCTCGCGTTCGTGGCCCTCGCGTCGTGCGGGGGTGAGAAGATCACCCAGACGGTGGCCCAGGTGGAGCGCGTCCGCGCGGGCGTCACGGTCACCGAGCCGTCGCGCGCGGCGGAGGCCGTTGACGCGGTGGTGCGCCTCGCGCCGGGCGCCGCGGTGGCCACCGACGACACGGGCCGCGCGCTGGTGGTGCTCGACCACGGCGAGCGCGTGCTCCTCGACCGCGGCACCCGCGTGCGCGTGACGTCCGCGGGGGCGCTCTCCCTCGACGCGGGCCGCGTGTGGGTCACCGCCGCGCCCGCCGACGACCCGCTCGCCGCCGACGCCGCGCGCCTCGAGGCCGGCAGCGCCACGCTCCACCTCCGGGGCGTCCGTGCGAGCGTCGCGCGCCAGGGCGACGGCGCCACGCTCGACGTGCTCGGCGGCGAGGTCGCGTGGTCGTCGGGCGCGCGCCAGGGGGCCGTCCACGCCGGCGAGCGCGCGACCCTGCGCGGCGCGGAGGCCAACGTCACCGCCCGCACGCTCTTCGACGACTGGACGGGCGGCCTCGCCGACGACCTCCCCGCGGGCGTCACCGTCGGCGGCGCGGTGGGCCTCGGCTCGGTCGCCGCGCGCCGACCCGACGAGCAGGGCGCGCCGCGCTGGCCGCTCGCCGTGCAGCGCCTCGACGCGCGCGTCGCCGTCGTCGGCGACCTCGCGATCACCGAGCTCGAGGAGACGTTTTTCAACCCCGCGTCGGACACCGTCGAGGGGCTCTACACCCTCACGGTGCCGCGCGGCGCGGTGCTCCAGCGCTTCGCCGTCGACCGCCGCGGCGAGCTCGTCGACGGCTTCGTCCGCGAGCGCAACGTCGCCGCGCGCGACTATCAGGCCCAGGTGTACCAGGGCAGCACCCACGACCCCGCGCTCCTCGAGTGGGACGCGCCGGGCAGCTACCACGCGCGGCTCTACCCGATCACCCCGGGGATGACCCGCCGCGTGCTGGTCACCTACACCCAGTGGCTCACGCCGCGGCCCGACGGCGGCCGCACCTACCGCCTGCCGCTCGCGACGCTGGGCGTTCGCGTGGGCGAGCTCCGCGCCGACGTCGACATCTCGCGCTCGGGCGCCACGGAGGTTCGCGCGACCGAGGGGGCCCGCCGCGACGACACGCACGTGACTTGGCTGCGCAGCGACGCGCTCCCGTCGTCGGACTTCGTGCTCGACCTGCGGGGCGCACCGCCCGCCGACGTGAGCGCGGTGCGGGTGGCCGGGCGCCCGTCGGGGTCGAGCGCGGACGACCGCTCGGGCTTCTTCCGCGTGGCGGTCCGCGCGCCGGAGCCCGAGGCCCGCTCGGCGGCCGACCGCGGCGTCGACCTCGCGGTGATCGTCGACCACTCGGCCGCGACCGACCCCGCCGCCCGGCAGCTCGGCGCGGCCTTCGCCGACGCGCTGGCCCGCTCGCTCCACGCGAACGACCGCCTGCTGGTGCTCGCGGGCGACGTCGGCGCGCGCCCGGTGGGCGGCGGCGCGGCGCGCCTCGAGCCCGTGACCGACGCGAAGCGCCAGGAGCTGCTCGAGGCCCTCTCGCGCGAGCGCCGCGGCGGCGCCACCGACCTCGGCGCGATGATCGAGGCGGCCCACGGCGCGCTCGACCCGCAGCGCAACGGGGCGATCGTGTACGTGGGTGACGGCGTGGCGACGGTGGGCGAGTCCGACGTGGCCGCGCTGCGCGCCCGCGTCGCGCGGATGAACCCCCGGCCCCGCTTCTACGCGGTGGCGGTGGGCGAGGCGCCGCGGCTCGACCTGCTCGCGGGCGTGGCCGAGCCCTCGGGCTTCGCCGCGCGCGTCGAGCGGCGCGCGGACGTCGCGCGGACGGCGATCGACCTCCTCACCCACGCCACGCGCCCCCTGGTGCGGAACTTCCGCGCCGACCTCGGCCCCGGCGTCGAGCGCGTGTACCCGAGCGAGGCGGTGGACGTGCCCGCGGGCGAGGCCCTCGTGGTCGTCGGCCGCTACGTGCGCGACCCGCCCGCCCGCGTCCGCGTCCGCGCCATGTGGAACGGCCGCGAGACCACCCGCGACCTCCCCTTCACCTCCACCGTGCTCGCCGACCACGGCGACCTCCGCTACCGCTGGGCCGCCGCGCGCCTCGACCACCTGCTCGCCGCGGGCGAGTCGCGCGCCGCGGTGGTGGAGCTCGGCACGCGCTTCGGCCTCGTCACGCCCTTCACCTCGCTCTACGTGCCGAGCGAGGACGAGCCCCTGCCCCCGCGCAACCGCGCGCAGACCAGCGACGCGCGCGACGGGCTCTCGGTGTTCGACCTCATCCCGCTGGTGGGCTGCTCGCGGATGCGGGACGAAGCGCCGAGCGCGGCGCCCACGTCGGCGTCCACGCCCGCGGCCGCGCCCGAGCCGCACTTCGCCCGCGAGGAGGGGGGCTCGGGCGCGCGCCACGCCGGCGACGAGGGCCGCATGGGCAACCGCGCCGGCGACACGCGCAACGCCCGCTACGCGATCCGCGCCATCGGCGCCGCGAGCGCCGACCCCTCGGCCGCGACGGATCAGACGGCCGCGCAGGGCCAGGCCGCGCCGGCGGAGACCGAGACCGCCGCCAACCAGCCCGTGATGACCCCGACGGCCGCCCCCGTCGCGGCCGCCCCGGCGATGCCCGCACCGCCGCCCGTGGTGGCTGAGATCCCGCCCGTTCAGCAGCGGGTGGCAAGGCCCTCCCGCTCGCGCGCCGTGAACACCGGTGGAGACGCCCTCGGGGACATCGCCTTCGCGACCGGCGAAGGGCCCGGCGGCGGGGGCAGCGGCGGGGGCGCCGGGCGCGCGCACCGCCGCCCGACGGGGGTCCACGGGGGGGTGGACGACCTCGACCGCACCGCCACGCGTGACGGGGCCCAGGCGGGCGAGGCCAGCGGCTACGGCGGGCTCGCCGCCAACGCCGACGCGAACGGCGTCGCCGACAACGAGCGCTGGTCGGGCGCGCAGGAGCAGCAGCCGCGCCTCGCGCGCCAGCAGGCCCGGGGCGACGGCGACGAGGCCGCGCGGGCGGCGGCGCGGGTGCTCTCGCGGTGCAGCGACGCGGCGGCGGTGGCCCTCTCCGAGCGCGTCCCGCTCTGGCGCGAGCGGCTCCAGGCGCGGGGCGGCGCGTCGGGCGCGCTCGCCGTGTGGGCCGAGGCGAAGCGCGCCTGCGAGCTCCCGGGGCAGGCCGACCGGGTCGCGCTCCTGCGGCTGATGGTGGGCGCCGTCGGCGGCGTCGACGGGCAGCTCGCGCTCTACCGCGGGCTCCGCCGCGAGCCCGGCGCGCGGGCGTGGGTGCGCGACGTGATCCTCCGCACGCTGGCCCGCACCGGCGAGCTCGCGCGCGCCTCGGAGCTCGGGCTCGCGCGGCTCGACGCCGAGACGCTCACCGCCGCCCTCGCCCACGCGGCGACGCCGGCCGAGCGGCTCAACGTGCTGCGCGCGCTGGTGCGGCGCTTCCCCGACGACCTCGACCTCTCGCTCCTGCTCCTCGACGCCGCGGCCGGCGCGGCCGACGCGGTGGAGGTCCGCCGCACGGGCGCGCGCCTGCGCGAGGACCCGCGCGCCGACGCCCGCGTGCGCACCGCGGTGGGCGAGGCGCTGCTCTCCATCGGCGACGAGGCCGACGCGCGGCGGGCCTTCAGCGAGATCGTGGAGTTCGCGCCCGACGACCCGTGGGCGCGGCGCCGTCTGGGGGACATCGCGCTCGCGCACGGGTGGGCGCTCGAGGCGTACCGGCAGTTCCAGACGCTCGCGGCGGCGCTCAACGACGCGCCGGAGATTTTGCTGCGTCTCGCGTGGGCGGCGCGCGGCCAGGGCCGGCTCGACGAGGCCCTCCGCCTCGCCGAGCGCGTCACCACGCAGACCGCGCCCGGCGCGCAAGGCACCGTCTCCGAGGCAGCAGCCGCGTGGATCGCCGCCGAGCTCGCCCTCGCCGGGAGCGCCTCGGACGTGCCCGCCGACCAGCTCGCCGGCCTCCGCGCGCGCTGGCGCCGGAGCCCCGCGGCCCGCAGCGCGGGCGCCGTTCGCGCCGTGCTCCGCTGGAACCACCCCGACGACGAGGCCGAGCTCTGGGTGCGCGCCGCGGGCGAGCCCACGCGCCGCGCCGACCTCGTCGCCTCGCTCGTCCCGCTCGAGACCAGCGTGTGGTCGGAGGCGCCCGAGGCCCTCGAGGTCGAGCTCCGGCGCGGCGGCGGCGCACGGCCCCGCGGCGACGCCGAGGTCGTCGTCATCTGGAACGAGGGGACACCCCGCGAGCGCGTCGCGCGCCAGCAGGTTCACTTCGACCCCGACCACCCGCGGTTCGTCTTCGCCGCGCGCGACGGGGCGCTCACCGCCGTCGCGCTCCCCGCCACCCCCGTCGTGCCCGCTGCCCCTGGGGGTGCGCGATGAGCCGCGTCGCCTGGGCGATCGTGGTCGTGTCGATGGGCCTCGCGGCCTGCGACCCGAAGGTGACCGCGGGCCCCGCCACCTGCGCGTCGGTCGAGGTGCTCCACCCCGGCGTCGAGGCCGTCGGCGCGGCGGGCCCGGAGCGCCTCGTCCGCGCGGGACGCGTCGAGTGCGCGGGGCGTCTCCGCACGGCGCCCGAGGGGCGCGCGGTGGTCGTCACCGACGACGGCGTCGAGCTGCGCGTCGCGGGCGGCGGGGAGATCGTCTTCGCCGACGGCCGCGCGCGCGTCGAGCGGGGGCGCGTGTTCGTTTCTGCGTGGGGCGAAGGAGACAGGGCGCTCGGCGTCGGGCCCGACGCGGTGATCCGCCTCGCCGACGCGTCGCTCGAGGTGGAGCGCGGCGTCGCCGGCGCGCCCGCCACGCGCGTGATCGCCGTCCGAGGCGAGGCCTCCTACCAGCAGGGGAGCCGCCAGGGGCAGCTCGCGCAGGGCGAGTCGCTCGAAGGCGACGGCGCGCTCGCGGTCCGCCCGGCCGGCGTGTGGGACGACTGGACCGGCGGCGCCGCCTCCCCGCAAGGGATCGCCCACCGCGGCGCGGTCGGCGCGGCCAGCATGGCGGCCCACGTCGCGTCGGGCGAGGCCCCCGCGGCGCTCAGCAACAACGAGCACGCCGTCACCGTGCGCGTGCTGGGCGACATGGCCGTCACCACCGTGCGGCAGCGCTTCTTCAACGGGAGCGAAGGCTCGGCGCCGGTCGAGTACCGCCTGCGCGTGCCCGACGGGGCGGTGATCGCGGGCTTCCGCGTCGAGCGCGACGAGCAGTGGGTGGACGCGGCGCCGGGCTCGGTCGCCTCCACCGGCGGCGGCATGCCCGGCCTCCTCGGAACCGGCGACGGCGGCGCGTACGCGAACCTCGGGTTCCTCTCGCCCGGCGAGAGCCTGCGGGCCGAGGTGACCTACGTCGAGTGGCTCGGCCGCGAGGGCGCGCGCCGCGCGTACGTCTACCCCGTGGGCGACCCGGTGGCGCCGCAGCTCGTCGGGGAGTTCGTGCTCGACGTCGACCTCACGCGCGCCCGCGCCCGCACCGCGCGGCCGCCCGACGGCGCGCGCCTCGAGGCCGACGGCCACGTCCGCATGCGCAGGAGCGACTGGCGCCCGCGCGGCGACCTCGTGGTCGACCTCGTCGACGCCTCCCCCGCGCCCGCCCCCGCGGCCCGCGCGTGGCGCGCGGATGCCGAAGGCCCCGACGGCTACCGGCACCTCCTCGTCGACCTCTCGCTCCCCGTCGAGGCCGCGCGCGGCACCGACCTCGCGATCGTCCTCGACGACTCCGCCGCCACCGACCCCGGTGCGCTCGAAGTGGCCCGCGCCGCCGTCGACGCCGCGCTCCACCAGCTCGGCCCCGACGACCGCGTCGCGCTCTTCCTCGGCGACCTCGGCGGCCGCCCCGCGGAGGGATCCGCCGGTCGCATGGAGCCCGCCACCGACGCGCGGCGCGAGGCGATCCTCGACGCGATCGCCCACGCGCGGCCCGGCGGCGCGAGCGACCTCGGGCGCATGATCGTCGACGCCCGCGGCGCCCTCGACCCCGCGCGCAACGGCGCCGTGCTCTACCTCGGCGACGCGACGCCCACCGTCGGCCCGCTCGACCCCGCGCGCCTCGTCGAGGAGACCGCGCGCCAGGCGCCCGACCTTCGGCTCTACGCGCTCGCCCTCGGCGCGTCGAGCCACCCCGAGGTGCTCCGCCCGCTCACCGGCGACGGCGGCCTCACGCTCCGCGCCGAGGACCCTTCCGAGGCCGTCGCGGCCGCGCACCGGATCGTCGCCCACGCGCTCCGCCCCTGCCTCCGCGACGTGCGGGTGACCCTCGGCGACCGCGTCGCCCACGCGCTCCCGTCGCGCGTGCGGGCGTGGGTGGCGGGCGACCCGCTTCGTTTCGTCGGCGAGCTCACTGGCCGTCGCACGCCCGGCGAGGTGGTGGTCGAGGCCCGCGAGGGAACCACACCCCGCCGCTGGTCGCTCAAGCTCGACCTGCGCGACGTCAACGACCGCGGCGACCTCGCCCGTCGCTGGGCCTCCGCCCGCATCGACACGCTCGCCCTCACGGGCTCGGGCCGCGCCTCCATCGCCGAGCTCGGCGCGCGCTACGGCGTCGTCACCGAGGTGTCGGCCCTCGTCGTCGGCGCGGCGCCCGGCGCGTGGTCGGCCGGCGCGATCACGGTTGCTGCGAGCCCGTGGCCCCTCGACGACGTCGGGCGCCGCCTCCCGCGCCTCGGCGTCTCGTCGTCGCTCGGGCCCCGCGGAGTTCAGCGCCTCGGCGGCGGCGGCGCGGAGGTCCCGGTCGCCGTCGACGACGGGGAGGGCTGGCGGCCCCACCGCGCGGGCGAGAACGCCGGCGCCGGCGGCGCGCCGATCGGCGAGGCCCTGGGCGCGGCCGACCCCGCCGCGCGCGCCTGCGTCGAGCGCAAGCGGGCCCTGCGTCCGTCGCTCGCGGGCACCGTCACGGTCGGCGCCACGGTCGACGCCGAGGGCCGCGTCACCGACGCGGTGGTCGACTCCTCGACGCTCGGCGACGGCGAGACCGAGGCCTGCGTCGCCCGCGCCGTGCGGGGCCTCGCGCTGCCGGCGCCCGCGCTCCTCGGCGCGCAGCCGGGGCGCTACGCCCGCACGTTCGAGTTCGGCGCGGCCCCCGGCGGGGGTGTGGCGGCGCGCAACTGCCCGCCCTCGTCGCGACTCCCGCGGCAGCTCCGGCGCGTGCTCTGGCGCGAGCGCCTCGCCGCGCGCGGCGCCAACTGGCCCGCGGCCGTCGCCGTCTGGCAGGACGCCGCCGCCCGCTGCGAGCTCCGCTGGTGGGAGGACCGCGTGGCCCTCCTGGAGATCCTCGTCGACGCGCTCGGCGACCCCGCCCAGGTGGTCGAGCTGCGCAACGCCATCCTCGACGCGGGCGCGGTCGACTGGCTCGACGCGGCCATCGCGCGGCGCTTCGGCGCGTCGTGGGCGTGGCGCGCGCACCAGGCCCGCCGCGTCATGATCGACTGGGACGCGCTGCTCACCCGCCTCGCCGCGCCGGGGATCACCGCCCAGCAGAAGGTCGCGCTCCTGCGCGCGTGGCTCGCGGTCGCGCCGCGCGACGTCGACCTGCGCCTCCGCCTCATGGCCGCGCTCGAGGAGGCGAACCTCCCGCGCGAGGCGCGCTCCCTCGGCGACCGCCTCCGCCGCGACCCGCTGGCCGACGCGCGCGTCCGCGGCCAGGTGGGCGAGCTGCTCCTGCGCCTCGGCGACCGCGCGGAGGCGTCGCGGGCCTTCACCGAGATCGCGGAGTTCGCGCCCTACGACCCCTACGCCCGCGCGCGCCTCGGCGACCTCCTGCTCACGTACGGGCAGGCGCCCGAGGCCTACCACCACTACCAGACGCTCACGCTGCTCCAGCCGGGCGACCCCCTCGCGCTCGTGCGGGCCGCGCTCGCCGCGCTCGCCGCGGGCCGCGAGGACGAAGGGCTCCGCCTCCTGCGGCGCTCGTCGGAAGAAGCCGGCGGGGAGGGCGCGGGGCTCGCCGCGCGTCGCATCCTCGACGCCGAGGTCGCCCGCGTCGCGGCCGCTCGCCCCGACGACCCCGCGGTGCGCGCGTGGCTCCGCGCGTCGGCGCCCGCCGGGCTCTCGCGCGAGCCCGAGCTCGCCGTCCGCTGGACGCACCCCGACGTCGGCGTCGAAGTGCTCGCCCGCGCCGCCGGAGAAGAAGCGTTCACGCCCGTCGGCGACGTCCCCGCCGCGCTCGGTCTCCGCGCGTGGACGCCGGCCGCCGCGCTCGACGGGACGCGCCTCGTCGTGCGGGCCCCGGTGGGCCTCCAGGGCGCGCGCTCGGCCGAGGCGCGCGTCCAGCTCCTGGTGCCCGACGGCGGGCGCGCGCGCCTCGTCGAGCGGGTGGTCCGCTTCGACCGCGAGCACCGCGCCTTCGGCTTCGTCGCGCGCGACGGATCGCTCACCGAGGAGCCCGTCGCCCCGACGGAAGTCCCCGCCCGGGTCGAGGCGTTGGAATGAGCGGCAGCACATTTCGTCGGTGACCGCGGCGGCCCGTTGCGGCCACAATCCGCGCCCATGTCAGCACCTTTTCGAGTCGAATCCCGCGGCCCCGTGGCGCTCGTCTTCATGGACGACGGCAAGGCCAACGCGCTGTCCCCGGCCTTCATGGGGGCGCTGCGCGACACCCTCCGCGACGCCGCGGGGTCGCACGGGGCGGTGGTGCTCGCGGGGCGCGCGGGCTTCTTCTCCGGCGGGCTCGACGTGAAGCTCCTGCCGGCGCTCCCCCACCCCGAGCGCGTCGAGATGGTGAAGGAACTCGGGCGGCTGCTGCTCGACGTGTTCCTCTGCCCGCGGCCGGTGGTGGCGGCGGTGACGGGGCACGCGCTCGCCGGCGGCGCGCTGCTCGCGCTCGCGTGCGACGCGCGCCTCGCGGTCGACGCGCCCGCGCGCTTCGGCCTCAACGAGGTCGCCATCGGGCTGCCGGTGCCCACCTTCGGCGTCGAGATCGCCCGCACCGTCGTCTCGCCGCAGTGGCAGGCGGAGCTGTGCCTCCACGCCCGCGTGCTCACGCTCCCCGAGGCGCGCGACCGCGGGATCTTCGAGTCGCTCCACGCGCCCGACGCGCTCCTCGATGCCGCGGTCGCCCGCGCGACGCCGCTCGCGGCCTTCGCGACGAGCGCCTACGAGGCCACCAAGGTGCGCCTCCGCGGCCCCGCCGCCGCCACCGCGCGCGCCGCGCTCGACGACGAGATCGACGGCTTCCTGCGCGCCTTCGCGGGGGGCTGATGGGCAACGTCCGGGCGGCGCTCGCGCTCGCGGCCTCGCTCGCCGCCTGCGGCGCGCCCGCGGAGGAAGCCCCCGACGCCGAGGCGGCGGACGTCGCCGGTGACGCCCGAGAGGCCGTTGGTGACGCGCGGGACGCCGTTGGTGACGCCTGGGACGCCGTTGGTGACGCCCGGGACGCCGTCGGTGACGCCCGGGACGCCGTTGGTGACGCCCGGGACGCCGCGGGTGACGCGCGCGACGCCGCGACCGGTGTCACCGACACCGCGACCGACGTCACCGACGCGGGTGCGCCGCGCTGCCCCGCGGAGATGACGCTGGTGGCGGGACGCGTCTGCGTCGACCGCTGGGAGGGCACCCTGGAAGAGCTCGCGCCCGACGGCGGCGTGAGCGCGTGGTCGCCCTACCTCAACCCCGGAACCCGCGCCGTGCGCGCCGCGTCTCGGGCCGGCGTGACGCCGCAGGGCTACGTCTCCGGCGCGCAAGCTCAAACGGCCTGTCGCAACGCGGGCAAGCGCCTCTGCGCGCTCGACGAGTGGCTCGCCGCCTGCCGCGGCCCCGCGATGCGGACGTACCCCTACGGGATGACGTACGCCGCGCGGCGCTGCAACGAGGGGCGCGCGGTGCACCCGGTGGTTCAGTTCTTCGGCACCGCCACGGGCGTGTTCACCTTCGAGAACATGAACAACCCCGGCATCAACATGCAGGCCGACACCGTGGCGCGCACCGGCGCCTTCGCGGGCTGCGTGTCGCCCGACGGCGCGTTCGACATGGTCGGCAACCTCCACGAGTGGATCGCCGACCCCAGCGGCACCTTCAAGGGCGGCTTCTACGTCGACGCCGAGCGCAACGGGCCCGGCTGCCTCTACACCACCACCGCGCACGACCTCGCCTACCACGACTACTCCACCGGCTTCCGCTGCTGCGCCGACCCATCGCGCGCGCCCTGAGGCCCACAGCTTTCCGCCGGCCCGCCCCGGTGGCACACTCGCCCGCGTGACCCGCGCGCTTCGCCTCCTCCTCCCGCTCGCCGCGCTGGCGGCGTGCTCGTCCACGGTCGACGGCACCGCGTGGGGCGACGGCGGCCGCCGCGACGCGCCCCCCGGCGTCAACCCCGACGGCGACGACCCCTTCCGGCCTACCGACGCGGGCGTGATCCTCGTCGACGGCAGCACGGACGTCCCCGCGTGGGTGCCGCCCGACGCCGCCGTCTTCGACCAGCGCGCGGCCTACCTCTGGCTCGGCTCGTACACGCAGCGGATGACGCCCGGGACGCTCGTGCAGGCGGAGTTCCGCCTCGTGCCGCGGCCCGAGGAGACGCGCTGCACGTACGTCAGCGCGAGCAACTGGGACGTCATCACCTGCCGCGACGGCGACACGCCGCGCGACCCGCACCCGACGCCCTTCCCCAACCCCGGCACCGTCACGGTCACCGGCGGCGCCCGCGCCCTCACCTTGCGGCCCGGCACACAGGGGCAGTACACGTCGTTCTACGAGCAGACGACGCTCCTCGCCGGGCCGCGCACGCTCACCCTCAACGCGCCCGGCAGCGCCACCGTGCCCGCGATCATGATGTCGGTCGACGTGCCGGCGCCGCTCGAGCTCACCGAGCCCGCGGTGGCCGGCGGCCGCGCCTCCATCGCGCCCAACGCCGACCTCGCCGTGGCCTGGCGGCCCAACCCCGCCCGCTCGGTGTACGTGAGCGTCACCGCGCAGGGCACGCTCGAAGGCGAGCGGGTGTCGGTGCGGGTGATCGCGGAGTTCAACGGGGCGGCGGGGCGCGGGGTGATCCCGCGGCGCGCGGTGGCCGAGCTCGCGCGCCTCACCTCCGTCAGCGAGGTCGAGCTCGTCGCCGCGCCGCAGAACCTCGTCACCCGCCGCGTCGGCAACTGGCCGCTCCAGGTGACCACGCAGGGCGAGGGCGTCAGCGCCGCCGTGACGCTCCAGTAGCCGCCGCCCCCGCGCTCACCTCCGCCACCTCCCGCGCGTCCTCCACGGGGTCGACCCGCACGCGCGTCGGCGGCTCCGCCTCGCGCCGCACCGTCACCGGCCACGCCGCCGTCCCGCGGAACACCTTCACCGCGCGGCTCTCGCGGTACCCCTCGGCCACCACCGCGTCGTCCGCCGGGCCCTCCAGCGTCACCAGGTCGCCGTCGAGCACCGCGCCCTCCGCCACGCTCACCCGCGCGCCCTCCCGGTACACCATCCGCGCGTCGAGGAACTCCCGCAGCCTCCCCTCCGCCCCCTCGCGCACCGTCGCCTCGCCGAGCGGCACGTCGACCGCCGCGCCCTCGCCCCCGTAGCGCGCCACCACCGCGCCCTGCGCGTCGAGCAGTTCGAAGGCCCCGCACACGGCGTCGTCCACCTCGCCGAAGGCCGACCCCGCGACCCCCGCCGCCGCGCAGGGCCGCCCCGACAGCGGCCCCACCACCGCGCGCGTCACCCGCACGCGCCCCGTCACCCGCGCCAGCGCCCGCGGCGGCTCGGCGGCCTCGGCGCGGACGCGGTCGGCGCACTCCAGCCGCGGCGTCATCGCCAGCAGCGCGGCGTCGTCGGCCCCGCGCCGGCGCAGCATCGCGAGCGCGAGCAGCGGGACGATCACCGCCACCGCGAGGGCCGTCGGCGCGAGCATCACGCCCCCGACGCCCGCCGCCACCTGGACGAGCAGCGCCACGCCGCCGATCGCGACGCCGACCACCAGCGCCGCCGCCTCGCGCCCGCTCTGCTCGGCGAGCACCTCGCGCTCGCGGGCGGTCTCCGCCGCGCGGCCCGCCACCTCCGCGCGCCCGGCGGGCGTTCGCAGATCGACGAGCGCGCGCGACCCGCACCGGACGCACGCGTCGAGCCGCACCTGCCGCGCGAAGCACCCGAGGCAGACGTGGAAGCGCTCGCCCCGCACGCGCGCCCCGCTACGGGTCGTCGAAGCGGCCCGCGCGCTTCTCCATCGCCGCCTGCACCGCCTCCATCTGCTCGGCGGTGCCCATCAGCGCGCGCTGCAGCTCGCTCTCGAGCGCGAGCGACGCGGCCGGGTCGTGCGCCGGCGCGTCGCGCAGGAGCCGCTTGGCCGCCCGCACCGCCCGCGGCGCGTTGGCGGCGATCGCGCGGGCCGTCTCCAGCGCGGCGGCGAGCGGGTCGTCGCACACACGCGTCGCGAGCCCGAGGCGCGCGGCCTCGACGCCGTCGATCACGCGGCCGGTGAAGGTGAGCTCGCGCGCGACGTCCGCCCGCACGAGGCGCGGCAGGAGCACGCTCAGCCCCATGTCGGGCACGAGCCCGTAGCGGACCTCCATCACCGAGAGCTGCGCGTCGGGCGCGACGTAGCGGAGGTCGGCGCCGAGCGCGATCTGGAGGCCGCCGCCGAGGGCCGCGCCGTGCACCGCGGCGATCACGGGGACGGGCGCCATCGCCCACGCCACGCTCACCTTCTGCGCGAGGTTGGCCGCCTCGCCCGCGCGGCGGTCGAGCAGGGCGGGGACGGCGCGGTCGGCCATGCCGAGGAAGGCCATCCAGTCGAGGCCCGCGCAGAAGGCCCTCCCCTCGCCCGACAGCACCACCGCGCGGACGCCGGGCTCCGACGGCACCCGCTCGGCCGCGGCGGCGAGCGCTTCGAACATCTCGAGGTCGAGCCCGTTGCGCTTCTCCGGGCGGTTGAGCCGCACGCGGGCGACGTGGTCTTCGACGGACACCAAAACGCGGTCGCTCATACGGCCCGCGAGCGTACCCCAACGGCGCCCCCAGAACGACCGCTTGACCGCCGCCGCCCCCTGCGCCTATCGGCCGTGGGCATGTCGTACGCGCGCATCGTGCTGTCGGGCCCGCCCGGGAGCGGCAAGTCCACCGTCGGCCCGCGCCTCGCCGAGCGCCTCGGCCACGCCTACGTCGACCTCGACCGCGCGGTGGAGGATCGCGCCGGCCGCCCCGTCGAGGAGGTGTTCGAACGCGACGGGGAGTTCGCCTTCCGCGCGCTCGAGCGGGCGGCCTTCGAGGAGGCCCTCGCGCTTCCCCGCGTGGTGATCGCGGCCGGCGGCGGCGCCCTCGTCGACCGCGCCTGGCGCCGCGCCGTGCTCGATCGCGCGGCCGTGGTCGGGCTCACCGCGCCGGTCGACGTGCTCTGCGCCCGCCTCGCCGGCGCCGCGGTGCGCCCGCTGCTCGCCGGCGACCTCCGCGCCTCCCTCGCGCGCCTGCTCGACCTGCGCCGCGACGCCTACCCCGAAGCCCACTGCGTCGTCGACACCTCGCGCGTCGCCGCGGAGGAGGCCCCCGCGCGCATCCTCGGGGCGCTCGACACGTCCGTCCCCGTGTGGTTCGGCGAGCGCTCGTACCGCGTGCGCTTCGGCCCGCTCGCTGACCTCGCCGAGGGCCTCGCGGGGCGGCGCTGCCTCGTCGTCTCCGACCGCAACGTCGCGCGCCACCACCGCCGCCGCTGGGCGGGCGCGCTGCGCGGCCTCGTCGCCGGCGAGGCCGTCGTCCCCCCCGGCGAGCACTCGAAGAACTTCCGCGCCCTGCGCCTCTTGTGGAAGCGCGCGCTCGCCGCGGGCCTCGACCGCGACGGGGCCTTCGTGTGCGTCGGCGGCGGCGTCGTGTCCGACCTCGGGGGCTTCGCCGCGGCCACCTTCCTGCGCGGCGTCCGCTACGTCACCGCGCCCACCAGCACCCTCGCGATGCTCGACGCCTCCGTCGGCGGCAAGGTCGCCGTCGACCTCCCCGAGGGGAAGAACCTCGCCGGCGCCTTCCACCAGCCCTCCGACGTCGTCGCCGACGTCTCGCTGCTCGCGACGCTCCCCCTCCGCCACCACCGCGCGGGCCTCGCCGAGGCGCTCAAGGTCGCGCTCACCCACGACCCGGCCCTCCTCGACACCATCGAGGCCGAGGCGCCCGCGCTCGGGGCCTCCGCGTCCGCGCCCGCGCTCGCCGGGGTGATCCGCCGCGCCGTCGCGATCAAGGCCGCGGTGGTGTCGCGCGACGAGCGCGAGGCGGGCGAGCGGGCCGCGCTGAACTTCGGCCACACCCTCGGCCACGCGATCGAGTCCTCGCTCGGCTACCGGCTCCTCCACGGCGAGTGCGTCGCGCTCGGGATGATCGCCGAGTGCGCCCTCGGCGAGCGCCTGGGCCTCACCGCGCCCGAACTCACCGCGCGCGTAGCCCGCGCCGTCGAGGCCCTCGGGCTGCCGACGCGCGTGCGGGCCCGCGCCGACGCCGTCGTGGCCCGCGTCGCCCGCGACAAGAAGCGCTCGGGCGGTTCGGCGCGCGCCGTCCTGGTGGGCGAGCCGGGCCGCTGGTCGCTGGCGACGGTGAGCGACGAAGACCTCCGCGCGGGGCTCGCGCGGGTTCTCGCGGGGTAGCGAAGCGGTCGGGGGGAGGAGGAGGGAGGACGCGGGCGGCGCTGGAACGGCGCGCCGCCCGCCGGGGAGGGGGAGCGATCAGGCCACGCGGCGGCGGCGGCGGCGGGCGACGGACACCGCCACGAGGCCGAGGGCCACGGCGGCGCCAGCGAGGTCGCTGGAGTCGCCGGCGCCGACGACGCCGCAGCCGCAGCCGTCGCCGGTCACGCGGAGGCGCTCGCAGTCGCAGGCGTCGCCGGGCACGGAGGCGTCGCCGTTGCCCGCGTCGCCGTTGCCCGCGTCGCCGGCGTCGGGCACGCCGCCGTCGCCGGAGCCGCGAGCCACGCAGAGGCCGCGGTTGGTGTCGCAGACGGGGGTCGCGCCCGAGCAGTTGTCGTCGGGGTTGACGGCGCGGGTGATGCGGGCGGTGCCGGGCTCCATCTGGTCGGGCAGGCAGTCGTTGTCGGAGTCGCGGTCGAGGTAGTCGGGCGCGCCGTCCATGTCGGTGTCGACGGGCGTCGCGGGGGCGGCGCCGGCCTCCTCGCGGTCGGGCACGGTGTCGCCGTCGGAGTCGAGGTCGAGGTACGAGGGGCGCCCGTCGCCGTCGAGGTCGTTGCCGGTCGAGGTGTCCTGCATGCGCTCGACGCGCGTCGGGATGCCCTCGCCGTCGTCGTCGGGGTCGAGGTGGTCGGGCAGCATGTCCATGTCGCTGTCGCGGTCCATCATCATGGGACGCTCGTCGCGCGTGGGCACGGTGTCGTTGTCGTCGTCGGCGTCGAGGTGGTCGGGCACCATGTCGGAGTCGGTGTCGCGGTTCATCATCCCGGGGCGCTCGTCGCGGGTGGGGATGCCGTCGCCGTCGTCGTCGGGCTCGAGGTAGTCCGGCGTCATGTCGCCGTCGGTGTCGCGGTCCATGTTGCCGGGGCGCTCGTCGCGCGTGGGCTGGCCGTCGCCGTCGTCGTCGGCGTCGAGGTGGTCGGGCACCATGTCGCCGTCGGTGTCGCGGTTCATCATCCCCGGGCGCTCGTCGCGGGTGGGGACGCCGTCGCCGTCGTCGTCGGGGTCGTTGGCGTCGATCATCATGTCGCCGTCGGTGTCGCGCGGGCGGGTCGGGTCCATCCCGATCTCGTCGCCGTCGCGGATGCCGTCGCCGTCGGTGTCGGGGTTCATCGGGTTGGTGCCGATGCGCCGCTCGATGTCGTCGGGCACGCCGTCCATGTCGGTGTCGGCCGTGCTGGTGACGCAGACGCCGCGCGTGGTGTCGCAGACGGGCGTCGGGGCCGAGCAGTTGGCGTTGGGGTCGGTCGCGCGGGTGATGCGGGCCGCGCCGGGCTCCATCGCGTCGGGCCGGCAGTCGTTGTCGGAGTCGAGGTCGAGGTAGTCGGGCGCGCCGTCCATGTCGGTGTCGGCGGGCGTCATGGGGGAGGCGCCGGCCTCCTCGCGGTCGGGCACGGTGTCGCCGTCGGAGTCGGTGTCGAGGTACGACGGGCGCATGTCGCGGTCGAAGTCGCCGCCCGCGGTGGTGTCCTGGCGGCGCTCGACGGCCGTCGGGATGGTGTCGCCGTCGTCGTCGGGGTCGAGGTGGTCGGGCCGCATGTCCATGTCGGTGTCGCGGTCCATCATCCCCGGGCGCTCCTCGGTGGTCGGGAGCCCGTCGCCGTCGTCGTCGGGGTCGAGGTGGTCGGGCAGCGCGTCGCCGTCGGTGTTGCGGTCCATCATGCCCGGCCGCTCGGTGCTGGTCGGCTGCCCGTCGTTGTCGTCGTCGGGGTCGAGGTGGTCGGGCGCGCCGTCCATGTCGGTGTCGCGGTTCATGCCGCCCGGGCGCTCGGAGCGCGTCGGGATGCCGTCGCCGTCGTCGTCGGGGTCGAGCGCGTCGATCAGCGTGTCGCCGTCGGTGTTGCGCGGCGCGGCGGGGTTGGGCACCTCCTGGCCGTCGGTGAGCCCGTCGCCGTCGGTGTCGGGGTTCATCGGGTTGGTGCCGATGCGCATCTCGACATCGTCGGTGAGGCCGTCGCCGTCGGTGTCGACCGGGGTCGGCGTCGAGACGCCCTCGTAGGGCCCGATGTCCACCGCGTTCATGATGGTGCGGGCGTTGGTGCCCGACGGCGAGCGGAACGAGCGCGACGGCAGCCCCGACACCATCACCCCCATCACGTCGGGGTAGGTCGGCGGCGTCGCGCCGGCGTCGATGAGGGGGGAGCCCATCCGCGGGGTGAGGTCGGTGGCCGAGGTCCAGAGCGGGTCGGCGCCGGTCACCGTGCGGGTCAGCGTCGCGGGGGCGGCGATGCCCGTGCGGATCCAGTTGTTCGAACCCGCGATCAGCGCGTCGGTGCCGGGGGTGTTGGTCAGCCCCGAGCCGCCGGGCCCGTACACGACGTTGTTGTGGAAGAGCAGGCGGATCGTGCCGCGCATCGGCCCCTCCCCCTGGAGCAGGCGGTTGGCGCCCGACACCATGGAGAAGAGGTTGTTGTACATGAAGATCTGCGTGTTGGGCGTGCCGCGCGCGGTCGAGTCGATGCCGAACACGATCGACTCGCCGGTGTTGGTCGCCATCGGCGAGCGCGCGATGATGTTGCCGATCATGATGATCTGCGACGGGGAGCGCTCGTTCTTGTAGTTGTGCGCGATGTCGATGTCGTAGGTCGCGCCGCGGAGGATCTCGTTGTAGAGCACGAGCGCGTGGTTCATGTGGAGGCGCACGTTCTCGCCGCCCACCGAGTCGCGGACCGAGCAGCCCTGCACGCGCAGGGTGTTGCCGGCGAGGAAGAGGTTGTGCCCCGCGACGCGGGCCATCGTGCCGGTGCCGTTGCGGTAGATCTCGCTGTCCTCGATCACCAGCTCGGCGCCCGTGTCGGACGAGACGCCGTTGTCGCTGTCGTGGATGTTGAGGTTGCGCAGCGTGATGTTGGTGGAGAACTCCGTCACGCGGATCGCCGCGGCGTTGTCGGCGGCGTTCTGCCCGTTGCGCAGCTCGAGGTTCTCCACCACCCAGTGGTTGGCCCCGCTGAACTGCAGGATCGCGCGCGCCCGGCCGGCGTCGCCGTCGAGCGGGAGCCCCGTCCCGTCGAGGATGGGCCGCGTGGCGCCGACGCCCCGGAGCGTCAGCGGCATCCCCGCCGCGCCGGACAGCTCCACGCGGCACGAGTCGTTGTAGGTCCCGCTGTCGACCTCGATCACGTCCCCGGGGCGGAGCGTGACCGACGCGCTCTGGATGAGCGCGCAGGGCGTGCGGAACATGCGGGAGGCGCCGACGTTGTACGTGACCGCGAGCGCGGACGACGACGCCGACAGCAGCGCGAACGCCGCGGCACCCCCGACGATCAGTTTGTCGAATCGAAGACTCCGATGGTGCATGGCGACCCTTCTACCGCATGGCGAAATGAGAAAGGAACTCCCGCCAGAGCGAGCCGCAGCGCTGCTGTTTTCTGGCGCTCACACCGCAAATCTACCAGCGGACAAGGGCGCGCGAAATCACCCCTCCGCGCAATCAAACCCACCATTTCAGCGCGTGCCACGGCCGGAGCTCTGAGCCCGCCGCGCCGCGCCCGCGGCCGCGCCGATGTGCCCCGTTGACCGAAGCCGACGGGCCGCGCCGCCGCACGGTTTCATTCCGCCCCCGCTGCCGCCGCGCCTTCCCTTCTGACAACATCGCCGCGTTTCGACGCCCGCGCGGGCGCCCACAAATTCCGCCGCGCGGGCGGTTGACCAGAAGCGCCGCGCGGTGCTCCCATCCGCCCCGTGAGCGGAGCGACACCCATGACGAACACACCGAACGCGGCGCGCTGGCGGCGCGCGCTCGCCGCGGCCCTCGTCGCCGCGGGCTGCGGCGCGGAGCCGGCCGCGACGCCGACGCCGACGCCGCCGCGCGCGGACGCGGGCCCCGACGTCCCGACGGAGGCGCCGCTCCCCGAGGTGCGCCTCGTCGTCGACGCCGACCGCAACGGCGCGCTCGACGACACGCGCGCCGAGTGGTCGCAGCGCGCGACGTGGAGCACCACGCACGGCGCGATGCTGATGGCCAACGTCGACGACGACGACGGCGACCACGCGGTCGACGCGGAGGACGGCGAGGTCAACGGCGACGCCGACGCGGCCGACCTCGCGCGCTTCCGCGTGGCGGCGTGGCCCGGCGCGCCCGACGGGGCCGCGGGGTCGCTCACGCTGCCCGAGCTCGCCGCCGCGCGCGTCCACATCTTCCGCCGCGGGCCCGGCGGCTGGTCGGCCTTCGACCCCGCGAGCGCGCGGCTCTCCCGCGACGACCTGCGCGCGGGCGTCGAGTTCGGCATCGAGGCGCGGGACTTCCCCGGGCCCCAGTGGGACGGCAACGTCGAGATCCGGCTGACCGTCACCGGCGCCGGCGCCGACCGCACCGACACCGCCGTGATGCGCACCGCGCCGTGGATGATGTTCAACTCCGTCGCGCCGACGGTGCGGGTGTACGGGCCGCAGGCCGAGGGCTTCGGCCCCGCCAACGCGTTCTACTACGACCTGGAGGACGCCACGACCGCCGACGGCATGCCCATCCAGTGGATCAACACGCTCGACAGCCACTACACCACCGACCCGACCCAGGGCCCCGACGTGTGGACGCAGGACATCATGGAGTTCGGCTGGACGGGGATCCCCTCGGCCGACGGGCTCCACGCGATGCCCGTGGTGCTGCGCACGCCCAACCGCCAGCGCACCGTCGCGCGCTTCACCGAGCGCGAGCTCCTCGGCCCCGACTTCGGCTACGTGTGGAAGTACGCGTCGGTCACCCTCAACGGCCGCAACTGGGACCCGTCGCTCGACTCCTTCGGCGACCTCGAGCTCCTCCCGCCCCACAGCCACAACGGGCACGACCACCCGCTCGGCCGCATCATCCACGGCTCGGTCGACGCGCGGCACAGCGACGTGGCGATGCGGCAGTTCCTCGACGCCCAGGGGGTGCAGGGCCCGCCGCTCTACATCGACACCTCGTGGCTCCACGTCGGCCACGTCGACGAGGTGCTGAGCTTCGTCCCCGCCGAGACGCCCCGCGGGTGGAAGCTCCTGCTCGCCTCGCCCCGCCTCGCCCGCTCGATCCTCACCGACTTCAGCAACCGCTCGCCCGCCAACGCCCGCGCGCTGATGTTCGCGGGCAAGAGCTGGTACTACGAGAGCGGCCCGATGGAGGGGCGCCCCTACCCCGCGCAGCGCACCGTGCAGGCCATCCTCGCCGACGCCGAGCTCATGGCCTTCAACCAGCAGGCCCAGGCCCGCATCGACATGCTCCACGAGCAGCTCGTCGAGGAGGTGGGGCTCGCCGACGACGAGATCGTCGAGATCCCCTTCCTCATGTGGTCGCAGGGCCCGCAGCGCGCCGCCGCGTACATGCCCGGCACCGTCAACCTCCTGCTCTACAACCGCACGGCCATCGTCGCGCGGCCCTACGGCCCCAACGTCGGCGCCACCGACTTCATCGAGGAGGACATGGCCGAGCGCCTGCGCCCCTTCGGCATCACCGTCCGCTTCGCCGAGCAGTGGGACCTGCTCCACGCCGCCCAGGGCGAGGTCCACTGCGGCACCAACGCCGTCCGAGAGTTTCCCCAGCAGCGCTGGTGGGAGGTGCCCCGATGATCCGCTCGACCGCCCTCGCCCTCGCCCTCGCCCTCTCGCTCGGCGGCGCCGCCGCGTCCGCGTCGCCGCTCCTCGGCGAGGGGTCGCTCCCGGCCGCCGCGCACCGCTCGCTCGCGGCCACCATCCGCGCCGAGCGGGCCGCCCACCCCGAGCGCTTCGCCCGCGTGCACGGCCTCGTCGGCGTGCAGGGCCGCTTCTACCGCACGACCCGCTCGCAGCACCCCGAGGTGACCCGCGAGCTCCGCGCGCTCGGCCCCGAAGCGCTCCTCCCGATGCTCGACGCGCTCGCCTTCAGCGAGTACCCCCGCGCCCTCACCCCCGAGGAGCGCGACGCCCTCGAGCTCGGCCTCCTCGACGCCGTCGGCGCCCTGCGCGACCGCCGCGCCGAGCCCGTCCTCCGCGCGGCCTTCACGCGGCTCACCAACTCCGAGTCGGTGCGCGCCGCGGCCCGCGCCCTCGGCGCCCTCGCGGGTGACGGCGAGGTCGCGACGCTCGCCGCCGCCGCGCGCGAGCAGGGTCCCCGCCAGGCCGCCGCGCTGGAGGGCCTCGGCGTGTCCCGCCGCGCCGACGCCGCCCGCACCATCGTGGAGGTGCTCGACGCGTCCAGCGACCCTGACGCGCTCGCCGGCGCCGCCCGGGGCCTCGCCGCGGCGGGATCCACCTGGGCCACCGCCGCCGACGGCCGCGCGGTCGCGCTCCCCGCGGGCACCGCCGACGCGCTCGCCCGCGCCTTCGTCCGCGCCCCCGCGGCCCGCAGCGAGCTCCAGGTGGCCCTCGCCGCGACGGCGTCGCAGGAGACGCTCGCGGCCCTCGCCCGCGCGCGCAGCGGAGCCGACGCAGAGACCGCCCGCCGCCTCGAGTCCGCCGAGCGCATCGTCCGCCGCAGCCTCGGGCGCTGAGCCCCGCCGCAGCCTCCATCCCCCGCTCGCTTCGCTCGCGCGTTTCCCCCTTCCCCCGGCGCAGAAGCGCCAGGGGAAGGGGCTCTGGCGCGTCAGGTACGCGTGGCGGTGCGAGGCCCGTCGTCCGATGCGCCGTGCGCGGCCGCGTCACAGTGGCATTCACGACCCCTTCCCCTGGCGCTTTTGCGCCGGGGGAAGGGGGAAACGCGCGAGCGAAGCGAGCGGGGGATGGAGGCTCCGGAGCGTGGCGCGTGAGCGCCCGGGCTCAGCAATTGAAACTCGCGCTCACCATGCGCACCGAGCCGCCGTTGAGCTGGGCGCACGACAGCCCGTTGAACCGGATCTCGCGGTTGGTTCCGTCGGTGTACACCCACCCGTCGGTCCCGTTGCGCGGCACCAGGCGCCCGTCGAACTGGACCAGCACCTGGTCGGGCCGCGCGGGCGCCGTGTTGAAGCGCCACGTGCAGCTCCGCGTCGCCGACGTGATCGCCCGGAGCTGCGCCTCGAGCTGCGCGGTCGAGCCCGCGTCGTAGAAGCGAACCGGGCCCGTCCGCGCCCTGCCCCCCGCCTCGGCCATCGTGTTGAGCGGGCCGTAGAGCGAGATGTCGGCGCCCGGGATCCCGAGCACGAAGGTGTCGACCCCGTAGAGCCCGCGGATGCGCGCGATCAGCGACACCACCGCGCCCGCGCCCGCGCCGCAGTTGGGCGCGCCGTCGGTGGCCAGCACGATGAAGCGCCGCCGCGTCGAGGGCGTCGCGCGCAGGTGCGCCTCGGCCGCCAGGAGGGCCGCGTAGGTGGGCGTCAGCGCGGTGCGGGGCGGGCCCTGCGCCGAGAGCGCGGACGTGATGCGCGACGCCGCCATCATCGAGAGCGGCACCTGCGGCGACGCGGGGACGGCGCACTGGTCGGGGTCGGGGAAGATGATCAGCCCCATCGAGAGCGAGGCGTCGAGCGCCGGGAGCACCGCGCGAACCGCGGAGACGAGGGCGTTCCACCGGGTGGCGCCGTCGAGCGTGGTCAGCGTCATCGAGCCCGAGCGGTCGACGACGAAGAGCACGTCCGCGGGCGACGTCGTGAGCGTGAAGCGCTCGCCGCCCGGCATGCACGGCCGACACTCCGCCGCGGTCGCGCAGCTCGGGTCGGCGCAGTCGACGCGGCCGTTGCAGTCGTTGTCGACGCGGTCGTCGCAGTCCTCGGTCGACGGCAGGATCTGCTGCTCGCACGGCCCCCACGCCGACCCGAGCACCAGGCCCCGCAAGCAGCGCTGCATCCCGACGCGGCACACGCCCGTCGCCGACGTGCCCATCGGGCCCTCGTAGCAGAGGCGCGTCTGGCCCGCGGGGCACTCGCAGTTCTCGTCGGAGCGGCCGTCGCAGTCGTTGTCGAGGCCGTCGCAGGTGTCGGGCCGCGGCAGCGTCTCGCCGGTGCAGCGCCCCCACGTCGCCGCGCCCGTGTCGTCGACCGTGCACGCCTGCTCGCCCGCGCGGCAGAGCCCGACGCCCCGGGTCGACGTCGCGCCCGAGTAGCACGGACGTCGCTCGCCCGAGCGGCACGCGCAGCCCTCGTCGACGAGCCCGTCGCAGTCGTTGTCGACCTGGTCGCACGCCTCGCGCGCCGCCACGCCCGCCCCGGTGCACGCGCCCCACGCGCCGAACTCCGTCTCCCCCTCGCACCGCTGCGTCCCCCACTGGCAGGGGCCGTGGCCCGCGAGCGCGGGGTCGCCCGGGAAGCACGGCTGCGTGTAGCCCGGGAGGCAGGGGCACTCGTCGTCGATGCGTCCGTTCTGGTCGTTGTCGAGGCCGTCGTCGCAGCGCTCGCGGGGGTTGCCGCCGGGCGTCCCTCCCTCGGGCGCCGTCCAGAGCATCACGTCGGGGAGCGCGCCGCCGCCGTCCCACGACCCGTTGCCAGAGTCCCAGGGCGTCGACCCGCCGTCGAAGCCCGCGCCGCCGTCGAGGCCCGGCGCGCCGCCGTCGAAGCCGCGGCCGCCGTCGGACGCGGCGTCGTCGGGCCAGGTGTAGACGTCGCCGAAGTCGAGGTCGGGGACGACGCCGTGGTCGCTGCACGCCACCGAGAGCGCGGCGAGGAGGAGGCCGGCCAGCGCGGCCCTCACGGCGCACCGCAGGGGCGCAGCGGGGCGCCGTTGAGGGAGATGGTGGCCCGCGCGATCCGCCGCACCATGCAGCAGTCGTCGACGTGGGTGAGGACGACCCGGTTGGAGCCGGCCACCACGTAGCGCGCGAGGTCGGCGGTGGAGCCGCCGCCGAGGTAGGCGAAGGCGCCGGGGTCGACGATCCCGTTGGGGTAGCGGGTGTTGAAGACGGCGACGCTCACCCCGTCGTCGACGTCTTGAATGGTCACGCGCATGCTGCTCACGGCGAGGGTCGAGGGGACGTAGAAGCTGGTCTGGAAGTAGGTGAAGTCGCCGCCCGCGAGGCACTCGCAGACGCCGCAGAGGGTCGACGGGTCGTCGAAGCTGATCGCCTCGGGCGCGTGGGGCCGCCACCCGGCGTCCATCTGCGGCGGGATGCTCGCGAAGGCGTACTCCCCCGGGTCGCCGTGCTGCGCGAAGGTGCGCCCCCAGCAGCGCGGGCCCTCGCCCAGGTGGATCTGCCACGGCGTCGAAGCCCCCGTGATCGCGATGCACGCCTGGCAGTCCTCGTCGACCGTCCCGTCACAGTCGTCGTCGACGCCGTTGCATGTCTCCATGCGCGGGAGCACCTCGCCCATGCACATGCCCGGCGCGCCGCTCGTGGTGCAGGTGCGCGTGCCCGCGCGGCAGATGCCGCGGCCGAGCGTTCCCGCGGGGCCCGAGTAGCACGACGCGGTGGTGCCCGCGCGGCAGCACATCGCGCCGTCGTCGACGACGCCGTTGCAGTCCTGGTCGACGCCGTCGCCGCAGACGTCGTCCGCCGGGAGCGTCGCCCCGGTGCACGCGCTCCAGGTGCCGAACTCGCCCGTGCCCTCGCAGCGCTGCATCCCGTCGCGGCAGGCGCCGACGCGGTGGTTGGCGGGGTCGCCGGGGAAGCAGGGCTGCGTCGATCCGACGGCGCAGGGGCAGTCCTCGTCGATGGTTCCGTCGCGGTCGTCGTCGAGGCCGTTGTTGCAGCGCTCGGCGGTGGGCGCGGTGTCGGCGACGATCGCGCGGTCGGCGGGGGCCGTCGCGTCACCGGTGGGAGCGGCGCCGCCGTCGAGCGCGGAGGCGTCGTCGCCGGGGCGCGCGCGGTCGGTGGCGGTGACGTCGGCGGGCGGGGTCGCGGCGTCGTCCTCGGGGTCGAGCACCACCTCGCTGTCGTTGGCGCACGCGGTCAGCGCGACGAACGCCGCGAGCCCGCGCCAGGTGTACCTACGGCCCATCGGAGCCTCCGAAGGGCGATTGGATCACCGCCCCGAAGCGCGCACCAGTGGGCACCGGAGTGACCAGCGGGCGGCGGGTACTGCGCTGCGGTAGGGCGGCGACGCGCCGCGCACGACTGACTACGGGAGCCCGAAGACCTGCGCCGGGCGGTCGAAGGGCGCGAGCACGGAGGCGTGGGCCAGCGGGATGCGGTAGGTGCCCGGGCTGCCCCAGCACCGAACCGACCCGTCGCGACGTCGGGCGCAGGCCGCGGCGTCGGTCGCGGTGATCGAGACGGCGTCCGTGAGGCCGTCCACGGGTGCGGGCGTGGGGCGGTCGACGAGCGTGCCCGAGCCGAGCTGGCCCGAGTTGCCCCGCCCCCAACACGACACCGCGCCCGACGCGTGCCGAACGCAGGTGAAGCCCTCGCCCGCCGCAACCTCCACCGCGTCGCGGAAGGCGTGCGCCGCGACGGGCGCGGCGCGGTTGACGGTGGTGCCGTCGCCGAGCTGGCCGACGTGGTTGCGCCCCCAGCAGACCACCGCGCCGCCCCGCACCGCGCAGGTGTGGGCGCTCGACGCGGACACCTGGGTCACGCCGACGAGCGCGCCCGCGCCGCCGATGTCCCGCACCGCCGCGGGCAGCCGCCGGTCGGTGGTGCTGCCGTCGCCGATCTCGCCGTAGCCGTTCTGCCCCCAGCACACCACGGCGCCGCCCGCCCGCACCGCGCAGGCGTGGTTGAAGGAGGCAGCGAGCGCGGTCGCGTCGAGCAGCGGGGCGTCGTAGCCGGCCGCCACGGGCGTGAGCCTTCGGGTGAGGGAGCCGTCGCCGAGCTGGCCGTAGGCGTTGTTGCCCCAGCAGACCACCGCCCCCCCGCGCCGGATCGCGCACGCGAAGGCCGCCCCGGCGCGCACCGAGACGGCGTCGACGAGGCCCGCCACCGCCACCGGCAGGTGCGTCGAGGCGGTCGAGCCGTCGCCGAGCTGCCCGCTCTCGTTGCTCCCCCAGCAGCGGACCTGCCCCGTCGTCGACAGCGCGCAGGTGTGGGTCCCGCCCGGACTGACGTCGGCGACGTCGCCCGGGGCGTCGAGCTCCTTGGGCGAGACGTAGAACTGCCCCGACGCCGCGGGCTCCCCGAGCTGCCCGTAGAAGTTGTCGCCCCAGCACGCGAGGCGGCCGCCCTCGCGCACCGCGCAGCCCCCGTTGGGCCCGAGGGCCACCGGCGCCTCGCAGCCCACGCCCACGCAGTTCGGCGGCGCGGCGAGCCCGAAGACCGGCGCCCCGTACGCGGTCAACGACGCGCGGTTGGTCCCGGCGCCGGTCAGCGCGCCGACGCCGTTCGCGAGGCAGTGCACGGCGCCCGACACGCGGCGCACGCAGACTGTACCCTGGCCGCTCACGCGCACCAGCGTCGCGTCGGTGACGGCGGCGATCGACGCGGGGCGGCTGCCGAACCCGGCGCCCCAGCACGACACCGTTCGGGCGCGCGTGCGGACGCAGGCGGCGTCCTGGGACGCGGTCAGCTCGACCACGTCGGGGGGCAGGCCGGCGACGGCGCGGGGCGACGCCTGCGGCACCGTGTCGCCGAGCCCGAGCTGCCCCGACTCGTTGGCGCCCCAGCACGACACGGCGCCGGAGGCCGTGAGCACGCAGGTGTGGTTCCGCCCCGCGGCCACGGTCGCGGCCGTGACGGACGGGACGAGCGCGGGCGTCGCCTCGAGCATGGAGAGCGTGCCGCGGCCGAGCTGGCCGTTGGTGTTGCTCCCCCAGCAGTAGACGTTTCCGCTCGCGGCCGCGATCGCGCAGAAGTGCCCCTCCCCCGCCGCGACGCCCAGCGCTCCTGCGCCCAGCGCCGGGGACGGCGCGTACGGCGCCATGCTCGCGCCCCAGCAGGTGACCGGCGACGCGCGGCGCGCCGCGCAGGTGGCGAACGACCCGGAGGCGACGTGGGTGGCGTCGTTGATCCCCGGCACCACGGCGGGCGTCTCCACCACCAGCGGCCCCGCGGTGCCGCACTGGAGCGCGTTGTTCGCCCCCCAGCAGACGACCTCCCCGCTCGCCCGCCGGGCGCACGCGAAGGACTCGCCCAACGCGAGCTGGAGCGCAGGGCCCACGGTGACGCGGCGCACCGGCCCGAGCGTGTCGGCCCGAGCGTCCGTCAGGACCCCGGCCGTGCCCCAGGAGGCCGTGGTGCCGTCGGCCAGCAGCGCCACCGCCGTGGTGCTCGAGAGGCGGAGGTCGACGGTGTAGGGGGCGACGCAGCGCCCCGCCGCGCAGACCGAGCCCTCGGCGCACGCGCTCCCGCAAGCGCCGCAGTGCGCCTGGCTGGTGCGCGTGTCGACCTCGCAGCCGTTGCCGCCGGCCGCGTCGCAGTCGGCGAAGCCCGCCGCGCAGGCGTACTCGCACGCGGACGCCGCGCAGGTCGCGACCATCCCCGGCCGCGCGCCGCAGGGCACGCCGCAGCGCCCGCAGTGGGCCAGCGTCGCGCGCGTGTCGACCTCGCAGCCGTTGGCCGCGGCCCCGTCGCAGTCGCCGAAGCCCGACGCGCACGCCGCCACCGCGCAGCGCCCGCCGACGCACGCGCCCGTCGCCGACGGCAGCCCGCAGGCGCGCCCCGCCGCGTCGCCGTCCGCCGCGCCGTCGCAGTCGTTGTCCGCGCCGTCGCACACCTCCGGCCGCGGCGTCACCTCGCCCGCGCAGGCCGCGGGCCACAGCCGGTCGGCGCCGCACCGCTGCGTGCCGGCCGCGCACGCGCCCACCCCCCGCGTGCCCGAGGGGCCCGTGTAGCAGCTCCGCGCGTCGCCCGGCGCGCACTCGCCCGCGTCGGGCGGCGGAGGCGCGTCGGGGCCCGCCTCCGCCGCGTCGGGACGCACGTCCTCGGGGGCGTCCGCCGAGGCCTCCGCGACGTCGGGGCGGGCGTCGTCGGGCGCGTCTACAGCGTCGGGCGCGTCGGGCGCGACCGAGACGTCGAGGGCGTCCGACGCATCGGGCGTGTCCGAAGCATCCACCGCATCGAGCCCATCGTCTCGCGGCGCGTCGGCGCTCGCGTCCAACACATCCGCGCCCCCGTCTGGCGCGGCGAGCAGGTCGGGCGGTGCGTCCGCCATCGCGTCGCTCGCCGCGTCGAGCGCGTCGGGCGAGGCGCGGTCGTCCGCAACGTCGGCGGCGAGCTCGGCGACGACGTCCTTCGCCACGACGTCGCCGCCTCCTGCTTCGGGGGAGGCATCGCCCATCGGCGGGGCCGCGGGCGTGGCGCAAGCCCCCGCGCAGAGAAGAAGCACCAGGCCAGCGCGTCGCAACATCTCCGTCTCCTCACGCGACCGCGCCACCGGGGCACAGCGCGTCACGAGCCCTGCCACAACGGACGACGCCGCACAATGGCGGCGTCGCGGAGCGCATCGACGGGCGAAGCACTCTCCCCTGGCGCGGGCGCCCCCGACCGCGCGACGCTCCCCGCGATGACCCCCGAGCAACGCTTCGACGCCCTGCAGGTCGGCCTCTGGTCGGAGTACCGCGACGCGCTCCGCGCCCTCGGCCCCGCCGCCCGCGAGGGCCACGCGCTGCGCGACGACGACCTCCTCCACCTCCTGCGCCCCTTCCTCTGGTGGCTCCACGCGCCGGGCTTCCAGGACCTCTACGACCGCTGCGACCGCGCCCGCGACGCCCTCGCGCTGCACCCGGCGCACGCGCACCCGGGGCACCCGCAGCGGCCCTTCTGGGCAGCGCTCGCGCTCTTCCTCTCGCGCTACCTCGACGAGGGGCTCCACGACCCGACCGCGCTCCCGCCGCCGCTCCACTTCGGCAGCCCCGAGCTCGCGATGGCGGGCATCGCGCGCGACCTCGCGCCCGCCCTGCGCGAATGGGGGTCGCCCGACGGCGCCGACGCGCTCCTCGCGGTGGCCGCCGACTTCGAGGACGTCGAGGCCCTCAAGCACGACGCGGTGGCCGCGCTCAGGGTGTTCGGCGCGCAGCGGCTCGACGCGCTCGCGGCGCTCATCCACGACCTGCCGGAGGACGGGCAGGCCCACGTCCTGCGGGCGCTGGAGGGCAACGTCGGCGACGGGGTGCGGGCCTTCTTCGACGCCTACATCGAGCGGACGCCCGACGAGGCGCTGCGCGAGGCGGCGAGGGCCCGTCGCGCCGGGGCGTGAGCGCGCGCGCCAAACACCAGCGTGCGCTCCTCGTCGGCGATCACGAGGAACACCGTGACCCGGTCAGGCGCGGACATGGAGCGCCTTCGCCTTCCCCCACGCCGCGCCCCAAGGGTTGGCGCGGTCGCGCAGCACTGCATCGAACTCGTTGCGACGGCACGCGATGACGTCGCAGCCGACGCCAGATCCGACGAGCGGTCGGTAGATCACGTCCGCGTCGAGCCAGGACTCCGGGGCATCCTCATCGAGGACCACGACGAGGTCGAAGTCGCTGTCGGGCGAGGCGTTCCCCGCCAGACGGCTGCCGAAGAGCCGCACCTCCTGCGGATGAAACGCGTCGACGATCCTGCGCACCACCTCCCCGAGCGCCGCCTCTTCGGAGAGGAAGCGGCCGCGGTTGGGGGCCGGGCTGATCCGCGCCTCCCTGCCGGCTCGGTGTGCCGTGGGATTCATCACCGAGGAGCGTGCGCCCCGGTGCGGCCCGCGCGCAAGCCACGACCACGCCCGTACGCCCGCATCAGGCCCGTGGTACGCGTCGCTCATGCGCTCGGTGCTCCGTGCGTTCGCCGTCGCCTCCTGCGCGCTCGCCGTGTGCGCCTCGTGCGGCGCCCGCCACCCCGCCGTGAGCACGCGCCCGCCCGCGGCGCCGATCGCTCCGGCCGCCCGGGCGAGGCCGCTGGGTGAGGTGCTGCTCGCCTCCATGCCCGCTCACTTCTCGCACGCATACGCCGTCGACCTGCACGGCGCGGCCCGCGCGAACGCGCTCGACTGCGCGCGCGTCTACCTGCAGTGGTACTGGTCGTTCTCCCCCACATGGTCCTCCACGGGAGCCGATCCCCTCGCCGGCGTGGAGCGCGTGGTCGAGGGCTCGTGGGAGGCGGACCTCCCCTACTGGTTGAGCCTGATCACCGGAGAGGCCATCGACACGCTCAGGGGCGCTCGCGCCGGCCGCGAAGCCACTCGCCTGGAGGTGCCCTACGATTCGATCGAAGAGACCCCCTTCGGCCGCGCCCTCGTCCTAGAAAACGCAATGGGCGACCGGCGAAGGGCGCGGTTGGTCTGGTCGGAGCAGTTGCCCTCGCTCGCTGAGAACGCCGAGTTCAGAGCGCTCGGACCGAGCGAGGACGGCGCCTTCGTGTCGCTGTGGGCCAGCGGGAGCAACTCGGAGCGCAGCGGCACGATTCGCAGGATGTACGGCGCGCGCATCGCACGTTCCGTCGCCCGCACGCTTGGCGACGAATCGCTGTTCGACGACGCCTTCCTGTGGACTGCGCTTGTGCGGCTGGAAGTGGTGGCGCGCGGCGGTGGCCGGCTCGACCACGTCATCACCACCCTCCAGCTCGACAACGCCGCTGCGCTGGAGGCCGCCGCCCGCGTGCGGGCCCGGTGGGCTTCTCAGCTCGACGCGCTCGAAGCTCGGCTCACGCACATCGCCCCTCGCGAGCCGCCCCGGATCCTCGCTGCGGTGCCGGCCTTCGTCGCGCTCGCCCGCCGCGAAGCGCGCATCGACGCCGTCGGCCGCGCCGTGCGGATCGCCGTGCCGGACAACGGGATCCTCGCCGCACTGATGGAGGGCGCCGCCGCGGATGAACTGACTCAACGGGCGCGCCGCGACATGGCGTACCAAGCGGAGAGAAACCTCGACGCGATGGCGCGCGCCGCCACCGCGTTGATCGCCGCCCGCGCCGCGCGTGGGGCCGCCCCGGCCGTGCCCTTCGCGAGCGCCCCGCCCACGCCCGCGGAGGTGCCCCGAGGTGACGCCCCCACGCCCCCGGAGGGCACGTGGCGGCACGCCACCTGGCGCGCGCTCGGCTTCGCCCCGGACGGGCCGAACCGCTTCAGCTACGAGGTCGAAGTGCGAGGGCGGCGGGTGACCTTCCGCGCGCGCGGCGACCTCAACGGCGACGGGTACACGTCAACCCTGGAGGTCTGCTACGCGATCAACCGCGCCGGGGTGTTCGAGTACGTCTCCTCCCGCGCGATCCACCGCACGGAGTGAGCCGGGCGGTTCGTTCGCTCCTGCTCGCAGAGACCGCCCCCAGCGACGCCCCACACGTCGCAGGCACCACCGCATTGACCAGGCGGACTGCTCGCGCGTTGCTCGCCGTGGACGCGCACGATCGCCCCCTCGCCCGCGCCCGCTTGCACCTGTTGCGCACGCATGAAGGGCGGCGCTACCGTCGAAGCCCCATGGACGCTGCGCAGCGGAGCTACGACGAGATCATCGACCTGTTCGCGCGCGGCGGCGGGGTCGCCGCGGTGCTGGCGTTTCGGCCGTCCGACGCGTCGATCGCCCGCGTGCGCGAGCTGCTGTCGCGGAGCGGGGACGGCTCCCTGTCGGAAGATGAGCGCGCCGAGCTCGACCGCTTCGTCGAGGTCGAGCGCCTCATGCAGTTGGTGAAGGCCCGCGCGCGGCAGCTCGCGACGTGAGCGCGGCGCACATCCCCGCGGCGCTCCTCCGCTTCAACGCCTGGCCGGGTCGAGCCCCGCGGCGGGGTTTGTCGCTGGCGCTCCGGCACCCCGCGCTACAGGATGCGGGCGCCCCCTCCGGGGGCTTGAAGACGGATGAAAGGTCGCGCGGAACGCCCTCCAGAAGCGTTGCGAACGATGACGGCGGGGAGTCTTTCGCAGGTCGATAGGGTTCGAAAGCCCCCGGAGGGGGCGCCTGCATTCCGTAGCGCGGGGTGCCGGAGCGCCAGCGACAAACCCCGCCGCGGAGCTTCATTCCAAGCGATGTGGATGCGCTCGCCCCGGCGCCGCGAGAGGCGCGTCCCGCTCGGTCGTCGCCACCGCCGCCTCCTCTTTGCCCCCGCCGACTCGACGCGCACGCCGGAGGGGACGCTGCGCGACCAGTTCGCCGCCTTCGTCGAGGAGCGCTACGACCACCTCAAGGTGCTCGCCACCGTCGCCCTCGGCGCCGCCCGCGCCACCGAACTGCTCCCCTCCCTCCGCAGCACCGTCGCCCCGACGCCCGCCGCGAAGCCCGCGCCCGCGCCCGCGCCGACGCCCAACGGCTGATCGAGCGCCCCGCCCTCACTCCGCGCGCGTCACCGTGAACGTCACCCGCCGCGACGGCCCCTCCACCACCACCGCCATCCGCGCGTCGCCTTCGCGGCGGTAGGTGATCCGCGTGGGGAAGTCGTGCGCGGGGTTCTCGAACACCGCCTCCCCGTCGGCGCGGCGCGTGAGCCGGAAGGCCGTCGTCCCCTCGCCCTCCGGCGTCGCGACGTAGTACACGTCGCCGCCGCGCGCCTCGATCGACAGGGCCTCGCCGAACACCCGCACGCCGCCGCGCGCGAAGGCCCCGTCGCCGCGCAGCGACGGCCCCGGCGCGTCGCGCCACGTCTCGCAGAACGTCCCGCCGTCGTGCGGCCCGCACCAGCGCCCGCGCAGCCACCCCAGGGCCGCGACGTCGGGCGACGCGGCGGGAGCAGGCGGCGCCGTGCGCGCGGCGCAGGCGGCGAGGAGCGCGGCGGAGAGGGCGCGGCGCACGGCCAGCGGGTCTCGGTCGAGGGAGCGTGCGGTGGGCGCCACGGCGCGGGATTGCAAGGCACATCGACCCCGCCGTCAACGCGCGTCTTCGCGTCGCCCGCCCTACTCGCCGAAGAACTCCCGCCCCGCGCTCGCCACCGGCGACGCCCCGAGCGTCAGCACGCACACGTCCGCGCGCCCCTCGCGCCGCCGCGCCGTGCGGGCGGAGACGGCGCGCCGCTCGGCGCCCGCCGCGACGGTGAGCCTCTCGCCCTCGCGCGACCAGCGGAAGCGGACGACCTCCTGGTCCCCGTGGCGGTCGCCGCGCGCCCAGTACCCGCCGCCGTCCGGCGAAAACGAGAGGTCTTCATGGTCGTACGCGGTGCCCGCGCTCCAGCGCTGTTCGAAGCGGCAGGGGGCGGACGGGCGCCGCGGCGTGGCCGCCGCGAGCCACGGCCCGAGCGCCACGGCGACGAGCGCGGCCGCGGCGAAGTACGGTCGCGCGCGCAGCAGAGACACCAGGAGGGAGGAGCCGCCCATGCGGTGACGTCTATCACGCCCGCCCCGCGAGACGGTCGCCGCGCCGACCAGCGCGCGGTCGCCGCGCCGACCACGCCGCCGAAGCCTTTCGCGCCACACACGCGCCCTCGCCGCGCCCCTCCCGCGCGGTACACGCGTTGCTCTGCGGACGCTGCGTGAAATTCCCTTCCCGCGCGGTGGCCGGGTTCGGGGTTCGCGCTGGCCAACTGTGGCCATCGCCCCGGCCGTGCTTCGGCCGCGGGCGCGCGTAGAGTCCCGGTCGCATCGGTGGGCACATGAAGAAGATCGTCAGCGTGAGCCTCGGCTCCTCGAAGCGGGACCACTCCGTCACGACGGAGGTGCTCGGCGAGCCCGTCTCCGTCGAGCGCGTCGGCACCGACGGCGACATCGACCTCGCCGTGGAGCGCATCCGCGTGCTCGACGGGAAGGTCGACGCCTTCGGGATGGGCGGCATCGACCTCTACGTCTACGCCGCGGGCCGGCGGTACACCTTCCGCGACGCGAAGCGCATCGCCGCGGCGGCCGTGAAGACGCCCATCGTCGACGGCTCGGGCCTCAAGCACACGCTCGAACGGCGCGTGGTCGCGCGCCTCGACCGCGAGCTCCTCCCCTTCCGCGGGCGGCGCGTGCTGATGGTCTCCTCGGTCGACCGCTTCGGCATGGCGGAGGCCCTCACCGCCGCGGGCGCCGACGTGGTGCACGGCGACCTGATGTTCGGGCTCGGCGTCCCCGTCGCGCTCCGCTCGATGCGCGCGCTCAACGCCGTCGCGCGCGCCACGCTGCCGCTCGTGACGCGGCTCCCCTTCACGTGGCTCTACCCCACGGGCGAGAAGCAGGAGCGCCGGGAGGTCCGCTTCGCCCGCTGGTTCGAGTGGGCCGAGGTGATCGCGGGGGACTTCCACTACATCGGCCGCCACATGCCCGACCGACTCCCGGGACGCACGGTGCTCACCAACACCGTCACCCCGAAGGACGTCGACGACCTCCGCGCGCGCGGCATCGCCACGCTCGTCACCACCACGCCCAACCTCGGCGGCCGCTCGTTCGGGACCAACCTCATGGAAGCCCTCCTCGTCGCCTCCGCCGGCCGCCGCGCCGAAGACCTCACCCCCGCGGACTACGAGGCATGGCTCGACCGCGCCGCCCTCGAGCCCCGCATCGAGAGGCTCGGCTGACGTGCTCCGCGCCCGCTACCGGACCCTGGTCGACATGCTCGAAGCCCGCGCCGCCGAAGGCGAAGGCCGCGGCTTCACCTTCCTCGACGACGGCGAGGCGGAGGGCCCGCGCCTCCCCTTCGCCGAGCTCGACCGCCGCGCCCGCGCGCTCGGCGCGCTCCTTCAAGAGCGCGGGCTCGCGGGCGAGCGCGTGCTGCTCATGTACCCGCCGGGCCTCGACTTCATCACGGGCTTCTTCGGGTGCCTCTACGCCCGCGCGGTGGCCGTCCCCGTGTACCCGCCCGACCCGTCGCGCCTCGAGCGCTCCCTCCCGCGCCTCGAAGCGGTCGCGGTCGACGCCGACGCCGCCGCGATGCTCTCCACCGAGGCCGTCCTCTCGCTCGCCGACGAGGTGATCCCGCTCGCGCCGGGGCTCGCGGGCGTCCAGCGCATCGCGGGCGACGCCGTCGACCCCGCGCTCGCGTCGGCGTGGCGACGGCCCGACGTGGGCGGCGACACCCTCGCCTTCCTCCAGTACACCTCGGGCTCGACGTCGCTCCCCAAGGGCGTGATGGTGCGCCACGGCGAGCTCCTCCACAACGAGGCGCAGATCGAGGCCGCCCTCCGCCGCGACCGCGACGCGCGGAGCGTCAACTGGCTGCCGATGTTCCACGACATGGGGCTCATCGGGGCGGTGCTCCAACCCGTGTATTCGGGGGCCGAGGCGTGGCTCTTCTCGCCGCTCGACTTCCTCGCGCGCCCGCTCCGCTGGCTGCGCGCGATCGATCGGTACCGCGCCCACACCAGCGCCGCGCCCAACTTCGCGTACGACCTCTGCGCCCGCAAGGTGAGCGACGCCGAGGCCACCTCGCTCGACTTGCGCTCGTGGAAGTTCGCCCTCTCCGGCGCCGAGCCCGTCCGCGCCGACACCCTCGACCGCTTCGCCGCCCGCTTCGCCGCGTCGGGCTTCTCCCCTGCGTCGTTCTACCCCTGCTACGGACTCGCGGAGGCCACGCTCTTCGTCACCGGTGGTGCAGGCCGCACGCCGCCGCGACGCCTCCGCCTCGACCCCGCCGCGCTCGCCGAGGGACGCGCCGTCGACGCGCAGGGCCCCGACGCGCGCTCGCTGGTGTCGTGCGGCGCCGCGTGGCCCGGAACCGACGTCGCCATCGTCGACCCCGCGCGCCTCGCCCGCTGCGCCGAAGGGACCGTCGGCGAGGTGTGGGTGCGCGGCGCCTCGGTGGCGCAGGGCTACTTCCGCCGCGACGAGGAGAGCGGCCGGGTGTTCGACGCGCGCCTCGACGGCGAGGGGGGTTGGCTTCGAACGGGCGACCTCGGCTTCGTCCGCGACGGCGAGCTCTACGTCACCGGGCGCTTGAAGGACGTGATCATCGTCGCCGGGCGCAACCACTACCCGCAGGACGTCGAGTGGACGGTGGAGCACGCCGACCCGCGCGTCCGGCCCGGGTGCTCCGCGTGCTTCGCGCTGGAGGTCGACGGCGTCGAGCGCGTGGCGGTCGCGTGCGAGCTCGATCCGCGACGCGGCGACGGCGACCTCGACGCGCTCGGGGCCTCCCTCCGCGCTGCGGTGGCGGCCCACCACGGCGTCCGCCTCCACGCCGTGGCCTTCGTCCGCGCCGGCACCATCCCGAAGACCACCAGCGGCAAGATCCAGCGCCGCGCCTGCCGCGACGCCTTCGAACGCGGCGCGCTCGACGAGCTCCACCGCTGGGCCGTCCGCGGCGACCGCGCGTCTTCCGTGCCCGACGAGCCCCGCCGCGCCACGCCCGTCCCGGTCGCGCCCGCGCCACCCCCGGACGTCGTGTACCGCTGCGTCGCGGCGCTCCGCGTCGTGCTCGACGAGCCCACGCTCACCGTCGACCTCGACGCCCCCATCGCCCACCTCGGCCTCGACTCCGTCCAGGTGATGGACCTCAAGTCCGAGCTCGAAGCCATCGCCGGCCGCGCCGTCCCGCTCCCCGCGCTGCGCGACGCGCGCACCCTCCGCGAGCTCTGCCTCGCGATCGCCCCGCGCGAGACGCCCGCCGCGCCCGAGGCGTCGGGCGACCCTTGGGCCGAGCACGTCAACCCCTTCGTCGCGGCCCAGCTCCGCGCGCTCGCCCTCGACGTCCGCTACGTGCGCGGCGAGGGGTGCCACGTCGAAGACGACGCGGGCCGGCGCTACCTCGACGTCACCGCGGCGTACGGGGCGCTCCCCTTCGGCTTCAACCCGCCCGAGATTTGGGAAGCTCTCTTCGAAGCCGCCCGCGCGATGCCGCCGTCGCTCGTCCAGCCGTCGCGCCTCGACGCCGCCGGCCGCCTCGCCCGCGCGCTCGTCGCGGTGGCGCCGCCCGGCCTCCGCTACGTCACCTTCGCCAACAGCGGCGCCGAGGCCAACGAGGCCGCGATCAAGATGGCGCGGGCCGCCACGGGACGTCTCGGCATCGTCTCCGCGGACGGAGGCTTCCACGGCAAGACGCTCGGCGCGCTCTCGGCCACCGGACGCACGTCGTACCAGCGGGCCTTCGGCGCGCCGGCGCCGGGCTTCGTCCGCGTCCCCTTCGGCGACGTCGACGCGCTCGAACAGGCGCTCGCCGCGCGGCCCGGCGAGGTCGCGGCGGTGGTGCTGGAGGTGGTGCAGGGCGAAGGGGGGATCCGCGTCGCGCCCGCGGGCTACCTCCGCGCGGTGCGGGCGTGCTGCGACCGCCACGACGTCCTCCTCGTCGTCGACGAGGTGCAGACGGGCCTCGGGCGAACGGGGAGCCTCTTCGCGTGCGAGGCCGAGGGTGTGGTTCCCGACATCGTCACGCTCGCCAAGGCGCTCGGTGGAGGACTCGTCCCCGTGGCGGCCGTCCTCGCGAACGGGCGTGCGTTCACTGAGGAGTTCGCGCTTCGGCACAGCTCGACGTTCGCGGGCAACGCGCTCGGCGCGCTGGTGGGGCTGCGCAGCCTCGACCTCGTCACCCGCGACAACCGGGCGCTCGTCCGCCACGTGGCCGCGTGCGGTGAGGTTCTCACCCGGGGGCTCGCCGCGCTCCGCGAGCGCTTCCCGACGCTCGTGCGGGACGTGCGAGGCAGAGGCTTCATGCACGGCGTCGAGCTCACCGACGACCCGGGCTCCTTCGGGCGCCAGGGCCTCCTCGCCGCGATGGCCGCGCAGGGGACGCTCGCCTACCTGCTGTGCAGCCACCTCCTGCACGCCGAGGGGATCCGCATCGCCCCGGCCCTCCTCGGCTCGCGCGTCCTCCGCATCGAGCCGCCGCTCGTCGCCACCCGCGCGATGTGCGAGCAGCTCCTCGCCGCCCTCCACCGCTGCTTCGAGCGCCTGGCGCGGTGCGACACCGACGCCATCGCGGGCCACCTCGCGGGCCGCCCGGCGCCACGCGACGTAGGCGAGGTGCCGCGACGGGCGGTGGTTCGCGCGGGCGACGCGGGCGACGAGGGGCGGTGGGGCTTCGTCTTCCATCCGCTCGACCACCGGAGCTACGCCGACTTCGACTCGTCGCTCGCGGGCTACACCGACGACGAACTCAACGCCCTCGTCGACCGGCTCCGCGGGGTCTCGCTGCGCGACGCGCCGACGTCGCTCCTCCTCGGCGGCGGCCGCGTCGCGTCGCCCGGCGCGCGGGCCTACGGCGAGCTCTTCGCCGTCCCCTCCACCGCCGCGGAGCTGCTCGCGATGCCCACCGACGAGGCCGTCGCGCGGGTGCGGGAGGCCGTCGGCTACGCGCGCGACCGGGGGGCCCGCGTGGTGGGCCTCGGCGCCTACACCTCGATCGTGACGCGCAACGGCGAGCGCCTCGGCGACCTCGGCGTACCCGTCACCACGGGCAACGGGCTTACGGTGGTGGCCGCGGTCGACGTCGTCCTCCGCGCCGCCGCGCGCCGCGGGGTCGCGCTCGCCGACGCGTCCGTCGCGATCGTCGGCGCGACGGGCTCCATCGGCCGCGCCGTCGCGCTCGAGTTCGCCCCGCACGTCGGCCGCCTCACGCTGGTGGGCAACCCCGCCCGCCCCGCCGCCGCGAAGGAGCGCCTCGCCCGCGTCGCAGAAGATGTCCTCGGCGTGCTCCGCGAGCCCGGCGCGCGCGGCTCCCTCGCGGCCCACGCCCGTGACATGGGCCTCGACGCGCTCCTCGCGGCGGGACGTCTGGCGCTTCGCACCGTGGGGGCGGGCGACCTCACCGACGCGCACGTGGTGGTGTCGGCCACGTCGAGCCCGCACGCGCTCCTCGGCGCGGGGCAGCTCGGGCGCGGCGCGATCGTGTGCGACGTCTCACGGCCCTCCAACCTCGCGCCGGGACTCGCCGACGAGCGCCCCGACCTCCTCGTGCTGGAGGGAGGCGTCGTCGCGCTCCCGCCGGGCGTCGACCTCGGCGTGGCGTTCGGGCTCGCGCCGGGGCTCCTCTACGCGTGCATGGCGGAGACGGCGCTCCTCGCGCTGGCCCGCCGCGAAGACCTCGTGACGTGCGGCGACGACCTGCCGCGGGCCCACCTCGCGACGCTCCGCCGGCTCGCGGCCGAGCACGGGTTCACCGCGGTGGCGGCGCGCGGCGGACGTCCGCTGCGCGACGACGAGCTCCTCGGCGCGCGCTGACGCGGGTCATTCGTCGAGGACGGGCCACGCTCGCTCGCGCGCCACGCGGCGGAGGGCGCGGTCGGGATGAACCACGAACGGGCTCCCCACGCGGGCGAGCACGGCCACGTCGGCGGCGCTGTCGCCGTAGGCCCGCGAGCGCGCGAGGTCGACGCCGTGCCGCCGCGCGAAGGCGTCGAGGTGGCGGGCCTTCGCCTCGCCGCGCAGGGGCTCCCCCGCGAGGCGCGGGGCGAGGCGGTCGCCGTCGCGCGCGAGGGCGGTGCCGGCGTGGTGGTCGAAGCCGAGTTCCTCTGCGACCATCGCGACAGGGAGGTCGAGCGACGCGGAGAGGAGGAGGGTGGCGAAGCCCTCGGCGCGGTCGCTCTGGAGGCGCGCGGCGACGGCGGGGCGGACGTGCCGGCGAACGATGTGGTCGACGAGCGGGCGGAGCCACGCGCGGGCTTCGGGCTCGGTGCGGCCGCCGAGGGCGCGGGCGGCGAGGTGCTTCGTGGCGTCGTCGTCGACGCGCCCGAGGGCCCACGCGGCGGCGCCCGCGACGAGCTCGACTCTCATGCGAGAGGCGGTGCCGGGGCGGAGCGCGAGGGCCGCGACGAGGAGCGCGTGGGAGTCGACGCGGAGCACGGTTCCGTCGAGGTCGTACACCGCGAGGCGGGTCACAGCGCGACGCCCGTCTCGCGCGAGAGGGCTTCGGCGAAGGAGCCCAGCGCGACGTCCCACCCGCGCGAGGCCGCGGTCGCGCGGGCGTTGCGGGCCCACGCCTCGCGCTGCGCGGACGTCGCCTCGTCGCGGAGGAGCCGGGCGAGCGCGTCCATCCCGCGCGCGTCGAGCCACGCGGCGGGGAAGAGGCGCCCGAGCTCACCGCCCGCGAGGCGGCGGAAGCCGATGACGTCGGGTGCCACCACCGGGACGCCCGACGCGAGCGCCTCCTCGGCGGTGAGCGAGAAGCTCTCGGTGTCGCTGAGGCTCAGGTAGAGGTCGGCGTGGGCGAGCGCCTCGGCGACGTCGGGCGGCGCGCGCCAGCCCGTGAAGGTGACGTCACTCGCTCCGTCGAGCGCCGCGCGGAGCGACGGGGCCAGCGCGCCGTCGCCCACCACCGTGAGGTGAAAGCGAACGCCGGCCCGCCGCAGCGAGGCCACGAGCGGAATGAGAAGCTCGGCCCGCTTCTCGTGGACGAGTCGGCCGACGGAGGCGATGCGGAGCGGCGCGTCGGGCGCGCGCGGGAGGTCGCGCGGGTGGAAGGTGGCGGTGTCGACGCCGTTCCAGGGGCCGGCGAGGACGGGGATGGTGACGCCGGCGGCGCGGACGTAGTCGCGGGCGGCGTGGTCGACGGTGACGGCGAAGGGGAAGTTGCGGTTGTGGACGTCGCACCAGAGCCTCCGCGCGAACGCGGCGACGGGCGGCAGGCGCCAGTACCACTGGGCCGAGCGCTCGACGTAGAGCGGTAGGAGCGTGTGGACGATGGGGACCGCGTGCGCGCCGAGCGCGCGGGCGGCGCGGAGTCCGGCGACGCGGCTGGGGCGCCAGGGGCGGGCGAGGTTCACGGTGACGCGGTCGGCGTTGTGGTAGAGGACGACGCGGGGGCGGAAGGACGCGATCGCGTCGTCGACCTCGTCGGCGCCGCGCTCGGTGGGGACGCGCGACTCGGGGCGGTGCGGCGCGATGGGCTCGCTGTCGAAGCGGACGCACGTCGCGGGGACAGCGGGCGCCGGGCCCGCGCGGAAGAGCGCGGCGACCGCGTCGGGGTAGCGCGGGTGCGCGAGCAAAAGCTCATGACCGCGCGCGGCGAAGAACGCGAGGTGGCGCGCGACGGCGATGGTGACGCCGCTCACCTCGGGGTGGAAGCCTTCGCTCACGATCGCGATGCGCTGGGGGGCGACGGTCACGGCGCGGGATTGCAGGGCACATCGGCCCCGCCGTCAACGCGCGCGTTCTCGGAGATTGCGCGGACGGCACGGAAGGTGGTTCTCTTGGGCGGATCAACGGCGAGGAGAGGCGCATGAAGAGGGGCTTGGCTCTGGGGATGGTTCCGTGGCTCGTGCTGGCGGTGGGGTGCAGCGACCCGCCGGCGACGACGCCCGATGCATCGGGCGACGGCCCGGCCGACGTGACGGATGTGATGAGCACGCCCGACGCGCAGCCCGATGCGCCGCCCGACGCACGCGCGGATGCACTCCCCGAGGCCACGGTCGACACGCCCCCGCCGACCGACACCCCCGCGCCCACCGACGTCTCCGTGCCGCTCGACGCGCCGGCGGACGTCGCCGCCGACCGCGCCACCTCACTCGACGCGCCGACCGACGTCGCGCTCCCGAGCGACGCGCCGACCGACGTCATCTCCGGTGACCTCCCCGACGTCCCCGCCGCGGATGTGACCGCGGCGGACGTCGTCCGCACCGACACGGGCACGGTGTGCTCGACCACGCGCGAGGTCGACCTCCTCTTCGTCGTCGACAACTCCAACTCCATGGCCGAGAACCAGGCCAACCTCGCGAACAACTTCACCCGCCTGCTCGACCCGCTGCTCAACCCGCCGACCGACCCCGCCACCATGCGCCCCGCCTGGCAGTCGGCGCGCAGCCTCCACGTCGGCGTCGTGTCGGTCGACCTCGGCACGCCCGGCAGCGTCGTCCCCTCCTGCGCCAACTCCGACCTCGGCGACGACGGCCTGCTCAACCCCGTGCGCAACGGCCTCGCGATCCGCTCGCACCAGCCCTGGACCACGGCCCCCGCGGGCCGGCGCCCCGCGCGCTGCACCGAAGATCCCAACCAGTTCCCGAGCTTCCTCACCTTCACCGCGGGGTCGACGGTCGCGGCGGACTTCGCGGGGGACTTCGTCTGCAACGCCTACCTCTCCGTCGCGGGCTGCGGCCTCGAGCAGCAGCTCGAGTCGGCCTACCGCGCGCTCGTCGTCCACAACCCGCGCGACACGCCCGGCAACGCCGACCCCAACGCGGGCTTCCTCCGCGCGAGCTCGGTGCTCGGCATCTACTTCGTCACCGACGAGGACGACGGCTCGGTGCGCGACTGCCGCTTCGCCGAGACGGGCCGCGCCTGCATCGACGCCCTGCGCGTCTACGACAGCCTCGAAGAGGGGTGGTCGAGCGGCGACCTCAACCTCCGCATGTACATGTACACGCCGGGCTCGCGGCAAGACCCGACCTGGGCCCTGGAGCGCTACCTCGACCCGTCCGACCCCGCGCGCGGCTTCCTCGGGCTGCGGCCGGGGCACCCCGAGCTCGTCGTCATCGGCGCGCTCACCGGCTTCCCGCTGCGCCCGCCCACCACCGCGACGGGCGCGATCGACTGGCCCGCCGTGCTCGGGCGCAACCCCGACGGCTCCGACGGCCTCACCGCGATGAGCGCCGAGGGCCCCATCTCCATGCGCCAGGCCAACATGGACCCGGCGTGCTCGACCCGCGTCGTCCCCGCCTGCCGGCGCGAGGGGTCGACCGCGGCCACCGTCTGCGACCCCGGCGCGCAGTACTACGCCTGGCCGTCGCGCCGCGTGGCGGAGCTGGTCCGCCGCGCCGACGCGCTCCACGGCAACGGCTCCATCGGCTCCATCTGCGCCAACGACCACACCGCCGCGATGAGCGATTTCGCCCGCCGCGTCGGCCGCCACCTCTGCCCCTGAACTCCCCGCGACGCGAAGCCCGCGCTTGACGGCGCGACGCGCTCGGTGCGATCCCCGAAGGTGCCGCGCCGTGGGAGTCCGCGCGCCGCACCCAAACCCCTCGCCCGGGAGCATCGCGACCATGGAGACCCGCCTCCGCGCCCTTCGCTTCAGCCTCGCCGCGCTCGCGCTCGCGGCCTGTGACGGCAGCTCGCCGATCGTCGGCGGCACCCCCGACGCCGCGGCCGACGCGCCCGCCGACGTCGCCCCCGACGTCGCGCTCGACGCCCCGAAGGACGTCGCCGTCGACGCGCCCGACGTCCCCTCGATCGACGCGCCGAAGGACGTCGCCCCCGACGCGCCCGACGACGTCCCCGCGGCCGACGCCCCCGCCGACGCGACCGGGCGCTGCCGCGACAACACCGACTGCGGGGCCGACGAGTTCGGCCGGCGCGTGTGCGACACGGCCTCCGGGATGTGCGTGGCCTGCACCGCCACCAACCGCGGGTCGTGCGCCGCCGGGCAGTACTGCACGCCCGCCAACCGCTGCGAGGCCGGCTGCGGCGCTGACGCCGACTGCGCCGCCACGCCCGACGCCGCCCGCTGCGACGTCACCGCGCACCGCTGCGTGGCCTGCACCGCCGACGCGCAGTGCCCGTCGCCCGCCAACGCCGCCGGCCGCTGCGCCGACGCCCGCTGCGCCGTCGCCTGCAACGCGGGCTTCGCCGACTGCAACGGGATGGCCGCCGACGGCTGCGAGGTGAACACCCAGTCCGCCGCGGCCCACTGCGGCGGCTGCGGGATGCAGTGCCCGACGGCGCCCAACGCCTCGCCCTCGTGCGCGACGGGCCGCTGCGGGCTCGCCTGCGACGCGGGCTTCGCCGACTGCAACGGGATGGCCGCCGACGGCTGCGAGGTCGACACCCGCGCGAGCGCGGCCAACTGCGGCGCCTGCGCCAACGCCTGCGCCGCGGCCCCCAACGCCGCGCCCGCGTGCGCCATGGGGACGTGCCGCCTCGCGTGCCTCCCGGGCTTCGCCGACTGCGACGGCGTCGCCACCAACGGCTGCGAGGCCGCCCTCTCGGGCACGGCCAACTGCGGCGCCTGCGGGATCGCGTGCGGCGGCGCGACGCCGCTCTGCGTCGAGGGCGAGCGCGGCGTCTTCGCGTGCTCGAGCGGCTGCGCGGCGGGGCAGGCGCGCTGCGGCTCGTCGTGCGTCGACACCGCCACCGCGCCCGACCACTGCGGCGCCTGCGGCAACGTCTGCGCCCGCCGAGCCAACGCGCGGCCCGCGTGCTCGATGGGCGCGTGCGGCATCACCTGCGAGGCCGACTTCGGCGACTGCGACGGCAGCGCGGCCAACGGCTGCGAGGTGGCGACCTCCAGCGACGTCCGGCACTGCGGGCGCTGCGGCAGCGCCTGCCCGTCCGGCCCGCACGCGGCGGCCACCTGCGAGGTGGGGCGCTGCGGGCTCCGCTGCGACCCGGGCTTCGACGACTGCGACGGCAACCCGGCCAACGGCTGCGAGGTCGACCTCACGACCGCCGTGGCCGACTGCGGGCGCTGCGGCAACGTGTGCCCGACGGGCCCCGGCGGCGCCGCGACGTGCACCGCGGGGCGCTGCGGCATCCGCTGCGACGACGGCCGCGGCGACTGCGATGGCAACGCGGCCACCGGCTGCGAGGTCGACCTGACGCGCGCCACCGCCCACTGCGGGCGCTGCGGCAACGGCTGCGTGGCGGGCTCCAATGCGGCGCCCACCTGCGCGGCGGGCGTGTGCGGCGCCACCTGCGCGGCGGGCTTCGCCGACTGCGACGGCCTCGCCGCGACGGGCTGCGAGGCCTCGCTCAGCGGCACCGCCAACTGCGGGCGCTGCGGCAACGCCTGCGGGGCCTCGGCGCCGCTCTGCACCGCGATGGGGGGCGCGCCGGCCTGCGTCAGCGGCTGCGCCACGGGCGAGTCGCGCTGCGGGGGCTCGTGCGTCAACCCCGCGACCAGCGTCGAGCACTGCGGCGGCTGCGGCAACGCCTGCCCCGCCGTCGCCAACGCGGCGCGCACGTGCACCGGCGGGGCCTGCGGGTTCGCCTGCGCGGCGGGCTTCGGCGACTGCGACATGAGCGCGGCCAACGGCTGCGAGACCGACACGCGCGCCGCCGTCGCCCACTGCGGCGCCTGCGGGTCGCGCTGCGCGGCGCCGGCCAACGCGACCGCGACGTGCGCGGCCGGGGCCTGCGGGTTCACCTGCAACGCGGGCTTCGCCGACTGCGACATGAGCGCGGCCAACGGCTGCGAGGTCGACCTGCGGACGAGCGCGGCCAACTGCGGCGCGTGCGGGAGCGCCTGCGGCACGGGGCGCTGCGAGGACGGGCGCTGCGTGAGCAACCGGAGCTGCGCGGAGATCCTGCGGGGCACGCCCTCGTCGCCGAGCGGCAACTACACCATCGACCCCGACGGCGCGGGCGGCCGCTCGCCCTACACCGTGTACTGCGACATGGCGACCGACGGCGGCGGGTGGACGGTGATCTTCCAGGCGTCGACGTCCAACTACAACGACCGGACGCTCGACTACACCGTGCAGGACGTGACGCTGATGGGGGCCTCGACGCGGGCGCTGATGGCGTACCGGAGCGCGACCAACGCGGCGTACGCCAACTGGGCGACGTTCGACCTGCCGGCGGCGTGGCGGCTCCAGTCGCCGTTCCGGTACCTGTCGCAGGACGAGAGCGTGATGACGGTGGTGGGCGGCGGGGCGCCCGTCCGCGCGACGCTCCGCTACGGCTACGCGACGTACAGCCAGCGCTGCGAGGACCCGTGGGTCACCTCGGGCGTCTGGGGGCGGCTCTGCCTCACCGGCACCGGCGCGCCCTTCTACAGCGGCCACGCGGTGGACAACCAGGACACCTGCGCCGCCTCCAACCAGGTGTGGAACGCCGCCAACTGCGCCGACTCCCTCCGCTTCACCCTCGCCGTTCGCTGACGCCCAAACGTCACCGCCCGAGCGCGAGCACCACGGCCTGCGCGAGCAGGATCTTGGCGATCATCGCGACCGGGAAGACCGCCGTGTAGCCCTCGTTGGGCCGCTCGCCCGCCTGCTCGCACGCAAATGCGAGCGCGGCAGGCTGCGTCTGGACGCCCGCGACGGCGCCGAGGAGGACGGGCGTGGGCAGGCCCATCCGCGCGCCCGCGAGGCCCGCGCCGGCGGCGACGGTGACGGTGACGGCGAGGCCCGCGGCGACGCCCGTGAGCGCGGCGCCCGAGCGCACGGCCTCGGCGAAGGCGGCCCCAGCGCGCGTCCCGACGCCCGCGAGGAAGAGGACCACCCCGAGCTGACGGAGCGTGAGGTTGGCGCCGAAGGGGATCGACCACACCAGCGTCCCGGTTCGCCCGACGCGGCCGAGGAGGAGCCCGACGACGAGGGGCCCGCCCGCGGCGCCGAGGCGGAAGCTCCCGCCGGGCGCCGGGAAGGGGACGGCGCCGAGCGCGAGGCCGAGCGCGATGCCGAGCCCGAAGGTGAGCACGTCGACCTCGCCGAGCGCGCGGAAGGAGTCGCCGAAGAAGCGCGACACGTCGGCCATCTGGGCGCGCGGCGCGACCACCCGGACGCGGTCGCCGAGCTCGAGGGTGAACTCGTCGTCGGCGAGGAGCTCGACGTCGCCGCGGCGCACGCGGGTGACGACCGCGCCGAGTCGCTCGGCGAGCCCGAGCTCGCGCAAAGGGCGTCCGACGACGGCGGGGTTGGAGACGAACACGCGCCGGTAGTCCACCTCGCTCCGGTCGAGCTCGAGGGCTTCAGGCGAGGGCTCGCCGACGAAGGCCACCGCGCGCTCGACGTCGGCGGGGTGGCCGACGACGGTGACGAGGTCGCCGCGGCGGAGCACGCAGAGGTCGTCGACGAGGCGCGTGTGGCCGTCGCGGTGGAGGCGGGCGAGGATGACGTTCCAGCGGTGGTGGCGGGCGAGGGCCTCGGCGGGGGAGCCGACGGCCTCGTCGCGGGTGACGCGCGCCGTCCGGCTCACGATGGCGCGCTCGGCGGGCGGCGTCGACGCGGTGCTCTCGGCGCCCTTGCGGCGCGCGAGGTACGCGAGCACGAGGATCACACCGATGACCCCGCCCGGGTACGCGACCGAGTACCCGACAACGGGCGCGTCGAGCGCGGCGTCGCGGGCGCCCGACTCGCGGAGCTGCTGGATCACCCCGGCGAGCGCGGGCGTGTTGGTGAGCGCGCCCGAGAAGAGCCCGGCGGCGACGGGGGCGGACAGCCCGAGCGCCTTCGCGAGCGCGACGGTGAGCGCCGCGCCGACGGCCACCATCCCGAAGGCTGCGCCCGCGTCGCGCAGCCCGCGCGTTCGAAACGACGCGAAGAAGCCCGGCCCGCTCGACAGCCCGAGGGTGTAGACGAAGAGCGCGAGCCCGAGCTGCGGGACGATCTCCGGGAGCCGCAGCGCCGGGTCCCACGCGCTCGCGGCGAGGCCGACGGAGAGGACAGCGGCGACGCCCGGCGCGACCCCGCGAACGCGCACCCGCCCGAGCACGAAGCCCAGCGCGGCGACGAGGAAGAGCAGCAGCAAGGGGTTGTCGCGGAGCAGCGCGCGCATGGGGAGTCCGGCGGCGCGCACCGTCGCATACGCCACGGCGAGGGCGGAAGCGCGTTCGCCGTGGGTGCATGGGCTGCGCGCGCGTCGTGCGCGCGGGCGACAGGCGTTTGCGATGCGACGGGGAAGCGTGTGGGGTCCCGGGTTTGCACCAGCCGCGCGTTGATGAGCGAGCCTGACGAGAAGCCGGAGGCGCCCGAAGAGGCGTCCTCCATCCTGGTACCGACGGTGGTGCTGTCGCTGATCCTGGCGCTGGCGGGCGGGCTGCTGTTCGGCCTGTCGCGCTGCTAGAGCGCGGGCGGGAGGACGGAGCCGCCGCGGACGCGGAAGCGCCAAACGCCCGCCGTGCCGACGTTGCTGGTGGTGCAGAGGGTGAGGATCGACGCCGTGCGGCTGTAGGGGAGCGCCACGTAGGTGCGCCGGTCGCCGAAGTCGAAGCCCGCCTGCGCGGGCGTGCCGCCGGTGCCGCCCGCGCCGCCGGACGCGTCACCCGTGGTCCACTGGCAGCGGTTGTAGCGGAACTCCACGTCGAAGTCGGTCGCCGCCGCGCCGCTCGCGGGACGCGAGAGCACGAGCTGGAAGCTGTTCTGCGACGTGTCGTGGGAGGAGAAATACCCGACGAGGTGCCAGGTGACGACCACGCGCGACGCCTCCACCACGAAGCACACGTTGTTGCGCATGGGTTGGCCGCCGCCGCGGGTGTCGACGTCCGCCCACCACGGCGCGATCATGGGCTGGTCGGCGACGGGAAAGGCCATCGGGGTGAAGGTCCCCAGCGAGCCCCGGAAGCTGATGTTGCCGTTGTTGTTGACGTAGAAGGTCGGGTACGTCGCGCTGCCGTACGCGAGGCCCATCGGGAAGGCCGGCGCGAGCGCGATGGCCACGGCGGGGAAGCCCGTCGTTGGCGGCGGGCCGGCCCACGAACCGTCGTCGTTGGGGTGGACGCAGTTGACCCCGAAGCCCGCGGGGCCGCCGAGGCCGTCGATCAGCGGCGCGGTGGTGGCCGGGGAGGCGGAGCAGGCGCCGCCGACGCACGCCTGCCCCGCCGGGCACGCTGCGCCGCAGCGGCCGCAGTTGGCGCTGCCGTTGAGGTCGGCCTCGCAGCCGTTGGTCGGGTTGCCGTCGCAGTCGCCGTAGCCCGGCGCGCAGAAGCGCCCGCACGCGCCGGCCTCGCAGGTCGCGGTCGCGTTGCCGCTCGCGCCGCAGGCGTTGCCGCACGCGCCGCAGTTGCGCGGCGTGGCGAGGCTCTCGCAGCCGTTGTCGGCGTTGCCGTCGCACTCCGCGAAGCCCGCCCGGCAGGCGTACTGGCACGCGCCGGAGGCGCACGAGGCCGTCGCGTTGGCGCGGGCGGCGCAGGGGGTGGTGGCGGGCGCCCCGGTGCTGCCGCACGTGACCACGCCGGCGCCGCCGGGGTCGCAGGTGGGGGCGGCGTTGGGCGCGCACGTCCAGGTGGAGCAGCGCGCGCTGCCCGCGGCGCCGGTGCAGGTGCCGCCGCCGGGGCAGGTGACCGTCGTCTCGGTGGTGCCGTCCGCGGCGCAGAGGCGCACGGTGGTGGTCGTGGCGCAGGTGGCGCTCGACGGCGTGCAGACGCGCGGCCGACACAGCCCGCCCGAGCACACCTCGCCGCTCGCGCACGCCGCGGGTGCCCAGGTGAACCCGTCGCCCCCGCACACCTCCCGCGCTGCGGCCGACGCGCACCGCGCGGTCCCTGGGACGCACGTGACGGCGCAGCGCCCGTCGCGGCAGGCGGTGCCGTCGACGCACGGGACGAGCTCCCAGCCGGTCCCGTTGGGCAGGCAGCGCTCGAGGGAGGTTCCGCTGCATCGGGTCGCGTTGGGGGTGCATGCCTGACGCACGCAGGCCGTGCCCACGCAGACCTCGCCGGCCGCGCAGGGCGTCGCCGTGTAGCCCATCCCGTCGGCGTCGCACACCTCGCGGCGCCCCATCGCGTCGCACCGCGAGCTCCCGGCCGTGCAGGGGGTCACCGGCGTGCATGCGCCCGCCCTGCACCGCTGCCCGCTCGCGCAAGGCGTCTCGGTGAAGCCGTCGCCGCGCGCGTTGCAGGTCTGGAGCAGGCCGGTGGCGCCGCACGAGGTGGCGCCGGGCATGCAGCTCACCGCCGCGCAGCGGTTGCCCGTCCCGCAGATCCGGCCGGCACCGCAGTCCGCGTCGCGCAGGCACTCGACGCACGCGCCTCGCGCCGCGTCGCACTGCTGGCCGGCGGCGCAGTCGGCGGCGGAGCGGCAGACCGTCCTCGTCACGCAGGCGTTGGCGCGGCACATCTGGCCGGCGGGGCAGTCGGCGTCCCCGTCGCAGTCGACGCAGATGCGCAGCGCGACGCTGCACACCTGCCCCGGGCAGGTGCGCGAGGTCGTGCAGGGGACGGGCGTCACGCAGCGGCTGCCGATGCACATCTGCCCGGCGGCGCAGTCGGTGACGGCGTTGCACTCCACGCAGAGGCCGGCGGCGCGGTCGCACACGAGGCGGAGCGCGGAGCACTCGCGGTCGGAGGTGCAGCGCGTCATGGCCGCGTCGGGTGCGACGTCGGGCGGCGCATCGGGCGACGCATCGGGCACGACGTCGGGTGCGGCGTCGAGCGCGGCGTCCGGGGCGCCATCGGCCGCGGCCTCGAGCGGCGCGTCGAGGGGCGCGTCGTCGGGCGCGTCGATCGACGCCTCGGGGGACGCGTCGACCGTGCCGTCGACCGCAAGGTCTGGGGCGAGGTCCGCTGGGAGGTCGCCGGGGAGGTCCAGCGGTTGTTTGACGTCGCCCGGCGGCGCGTCGACCGCGCCGTCGGGGAGGGGGTTGGGGCCGTCCATTCCTCGGGAGGAACAGGCGGATGCGGCCGCAAGGGCCGCGACGAGCCACGCCATCGTACGCATGGCGAGGCGGGTAACACGCGCGCGAAGGGCCGGTCAACGCGGGGCGGCGTGCCACGAACGCGGCTTCAGGGGCCGGTCTGCAGGCGCGCCCACGGGTCGCGGTGGTGCCGCGTCGTTTCCAGTGATCGCTCCGACGCGTTCGGGCCCACGGGAGGCGTTGATGGCCACGCTCCCCACCGCCCCCCTGCTCGCGGCACTCGCCGCGCTCTCCCTGGCCGCCTGCGCGGACGAAGCCGCCCGCTGCGTGCCCGGGATGTCCGTCGCGTGCGCGTGCTCCGGCGATCGACGCGGCGTTCAGGCGTGCACCGCCGAGGGCACCTACGAGGCGTGCCGCTGCGACGCGCCCGACGCTTCGCCGCCCGACGACGCCGCGCCCGATGCGCCTGCTGCGCCCGACGCCACCGCACCCGATGTGCCCGCTGCGCCCGACGCCCCCGCCCCGCTCGACGCACCCGCCCCGCTCGACGCATCTGCGCCCGACGCCCCGGCGCCGCTCGACGCGCCCGCACTCGACGCGCGCCCCGACGTCACCACGCCGCCCGACGCGCCCACGCCGCCCGACGCGCCCGCGCCGCCCGACGCGCCCGCGCCGCCCGACGTCCCCGCCGCCGACGCGCTCGCGGGCGGCGGGCTCGCGGCGTACGTGAGCGCGGCGCAGTTCGAGGCGATGTTCCCGCACCGCGGCGACACCGCGTCGGGCTGCGAAGGGGGCTACTACACCTATGCGGCCTTCCTCGAAGCCGCGCGCGCCTACCCCACCTTCGCCGCCGAAGGCACCGACGCGGTGCGCCGCCGCGAGCTCGCCGCCTTCCTCGCCAACATCGCGCACGAGACCACCGGCGGCTGGGCCACCGCGCCCGGCGGGCCCGAGGCGTGGGGCCTGTGCTTCCGCGAGGAGGTCGGCTGCCGCCGCGCGCCGCCCCCCGGCTGCGCGTACTGCACCCCGAGCGCGGAGTGGCCCTGCGCCGCGGGGCAGCGCTACTTCGGCCGCGGCCCCATCCAGCTCAGCTACAACTTCAACTACGGGCAGGCGGGGCGCGCGCTCGGCCTCGACCTCCTCGCCAACCCCGACCTCGTCTCCTCGGACGGCGTGGTCGCGTTCAAGACGGCGCTGTGGTTCTGGATGACCACGCAGTCGCCCAAGCCCTCGTGCCACGACGTGATGACGGGCCGATGGACGCCCTCCGCCGCCGACCTCACCGCCGGCCGCCGCCCCGGGTTCGGCATGACCGTCAACGTCATCAACGGCGGCGTCGAGTGCGGCTACGCGCTCGCCTCGCCGTCGACCATGACGCCGGCCAACGTCGCCGACCGGATCCGCTTCTACGCGAGCTTCACCGCGCGCCTCGGCACCACGCAGGGCGACGCGCTCGACTGCGGCGGGATGCACCCCTACTGACGCCGCGCGAGCTCGGCCCGGACCAGCGCCCGCACCGCCTCGCCGTCGAGCGCGCCACCCGCGAGCAGCGACCCGAGCTCGACCAGGTCGACCGGCCGCCGCGCGCCCCCCTCGGCGACCAGCGACAGCGGCGCGCCGGGCCCCGACGCGCCGAGGAAGCCCCAGCGCCGCCCCGATGCGTCGAAGGTCAGCGAGTCGACGAAGGCCTCCCCCGCGGGGCGTTCGCGCGCCTCGTCGCGCACCGCCATCCCCTCGCCCCGCCGCACGAAGAACGCGTGGCGCCCGCGCGGCGACAGCGCCACCGCGCCCGCCCAGACGCGCTCGCGCCGGACGCGCCGGCCGTCGACCACCACCGTCCACGCGCCGTCGCGGTGCCCCACGTAGGCCCAGCGCCCGTCGTCGCGCGCCTGGAGCTCGGGGACGTCTTCGAAGCGAGGCCCGACCGCGCCGTCGCGCACCACCGCGCGCCCGCCGTCGACCACCGCGACGAACGTGACGTGCGCCCCGTCGCGCGTGAGCGAGAGCGTCGCGGCCTCGACGTCGTCGTGGCGCCCGGCGTCGCGGCCGTTGTCGAGCAGGGTCACCGCGTCGTCGGCGACCCGCAGGCACACCACGCGCGCGCCCGAGGCGCTCACCCGCAGGGCCGTGAGCGCGCGGGGGCTCGTCGCGATCACCTCGCCGTCGACCACCAGCGATGCGGTTCCGTCGCGCTCGCCCACGTACGCGACGCGGGGGCTTTCGTCGGCGAGGGCGAGCTCGGCGACGCGCTCCCACGCGGGGCCCGCGCGCCCGTCGACCACGACGCGCTCGGCGTTGCCAGCACGCTCGACCCAGGCGACGCGCCCGTCCTTGTCGCCGAAGCGGATCCATCGCACCGCGTCGGCCGACGTCCCCATCACGCCGTCGACCACCGCCGCCTCGCCCGCGGCGTCGCGCGCGACGTAGACCACGTGGCGGCCGCGCGGGCCCCAGCGGAGCGTCCCGACGAGGAGGGCCGCGTGCGTGGAGTGTTCGGCGCCGTCGACCACGACGTGCCAGCGGCCCGCGCGCTCGGCGGCGTAGGCGACGCGACGTCCGTCGGGGCTCAGCGCGACCTCGCCGACACCGTCCCAGGGCGGCCCGAGCGAGCCGTTGACCGCGAGGTGCCAGCGGCCCGCGTGGCGCTCGGCGCGGGCCACCGTCGCCCCGTCGGCGCTCACCGCGAGCGACGCGACGCCGACGGCCTCCGCGGGCGGGAGCGCGACGCCGCCGACCACCACGGCCTGCCGCCCGCCGCGCTCCACCACGGACACCTCGGTCGAGCGGTCGGCGCTGCGAACGCGCCAGAGCACCGCGGGCCCGCACGACGCGAGCGCGAGCGAGAGGGCGACGCTACGGGCCGCGGCGCGCATGGAGGACGGCGGCGGTCATGGTGCCGCGCGCGACGGGGGCGCCGTCGACGTCGGCGCGGACGTCGAAGCGGCGGACGGCGTCCCGCGTGTGGGTGAGGCTCACCTCGTAGCGAACGACGTCGCCCGCGAACACCGGCTCGATCAACCGGACGTCGACCGCCGCGCTCACCCCGACGCGCGACGCGGGCTCGCCGAGGCCGTCGCGCAGGAGGTCGGCGTGGGGCGAGGTCGCACCGCTGCGGAAGCGCTGGCGCCCGTCGAGTGAGCGGAGCGCGGCCACCGCGTCGTCGTCGGTGAGCCCGGCGCGCGCGAAGCCCTCCGACACCGCGAGCCAGGTGACAAGGAGCTGGCAGGCCTGGCCCATCCCCTCGATGGTGTAGACGCCGGGCCAGAGCATCATGCCGGGGAAGTGCCCGGCGAAGACGGGCTCGTTGACGGAGATGGCCCGGCGCGCGCGGAGCGTGGGCTGCGGCGCGGGGTCGAAGTCGTCGACCCGATCGACCAGCAGGAAGGGCGGGCGGTGCGGCAGGAGCGCGGCCACCGCGTCGGCGCCGAGGCGGAGCGGGCGCGCGCTCACAGCGACATCCCCCCGTCGACCACCAGCGATTGACCCGTCACGTACGTCGCCTCCTCCGCGAGGAACACCACCACCCGCGCCACCTCCTCCGCGCGCCCGAGACGTCCGAGGGGGATCCGTTCGCGCCGCGCCTCGACGAGCTTGGGCGGCAGGCGCTCGACCATCCCGGCCGCGATGAGCCCCGGCGCGACGGCATTGACGCGCACGCCCGAAGGCCCGAGCTCCGCCGCGAGCGTCGCGGTGAGCGCGACGATGCCGCCCTTCGACGCGCTGTAGCTCGCCTGCCCGACGCTCGCCCGCGACCCGGCCACCGAGCCGACGAACACCAGGCTCCCCGCGCGCGCCGCCATCATCGGACGCGCCACCGCCCGCGCGAGGTGGAGCGCGCCGTGGAGGTTGGTGCGGAGCACGTCGTCGACGTCCTCCGCGGTGGCCGTGGCGATCATCGCGTCGCGCGCGACGCCCGCGCAGTGGACAGCGACGTCGACCCGGCCGCGCGCGTCGAGCACCCGCCCCACCGCCGCGCGCAGGGCCGCCGGGTCGCGGACGTCGCACGCCTCCACCACGCCGTCGCCGCCGCGCGCCCGCACCGAGGCGAGCGTGGCCTCCGCATCATCCGCCCGGCGCCGGCAGCCGACGGCCACCCACGCGCCGCGCGCCCCGAAGGCCTCCGCGATCGCCCGCCCGAGGCCCCGGCTCGCGCCCGTGACGAACACCGTCGCGCTCACGGCGCGCACCCCGGCGCTCCGCCGCGCGCGGGCGGCGGGAAGGCGACCTCGTCGGCGCAGGCGAAGGCGTGGCGCCGCGGGTCGACGTGGAGGCTCCGGTTGTTGACGAGCGGCGGCGCGACCGTGCGGGCGGCGAACCCCTGCGCCCCCACGCGGAGGCCGGCGATGCCACCGTGGGCGATGCGCGCGTCGAGGAGCGCGTGGGCGACGGAGTCCCCGCGGGTGAGCGAGCGGGCCGCGCGGGTGACGACGCCGACGTCCTCGCCGTCGAGGGAGACGCGGTCGCCGACGACCGCGAGCTCGCTCGTGACCACGAAGGTGAGCCTGCGCTGCGTGGGCGCGCGGAGCCGGGCGCGGACGGCCTCGCGGCCGGCGTAGGGGCGCGTGGGCGAGAGGCGCCAGAGGAGCTGGAGCTCGACGGCGGTGACGCCCTCCCCTTCGGGCGCGAGCGACGGGTCGAAGAACCACCCTTCGAACGCGCAGTGGCGCAGCGCCTCCGTGGTCACCGCGGCGGCCCCGAAGCGCGCACCCGCGGCGGCGAGGCGGGCCATCACCGCGTCGGCCTCGGCACGCGGCGCGAGGAACTCGTAGCCGAACTCCCCGGTCCGCCCCGCGCGCAGCCCGACGAGCCCGTCGGCGCGGAAGAGGTTGAGGTACGGGACGGCCGCGGCGCCGGGGTCGAAGGCCTCGCCGACGAGCTCCCAGGCCCAGGGGCCGTGCGCGGACACCACGCTCACATCGAGCGCGCGGGCTTCGAAGCGCCCGTCGTCGTCGAAGCGGGCGAGCGCCTCGGCGGCCGTGGCGCCCGCGACGGTGAGGAGGTAGCGATCGTCGTCGCGCGCGACGAGGACGTCGGCGACGGGGCGCCCCGACGCGTCGAGCAGGAGCGACTGCCGGCACTGGCCGTCGCGGAGGTAGAGGTCGCTCGGGAGCGCGCGCTCGACGGCGGCGAGGGCGTCGGGGCCGGTGACCTCGAGCACGACGGCGGCGGGGTCGGCGTGGAGGCCGACGGCGGTCCGGACGGCGAGGACTTCGTCGGCGAGGCTCACGGGCGGCCCCCGTGCGTGAGCACCAGGTCGACGAGCGACTGGACGGTGCGGAAGCGGTCGGGCCCGAGCAGCTCTTCGCGCAGGCGGATGGCGAACTCCGACTCCAGGGCCACGGTGAGCTCCACCGCGTCGACCGAGTCGAGCAGGAGCCCGGTGCCGAAGAGGGGCGCGTCAAGGTCGATCTCCTCGGGCGCGCGCGGCACCTTGAGCCGGTCGATGAGCACGGCCTTCACGCGGGCGAGCGTCGCCTCGCGGAGGGAGAGGGTGGCGGCGAGGTCGGCGTTCATGAAGCGTTCTCCAGGACGAGGGCGCAGGTGAGGTGGTCGTCGAGCGCGACGACGCCGGCGCGCGGGGCGCCGTTTCGCACGTCGCGGGCGGCCGCGCGGAGGGCCTCCATCGCGGCGAGGGGCGCGTCGGGCTCGGCCCGGACGACGCGCCAGGGGACATCGTCGCGCCCACCGGCGGCGCGCGCGCGGGCCTCGTCGACGCGTCCGGGGCCCGCGAAGGCCGTCCCCGCGACGCGCGGCGCGCCCGGTGCGGGTGACGTACCGAGGCACACGACCGAGGCGCCTTCACGCGCGGGGTCGGCGTCGTCGCGCTCCTCGGCGTAGCCGGCGAGCATGAGGTCGGCGTCGTCGCGCCACGCCAGCACGCGCGCGGCGGCGATCACGGCGGCAACGCCCGCGGCGCCCGAGCCCGCCAGGGTGCTCGCGGGGCCGCGGAGCGAGAGGGCCTGCGACGCGGTGCCCGTCGTCGCGTGGAGGACGAGCCGTGCGAAGGCGCGAGCGTCGACGCGCGTCGGCCCGCGCTCTCGCAAGGCGTCGCGCCACGCACGGGCGCTGGTGGGCGAGACGCGCGGCGCCGCGAGGATCACCCCGGCCCGGTCGCGCGCGGCCCCCGCGGGGCGCGACGGGAGGGCCGCCCACGCCTCGCCGCAGGCGCACACCGCGAGGCGGGCCAGCGGGTCGAGCGTTCGTGGGTCGAGCGACGGCGCCACCGCGCGGAGCCCCTCGCCAGTACGCGCGCGGGCCACCGCGTCGGCGCCCGCCACCGTCCCATCGGAGAGCAGCGACACCGGGCGCATCGGGCGCTCCGCGTCGCCACGAGGACCGACCGCGAGCACCGCGTTGGCGCCCCCGAACGCGCTGCTCGTCGAAAGGAAGCGCGCCACCGCGTGTGGCCTCGGGCGCGGCCCGGCCGCAGCGTCCGCCGGCCCTCGCCGACGTCCCCGCTCCGCGCGGACCGACGGCGGCACCGCTCCCTCCGCGACGCACGCGAGCGTGGCGAGCAGCTCGAGGACGCCCGCCGCGCCCTGCGCATGACCGAACATCCCTTTCGACGCGCTGACGGGGATGGCGCGGGCGCGCGGGCCGAGCGCGGCCTCGGTGCCGAGCCACTCGGCCTCGTCGTTGGCGGCGGTCCCGGTGCCGTGCGCGTTGACGTAGTCGACGTCCTCCGCGCGCCAGCCCGCGTCGCCGAGCGCCCCGCGCATCGCCCTCGCCACGCCGCCGCCGCGCGGGTCGGGCGAGGTCTCGTGGAAGGCGTCGCCCGCCAGCCCGTAGCCCGCGAGCTCGGCCAGCGGCGTCGCCGTCCCCTCGCCCGCGCGCTCGAGCACGACGAAGCCCGCGCCCTCGCCGAGCGTCGTGCCGAACACCGGGCCGAAGGGCGCGCACGGCCCCTCGGCCAGCACCCCGAGCGCCGCGAAGCCCGCGAACAGGTCGAGCGTCACCTCGTCGGCGCCGCCCGCGAGCGCCGCGTCGACGTCGCCCGACGCCACGAGGTCGCGCGCGAAGCCCACGGCGTTCGCCGACGACGTGCACGCGGTGGAGAAGGTGACGCGCGGGCCGTCGAGCCCGAGCGAGCGCGCGACCGCTGCCGTCGTCTCGGTGAGGTCGTCGCCGCGCCCGAGGCTCGTCCCCATCACCAGCGCGACGCGCCGCCCGCCGCGCGACGCGTCACCCAGACCCGCCATCGCGAGCGCCTCGCGCCCGGCCTCCACCGCCCACGCCGCGTGCCGGTCGCGCTCGGGCCCGCCGGGCACGAGCGCCGCCACACCGCGCGCGCCGAAGGGGGCGACGTCGAAGCGCCCGATCGGCGCGATCACCTCGCGGCCGGCGAACACCCCGTCGCGCAGCGCCCCGGCGCCGCGGCCGAACGCGGACGTGGCGCCGACGCCGGTCACCACCACGCTAGGAGGTCGCGGCATACAGCACGAGTCCGACGATCAGCGTGATGAGGCCCGCCACCGCGAGGATCGCGCCGAGGGTGCCGACGATCAGGAGGCCGGAGGAGACGCTGTCGGCGAGGCCCCAGCCGAGCGCCCACGTCACGCCGCCAACGCCGAGCATGACGCCGCCGGCGATCATCGCGCCGGTGCCGCGGGGCTCGCGCGGGCGCACGGCGGACGGCATCGGGGTGACGCGCGCGGCGGTCGCGGGGCTCCAGGGCGCCGGCGCGCTGGCCTGCTGACGTGCGTAGAGCGAGCCGACCGCCGCGTGCGCCGCGACCTCGCGGGCGAGCATCACGTCGTGGCCGTGGTAGGCGGCGACGCGGTGCACCTTGTCGACGCACTCGTCGAGCTGGACGGAGAAGGGCTGGACCCGCGCCCGCGCGCCCATCTGCGACACGATCCGCCGGAGCTTCCCGCGCCCCGCCGCAGAGACCCCCGAGGCCGCGGCGTGGCCGTCGAGCGCCTCGCCGACCTGCATCGGCGCCTCGGGGCGCTCGCGGAGCGCGTCGTCGAGGCGGAGCCGCTCGCGCGCGGGCATCCGGGCCAGCAGCGCGGTGCAGCCGACCACCTGCGCGTCGAGCGCCGGCGCGAGCTCTTCGAAGCGCGCGCGCACTCGGTCGTCGGGCGCCTTGCCCGCGGGGATCATGCCCCCGGCGTCGCCGATCACCAGCCCCGTCAGCGCGGAGGCCGCGAGCGCGTCGGCGTCATCGACGCGTTCGCCCAGACGTTCGAGCGCGTCGGGGTGCGCGGCGCGGAGTGCATCACGCACCGGGCGCGCGTCGCGCGCGGCGGGGAGCGCGCGGTCGAGCCGGGCCAGGATCGCGTCGGCCTCGGCCTCGCTGATGGTCGTGAGCGCGCCGTGTTGTTGGAGGGACGGCGCGCAGCCGATCAGTGGGATCGCCATGGCGCCTGCGCTCGCCATGAGCCCGTTGGAGAGAAAGTCACGTCGTTCCATGCGTCGAGGGCCTCCCGAGGTGTCGCCCGCGGGAGGGAGAGCATCGGGTGTGCCGAAGCCCCGCTTGGAACGCGATGCGGTCAGGCCGCGGCGACGGCGCCCACGCAGGGCGCGGCGGCGACGTCGAGGGGGACGGGGAGGCGCGAGAGCCGGTCGCGCAGGACGGCGAGCTGCTCGAGGACGGCCTGCGCCTGCGGGTCGCGGCGCGCGGGCACGTCGAGCGAGCGGACCCACGCGACGAGGGCCATCGCGCGGGCGTAGGCCGAGGCCCGGTCGGGCGCGCAGCGGGCGCGGGCCACGAAGTAGCGCCGGTCGCCCGCCAGGCTCTCGCGGAACATCTCGACCACCGCGGCCCGCCCGGGCGCGACCTCGCCCCAAGTGAACACGTAGCCCGCCGCGCGGAAGAAGCGCATCCCGTCCGACATGGTCCCTTCGCTCTCCTTCTCCGCCTCGCCGCGGCGGCCCACTCCGTCACCGTTGCAACGCCGACACCACCGCCCCGCGGCGCGTCAGTGGGGGCGCCCGCGGCCCCCGTCGCGCAGCAGCTCGCCGAGGTGGACCATCCCCGTCTTGCGCGCCTGCCAGCCGCCCTCGACGAGGTGCGGCTCGCGCGCGTCGAAGAGGTTGCCCGGCGTGTCCTCGCGCGGCGCCTTGCCGAGGTGCTCGTTGTTCACCATCCGCGGCTGCATCTGCTCGTAGAGGTCGGGCGCGATCCCGTGCAGCGCGGAGAACACCTTGGGCGCCGCGCCGACGGTCACCTCGCGCTGCGGGCGCTTCGCGAGCGAGACGATCTCCTCGGCCACCTGCGCGGGCGGGTAGATCGGCCGCATCGCCTCGATCTCGCGGTGCGTGTAGTTGGCCGCGTGTTCGAAGAGCGGCGTGTCGACGGTGGCCGGCGCGACGACGCAGGCGTGGATGTCCGTCCCCACGAGCTCCTGGCGCAGCGCCTCGGTGAAGCCGTGGACGGCGTGCTTGCTCGCGCAGTACGCGGCCGCGAGGGCGTAGGCGTTCTTCCCCGCCACCGACCCCACGTTGATGATCACCCCGCGCCCGCGCCGGCGGAACTCCCGCAGCGCCACGCGCGTGCCGTACACCGTGCCCATGAAGTTCACGTCCATGAGGCGCCGGTAGGCCTCCGTCGGCACGTCCTCCACCGCGCCCATCATGTAGGCGCCCGCGTTGTTGACCCACACGTCGACCCGGCCGAACTGCCGCACCGCCGCCTCGCCGAGCGCCTCCACCTGCGCCTGCTCTGCGACGTCCGTGGGCACCGCGACCGCCTCGGCGCCCACCTCCATGCACGTGCGAACGACGTCGTCGAGCGCCCTGCCGTCGCGCGCCGCGAGGACGAGCCGCGCGCCCTCGGCCGCGAAGTGCTGCGCCGTCTGCCGGCCGATGCCGCTCGACGCGCCCGTGATGACCACGACCGACCCTTTGATGATGTTGTCCATGGCCTCCGCCCATCGCAGCACCCGTGCCGCGCGGCCCGCCCCGACCTCGCGCCGTTCACACGCGAGGTCGGGGCGTCGCGCGCCCCCGAGGCGATCGGCCACGTTGTGGCGCACCGCAACGGGCGCCGCGCTCGCCGGCCGACGCGCGAGGCCCGCGCCGCGCCCTCCCAGCGCACACTTCAGCGCGTGCGGCGGCGCGCGTCGGGGGCGCCCGCGTCCGCCATCGTCGACGCGTCGCTCCCCATCACGTCGCCCATCGACGCGTCGCCCATCGTCGCCCCGTCGGTCTGCATGCCGACCATGCCGCCGTCGGTGCCCATCCCCATCGAGCCCGACGTGTCGTTGCCCATCGAGCCGGTGGTGCCGGTGCCCATCGTGCCCATGCCGGTGGTGCCCGTCCCCATCGAGCCCGAGCCGCTCATCGAGCCGGTGCCCATCCCCGGGTTGCCCGCGGAGCCGTTGCCCATCGAATCACCACCCATCGTGCCGCCGCTCGCGGGCCCCGCGGTGCTGCTCATCCCGCCCGACGACGAGCTCGCCGACTGGGGGTTGTTCATCGCCGGGTCCTCCGCCGGCTGCGGGTCACGGCTGCACGCGGCGCCCGCGGCCAACATCAGCGCGAGCGCGAGACACTTCTTCGAGAACGGGGTCATGGACGTCTCCTCTGCGGTGCCGACGCTCCACGCGCCGGGCGCTGCCGCGCAGCACCCGCCGTGCCCCGCGGCCCGCGCCAACGCCGCGCGCGGAAGCGGCACAGACGTCCGTGCGGTACAGCCACAAGCGTGGCCGGACGCCACGGGCGCGGGCAGGCGCGTGCACACCTCGGGGAGGCATTGCACGGGCGCGGGGAGCGTTGGACGAGCAAGAGGAAGGCACGTACACGCGCGGGGAAACGAGGTCACAAGGGCAAGGAACGTTGGACGAACGCGGGGAGCCTTGGACGAGCGCGGAGATGGAGCACCACCACGTCGGGACAGGGAGCACCTGCACGGGGATGGAGAGCACGAAGCGGGGAACGGGTGCCCCACGACGGAGCCGCGCCCGGTCGCCGCCGTGGAGCTGCGCCCGTCGCGGCGCCACGCCTCGCCTCACCCCCCGACGAACCCGTGCGGAATCGCGCCGCACCGTGCGCCGCGCCGCCCCCCGCCGTGCGACGGAACTCCGCACGTTCCCGGGCGACGCGGGAGGCACGTTCACTGCAACCCTCCGCGCCCGCCGTGCAGCACCCCACGACCCTCGACGAAGCCCACGCGCCCCCTCCCGGGGCGCACCACGGGCCGACGCCCTTGCGCCGCCTCGCCGACCTGCTCCGCGCCGAGAGCGGCGACCTCTGGGTCATCGCCACCTACGCGGTCGGCGTCGGGCTCCTCTCGCTCGCCGTCCCCATCGCCACCGCGTCGCTGGTCAACTCGATCTCCTTCGGCACGGTGCTCCAGCCGGTGGTGGTGCTCACCTTCATCGTGCTCGTGGTGCTGTGCTTCGAAGGGCTCATGCGCGCCCTCCAGTACCAGGTGGTCGAGGTGCTCCAGCGGCGGGTGTTCGTCCAGGTGGCGGTCGACCTCGCGCGCCGCCTCCCGCGCCTCGAAGCGTCCGCCTTCGACCGCGCGCGGATGCCCGAGATGGTCAACCGCTTCTTCGACGTGCTCACCATCCAGAAGACGGTCGCCGTGCTGCTGCTCGACGGGCTCGCGGTCACCCTCCAGGCCCTCATCGGCACGGTGCTCCTGGCCTTCTACCACCCGGCCCTGCTCGCCTTCGACGTGCTGCTCGTCGCGGGCATCCTGGTGATCCTCTTCCCGCTCGGGTCGGGCGCGATCCGCACCTCGCTGGAGGAGTCGAAGGCCAAGTACGCCGTCGCCGCGTGGCTCGAGGAGCTCGCCCGCCACCACACCACCTTCCAGGGCTCCGGCGCCGCGGATTTCGCCGTCGCCCGCGCCGACGCGCTCACCCAGAAGTACCTCCGCGCGCGCGCCGGGCACTTCCGCGTGGTCTTCCGCCAGCACGTCGGCTCGCTGGCCTTCAAGGCCGTGGTGAGCGCGGCGCTCCTCGGCCTCGGGGGCTGGCTGGTGATCGAGCGCGGGCTCACCATCGGCCAGCTCGCCGCCGCCGAGCTCGTCGTCACCGCCGTCGTCGCGGGCATCGCCAAGTTCGGCAAGCAGCTCGAGAGCTTCTATGACCTCGTCACCGCCGTCGACAAGGTGGGCCACCTCACCGACCTGCCGCTCGAGCGCGAGGGCGGCGCCGCGCTCCCCGCCGGCGACTCCGCGGGCGCGCGCGTCGAGCTCCGCGGCGTGTCGTTCGCGTACGACCGCCGCGCGCAGCCCCTCCGCGACGTGACCCTCTCGCTCGCCCCCGGCGCCCGCGCCGCCGTCGTCGGGCGCAGCGGGTCGGGCAAGGGCGCGCTCGCCGACCTGCTCCTCGGCGTGCGGGCCCCCGCCACCGGCGCCATCGCCCTGGAGGGAGCCGACCTCCGTGAGCTCTCGCTCGACGCCGTGCGCGACGCCGTCGCCCTCGTGCGCGACGTCGAGGTGTTCGAAGGCTCCGTCGCCGACAACGTCGCCGTGGGCCGCGCCGACGTCTCGCCCGACGACGTCCGCCGCGCCCTCGCCGCGATGCGCCTCGACGTCGAGGTGGCCGACCTCGCCGACGGCGTCGCCACCGAGCTCGCCCCCGACGGCTCGCCGCTCTCGCACACCCAGGCGCGCGTGCTGATGTTCGCCCGCGCCGTCGCCGCGCGGCCGCGGCTGCTGGTGGTCGACGGCGCGCTCGACGCCTTCGACGGCGAGACGGTGCGCCGGGTGATGTCCGCCCTCGACCGCCCCGGCGCCCCCTGGACGCTCCTCGTCCTGACGCAGCACGAGTCGGTCGCCGCGCTCTGCCGCGAGGCGTGGCAGCTCCGCGACGGCGCGCTCGCGCCCCGCCCCGACGTCGCCCGCCGCCCGGAGGTCTGACCCATGGAAGCCGCCGCCCACCGCGCCCCCTACCGCGCCCCCGCGTCGCTCGCGATGGTCCGCTCGCCGCGGGCCGCGCGCACCCTCGCGTGGGTGTTCGCGTCGCTCTTCGCCGCCGTCCTCGCCGGGCTCTTCCTGCTCCCGTGGCAGCAGACCTCCGCCGGCCGCGGCCGCGTCGTGGCCTACGCGCCGCTCGAGCGCCAGCAGGTGATCGACGCGCCCATCGAGGGCCGCCCGACGCGCTTCTTCGTCCGCGAGGGCTCGCACGTGCGCGCCGGCGAGCCCCTGGTCGAGATCTCCGACAACGACCCCGAGATCCTCCAGCGCCTGCGCCAGGAGCGCGACGCCGTCGTCGCCCGCCTCGAGGCCGCCCGCTCGCGCGCCGACAGCGTCGACGAGCGCGTGACCCAGCTCACCCGCTCGCGCGACAACGCCCTCTCCGCCGCCGAGCGCCGCGTCCAGATGGCCCGCGACCGCGCCCGCGCCGCCGCCCAGAGCGTCGAGGTCGGCGAGGCCGGCCTCCGCACGGCCACCCTCAACGTCGAGCGCCAGCGCGCCCTCGCCGAGCAGGGCATCGCCTCGTCGCGCACCCGCGAGCTCGCCGAGCTCGACCTCGCCCGCGCCGAGACCGAGCTCGCCCGCGCCCGCGCCAACCTCAGCGCCGCCCGCGCCGAGGAGCAGGCCGTCGCCGCCGACCTCGTGCGCGTCGGCACCGACGGCTTCGCCTCCATCGCTGACAGCCGCGCCTCGCGCGCCGCCGCGCAGGCCGAGGTCGCGTCGTCCAACGCCGAGCTCGCCCGCATCGACGTCCGCCTCGCCCGCCAGGCCACCCAGCGCGTCCTCGCGCCGCGCGACGGGACCGTGCTCCGGCTGATGGCGGGCACCGGCGCCGAGATGCTCAAGGCCGGCGACCCCCTGGTGGTGTTCGTCCCCGACACCGAGGCGCGCGCGGTGGAGCTGTGGGTCGACGGCAACGACGTCCCGCTGCTCCGCGAGGGGCGCCACGTGCGGGTTCAGTTCGAAGGGTGGCCGGCGCTCCAGTTCTCGGGCTGGCCCTCCGTGGCCGTGGGGACCTTCGGCGGGCGCATCGCGGTGATCGACGCGGTCGACGACGGGCGCGGGAAGTTCCGCGTGCTGGTGGTGCCCGAAGGGGGCGAGCCGTGGCCCTCGGGGCGCTACCTCCGGCAGGGCGTCCGCGCGCACGGCTGGATCCTGCTCAACCGCGTCTCCCTCGCCTACGAGCTCTGGCGTCAGTTCAACGGCTTCCCACCGGCCATCCCCACGGAGCCTGCGGCGGCGTCGGGCGGCTCGTACGGCGCGGCCGGCGCGTCGGGCGGCGGCTCGTACGGCAGCGGCTCGTCGGCGGGCGCGTCGGGGGCCCCCAAGTGAGGGCGCTCGTCGCCACGCTCGCGCTGCTCCTCGCGCCCGCGACGGTGGCCGCGCAGTCCGCGCCGCTGGAGCTCACCGCGGTGCTCGCCTCGGTCGAGCGCCACCACCCGCTCGTCGCCGCCGCCGAGCGCGACCGCGACGCCGCCGACGCCGAGCTCCGCGCCGCCGAGGGGAGCTTCGACCCGCAGTGGCGCACGCGCGCGTCCGTCGCGCCCGTCGGGTACTACAACCCGCTCACGATCGACACCGCGCTCGTGCAGCCCACGCGCCTCTGGGGCGCCACGCTCTTCGCGGGCTGGCGCCTCGGCGAGGGGCTCTCCTACACCGGCATCCCGATCTACGACGGGAAGCTCGAGACCAACCCCTACGGCGAGGTGCGCGCGGGCCTCTCCGTCCCACTCCTGCGCAACGGGCCCATCGACCGCGCGCGCGCCAACATCACCCGCGCCGAGCACGGCCGCACCGTCGCCGCGATGGGCGCGCTCCAGCAGCGCCTCGAGCTCGCCCGCCTCGGCGCGCAGCGCTACTGGGACTGGGTCGCCGCGGGCCGCCGCCTCGCCGTCGCCCGCTCGCTCCTCCAGCTCGCGGCCGACCGCAACGCCGCCCTCGCCGAGCGCACCGCCCGCGGCGACCTCCCCGCCCAGGAGCGCACCGACAACATCCGCGCCGTCGCCCAGCGCGAGGGCGCCGTGGTGTCGGCCCGCCGCGCGCTGGAGCAGGCCGCGATCGAGCTCTCGCTCTACCTCCGCGACGGCGCCGGCGACCCGCGCCTGCCCGCGCCCGAGGAGCTCCCCGCCGCGCTGCCCGAGCCCGCCCCGCTCGACGCGCAATGCGTGGCCCGCAGCGCCCGCGCCGCCCAGAGCGCGCGACCCGAGCCCCGTCGCTTCGAAGCCCAGCGCGAGCGCGAGCGCGTCGAGCGCGACTACTTCGAGAACCAGCAGCGCCCGGCGATCGACGTCACGGTGGCCGCGTCGCACGACCTCGGCGCGGGGCCGCAGAGCCGCGAGGGCCCGGTGCTGGAGGCGGGCCTGGTGCTCGACATCCCGCTGCTCAACCGCGTCGCCACCGGGCGCACGCGCGCCGCCGAGGCCGCGATGTCGCGCGCCGAGGAGCAGCGCCGCTTCGCGCTCGACCGCGTGGCCGCCGACGTGCGCGACGCCGCCTCCGCGCTGGAGGCCGCGCGCGACCGGGTGGCCGTGGCGCGCCGCGAGCTGACGGCCGCGCGCGAGGTGGCCGAGCTCGAGCGCCAGCGGCTCGCGCTCGGCGACGGCAACATCCTCGCGGTGAACCTCCGCGAGGTGGCCGAGGCCGAGGCGTCGCTGCGCGAGGTCGACGCGCTGGCGGAGTGGCAGCGCGCGGCGGCGGCGTGGCGCTTCGCGCTGGGCACCGCGGGCGACGGGGTGTCGTGCGCGGCGCGGGAGAGCGCCGGCCCCTGAGCGAAGCGCACGCCCGGGCGTTCGAAGCAGGCACCCCCGGTCGGGGCCGCTACTTCGCCGCGGGCCCGTCCACCGTCGGCGCGACGAGCACCGCGGCGGCGCCGGTGATGGCCGTGATCCAATACCCCGTCGACGCCAGCGCCAGGAGCGGCGCGAAGGGGTCGGGGCCGCCCAGCAGATCGCCGTACCCGCGCGCGACGCCGAGGCGCCAGCGCGCGTGGTGCCGTAGCACGAGGCGGAGGCCCGGGGCGCGCGTGAGGTCCGCGTCGTCCCCGAGGCCGATGTCGGCGCCCTCGTCCTGGAGGTCGTCGTGGCCATCGAGGGCCTCGACGAGGCGCGGCGGCAGCGGGAGGTAGTACTCGTCCACGTCCGACAGGGCCCACCGACGCGGGCCCTTCGCGTACGCCGGCTCGAAGGCCCACCGGGGCCCCTCCTCGCGCTCGCCCGGTTCGAAGCCCGGCGCCTCGATCCACCACGCGAACCGCCGCGGCGACGACGACCGCGGCGGGGACAGCCACGACTCGAACAGGGGGGCCTGGAGCGTCCCCCATGTTGCGACGCGTGCGACGGCCTCGCGGGCGAGCGCCTCGGCGGTCGCGACGCCAACCGGGTCGCCCGCGAGCGCCAGACACGCGTCCACGCTCGGCGGGCCGTCGCCCGTGACCCACCCGTAGCCCTCGCACGCCTCGCACCCTTCGGTCACCGAGCCGTAGCCGCTGAAGCCGTAGTACCACCCGTGCCGCTCGCATTGCCCGCACGCCGTGACGAACCCGCGGCCCGCGACGTCCGCCGCCCAGGCGAGCGGGACGCAGCCCCGGGCGGCCAGGCGCTCCCACGCCTCGCGCGGGTCGGACACGCCCACCACCACGGCGCGCGCGAGCGCCAGCCCGGGCCGGTCGGGTCGCAGCGCGCGCCGCGCGAGCGCCGCGGGGTCAACGTCACCGCTCACGGCGCGATCGTACCCGACGTCGCCACGCGCCACGGCACCTCCGCGACCGGACGGGCGAGTGCCGCACGGGCGTTCAGTCACGACGCGCCACCTCGCGCGGAGGCCACGATGACCTTCGCGCCATGCCGCACCGCCCTCTCCGCCCACGCCCTCGCCTCGCTGCCCCCACCGGGAGCGCGTGATGGGCCGCACGCCCTTCGACGTCTTCGCCAAGGACCTCGCCGCCGACGCGCTCTCGCCCGCGGGGCGCGCTGAGACGGACGTGCGCCTCGCGCCCGACCCGCAGTTCGCCGACGTGTGCTTCGAGCCGACCGCGCCGTCGCCGCCCCCCACGCGCGAGCTGCTGCGCCGGCTGACGTCGGAGGGCCCAACGGTGCTGGAGTTCGCGCGTCAGGCGCCCGACGCGCTGGAGGTGGGGACCTGGCTCGCGAAGCAGCTCGCGTGGTTGCTGGTGCGGCCGATGGGTGCGGGCGTCACCTTCCATGAGGCGCTGGAGGACTTCGACGCGCTGCCCGACGACGACCCCGCGCGCCGCCTCGTCTGGCCCCACCTTGTTCGCCTTCAGCTCGAAGTGCACAATCCCCACGACACGGAGCCCTCCTTGGTCAGCGAGACCCACCGCATCTACAACGATTGGCTCGAGACCCAGCAGCGCATTGGCATGGAGAGGGGCCGCGAAGAAGGCCTCCGCCCGCTGCTCCGCCTGTTCGAGCGGAGGCTCGCCCGGGCGCTCACTGGTGTCGAGCACGCCGCCCTCGTCGCCCGCCTCACCACCCTCGGGCCCGACCGCCTCGGCGACGTCGTGCTCGACCTCGACCCGCCCGCCCTCGCCGCCTGGCTCGCCGACCCCGACGCCCGCTGACGCGCCCTCGGGGCGGCGCGGCGGGCTCGTCGTCCCCGACCACGATTTCATGGCCCGGGCCCACGTCGTCGTGCCTCGATGCCATGACCTCACGCCCCGGCCCCACGATCACGCGCCCCGCACCCACGAGCGCGTCGCCCGGGCGGGTGATGTCTCGCCGCGCGACCACGTTCGCACGCGTCGCGGCCTCGTCCACGTCGCGCTCAGGTTCTCCGACGCGGCTCCGATGAAGGAGGTGTTCGCTTCGCCGCCCGACGACGCGCCGATGGGGGCCGTCGTGGGCGACGACGCCCCACTCCCACAAGGAGCTGATGCATGAAGCAGAAGAGCGAGTCGATGAAGCCCGACGCGGCGGTCGCGCCGGGCAACTCCACCGCGACGACCGATGTGATCGGCCGGACGCCGATGGTGCCGAAGGAGCCCGTCTCGACGGAGGCGGTGACGCGCCGCCCGGTGGAGGGTCAGGCCACCGAGGCTGGCGGCGTGGCGGGCGAGCTCGCGGACCACGCGAAGTACCGCGCGGACTTCGGCGTGTACGCGCCCGACCCCGAGCAGCTCGCCGCGTCGCTGAAGCGCGCCCAGGGCCTCACCGAGGAGGCCGCGCGCGCCAACGCGTGGGCCGCCCACGTCACCGCCCAGCGCGACCTCGCCTGGGACGACGCCCTCGCCCGCATGGACCAGCTCGCCGAGCCCTTCGCCCTCGCCGACGCCAAGAACGCCACCGTCGCCCAGCGCTACCCGCGCACCAGGGCCTTCTACGGCGTGCGCGGCGAGATCGCCGCCCGCGCCGCCGCCACCCGCAAGAAGAACCGCGCGAAGCAGCCCAAGTAGCGCCGCCCACCCCCTCCGTCTCGCCGCCGCCCCCGCGGCGCTCCTACTCCCCTCGCAACTTCGCCAGCAAGGCTTCGAGCTCTCTCACACGTGCGTCGGCGGCGTCGGCGCGGGCGTCGGCGGCGACGCGCACGGCGGCTTCACTGGCGGCGCGCTCCTCGGCGGCGGCGCGGGCCTCCCCGAGCGTCGGCCAGAGGCGCTGGCCCTCGCGGTCGTCGGCGACGCGGAGGAGGCCGCCCTTCACCACCAGCCACGCGTCGAGGGCCTCGGTGCGCGCCGGGCCGTCGCCGGCGTACACCCGCACGAAGCGCCCGCGCTGACGACGCCACACCTGGAGCACCCAGGGCCCTTCGCCCGTGTCCGTGCGGCCGAAGCCGTCGGGGTCGAAGACCCAGAGTTCGCGCGTGCCCGAGGCGGCGTACTTCGAGGGGCCGTGGTTGTAGTCCTTGTGGGCGGTCTCCCGGCCCACGATCTCCACGGCGACGCGCGGGGGCTTCACGCCGGGCTCCCAGGTGAGCACGCTGCGCAGCCCCTTCGGGAGGCGGGGCTCGACCCACATCACGTCGGGGTCGACGCCCACGGTGGGCTGCGAGCGGTTCCAGCGGGGCGCGACGTTGGCGAGGACGGAGACGTCGAGGCCGTCGGCCGCCACCCGCGCCTCGAAGGTGTGCTGGACGGCGTCTTCACGCTCCTGCGTGTCGACACTGATCGGCGTCTTGAACCCGTCCGCCAGGTGCCAGTGCTCCGGCGGGAGGTCGTCGGGCACGAGCGCCACGGACGCCGAAGATCGCATGACGCCGCGAGCGTACTGCGCAACGAACGCGACGGGCAAGCGGGCGGGGCGGAGCGTCGCCCGCTGACGTCGCGCCGCTACCAACCCCAGCTCGCGGGCAGGCGGAGGCCGCCGGGGAGGCCGCGGGTCTGGAGCAGCGCGGCGAGGTCCATGCTGATCGCCACGGTGACGTGGATGAGGAAGCCCGACCAGATCGAGCGGGTCTTGAGCGAGAGCGTGCCGAGCACGGTGCCCGCGAGGATGGCCGCGAGGCACTCGGCCCAGGGCTTCCCGAAGTGGATCATGCAGTACGGCACCACCATCGCCATCACCACGCCCGACCCCATCGCCTCGCGCCCGGAGAACACCAGGAAGCCCCGGAAGAAGAACTCCAGCGTGAAGAACTGCGACGCGTAGACGAGCTCCCACACCGCGAAGTCGAACCAGCTCCGGTTGGAGGCGCGGTAGAAGGGGTAGTAGTTGGCGAACTCCCCGGTGTGCGAGACGACCACCACCGCGACGAGCACGATGCCGAAGAAGAGCGCGTAGATCCAGGCGTGGGAGAGGAAGCCCTTGGCCGACAGCCCGTAGTCACGGATGCGGTCGCGCCGCCAGAAGAGCATGATGATCGCCGGCACCACGAGGTAGCCGAGCGAGCGGGTGAAGGACCAGTAGCAGAGGCCGTAGAGCTCGTTCCACTGGGGGTTCTGCGCCCAGGTGAGGGGGCCGAAGAGCTGCCAGTGGTGGGTGGCGGGGTGGTTGGGCCCGCCGCCCCACTCGACGACGGCGCCGCGCGAGACGAGGTTGACGAAGGTGTTGCGGTCGCCGAAATACTCCTGAAACGTCAGGATCACCGCCGCGCTGAGGTACGCCACGATCGGGCGCCAGTCGTGGCCCCGCCCCTCGGCCTCGCGCCGCGCCTGCGCCTCGCGCGCCTCGCGGTCGACCTGCTGCCACGTCTCGAGGAAGAAGCGCCGCGGGTGGAGCTCGGGGAGCTTCTTGCGCGCGAGCACCGCCACCAGCGCGACGTAGAGCAGCGACGCGACGAAGACGACCTTCACGCCGCCGCCCTGCGGAGCCGCGCCACCGTCGCGTCACGCCCGAGCACCGCCATCACCTCGTAGAGCCCCGGCGTCGCGGTGCGCCCGGTGAGCGCCACGCGCGCCGGCTGGGCCACGGCCTTGATCTCCTGGCCCCGTTGCGCCAGCCACGCCTCGAAGGCCGCCTGCACGCTGGCCTCGGTGAAGTCGCCCGGCACGGCGGCCACCATGTCGGCCATCGCCGCCAGCGTCGCCTTCCCCTCCGCCGTCAGGAACTTCTCCGCCGCCTTCGCGTCGACCACGGGCTCGTCGCGGAAGTAGTAGTCGAGCGCGTCGGCCATGTCGACGTAGGTGCTCACGCGCGGCCGCACCGTGCGGATCGCGGGCTGGAGCCGCGGGTCATCGACCGACACCGCGAGCCCGCGCTTCGCGAGGAAGGGGACGACGCCCGCGGCGAGCTCGGCGTCGGGGCGCGCGCGCAGGTGCTCGGCGCTCACCCAGGCGGCCTTCTTCACGTCGTACTTCCCGTCGGTGTTGCCGACGTGCTTCCAGTCGAAGTGCTCGACGAGCTCGGCGCGGGAGAACACCTCCTGGTCGCCGTGGCTCCAGCCGAAGCGCGCGATGTAGTTGAGCAGCGCCTCCGGCAGCCAGCCCTTCTCGCGGTAGTTGCCGACGGGGACGTCGATCCCCTGCTGGTCGCCGAGGCGCTTCGACATCTTCTCGCCCTTGGGCGTCAGCATCATCGGGAGGTGCGCGAACTCGGGCACGTCCGCCCCGAGCGCGCGGTAGAGCACGACCTGCGGGGGCGTGTTGATGAGGTGGTCCTTGCCGCGCGCGACGAGGGTGATGCCCATGGTGACGTCGTCGACCACCGCGCCGAAGTTGTAGAGCGGCACGCCGTTGGAGCGCAGGAGCACCTGGTCTTGCAGCGTGTTGGCGGGCGTCGACATCTCGCCGCAGACGAGGTCGGCGTACGTGATGAGGCCCTCCGTCGGGGCCTTCATGCGAACCACGTAGGGGCGGTCGGGCTCGTCCTTCCGGTCGCGGCAGGTGCCCGGGTACACCCAGCGGTCGCGCTTCTTCTCGGGGAGCGCGTTGCGCGAGGCCTCGAGCTCCTCCTTCGTGCAGTAGCAGCGGTAGGCGTGGCCGGCCTGGATGAGCGCCTCCGCGTGGGCGCGGTAGGTGTCGAGCCGCTGCATCTGGAAGTAGGGCGCGTGGGGCCCGCCCACCTGCGGGCCCTCGTCCCAGTCGAGCCCGAGCCAGCGCATCGAGTCGAAGATCACCCGCACACTCTCCTCGGTGGAGCGCTCCTGGTCGGTGTCCTCGATGCGGAGGACGAAGGTGCCGCCCGTCTTGCGGGCCCAGAGCCAGTTGAAGAGGGCCGTGCGGGCCCCCCCGATGTGGAGGTAGCCCGTCGGCGACGGGGCGAAGCGGACGCGGGGCTTGACCATGGCGGCCCGTGAGGTACCGCGACCCCGCACGCCGGGTCAACGCGGCGCGAAGGCGCGGCTCAGCGGCAGATGGGGTACGGGTCGCCGGCGCGCTGCTCGCAGCGGCGCTCGTCGCGGCAGAAGCGGTTGAAGCAGCACTGCTCGCCGCTGCCGCCGCAGGCGCGGCAGTAGGCCATCGTCTCGCCCGCGCGCTGGGTGCAGAAGCGGTTGTTGTCGCAGACGCCGAAGGCGCAGCAGCGCTCGCGGTCGCCGCCGCAGGACTCGCAGGTGCGCGTCATGCCCGACGCGACGCAGACGTTGCCGCGCTCGCAGACGCCGAAGGAGCAGCAGCGCTCCCCGCCCCCGCCGCAGCCGCCCATGCCGACCATCCCCGTGTCGACGAAGCCCGTGTCGACGAAGCCGGGGACGTCCGCGGCCCCGTCGGGCGCGGGGGCGTCGGGGGCGGTCGTTCGGTCGTCGGCGGGCGCGTCGGCGCGCGGGACGTCGGCGGCGGGCGCCCCGTCAGCGGGGACGGCGGGGTAGGTCCAGTCCAGCCCGACGGTGCACGCCGACGACGCGAGCAGCGCGCACCCGAACACGGCGCGAAGGAAGGGGGTCACGCGTCGACCATACCGCGTCCCCGCGCCGGGGCGCGACCGCGGAGTCGTGCGTTCCGCTGCGCAAAAGGCGTACGTCGCCGAGGGCGAGCGTGTATAACCGCGGGCGATGCCCCTCCGCGAACGCTACGTGTGGGTCTGCTCCAACCGCCGCCCCGACGGCCACCCGAAGGGCTCGTGCGCCGAATCGGGGAGCGAGGCCCTGCGCGACAAGCTCAAGGTCGCCTGCCACGGCGCCGGCCTCAACCCGACGGTGCGCGTGATGTCGTCGAGCTGCCTCGACCTCTGCGAGCACGGCATCGCCCTCGCCGTGATGCCCGACGGCGCCGTGCTCGGCCACGTCACCGAGGCCGACATCCCCGCGCTCGTCGAGGGGCTGAAGCGCCCCGGCGGCGTCGCGGCCGAGCCCACCCTCGCCGGCAAGGTGCTCCCCGGCCCCGCCCCGAAGCCGTGACGCCCCGCGCGGCCGCCGCGCTCCTCGCCCTCGCCGCGGGCTGCGCGACCCGCCCCGCGCCTTTGGCCGTCACGGGCGTCGTTGCCCCACGCATCGCCACGACCGAGCGTGCGGAGCCGGAGCTCCCGGCCGACGCGTCCTCCGCGCTCGACGCGCTGGCCGAGGGCGCGCGCCGCAACGACACCTCGCTCGGCGTGGCGCTGGCGCGGGGCGCGGGGGCGCTGGCGATCACGGGCGACCCCGCCCCCGACGACCGGGTCGCGGAGGCCACGGTGGTGGGCCGCGCGGGCCGCTCGGCCGCCGTGCTGGTGGTGACCGCGTGCGGCAACGTGTGGGTGGTGGGCCTCGGGTACGACGGCGGGCGCTGGGCGCCGCGCGCGCCGGCGGCGGTGTTCGACGGGGCGCGGCCGGGGGCGTGCCGGGTGACGCGGGCCGAGGGGGCCGCGCGCGCGATGCTCTCCGACGCGCCGCGCGAGGTGGTGGTCACCTTCGTGAGCGAGTCGGAGGACGGCGGCGAGGCGCGCGACCCGGCGCTGCGGCTCTTCCACCTCGACCCCGACGGCGCGGTCGTGGCCCTCGGCGGCGAGGTCGCGCTCGGCGGCACCGACGATCGCTCCGGCGCCGTGCGCGACGGCCAGTGGGTGATCGAAGAGACCCTCCAGGCCCCGCGGGATCTCTACGTGCAGATCCAGCCGGGGCGCGTCGGGCCCGGGGGCGCCGCGCCGCAGGTGGTGATCCGCCGGACGTACCGGGTGCGGGGCCGCGCGCTCGAGATGGTGGAGGAGACGGCGGGCCCCTACCGCCCCGCGCGGGGAAGCGCTTCGGAGGGGGGCTTGTTGCGCCCGGGGTTGCTATAGTCCCGTCGTGCTTATCAACCCTTCCAAGCCCCTCCGCCTCGCGGTGGGGGCTGTCGCCCTGTGGGTCGCGGGATGCCTCGACCCGGGCGGCGGCCCCGACGCCGCCACCCCGACGCCCGACGTCGCCGTCGCCGACGTCGCGCCCGCGCCCGACGTGACGGGCGCCCCGTGCGCGCAGGACGGCGTCGGCACCCTCCGCGTGGCGGTGTCGCTCGCCCCCGCGCTCGCCAACCAGACCGCCGACGTGTGGCTCGCGGTCCATTGCAACGACGGCCCCGCGCCGGTGCGCCTGGTGCGCTGGGACGGCTCGGCCTCGCAGACGCTCGAGCGCTTCGGGCCCGGCACCTACCGCGTGCTGGGCACGTCGCTCCGCGCGCCGGGGCACTGGTCGACGACGGCGACGCTGGCGGGCGTCTCGACCGCGGCGGTGTCGCTCACGCTCGGCGGCGACGGCGTCCCGGTGGCGACGCTGAACAGCACGGCGGCGCGCGGGGACGCGGGCGTCGTCGGCGCGCGCGACGCGTCGGTGGCGTACGACGCAAACGCGGGCGACGCCGATGCGAACGAGGACGACGCCGGGGGCGCGCCGGCCGAGTGGCAGGCGCGGGTGCCCCTGCGCGACCCGGCGGGGCAGACGCTGGGGTCGTTCACGGTGGTGGCGCGGGCGGCGGGGGACGGCTTCCTGGACGTGACCGCGGCCGCGCAGAACCTCTGCGCGGTCCCCCCGTGCGCGGCGCTCCCGCTGGTGGGCCTGGAGGCGCGGGCGCTCGAGGGCGAGGCGCCCCACGGCGCGGCGATCGCGGCCTTCGAACAGCCGGCCGTGCCCTACGGCGAGGTGGTCCGCTCGCTGCCGCTGCGGCTGCGGGGCAGGCTCCCCGACGCGCGGAGCGTGCTCCAGTTCGCCGTCTACGCCGCCATCGCGCCGGCGTCGCGCGCGGGCGCGCAGCCGGCCCGCCCGTGACCGAGGCACCCTGCGGGCGCGTTGACGCGGTTTCTCCCGGCGTGATACCGCCGTCGTGATGACGGCCCACAGGATCCACGCGCGGACGGACGTCGGCCGCTCGCGCGAGCACAACGAGGACAGCTTCTGCAGCGACCCGTCGCTCGGGCTCTACGCCGTGGCGGACGGGATGGGGGGCCACGCCGCCGGCGAGGTGGCCTCGTCCCTCGCGGTGCAGGCCCTCGCCGCGGCCGTCCGGCGCGACAAGGATTTCATCGAGGACTTCGCCAACGGCGACGGCGACGTGCGCCCCGAGGACATCAAGAACCTCCTCGGCGCGGCCGTGAGCGCCGCCAACGCCGAGGTCTACGCGGCGGCCCAGGCGACGCCCGAGCGCCGCGGGATGGGCACGACGATGACGGCGCTGCTGCTCGTGGGGCGGCGGGCCTTCATCGCCCACGTCGGCGACTCGCGGCTCTACCTCGTGCGCGGCGACGAGGTGCGGCAGCTCACCGAGGACCACTCGGTGATCAACGAGCTCAAGCGCCGCGGGCGGCTGCGCCCCGAGGTGCTCGACAAGATCCCCAACAAGAACGCCGTCACCCGCGCGGTGGGGGTGTTCGAGAACGTCGAGGTCGACACCTTTCAGGTGCTGGCCGCGCCGGGCGACCGCTTCGTGCTCTGCTCCGACGGGCTCCACCGCTACTTCGACCGCGACGAGGACCTCGCCCCGCTCGCCGGCGGCGACGACGAGGAGGAGGCCACCGCGCGGATGGTCGCCTTCGCCAACGAGCGCGGCGGCGCGGACAACATCACGGCGATCGCGGTCACCCTGCCCGACGAGACGGCGAAGAGCACCATCGTCCAGGACCTCGCGCTCGCCTACAGCACGCTCTCGTCGGTGCCCTTCTTCCGCAACCTCGAGCCGCGCGAGCTGATGTACGTGCAGGCCCTGGCCGACGTGCGCGAGCGCGCCGCGGGCGACCGGGTGGTCACCGAGGGCAAGGCCGGCGAGTCGATGTTCGTCATCCTCTCGGGGCGCGTGGCGGTGCGCAAGGGCGAGGTCGAGATCGCGCGCCTCGGGCCCGGCGAGCACTTCGGCGAGATGTCGATGGTCGAGCGGATGCCCCGCAGCGCGAGCGTCGTCGTCGAGGAGGACGCGCGGCTCCTGGAGTTCACCCGCTCTGACCTCTTCCGCATCCTCCGCGAGTCGAAGGACACCGGCATCAAGCTCCTCTGGAACATCATCAGCGCCCTCGCCGTTCGCCTGCGCGACACGTCGACGCAGCTCGGCGAGGCGCGCGAGGCGCTCGCCGCGGAGGACCTCACCGCCCACCTCTTCATCGAGGAGTACCACTCCGAGGCGCCCCCGGGGCTGCTCGACGAGGTTCGCGCGCCGGGGTCGAGCGCGCCGCCCCCCGTCCGGGAGTAGCGCCCGCAGATGACGCCACCGCGCGCGTTGGGTGCGGCGGCCCTCGCGGCCCTCGTCGCGTGCCGCGCGCGCCACCGCCCGCCGCCCGACGAGGCTTTGGCGGACGTGGCGGTCGCGGACGCGAGGGCCGACGTCGCCGACGTCGCCGGCGAGCGGGAGGCCCCCCTGCCCCGCGCGGAAGTCACGATCACGGAGGCCGTCGGGGACGTTCGTTGGGATCCGAACCATCGCTGCGCGGGGCTCCCGCGCGCGGCGGGCGGCGCGGTGCGGGGTGAGGTCTCGCTCCTCTGCGGCGACCGGGTGGAGACTGCGGCGGGCGCCAGCGCGCGCTTCGAACTCCCGGGCCACAACGTCGCCACCCTCGGTGCAGCGAGCGCGGCGGAGGTGGCCGGTCACGCGGGCGCGGCGCTGGTTCTCCTTCGGGGCGCGATCGAGCTGTCGTCGCCGTTTGAAGCCGAGCGCTCGCTCGCGGTCGACACGCCCGCGGGCCGCGTGATCGTGTCCGTGGGGGCCGCGCGGGTCGCCGTCGCGGCCAACGGCGCGGTGCGCGTCACCTCGGTGGAGGGCGCGGTCACGGTGTGGGCGGGGCGCCCCTTCGTCGCCCGATCGCTCAGCGCTCGCGCCTCGCTCGTTCTTCCACTGCCGGGCGCGCCGGTGCGCGGTGGGGTCGGCCTCGCGGCGGCCTTCGCGCGCGCCGGGGAGGTGGACGCGCGTGACGCCCGCGAGGCCCTCACGCGGCTGCGCGCGGGCCAGAGCGGGCGCGACCGTGACGCGGCGGAGGGGGCGCTGTCGCTCGCGTTGGGGCGGCTGCACGCGCGGGCCCGGTGCGCGCAGGCGCTCGAAGCAGGCGCGCTCCCGGGCTTCGAAGCGCTCCGCGACGAGGCGCGGGCGCGGTAGGAGACGTCGGCTGTCAGGGCAGCGGCTCGTCGTCCGGCGCCGCGGCCAGGTCGTCGAGCACGCGCGCGAAGCGGCGGTCCAGGCGCAGCGTCGCGCACTGCGCGTGCAGGGCCTCGCGGTCGACCTCCGGGTGTCGTGTGAGCAGCTCAGCCGCGTCCCGCAGGTCGAGCCGGCTCCCCGCTGCGACCTTCAACAACACGAGCGGCGCGACGCCGACGACGGCGAGGCGACGCCCGGGGACGGGGATGAGCTCGCCGCCGAGCGCCGCCGCGCCCACGCGGCGGCCGGCCCCCGTGAACGGGTTGCCGAAGTTCACCACGTCGACCTGTAGGTCGTCCGTCACCTCGACGCGGATCACCCCCCCGAGAGGGTCGGCGGCGTCGGGCTCGCCCACCTCGACGTTGTGACCTTCCGCGCGCAGCTCCGCGGCGACCTCGCGCAGCGTCGTGAGGGGCACGCCCACCGCCCCGAGATCGACGTCCCGCGTCGCGCGCGCGTACCCATGCACCGCCATCGCGGCCGCCCCGATCAACGCGACGCGGTGACCGCGGCGCGCGAAGGCGTCGGAGACCCGCTCGGCCAACGCCATCGCTCCGTCGATCGCGTCGCCCGTCACCGCGGCACCAGCCGGCCGAGCGCGCGCGCCCTCAAGCCGAGGGTGAGCGCGAGGCGGATGCGGCCCTCCGGCCCCAGCGCCTCCTCCGCCTCCCGCTGTCGCCGCTTCATGCGAGCGGACAGGTCCTCACGCGGCGAGCTCGGCGCATCGATCGTCTCAGGCGGGCGGCTCAAGTCGTAGCTCCTGAGCGGCAATTAGAGCGCACGGGGCCGCGCCGTCAACGGCGCGGACGATCCGCGCCTCGCGCCCCTGACGGTGCGCCTTCGTTCGCGGTACGGTGCGCGGCGTGAGCCCGTCTCCGAGCGACCGGCACTGCCGCCTCCTCGACCTCCGCCGGCGGACCTGCGCGCCATTCGTCGCGTGCGTCGCCGCGCTCGACGCGAGAGGGGGCGACGTGGACGCGGCGGAAGTCGACCTCCTGCGGCGCCACGTTATCAGCAACCCGCCGCGGTGGGCCACGCCCGGCGCCGTCGCGGTGGCGCGAGCGGCCGACCGCCGCGTCGCGGTGTTCGCCCACGCGGAAGCGCGCGCCTCGCTGGCGAGCTTCCGCGCGTTCGACCTCGACGCGGCGTGGCGCGCGGCGAAGGGAGCGGCCCGCGCCGCGCTGCGCGTCGGCGCAACGGATGAGGCCACGCTGCGGTCGTCGTCCGCGTGGCCGAGCGTCGAGCACGACTTCATCGCGGCCGACGTCGTACTGGCCCGCATCCTCCGCGTGGACGCCGCGCCCGACGGGCTCGTCGCGACCTCGACCGGGCCCGACGGGGAAAGCGCCGTCGCCGTCGAGGTGCACGCGCCTCACCCGAGCCCACGCATCACGTACTTCGCGGACTGGCTCGCCCTGCGCGCCAACCTCGGCGGCGTCGACTTCCTTCGGCGGGCCGAGGTGCCTGCCGACGGCCGGCGGCCCGTCGTGCTGGAGGACCTCTGGGGCGGCGCCTTCGGCATGACCGCGGGGGCGTACGAGCGCCACCTCGCGGAGGAGTTCGCGGGCTTTTGCGTGGTGCGACTCGTCCGCGTCACGGCCGCCCCGTAGCGCCGCGCCGTCACATCACCGGCAGGCCGCACTGGCGCGTCGTGCGGAAGCACACCGTGTTGGTCGGGCACTGGCCCGTCATCGCCGGGTCGCACGCGATGGGCTGGCAGCGCGTGTACACCACGCAGTCGCCCCAGCACGCGCCCCGCACCTCGCGCACCTCGCCGCCGCCCATGCACGGCGGCGGCAGCGAGTCGCAGGCCGCCGTGCGCGGGTCGCAGTTGAGCCCGCCAGCGTCGGCGACGTCTGCAGCGGCGTCCGCGCCCGCGTCGCGGCACATGTCCGGCGGCAACGGCGGAACCTCCAGGCGCCCCCACCGGCCACCCACGCACCGGAGCACGTTGCAGAACGCGCAGGGGTCGGTGCACGGCCCGCCGCAGAAGGCCCCCTCCGGCGCGCACGCCCCGCCCTCGGCCGCGCCCGCGCAGCCGGTAGATGCGTCGGCCGTCACATCCGCGCCCGCCTCTGCGACGTCCGCTCGCGCGTCGTTGGCGACGTCGGGCGACGCGTCGAGCGCGGCGTCGCGCGCAACGTCGCCTGCGGCGTCCGCCACCGCGTCGATCCCCGGCGCGTCGAACGCGGCGTCGGCGCCCGCGTCGAGGGCCGCGTCGGCGGCGACGTCCACGGTCACACCGGGCGCGGCGTCGGCGGGCGTCGCGGGCGTCGGGTCGTCGCCGCAGCCCGCCGCCAGTGCGCAGAGGGCGGTGAACAGGAAGGCGGTCGGGCGTCGCGCGGTCACGGCTCGCATGGCCGCGGTTGTCGCAGCCGCGCGGCGCCCGCGCAAGGGTCACCGCGCCGCGGGGGCGCAGCCGAGGGAGACGTCGAGGAACCGATACCGCAGGTCGAACGCGAGGGCCTCCTGCACCGTCGCCGCCGGGGGGAGCGGGGTCCTCTGGTCGCGCGGGATGCGCTCACGCTCGAGGCTGCAATCCGCGAGGTTGCGCGTGCGGACGAACCGCGCGAGCCCGCACCCCGACCGCGCGGCGGCGTCGAGCGCCAGCGACCGGCCCAGCAGGGACCGGTCGCGGGGGAGCGCCGCGCCGGCCGCGTCGGGCGCCATGCCGTCGTCCAGCCCCACGGGCGTCCCGATCACCACGAGCCGCGTCACCCCTGCGGCGCTGGCCGCGTGCGCGACCCGTTCGAACTGCGCCCACGACGTGCCCGCCTCCGGCACCACCGCGAGCGTCCGTGGGGCGGGCGCGCCCGCCAGCAACGCGCTCAGCGCCATCGCGAGGGTCGCCTCGTCGCGCAGCGAGACCGTCGGCCCGCGGTCGAGGCGGAGCGCGTCGCCCGAGAGCCTCACCCACCGCCGCACCTCCGGGGCGAGTGGCGTGGCGTCCGGCAGGAGCACCGGCCTGAACGCCCCCTCGTACACCACCGCCGGGTCGAGCTGGCCGTCGAGCCTCGCCGCCCGCGCGCTCCGCACCGCGGTGAAGGCCAGGCCGTCGCCCGCCACCACCGCGATCGCCGCCAGCAGCGCGCCCCACGGCGCGCGACGCCGCCGGAGCGCGACCGCCAGCGCGCCGGCCAACGCGATCGCCGCGCACAGCGTCACCGCGCCCGTGAAGGCACGCGCCGTTGCGACGTCGGCCACCGTCCATGACTCGATCGCGGGGAAGTAGACCTTCCTCCCCGGCCAGTGCCGCTCCGACAGGCCCGCCCGCTCCAGCGCGGCCGCGGACGAGAACCACGCCCCCGCCGCCAAGCACGCGAGGCCCGCCAGGAGCGCGAGCGCGGCGCCCGGGTCGTCGGCCGCGCGCTCCGTCGGCGCGTGCATCCCCTCGCGGTAGGGGCCCTGCGCGCGCGTCATCGTCGCCTCGTCGGCGCAGGCGGCGCGCAGCGAATGAGCCGCCGTCGCCGCGGCCGCCCCCGCCGCGAGGGCCACGGCGGCGGCCCACTGGCGCGCGAAGGCGACCTGGTCGCGGAGGTGCGCGAGTTCGAAGTCGACCTCGTGCCACGCGAGCCCGAACGCGAAGAAGGCCGCCGCCGCGCCGAGGCCCGCCGCGAAGGGGTCGCGCGAGGGAGCGAGGCGCCACCGGACGGCGGCCGCCGCGAGGAGGAGCGCCGCGCTCGCGCACGCGCCCACCCGGTGCGCGAAGAGCGCCGGGGCGAAGGTGGTGAGCAGCGAGGCGGAGAGCGGCGCGCCGTCGTAGGCGGGCACCGTCGGCGAGAGGGACGCCGCCAGGAGCGCGAAGCACCCCGCGGCCCACGGGAGCGAGGCCGCGAACAGCGACGCCGACACGCCCTCGTCGCGCCCGCCGCCGCGACGCCACGCGTCGCGCGTGAGGAGGGCCCACGCCGACGCCACCGCCACGACGAGGAGCGCCGCGCTCGCGCCGCCCTTTCGAAGGAGGTCGGCCACCCGCCACGCCGGCTCCTGCGCGAGCGTCGCGAGGGAGACGGCGAGGGCGAGCGTGGGGGTCAGCGCGAGGGCGAGGCGGGGGCCGGACCGCATGGTGCCCGGTACGGTATCACCGCGGGGTCACTTCGCGAGGGAGAGCCCGGCGAGGTCGTCGCGCGTGCGGAGGCGGAGGAGCGAGCGGCGCGCGGCGTCGAGGGTCACGTCGCAGGCGGCGGCGATCTCCTCGGCGACGAGCTCCACCTCGGGGCCCTTCGCGCCGGCGGCCGACGCCACGCTGCGGGCGTGGAGCGACATGTGCCCGCGCTGGATCCCCTCGGTGGCGAGGGCGCGCAGCGCGGCGAGGTTCGACGCGAGGCCCACCGACGCCGCGACGACGGCGAGGTCCTGCGCGGAGCGGGCGTCGAGGATGCGGAGCGCGAGGCGGGCGCCGGGGTGGACCCGCAGCGTGCCGCCGACGATGCCGAGCGCGAGCGGGAGCTCGATCTCGCCGTGGAGCGCTCCGTCGTCACCGACGCGCCACGTCGCGAGGGGCTCGTAGCGGCCGTTGCGCGCGGCCCAGGCGTGGGCGCCGGCCTCCACCGCGCGCCAGTCGTTGCCCGTCGCCATCACCACGGCGTCGACGCCGTTCATGATCCCCTTGTTGTGCGTCGCGGCGCGGTACGGGTCGCGCTCGGCGAAGCGCGACGCGAGGGCCACGCCGTCGCGCACGGCCTCGCCCGACATCTCCGCGGTGGCGAGCGACGCGCAGGGGACGCGGCAGCGCACGCGGACGCGGCGGCGGTCGGAGAGGTTCGACAGGATGCGCAGGCCGACGGTGCCGCCGGTGAGCGAGGCGACGGTGGGCGCGAGGCGCTCGGCCACGGTGTTGACGAGGTTGGCCCCCATCGCGTCGCGCACATCGACCACGACGTGGACGACGAAGAGCCCGTCGCCGAGGTCGCGGGGCTCCACCGCGCGCGCGCCGCCGCCTCGGGCGACGAGCGAGGGCACCGACGCGTCGGCCATCGCGAGGAGCGACGCCTCCGCCGCCCTCACACGCGCCGAGGCGCCCGCCGGGTCGGCCACGCCCCAGAGCTGCACCTGGGCCACCATGAGGGGCTCGTCGTGCTCGGCTTCGAAGCCGCCGCCGTCGCGGATCATCTTCGCCGCGTTGCTCGCCGCGGCCACCACGGAGGGCTCCTCGACCACCATCGGGACGAGGCGGTCGACGCCGTTCACCTGCACGTTGAGGGCGAGCGAGAAGGGGAGGGCGTAGGTGCCGAGGACGTTCTCCACCGTCTTGTCGGCGCCGGCGACGTCGAGGCCGCCGGCCGCGAGCACGCGCGCGAGCTCGGCGCCGTCGAGGTCGGCCACCTCCGCCAGCAGCCGCCGGCGCGCCTCCACCGGCTGCTTGTAGAACCCCGGGATCCGTGACGTTCGCTTCATCTGTCCCTACTCCGTTGCGCGGTCGACCCCGCGCCCGTCCATCGCCATCGGCACCGCTGAGAACCCGTCCGTCGCGGCCCCTTCGACGAGGGCCCCGAGCGCGCTCGCATCCTGCGCGACGGCGATCACCACGTCACCGCCGCCCGCCCCCGACGGCTTCACCGCCGCCCCGAGCGGCTCCGCCCGCGCCGCGAGCCGGCGCATCGCGTCCGTCACCACCGGCGCGCCCGCCCGCTCGCCGAGCTCGGCCATCACCGCGTGGTGCGCCGCCACCGCCCGCACCGCGCCCTTCGTGTCCTGCGCCCGCAGCGCATCGTCGAGCGCCCGCGTCGCCGCCTCGATCGCGTCCAGCACACCTTCGAACGCCGCGGGCTCGCTCGTGCGCAGCGCGTCGACGCGGCCGATCATCACGCTCGTCCGGGCGGGCGTGCCCGACCAGAGGACCGCCCACGGCACCGCGCCGAAGCCCGGGTGCGTGGTGACCTCGCCGTCGCCGTCGAGCCCCTGCGGGAAGGCCGCCCGCACCACGCCGCCGAGCGCGCTCGCCAGCACGTCGACGCCGCTGCCGCCGCCCTGCGCCCGCCGGTGCCCCCGCCGCGCGACCCGGGCGATCTCCGCGCGCCCGGCGTCGAGGTCGCGCCCCGCGCGGATCCACGCGAGCCCGAGAGCCGCCACGCACGCGGCCGCAGAGCTCCCGAGCCCGAGCTTGCGTTCGGCGTCGCCGTGCAGCGGGGCGACGTCGAGGTCGAGCGGGAAGGGCTCGCCGGTGAGCCCGAGCTCGTGCGCGAGGCGTAGGGTCTCGGTGACCTCCAAAGGTGCGGGGCGGCCCGTGTCGTCGGGCGTGAGCGCGCGGACGGTGGCGTGGCGGTCGACGGCCATCACGAGCGACGGGCGCCCGTGGAGCACGGCGTACTCGCCCGCCAGCATCAGCTTTCCGGGTGCCCGGACCTTCACGTCTCTACGATGCCCGGACCGGGCTTCGCGACGCGAAGATCGACCACGCCGCCGCCGGCCTGGAGGGCCTCCGCCACGCGGGGCGCGTCGGCCGCCGCGCAGAGCACCTTCACGTGGGGCCCGGCGTCCATCGTCGCCCAGGCCCCGACGCCCGCGCGGCGCAGGGCCTCGACGCGGTCGAGCACGTCGAGCGTCACGCCGCGGATGTAGCGCACCGCGGGCACGGCGGCCCACGCGCTCGCGTGCATCGCGCAGGTGCTGGCCTCCATCGCCTCGCCGGTCGCCTGGAGGTCGCGCCGGGCCACGGCCTCGCGCACCTCGCGGGCGTAGCGGGGCGCGCAGTCGAGCCACGCGGCCCAGTACGGCGAGGTCTTCGTGGTGCGGCGCATCCCGTCGCGCGAGGCGACGTCCTTCGGGGCGCGCGTCACCATCGCGATCACCACGCGCACGTCCCACCAGTCGGCGCCGTGCAGGGGGTGGGCGGCGAGCGAGGCGTCGCCGGGCTCGCCCGCGGGGAGCTCCACGAAGCCGCCGAAGATGCTCCGCGCGGCCGAGGCGCTGCCGCGGCGGGCGAGGGCCGAGAGCTCGGCGTCGGTGCGCGGGAGCCCGTACGCGCGGGCGGCGGCGGCGGCGAGGGCGGCGAAGCCCGACGCGCTCGACGCGAGGCCGGAGGACGAGGGGAAGCGGTTGACCGACGTCACCTTCGCGAAGGGCCGCGCCACACCGCCGTGGAGCAGGTCGAGGAAGTCGCTCACCTTCGCGACCGCGGCGCCTTCTTGCGGGGCGCCGTTGAGCACGAGCGCGTCGGCGGCGAGCGACGGGTCGACGGCGACCTCGGTCTCGGTGACGAGCGCGTCGAGGGTGACCGACACGCTTGGCACCGCGGGGAGGTTGAGCGCCTCGTCGCTCTTGCCCCAGTACTTGGCCAGCGCGATGTTGGCGCAGGCGACGGCGGTGGCGCGGCCGCTCATGGCGCGCCCACCTCGACGGCGACGGCCTTCGCGCCGAGCGAGCGCCACGCGGCGAGCACCTCGGCCTCGCGCGGCCCGGCCGCGGCGATGACGCAGCCGCCGCCGCCCGCGCCGGTGAGCTTCGCGCCGAAGGCCCCGGCGTCGCGGGCCGCGCGGCAGAGGTCTTCGATGCGCTCGGTGGAGACCATGAGGGACGCGAGGAGGGCCTGGTTGAGGTTCATGAGCTCGCCGAGGGAGGCGGCGTCGCCGGCCTCGACGGCGAGGGCGCCGTTGCGGACGAGCGCGGCGACCGCGTCGAAGGTCTTCTCCGTAGCCTCGGGCCGGCGCGCGCGGGCGGCGGCCACCGCGGCGACCATCTCCTTGGTGCTCCCGCGCTCGCCGGTGTCGCCGACGCAGAGGCGCAGCGGCGGGCACGCGCGCAGGCGGCGAAGCCCCTCGCCCTTCACGAACACACCGACCCCGCCGAGGGCCGCGAGCGTGTGGTCGACGCCCGAGGGGTTGCCGTGGAAGACGCGCTCCCACGCGAGGGCCGCGTCGAGCAGGTGGGCGTCGTCGAGGGCGATCGACCGCAGCGACGCGACCGCGCGGGCGCACGCGACGCCGAGGGCCGCGGAGCTCCCGAGCCCGCCGCCGCCCGGCAGGTGGAGCGTCGCGTCGAGGTGGAAGTTCCAAGCCCCGAGCGCGCCGGCGAGGGCCTCGAGCGCGCGGCCGAGGTCGCTCCCGTCGCCCGCGGTGAAGGTGACCGACCACGGCGCGACGGCGAGCGAGAGGCCGTCGGCGTCGCGCGCGGTGGCCTCGACGCCCGGGGCGATCGCCGCGGCGAGGCACGGGCGGCCGTACACGACCGCGTGCTCGCCGAGGAGGATCACCTTGCCGTGGGCGGAGCTCATTTCGTGCGTTGCGTGAGGAGCTCGGCGAAGCCGGCGAGGAGGGCGCGGCCGGGGGCGAGGAGGGCGGACGTGTCGAGGGCGGCCATGCAGCGGTCGCGCAGCGCGGCAACGACGGACTCGGCGTGCGCGCGCGCGCCCGATCGCTCGAGGAGGGCGCGGACGCGGGCGACGTCCGCGTCGGTGGCGTCGCGGCGGCCGAGCACCCCGTCGAGCTCGGCGCGCTCGGCCGGGGGCAGGTGCTCGCGCGCGTGGGCGACGAGCAGGGTGTTCTTGCCCTCGCGGAAGTCGCCGCCGACGGGCTTGCCGGTCTCGGCCTCGCTGCCGAAGGCGCCGAGGATGTCGTCGCGGAGCTGGAAGGCGAGGCCCAGCGGCTCGGCGAAGGCCTCGAGCGCGCGGACGGCGTCGGGCGCGGCGCCCGCGAGGGCCGCGCCGAGGAGCATCGGGCCGCGCACGGTGTAGCTGCCGGTCTTGAGGTCGTGGATGCGCGCGACGTCCGGGTTGCGGGTCACGTCGAGGCACTGCCCGAGGATCACCTCGCGCTCCATGCGCCCGAACGCCAGGATGACGGCGCGGCGGCGCGGCGCGGGCACGTCGAGCGAGCCGACGATCTCGTGGGTGAGCGCGCAGAGCATGTCGCCGGCGAGCACCGCGGTGCTGGCGCCGAGCTGCGCGTCGCCGTACTGCCGCGCGAGGCGGACGTGCACCGAGGGCGCGCCGCGGCGCACCGGGTCGTTGTCCATCCAGTCGTCGTGGATGAGGAGGTACGTCTGGAAGAGCTCGAGCGCGGCGCCGAGGTCGGCGGCGGCCTGCGGATAGGCGCCGGGCGCGACGCACTCCACCGCCGCGCAGAGGAGCGCGGGCCGGAGGCGCTTGCCGCCGCGCAGCGTGAGGTCGCGCGCGGCGTCGAACATCGGCATCGCGTCGGGCGCCGCCGCGCGGATGTCGCCCTCGACCTGGTCGAGCACCTCGCGCAGCCGCTCCTCCACCGCGCCGCGCGTGCGCTCGAGGAACTGCCGCGGCGTCGGCGGGGCTTCTTCCGTGCTGGGGGGGCCGAGCGGGCGCATCGGGGTGCGCGACACAAGCGGCAGGAAGACGGCGGTTGTCAAGGGCTCGATGCTCCTCCATCGACGCGTTGCGCGCGAGCGCAAGGTCGGTCGTTGGGATGCATCGGGACCGTCGAGAGGCTTCGGCGCGGGCGACGCGTCGCGGCGGAAAAAGGACAAGAGCGCCGGAGGGGTGGTGCTCCTCCGACGCTCCTGTTGTCTGTACCGCTCAGGCGTTGGTCGGCCGCCGAACCCCTGGCAAATGCCAGGTGGGACCGCTGGTATCCCGACTTAAGGCGTCCCGGTGAAAGGTCCGGGCCTGCTCACCGCCGGAAGGTCGCGACCCCGGTTCAGCCATGTAGGGGGTTTCGATGACCGCCTCACGCATCCTCGCAGAGAGACGCCCTCACTGTGAGCCTTCCGCGCGCGAAACGCAACGGCTCACAGGCCCTCGGTGAGGTCCTCCGGGTCGGCGCCGTCGGCTCCGCCCGACGCGGGGTCGGCGGGGGCGGCGGGCGTCGCGGGAGCGCCTGCGCGCGGGGCGCCATCACCGGGCGCGCCGACGTTGCGCGCCATCCAGCCGACCTCGTTCTGCACGTCGCGGTCGGTGGGGGGCCAGCGGCCGTAGCGCGGCGTCTCGCCGGGGCCGGAGTAGTCCGTCCAGAAGGCGCTCCCCTCGTCGTCGTCGCGCACGTCGAGGTGGATGAACACGCTGTTGGGGTAGTACCCGACGCCCGCGCCCGGCAGCCGCCGCGCGAAGTCGCGCAGGGTCTCGTGGCGCACGCCCACCAGGCGCAGGTCGAGCGCGCGCGCGTGGGCGTGTCGGCTCGCGCTCGTGCCCGGGCGGTACCCGCTCACGATCTCCACGGGGTGCCCGGGGAAGTGCTCCACCACCTGCTCGAGGAGCTGGAGCAGCCGCGGGTGCAGCGCCCGCGCGCCGCGCGCCACCTCCACGATCGGGTCGCGGGTGTGCGGGTCGCGCGGGACGTGCACGGCGCCCTGCCCGGCGCCCGGCGCGGCCCCCTGCGCGCCGTCGCGACGTCGGCGCGGGCGCGCGGGCGCGACGTCGTCCGCGAGCGAGAGGCCCGCGGCGGGTGCGACGCGTCGGAGCTCGCTCATGGCGGCGGGGAGGTTCATCGCGAAGTCGCGCTGGGGCTGGGCGAGCAGGGCGAGGGCGGCCATCGCGCGCAGCGTCGGGCGCCCGGCGCAGTCGGTGAGCGAGCCCACCCAGCGCGGCGCGTCGCGGCCCCGCAGACGTCGCACCTCCACCGGCGCGCGCAGGCAGAGCCGCACTGTGCGCCCGCGCTCGTCGCGGCGCGCGGCAGCCCGGCCGGCGCGGATCTCGGTGACCGGGAGCATCACCTCGTCGCCCGAGCCCTGGCGCGCGGCGGCGGCGAGGCGGCCGATGCGGGGGCGCGGGGACGCGGCGCACGCGGGGGTTCGCGGGTGCGCACGCTCCTGCGCGGCGACGGGCGCGGCGAAGAGCGCGAGCGTGGCGAGCAGCAGGGCGGCGAGGCGAGCGTGCGCGCGTGGCATGGCGACCCCGATACCGTCAACGCGGCGCGCGAAGCAAAATCCCGGCACGAACCGCCGTCCACGGGGCGCCATTCCCGGGCCGTGAAATGTCACACCGGCGCGCCGAAAGGACGCGAAACCCCCTTGCGGCCGGCGGCGGATCGGGGCATCTATTCAACGCTCACGGGCGGCCATTCAGCCGGCCCCCATCCACAGGGGATGGGCGCCGCGAGGCTCGACAAGCGACGCCACCCGCCGGGCGAAGACCCGAACCACCGATCCACACGCCACGGCGCCTCCTCCCCTCATCTTCGGGGCGGCACGGCGCGCATCGGATCGGCCGCACACCAACGACCCAACGCAGGGAACACACCGCATGGCGCGTGAACGCGAGCGCGAGCGTAGGAGCTGGCGCGACATCGACCGGGCAAGGAGTCAGAGCTTCCACGCCGAGGAGGTCCGCAAGGGGGCGGAGCCGACGGTGAAGCAGAGCGCGGCCGTGAAGGAGTACAAGGCCGCGCTCGAGGCGCTCTTCCAGAAGAAGCCCGAGGCCGCCGAGCGGATCGAGAAGATGATCCCGACCGTCACGCTTCCGCGGGTGGTCGAGGCGAAGGCCGACGACCCCGAGGCGCGCGTCGCGCAGAAGCGCCAGGACCTGCTCCGCAAGATCAGCAGCGCGCAGAACCCGAAGGCGATCTCCGACACGATCGACACCTTCCTCGGCGCCGGCTTCGTGATGCCCGAGGACCAGGAGCTCTACCTCCAGATGCTCGAGCACCGCGACGAGGAGCGCGTGCGCGAGGCCCTCACCCGCCTCGAGCACCTGCTCGCCGGCCAGCTCCCCAAGCGAAAGCCCGTGCTCGTGCAGCGCCTGAAGCGCCTCGAGGAGCACGCGGAGGAGGACGCCACCCGCGCCGCCGCCGCGCAGCTCCGCCGCAAGGTGGCCTGAGCGCTACCGCCGCCGGCGGACGAAGGGCGGCAGCCGCCACGCGTCCGCCGGGCCGAACGCGCGCCAGTCCTCCCGGGAGACGCCGCCCCGGCACATGCGCGCGCCGCAGCGACACGCGAAGCGCTCGTCGTAGTTGACCACGAAGCCCCCGTAATCGAGCGTGAGCTCCTCGCCCGCGCGGAGGTCGTCGCGCGCCACCACGTCGCCCGCGGCGTCGTAGCCGAGCGTCGGCGCGCAGGCGTGGTTGATGAAGTTGTCGAGGGTGGTCACGGCGGCGGCCTCGTCGGGGCCCCAGATCGCGCCGAAGTCCTGGTCGAGCCCGTAGCGGTGGACGAGCGCGCGGTGCGCCGCGGGCAGCGCGTCGATGGCGTCGACGGTGAAGAGCGACCACCCCGCCATGCCGCGGTAGTAGTCGTCGTGCCAGCGGTGGACGAGGGACGTCCCCGCGGGGATGGGGCGCGCCGCGAAGAGGCCCGACTCGCCGTCGGGTCGCCGCCGCAGCTCGACCGAGGCGCGGAGTTCGAGCTCCACCGCGAGGCGCGCGGCCTCGTCGACGCCCGCGGTGGGGAGCCACACGGGCTCGAGTTGCGGGCCGTCGGTGTCGTGTTGGCGACGTCGGGAGACGCCGGCGGGGAGGGACCGCGAGGGCTCGGGGGCCCGGGTCGGCGTCTTCATCGTGGGCCTGGAGTGTCCTGGCACCCGCGGGCGCGCGTCAACGAACTTGACGCCCCTCCGCGCGACCGTAGACGCTGAAGACCATGATCTACCCGGGCGCCTACCTCCAGCGCGTCGAGCGGCACGGCGGCTTCGGGGTGTTCACGTCGGTCCCCATCCCGCGCGGCACGGTGGTGTGGGTGCGCGACGCGCTCGACCAGGCGCTCCCGCCCGAGCGGGTGGCGGCGCTGCCGGCGGCGCTCCAGGCCGAGGTGGCCCGCTACGCCTACACCGACGCGCGCGGCGACCGCGTCCTCTGCTGGGACCACGCCCGCTTCATGAACCACTCCTGCGACCCGAGCGCGACCAGCGTCGGCACGCTGATGGAGATCGCCAACCGCGACCTCGCGCCCGGCGACGAGCTCACCTGCGAGTACGGCGCGGCCCACGTCCCCGAGCGCTTCGACTGCGCCTGCGGCTCGCCCCACTGCCGCGGCGGCGTCGTCGTCGACGACCTCCCCGCCCTCTGGGCCCGGTGGGACCGCGAGTCCGCCGACGCCCTCGCCTGGGCCCTCACCGTCGACCAGCCCGTGCTCGCCGCCGCGCGCCCCGACGACCCCGGCGCGTGGATCGTCCGGGCCATCCTCGAGCGCCGCCCGGTGAAGCTCCCCTCGTGGGCGGAGTCAGTGCCCGGCGGCGCGTGATCGCTCGCGCCACGCGCGGAGGTCGTAGCGCCACACCTCGCAGTGCCCCGACGAGCCGTCGCCGTCGGGGGGCGAGGTCCAGAAGCTCCGCCCGAGGCGCTCGTAGCCCCGCGCCTTCATGATCGCGAGCATCGCGAGGTGGTCCTCCCACACGACGCTCACCTCGTCGTCGTAGCGCGCGGCCAGCCAGTCGCGCAGCAGCGGCCACGCGCCGCCCTCGGAGAGCGCCCCCGTGCTGCGCCACCGCGCGAGGAGCCACTCCTCCAACTGCACGCTCCCGGCGGGAACCTCCACCCCGACGCCGGCGCTCGGGGGCGCGCTCACCACGCCGAGGCCCGCGGGCTCGCCGCCGATGCGGATCACCACGCCCTCGCTCGCGCGGCAGTAGCCCTTCGCCTCGGCCTCGCTCATCCGCGCGGGGAGCTCGGTGGGGCCGCGGATGTCCTCGTCGAAGGACGCCTCGACCACCATCGCGACCACCGCCGGGTCTTGCGCGGCCTCCTCGCCGAGCGGCGAGAGCGTGACCGCGGGCGCAGGCGCTACGGGCGGCGCGGCCACGGCCTCCCCGTCGAGCATCCGCGCGAGGTCGGCGAGCGTGCGGTCGCGCGCATCGGCGAGCGCGACCGTCGCGCGCGGGAAGTCGCGCCCGAGCGAGAGCATCAGCTCCGCGAGCCCGAGCGAGTCGCCCCCGAGCGCGGCGAACGAGTCGTCACGCGCCACCACCACGCCCCCGAGGAGCGCCGCCCACCGCGCGGCCAGCGCGCGCTCGGTGTCCGTGCGCGGCAGGCGCTCGGGCGACAACACGCGTCCCCCCTCCCCCGCGCGCGCCGCCAGCGCCCGGCGGTCGACCTTGCCGTTGGGCAGGAGCGGGAGCTCGCCCACCGCCACCACCCGCGCGGGCACCATCACGGCCGGCAGCGCGCGCGCGGCGGCCTCGCGGACTTCGTTCACCTCGACGTCCGCGGGCGTGACGAAGCAAACGAGCCGCTCGCCGGGCGCGACCACCGCGGCGACGGAGGTGAGTTCGGGCGACGTCTCGGCGACGCGCCGCTCCACCTCCTCGAGCTCGACGCGGACGCCGCGGAGCTTCACCTGGTGGTCGACCCGGCCCACGTAGTCGAGCGCGCCGTCGGGGCGGCGGCGCACGAGGTCGCCCGTTCGAAACGAGCGCGCGGGGCGGTGGACGAAGCGAACCGCCTCCTCGTGGGGGCGGCGGTGGTACCCGCGCGCGAGGAGCGGCCCCGCGACGAAGAGCTCGCCCGCGTCGGCCTCGTCGCCGCGCGCGTCGAGCACGCGGAGGACGGAGCCCGCGATCGCGCGGCCGATGGGGACGTCGCCGTCGGGCTGCGGCTCGCCGGGCGCGAACACGGCGGCGGCGACGTCGCCCGTCACCTCGGTGCTCCCGTAGAGGTTGACCAGCGTGGCCGCCGGGTGCGACGCGCGAAACGCCGCGAGCAGCCCGCGCGGGAGCGCCTCGCCGGAGCTCACCCACAGGCGCAGCGCGGGCAGCGCCTCGCCGAGCGACCCCGCCCCCCGCACCAGCGCCGAGAGCAGCGACGGGACCAGCGTCACCCGCGTGACGTCGTGCGCGCGCAACGCCGCGACGAAGCGACCGAGGTCGGCGAGCTCGTCGGGGAGGATCACCGCCGTCCGCGCGCCGCCCAGCACGCCGCCGAACATCTCGGGCCCCGCGTCGACGAACGTGAGCGCGCTCCGGTGGCCCACCGTCTCGCCGCGCGCGAAGGGGAGCTCTTCCCACTGCCAGCGGAGGCGGTGGCGCATCGCCGCGTGCGTCCCGCACACGCCCTTCGGCCTCCCGGTGCTGCCCGACGTGTAGAGCACGTTGAGCAGCGCGTCGTCGGCGTGCTCACTCGCGACGAAGGGGAGCGGCTCGACGTCGCCGAGGGACGAGACGTCGACGGAGGTCGCGGGGTCGGCCCACGCCGGCCGCGGGGTTTGCGCGCCGTCGAACACCGCCGCGGCGAGGCCCGCGTCGTCCGCGACGAAGCGCTGGCGCTCCTCGGGGTGCGACGGGTCGACCGGGACGTACGCGGCGCCCGCGCGCACCACCCCGTACACCGCGGCCACCGACGCGATCGATCGCGGCACGCACACGCCGACGAGCGCGCCGGGCCCCACCCCGCGGGCCCGCAGCGCGCGGGCGACGCGGTCGGCGCGGTCGCGGAGCCCCGCCCACGTGAGGGATGCCCCCGACGACACGAGGGCGACGTCGTTCGCTCGCTCGCGGGCGGCGGACTCGAAGAGGACGGCGAGGCTCATCGCGGGACGTGGAGGCCGCACTCGCGCTTCGTGGCCTCCTCCCACCACCAGCGGCCCGCGCGCTCGTGCTCGCCGGGGCGGACGGCGCGGGTGCAAGGCTCGCAGCCGATGGAGACGAAGCCGCGCTCGTGGAGCTCGTTGGTGGGGGCGCCGCGCTCCCGCAGGTAGGCCCACGTCTCCGCCAGCGACCAGCGGGCGACGGGGTTGTACTTGAGGAGCTGCGGGCCGCGCCCGGCGAAGCCGCGGTCGGCCTGCACGACGGGGACGTCGGTGCGGGTGGGGCTCTGGTCGCGGCGCTGGCCGGTCATCCAGGCGTCGGCGCCCGCGAGCACGCGGCGCAGCGGCTCGACCTTGCGGACGCCGCAGCACTCACCGTGGCCGTCCTCGTAGAAGCTGAAGAGCCCCTTGGCGCGCACCAGCGCCTCGAGGGGGACGTGGGCCGGCGAGACGACGTCGAGCTCAATCTTGTAGTGCGCGCGCACCTTGTCGATGAAGCGGTAGGTCTCCGGGTGGAGCCTCCCCGTGTCGAGGCAGAAGACCGCGAACGCGTGGCCCGAGCGCGCGGCCATGTCGACGACGGCGACGTCCTCCGCGCCGGAGAAGGCGATGCGGCACCCCGCGCCGTGGCGGGCGAGCGCGCGGGCCACCACCTCGGGCGGCGACATGCCGTCGAGCGCGCGCGCCTCCTCGGCGAGCTCCGCGTCGGTGAGCGCGGCGGACGCGGCGGGCGCCGCGGGGGCTTCGAACTCGGCCTTCAGGAAGGCCCCCACGCTGGTGTAGACGCGCGTGCCGGAAGCGTCCGTGGCGAGGAAGAAGGGCGCGTTGTCGACCTGGTGCTCGGCGGCGAGGCGCATCCCCTCGGACGAGGGGTCGCCTTCGAGGGCCCACACCACGCGGTCGATGCGGTCGGAGAGCCCGCGGCGGTCGATGACCTCCTGCGCCTGAACGCACTTGGGGCAGGGGTCGCCGTTGGCGAGGCGCTTCTTCACCATCGTGAGGGTTCGGCTCATCGCCGCGACGGTGCCCCAGCGCGGCGGCACGGGCAAGGGGTCGGGCGTAGGGGTTGCTACGCTGCCCCGCCGCGCGCGTGTACCCTGCGCGCCGGAGGTATTCTCATGAACACGACGTGTGCGGAGTGCAATTCATCTCGGACGGAGGCGGCGGCCATCGATGGCGCCGCGCTTCGCCTCGACCGGAGCTCGACGATGAAGAAGGTGTTCAACGTCGGCGGGGTGATCCACTGCGTCGCGTGCCTGGAGTGCGGCGCGATCACGCGGCTGCGCGCCGACCCGAAGGCGATGGCCGACGCGCTCACCTGAGCGCGGGGGCTACGGCGCGGCGACGGGCGCGAGCCGGGCGAGCCAGGGCGTCCGGCGGCGCCGCCACGCGGGCGACATCGCCTCCCACTTCGTGACGGCCTCCAGGCGGACGAGCCCTCGGGCCACCTCCGCCTCGGTGGTGGCCGCCGCCATCGCCCGCACCCACGCGGGCCGCTCCTGGCGCCAGGAGTCCTGCACGCCGGGCCAACCCATCGCGGTCTCCAGTGCGACCGTGGCGGCGGCGAGCTCGCGCGGGGAGCCCGCGGCCCGCACGCGCTGGAGCCACGCGGGCCGCGCGACGCGCCACGCCGGCGACACCGAGGCCCACGACACGGCCCGCTCGAAGTCGAGCAGCGCCGAGGCCACCGCCCGCACCTGTTGAGACTGGGCCGCGGCCTCGCGCGGCGCCGCGCCCGCGAGCGCCCCGCAGCACAGCGCCGCCATCAGCACGAGGATCTTCTTCATCATGGCCGTCACCCTTCCGTGGAAGCGCGCGGCTCGCAACGTTCGGGCCGCCCGCCGCGTCCGTCAACGTGGGTGTTCCGGTGGTCGCCAGGGCGTCCGGCGGGCGCGGCGGGGTGGTCGGCGCGCTGTCCGGCGGGAAGAGCCCCTCACCCGTGCGCGAGGAAGTGCTCGAGCTGGATCTCCGCGTCGCGCACGGCCACGTGCGGCAGGCGGACGTCGAAGCGCCGGCCGCGCGCCTCGAACCAGCTCGACGCGCAGACGGCCTTGAAGCCGAAGGGGTTCTCGCCGAGGTGGAGCCAGGCGTTGTGGACGACCCAGGGCCAGTCGAAGGCGGCGGGGCGGGCGACGAAGGTGGCGCCCGCGGCGAGGTGGGCCCCGGCCCAGTCGCGGAAGCGCGCCATCGCCGCAGCGGGGTCGACGCCCTCCCGGAGCGCGCGCTCGTACGACGCGCGGCTGGTACGCACCTCACCGCCCGTGGGCGTCAGGAGAACCTCGAAGCGGTCGAGGACGCCGCGCGCCCGCGAGCCGACGGCGGCGCCGATCTCGGTGAGGCAGTGGCGGCCGTAGACGGGGCCGGTGGTCTCAACGTCCACCATGATCCAGAGGCGTTCGTGGAAGCTCATGCGCCGAGGGATACGACGCGCCGAAGCGGAGCGTGAGGACACGATCCCGGACAGGCGCCGGCGGGCGCTCAGGGGCGCGGGGTGAAGGCGTAGTCCATCCCGGCCGCGTGGCACCCCACGCACAGGGCGCGGGCGTTGCCGCGGTCGCCGAAGCCGTCGGCGACGGTCCCGTCGGCCTCGACGGGCTCGGGCGTCGGGAGCATCGTCCCCGCCGGCACCTCTTCGAACCAGTACCAGTTGGCGCCGTCCGTCCCCGCGCGGGCCTTCACGTACACCGCGTACCCGACGCGCGTGCCCGCGGCGTTGTAGAGCTCCTTCACGGCGGCGGCGCCGACGGGCCACGGCGCGCCGGCCGCGCCGGCGAGCGCAGCGTTGGCGCAGATGCGGTTGCTGCCGTGCGGCGAGGTCGCCCGCTGCGCGTGGGGCGCGGCCTCGCAGCGCCAGCTCTGGTAGTGCCCCGCCGCGAGCCACGCCCGCACGGCCGCCCGACCCGTCGTGGGCGGGAGCTGCGGGTCGCCCGCGCCACCGTCCGCCGCGGCGTCACCCGCGGGGACGTCCGCGGCGCCGTCGCCCTGGTTGGACGGCGTCGCGTCCCCGCACCCCGCCGCGCCCATCACAAAAAGAAATAGACCGATCCATCCACGCATCCGCGCTCCTCCTCCCGGCTCGAAGACGACATCCATCGCGGCGGGCCCGCGACGACGCGCGGCCCGCACTCGCCCGACTACGCCACGCGGCGAAGGGCGGTTACCGCGGCGCGATCCATCGCGGGCCCGCACGCCGCGCGATGCGCGTCGCGACGTCGGTCGCGGGAATTCTCGTGTCGGTGCGGGCGCGCCCGCGGTGCTTGAAGTGCCGCCGCGCCGCGGGCAACCTCCGCGGGCCGTGCGCAAGTGGGCGTCGCAGCTCTCGGGGTTCGTCGACGGGTTCGTCCCGCCGTCGCTGCCGGCGTCGTCCGACGAGGGCGACCGCGCGCGCCTCGCGCTCCGCGTCACGTGGCTGATGGTGCTCGTCTTCCTCGTGCTCGCCGCGACGCACGCGCTCGCGGGCAGCCACCGCGAGGCCGTGATCAACGTCGCCCTCTCGCTGATGATGCTCGCGGGGCCCTACCTCGTGCGCCGCACGGGGCGCTTCTCCGCGGTGCTCAACGTCATCCTCGCGCTCGTCTTCGCCGCGGTGGTCGCGCTCTCGGTGACGGCGCGCGGGGCCGGGCTCACCGCGGCCACCGTGGCGCTCGCGGAGGTGCCCCTCTTCGCGACGCTCCTCGGCGGCGTGCGGGTCGGCGCGGCGTGGGCGGCGCTCAGCGTCGCGGCCGGCGCGCTCATCGGGCTGCTCGGGCGCGCCGGGCTCATCACCGACCGCGCCCCCGCCGCCGGCCGCCTCTTCGACGAGCACGCCTCGCTCGCGATCATCACGGCCACCCTCTTCGGCGTCGCCGTGCTCTACGAGCGCCGCAAGGCCGCGGCCCTCCGCACCATCGCCGCCCTCGACGAGGAGCGCCGCCGCGCCGAGGCCGACCGCATCCGCGCGGCCGCCGACGCCGAGGTGTCCCGCGCCGAGCGCCTCGCCTCCCTCGGGCGCATCGCCGCGTCGGCCGCGCACGAGATCAACAACCCGCTCTCGTTCGTGACCGGCGGCATCGAGCACGCGGCGGCCAACCTCCCGCCGTCGGCATCCCCCGAGGTGCACGAGGCCCTCGCCGACGCGCTCGACGGCGCGCGCCGCATCCGCCGCATCGTCGAAGACCTCCGCGCCGGCACGCGCCCCGAGGAGGAGCCCGCGCGCGCCGTCGACGCCGCCCGCGCCGCCCGCACCGCGCTCAAGATGGCCGAGGGCCACACCCGCCCGCGCGCCCGCGTCCGCGTCGAGCTCCCCGAGCTGCCGCGGGTCGTCGGCGAGGAGTCGCGCCTCGTGCAGGTGTTCCTGAACCTCGTGGTCAACGCGGCCGAGGCGATCCCCGAGGGCCGCCGCGACGCGCACGAGATCGCCGTGACCGGGCGGCGCGAGGGCGACGCGGTGGTGGTCGAGGTGCGCGACACCGGCGCGGGCATCCCGCCGGACCTCCTCGCGCGGGTGAAGGAGCCCTTCTTCACCACCAAGCCCGTCGGCGAGGGGACGGGCCTCGGGCTCTCGCTCTGCGACAACATCGTCCGCTCCTTCGGCGGCTCGATCGACATCGAGAGCCGCCCCGGCGCCACCGCCGCGCGCGTGACGCTGCGGGTGAGCCCCGAGCCCGCCCCGGCCGAGCCGCCGCCCCCGGCCACGCCGCGGCCCTCGGCGCCGGGCGTTCTGCGCGTGCTGGTGGTCGACGACGAGCCGCTGGTCGCGCGGGCCCTGGCGCGGATGCTCCGGCCCCACGACGTGACGGTGGCGTCGAGCGGCCGCGACGCGCTCCGGTGCGTCCGCGAGGCGCGCTTCGACGTGATCTTCTGCGACCTGATGATGCCCGACCTCAGCGGCATGGACGTCTACGACGCCCTCCGCGGCACCGACCCGAGCGTGGCGGACGCGATCGTGTTCATGTCGGGCGGCGCCTTCACCGACCGGGCGGCGGCCTTCCGCGCGGGCGTGGCCAACCGCTTCCTCGCCAAGCCCATCGACCGCGACGCCGTCGAGCGCGTCGTCGCCGAGCGCCTCGCCGCCGCTACATGAAGTTGCGCGTGTGGAGCGCCGAGAGCGCCTCGGCGTCGCCCGCGTCGAAGCCCAGCCGCCGCAGACGCTTCTGGCGGTGCTCGTCCATCTCCCGCTGGAGCGCGAGCACCGCGTCGTGGCCCGCGCCCACCGCCTCCGGCGACCACGCGCCCGCCGCGAGCAGCACCAGCGCGTCGAACACCTCCTCGTTGAGCCCCGCGGTGTGGCGGAGCGCATCGTGACGTCGCGCGACGGCGGCGGCGAGGCGACCGCGCACGGTCGGGTCGCGCTCGACGTGGCGCCCGAGGTGGGCCATCCCGAAGGCGACGTGGCGGGCCTCGTCCTGGCCGCTCCAGCGCGCCACCTCGCGGGTCACCGGGTCGGGGCCCCGCTCGCGGAGGAAGGCGAGGAGTGAGAGGAAGGTCCCCTCGCCCAGCACCGAGAGCAGGAAGGACGCGGTGGCGAAATCGGGCTCGTCGACCAGCGTCTTGAGCGACGCCTGGCCGCCCGCCGTCGAGAGCCCCAACGCCTCGCGACGGAGCAGCGCGCGCCGGGTGAACACCTCGACGTGCCGCGCCTCGTCGGCCGCCTGCACCGCGAGGAGCTGCATCACCTCGCGGTAGTGCGGGTGCACCTGCGCGGCGAAGCGGGCGGGGATCACCAGCGCGGCGGTCTCGTTCTCAACGAGGTAGGTCATCACCTGGACGACGGCGTCCTCGACCGCGTCGGGGTGCTCGATCGGCGCGCCCCAGGGGATGACCGCGGCCGGGTCCCACTGGGCCGCCGCGGCCTGGGCGTAGAGCCGCGCGACGTCGTCGCTCCACACGTCGTCCTTGGCGTCGAGGACGAAGTCGAAGGGGGGCGACGAGGCCTCCACCGTGGCCCCGCGCGGCGCGAGTCCCCAGCGCGCGTCGGCCCGCTCGCGCACGCCGTTGGTGTCGAGCGCGCCGCGCCAGCGCCCGAGCGCGACGTCCGAGCGGACCACGGCCACGGCGCCCCCGCGCTCGACGAAGCCGTGGCCGCGCTGCCGGGCCCACGCGCGCAGGTGGGCGGGGAGGTCGTCGCCGCCGCCGGTGACCGCGACCTCGGCGCCCACCGCCGCGCCGCGGAGCGCCCGCTCGACGAGCAGGTGCGCGCCGCGTTCGAACGACAGGCCGCCGAGGTCGACGGAGGTCACGCGCCCTTCCCGAAGCGGGCCGACGCGCGCGCGAGCCACGGGTCGACGGTGCCGAAGCGGTCGCACGCGGCGGAGAGGGCGGCGTAGCCCGAGACGCGCCCGGGGCGCCAGGCCTTGAGGCCCTCGAGGTCCATCAGCGGGCGCACCGCCGCGTCGTCGTAGCGCTGCGCGAAGAGGAGCTCGGTGAAGCGCGCCACGGCCCCCTCCGGCGCCCCGTCGAGCACCGTGAAGTTGCAGTGGTCATAGGGCGCGGTCTGCGTGAGCACGCGGAGCGCCCCCTCGCGCGCGGTTCCCTCGCGGACGAAGGCGCCGAGGTTGCCGTCGAGGATGCACGCGGCGTCGACCGAGCCCGCGAGCAGGGCCTTCACCGCGTCGCGCTCGCCGCCGACGTGGTCGCCGTGCTTGCCGACGAGCACGTCGTGGAGGACGACGTCGAAGTCGCGCCGGGGCTCCAAGCCCTGCGCCGCGAGGTGGGCGAGCGGGAGGATGGTCGCCTGCGGCGAGTCGTGGGCGCCGACGCCGACCTTGCGGCCGCGGAGGTCGCCGACGGCGCGGACGTCCCCGTCGCGGCGAACGACCACGACGGAGGTGAGGTCCTGGTCGGTGTCGCGCATGGCGACGGCGCGGGCCGAGCGGCCGAGGCGCGCGGCGAGGCGCTCGGACTCGACCCAGGCGAGCGGGGAGTTCCACGCGCAGTCGACGGCGCCGGCGAACTGGGCCTCGACCAGCCGCTCGTAGTGGGTGAAGAGCACGTAGTCGAACGCGAAGCCCTGCTCCGCGAACCAGCGGACGAAGCCGTCCCAGATCGTCACCACCTTGGGGTCGTAGGCCACGGCCCCGAGCACGAACGCGTCGCTCATCGCATCACCCGAAGAGCGGCAGCCCACAGGCCGCCTTGCCGATGAAGTCGTAGAGGGCGTCGCTGGTGGGGGCCATCACCGACCCCGCCCGCGCGTCGCGGAACTGCCGCTCGACCCCGACGTCGCCGCGGAAGGCTGCGCCGCCGCACACCCGCATCGCGAGGTCGCACACCTCGAGCGCCGCGTCGTTGCACGCGGCCTTGCACTCGAGCACGCGGAGCATCGCGTCGGGCCGCCCGGACTCCAGCGCCGCGAGCGTGTCCTGCCAGAGCGTGCGGGCCATGTCGGCCTTCACGCGCATCTTCGCGACGTACGCGCGCACCGTCGGGAGGTCGGCCGGGGCGCTCCCGCTGTGCTGCCAGCGCGCGCCGCTCGCGTGCTCCGCGGTGCGGGCGACGGCGGCCTCCATCAGGCCCACCGAGCACGCGGAGTTCATCGCGGAGAAGGCCGGGAGCACCACCTCCATCATCACGGCGAAGCCGCCGCCGTCGGCCCCGAGCCGCGCGGAGGCCGGCACGCGCACGCCCTCGGCCTTCACCGGCGTCGAGTCGTTGCCGCGGAGCCCGAGGCCCTCGAAGCGGTCGGGCATCGTAAGCCCCTTCGCGCCGCGCGGGACGAGCCAGATCGTGCTCGCCTCCGCCCCCTGCGTCGGCTTCGAAGACCACACGTAGGCGGTGGCCTCGTGCGCCGAGGTGACCCAGCTCTTGTGCGCGTCGAGCCGGACGTGGTCGCCCTCGATCGTGGCCGTGGAGGTCGGCGCCCAGAACATGCTCCGCGAGCCCGCCTCGGAGAAAGCGAGCGTGCTCAGGTGGCGGCCCGCGGCGACGTCGCGGCGCGTGGCCTCGTCGCCGAACTTCTCGATCACCAGCGCGCCCGCGTAGTGCATGCAGGTGACCATCGCGGTCGACCCGCAGGCGCGCGAGGCGCTCGACGGCCTCGGCGGCGGCGCGGAGTCCGTGGCCCTGGCCGCCGACCGAAGCGGCGGAGACGAGCCCGAAGAGCCCCTCGGCGCGGAGGGCCTCGACGGACTCCTTGGGGAAGCGGCCCTCGCGGTCGACGGCGGCGGCGTGCTCGGCCGCGACGGCGGCGACACGTTCGATGGGGGAGGCGGTGGACATGGGTTCGTTGCTCCTCGGTGTGCGGCGCCGCATGGCGACGGCGCCCGATGGAGCGACGGTCACCCGCGGCGGGTGGAGCTCGCGCCTGCCCGACACCCGTCGGGCCGACGGAGCAGTCAGAGACGGCGGAAGGGGTTCCTCATGGCGGCGCAGACGCTACCACCGTCGACGCGCGAGGGGGAAGGTGCGGCGTGGGTCAGCGGCGGCGGCGACGGAGGCCGGCGAAGGCGAGCGCGGCGAGGGCCGCGGCCGGCGCGGAGGAGCGGGGCGCGGACGAGCCCGGGACGCTGCACCCGCAGTCGAAACCAGGGCGCGGCGCGTCTTCGGCGGCGTCGGTCGCGACGTCCGCGGCGGGCACCGCGGCGTCACGGGGCGAGGGCCCGGCGTCGGTCGCGGCGCCGTCGGGCGCGGGCCCCGCGTCGCTCGAAGGCGCCGCGTCGTCGGAAGGCGTTGCGGCATCGTCCGCGGGCGTCGTCGCGTCGTCGAGGGGCGCCGTCGCGTCGTCCGTCGGCGTGCTCCCCGCGTCCTCGACGGGCGTCGCATCGGGCGTGGGCGAACCGCCGTCAACCGTCGTCGTCGCGTCATCGACGAGCACGCTCCCGTCTTCGGCGGGCGCGGCGTCGGGTGTGATCGCAACGTCGTCGGGCGTGGCCGCGTCGACCACCACGATCACACCGCCGTCCTCACCAGGCGTATCCGCCTCGCTCGACGCGTCGGGCGCGCTCGCATCGCGGCCCGCTTCGGAAACGCCCGCCTCCGACGACCCCGCGTCGACGACGCACGCGGGCGTGTCGCGGCGGACGTGCGAGCACGCGCCGGTGGCGCAGCCGTCGTCGGTGCAGGGGTCGCCGTCGTCGCACGCGCTCGGGCAGCAGAGCCCGCCCGCGCAGAGGCCCGTCCCGCACTCGGCGGCCTCGCGACACGCGGCGCCCACCTCGCCGCCGAAGCTCACCGTCCGCGCGCGGACGCGGTCGGTCCCGTACGGGGGCGACGCTTCGAAGCGCGCGTACGCGACGAGGCCCGCGCCGCCGGGGCTCAGCGCGAAGGCCGGCGACGACTCCGCCGCAGGGTCGGTGGCCACCGGGAGCCCGGTCGGGTCGAGCACCGCGCCCGTCGGCAGCACGCGCGCGGCGTACACGTCGCCATCACCAACGCGCCCGTCCTGCCACGCCACGCCGAAGAGGCCACCGCCGAAGGCCACCGACGGCGCCGCCTGCGCCCCGGGCGCGGACGAGATCGTGACCTCGGGCCCCGCCTCCGTCGCGCCCGAGACGATCGACGCGCCGCGAACGTCCGCGTCGGCGCCGCGGCGGTCCTCCCACGCGACGAAGAACGCGCCCTCCCCCGCGGCGACCGCGGGGCGCGTCTGCTCGCCCGCGGCCGCGGTGACGGCGAAGCGCGGGCCCGCCGCGGCGCGCAGCGGGTCGACCCACGCGGCGTGCACGTCGACGTGCGTCGGGTCGGCGTCGCAGGTGAACTCGCAGAACGGGTCGAGGTCGGGGTCGCAGCCCGCGTCGGCGCCGCAGCCGCCGACCGCCGCGCGCCACGCCACGAGGTAGCGCGCGCCGTCGCACGCCGCCCGCGGCAGGCTCTGGTCGTTGACGGCGTCGCTCACCGCGAAGGGCTCCGCCGCGCGCGTACCGCCCGCGTCGACGAGCGCGCCGTACACGTCCCACCCGAAGAACGACCGCCCGTCCTGCCACGCCACCAGCCAGCCCGCGGGGCCCGCGGCGACGGTGGGCGCGCGCTGGTCGCCCCAGCCCGATGCGAGCGCGGTCGCGACGTCGTCCGCGGGGAGGCCGTCGGCGCCGAAGCGACGCGCGCGCACGGAGGCCACCCCGAGCGGCGCGCGCTGCTCCCACGCGACGAGGTGGTGCGCGCCGTCCCACGCGACCGCGGGGGCGCGCTCGTCGGCGTCGGGGTCGGCGGCGATCTCGAGGCCCGCCGGGTCGAGCACGGAGCCCGCGGGGCTCACGCGCATGCCGAGGAGGTCCCAGCTCGCGACGTCGCCGAGGGCGCGGCGCGCCTCCCACACGACGAGGTCGTTGCCGCCGTCGAAGGCGACGGCCGGCGCCCGCTCCTGCGCGGCCGCGGCACTCACGATGCGGCCCGCGGGGTCGAGCACGAACTCCGGCAGCCCGATGCGCGCCGCCCGCACGTCGCCCTCCTCGCGCCCGGCCCGGCGGTCGTCCCAGAGCGCGAGCACCTGCCCGCCGCCCGCGACGAGCGAGGGCGTCACCTGATCGCCCGCCGCCGCGGAGACCGCGAAGTCCGCCGCGGCCGCGCCGTCGGCGGGGTCGACGCGTGCGGCGCGCAGGTCGGCCGTGACGCCGTCCACACGCGCGTCCTGCCACGCGACGAGGTAACGCCCGCCGTCCCACGTCACCGCCGGCGCGAACTGCGCCTCGGGCGCGCGGACCACCGGCACGCCCGCCGCGTCGAGCACCGCCCCGTCGGCCGCGACGCGCGCGCCGAACACGTCGTAGCTCGCGCCGTCGCGCAGGTCGGCCCACGCGACGAAGCACTCGTCGAGGCCGCACGCGACGCCCGGGGCGAGGTGCGCGCCCGCGCCCGCGGAGACGGCGACGCCCGCGGGGTCGAGCACCGCACCATCGGCCGCGACGCGCGCCGCGTACACGTCGCCGTCGCCGCGGAAGTCCTCCCACGCGACGAGGTAGTGCGCGCCGCTCCAGGCGACGACGGGCGCGCGCTGCGATCCCGCGCCGGAAGGGAGCGCGATCGGCGTCGCGTCGCGCACGGCGCCGCCCGACACGCGCGCGGCGCGGGTGACGAAGCGCCCGTCGTCCTCGTGCTCCCACGCGACGAGCGCGCCGGCCCCGTCGGAGGCGACCGCGGGCGCGCCCTGGTGGCCCGCGCCGGCCGCGACGGCGACGCGGTCGCGCACGACGCCCGCGGAGGTGACCCGCGCGGCGAACACGTCGGCGTCGCCGCCGCGGAGGTCTTCCCAGACGACGACGAAGTCGGTTCCGTCGAAGGCGACCCGCGGGGCGCGCTGCGCGGCGGGCCCGGTGGCCACGGCGATGCCCGCGGGGTCGAGCACGGCGCCGCGGGCGCTCACGCGGGCGGCGTACACGTCGGTGTCGCCGCCGCGGTCGTCCTCCCACACGGCCAGGTAGACGGCGCCGTCCCAGGCTGCGGCGGGCGCCCGCTGCGCGCCGGGCGCGGGGCCAGCGGCGGGGCGGTCGACGCCGAGCTCGGGTGACACGGTGGGGTCGAGCACCGCGGGGAAGCGCGACGCGTCGAGCACGCGCGCCGGCACACGGAGCGCGACCTGGCCACCCTCCCAGGCCGCCGGGACGTCGGTTCGAACGCCGTCGGCGTCGACCCAGGTGGCGTGGCTGTAGCGGACGCCGAGGCCCGTGGCGCCGTCGGCGAAGTGGAGGCCGCGCGCGGTCACACCGCGGTACGCGAGACCCTCGACGCGCACGCGGACGGCGAGGTCGCCCGCCCCGACGGGCCGCGCGGCGAACGACCAGCTCTGCTCGGCGCCACCGGCCGTCACGCGGAGGTGCTCGACGGCCTCACCGCGCGCGAAGGCGACGGCGCCGTCGGGCTGCACGGCGGGCTCGGCGGTGGGGACGGGGCGCGCGACACCGCGGCCGAGGGCGGTGGTGGCGATGCGGAGGGACGGCCCGCGGGTGGCGCGGCGACGAGGGTTGGCGGCGTGGTGGAAGGGCGTGACGGAGAAGCCACCGGCGACCGCGCGCGTGACCAGGGTCGCGTCGCCGGACACCCAGGCGGCGCCGTCGCGTCGGAAGGCGAAGCGGGCGGCGCGCATCGCGTCGGCGACGGTGACGGGCGCCGCGGCCGCGGATGGTGGGGAGGCGCGCGCGGCGGGTCCGTCGCTCCCGCAGCCGAGGGTGGCGCACGCGAGAAAGGCCAGGGGGAAGGTGCAGTTCGTCGTTCGCATCGTGGGCTGGAGCCTCCTTCGGTCGCACCGCGCGCAAGCAAGGCGCGGGGACCAGAGGGCTCAACGGCGCACGACGACGACGGCCGCAGGTCGGCCATGCAGGCGCGAGCCGCGGACGAGCGCACGAATTCCAGGGGTGCTTTCGACTACCGCGAGGGCGTTCGTTCGAAGGCGACGCAGCCCGCGGCGAAAGGGTCGGCGGGCGCGGCCGGGCCCAGACTCTCCCGGGCGTGCTCGGCGTAGACGTGGTCGAGCAGCGCCCAGGCGTCGCGCCAGAGGTCGCGGCGGTCGGGGTCGAGCGCCACGAAGGTCACGCGCTCGATCGGGGTGGGCGCGCCCGCGTCGCGGTACGCGCGGAGCTCGGAGAGCACGATGCGCGCGCCGAGCTCCTCGGGGAAGGCCGAAGGCTCGGTGAGGTCGGCGAACGCGACCGACCGCGCGCCGAGCTTCTCCGCCGCAAGCAGCGCCTCGCGCGTCGCGTTGCGCAGCACCGAGCCGTGGATGAGCGCGCCCTCCTCGCGCGGCCCGAGGAGGTCTTCGAGGCGGTCGCTCACCACCACCGCGTGGAGCACGTGGGGCGCTGCGAGCGAGCCGCCGGGCCCGACCACCACCGAGCCGAGGGTCGCGGGTGCGCGGTCGGCGACGCCCTCCTGCACGACGTCGCCGCCGGCCTTGCGGAGCATCGCGCCGACACCGGCGACGCTGCGGAGGTTGACGCCGACGGGGGCCACCACCGCGTCGGCGGGGGCGAAGGTGGCGGGGTTGTCGACGACGAAATCGATGTCCATGGCGCCTCCCTACTCAGCCCGCGAGCGAGTCGATCCAGGTGAAGAAGGGCCGCCCGAGCGAGCGGTAGTAGGGTCGCAGCACGCCCTCGCCGACGACGGCGAAGGCGTTGCGGAAGTCCTCCGCGAGGCGCCGCACCGAGGCGGTGGTGCGCGCGGCCGGGTCGCCGCCGAAGAACCACGGCATGAGCGCGTCGTAGGCGTCGAGCAGGCGCTCCTCGAGGGCGAGGTACTGCTCCGCGGTGACGCCCTCGGCGAGGCCGAAGGTGCCGAGCGCGCGGCCCGGGTCGTGGTCGAGGCCGAAGTCCGCGGGGCCGACGCGTCGCATCTCGTCGAAGGTGCCGGTGCGCGCGTTGATCACCGCGCGGTAGGTCGGCGGGAAGACCCACAGCCCCGCGCCCGCCTGGAGCCGCGTCGGCGCGAAGAGAAACGCGACCGCCGCCGCGTCACCCAGCGCCATGGGGACGGGGCGCGAGCGGTGCGACTCGGTGGGCATCGCGCCGCCGGGGTGGAGGCGCGCGGTCTCGATCAGCCGTCGGATGGGGAGGAGTGCGTCGGTCATGGGATGGGGTGCCTCGCGCGGATCGCTCACCAGATGGGGTTGTTGGTGGCGACGTGGTTGTTGCCGCCGCCGATCAGCGCGTTTTGAAACTGCGCGTAGGGGACGCGGACGCCGCACTGGCCGACGCCCGTGTCGTTGATGATCACGTTGATCGGGTTGCCGTTGGCGTCGTACTCGACGCCCGTCACGAGAATGTTGTGCCCGCCGGTGCCGGGCGCGAGCCCCTGGCCGGCCCAGTTGGGCATCGAGCCGGCCCAGACGTCCACCGACAGGCCGCGCCCCTGCGACACCGCCGTCTCGAGGTTGCCCATCGTCGGCGCCATCTGCGTGGTCTGCACGCCGTTGGCCGCCATGATCGACTGGCGCCCAGCGGGCACGGTGCCGCCGCTCCCCCACATGTTGCCCGGGACGTTGTTGGCCCACCCGTTGGAGGTCGCCTGGTTGAAGAGCGCCTCCTGGCCGACGTTGGAGCCCGTGGCCTGCTGGATGATCTGCCGCGACACCTCGATGCCGCAGTTGTTGTAGCTCTGGCCCGGCGTGTTGGGCTGGAGCTGGGCCCCGTTGGGCGCGGTGGCCCCCGGCGGCGGGTTGCGCCCGGCGGCCATCGCCTGGCAGCGCTGGATGCCCGCGAGCACGTTGCCCGAGATGCCCGCGAGCCCGATGAGCACCGTGGGGCAGCCGAGCACGATCGAACCGCCATGCGCGCACTGGTCGCCCATGCGCGACGCGGGCATCCCCATCACGCGGACGGGCATCGCGCCCTTCATGATGGTGTCGGGCGGGCCGACGCAGACGCACATGTCCCCGATGCGCGCGCCGGGCGAGCCCCCGATGAGCACCATCGGCGCGCCGGGCGGCATCACCGGGCCGCCGACGTGGGGGATCGGGCCGGTGGTCATCGGGCAGACGTGCATGTCGCCCACGCGGGCGGCGGGCATGGTCACGGCGTCACCTCAGCAGTTGATCTTCACGGGGTTGCCGATGATGGTGGTCAGCATGCCGTTGAGGTCGAGCGCGGCGCCGGCGATGAACTTCCCGTTCGCCGCGGCCTGGAGCTCGATGTTCACGCCCTCGATCTTCACGTCGGTGCCGTTGAGGGTGATGGTGGCGCCCGCGCCCGAGGTGATCGTGACCTTGCCCGGGGTCATGGTGATCGCGCTCGACCCGCAGGTGAGCTTGACCTCGGCCGGCGCGGTGATCCCGATCTTGCTGTCGCGCACGCTGGTGGACGATCCCCCCACCGACTGCCGCACCAGCGCGCCCGAGGAGATGAGGCAGGGGCCGCCGGCGGTGACGATCCAGGCGCCGCCGACGGTGGTGGCGTCCGCCGCGCCGACGGTGGTCATTCGCATCGCGCCGATCGCGCGCAGCTCGGCGACGCCGACGGTGGTCATGAGGTTGCCGGCGATCGAGCGGGTCTCGTTGCCGCCGATGGTGACGGTCTCGTTGGCGCCGACGGTCTCGGTGCGGTTGACGCCGACGGCGGTGGTCTGGTTGAGGCCGACGGTGATCTTCTCGTCGAGGTCGACCGTGTGCGTGCGGTTCTTGACGACGTGGTCGGTCTGGTCCTTCTCGACGGTCTTCTTCTCGTTGCCGTAGACGTGGCTGGTGCGGTTGCCGCCGACGGTCATGGTCTGGTTGGCGCCGACGCGCTCGGTCTGGTTGTTGTCGACGGTGTTGCGCTGGTCGTGGTGGACGAGGGTCGAGTGGTCGTGCTCCACCACCTCGTTGAAGTCCTTCTGCGCGTGGAGGAACACCTCCTCGCTCCCCTTGAGGTCTTCGAAGCGGAGCTCGTTGTACCCGCCGCCGCCGAGCGTGCTGTTCGACTTGACGGTGCTCTTGGTCTTCTCGTCGGGCAGGGGGTAGGGCGGGCGGTTCTCGCCATTGTAGACGCAGCCCGTGACCAGCGGCCGGTCGGGGTTCCCCTCGAGAAACTGCACCACCACCTCCATCCCGATGCGCGGCACGAACACGAAGCCCCACCCGTTGCCCGCCCACGCCTGCGCGACGCGCACCCAGAGCGAGCTCGACTCGTCGCGCTCGCCCTTGCGGTCCCAGTGAAACTGCACCTTCACCCGACCGTGCTCGTCGGTGTAGATCTCCTCGCCGGCGGGGCCCACCACCGTCGCCGTCTGCACGCCGCCGATGCGCGGCCGCACAAAGCTCCGCGCGGGCCGCCAGGGCACCTCGACCGGGAGCGCCTCGAACGTGTTGCGGTAGCGTTCGTGGCGGCCCTCGTCGTCGTCGTGCGTGTCGGAGGTGAGCTCCTCGGGCGCGTGGCCGAAGTGCTCGGCGCGGGTGACGAGCCAGGTGCCGTCGGTCGCGGGGTTGAGGTGGCCGGTGAGGTCGAAGGTGAAGCCGGGGGTGAAGGTGGTGACGTAGCCCGCGCCCGCCGCGCGCCGCTCGCCCGCGGCGAACTGCTGGCGTCGCAGGCGCGACTGGGCGGCGCCGTCCTCCTGCGCGTAGGCGGGGTTCGAATAGCCGTTGATGGTGAGGGGCCCGGGGTACTCGTACACCTCGCGGTCGAGCCCGTTGGGGTCGACGCCGCGCGCCTCGCGGGTGAGGTCGAGCGAGGGCTGCGTCCAGTTGAAGTCGCGCACCACCGAGCTCGTGCTCCGCAGCGTGGAGATCGGGTCGAAGTCGCGCAGCGTCTCCACCACAGCGGTGCCGCCCTCGGGGCCCTGGATGCACACCGCCGCGCCGTCCATCGTGGCGATCGCCGCGCAGGTGCTGTTGGCGTCGAAGAGCACCATCTCCTCGCGATCGCCCGCGTGGTCGAAGTAGTACCCGACGCCCTCCTCGGCGAGGAGGCGGGCGACGAAGTCGAGGTCGCTCTCGTTGTACTGGACGAAGTACTCGCGCGTGGGGAGCGCGCGCTGCACGTCGATGCGGGTGGTGCGCTGCCACGGGGCGAAGCCCTCGGCGAGCACGACGGCGACGGCCTCGAGGGCGGTCACGTCCTGGAAGATGTAGCAGTCGCGCCGCTGGCCGAGCGCGAGGAGCGCGGGCGCGACGTGGACGCGGCAGAGCAGGTGCCCGGCCTTGAGCCCGAGGTGCTCGACGCGGTGGACGACACCCTGGAGCCGCCGCTGGTGGTCGTCGCGGAACCACAGCGCCGCGCAGTCGCGCCCGAGCAGCGCGTCGGGGTCGGCGAGGAGGTTCTCGCAGGCGAGGTCGAACTCCGCGGCGTAGGGCTCGGAGAGGGCCTCGCGCACGTGCATCCGCACGACGCGCCACGAGGTGTCCGGGTCGCCGGCGGAGGTGAACTTGAAGCGGACCTTGGTCAGCGGATCGGCCATGGGGGCACCTCTCAAATCGGGTCGACGGACACGCCGCCGCCCGCGGAAACCTGCACGACGTACCAGCGGTCGACGCCCGGCACGAAGCCCGCCGGCGCGTCGGGCGCGACGGGCGTCCTCCCCGCGCGCGGCGCACCTTCGCCGAAGGCAACCACCGTCGACCCGTCGCGGCGTTGCACGCAGAGGAAGCGATCGCACGCCCCGCGCCGCTCCCACGCCACGAGCCAGGCCCGCCGCACGTCGGCGCGTTCGACGGGCAGTGGGGTGAAGGCGACGGCGGGCTCGACGTCAAGCCCGCCGTCCCAGCGCAGGTCGACGAGGCTCAGCCCGCCGTCGACGGCAGGGTCGCGCGCCAGGAAGGAGCACCGCGCGCCGCCATTGCGCGGCGCCCACACCGCCGCGAGCGACGAGGGCTGCACGCCGAGCACGAGGTGGACCGCCCGCGCGGTGACGGCGCCGTCCAACGTGGCCCGGACGAGCTCGACGCGCGCACCCGACAGCGGCGGCAGCGAGGGGATGGTGGCGCTCGGGTCGTCGGCGCGCAGGTGGGCGGCGAGCGACGCGGCGGGCGCGTGCGCGTCGGAGCTCACCGCCGCGGCGAGGATGGGAGAGCCCGCCGCGGCCGGGCCGAGCGTGGCGGCGAGCGCGGTGGGCGCGGCGACCAGCGGACCGAGCAGGCGCGCGGCGCGGGCGGTCGCGACGCCGTTGGGCGCGTCGGCGGCGAGGAGCGCGAGCGCGGGCGACGGGCCGTACACGGTGGCCACGACGCGGAGTGCGCCGCCGGGCGCCGCGAGGGCGACGCACGAGCGCGGCGGCGACGGCGACGGGAGCGCGGCCGTGATGGGCGAGAGGTTGGTCCCCGCGGAGACGCCCGCGTCGGAGGCGGCGACGCGCCAGCGGAGCGGGCGCAGCGATGCAGTCTCGTTGGAGAACGTGGGCAGGAGCGCGGCGTACGTCGGCGGCAACGAACCGCGCGGCACCGGCGGCCCCGCGGCCCCCTCGCCGAGCCGGGGGTTGGCCTCGCGCACCACGGAGGCGAAGAGCGACGCGCCATGTTCGTCGCGGCGCGGGAGCAACGCCTCGCGGCCGACCTCGCCGTCGTCGCCGAGCGCGAGCGCGACCGCGAGCCCCGCCCAGCGCGCCTCGACGACGGTGAAGGCCACGGGCGCGGCGTGCACGGTGCGGCCTTCGACGGCGAGCTCGCCGGAGAGCGTCCACGCGCCGAGGGACGCGACGCGGTCGGCGCCGAGGACGAGCTCGCCGACCCAGCGCTCGCCCGGCTGGAGGCGCACGAGGGTGACGGGCCGCCGCGGGTCCTCGCGCGAGAATCGCGATGCGCTTCCGTTGGGCGCGGCGAGCGTCCAGAGGGGCGTGGGCGACCCGGCGAGCATCGGGTTGGGGAAGGAGACGGGCGCGGCCGTGGCGTTGTCGACGACGAGGTCGAGCACGACGGGCTCGCCCGCGAACCACACGTCGCGACGAGCAGCCGCGCGGAAGGCGACCTCGCTCATTTCGCCACCTTCGGGCCGTTGCGGTCGAAGGCTGTGCGGTCCCAGCCGGCGAGGCGAAGGACGCACAGGCCGCAGAAGCCGGGCCGCGGGCGCGCGTACGACATCAGGCAGCGCATCTCGCCGCCGTCGTGGGCGTCGGGGGTGATGCCGCCGCCAGCGTCGATCACCGTGCCATCGCTGCGGAGGCGGGGCGCGTGGGGGAGGAAGAGGTCGTGGCCGATCTCGTGGCCGGTGGTGTCCTGCCGCGGGTTGTAGAGCGCGAAGCCGCAGGTGTCGCGGGTCTTGAAGACGGCGTTGCCGTTGAGCCGGCCGTTGTCCGCGGGCTCCTCGAGCGAGTGCGTCCAGTCGAACTGGAGGATGGTCACGCCGCTCGCGGTCGCCTTCACCTTGCACATCTCCGTGGCGATCTCCGAGGCGTAGTCCGAGCAGCGCTCGGCGTAGTCGGCCTCGGTGCCGGCGGTGATGTTGTCGAGCGCGGCCTTGAGCTGCGCGTCGTCGAAGCCCTCGCCCCGGCGGACGGACTCCTTGAAGTCCGCGTAGGGTCGGAAGGTGCAGACCCAGGTGGTGGGCGTGGGCGAGAGGTCGGCGCCGAAGAGGTTGGCGATCCATCGGCCCGCGTCGGCGAACCACCGGAGCACGGCGCCGCCGAAGCTGTCGGGCGGCCGCGCGAGGTCGTACTGGTTGCCCGGCAGGAGGCTGTAGGTTCGCATGAGCGCGGGGATCATCGCCGGGTCGACGGCGGCGCGCCCGGCGTTGAACGCGGCGTCGTAGGAGGCGCGGGTGAAGCTCTGCGCGGCGCCCATCTGGTTGTCGACGTCCATGTAGGCGTCGGCGTAGTAGTCGGTCACCGAGGGAACGGCGGCGGTGATCGCGGCGGTCTTGCGCCAGTGGGCGCGGAGCGTGATGCGCCGCCACACCTCGAACTCCCCGACGTCGACCGTGCGGGCGGCACCCGCGGGGGCGGGCGCGTCGGTGTCGAGCGCGCGGCCGAGGTCGAGGTACGCGCGGACGCGGTAGTTGTCGCCGGCGGCGCGGGCCGGGCGGAAGACGACGCCGGCCATCCCTTCGCGCTCGCCGCCCTGGACGAAGTCCGAGAAGGCCGCCCACCAGCGCGTGCCCCCGGGCGCGGAGGCGTACGGGAAATCGTGCACCTCGCCGTCGGGCGCGACGAACACGCCGGGCGAGCCCGCCGCGGCCGCGCGCTTGCCGCCTCGGTCGACGTGGGCGTTGTCGCCGTTGAGGGGGCGACCCGCGGCGAGGTCGTAGGCGCGGGCCTTGTCGACGAAGGCCTTCGCGGTGGCGGAGAGGTACGCGGCGCGCGAGCGGGGGCCGTCGTCGTGGTCCCAGAGCACGCGCGCGTCGCCGAGGGCCTTGGCGGCGGGGACGGCGGCGCCGGTGGACGCGCGGACGCGGGTGACGACCTCCAGCGGGAGCCGCGGCCCGTCGCCCCAGAGCGTCTGGTAGGCCGTGAAGGCGGTGTTGTCCTCCATCTCCTCGCTGCGCGTCGCGTAGAGGTCCGACGCGAGGAAGAGCTTCTGCTTGCCCGACGCGGGCACGTACGGCACCTGCGCGTGGACGGCGCGGTCGGCGTCGCGCGCGAGCGTCGCGGCGAGCGCGAGGCGCACCCGAAACTCCACCAGCTCGACGGCGACGGTGTGGCGCCGCACGCGGTCGCCCTTGGGGCCGTGGAGCGTCGCCTCGACCACGTAGGGCGAGCGGCGGATGTCGGCGTAGCCGTTGGCGAAGTCCCCGTGGGCGACCGCGCCGTCCCAGCGGAAGGGGTGCGGCCCGTGGGCGTGTTCGGTCGCCGGGAAGCGCTTCAGCTCCGCGCTGTCGCCCTGGCGGAGGAGACGAACCGTGATGCCGGTGGTGATCGCGTCGGGGTCGCTGACCGTGTAGACCAGCTCGATCTCCTCGGCGCCCGAGGCGACGTGCGATGGGCCCGAGAGCGAGAGGGCGTAGTCGTGCTCGACCGGCGGCTCGTCGGGGTCGATGGGGGGCTTCGGCGGCGGCGCCAGCGGCGTCGCCACGTCCTCCCCTCGCTCACGCGGAACGTCGCGCCGGCGCCAGCGGAGCGCGCCCCCGTCGAGCAGCGACGAGGCTCGCGTGTGGAGCTCGTCGCGGTCGAGCAGGTCGACGCGCACTCCGTCTTCCGCGAGGAGCGCGCGGAGCCTCCCCTCGGCGTGCGGGTCGTCGTCGAAGCGCACCTCGAGCGCGCGTCGCTGCGCACCAACCCCGCCCACCGCGTCGGGCGCCGGCGGAACCGCCTCGCCAGGCTTCACCGCCCGCGCGTCGACTGCCTCGAGGAGGTCGCTGAAGCGCCGGTCTTCACGCCGCTCGATCACGGCGCCGCGCAGCCCCCGTCGCGCGCCGCGTGGGCGCGCCGGCAGTCCCGGCGACAGCTCTGCCGGAGCTCGCCCGGGTCGTCGGGGGCGGTGCGCCGGAGGTCATCACAGTCCGCGAGGCAGCGCGCGAGCGCGGCGGCGCAGGGGGCGAGCGCGCCGGCCTCCGCACGGGGGGGCGAAGGGTCGCGGACGGGCGGCGCGGGCGCGGTACGGGCGCAGGACATGACCGCGCATCCTACGCTCCAGGCGACCATCTCCCACCGGGCAACCATGATCCGGCCGCTCGATACCGTGATTCGCGCGCGCTGTCCACGCCGGGGCCTGGAGAACCGCCGCGCGTGGCCGTTGGCGACGAAGGCGAATTGCCGCGCGGCCTCATGCCCCCACGGGGCCGCGCCGTTGAACCCTCCGCCGTGACGCGAGTTGAGAACGCCTCCATCATGCTGCACGACGCCGTGCGCGAGTCGCTCGAGAAGCGCTGGCGCGTCGCGGCGATCCGGCGGGCGGTGGCGATCGGCGCGGGGGTGATCGCGGTGCTCGTGCCGATCCTGCTGGCGGACTACCGCTCGCCGGTCGCGCTGGTGCTGGTGCCGCTGGTCGGGCTCTACCTCGCGGTGCTCCCGGTGGCCGAGCGCAACTGGCGCGCGGCCCGCTACCAGCTCGTGGTGGCGACGCACCTGCTCGGGGTGACGCTGGTGCTGCTCTTCGGGTACCCGGGCCAGACCAACCTGCTCTGGCTCGGCACCATCCCGCTGATGTACGTGCTCTACGACGACGACGAGCAGCGGGCCCGCAACGCCGCGCTCGCGATCCCGATGGCGGGCTTCGTGGCGACGGAGGTCACCGGTCGCCTCGGGGTCCTGCCGCAGCTCCTGCCCGGCGACACGTCGCACTACTCCGCGGTGTCGGTGACGGTGATGTTCGCGATGCTGGTGCAGCGGACGCAGGCGCTGTCGGCCTTCAGCTTCTCGGTGCGCAAGAGCCTCGAGGACGAGCACGTGCGGATGGAGGAGGCGCAGGCCGCCACCCGCGTCGGGAGCTTCGAGTGCCACGTGGCCACCGGCAAGATGCTCTGGTCGCGCGAGCTCTACCGCATCCACGGGCTCGCGCCCGACGCGCCGATCGTGATGGGCGACGTGCTCGCGATGCTGCGGCCCGACGACCGCGAGGCGCTCGCGGCCCGGATCGGAGACCTGCTCGACGGGCGCGCCTCGGCCGCGGAGGTGGAGCACCGGGTGGTGCGCCCCGACGGCGAGGAGCGGACGCTCCGGTGCGTGATGCGCGCGGCGGACGACGGCGCGGGGCGGGCGACGCGCATCGTCGGCACCGTGCAGGACCTCACCGAGCGCCGGAGCTACGAGGCCGCGCTGGTGCGGGCGCGCGAGGAGGCGCTGCAGGCGTCGCAGGCCAAGTCGGCCTTCCTCGCCAACATGAGCCACGAGCTCCGCACGCCGATGAACGGCCTCCTCGGCATGACCACCCTCGCCCTCGAGAGCGACCTCAGCGACACGCAGCGCGAGTACCTCGAGGCCGCCCTCGGCTCGGGCCGCGCCCTCCTCGCCGTCCTCAACGACGTGCTCGACCTGTCGAAGATCGAGGCCGGCCGCCTCGCGATCGAGCGGGTGACCTTCTCCGTCGAGACCGTCGCCGTCCAGGTGATCGAGCTGGTGCGGACGAGCGCCACCCAGCGCGGCCTGCGCGTCGAGCTCCACGTGCGCCCCGGCGTCGCGCGGCGCCACCTCGGCGACCCGGTGCGCCTGCGCCAGGTGCTCACCAACCTCCTGGCCAACGGGGTGAAGTTCACCGAGCGCGGGAGCGTGCGGCTGCTGGTCGAGGCCGCGGGCGAGGGTGACGGCCGCGTCGCCTTCGAGGTCACCGACACCGGCGTCGGCATCCCCGCCGCGCGCCGCTCGGCCATCTTCGACGCCTTCACCCAGGCCGACGGCTCGATCACCCGGCGCTTCGGCGGCACCGGGCTCGGGCTCACCATCGTGCGCGAGCTCGTCCGGCTGATGGACGGCGCGATCACCGTCACGAGCGAGGAGGGCCGCGGCAGCACCTTCCGCGTCGAGCTCCCGCTCGAGTCGGCCGAGGCCGGCGCCGTCGACCACGCCGCCCGCGCGCACCCCTCGATCATCCCCCACGCCCCGCAGGCGCCGCGCGCGATGCGCGTGCTCCTCGTCGAGGACAACGCCGTCAACGCCCGCATCGCCGTGGCCCTCGTCCGCCGCGCCGGCCACGAGGTGACCCACGTCGGCGACGGCGCCCAGGCGCTCGACGCCCTCGCCCGCGCGGCCTTCGACCTCGTCCTCATGGACGTGCAGATGCCCGTGATGGACGGCCTCGAGGCCACCCGCCGCCTCCGCGAGCGCGAGCGCGAGGCCGGCGGCCACACCCCCGTCGTCGCCATGACCGCCAACGCCATGAAGGGCGACGACGAGCTCTGCTTCGCGGCGGGGATGGACGGCTACCTCCCGAAGCCCCTGGAGTTCGGCCGGCTGCGCGAGGTGCTCTCGCGCTACGCCACCGCCGACGCCCCCTCCGCCCCGCCCCTCGCCCGCAGCGCCTGACCGTAGACACCGCCTCGCCCTCCGCGCTAAGTCGGCGCGCATGGCAGACGACGCTTCCAAGGCCCTCCACGCCCGCGCCCAGCGCCTCATCCCCGGGGGCGTCAACTCCCCCGTCCGCGCCTTCCGCGCCGTGGGCGGTGAGCCCGTGTACATCCGCCGCGCCCAGGGGCCCCACCTCTACGGCGCCGACGGCGCCCGCTACATCGACTACGTGTGCTCGTGGGGCCCGATCATCGTCGGCCACGCGCACCCCACGGTGGTGAAGGCCATCGCCGAGGCCGCCGCCGACGGCGCGAGCTACGGCGCCCCCACCGAGCGCGAGGTGCTCTTCGCCGAGGCGCTCTGCGCGGCGCTCCCCTCGGTGGAGATGGTGCGCCTCTGCTCGAGCGGCACCGAGGCGTGCATGAGCGCGCTCCGCGTCGCCCGCGGCTTCACCGGCCGCGACAAGATCGTGAAGTTCGAAGGCTGCTACCACGGCCACAGCGACCCGCTGCTGGTGAAGGCCGGCAGCGGCCTCGCCACCTTCGGCGTGCCCGACAGCGCGGGCGTCCCCGGCGACATCGCGCGCAACACCCTCACCGCCCGCTTCAACGACCTCGCGAGCGTCGAGCGCCTCTTCGCCGCCGAGGGGTCCTCCATCGCCGCGGTGATCGTCGAGCCCGTCGTCGGCAACATGGGCTGCGTCCCGCCCGCGGAGGGCTTCCTCCAGGGCCTCGCGGCGCTCTGCAAGGCCCACGGCGCGCTCTTCGTCATCGACGAGGTGATGACGGGCTTCCGCGTCGCCTGGGGCGGCGCGCAGGTGCGCTACGGGGTCACGCCCGACCTCACGGTGCTCGGCAAGGTGGTCGGCGGCGGCCTGCCCCTCGCGGCCTACGGCGGGCGGCGCGACGTGATGTCGAAGGTCGCCCCGCTCGGGCCCGTCTACCAGGCCGGCACGCTCAGCGGCAACCCGGTGGCCACCGCCGCGGGCCTCGCGACGCTGGCGCTCCTGCGCGAGGGCGACCCCTACGGCGCGCTCGAGCGCACCGGCGCGACGCTCGAGGAGGGCCTCCGCGCCGCGGCGAAGCGCGCGAGCGTTCCCGTGTGCGTGCAGCGCGTCGGCGCGATGTGGACGGTGTTCTTCGGGGTCGATCGGGTGACCGACTGGGACTCGGCGGCGAAGGCCGACACCAAGGCCTTCGCGCGCTGGCACGCGGCGATGCTGGCGGAGGGGGTGTACCTGCCGCCCTCGCAGTGGGAGGCGGCGTTCCACTCGACGGCGCACACCGACGACGTGGTGGGCGAGACCCTCGCGGCGGCCGAGCGCGCCTTCGCGAAGGTGTAGCGAGCGTCAGTTCGAGCGCTCGATGTCGAAGCCCTCGCTCTCCCATCCGAGCAGGCCGCCCTTGAGCATCACCGCGGGCAGGCCCTGCTGGGCGAGGGCTTCGAACACCATCTTCGCGTCGTCGCCGCCCGAGCGGTCGTAGACCACCACGGGCTTCCGCCGCGCCGCGAGCTGCGGGAGCTTCTCGTCGAGCTCACCCGGCGGCACGTTGAGCGCGCCGGGGATGTGCGCGCGAGCGAACACCGCGGGCTCCCGCACGTCGACCACCGTCACCCGCTGCATCTTGAGCAGCGCCGGGAGCTCCTTCGCCTGCACCTCGTCCTCGGCGCCCGGGAGGAAGGGCTCCACCAGGTCGAGGATCTCGCGCTTGGAGATCGCGCCCGTCGCGGACTTCGCCGGGCGCCCGCCCACGATCACCACCAGCATCGGGATCGACTGGGCGCGGAAGGCCTGGGCGAGCTCGGGGTTCTGGTCGACGTTGACCTTCACCACCTTGAGGCGCCCCTCGAGCTCGCGCGCCACCTCTTCGACGCGCGGCGAGAGCTGCTTGCAGGGGGCGCACCACTCGGCCCAGAGGTCGACCAGCACGGGCAGCTCGCTGTCGAGCACCTCGCGCTTGAACGTCGCGGTCGTTACGGCTTGCACTGGCATGGGATCAACGCTGCTCCTTCGCGGGGATTCGGGCCGCCTTGTGTAATACAGAACCCGCGGGTGAACCACCGGGGAGTGGCGCCCCCGGGCGCCCCGGATGACCCCCGGGGCCGCCCCTCAACGCGGGCGTGAAGGGTGGTAGAGTCCGCCGGATGAAGCGCGCGCGACGGAGGCTGCTCGCGGCGGGGTGCCTCGCGCTGGCGACGGCCGCGTGGGCGTCGAGCCTGCGCCTCGTCTACCGCCCGGCCGAGGCGTCGGTGCGGCCCGAGCGGGGGCTGTCCCCGCGGGCCCGTGCGCTCCTCACGCGCCAGCTCGCGCTCTGGGGTCCCGGGGGGCTTGGGCCCCGCGAGCGCGACCGGATGCGCGCCTCCAACCCCGAGTGGGACTTCATGGGCCGCACCTTCCTCGTGCTCGCGCTCGCCAACGCCGCGCTGCGCGACCCGGCGATCGAGGCCCGCGCCCTCGACGCGATCGACCGGGTGATCGACGACACCCTCGCGGCCGAGCGGGCCCACGGGGCGTACTGGTTCCTGCTGCCCTACGCGCGGGCGAGGCCGTGGGTGTACCGCGAGGGGCAGAGCGTGTTCGTCGACGGCGAGCTCGCGATGATGCTCGCGGCGCGGCGCCTCCTGCGCGAGTCGCCGACGTACCGCGCCGAGCAGCGCGCCCGCCTCGCCCGCGCGGCCGCCCAGATGCGCGCGGGCCCTGTGCTCAGCGCCGAGAGCTACCCCGACGAGTGCTGGACGTTCTGCAACACCGTCGCGCTCGCCGCGCTGCGCCTCGGCGACGCGCTCGACGGCACCGACCACCGCCCGCTCGCCGCCGCCTGGGTGGCCGCCGCGCGGGCCCGCCTCGTCGACCGGCGCACCGGGCTCCTCGTGTCGAGCTACGCCCTCGACGGCCGCGTGAAGGACGGGCCCGAGGGCTCGTCGATCTACATGGCCGCGCACGACCTCGCCCTCGTCGACCCGGCCTTCGCGCGCGACCAGTACGAGCGGGCGCGGCGCGCGCTCAACGGCGAGGTGCTCGGCTTCGGCTACGCCCGCGAGTGGCCGCGCGGCGCGGGCGCGCAGGTGGACATCGACTCGGGGCCCACCGTCCCCTTCCTCGACGCCAACGCAGGCGCGAGCGGGATGGCCCTGCTCGGCGCCGGTGCCTTCGACGACCGCGCGACGCTCGCGGGCCTCGTCGCCTCGCTCGACCTCGCGGCCTTCCCCATCGAGGACGCCGGCGGGCTCCGCTACGCCGCGAGCAACGCCGTCGGCGACGCGGTGCTGCTCTACGCCCTCGTCGAGGGCCCCCTCTGGGCGCGCGCCCGGGAGCGCCTCGCGCCATGAGGCGTTGGTGCCTCGTCATCGCCGCCGCGATCACCGCGGCGTACCTCGCGCTCCGGCTCACCGGCCAGGTCCGCTACGTGAGCGTGCTGTCGGGGACGTCGCCCGAAGGTGTGAGCGGACCGCTCGCCAACGCCTGGGCCGCCGCGTACGTCGCCCTTCACCTGGCCTTCGTGGCCGCAGTGCCCGCGTTGCTGTTGGCCGCGGCGCTCGACTTCGCGGTCGACCGCTGGCTGGCGAGGCGCCCACCCGAGCGAGGGCCCTGACGCGACAAGGGGGATTGCCCCCGGAGCGGCTGCCTGTTGTACCGTTTCGAGCATGCGTCCCCTCTCGCTCTCCCTCGTGACGGCGCTCCTCGTGGCCTGCGGCGACACGGGCGTCTCCTCCGACGATGTTCCCAAGGCGAGCGACGCGTCCCCGGCCGACGCCGAACCGATGGACGCGCAGCCCGCGCCCGACGCAACCAACGACGCGGCTCCGCCGCCCGACGCCGCCACGACGGACGCCCCGTCGCCGATGGACGCCCCCGCCCTGCCCGACGCGCCCGCACCCGACGCGACTGCGCCTCCAGACGTCCCCACCCAGCCCGACCGCCCGGTCACGCCCGACGCGCCAGCCCCCCCTGACGCGGCGGTGACGTGCGCGGTGCAGGGCGAGGTCGTCGTCTACACCGCCAGCGGGTGGAACGCCCTCGCCGACGGCCTCCGCGACGCCGCGTCGCCGTGCGCGCACTACTACCTCTCGATCCCCGCGGTGGACGACGGGACGGGCCACAAGACCATGCCGCGCACCGCCGAGGCCGCGCGGATGAGGGCCCGCGGCGCGCGCTTCCACGCGCTCGCGGAGTTCCACTGGACGTCGTGGAACAACACCGCGGGGATGACGTGGCTGGCGAAGGGCGTGGAGTTCCGCCGGCGGATGGCGGCTGCTGGCTACGACGTGGCCGCGGGCGACGGCTGGGCGATCAACGAGCTGCCCTCCGCGGCGCGCACCGACCTCACGATCCAGCGCGCGATCCGCGACGTCGTGCGCGGCCTCCACGACGGGGCGTCGGGCGCGCCGGCCGCCGACGGCGCGGTGTTCATCATCGGCACCTCCAGCGCCAACATGAACCCCACCGCCGCGCTCAAGCCCGAGTGGGAGACGTGGCTCAGCCGCGCCGACTTCTGGGTCGACATGAACCGCTACGTCCGCTGGTGGGCCCAGGAGACCTACGCCTCGCCCGCGCAGGTGTGCGTCGCGTCGGCCATGGTGGGCGAGCGCGCGCGGAGCCTCAACGAGTTCGCGATGTACCCCGCGCGCCTCGCCGCGGCAGGCCCCGCATCAGCCGCGACGGCGCGATCGTACCTCGGCCGCGCGTACGTCCCCGTGCACACCGCCGTGTGGCGCAGCACCGAGGGCTACGGCGACACCGTCGTCCCGATGGCCACGATGCAGAACTTCGTCTCCACGGCCGTCTACGCGACGCGCGCCTGGGCCGCGACCCACCCCTACGCCGACGGCCGCATCGGGCTCGCGTGGGACCGCCAGACGAGCGTCACCGACGCCGACCTCGCCCCGCTCATCGACCGCACCGCCGCGGCCCTCGCCGGCGCCTACGGCCCCACCGGCATGGCGACGCGCGCGTGCAGCCCCTCCGGCGCCTTCACCTGGTGCCAGTGCGAGGTCGCCGGCGCGGCCTTCAACCCCCGCTTCGGCGCCGCCTTCGACGCCTGGTGAGCGTAGCCTCCGCGCGCCGTTGACATCCGTACGCACGGGCTGCACATGCCCTGTCGCGACGGCGCTTCGTTCGCGAACCGCGTGCGATGCGACCGGGTGCGGGCGCGCATTTGTGCGGGAATCCCGCGGTGGCACGCGCCTCGCTCAGGGCCCCCGAGATTCGTGAGGAGATCAACGATGATCCAGATTCGAACCATCCTGGTCCCGACGGACTTCACCCCCTGCTCGCAGCGCGCGGTCGCCTACGCCGCGGCGCTGGCGGCGCGCTTCGACGCCGAGGTGGTGCTCGTCCACGCGATCGAGGCCCCCCTCAACCTGCCGCCCCACACGCTCGTCCACATCGACGCGCAGGGGCTCTCGATGCCCATCATGGACTACGTGCGCGAGGCCGCCGAGCGGCGGATGGGCGCCGCCCTCGAGGAGCTCACCCTCGCCAAGGTGCGCGCCCGCAGCGTGGTGGAGGTGGGCGACGTGCGCGACGTCGCCCTCGCCCAGGCCGAGCGCCTCCCCGCCGACCTCATCGTCATGGGGACCAACGGCCGCACCGGCCTGCGCCACCTGCTCATCGGCAGCGTCGCCGAGGACATCGTCCGCCGCGCGCCGGTGCCCGTCCTCACGATCCGCGTGCCCGAGGAGGACAAGGCCCCCGTCGAGGCTGTCCCCGTCCCCGCGACCTGACCCCGCGTCCCGCGACGCTTGAAACCGTCGCACGATCTGCGGTACGCGAAGGGAGGGGCGCTGCTCCCCCGCCGCGACGCCATGATCCCACTGACCACGGCTTTTGAAGCGTTTCGAAAGGGCCTCGACCCCACCGAGGCGCCCGCGGACGCGATCCTCGACCGCTTCAAGCTCCGCGACCACGTCGCCGCCACGTGGCGCCCCGTGCGGGCCTTCGTCGCCGGCTCGTACGCGCGCGGCACCAACCTCCGCCCGACCCGCGAGCTCGACTACCTCTTCGTGCTCCCGCCCGAGCACCAGCGGTACGTGCAGGGCGACCCCGCGCGCTTCCTCGACGACCTCGCCGTGCGGGCCGATGTCGCCTACCCCCAGGTGCGCGCGCGCCGCGTCGCGCACGGCCTCGCGCTGGCCTTCGGCGCGGTGACGGTGGTGCTCGTGCCCGCGTCCCCACGGCACGGCGGGGGGCTCTTCCTGCCCGACACCGAGATGCGCCGCTGGCTCCCGAGCGACCCCGAGGGCCACGCCGCGTTCGTCCGCGAGCGCGCGGCCGCGTCGCACCAGCTCGCCGCCCCCGTGGCCCGCGCGCTGCGGTGCTGGCGGCGCGCGCAGCAGGTCCCGCTGCGGGGCTTCCACCTCGAGGTGCTCGGCCTCCGCGGCGTCGACGGCGCGTCCGACTTCGCCGCCGCCTGCGCGGACGCCCTCGCGCGCGTCGCCGCGGGCATCCCCACGCGATGCCCCGCGCCGGGCCCCATCGGCGACGACGTCGACGCCTACCTCGCCGCCCGGCCCGACGCGCGCGCGAAGGCCGCCGCGCTCGCCGCCGAGGCCGCGGGGACGCTCCGCGAGGCCCTCGACCGCGCCGCCGCGGGCGACCACGACGGGGCCAGGGCGCTGGCGCTCCGGGTGTTCGGCGCGCCCTTCCCCGGTTGAAGCCATGCGCGCGCGGCCGGCCCTCCTCCTCCCCCTCGCGTGGCTCGCGTGCACGAAGCCCGACCCCTGGGCGCCGTGCCGGGGACTCGGGCCCCCGGGCTTCGCGTCGTCGGCGGCCGCGTGCGACTCGCCCGCGTGCCGGGGCTGCGTGGCAGCGCTCTCCGACGCGTGGCGCCGACGCGCCGACCGCGCCGCGGCCAACGCCTTCCGCGCGCGCTTCATGTCCGTCGCCGCGCCCGCGCGGGAGGCCTTCGCGGTCGCGATGCGCCCCGACGGCAGCTACCCCTTCGAGCACTGCACCGTCGGCGCGGCCCCCTCGTCGCGCTGCGCGGCGCTCTCGGGCTACTGCACCGGCGTGATCGCCGACGGCCTGCGCGACGGCCGCGCCCCGCTCGCGGCGCGGGGGTCGCTCGTGCGCGCGGCCACGGGCGCGTGCCCCTCGTCGCGCGCGGCGATCGTCGCCGACCTCGCCGCGTGCGGGCCGGTCGCGCCGCACGACCCCTGCGACGGCGGCGCCTGCGCGGCCTGCACGGCGGGGCGGCTCGCGGCGGCCTCGGTGCTGGCGCCGGGGGCCGACACCCCCGAGGGCGACGCGGCCTTCCAGGCCGTGGTCGACTCGACGCCCGAGCCCGTGGCGCGCGCGGTGGCGGAGACCCTCGGCGCGCCCGACGCGCCCGCCGACCTCGAGACCGTCGTCGTGCAGCGCACGCTGCGGCGCTACTGCTTCGCGCTGGTGGCGCGGAGCGCGGCGGCGCCGCCGTACGCGTGCAACGGGGTGATGACGCGCTTCCTCACGCACGCGGACTACGGCGACAGCCCGCGGGCCTGGGAGGCGCTCGGCGCCGCCACCGACGCGGTGCGGGGCGCGACGCTCGACGCGCTCTTCGCGGAGGCCGCGCGCGCGCCGTCGATCGCAGCGGCGGTGCTCGCGGGCGTCCGCGCGCTGCCGGCGGGCGGCACGGTCGACGCGCTCCGGCGCGCGGCCTACGGGGCGGCGGTGAGCGACGGGGCCTACGCCGACCTGCGGCGCGAGCTCGAACGGCGGGGTGTGACCGGTACCTCACTCCCCCCTGTGAACCGCCCTTCCACCCCAAGTCCCGCGGCGACAGAACCCACAGCCCCCGCGGCGGCCGGCGGCCCTGCCCGATGGCGAGAATCCCCGGCCCCCACCCGCGAAGGCTGACGCATTTTTTCGGGAACTTCTTCGTGGCATGTGCGCTGCACTCGCGCCGTCCACCGCCCCCACCCACGAGGTCCCCATGAGAACCCGCCCTTCTTCGCCGTCGCTCGCCCTCCTCCTCCTCGCGCTGCAGGGCTGCGGGGCGTCGTTCATGGTGCAGGGCAAGGGTGCTTCGCTGGCCGTCGGCGCCAACGGTGAGGCCGTCACGGCGACGCCGACGACCGACACGGCGGCAGCAGCAGCACAGGCGACGGTGGTGGTGTCGCAGATCGCCGGGCTCACGCTCCACGCCGCGGGTCAGGCGGGCCGCGCGCAGGCCGTCCACGGTGGCGCCATCGCGATCGAGCACGCGGGGGCGATCACCGCGTCGGACATCGTCGGCGGCGACCTCGAGATCGACGCCAGCGCGGTCGAGGGCGCGCCCAGCGCGGTGCGCGGCGGGACGCTCCGGCTCGCGGGCGGCCTCGAGCTCCGCGTCACCGGCGGCCGCGTCACCCTCGGCGAGAACCGCGAGGGCCAGTGGGTCGTCTCCGGCGGCCGCGTCACCACCGTCGACCCCAACGCCACGGTCACCGTGGCCGCGGGCGCGGCGGGCAGCGCCGCGGGCGCGACCGGTACTCCCAGCGCAGGCGTCCCCACGGGCGGCACCGTCGCGGTGACGGCGACGGGCGGCGGCTCGGTCGGGGCCCAGGGCGGCGGGATCGCGACGGCGGCAGGCGGCTCCCCCAACGGCGCCACGGCCAACAACACCGTGGGTGGGGCGACGGTCGCCGTGGCCGCGGGCGCCGGCGGCGCGGCGGCGGGCGGTGGTTCGGTACCGAACGGTCGCGTGACGGGCGTGGACGTCGAACGCGTGAGCGCGTGCGGCGGCGCGCACGTCATCGCGGGCGGCGAGATCACGATCACGGGCGTCCCGCAGGGCGGCGACCTCGCGGTGGTCGACGGCTCGCTGGAGTTCGACGACCCCGAGCTCGCGCCCGCGGCGCCGGGCCGTGGCCCCCGCGCGACGGTGCGCGCCACGAACCGCCGCGCGCTGCGGGTCCGCGCCGGGGGCACGCTCCTCGTGAGCAACCGCCACGGCCGCCGCTGGCGCGTCCGCGTCGAGGGCGGCGAGATCCTCGCGCGCACCGAGGGCAGCAACCCGAGCGGGCGCGTGGTGTGGCAGCCGACCGGCGGCGAGGTGCGCGTGACGGTGGTGGCGAGCGGCGGCGACGCGCTCGCGCTCGAGGGCGGCGGCCTCCCGGAGGCGACGGTGGACTTCTCCCCCCGCGTGCGCGCCTCGCTCGACGCCCTCGTCGCGTCGGCGACGCCGGGCTCGCGCGAGGCCGGCCGGCTCGCGGCCGCCGTCGAGGTGGTGCTCCGCCAGGCCGAGAGCGCCGAGCCCGCGTTCTACGCCATCCCGGTGCGCGGGCGCTCGCTGGTGGTGATGGTCGACATCTCCTACTCGATGAGCGACCCCGACCCCAACGGCGCGGGCTTCGCGTCCGTCCCCACCAAGCTCGACGTCGCGCGCGCCGAGCTGGTGAAGGTGCTCGCCTCCGTCCCGCAGAACGTCACCGTCGACGTCGTCGCCTTCAGCTCCACCGTGCAGCGCCTCTGGGACGCGCCCCGCGCGATGGACGAAATCTCGCTGCGCGCCGCGATCCAGTGGGCCGCCGCGCTCCGCCCCGCCGACGAGACGCACCCCCTCGAGGCCATCGACGCCGCCGCCGCGATGAACCCCGAGCAGATCGTCCTCCTCTCCGACGGGCGCCCCTCGGACAGCGACGCCGTGCTCCGCTCGCTCCTCGCGCGCGTCGAGGCGATCGCCCCGCGCACCCGCGTCGACGTGGTGGGCTTCGGCGCCGACCAGGACCGCGTCTTCCTCGGCGCCCTCGCCGCCCGCGGCCGCGGCACCCTCCGCCTCCGTTAGCTACCGCCGCCGGCGCAACGCCGCGCGGTACGCCGCCGACACCCTCGCCCCCGCCGCGTCGCGCCGCTCGCCGAGCGCCACCAGCGCGTCGCGCGCCCCGTCGATCACCCGCCGCCGCGACTCGTCGTCCACCGCTGCGAGCTCGTCCTGCGCGGCGAGGCACAGCCAGTCGACCGCGGCGAACGCGCGCTCCGCGGGCGACCCGAAGGCCGCCGACCACGCCTCCGACGCGGCCTCTGCGGCGGCGTCGAGCTCCTCCACGGTGCAGTCGCGCTCGCACCAGCGCCGCAGCGTGGCGAGGGCGAGGTCGGGTCGGTCATCGGTGAGCGCGCCGCGGGCCTCCACCGCGCGCAGCGCGAACTCCACGACGTCGCACAAGGCCGCGAGCTCGCGCGGGACGTCGCGCTCCACCGGGTGCAGCACGAGGTCGTTGGGGAGGGCGTCGGCCATCGGCGCCGATCGTACACCCCGCGGCGCCTACCCGAAGGTCCGCACGAACATCATCGCGGCGATGCCGAAGCCGATCGCGAGGATCGCCCGGCGCACGTGCCGCTGCTCGACCCGCCGCGCCGCCGCCGCGCCGAAGGAGCCGCCGACGATCGCCCCCACCGCGATCACGCCCGCGGGGAGCCAGTCGACGTCGCCCGCACGGACGAAGGTCGCCGCCGCGACGCCGTTAATGCACACGGCGGCGAGGTTCTTGAGGCCGTTGGCGCGGTGGAGGTCGCGCACGCCGGCGAAGCCGAGGGCCGCGAGCATGAGGATGCCGATGCCCGCGCCGAAGAAGCCGCCGTAGGTGGCCACCGCGACCTGGAAGAGCGCCAGCGCGGGCAGCGGGAGACGTCGCGGCGGCGCGCCCTCGGGGTCGCCCGCGGCCATGCGCTTCGCGAGGGGCCCCTGGGCCGCGAAGAGCGCCGTCGCGCCGAGGATGAGCCACGGCACCAGCCGCGCGAAGGTCGCGTCGCCCGCGCGCAGCACCAGCCACGCGCCGAGCACCCCGCCGGCCGCGCTCGGCAGCGCCATCGCGAGCACCAGCGGGCGCGCCTCGGCGAGCGTGTCGCGGTACTTCCAGAAGGCCGCGGCCGAGCCCGGCACCAGCGCGACGGTGTTGGTCGCGTTGGCCGCGAGCGGCCCCACGCCGAGCGCGAGGAGCGTCGGAAAGGTGAGCAGGCTCCCGCCGCCCGCGATGGAGTTGACCGCCCCGGCGGCGAGGCCGGCGGCGAAGAGGGCCGCGAGGTGGAGGGGCTCGGCGCGCACCGCTCAGCGCAGCGCGGCGCGCGCGAGGAGGGCCCAGCCGACGAGGAAGCCGACGCCGCCGAAGGGCGTCACCGCCCCGAGCTTCGTCACGCCCGTGAGGGCCATGACGTAGAGGCTCCCCGAGAAGAGCGCGACGCCGACGTTGAAGGCGACGCCCGCGGGGTCGACCGCGGGGCCCTTCTGCGCGCCGAGGGCCCCCACCGCGAGGAGCGCGAGCGCGTGATACATCTGGTAGCGGGCGGCCGTCTCCCAGTTGGCCAGCATGCGCTCGGTGAGCCGCGCGCGGAGCCCGTGCGCGCCGAACGCGCCGCAGGCCACGGAGACGAGCGCGTGCAGCGCCCCGAGCGCGGTCCAGAGCTTCGTCACGCGCTCTTGTAGATCGCCATCACGTCGGCGAGGAGCTTGAGCGCGTCGGCCCGCGGGCGCTGGAAGGCGTTGCGCCCCATGATCGAGCCGAACCCGCCGCCGGCGGCGATCTCGCGGATCTCGGCCAGCACCTCCTCGGTGCCCTTGGCCTCGCCGCCCGAGAAGATGACGATGCGCTTGCCGTTGAAGGCGCTCTGCACGACGTGGCGGATGCGCGCGGTCAGCGTGTCGGTGGGGATCGCGTGCTTCTCGAAGACCTTGCGGGCCTCGGCCTGCTCGATGCCGGCCTTCGGGGGCTTTACTTTGATGACGTGGGCGCCGAGCTGCGCGGAGATCTGCGCGGCGTAGGCGACGATGTCGATCGCGGTCTCGCCCTCCTTGGAGATGCCCTCGCCGCGGGGGTAGGCCCAGAGCACCACCGGGAGGCCCTTGCGCTTGGCCTCGAGGGTGATCTCGCGGAAGTCCTGGTACTGCTGGTTGCGCGCGGCCGAGCCCGGGTAGATGGTGTAGCCGACGGCGGCGCAGCCGAGGCGGAGCGCGTCCTCGACCGAGCCCGTGATCGCCGAGCAGGGCGCGTGGCCCTTGGAGAGCGAGTCGCTGTTGTTCAGCTTGAGGATCAGGGGGATCTCGCCGGCGTAGCGGTCGGCGACGGCCTCGATGAAGCCGAGGGGGGCCGCGTAGGCGTTGCAGCCGGCGTCGACGGCGAGGCGGACGTGGTAGTCGGGGTCGTAGCCCTCGGCGTTGGGCGCGAAAGAGCGCGCCGGGCCGTGCTCGAAGCCCTGGTCGACCGGGAGGATCACCATCTTGCCGGTGCCCGCGAGCGCGCCGTGGTTGAGCAGCCGGGCGAGGTTGGCGCGGGTGCCCGGGTTGTCGCTGCCGTACCAGGAGAGGATCTGTCGGACGCGGTCGCTGAGTGCCATCGAAGTGTTGCCTCCGTGAGCGCGGGGCCGACCTTCGGCCCGCCTTCGGGGCGCGGACGTTACCCGAAGCGAGGGGGTCGGCTCAACGCCCGCGGGGGCTGCGATTTCGGGCACGCGAATCCTGCGCGCGGGGTTGAATCCTGCGCGGAGAGGGATTGCGCTCGCGGGCCCACGGGGTGAACATAAGCCCCACGCAACGCGACGACGTCGCACCCTTTCTCAGGAGGAACAGAGCGCAATGGGATACCGCGATCCGAACGAGGCCCTCCGGGCCGAGAACGAGAGCCTCCAGCAGCAGCTCCGGGCGGCGCAGGAGGCCGAGAACGAGAGCCTCCGCCAGCAGCTCCGCGACGCGCAGGAGCGCCTCGAAGCCGCGCGCGCCGGCGCCCCGACGTCGGCCGCGACGTCCGCGCCGGCCGACGACGCGGGCCAGCGCTGGGCGATGGGGATGCGCTGCCTCGGCGGCGTCGCGCTGATGCTGCCCTTCCTGCTGATGACGGCGGTGTGCGAGCACCGGGTCGCGCCGCGCCGCCACGCGCTCGCGATGGCCTCCGCGTCGATGATCGCCGCGCCCGCCGCGCAGCTCGTCGAGGTGCCGCGCCCCTACGTCTCGCACGCCTGCCAGAACCGCGTCGCCCCGTCGCCGGGCTTCGAAGGCTTCACCCGCTCGGTCGAGCGCTCGGCCCGCGTGGTCGAGTCGGACAACGTCGACGGCGTCGCCGCCGGCACGCCCTGCACCGTCCGCGTGGTGCCCGTCTCCATGCAGGACTTCAACTGCCACGTCGAGGTGGTCTGCAACGGCCGCACGCTCTACGGCACGCTCCCGACGGGCTACGCCCACTGCGACGTCGAGGGCGCCTCGGTGCTCGGCGCGCAGGACGCCGACCACAGCGGCCAGGACGGCGACCCGGCGATCAACGTCGACCTCGCCGGCAACCGCGCGGTGGTCACCGACTCGGTCGAGGGCCGCGCGACCCGCGTCCGCCTCGCGCTCGACGTCCCGCCCGCCCTCGACTGAGCCTCACTCCCCCTCCACCCTCCCCGTGCAACAGCTCCTCGACGCCGCGCTCCGCGCGCGGGCGCCCCTCTTCGACGACGACCACCTCGGCGCGTGGCGCGTGTTCAACGGCTTCTCCGAGGGCGACCCCTCGCTCGCGCTCGACGTGTACGGCCGCACGCTCGTCGCCCACGACCGATCGCCCGAAGCCGACGGCGCGCGCGTCGAGGCCGTGGTGGCGCAGGTGTTCGACCGGCTCCCGTGGCTGCGCGCGGCGGTGTGGAAGGCACGGCGCGCCCCCGCGGGCGAGCGCAACGGGCGGGTGGTTCGCGGCGACGAGGCGTCGCTCGACCGGCGCGTCCGCGAGGCGGGCGTGTGGTACGCGACGGCGCTCACGCTCCACCGCGACGCGGGGCTCTACCTCGACACCCGCGGGCTCCGCGCGTGGGCGAAGTCGTCGCTCGCGGGCGCGCGGGTGCTCAACGCCTTCGCCTACACGGGGAGCCTCGGGGTGGCCGCGATGGCGGCGCCCGCGCGCGAGGTGGTGCAGCTCGACCGGGCCGCGAGCGCGCTCAACGAGGCGCGCCGCTCGTACGCGCTCAACGGCTTCGCGGCGGCGAAGGCGGGCTTCGTGACGGACGACTACTTCACCGCGACGGCGCGGATGCGGCGCGCGGGGAGGCTCTTCGATTGCGCGATGGTCGACCCGCCGTTCTTCTCCGAGACGGGCGCGGGCAAGGTCGACCTGGAGGGCGAGGCGACGCGCGTGCTCGCGAAGGCGCGGCCCCTGGTGGGCGACGGCGGCGCGCTCGTGGCGGTGAACAACGCGCTCTTCGTCAGCGGCCGCGCGTGGATGGCCGCGCTCGAAGGGATGTGCTCCGACGGGTACCTCGCGGTGGAGTCGCTCGTCGCGGTTCCTGATGATTGCGTGGGGATGACGGGCGGCGCGGCGGCGTGGCCGGAGGACCCTGCCCCCTTCAACCACCCGACGAAGATCGCCGTGCTCCGCGCGTGCCGCAAGGACGGGCGAAGGGCGTAGCTACCGCACGAAGCGCCACTGCACCGAGCGGGTGATCTCGAGGTGGAAGTGGTTGTGGTGCTCGTCGTTGAAGTTGGGTGACAGCATCACGTGGAAGAGCCCGAGCCGCGCCGCGTCGCAGAAGAGCGAGCGCAAAAACACCGACCCCGGCGTCTGCACCACCCGCGCGTCGGGCCCGCACACGGGCGTGTCGAGCGCGCCGCGGAAGTCCCGCGACACGTCGTACTCCGTGCCGTCGTCGAGCGCGAACACCGCCGCGTCGATCGCGAGCCCGCCGGGGTGGCGCGCGAGGTACGGGTGGCGCTGGAGCTCGTCGCCCTCCGCGGGCCGACGGATCGACAGGTGCCGCACCTCCCGCACGTGCCGCGCCCGCAGGAGCCGCGCGAAGCGCACCAGCCCGAGCGCGAGCGCGCAGTCCATCGGCTCGCGCACCGCGCGGTTGCGCGAAGCCCGCACCGTCACGCCGCCGATGGGGCCCGTCACCACCACCGGGACGCCGACGCCCGCCATCCCGGAGGTCACCGGCTCGAAGGGGACACGCGCCCGCACCAGCGCGCGCAGGCACGCGTGCGCGGAGAGCGCCGCGGTCTCCATCGCGGGCATCGGCGCCTCGGCCCCCACCGCGGGGCCCTCCGGCGCGCCCGCGTCACGCGCCTGCGCCAGCGCGACCGGCGCGGCGAGCGTGAGCGCGAGCGCGAGGCCCCACCGCAGCGCGTTCACTCCATCAGCCCCGCGCCCGGCGAGCGGCCCACCACCTCGACCGGCACCCGAAACGTCCCGCCCCCGCGGCGAAACACGAACGTCGCCCGCGTCGCGCGCCGCAGCCGCGACACCGCGTCGATCACGTCGTCGGGGTTGCGCAATGGCATCGCGTCGACGCCGATGAGCACGTCGCCCGGCCGCACGCCCGCCGCCGCGAGCAGGCCGTTGCGGTCGGTTCGAACCACCCGGTAGCCCTCGCCGTGCGTCCCTTCATTGGGGAGCTGGAGCTGCGTCCCCGCCAGCACCGTCCGAACGGGCGGGAGCGCGCGCAGGTCGGCGACCCACACCCCGCCGCGCCGCGTGATCGCGCCGCCCATCAGCGAGGTCGCGCCGCGCTCGCGGGCGCCGCGCACACGAACCGCAGGCTCGGGCACGTCGTCGTCGGGCGCGAGCGTGACGTCATCGCCGTCGTCGTCCGCGGCCCCGTTGGCCTGGATCGTCACCACCGTCGGCCTCGGCGCGGCCGCGCGTGCGGGCTCGGACGGCGGCGGCTCCGCGTGCGCGACCGACAGGAGCCGCGACGGCGTCGCAGCGGGCTGCGGCAGCACCGCGCGCGGCAGCGCCCACGCGCACGCGGCGGCGAGCACAGCCACCGAGGCGAGCTCCTTCGCCCACGTTTTCAACGGTCCGTCCTCGCCATGGGAAACCTTCGTTGGTATGCCGTCGATCGTGGAGAGCGGTCAAGTCTCCGAGGCACTTCGACCCGCCCCCCCGGGCGCGCGGGTCGCGCTCGGCGTCCTCCTCGTGGCCGCCGCCTGCGCGGGCGCCGCGTGGAAGGTTCGTGCACTCGACCGCCTCGAGACCGCCTCGACCCTGGAGAGCCCTCCCGCGTCAGGATGGGTGCGGCGCGCCGATGGGCAGCACGAGCTCACCATCGAGACCTCGCGCGCGGTGCCCGGCGACGGCTCGCTCCGCCTGCGCGCGTGCGCCTCGGGTGACGCGCCGGAGCTCTGGATGGTGCTCCACCCGGCGGGCTCCCCCCATGGCGCTGCCCTCGCCCGCGTGCGCCTGAGCTCGGAGCGGACGGCCTCCCCGCGCTGTGTGGAGGCCCGCTGGGACGCGGCCCGCCCGCAGCGCGTCGCGGTGGCCCTGGTGGCGAAGTCCGGCGCCCCCTCGCTCCGGTCGGTGACGTGCCGGGCGGGCGGATCGATCCGCGGGGTCGACCTCCTGCCGCTCGCGCTCCTCGCGCTCGGGATGGCGGCGCTCGTGGTGGCCCCGCGCCGCAAGGACGACGCGTCCTTCGCGCCGACGCTCCCGTGGCCCACGCGCGGCGTCGAGGGCCTCGTCCTCGTGGTGGTCGCCTTCTTCGGCGTCCACGCGGCGGCGCAGGCCCCCGTGCTCTTCGGGGGCTTCCACGGGACGACGATGCTCGCGTCCGTCGTGCTCCAGCAGCTCTCGCTCGCGGCGGCGGCGGCGGCGCTGATGGGGGCCTTCACGGCCGCGCGGCCGCGGGTCGCGCTCGAGCTCGCGGGGCCGGAGCCGGGGTGGTTCCGCAAGGCGCTGGTGGCGGCGTCGGCGCTGGTGGGCTTCGCGATGCTCACCGCGCTCGCGCTGAAGGACGCGGGCGACGCGCCGATCGCGCGCGTCGTCGACGCGATGCCCACCCGCTACGTCATCGCCTTCGGGGCCCTCTGCGCGCCGCTGCCCGAGGAGCTCTTCTTCCGCGGGCTCCTCGGGCGCATGGCCGAGGCACGCGTCGGGTCGCGCGCGCCGCTCCTCCCGGTGGCGCTGCCGGCGCTCTTCTTCACGGCGATGCACGCGATGCAGCTCCAGGGCGCGTGGCTCGGGCTCGTGCCGATCGCCGCGGTGGGGCTCGTCAACGGCTGGCTCCGCTGGACGACGCGCGGCGTCGTGGTCCCGTGGGCGGTGCACACGCTCTACAACGGCGCCCTCGCGCTCGCGGCCCTCGCGTGACGTGACGCGGCGGGGGCTTCTGTTGGTAGCATCGCGCGCCATGCGCCTCGCCGCCGCCTCCCTCGTGACCGCGCTCCTCGCGCTGCCCGCCGCCGCCGGCGCGCAGACCTGCGAGGGCAACGCCGCCTACGACGCCTGCATCGCCGCGATCGGGCGCGCGGGCGGCGCAACGGCGATCGTGCGCGACATCTTCCGCACCACCGACGGGCGCGACGCGCGCTCGCTCACCTTCGCGCGCTTCGTCCGCGGGTACGTCCCTTCGGTCGGCGAGACGCAGAACCCCGTGGTCTACACGGACTACACCGTGATGAGCGTGACGCGGCCCACCGAGCCCAACGAGTACCTCGACGCGCTCGACTTCCGGTGGGGACAGCACATCCGGCAGTTCGACGACGGGACGGGCGTGCCCGACGGCGTCGGGCCCGGCGCGCCCACCGCCGGCCACGACTGCGACGGCGCCGACAACTGCGGCTACGCCCCGTGGCGCGGCATGATCTTCGACCTGCGCGGCGAGTCGAACCGGGTGGCGGTGTTCCCGGTGACCGACCACACCACGGACTCGTGCCTCGAAGCCTTCGAGTACGCCGTCTACCTCACGAGCAACCCCGACGCGCGCGAGGTCGCCCCCGCCGGCTCGGTCGACTCCACGCGCTGGAACCGCGCCGTCCTCGTCCGCGCCTTCACCGAGGGCTGGACGCGCGGCGGCACCGACCCCGCGATGACCTCACCCCGCGGCAACTACCTCGCCGACTCGCCCACGCTCGTGTGGGCCCTGCCCTGCGGCGTCACGTTCCGCTACGCGTCGCTGGTCGCGGGCAACTACGGCTCGCCCGGCGTCGAGTGCCGCTTCAACAGCTCGGACAACGAGCTCGACGCCGTCGCGGGGCTCAACGAAGACGGCACCGCGGTGTGCCCCGACGCCGACGGCGACGGCTTCCGCGACCGCGCCTGCGGCGGCAACGACTGCAACGACGGCGACCGCGCGGTGAACCCCGGCGCCGTCGAGACCTGCGCCTCCGCCCGCGACCTCGACTGCGACGGCCGCGCAGCAGCCTGCCCCGAAGGAACCTCCTGCTTCGGCGGCCTCTGCGCCCCGGCCTGCGTCGAGGGCGCGTGCGCGGGCGGCTTCACCTGCGTCTCCGCCGACGGCGGGGCGGGCTCGTTCTGCGTGCCCACCCCCTGCGCGGCCTCCACCTGCCCGCAGGGCCAGGTGTGCGGCCCCCGCGGCTGCCAGGACCCGTGCGACGGCGCGCGCTGCCCGCCCGGCCAGGTGTGCCGCGGCGGCGCGTGCGTCGACCCCTGCGCCGGCGTCCTCTGCCCCACGCGCCAGCACTGCGAGGCAGGCCGCTGCGTCCCCAACTGCCCCTGCCTCCCCTGCGGCGCCGGCACCGAGTGCAACGAGCGCTCGGGCCGCTGTGGCGCGCCCGGCTGCGGCGCCACCGTCTGCCCCCCCGACCAGGTGCTCGACTGCACCGGCGACCGCCCGCGCTGCCTCGCCCCCTGCGACGGCGTCACGTGCCCGCTCGGGTCGCGCTGCGATTCCATCCTCGGGCGCTGCGTCGTCGACCGCTGCGCCGGCGTCTCGTGCCCCGGCGACGGCGTCTGCCGCGACGGCCAGTGCGTTCGCCCGACGCGCCCCGACGCGTCCGTCACCCTCGACGCCACCGCCCCCGCGGATGTCCCCGCGCCCCCGCGCGACGCGCCCGCGCCGCCCCCGCGCGACGCCGGCTTCGACGCCGCCCCCGACGCCGACCTGCTCATCGCCGAGCCCATCGGCTGCGGCTGCCGCGCGAACCAATCCAGCGCCCGTGGCGTCGGTGCGTGGGCCCTCCTTTCCCTCCTCGTGCTCCGTCGGCGGCGCACCTTGCAACGCTGAGCCGTGAGGCTTTCACGGATGAAAGCCCGGCCGTAGCGTTCCCTTCGGAAATCCGTCATCGGGGCGCTGGTACGGCGCCTGCTCTACGGGAAACCAGCAGCGACGCCGGCGGTCCCCCCCACGCCAGAGGTGTCGCTGCACTTATTTCGAAGGTACGCGTCCCGGTGGGGGTCGCGTGACCATGTGGGGTGGTCGCTACAACCGAGTGACCACCGGCAAACCCTGTATTTCCAGGGCACTTCACGCGGTACGGGCCCTGCTACAGGGATCGCCCGAGGTGATCCCGTGATGAAGGTCTCGCGCGTGCTCGGAGCGGTGGTGGCGGGGATGGGGCTCCTGAGCGGGTGCTACGGGGCCGACGGAGACGTCGAGGTCGAGGGCAACCCCTACTCCGCGGCGCTCGTCTCCAACCTCACGGTCGGAGGCTACCGCTGCCCGTCGAGCGGCGAGATCGCCGGGCGCAACATCCCCGCGGACAACACCTACTACATCACCTCGTTCGGCGGCGGCGCCGACAACCAGCGGATGGCCTGCTCGGGCTACGCCGACGGGCGCTGGCTCTACATCGCCGACTCGTGGCGCTTCGGCTGCGGCGCCCGCGTGAAGATCACCAACCCCCGCACGGGCCGCTGGTGCGTGACGCGCGTCGCCGACGTCGGGCCCAACATCTGCGTCGAGCGCGCGGCGGGCAAGCCGATCATCGACGCCTCGCCGGTGGTGACGCGCGAGCTCTTCGGCGTCGGCAGCGCCGGCTGGAGCGACCGGATCGTGGTGCGCGCGGAGGCCGTCCCGGCGTCGACGCCGCTGAGCTGCGGCGGCACCACGACCGCGCCGCCCCCCGCGATGACGCCCGGCGGCGGCCGCACCTGCTTCTCCACCACCTGGGGCCGCGACATGACGGTCGGGGCTTGCGTCCAGAGCCGCTCCGACCAGATCTTCTACCAGTGCACCACCCGCGGCTGGATCTCCTCGCCCACCATCACCTCGTCGCGCCGCGGCGAGGCCGGCGAGTGCACCACCTACGTGCCGCTCCACTCCTGAGCCCCGCGCGCGGCGGCCCCGCGTGGTGATGGAGCTCGACCTCGACGACCTCGCCCGCCCGCTCCCCGACGAGCGCGCCCGCGTCGAAGCGCTCGCCTTCGACCGCTCGGGCCGCTGGCTCGCCGCAGTCGCCTTCGGCACCCTCGTCGTCTACGACCTCCGCGACGGGACGCGCCACGCCGAGGTGCCCCTCCCATCGGGCCGCGGCGTTCGTTCGCTCGCCTTCAGCCCCGACGGGCGACGCGCGGTGGTGGCCCTCGCGCACGACGCCCGCCCGGGCGACCCGAGCGCGCTCGCCGTCGTCGACCTCGCCGCCTCTTCCATCGCCCGCCTCCTGCCTGACGAGTCGCACCGCGAGGCCCTCCGCGAGGTGACCCGCCTGCGCGAATCGCTCACCGCGTGGGCCCTCACGCCCTCCGGCGAGTCCGTGGTCACCGCTTGGGGGCGCGCGGGCCTCGCCGCCTTCCCGCTCGATGGTTCGGGGTGCGAACGAAAGCCCGCGCCCTTCACGTCCGACGACGCGTCCGCCGAGGTGGTGGCGCTCGCGTTCGCCGGCGCGACGCTCGCCTGCCAGACCACCGAGGGGCTCGCGCGCGACGCGGGTGGCGCGTGGCGCTCGGTCGCGAAGGACTCGTTCGGGCGCGGGCTGCTCGCCCCCGTCGACGACGGCGAACGCGTGGTGGTGGCGGGGCACGCGCCGCGACGTCTCGGCCAGGTCGCCCGCAGCGGCGCGTGGGTGGTGCGCCTCGCCGACGGCGCGACGAACTTCGACGGCGTCCGCGCCGAGGGGATGGCGCCCGTCGGGGCCTCGCACCGCGGGTGGCGCGTGTGGTGGGCCCGGCCCGTGGAGCGCTTCGCCACGCGCTTCACGCCGCTCGCGCTCCACTGCCACGACGTCGCGGCGGGGACGTTCGCGCGACGCGTCGCCGACGCGAAGAAGGCCGCGAGCACCTGCGCCGCGGTCGACCCCGCGGGCGAGCGCGTCGCCTTTGGCCGCGTGCGGAGCGTCGGCGTGTTCGAACTCGCCCCGTAGCGTCTCCGCCCGCCCACGGCGGTGTGTCTCGGGCGCCCTCGCGCGTCCCCGCGGGCGGGCCGTGTTTCCGCGCGGCACGGGCGCTGCTCCATGGCGTCGGGCATGGAGAGCCTTCTCGCACTTCTTCTTCTTGTCCTCGTCACCCTCACCCGGGGCCCCGCCGCGGCGCACGGCAAGCCCGACGAGGAGCCGGTCGCCTCCGCCCGCGTCGGTCGCGCCTCGGGGAGCTGCGCCGCCGACCGCGACTGCGCCTGGGGCTTCGCCTGCGAGGCGGGCGCGTGCGTCGAGGCGGAGTGCCACGACGCGCGGCGCGTCCACGGGCGGACGGTCGAAGCCCGCGTGTGCCTGCCGGGCCTCGTGTGCGCGTACGCCACGTCCGCGGCCCGCGCCCACGGCGCCGGCCAGTGCGACGCGCCCTGAACAGGCCATTGCCAACACGACCCCGTCGCTCCTAGAGAACGCGGGTGACCGACGACACCCCGAGCCCCTTCGAACGCGCCCTCGACCTCCACGCCGTCGGAGACGGGCGCTACCGCACGGAGATCCCCGACGGGTGGCAGCAGGGCCGCGGGGCCTTCGGCGGCCTCGTGATGGCGACGCTCGTCCGCGCGATCGAGCGCGCCGAGCCCGACGAGGCGCGGCGGCTGCGCGCGCTCACCGGGGAGATCCCCGCGCCCGTGCTGCCGGGTCCCGCGGAGCTCCGCGTCGAGGTGCTCCGGCGCGGCGCGGGCGTCACCACGGCGCGCGCGCTCCTCACGCAGAACGGCGAGGCCGTCGCGCAGGCCACCGGCGTGCTCGGCGCGCCGCGGCGCAACGTGCCGGCGTGGCGGACGCTCGCGGCCCCGGTGATGGTGCCGTGGCGCGGGGTGGAGTCGGTTCCGTACGTGCCGGGCGTGATGCCGACCTTCGCGGAGCACCTGGAGATGCGCAACCTCGGCCCCGCGCCCTTCAGCAGCGGCGGCGAGCTGCGCGCGGAGGGCTGGGTTCGCCCGCGCATGGCGATGGGCGAGCGCGGCGCGGCGTGGCTCGCGGCGATGGTCGACGTGTGGTGGCCCTGTGCGCTCGTCGGCTTCGACGCCCCGCGGCCCACCGCGACGATCACGTACACGCTCGAGGTGGTCGGCGGCTTCGAGGGCCTCGACGCGAACGATCCCCTCTACTACCGGGCGAACGCGCCCGTCACCGAGGACGGGTACTCGGTGGAGTTCCGCGAGCTGTGGGGGAGCGACGGGCGGCTGCTGGCGCTCAACCAGCAGACCTTCGTGGTGATCAAGTAGCGCGGGCGGCGCGCACCGCGGGGACGACGGCCGCGGGGTCGTCGGTCATGATCCCGTCGGCGCCGAGGGCGACGAGGCGAGCGGCCTCCGCGGGGTCGTCCACCGTCCAGTAGTCCACCCGGATCGAGAGCGCGTGGCACCGCGCGAGGAAGGCCGGCGCGTCGAGCCGAAGCCCCTTGAACGCCACGGGGACCTGCGCGGCGTTTCCCCCCGGCGGCGCCGCGCGCAAGAGCGCGAGAGGCGTCCCCCGCACGCGCAGCACCTCGTCGAAGGAGAGGCACGTGCGCCCGGGGTAGCCCTTCGCCCGCACCGCGCGGAGCGTGCCTGGGTGGAAGCTCGCGAGCAGCACCCGCCCCTCGTCGCCGCGCCGTCGCAGCAGCGCGAGCACCTCGTCGACCATCGAGGGCGCGCGCTGTTTGAGGTCGACGTTGACCGGGACGTCGGGAAACGCGTCGAGCAGCTCTTCCAGCGTCGGCACGCGGATGCCGCGGTCGGCGAAGGGCCGCGACCCGTCGGGCGCGACGAAGCCCCGGCCCGCGTCGCACGATCGTACGTCGTCGAACGAACTCGTCGCGATGACCAGCGGCACGCCGCACGCGCGGGTGAGGACCGGGTCGTGGGAGAGGACGAGGCGGCCGTCGGCGGTGCGGTGGAGGTCGGTCTCGATGCCGTCGGCGCCGAGCTCGAGGGCGCGCTCGAAGGAGACAAGCGTGTTCTCGGGGCGCTCGGCGGGGGCGCCGCGGTGGGCGTGGACGAGGGCCATCGCGGGGCTACATCGACTCGATGAGGTACGCGAGGACGGCGTGGTCGCGTCGGTCGAGCGCCGCGCGGAAGGCCGCGAGCGAGCGCTCGGCCTCGGCCTGCACGTCGCGACGTCCGACGGCGCGGGCGGTCATCGCGACGTGGGAGACCTCCGTCACCGCCGACGACGCGCGGCAGCGCCAGCAGGGGTCGCGATCGCCCCAGGAGAGCCACGCGGCGAGGGACGCACGTCCGCGGTCGAGCCGCTGCGCGCCGAAGGCGAGGGACGCGCGGTCGAAGGGGTTGCCGTGCTCGCGGTCGCGTGACGCGACGAAGGCCGCGCCGTCGCCGGGGCCGAGGCGCGACCAGTCGTCGACCGGGTCGAGCTCGGCGAGGCGCTCCGTCCAGGGCTCCCCGCCGACCTCGCCGAGGAGGAAGCGCGGCAGCGTGTGGGCGGCGTTGTCGCCGAGGTCGCCGACGGCGAGCCCCGTGAGCGCGTCCTTCGCCCGCGCGGGCTCGCCGGCGCGGAGCGCGAGGGCGGCGTCGAGCGTGGGGAAGTACCCGGCCCAGTGAGGCAGCAGGCGCTCGAGGTCGCCGTCGTCCGTCGGGGTGAGGTGGGCGAGCTCGTGGCTGGCCGTCGCGCGCACGGCGTCGGCGTCGGCGCGGGCGCGGGCGGCGAGGGCGAGGGCCTCGGCGTGGGCGCCGGTGAGCGCGTCGAAGGCCGCGAGCGACGTCGCCGTCCACGCGCGGACGTAGCGCTCGCGCCGCGTGATCGAGCCGTCAGGCAGGGCCGCCAACGACGCGTGGACCACGCGCAGGAGGCCCACCGGCGTCGACACGGCGCCGACGGGTTGCTTGACCAGCGCCCAGGGGTCGGCCCAGGGGAAGCCCTCCGCCGACGCGTCGCGGTCGCCGGCTTCGCGACGCAGGAGGGACGCCACCTGCCGCCATCCCCCCCACGGCGCGCCGAGCACGCGCGTCGCCTCGTCGAGCACCGCGAGGCGCGCGACGCCCTGCTTCGCGTCGGCGAGGAAGAGCGCGCAGCGCCAGCCCTGGGGCCCTTCGAAGCCCGCGCGGAGGTCGTGCTCGGCGCCCGCGTGACCCGCGCGCAGCGAGAGCGCCGCGGCGGCGCAGCGGGCGGCCTGCCCGAACTCGGGGTTGAACGCGTCGCGGTTGTCGGGGTGGGCGATCCGCTCCATCCAGTAGGCAGCGCGCTCGTAGTTCCTGGCGTGGAGGTAGGCGAGCGCGGCCATCACGTCCTGCGCGCGGTGCCCCTCGGGGGGCGCGTCGATGCCGTCGAGCATCCGCGCCGCGCGGGGGTAGTAGCCCGCGAGCGACGCCACCTGCGCGCCGACCCAGCGGGCCCGCGGCGTGCCGCAGCGCTCAGCGGCGTCCATCGCGGCCTCGTGGCGCCCCGCGCGGGCGAGGACGTCCGCCGACACCGCACAGTCCTCCGCGAGCGACCAGAGCGCGGCGAGCGCGTCCACCTCGCGGTCGCTCTTCGGGAAGCGCCGCGCCTGGTGGGCGATGCGCGAGGCGGCCTCGCGACGGCGGAAGGGCGTGGCCGCGGCGAGGAGGTCGTTCGACACCGAACGAAACGCCAGCGGCTGGTCGGGGCGGCTGGTGACGGTGCCCGAGCCCGCGCCCCCGCCGCGCGCGGAGAGGGTCATGTACTCGCCGAGCACGGTCACCCCGACGAAGGCCCCGAGCGCGGCGAGCGCGGCGGCCCGCCAGACCGAGCGCGGCAGCGGGCCCGACACGCGGGGAGCGCCCCCGTCGTGCACCAGCGGGATCGCCGCCAGCGCCGCGTCGCCCGCCCCCGCGTCGGGCTCGGGCGCCGGGGCGAGCGTCCAGCGCACGGCGACGGTGCGGATGTCCTGGCGCGCGACGAGCTTGCCGAAGGCCTGGACGCGGTCGCCCGCCAGCACCGACGCGAGGACGACGTGGTGCTGCGTGAGCATCGCGGCGCCGGCCTCATCGGCGGCCTCGACGCGCGCGCGCAGGGACTTGTCGAGCCGCGGGAGCGTGCAGCCCGTCCACACCTCACGCGAGCCCGCGAGGACGGCCACCGGGCCTTCGAGATGAACCACCGAGCCGTCGTCGCAGCGGACGGACAGCGCCGGCGCGCGCACGGAGGCGGCGCGGTCGAGCGCGTCTTTGAGCGAGTCGGGGCGGCGGTCGGCGCGGGCGGTGGTGGCGGCTACAGGGGCGGGCGCGTCGAAGCCGGGCACGGCGTCGCCCTCGACGGAGAGCGTTCCGGTGACCACCGAGCGGGCGCCGTCGGCGAGGGCTTCGCGCGCGGGCCGGGCGAGCTCGCGGCGCCCCCAGTCGGCGGAGAGACGTCCGCCGCGGCGCGCGTCCGACCACGCCACCGCGCACGCGACCAGCCCCGCGAACGCGACGAACGCGGGCCACACGAAGGGCCCGTACACCAGCAGCCAGGGGAGCTCGCCCATGGGCGCGCACGGTAGCCGCGGAGGAGACCCCGCCGCAAGGCGGGTGGCGCGCGCTCAGGCCGCGCCGTCGCGCTCGGCGAGGCAGCGCTCGATCGCGCCGCGGAGCACCTCGACGGGCTGCGCCCCCGACGCGGCGAGGCGGTCGTCGAAGATGAAGAACGGAACGCCCGTGACGCCCTGCGCGGCGACCGACTCCACCTCGCGGCGCGTGGCCTCGAGCTCGGCGGGGTCGGCGGCGAGGCGGGCGGCTTCGTCGGCGGTGAAGCCGTGGCGCGCGGCGACCTCCGCGAGCGCGGCGGGGTCGCCGACGTCGCGACCTTCGAGGAAGTACGCGGCGTAGAGCGCGTCGAGCAGGGCGTGCTGCGTGCCGCGGGCCTCGGCGTGGCGCAGCAGCGTGTGGGCCGCGAGCGTCGGGAAGGAGCGCTGGACCTTCGCGAAGTCGAGCGGGATGCCCGACGCGCGCGCCTCGGCCTCGACGCGGCCGAACATGCGCTCGGGGTCGGCGCGGTACTTCGTGCGGAGGCGCTCGCGCAGGTCGGCGCCGCCGGCGGGGGTCGCCGGGTCGAGCAGGAAGGGGACGTGGCGGACGGTGGCCTGCACGTCGGGGAGGCCGGCGAGGGCGGCGTCGAGGCGGCGCGCGCCGATGAAGCACCAGGGGCACATCACGTCGGAGACGACGTCGATGGTGAGCGTTCGCATGGCGCGGAGGAGACTACAGGGGGCGCGGCGGGCGCAACGGGCGCCCGGCGGATGACGGAGTCCTTCCCTCCGGGGCGCTGGCTCCGGTACCGTCCCGCGCGACCGATGCTGTTCCCGCGCGCCTCGCTCCTCGCCGCCGCCCTCGCCGCCGCGCCCGCCGTCGCCGTGGCGCAGCCGCAGCCCCCGCCGACGCAGCCGCGCACCACGATGAGCGCCGAGGCGCGCGCCCGCTTCGAGGCCGGCGGGCGCTTCTACGAGCTGCGGCGCTACGACGACGCGGCGCGGGAGTTCCAGACCGCGTACGCGCTGTCGGGCAACGCGGCGGTGCTCTTCAACCTCGGGCGCGCGCTCGAGGACGGCGGCCACCTCCCGGAGGCCCTCGCCGCGTACGAGCGCTTCGACCGCGAGAGCCCCGCCGCCATCGACCGCACGCCGCTCCAGGCGCGCCTCACCACCGTCCGCGAGCGCATCGCCGCGCCCCCACCACCTCCGCCGCCGCCCCCACCTCCCCCGCCACCGCCTCCGCCACCGCCGCCACCGCCTCCGCCGCCACCGCCTCCGCCTCCGCCGCCGCCCGCGCCTTCACGCGCGCTCCCGGTCTCGCTGATGATCGGCGGCGGCGCCGCGCTCGCGACGGGGCTCTTGCTCGGGGTGACGGTGATCAACTCCGACGCCGAGCTCTCGGCCGCGTGCCCCGGGGGCCTCTGCCCTCCGCCGGGCCACGACGCCGAAGTCGAAAACGCCCAGCGCCGCGCGGTGATCGCCGACGTGCTCGGCGGCGTCGGCATCGCCGCGCTCGCCGCGGGGGTGGTGCTGTGGATCGTGCGGGCGCCCCACGCGACGGCGCCGCGGACGGCGGTGGTGTTCACCGGGCGCGGGGTCGCGGGGAGCTGGACGTTCTGACGGGGGATTTCAGAGCGGGACGACGACCCGGCCGGGCGCTGGGTCGCCCGTGCCGGTGTTGGTCCCGTCGACGGTGTGGCAGCCGTTGCAGTCGCCGTGTGGGACGGGGCTCCCCATCTCCGCGACGAGCCCCGTCGGGCCGATGACCCGCGCGGTGCGGAGGGGGAAGGTCAGCGCGTTGCGCGTGTAGAAGTTGCCCGCGGCGTTCACCGTCATGCGTACCGTCCGCCCCATCGCGTCGACCACCTCCACCGCGGACGTGCCGCTCGGGCCGCCCGGCGCTGCGCCCGTGTAGCCGTTGCAGTTGTCGACCTCGTGGTCGAGGAAGTACGCCGTCCCCGCCGCGGTGTACGCCGGCGCGCGGCTGTTGCGCGCGTGGCAGGCGATGCAGGCCTGGCCGGGGTTCATCAACGTGCTGCCGCGGTTGCCGCGCGTCCAGGTGGTGCCCGAGACGCAGGTGGGGTCGGTGCCCGCGGGCGGCATCCAGCGCGCGGGCGCGTCTTCCGTCGCGGGCGCGTCTTCCGTCGCGGGCGCGTCGTCGCCGGGGGACGCATCGTCGCCGGGCGTGACGTCGGCCGCCGGGACGTCGCTGCCGGCCGCATCGGGCCAGGGGCGCATGGCGTCGACGGTCTGCGAGCAGCCGAACGACGCGAGGGCGAGGCAAGGGAGGGCGTACTTCAGGAAGTGCTTCATGGTGGGAGGTCTGCGGGGTGGGAGCGGGTCAGCGCGCGGGGAGACGGGCGCGCACCGCCGACGCGTAGACGCTGTCGGGCCAGCGGGCGACGAGGGCCTCGCCGGCGCCGCGCGCCTCGGCGGCGCGGCCGAGCCGGTCGAGCGCACGGAAGGTGAGCCACGCGCGCTCCTCGGCGAGCGGGCCGTCGGCGTCGGCGCTCTGCGCGAGCGCGAGGGCCTGCGCGGGCGCGTCGGCAAGGCGGGCGCGGGCCTCCTCGATGCGCGACTCCTCCGAGCGAACCGCCACGGGCAAGTGCGCGGGTGCGGGCTGCGCGACCGGGTCGTGGGTGACGGTCGGCGACGTCCAGCGGTGCGACCGCGCGCGGTGCGGGGGCGCCGCGCGCAGCAGGCTGGCGACCGCGGGTTCGGGCGCTTCTTCCGCGCGCGCGGCGGGCACCATCACCACCGCGGGCGTCAGCGCGACGACGGGCGCGGCGGTCAGCGAGGGCGTGGGCGCGACAGAGGGCGCGTTCATCGCGTTGAGCGCGGCCACGACGGCGGGCGCGTTCATCTCGGCGCGCGCGGGCGCAGGCGTCGCTTCCACGGGAGCCGGCGCGGGCGCGGCGACCACGGCGGGCGACGGGCGCGCCGGGGCATGACGCGCGACGTGGGCCGCGGGCGCGTGGCGGGCGGCGTGGCGCTTCGGCGCGTGGAGCCCGGCGGCGCCGATGGCGGCCACGGCCCCGACGGCGCCGAGCACGGCGGCGGCCTTGGCACCAACCGCGACCGAGGCGGGCGCGGCGGCGGTGACGGCGGCCTTGGAGAGCGTCGCGACGTACTTCGCGCCGGCCGCGCGCACGCCCGGCGGGAGCGGCGGGGGCGGGGCGGCCGCGTCGAGCAGCGAGCGGAGGTCGTCCGGCGCGCCGCTGCGGGGGTCGAGCCATCGGCGGGGGTCGCTCATCGTCGCCCTCCCTGGGCCTTGCGGAGGCGCTCGAGGTGCTGCTGAAACTCCGTGCGCGCCGTGTGGAGCCGCGAGTACACGGTGCCCGTCGGGACGCCGAGCAGCTCGCCGATCGCGGCGCAGGACATCCCCTCGAGCTCGAACATCACGAACACGGCGCGGCGGTCGGGCTCGAGGTGGTCGAGCACGACCTCGAGGGTGCGGCGGGCCTGCGCCCGGGCGGCGTCTTCTTCGGGGGAGTCGCCGTCGTGGGAGCCCCCCTCGGGCACGTCGGCGACGGCGTCTTCGGGGTGGCGGCGGCGGTGGCGGCGCCAACCCTGCGCGACCCGGAGGCAGATGCCGAAGAGCCAGGTGGTGACCGCGCAGGAGCCGTCGTAGCTGTCGAGCCGCCGGTGCACCACGAGGAACACCTCCTGGAGCTGGTCGGGGAGGTCGTCGCGGGCCACCCCGAGGCGAGCCAGCGAGGCCCACACGAAATCGGCGTGGCGGGCGTACACCTCCGCCGCCGTCCCGAGGGACGGGCGCGCTTCGGCCGCGGGGGCGGCTGCGTCGAAGGCGGGGGAGGTGGCCATCGCGTGCATCGTAGCGCCGGGTGGATGGCCGGCGCCCGGGGGGACCTTCAGCGAAAGTGGGGTCCCCTGTCCATCGGTACCCGGGAACCTCAGGTGTCCCACCCGTGCACCGGTTTCCCTTGCGCCGCGGGCGGCCGCCGCGCGAAGAACGTCGCCCCCCTCCCCCACCCCACGGACCGCCGCCCATGGCCTTCGACTTCGGACGCAACTGGCGCGACTTCCTCGACCACACCGACGTGGACGCGGGCGCGCGCAACATGGAGCAGAGCCTGCGGGACTTCCTCGGCGAGGAGAACGTGCGGGGGAGGTCGTTCCTCGACATCGGCTGCGGGACGGGGCTCGCGTCGCTGGCGGCGATGCGCCTCGGGGCCGCCTCGGTGACCGGCATCGACGTGAGCGAGAACAGCGTCCGCTGCGCCGAGGACGTGCGCGCCCGCTTCGGCTACGGCCCCGAGCGCTGGGCGGTGCGCCACGGCTCGGTGCTCGACAAGGCCCTCGTCGAGTCGCTGCCGGTGAGCGACGTGGTCTACGCCTGGGGCGTGCTCCACCACACCGGCGACATGGCGCTCGCGTTCGAACACGCCTGCTCGCGCGTCGCGGTGGGCGGCGTCTTCCACACCGCGATCTACAACCGCACCTGGACCTCGCCCGCCTGGGGCGTCATCAAGCGTGTGTACAACGGCCGCGGCCCCGCCGGGCGCCTCGCCCTCCACGGCAGCTTCTTCGCGTGGAACGCCGTCGCCCGCGCCGCGGGCCTCAAGCACCCCTTCAAGCGCGAGCGCGGGATGAGCGTCTGGTACGACGCCGTCGACTGGCTCGGCGGCTACCCCTACGAGTACGCCACGCACGACGAGGTGGTCGCCATCGTCAACCGCCACGGGCGCTACGAGCTTGTGAAGAGCCGGCGGGACTCGGGCTTCGGGTGCAACGAGTTCCTCTTCCGCCGCCTGGGGTGAGGGCCCTGAAATCGACGGGCCCGAAACTCGACGGGCCCGCGCCGGGCGGGGTATCCCTCGCGTCGCCGTGAAGATCGAGCTGACCCGCCGCCACGCCCTCGGCGCCGCCGCGCTCCACGCCCGCCTGCGCCGCCGCTTCGAGCACTACGCCGCCCGCTACGCCGCCCTGCCGCTGCGCGAGAGCGTCACCTGGGGCGACCGCGTCGTCCGGGCGAGCTACCGCGGCGCCGGCGCGGAGCTCACCGTCGGCGACGAGACCGTCACCGCGCGGGTGGAGCTCCCGCTCTTCGCGCGCCCGCTGCGCGAGCGGATCGAGCGGGTTCTGCAGCGCGAGCTGAGCCTCGCGACCGACCCCGCCGCGGCGGTCTGATCAATCGTAGTAGTCCAGGCCGAGGTGGGTGATGAGGTCCTCGCCCTTCATCCAGCGGAGCGTGTTCTTGAGCTTCATGAGCTGGATGAAGAGGTCGTGCTCGGGGTAGAGCCCCGGCGCCGTCATCGGGCTCTTGAAGTAGAACGACAGCCACTCCTGGATGCCCGACATCCCCGCGCGCTGCGCGAGGTCGAGGAAGAGCGCGAGGTCGAGGATGATGGGCGCCGCGAGGATCGAGTCGCGGCAGAGGAAGTTGATCTTGATCTGCATCGGGTAGCCGCACCACCCGAAGATGTCGATGTTGTCCCACCCCTCCTTGTTGTCGCCGCGCGGGGGGTAGTAGTTGATGCGGACGACGTGGGAGTAGCCCCCGTAGAGCTCGGGGTAGAGGTGCGGCTGGAGGATGTGCTCGAGCACGCCGAGCTTGGAGACCTCCTTCGACTTGAAGCTCTCGGGGTCGTCGAGCACCTCGCCGTCGCGGTTGCCGAGAATGTTGGTGCTGTACCAGCCCTGGAGCCCCAGCAGCCGCGCCTTGAGGCCCGGCGCGAGCAGCGTCTTCATCCACGTCTGGCCCGTCTTGAAGTCCTTGCCCGCGATGGGCATGCCCTCACGGCGGGCGAGCTCCTGCATCGCGGGGAAGTCGACCGACAGGTTGGGCGCGCCGTTGGCGTAGGGCACGCCCGAGCGGAGGCAGGCGTAGGCGTAGATCGCGCTCGGGGCGATGTCGTCGCTCGACGTGCGCAGGCCCTCTTCGAAGGCCGCGAGCGACGCGTGGACCGCCGTCGGCGCGCGCCACGTCTCGGTCGATCCGCACCACACGGCGACGCAGCGGTCGACGCCGCGCTCGCGCTTGAAGCGGGCGATGTCCTCCATGAGCTGCTCGGCGAGCTCCATCTTGTTCGCGCCGCGCTTCACGTGGGTGCCGTCGAGCTTCTTCACGTAGGTGGGCTCGAAGACGGCGGGCATCGGGCGCACGGACTCGAGGAAGTCCTTCACGGGCTCGAGGTGCTCGTTGGAGAGGACGCCGGCCTTCTTCGCGGCGGTGTAGGCGTCGTCGGGGAAGCAGTCCCACGCGCCGAACTCGAGGCTCGCGAGCGGCGCGAGGGGGACGAAATCCCCGATGCGCGGCGAGCGGTTGTCGGTGCGCTTGCCGAGGCGGATGGTGCCCATCTGCGTGAGCGACCCGACGGGCTCGGCCATCCCGCGGCGGATCATCTCGACGCCGGCGATGGTGGTGGTGGCGACGGCGCCGAGGCCGGGGAGCAGGACGCCGAGCTTGCCCTGGACGGGCGCGAGGGTCGGGGGGGTCTTCATGGCGGGGCGCGGACGCTAGTACAGCCCCGCCGCCCCCTGCGAGGGATTTCGCCGTTGCGCGCGGCCCCTCCGCGCGGTGAACTCCCGGGCCGCACCCCCATGAGCGGCACCGTCCTGGTCATCGACGACGAGAAGAACATCCGGCGCACCCTCCGCATGGTGCTGGAGGGCGACGACATCGACGTGCGCGACGCCGAGACCGCCGAGGCCGGCCTCGCGCTCCTCGGCGAGGAGGCGGTCGACGTGGTGGTGACGGACATCCGCCTGCCGGGGATGTCGGGCCTCGACCTCCTCCAGCGCGTGAAGCGCTCGGCGGAGTGGGCGTCGACGCCGGTGATCGTGATCTCGGGGCACGCGCAACTCTCCGAGGCGGTCGACGCGATCAAGCTCGGGGCGGCGGACTTCTTCGAGAAGCCCCTCGACCGCGACCGGGTGCTGGTGAGCGTGCGCAACGCGCTCAAGGCCGCGCGGCTCGAGCGCGAGGTGACCGACCTGCGCGCGGCGGTGGGCGCGCGGGAGGAGATGGTCGGCAACAGCGCGGCCATGCAGCGGCTCTTCACGGAGGTCGAGAAGGTGGCCCCGACGCGGGGGCGCGTGCTGATCACCGGCGAGTCGGGCACGGGCAAGGAGCTCGTGGCGCGGGCGATCCACCGGCTCTCGCCGCGGCGGGAGCAGCCGTTCGTGAAGGTGAACTGCGCGGCGATCCCGGCGGAGCTGGTGGAGAGCGAGCTCTTCGGGCACGAGAAGGGGGCCTTCACCGGCGCGGTGGCGCGCAAGCGGGGGCACTTCGAGTCGGCCGACAAGGGGACGCTCTTCCTCGACGAGATCGGCGACATGCCGCTGGCGGCGCAGGCCAAGGTGCTGCGCGCGCTCCAGTCGGGCGAGGTGTCGCGCGTCGGGAGCGACCAGGTGTTCACGGTGGACGTGCGGGTGCTGGCGGCGACCAACAAGGACCTCGAGCGCGAGGTGAAGGAGGGGAGGTTCCGCGAGGACCTCTACTTCCGGCTCAACGTGGTTCCGCTGCGCACGCCGGCGCTGCGCGAGCGGCCCGACGACATCCCGCTGCTCGTGCGCCGCATGGTGGAGGACTTCTCCCGCGAGAACGGGATGAAGCCCAAGCCCGTCGAGCCCGCGGTGCTGGAGGAGCTCGAGCGCCGCGGCTTCCCCGGCAACGTCCGCGAGCTCAAGAACCTCGTCGAGCGACTCGTGATCCTCTCGGGCGACGAGATCACCGTGCTCGACCTCCCCGAGGAGTCCCGGCTCTCCCGCGAGCTGCGCGAGAAGACCGCCGGCGCCCGCGCCTCGGCCCCGCCGCCGCAGGGCGACGACGACGACGACGACCTCCCGCCCCCGCCGCCCCGCGCCCCCGGCGCGCGCCCGTCGCTCCGCGAGTACCGCGACCACGCCGAGCGCCAGTACATCCTCGACACGCTCCGCGAGGTCGACTGGAACATCTCCCGCGCCGCCACCCTGCTCGGCCTGGAGCGGACCAACCTCCACAAGAAGATCCGCGCGCTGGGCGTGAAGCGCGACTGACCCCATCGTCCCGTCCGTCATGACAGGCCGCGACCCCGACCACTGGCTCTTCCGCTACGCCCCCGCCGAGTGGGTGCGCGCGTCCCTCAACGAGCTCGCCCAGGCGCGCGGCGCGTTCGATCAGCGCAACGCGCGGGCGGGGCTCGCGGGCTGCCGGCGCGCGGCGGGCGTGGCGCTCAACGGCGTGCTCGCGCTGGCGGATGCGCCCGACCCCGCGTACGGGCGCACCTACGTCGAGCACCTCGCGGCGCTGTCGAAGGACGAAGGGGCGCCCGAGGCGGTGCGCGAGGCGGCGCGGCACCTCGCGGAGGCGCCGCTGCCGGGCGGGGATTTCGTGGTGCTGCGGACGTCGGCGAGCAACGCGCGGACGCTGGAGGCGGCGGAGACGGTGATGGCCCACGCCTACGCGCTGGTGGCGCGGGCCGGCGCGATCTGAGTCAGGTGCCTTGACCGCCCGAGGTGGGCCAGCGGCCGGTGGTGCCGGGGTCGCGCTCGCGGAGGTCGTGCTTCACCATCAGCCGCTGGAGGTGGCGGCGGTCGATGCCCGAGGTGCGGGCCGCCGCCGAGACGTTGTGGTTGTGCGTCGCGAGCAGCTTGGTGAGGTAGGCCGTCTCGAAGATCTCCGTCCAGATCTCCTTCGCGTCGTGGAAGGGGAGGTCGGTGCGGATCTCGTGGCCCGCCACCCGGTCGACCGTGGGCGCGCTGCGCGAGAGGGCGCTCGCGTCGGGCCCGAGCACCGCGAAGCGCTCGACCAGGTTGCGCAGCTCGCGCACGTTGCCCGGGAACTCGTAGCGCGACAGGAGCTCCATCGCGCGGCGGTCGAGCCCGGGGTACGGCGCGAGGCCCTGCGCGTCGCGGCGGCGGTTGAGGTCGTCGAGGATCGTGTCGACGAGCACCGGCACGTCCTCGAGGCGCGAGCGCAGCGGCGGGAGGCGCACCACCACCGCGGCGAGGCGGTAGTAGAGGTCCTGCCGGAAGTGGCCCTCCTTCACCTCGCGCGGGAGGTTGCGCGTGGTCGCCACCACCACGCGGGCGTCGAAGGCGGCGGGCTGGCTGGCCCCGACGGGCCGCACCTCGCGCGACTCGATCGCGCGCAGGAGCTTCGCCTGGAGCTCGGGCGAGAGCTCGGCCACCTCGTCGAGGAAGAGCGTGCCGCCCTCGGCCGCGCGGAAGGCGCCCTGGCGCGCGCGCTGCCCGTCGGCGGCCTTGTCCGCGCCGAAGAGCTCGGCCTCGAGCGCGTCCTTCGGGATCGCGCCGCAGTCGACGGCGATGAAGGGGCCGCCGGCGCGCGGGCCCTGGCGGTGGAGCGCGTCGGCCACGAGCTCCTTGCCGGTGCCCGTCTCGCCCTCGACGAGCACGATCACGTCGCTCGCGGCGATGCGCTCGAGCACCGCGAAGACCTCGCGCATCGCGACGGAGGTGCCGACGAGGCGGCCGAAGCGAACGCCCGCGGACACCTCGCGCTCGACGCTGTCGCCGAGGGCCTCGATGCGCACGCGGGTGTTGCCGAAGGAGAGCTCGCGCGGCCCCGTGAGCACCGCGTCGTGCACGCGCACGTCGCCCATGAAGGTGCCGTTGGTGCTGCCCGCGTCGGTCACGCGGATGCCGTCGGGCGTGAGCCGCAGCGAGGCGTGGCGGCGCGACACCGACGGGTCGCGGAGGGAGAGGTCGGCGTCCTCGGCGCCGCCGACGCGGATCTCGTCCTGCGCGCCTTCGAACGTGGCGCCGCGGTCGGGCCCGTCGATGACGGTCACGCGGATCTTCTGGATGCGGCGCGCGACGGTGCGTCCGTTGCGCTCGATGAGCTGGGTCGGGGCGGAAGTACGTTGCTGCACGGCGGTAAGCGCTCCTCGCGGACGATCCTATCGCGGGAGCGAGCGCTTGCGCAGCGTGACAATCAACGCGCAGGCTGCGGGGAGGCGCCCGCGGCGGCGACGCGGAAGGGGGCGCGCCAGGTCACCTCGCCGGCGTTGGCGACGCGGAGCACGACGGGCCCCGTGGTGGTGTCGGCGGCGACCTCGCACGTCACGGCCGTCGGGGTGACCGTGGCGACCGGACACGCGACGCCGTTGATGGTGACGCCGACGTCGGCGACCGCGCTGCCGAAGTTCCTCCCGCGGAGGGTGAGCCGCGTGCCGGGCGCCCCTTGCGCAGGGGCGACGGCGGTGAGCACGGGCGGGACGGTGATGGCGAAGGGCGCGGAGGTGACGGTCTGCCGGCCCTCGGCTTCGATGGTGATCACCCCGCCGCGCGAGGGGCGCGGCACGGTGAACACGATCTCCGTGGTGCTGGTGCGCGTGGGTCGGAGGACGGTCGTCCCGAGTCGGACGTGGAGGCGGGCGGGGTCGGGCTCGAAGCCCTCGCCCCGGAGGGTGACGGTCGACCCGAGCGGGCCCGCGGGCGGCGACACCTCGCGGAGGGTGACGGGTTGGAGTACGACGAAGTCCGCGGGCGCGCGGCCCGTTCCCTGGAGGCGGGCGATGACTTCGAAGCGCCCGGTCTGCGCGCCGCGCGGCACGACGAGCTCGATCGCGTCGCGGTCGTAGCGCTCGGCCTGCACCTCCTGGCCGTTGAGCCGCACGGAGACGAGGGCGCGGTCGGTCGGGAAGTTCTGCCCGCGGAGCGTGACGCGCGCGCCGGGGACGCCCGAGGCCGGCTCGACCGAGGTGATGCGCGGGCGCAGGGTGATCATGAAGGGGTCGCGGGCGCGGGCCTGGCCGTTGCCCGTGACGTTGACGTTCCACTGGCCCGAGCGGGCGCCGGGGGGCACCTGGACGACGAGCGTGGTGGGCGTGGCGGACATGACGGGCGCGACCTGCGCGCCGAGGCTGACGGCGTTCTCGTTGGCCGTGGTGGAGAAGCCGGTGCCGGTGAGCGTGACCTCGTCGCCGACGTCGCCCGAGCGCGGCTCGAAGCGCGCGACGGTCACCGGCACGAGCACCGTGAGGTCCGTGGCGCTCTCGACGGGCCCGATGCCGTTGGCGGTGATCGCGACGCGGCCGGTCTGCGCACCTTCGGGGACGGTGATCACCACCTCCTGCGGGGCGGCGCTCACGACGGTGGCGGCGCGCCCGCCGACGGTCACCTGCACGTGCGACGCGTCGGTGCCGAACTGCGCGCCGCGCAACGCCACGCGGCCGCCGGGCGCCGCGCGCGGGGGGGCCATCTCGCGGATGACGGGGGCGGCGCCGACGAAGAGCCGCTGGGCCGTCTCGTATCGCCCGCCGCCCTGCACGCTGACGGCGATGGCGCCGCCCTGCGCGTCGACGGGGACCTCGACCTCGAGCTCGGCGGCCGACGCGCGGAGCACGCGGACGGGGCGGCCGTTGACGGTGACCCGGTTGCTCGCGAGCGTCGGCGAGAAGCCCGTGCCGCGCAGGGTCACGTGCCCGCCCGGCGCCACCGCGGCCGGCGTGAACTCGCGCACCACCAGCCGGTCGCTGATCGTGAGGTCGCCGGGGCTGCGCGCCTCGCCGCCGCCCGTTCGAACGAAGACGGGCCCGGTGCGCGCGCCGTCGGGCACGATGACGCGGAGCGCGGTGGTGTCGCCGCTGCGCACGACCATCGGGAGGTTGCCGATGCGCACGGTGTTGTCGAGCGGGCGGGCGGCGAAGTTCTGCCCGCGCAGGAGCACCTCAGCCCCGGGGGCGGAGGCGGCGGGCTCGACGGCCTGCACGACGGGGGCGGGGTCGGCGGCGGTCACGCGGAAGATGTCGCGCGTCTCGACCTCGTCGGTGCCGTTGGAGAGCACCCAGCGGCCGGTCTGCGCGCCGTCGGGCACCACCACGGTGATGCGCTCGGGGAGCACCTCGACGGGGGTCACCGGGTGCTCGTTGAAGAGCACGCGGTAGCTCCGCTGGAAGCCCCGGCCGACGATGCGGACGCGCGTGCCGGGCGGGCCCGCGGTGGGCTCGATGTGCTCGATCATCGGGCGCGCCTGCGCGAAGGCCGCGGGCGCGGCGAGGGTGAGCGCGAGCGCGAGGCGGGTCTTCACGACGCCACCGCCTCGCCGGGGACGATGTCGTCGTAGGCCCCCTCGGCGCGGTGGGTGGCGGCGAGGTCGTCGAACACCTCGTCGAGCGGGAGGTTGGAGCCGCCGAGGGTGAGCGCGGCGGAGACGAGGTGCTTGGCGGCGTCGTACACGGCGAGCCAGTGCTCGCGCGCGACGATGAGCTCGGGGGTGCTCACGTCGGTGGCGCGGAGGCGGCGGTCGTCGGCGACGGCGGACGACATCGCGGCGCGGGCCGAGGCGAGCTCCTCGCGCCAGTGGGGGGCCTCGCGGACGGACGCGGCGTGCTCGTCGAGGGTGCCGAGGACGTGGTCGAGCGCGGCGAGCAGGCGCACCGGGCCGCGGCGCGCGAGGGTGTTGGGCGCGTCGACGAAGAAGCGCTCGAAGGGCACCTCGCCCGCGCGGTGCGACTCGAGGTGGTGGGCGAAGCGCTGGAGCACGTCGCGCGCGGCGCGCTGCGGGCCCTCGTGGGCGGCGACGAGCGCGTGGAGCGACGGGTCGGCGGCGCGCGCCGCGGCGAGCTGCGAGGCCACCTGGTCGCCCGCGAGCCGGAGCGCGACGGCCACGTAGTGGAGCGCGGGGTCGAACTCGCGGAAGTGCCCCATGAGGTGGCGGGCGATCTGGTCGATCGCGTAGTCGCCGTAGATCTGGGTCTCGTCGTAGTCGATGTACGTGTCGGCCATGGCGCGCGGAGCATCCGGGGAACGCGGGGCGTTTGTAAAGGCCCGCGCGTAAGCCCCCGGGCGGAGGGGCGTTTCCCCCCGCGATGGTCGCCCTCGCCCTTCAACCCGTGGCCCTGTGGCCCTTCGACGCGCTTCCAGCCGCGCGGGAAAGGGCCTATGGTCCGCGCCCGACCCGGGCGATGACCGCGACCGACGACGCCGCTGCTGCGGAGGAGCGAAGCCTCGTCGAGGCCGCGCAGCGCGGCGACCGCGGGGCGATGGAGAAGATCGTGGCGCGGGTGTCGAAGCCCCTCTACGCGGCGGTGATCCTGCCGCGCGTGGGCAACCCCGCCGACGCGGAGGACATCCTGCGCGACGCGCTCTCCCGCGGGATGGAGAAGATCGACACGTTCCGCTGGACGGGGGCCGGGGTGTTCCCGTGGTTCCGGCAGATCGCGGTGAACCTGGTGATCGACCACGCGCGGCGCCGGCAGCGTCGCGGGCGCATGGAAGACCGCTTCGAGCGCCACGTGCAGGACACCGAGCCCGTGCACCACGCGGGCGCCGAGGAGGCCCTCATCGAGGCCCAGGAGCGGGCCGCCGCGAGCGCCTCGCTCCAGGCCGCCATGGCCACGCTCAACGACCGCTACCGCCTCGCGATCACCCTCCGCCTCGTCGAGGAGCGCCCCCGCGAGGAGTGCGCCGCGGCGATGGGCGTGACCCTGGGCAACTTCGACGTCATCCTCCACAGGGCACTCGCGGCCTTGAGAAAGGCCTACCCCCCGCGATGAGCAACCCCGACACCGACTGGAACCCCGACGACGGCCCGCCCCCCACCGAGGAGGAGCTCCGGGAGGCCGCGCGCCTCGCCGACGCCCTCGACCGCCCCGTGGCGCCTGCCGTCACCACCCCCGAGACGACGGACCTCCTCGCCGTCGCCGGCCGCGTCCGCGCCACCGCGCACCCCGATGACGCCTCTGCGCGGGCCGCCGCCGACCGCGCCGTCCGCCGCGCGCTCCAAGCCTCCGCGACCCCGCGTCGCTTCGCCGGCTGGAGCCCCGCCCGCGTCCGCTTCGCCGCTGCCGCGGCCGCCGTCCTCGTCGCCGCCGGCGCTGGCGGGGGCGCCTACATCCGCGCGCGCTCGCACACCGACGGCCCCGCCGAGGCCCCGGTGTTCGACGCGCCCGTCGAGCCCGGCGCGGGCTCGGCGCCGTCGTCGCGCCTCTACGACCACGGCCTCCGCGGCTACCGCGACGGCCTCCTCGGGGGCGCGCGATGAGCGCCCGCCTCGCCGCCCTCGCGCTCATGCTCCTGGTCGCCCTCGGCGCCTGCGACCGTCGGCCCGACGCGCGCCGCGTCGACGAGGCCACGATGGCCCTGCTCGGCACCGCGCGCGCGCTCCACCACGAGGCCGACGTGTACGAGTCGACCGGGGATTTCGCCCGCGCCTCGCAGGCGATGGAGCGCGTGCTCGCCCTGCGCCTGCCGCCGACCTTCGCCGAGGCCGAGGACGTTCGCGCCGACGCCTGGGGCCGCCTCGCCGAGCTCGACCTGCGCCGCGACGACCCCGCGCGCGCCCTCGCCCGCGCCGACGAGGCCCTCGCCGCCACGCGCCACGAGAGCGTGCTCCAGGCCCGCCTCCACATGGTGCGCGGGCAGAGCCTCCGCGCGCTCGCCGACCGCGCCGCCGCCGCGCACGATGATGCGCTCGCGGCGCGCCGCCGCGAGGAGGCCCTCGCCGCCCTCGAGCGCTCGATCGCCGTCAACGAGCGCATCCTCCGCCGCCTCGCGCCCGGGGGCCGGCGGTGAGGCGCGCGCTCCTGCTCCCCGCGCTCGCCCTCGGGTGCGCCTCCGCGGGCGCCCCGCCGCCCTCCGCCGCGCCGTCCTCCGCCTACAGCACGCAGTCGACCCGGGAGGTGCCCGCGAGCTATAGCGCGACGCCGCGCACCGGAGCGTCGCAGGGTTACATCGCCCCGAGCATCCCGAGCGTCCAGCCCACCGCGCCCGAGGGGCCCGACTTCGTCCCCCCCACCGACGAGGAGCAGCGCGAGGCCGACATCGCGCGCTGGCAGGAGCGCCTCCACAACGCGAGCAACGGGCTCGCGGCCACCGTCTCCGAGTGCCGCTCGATCTGCATGGCCGCGAGCGACGTGTGCACGGCGGCGCGGGAGATCTGTCGGCTGACGGGCGACCTCGTCGCGGCACAGGCCCGCGACGCGCGCTGCGGGCGGGCGCGGGCCTCGTGCATCGACGCGGGGCGGCGGCGCGACGGCGCGTGCCCGGTGTGCCCGCCGCGGTAGAGGGTCCCGTGCGCTGCGACGGGCGTGGTGCGCCCTATCGCGCGCCGAGCGGGTACTTCCGCTCGAAGAAGCCCTCCATCGCCGCGAGGAGCCCGTCGACGTCCGCCTCGGCCGGCACCGAGATCCGGCAGATCTGCACGTTGTTGCGCTTCTGCGCGGCCTTCACCGCGGCGGAGAGCGCGCCCTGCGTCGACTCCTCCGGGTTGATCACGTAGAAGACGTCGGGCCTGCCGCCCCCCGTCGACTGGCCGTAGCTCACGCGGCTCTTCACCAGCGCCGGCGCGTGCTCGAGCAGGTAGGCGACGAGCTCGTCGACGAGGTCGGGGTGCGTGGTCGGCGCCGGCGGCAGATAGAACGACAGGAGGCCGCTCGTGAGCCCGTCGCGCACGCCCGCCTCGTCGATCGCGTAGAGCACGACGTCGTGGCCGCGGCGCGCGAGGGCCGCGCGGAGCCCGGCGGCCAGGCGGATCGTGTGGGCGCCGATCGTCTCCATGCGCGGCGCGAGGTCGACGAGGCCCTCGGCGAGCGCGCCGAGCTGCGCCGGCTTCGCGAACGAGTCGGCGTCGGCCCCGAGCTCTCGGGCGCGGGCGGCGATGCGGCGCGCGAGCGGCTCGTCCGCGCACGCGACGACGCCGAGCGTGGTCTTCCCCTTCGTGAAGTACTTCGACCCGCTCTTCACGAGCAGGAAGGGCCATGCCGCGGAGAAGTCGCGCGCGAAGACCGGGTAGAGCGGCGCGAGCGTCGTGTCGACGATCACCGGGACGGTGACGCCGGTGCGCTCGCGGTGGGCCCGGAGGCCCGCCATCAGGCGGCCAAAGTCGTGGGCCTGGAGCTCGGGGTTCGTCGGGGTCTCGAGGAAGACGCACGCCGGCTTCGCGCCGAGCGCGGGGAGGCTCGCGACGATGCGGTCGACGAGCGTGACGGGCCGCCCCTCGGCGTCCTCGCCGAGCACCGCGAGCGGCGCCGGGACCACGCTCCTTCGGCCGAGGAGCTCGGCGATGAGCTGGCCCGTGCCGCCGTAGCCGTTCTGCGCGTAGAAGAGCGTGACGGGCGCCGGGCCGAGCACGTCCGCCGCGGCCGCGAACGCGGCGGCCTCGGCGGCGAGTCCGGTGCAGAAGAAGAGCGCCTCGCGGACCTCCGGGAAGAGGCCCCGGAGCGCGGCCGCGCAGACCTCCGGCGAGGACTCGGGGAAGGCCCGAGGGGCGACCCCGGCGGCGCGCTCGAGCTCGCGGAGCGCGTCGAAGGCGACGAGCGCCGAGACGGTTCGCTTCCGCACGAGCTGGATGCCGGCGGGGGCGATGCGCTCCGCGTCGCGGAGGAGGAGCATTCCCCCGTTCGGGATGGCGTACGCGACGGCGTCCGCCTCCACGGCCGTGACCTGGCCGGTGAACGGCGCGGCCGTGACGAGCACCGTCACGACGTCAGCCGCGCGCGGCGGGAGCGGCCCCGAGAAGCCCTCGTGAAGCTCGCAGCCGGCGTCGCGGAGGCGCGCCTTTTCCCCTTCGGAGACGGGCAGCGTCCCCTCGGCGAAGACGCGCACGGGCGCGGTGCGGCGCGGCGATTCGATGACCGCGAGCCACGGCTTCGTCGCCGACGCGAACGAGAAGCAGCGCGCCGCGCCGGTGCGCGCCTGGACGAGGAGCTCGAGCACCGTGGAGAGCGGCTGCCCGAGGCGCGCGTAGTCGAATGGCAGGCCGACCGCGGCGAGGCGCTCGGCGAGCGCCGCCGGCGCCGTCACGTCGTCGGCGAGGATCCCGGCGAGCGCGGCTTCGAAGCGGTGCGCGAAGGCGTCGTCCGAGTCGAAGCGCGTGAGGTCGTAGGTCGTGGCGCGCGGGTCCCAGTCGGCCGGCAGCGCGCCTTGGGCGAGGAGGCGCGGCAGCGCGCGTTGGAGGTTCGTCGCGAAGTCAGGGCCGAGCGCGATGCGCCCGTCGGATGCGGAGGCGGTGGCCATGCCGCGCAACTTGCTACGTCCCGCCGCGGGATACAAGCGCGCGGAGCGTTACGCCGGGGTGATGGCGGCGGGCTCGTTGGCGCGGCGCCGGCCGGTCACGTCGGGGTCGGTGGCGGTGAGCGACGTGGTCACCGGGAGCGTGATGGTGAAGGTGGTTCCTGCGCCGCGCGCGGAGCGGACGCCGATGCGGCCGCCGGCGGACTCGACGAGGCGCTGGCAGATGGCGAGCCCGAGGCCCGTCCCGCTCGGCTTGGTGGTGTAGAAGGGGATGAAGAGGTTGCGCTGGACGGCGGGGTCGATGCCGGGCCCGGTGTCCTTCACGCTGAGATCAACGAGGTCGGGGAGGGCCTCCTCGCCGTCCCGCGCGTAGCCGAACCGACTGCGGGCCGCCGCCCGGAGCGTGATGGAGCCTTTGCCGCCCATCGCCTCGCAGGCGTTGCGCAGGAGGTTGAGCAGCACCTGCCGCAGGTGCTCCGGGTCCATCCGAACGGTCGGGAGCTCGGCGGGGATGTCGACGGTGAGCTCGACGCCCGGCGGCAGGTCGTTTCGCACGAGCTGGAGCGTCCGCGCGACCACCTGCCCGACGTCGAGGATCGAGGGGTTGCCGCGGTAGGGCCGCGCGTAGTCGAGGAAGGAGCCCACCACGCGGTCGAGGCGCTCGACCTCTTCTTGGATCACCCCGAGGAGGTCCTTCTGCGAGGCGTCGGTGGCGCCGCCGTCCATCACCTGCGCGGCCGCCTTGATCGCGCCAAGGGGATTGCGAATCTCGTGGGCGAGGCCCGCGGCCATTTCGCCGAGGGCCGCGAGGCGGTCGCGCTCCTTGATGCGGGCGTGGAGGCGCGAGTTCTCGACGACGACCGCGGCTTGCGCGGCGAGGCCGCGGAGGGTCTGCACCTCGTCGGGCGCGAAGGCGTCGCGCATCCGCTCGTCGGTGACGGTGAGGAGCCCGAGGAGGTCGCCGGCCTCGCTCACCAGCGGGAGCGCCACGCCCGCGCCGAGCGCGTCGAGGGCGCGGGAGAGCTCGGCGAGGTGCTCGGCCTCGCGGGCCTCGTGGAGCTCGCGGCGGTCGTCGCGCTCGCGCTCGATGAGCTCGCGCACGGCGGCGCCCTGCGAGCGCGCGTGGTCGATGAGCGGGCGGAGCGCGGCGATGTCGTGGCGGGCCTCGGGCTCCGTGCCGTGCCAGGCCACCCGCTCGAGCGCGCGGCGGTCGGCGTCGACGAGGTAGAGCGCGGCGGAGGTGACCCGGCGGGTGGCGTCGAGGCCCTCCATCAGCGCGCGGCCGAGGGCGTCGAGCTCGAGGGTGTGCGCGAGGCGGTTGCGGGCCTCGCCGACGAGGCGTTCGAAGTCGTAGCGCTCGCCGAAGAAGAAGCGCCCGATCTGGTCCTCCACCTTGGCGCGGAGCGGGTCGAAGAGGATGAGGATCACCAGCGAGGCGACGATGGCGTTGAGGAAGTAGGGCCCCTCGCGGAGACGTCGCTCGGCGATCACCTGCCAGTCGACCAGGCGGTAGTAGATGCCCGCGAGCACCAGCGCGAGCGCGGTGAGCACCACGAAGCGCCCGGCGAGCTCGTAGAGGTCGATGAGCCGCCGCCGCTCGACCACCTCGGAGAACATGTAGAGCACCGCGAGCACCAGCACCGAGCCCAAAGGCGGCACCTCGCCGGGGAAGATCCGGTTGACGGTGAAGGGGACGAGGTCGGCGGTGGTGACCAGCGTGGCGACCACGCCGACGCCGACGAGGTAGAGCGCGCGGCGCCGCTCGAGGCGCGATGGGGCCGCGCGGCTGTTGGTGTAGAGCCCGCTGACCGCGGCGATGAGCAGCCCGACGACGTAGGCCGAGATGCCGATGCGGATCGCCGCGCCGGCGAACTTCTGGTCGAACCACGGCGACGCCACCGCCGCGAGCATCGGGAAGAAGAGGTAGGTGGCCCAGCGGTCGACCGCGCTGGGCGCGCCCGTCGCGCCGGGGCGGAAGGCCCGCAGGAAGCGCACGCCCGTCTGCGGCAGGAGCACGGCCATCAGCGCGGCCACGCGCCCGAGCACCGCGCGGTGGCTCCCCCGCTCGTCGAGGAAGGTGGCGAGGTACCACACCGCCACGTTGCCCGCGAACATCACGAACAGCCAGTGCTCGCGGCGCTTGCGGCTCCGCAGGAGCACCTTCACCGCGATGGCGAGCGCGAGCACCGCCGAGATGAGCGGCGTCCAGAGCCGGAAGTCCACGTCACGGCCCCTTGGCGGCGCGGCGGATGGCCTCGTACTCCTGGTCGACGCGGGCGCGCGCCTCCTCGGCGGGCGTGGCGGTGGCCGTCTCGACGCGCACGCCGGTGGGCGACGCCATCACCTCGGTGCGCGGCCCGAGCGCGCCGGGCACGTCCTTGAAGGTGTACTGAAGCACGCCGTCGCGGTTGATCTCGACGAGCGCGCGTCCCTTCTGGCTCATCGCGCCGAGGAGGCGGTCGGCGTCGGCGAGGGCGACGCCGAGGTTCTGCGAGACCTCGAGGGTGGTGACCGAGCCGCGGCGCGTGGCGGCCATCGCGAGGACGGCCTGCTCGTGGGCCTCGTCGCGGATCTCCTGCGCCCGCGTGTTGAGCCGCTGGCTGCCCTTCATCAGCAGCGCGCCGGCGACGCCGCCGACGCCGCCGAGGAGCACGCCCGCGCCGACGCCCCACAGCACGCTCGCGGAGAAGAGCGACGCGAGCAGGCTCACCGCGAGCCCGACGAGCCCGCCGACCGCGACGCCGCCGAGCACGATGGCCCAGGCGAGGACGGCGGTGACGACGCTGCCGGCGCGGTGGGCCTGGCCGGCGAGGTTCAAGGGAACGCCGGCGAGCGGCCCGCGGGTGGCGCCGCAGCCCGAGCAGACCACCTTGCCCTCGCGGACGAGCGTCGGCGCCGGCTGCTGGCACGACGCGCAGACGGGCCCGTAGTGGGCGCGGCCGCAGTGGCGGCAGATGGTCTCGCCGGGCGCCATCGCGGCGCCACACACGGTGCAGTTCTGCATAGGGGCCGCTAGCGTAATACCGAATCCGCGCGGCGCACGAGGCTTGACGCGGGCGGCGGCGCGGTGGTGAGGTCGCCGGCGTGCTGCGGTCGCTGCGCGTCGTCGATTTCAAGGGAATCCGCGAGCTGGAGGTGCCGCTCCGGCCGCTAACAGTGTTCGTCGGGGCGAACGGCGTGGGGAAGACGACGCTGCTGGAGGCGGTCTACGTCGTCGGGCTGATCGTTCGACCGCAAGGCGAAGCGGATGGAGAGGCGTTCGATGTCGGGCGATGGGCGCGCGGCCAACTGGTCCGCTCAGGTGCGCAACGCTTCAACGTCGCGTTGTCGTCGGGGCACGGCGAGGTGGCCCTGGACGCTCCCCTCGGCGAGGAGTTCACGCTCGGGCTCCCGACGGACCCTGAGAAGGGCTTCGTCGCCTCACTCGGTCGCATCATGCGCGCCCGGTTCGATCCCGCGCAGATGAGCGCCCCGGCTGCGATCGCAGGCTCGACGCCGCGGCTCGCCCACGACGGCGCGGGACTGCCGGCCGTGTTGCAGTACCTCCACGGCCTCCGCGATGGGGCCGTCGAAGCGATCGAGGCCGCCGCGCAGGCCGTGGTGCCAAGGTTCCGGCGCGTACAGTTCAAACCCACGCTAATCCGCGAGGTGAGGACCGAGTACCTCTCGGTCGAGGGGCAGTTGGTTCCTCGCGTGATCGACCGCGAGGTGCCGGGCGTCGAGCTGTTCGTGACCTTCGACGACGGCGCCGTGGTCCCAGCCGCCCACGTGAGTGAGGGCACGCTCCTCACGCTCGCGATCCTCACGCTCGCGCACCAGTCCGGCGGCGGGCCGCGCGTCGTCCTCATCGACGACCTCGACCGCGCGCTCCATCCCGCGGCGCAGCACCGTCTCGTCGAGGCGCTCTACAAGGTGCTCGCCGCGACGCCCGGCCTCCAGATCCTCGCGACGACGCACTCGCCCGACCTCGTCGACGCCTGCGCCGCAGAAGACGTCCGCGTGCTCGCGCGCGACGCCGAAGGCAACACCGCCGCCCGCGCGCTTTCCGAGCACCCCGAGGCGGAGAAGTGGCTCAAGCTCCTGCGCGTCGGGGAGTTCTGGGGCACGGTCGGCGAGGACTGGGTCACCGCGCGAACCCCCTCGCCATGAAGCGCGTCGCCACGCTCGCGCTCGTCGGCGAGGACACCGCGCACGCCGTCCTGCTCGCGGCGCTCACCCGCGCGTCGATCGCCGAAGCCGCCCGCGCCGTCGGCCGTGACTGGGTCGTCGACAACCTCGCGCACGACCCCGCGCTGGACGGTGATGACGACCTCACCGCGGTGCTTCCGGGGCTCCGCTACACCAACTCCATCCGCGGGCTCGGCGCGCCGGAGTCCTCACTCCACATCGGGGGACGTCCCGTCAAACTGCGCGGGCACCTCGGCGGGCACGCGCTCGCCCCGGAGGCCCAGAAGTGGCGCTACCTGCTCGTGGGCCTCCTGTCGCGCGCGCCGGACGCGGTGCTCGTGGCGAAGGACACCGACGGCGACCCGGCCTCGCTCGACGGGCTGCGCCAGGTGGCCGCTCACCTGGAGACGCTCGACCCGCGGCACGTGATCGTGATCGCCGCCCCGCACCAGGACGCCGAGTGCTGGCTGGTCGCGGGGTGCGCGGGCAAGGTGGCGCACGAGGTGGCGGAGGCGACGCGGCGAGCGCTGCGGTTCGACCCCGTGCAGCACCCCGAGCGGCTCACCGCGCACCCGAACGACGCCGCCACGGACGCCAAGCGCGTGCTGCGCGCGCTGCTCGGCCTGGAAGTGAAGAGCGCGCCGCTCGACCGTGACGAGACGGCGGCGCACGCGGAGGCGCTCCTCAGGGATCTCGACGCGCTGCGGGAGCCGCGGTGCGCGGCCACCGGTCTGGTGGGGTTTCTCGACGCGGTGCGGGCGCGCGTGGTGCCGCTGGTGGTGCCGGGCGTGTAGCGCCTTCGAGCAGCGGGGGCGTGGGGATGGCCCCCCGCGACGGCGTCGACCCCACGATTCCCACCCCCCGAGGCCGTGCGCCGGCCCCTCCCCCGCCGTCGTCCGGCACCGCCGCCGCCGTCGTCCGGCCTCTGTGGGCCGTCGTCCGGCGCGGTACCCGTAGCACCACGGCCTCCGCGGGCCGGGCGCGTGCGTTCAGCCGTCGTTGGCGGGCTTCGCCTTGGCGGCGGCCCGGGTGCGGGCGCCCTTGCGCGCGATGGCGCTGTAGTAGTCGACCGCGGGGGCGAGCTTCGTGCGGAGCGCGGGGTCGTGCTTCGCGACGGGGCGCGCGATCTGGTACGCGGCGAGGATCACGGGCTTGCAGCGCTCGCCCTGGACGAGCGCGGTGTCCTCCACGGCCTGCGTGAGCGGGGCGAGGACGTCGCCGAGGTCGGACAGGCACTCCTGGCGCGCGAGGCGCTCGCGGAGGAGCTCGGTCTCGACGCGCCCGTCGTCGACGCCGTGGTCCTTGTCGGCGAGGCACGCGAACACCTCCGGGCGCTCGTCGACCGCGTCGAGCACGGCGGAGAGGGCGTCGCGCTCGTCGTCGCCGCGCACGCGCCCGTCGGAGTCGCGCCGGTCGGCCTCGGTCAGCATCACGAGCCCCGGGAAGAGCGCGAGGATCTGCGACAGCAGCGCGCGCGCCTGCCCGACGCGCTCGCGCAGCGTCTCGACGGGCATCTCGTCGATCGAGCGGGCGCTCGCGGGCTTGGGGTCGGTGGGTGCGTGGAGGGCCGTCGCCTTCGTCATGGATCGCCTCGTGGGATGTGCGGGCGCCGACGCGACGGCAGCGGCCGCCGCGCTCGCGCGCCCCGGGTTCGGTGTTCTCCCTCGTGAACGGCCACCGCGCGCCGGGCTTGAATACTTTTCTGGAGGCTCGGGCGTCGGAGCGGCGCTACCGGGCGGGCGCCGTCAGCGCGCAGCGAAACCGTTCGGAAGGCTCCGCCCCGCTCCCGATGGGTCCGCCTTCGAGCGTACCTCCGACCGCCCACACCCTCGACGGCCCGTTCCCATCCGCGGCACGTACGCACGCACGGTCGCCATCGAACTCCAAGGTCACGAAGGCGTGGATAAACGAGGGCAGCGGGCCCTCCGATCGATCGACCCGCGCCTGCGCGGCGACGTGGAGCGCGTTGGTCGGTGGCGCGCCGACGCACACCGTGAAGCTCGGGTGGACGGGCAGCGTGACGGTCTCGCCGGGGAGGCGCTCGTCGGCGGGGACGAAGCGCGCGCGCCCCGGCTCGCGGTGCGCCCAGTGGACCGCGCCGTGGACGCCGCCGCGCTCGGCGAAGGTCACCTCCGTTGCGTCGTGGAGGACACGCCCGACCACGCCGCGCGGGCCGTCGTCGGCGACGAGGAGCCTCTCCTGCACGGTATGGATCGTCGCCTCTGCGTTGGCCGGGCGGAGCCGTTCCTGGGGATCGATCCAGCGCTCGGGCCTCCAACGGGTGACATCGGCGCACGCCCCGGTCGGCCTCGCCCACACGTTGTCCACGCGGTCGAATCTGAACGACCGCCACCGTTCGAGCGCGGAGGGCGACGCGCGCCAGCCCTCTCCGCGTGGGACGCCGAACAGAAGGCGCGCGGTCTCCCGCACGAAGTCGACGTGGTCCCGGGTGAGCGACAGCACCGTAAGGCGCCCTTCGGCCTCCCCGTGACGCTCGACGCGCCAGGGCGACGCGCCATGAAATGCGCCTGCGCGTCGACCCCCGCCACTCGACGGACCACGCGCGCCCGCCGTGCCCACCGCGCCGTCTTGCGGCGTCGCCTCGCGGACCACCAGGCGAAGCTCGCCGGCGGGCGACACGGCCCGCTGCTCCGACGTGCCCGCCCGCGTCCACGGGGGCAGGTCGACGGCCCCCATCTCGTGGCACTCGATCGGCGGCGCCTGCTCGGCCCACGGCGCGACCCACGGATCCGCGGGCGTTGGCCGCGGCGCGCTCGACTCGACCACGCGCGACCGCAGCCTCGCGGCGTCCCAGCCCTCGATCGTCACGCCGCCCACCGAGCACCCGCCCGCGTGGCAGGAGGCCCGCGCGCCGACGTACCCCGCGGGCGCGTGCGTCTCCACCTGCGCCCACCGCCGGCCGCCGTCCTGCGTGAGCCACACGCGGTCGACCCGCTCGCCGTACGCCATCCCGCGCTGATCGTCGTGGAACGCGATGCGCGACGCCCCCTCGGGCAGCGTGAGTTCCTCGCGACCATCGAACGCGTCGCGGGTGAAGCGCCCGCGGTCGAGCATGAGCAGCGCGCCGTCGGGCGTGAACACACAGGTGTCGTCGTCGCACCCGCGATCGGGCGCCGGGCGGTCGTCGACAGCACCCGACGCGAGGTCGACGCGAACGGGCACGCGACGACCCTCATCGTCCCGCCAGCCCCACGCGCGGTCGGCCGTGAGCCCCGCGAGCGCGGCCACACGCTGCGACAGAACCACCTCCCGCACGCGACCGCCCGCGCGACCGAGGCGCAGCCGCGGGGGTGCGTCGAAGCCGGTCGGCACGACGGAGGCCGCGACGGCGAGGTCGGCGCTGTACGCCTCGTAGCCGGCGAGGTCGCCGCCGTGGCGCGCGCGGGCGAGCGTCGCGAGGGTGACCGCGCCTGCGTGGAGGGCGCGCCGGGTTCCGTCCGGGGCAAGCTCGACGACGCCCTCAGGCTCGTCGACGAGCGCGCCACCGTCGGGCAGGCGCGTGTAGCCCGTGCGCCAGAGGAAGCCCGGGTTGCGCTGCCGGAGCGCCCGCCGGATGCGACCCTCGACGGACGCGCGCTCGGCGTCGGTGAGCGTCACGGTGAGGGCCTCGGGCGAGCGCGGCGCGGGCGGACCGAGGCGCCCGTCGGGGAGGAAGGCCCGGGGCTCGCGGTCCAAGAGCGGCGCGAGGAAGAGGCCCTCCGCGTCGACCCGGAGCCCCGCGCGCGGCGCCGATGCGCCCGCATGCCGCCACGTCGCGCCACCGTCCGCGGTCGCGTAGACCTCGCCCGTCAGGAGGACGGCCGCGCCGCGGAGCGGTCCGTCGAACAGCGCGCTCGCCGCGGGCGCGGGCGGCTGCGAAGGCGTCGGCCCGAAGGCCCCGGCGCCGTCGCTGGTGAGCACCGCGCCGTCGGCGTCGACCGCCGTCGCGACGTGGCGCCCGCCGAGCGTCGTCGGCTCGTCGAGCGGAGGTAGCACGCGGAGCGGGCCCGCGAACGTGTCGCTCCGCGCGGCGGCGCCGTCGGAGGCCGCGAACACCCAGCCCCGCTCGGCGCGGACGGCCCCGACGACGGGCTCGCGGAAGGCGTCGTCGCCGAGCGCCACGTCGTCGCCTGAGAGCTCCGCGCGGAGGCCACCCCAGACGACGCGGAGGGTCCCGTCGGAGGCGCGCTCCACGGCGCGGAGGGGCTGCGCGAGGTCGATGACGTCGATACGCGCGGCCGCATAGCGTGGGACGTCGGTACGCCGCTGCGTCGACGCGCACCCGAGGAGCGCGCACGCCGCCAGCCACGGGGAAGGTCGGAGCGGCCCGCGCATGGCGCGAGTGTACGCCGTTGGGCGACCGCCCCGCTCACCCCCGCGCGACGATCCCGTCGCCCCGCAGGCGCGCGTGGACGCCGGTGAACGACGCCCCGAGGAAGAACACCTGCGCCGAGTAGTTGACCCACAGGAGCAGCATCACGAGCGACGAGGCCGCGCCGAAGAAGCTCTCGGTGGCCTTCCGCCCGACGTAGAGCCCCACCAGCGTCGCGCCGAGCGTGAAGAGCGCGGCCGTCACCAGGCCCCCGAGCGCCGCGTCGCGCGCCGACACCCGCACCTCCGGCAGCACCTTGAAGATCGCCGCGAAGAGCGCAGCCGTCACCACGAACGAGAACCCCGCCGACGCCGCGCGCCACACCGCGGGGTGGTTCCCGAGCAGGTGGCCGGCCCAGGAGACGAAGCCGTTCCAGAGGACGAGGGCGACGAGGAGGAGGCCGACGAGGGCGACGAGCGCGACGGCCACACCGCGACGGCGGAGCACCGTGAGGGCCTTGTGCTTCCACGCCTCGGGCGACTCCAGCGGCACGTCCCAGAGCATGTGGAGCGCGCGCTGGAGCTGCGTGAAGAGCCGCGTGGAGGCGTAGGCGAGCACCAGCACCTCCAGCGCCCAGGGCCGGTGCCGCGCGGCCCGCGTCGCCGACGTGAGCATCGCGCCGAGGGTGGCCGCGCCGCTCGACCCCACCCAGCGCGTGAGGTTGTCGATCAGCGCGCGGCGGGCCTCGGCCTCCCCCGTCGCGAGCCCGGCGAGCTGGACCGCGATCATGAACACCGGGATCACCGACAGCAGCGCGTAGAAGGCCACCGCGCCGCTCAAGAAGCGCGCGCCGCCGCGCGACCACACCCGCAGCGACTCGCGCACCACCGCCCGGAGCGTCGGCCGCGCGCTCGCCTCGGGGGCGCTCACGGGTTGACGAACACCGGCCGCGTGAGGAGCGACATCGCCGCGCTCACCTGCCGGCACCGCCCGTCGTCGCCCGGCGCGAGGTCGGCCGTCAGCCGGAGCGTCGTGCCCACCAGCGTCTGGAGCGCCGACGGGATCTCGAACGTGTTGACCTCGCGGGTGAACTCCTCGACCGAGATCCCGCCGCCGATGACGCCCTCGGCGCCGCCCTCGGTGAAGCGCAGCCGCATCCGCGCGCCGTAGAGGTTGAGCACGAAGCGCACGCCGAACACCGCCACCGGCAGCGGGATGTCGGTGCGGTCGATGGTGAGGACGCCGTTGCGCACGCGGCCGCGGGCGCGGGTGACGGGCTGGTCGCGCATCACGTCGAAGGTCTGGCCCGGGTCGACGAGCATGTCGCTGCCGACGAAGGGGACGCCGGCCACGCGGCGGAGCACGACGGTGACGTCGGGGTCGTCGCAGCGGCTGTCGAGGCCCTCGAAGGTGAGCGCCACGAGGAGCTGGCCGTTGTTGACCGCGCCCTGGATGGCGCCGTCGAGGGCGCCGGCGGTCATCGCGTCGACGGCGGGGATGAGCTGCGAGAGCTGGTTGTCGACGCCGCGCGTCCCGTCGGGCGAGGTGAAGTCCGCGCGGCCGCAGCCCGTGGTGCCGCCGCCGGTGGAGGCGGTGTCGTCGAGGTCGAAGCCGTCGGCGACGCCCGCGCGCATGGGGTCGGCGCGCACGAAGCTGAAGCGCGCGACGACGACCGAGCGCGAGTCCTTCGGGACGCCGCAGGTGAGCCCCGCGGGGGCCGCGGCGGGCGGGTCGACGTCGCTGCCGCAGCCGAGGGAGAGCGCGAGGAGCCCGAGGGCGAGCGGCGCGCGCGGGCTCATACGGTGAGCCCCCCGAGGCCCTCGGTGACGCGCCCGTTGCCGACGCCGAACTCCGCCGCGCGCACGCCCATCATCTGGAGGATGCTGTAGCTGACCTTGCTGGCGTTCTCCCCGCGGGCGCGGAGGTGGACGCCGCGGCGGAGGCCGGCGCTGCGGCCGCCGGCGAGCATGATGGGGTAGTCGTCGAGCGAGTGCGTGCGCCCGAAGGAGCAGTCGCTCATGCAGAGGACAAGCGTGTGGTCGAGCAGCGTCCCGTCGCCCTCGGGCACGCGGTGGAGCCCGTCGAGGAAGCCCGCGAGGTCGGTCATGATGCGCTGGAGGATGGCGAACACCTGCGGCTGGTCGCCGGCCTCGTCGTGGGTGAGCTGGTGGTGCCCGGCGCGCGCGTTGGGGTAGAGCACGTTGCTCACCGACTCGCTGTAGAGGTGCGAGAACACCCGGGTGATGTCGCACGCGAGCGCCATGGTGATGAGCTCGCTCATCAGCCGCGAGCGCGTGGTCATGTCGGGCCGGCCGGCCATGTCGGGCACGCTCTCGGGCGGCATCTCGGGGCGGCGGCAGGCGGCGAGGTTGGGCGGGTTCTCCTCCAGGCGCTGGAGCTGCCGCTCGATGGTGCGCACGGCGTCGAGGTGCTGGTCGAGGCGGCGCTGGTCGTTGGCGCCGAGGCGTCCGCGGAGGGAAGTCCCCTGCGCGGTGACGGCGTCGAGCACCGAGCGCCGGAGCCCGAGGCGCGGGTCGGCGACGCCCATCTCGCCGGGCGCGCGGAAGCCCTCCCCGAAGAGCCGGTTGAAGAGCGCGCGGGGGTCGCTCTCGGCCGGGTTGCGCTGGCCGCCGTCGGCGTACGACACGCTCCCGTTGGTCTGCTGCACGGCCGTCTCGAGCGAGCGGAGGCGCGTCTCGCCGCCGACCACGCGCGCGATGAGCTGGTCGAGGGAGGGGCGCTGGTAGGCGCCGTTCACCATGTTGTCGCCGGAGAGGAAGCCCGCGGGCCCCGAGCCGTGCGGCACGGTGTTGAGCGTCGCCACGCGCGTGCCCGACACCACCGTGAGGTGCTCGCGCAGCGCGGCCAGCGGCATGAGGATCGGCGAGGGCTGCCACGACGCGCCCTCGGCCGCGGGCACCCAGCGGTCGGGCAGCACGCCGTTGCCCCAGAAGAAGACCCCGAAGCGCTGCGGGAACGAACCACCACCGGCCCAGGCGGTGCCGTTGCGGTTCATCATCGCTTCGAGGGGCGGGAGGGCGATGGAGACGGCGGCCCCGCCGAGGAGGCCGCGCAGCACGGTGCGTCGGTCGAGGTATTTCACGGCGTCCCTCCGTCGGGGGTGGCGGCGGCCGGCGGCGCGGCGCGGCGGAAGTTGTCGCCGAGGGCCACCTCGCGCATCAGCGCGCGGAGCTGGTACCCGCTGGCGGCGAAGCGCTCCTGGAGGCGCTGGGTCTCCTCGCGCTGCGCGGCCGTCTCCACCTGGCCCCAGGCGTGGCGGTAGGCGCGCTTCACGATGCACTCGGGGAGCTGCCAGTGGTCGCGCACGATGGCCGCGAACTCGCCCGCGTCGCGGTACGAGCGCCCGTCGAGCGTGCCCGAGGCGTCGATGGCCGCGCCGTTGTCGGTGGCGCGGAAGCGGCCGATGCCGTCGAAGTGTTCGAAGGCGAGGCCCGGCGGGTCGATGAAGCTGTGGCAGCCGCGGCACGAGGCGACCTCGACGTGGGCCGCGAGGCGCTGGCGCAGCGTGCGGAGCTGCGTGGAGGGCGCGGGGATGGCGGTGTTGACGTTGACCGGCGGCATCGGGATGTCGTTGCAGAGCAGCGTCTCGCGGACGAAGCGCCCGCGGAGCGTGGGCGAGGTGGACACCGGGTGCGCCTCGAGCGCGAGGAAGGCCACCGAGCCGAGGAAGCCCCGCCGCGGCGTCGAGCCCGGCAGCGTCACCCGCTCGAACTGCGTCGCCGACGCCTCCCGCACCGGGAACTGGACCCCGTAGATCGCCGCCAGCCGGCGGTTCACGAACGTCTCCCGCGACGTGAAGAAGTCGCGGAAATCGCCGGGGCGGTCGAAGGTGATCGCCTCGGCGTTGCGCAGCACCTCCTCGCGCGCCGAGGCCCCGAGGTCGGCCGAGAAGCTCGGGAAGATGGTCGCGTCCTTCGAGAGCGAGTCGAGCTTGGCGAGCTGGAGCCAGTCGGTGACGAAGGCCCGCAGGCCCCGCCGCGCCTTCGGGGACGCGAGCATCCGGTCGACCTCGCGCTCGAGCCCCGCGGGCGTGTCGAGCGCGCCCGACTGGGCCGCGTCGAGCAGCGCGTCGTCGGGCGTCGAGTCCCAGAGGAAGAACGACAGCCGCGCGGCCAGCTCGTGGCCCGCGTAGCGCCGCTCGCCCGCGCGCCCCGCCGCGTCGGCGCCGAGCTCCGCGCGGAAGAGGAAGTCGGGCGCCTGGAGCAGCGCCGCGAGGCCGTACTCGGCGCCGCGGTGGAAGTCCATCAGCGTGGTGCCCGCGCGCGTGACCACCGCCGCGATGCGCCCCACCTCGTCCTCGGTGAGCGGCCGGCGCCACACGCGTCGGCCCGCCGCGCGGACGAAGCTCGCCGCGCACACCGCGTCGCCGGGGCCCGCGGGCGTGCACGGGACGGCGGCGGCGCGGCGCGCGGGGTCGCGCAGCACCTGCTCGGCGACGGCGTAGGCGGCGTCCTGGTACTGCTCGGTGCCGCGCGGGGAGATGGAGGTCTCCGAGGCGCCGACCGCGCGCGAGCCCTCGCGGTCGGTGTCGGGCTCGAGGGCGCGCGGCACGATCACCGCGTCGCCGAAGAGGTCGTGGAGCGCGTTGGCGTACTGCGACTGGGTCAGCCGGCGCAGCGTCACGGGCTCGGGGACGAACGCGGGCGGCGGCGGCGACTGCGCGTCGAGGCCCGCGTCGGCGGCGGGGGCGGGCTCGTCGCACCCGAGGGCGAGCGCGACGAGAGCGGCGGCGGCGAACCTTCTCACGGCGACCTCCTCCGATACGTGACCCGGTCGGAGAGCGGGATGGAGTTGTCGAGGACGCCGCGCACGGTGGCGTCGTCGTCGGAGAGCACGTGGCGTCGGGCGAAGGCGAGCGCCCAGGTGCTGACGATCGTATCCTGAAAGCTGTCGGGGATCTCGGGGCAGCCGCCGAGCGCGAAATACTGGTGGCAGCCGCCGCGCACGTCGATCCAGGTGACGTCGACCGGCGCGGTGGTCATGAACTGCGCGTCGGCCCCCACCGGGTCGGCCGTCCCGCTCATCGAGAGGATCGGGATGGTGACGGTGCGGTGCCCGTCGGGGCCGAAGAGCCCGCGGTCGATCGAGCCCGCCATCGGGATGGCCGCGACCACGCGCGGGTCGCGCCCGCCGCCGCGCAGCACCTCGAGGTCGGCGTCGACGCACGACACGTCGGGCGTGCAGCGCGTCCGGGCGAGCGCGAGGTTGTAGGTGGCGCCGCCCACCGACCAGATGGTGTGCGTCCCGAACGAGTGCCCCGAGAGCACCACGCGTCGCGTGTCGCAGCGGCCCGCGAGGGGGTCGCCGGCGGGGAGCGCGGCGACGTGGTCGAGGGCGGCGCGGACGTCCTGCGCGCGCAGGTGGTAGATGTCGAAGTGGCGCGGCATCGGCGTGTCGGAGAGCGTGTTGCCGACGTGCTCGGGCGCGACCGACACCCACCCGTGGGTCGCGAAGTACCGCATGAGGAAGTGGCTCGTCCCGGGGAACCCCCGGTCGCCGTGCGAGTACACCTGCACGGGGTACATCGCGCCGTGCGCGGGGGGCGCCGGCGGCGCGTCGCTGATGGCCTCGGCGTCGCGGAAGAGGCGCTGGTAGGTCGGGTGCGGCCCGTCGATCGCGAAGGTCGGGTACCACACGTGGACGGGGATGGTGCGCGGCGCCGTCACCCCGCCGCGCGGGGTATACGTCACCGAGAGGACGCGGTGGCCGACGTGGAAGGGCCCGCGCTGCCGCACGTCCCAGGCGCGCGGGTCGCCGATGGTGGGCACGTCGGCGGGGAGCACCACGCCGCTCTCGGGCGCGCTCACGTCGGGCGTCGCCGTGTCGGGGGCCGGCGCGTCGAGCGTGGCGTCGGGAGCGACCGCGTCGGGCGCGACGTCGGGAGCAACCGCGTCGGGCGGCGCGGCGGGCGACTCCGTGCACGCGACGGCGAGCGAGAGCCACAGGGGGAGCGTCCGTCTCATCGCGCGGAGTGTCTCACGCAATGAGGGGGCGCGGGTCAAGGGGAGCGGCCGTGTCGCCGGCGCCGCACCCGGCGGGGACCTTCAGCCCGCCGTCCGCGCGCTCGGGCGCTCGTCGTCGGCCGCGCGCTGCCCGCGGGGTCGTCCGGCGGGCACGGCGCTCACGAAGAGCTCGCCCATCATCGCGCGCAGGCCCCCGAGGGCCACGTCGCGCTCGGCGCCTGCGAGCGCGCAGCGGTACACCAGCTCGCCCTCCTCGGGGCGCTGCTCCACTGTTCCGGCGCGCGTCGCCAGCAGCCGGAGCCCGCGCTCGCAGGGCGATCCCGCCTCCACCCGCACCGCGAGCGACGCGACCACCGCCTCGCCGAGCGCGCCCTGCGCCGCCTGCGCCTCGCACTCCACCGCGAGCACCCCGCGCGCGTGCCGCCACCCGCGCCGCGGGACCACCCGCAGCCGCACCGAACCGCGCGTCGAAGCCTCGCCGCGAGCCCGCCACGAGGTCCGCGCGCGCCCGCCGCGCTTCGCGATCGACGCGAGGTCGCGCTCCACCGGGGCGAGCGCGGCGAGGTCGCCGGGGGCCGCGAGGCGCGACGACCACGCGGCCCACGCGAGCAGCGCGACGGCGAGCTCCGACGCGGCGACGGCCGCCCAGGCGTGCCCGAGCGACGCGCCAACCACACCAGTGACGACCGCGGCGAAGGCCACCACGAGCGCCGCGCCGCGACCGCGCGGGGAGGCCGAGCGCAGGAGGGCCGCCCGCACGTCGTCGGGGAGCGCGCGCGACGGGCCCTCGGGCGCAGCAGCGCGCGCGGATTGTGTCGGGAGCAGAACGCCGAGGGCCACGAGCGAGAGCCCGACGCCCGCCGGGAGCGCGTGCGGAACCCCGAGGAGGTGGAGCGACGGGAGCGCCACGCCCACCGCGCCTGCAGCATACGCGACCTGCGCGCGGCGCGAGCGGTCGGGGCCGCCGGGCGTGGCCTTCGCGAGGGCGCGCGCGAGCAGTGCCATCACCGCGAGCGCGACGCCTGCGGCCGCCGCTGCCTCGCCCCACGGGCGCGACGCGATCCGCACCACCGACTGGCGCCGCGCCTGCCCCGCCGTCAGCCACGGGAACACCCCGGGGTCGACCGCCACCCGCGCCACCCAGTGCTCGTTGGCCGGCTGGTGGCGCCGCACCGCATGAACGACGTCGCGTGAGAGCTCGGTGACGCTCTCGGCCTCGACGCCCGGGGTCTCATCACGGAGCCACTGCGCCTGGCGCGGCGCCCGCGGCAGCGCGACGCGGAGCTCGGCGCCCTCGAGCCCGCGGGCCCAGGGGACCGTTCGAACCTCGACGATCACGTCGGAGCCCGCGCGCCGGATGAGCCCCTGCGCGCGCAGCGAGGTGGTGTAGCGGAGCAGCACGTCGACCGTCCCGCGCCGCACGCCCTGGTGCTCGTCGCCGAGCACGACCACGAGGCGGCCGGGCGCCGGGGTCCGCGTGGTGACGGGCATCGTCGCGCCGTTGCCGGCCACCGCGGTGGCCTCGACGAGCGCGAGGTCGGGGGGCAGCTCGGCGAGGTCGAACTCGTGCATCCGGCCGCCGAGCACCGTCCAGCGGATGCGCATCGCCACGGTCGCGCCGCCGTCGCCGTCGACGCTCACCTCGGTGGCGAGGCCCGTCGGGCGCGCCTCCGTCCACGCGTGGGCCGCGCCCGTGGCGGCGAGCGCGGCGAGGGTGAGGAGCGCGGCGACGAGGCGGCGGAGGGGTCGCATCGGGGGGCCTCCGGGGAGTACCGCGCGCCCCGCGCGTCGCGCGAGTTTTCGGCGGCCCACCCCGCGCGCGAGCCGTGGCAGAGTGCGCCCGTGACCCCGCCCGCCCGCGTCGTGGCCGCGGTGACGGCGGCCTCCCTCGCCGGGGCCGCGTCGCCCGAACTCTGGGCCGCGCTCCCGCCGAACGACCGCGCGCTCGCCGAGGCGCTCCACGCGCGGCTGCGAACCGGGCGCTCGCGCGAGGAGGCCGCCCGCGCGGTGCTCGCCGCCCGCGCCGCGCTCGACCGCCCGGGGGACTCCGTCGACGACGCCCACCCCGGCGCGCTCGCCTACGCGCGCTGGCTCCGCGGGCTCGATGCGGTCGAGCGACCTCGAATCGCCCGCGCGCTCGACGCGTCGACCGCCGAAGCCGTACGCGCCGCATCCCCCAACGCGACACCATTCGACGCGGCGCTCGCCGGCGCGGCGGGCCACGCGATCGCCCTCGGCGCGAAGACGCTCAGCCGCCTCCCGACGGCGCGCGAGCTCGCGGCCCTCCTCGCCCTCGCGCGCGGCGCGGCGGACGTGCGGGAGGCCCCGATCATCCGTTGGGAGCGTTCGATCCGCGTGGCCGGACGTCAGGCTCCGCTCATCGCCCTGGCGGAGGCGGTGGCGTGAGGGGCGCGGGCGGCATCCGCAGACTCGGCGCGAGGCCCGACGCCGTCCCCCTCGCCCTCGCCGAGGCCGAGCGCGAACGCCGCAAGGCAGCCGAAAGGGCGGCGTGGGCGGTGGCCGAGCGCGTCGCGTACGGGCGCTCGCTGGCGGCGGAGGAGGGCGCGGTGGTGGCGCTGGCGTGCGAGGTGGCGCGGGCGATCCTCGGGCGCGAGGCGGCGGCCGGACCGGAGGTGCTGCGCGACGTGGCGACGCGGGCGATCGCGCGGGTGCGGCGAGCGCGGTTGGTGGTTCTCCGCGTCCACCCCGACGACGAGGAGGGGGCTCGGGGGGCGGTGGGGGCGTGGTTCCCAGCGGGGGCGCGGCCGGAAGAGGTGGCGGTGGTGGGCGACGGCGCGGTGGCGCGCGGGGGCGTGGTGGTCGAGACCGAGCTCGGCCGGGTCGACGCGACGCTCGACCGGCAGCTCGAAGAAATCGCCCGCATCCTCGAAGGCGGCGCGCGGGTCGTGTAGAAGAGCGCTCCCGCGCCGTGTCCTCGCCCGAACAGCCGCTCCCGATGTCCCCCGAGGAGGCCCTGCGCCCGTCGGACACGGGCGCGGCCTTCGCGCTCGAGCCGATCCGCTGGAAGCTCCCGCTCGCGCTCTTCCTCGCAACGCTCGCGAGCACTTTCTACGTCGGGGCCGGCCAGGCGCTGCGCCGCACGCCCTGGGAGGTCTTCGAGCAGCACCGCGCGGAGGGGCTCGGCGCGGGCGCGCGGGCCTTCGGCGCGGCGCTGGCGCGCGGGTGGACGTTCGCGCTTCCGCTGCTCGGGATCCTGCTCTGCCACGAGTTCGGGCACTACCTCATGGCGCGACGGCACCGCGTCCGGTCGAGCCTGCCGATGTTCATCCCCGCGCCCAACCTCTTCGGGACGATGGGCGCGGTCATCTCGATGAAGGGCCGCATCAAGACGCGCGACGCGCTGGTCGACATCGGCGCGGCCGGCCCGCTGGCGGGGCTCGCGGTCGCGCTGCCGGTCACCGTCGTCGGGCTCTGGCTCTCGCGCGTCGAGCCCGTGGCGGGCCGCGAGGGCTTCGTGGTCGAGGGCGACTCGCTGCTCTACCTCGCGCTCAAGCGGGCGGTGTGCGGGCCCATCCCCGAGGGCCACGACGTGTGGCTCCACCCGGTCGCCTTCGCCGGCTGGGCGGGCCTCTTCGTCACGATGATGAACCTCCTCCCCATCGGCCAGCTCGACGGCGGCCACGTGGCCTACGCGCTCTTCGGCATCCGCCACGACCGCTGGTCGCGCGGCCTCGCCTACGCGCTCCTCGGCTTCGCCGCGCTCGTCGGCGCGTGGATCCGCTGGCGCTCGCCCGGCGCCACCCTCGACTCGGGCGCCTACGCGCCGGCGATCATCTGGGCGGTGTGGGCGCTGGTGGCGCGCGGCGTCTTGCGGCTCTCGGGCGACCAGCACCCGCCGACCACCGACGACCCGCTCTCCCCCGTGCGGCGGCGCGTCGCGGCCTTCACGCTCGCGTGCTTCCTGCTGCTGTTCATGCCGCTGCCGATCCGGATGGCGTGACTACTGGCGGCGCCGGGCGTCCTGCGAGCACGACGCGCAGAGGCCGTAGAGTTCGTGGCGGTGCGAGATCACCTTGAAGCCGTGCGCCGCGGCCACCCGCTGCTGCTCGGCCTCGATCGCGTCGTCTTCGAACTCCACGATGAGCCCGCAGGCGGTGCAGATCAGGTGGTCGTGGTGCTGGTCGTCGACGAGTTCGAAGCGCGTCGCGCCCCCCTCGAAGCGCCGCTCGGCGACGATGCCACTCTCCTGGAAGACCCGCAGCGTGCGGTAGATCGTGGCCGCGCCGATCCGCTCGTCGCGCGAGCGCACCGCGCGGTGGAGCTCCTCCGCGGTGACGTGCCGCCCGATCGACGCGAACGTGTCGAGGATGAGGTCGCGCCGCGACGAGCTCTTCAGCTTGTTGCGGGTGACGTGCTCGCGGAGGCGGGCGCGGAGGGTTTCGACGTCGAGCGGACCGTGCACGACCGCAAGGTCGGGCCATGCACGACCTGCGTCAAGTTCCGGCTGGGGGATTCGTCGGGGCGGCTGCGTCCGCGGGAGCCCCGCCATCACCACCACCGTCGCCCGCGGGGGGCGCGTCGGGGACGGCGCTCATGCCGAGGCGCGCGATGCCGAGGGCGGCGCGGACGTCGTTGGCGACCGCGCAGTCGTGCTGGCTGACGGTGGGCGCGCGCCCGCGCGGCGAGTCGGCCGGCGGCGCGGGCAGGCCCGCGATGCGGAAGGGGATGAGCACCAGGCCCTCGCCCGTGCCGCGCGCGCGGAGCACCTCGCGGCCGTCGCGGAGGTCGTAGACGTACACGCGCGTCGGGCCGTCGATGGAGAGCGGTGCCTCGTCGACCGCGAGCACGAAGTAGCGCAGCCCGAGCGAGCGCTCGACGTCGGCACGGTCGCGGCGCAGCCGCAGGAGGAGGTCGGCGCGCAACGCGTGGACGCGCTCCGGCGTGTCGGCGTTGCGGATCTCCTCGAGGTGCGCGGGGAGCAGGAAGGCCCCCTTGTCCAGGAGCTCCCTCGCCCACGCGAACTGCACCCCCATGCACGCCAGGAGCTGGTCGGCGTAGCGGTGGCGGACGGAGGCCGCGAGGTCGTCGCGGCCGTGGATCTCCCCGAGCCGCGTGCGGGCGTAGAGCACGGGCTCGCGGGTGAGCTCCTCCCACGTGAGCGCGGGGTCGCGGCGCTCGCCCTGCCAGGGGCCGAGCGAGGCGAGGACGAGGGACTCGATGCGCGCGCGGCCGCCACGGTAGGCCGGCGCGAAGGGCGCGACGCGCTCGGCGTACTCGCGCGCGAGGGCGTCGCGCTGCCGCACGAGGTCGCGGTGCCGGAGCGTGAGCCAGACGGCGGGGAAGCCGATCAGCACGGCGAGGATCGGCCCCCAGAAGCGCCATCGCACGCGGGGCAGGAAGTCGAGCTCCTCGCGCGGGATCAGGCCGCGGTGGGGGGAGCCTTCGGGGGCGTCGGGGGGAGGGCTGGACGGGTCGGACAAGGGGAACCTCCTCGCTTGCGACCGCGGGAGGCGACCGCTAGTTCGTCGCGGCGGCGCGGCCCTTGGTGACCGCGAAGTTCAGGCGCGTGTAGCCCGCCTGCGAGCAGGTGCGGGCGACGGCCTTGATGATGCTCCAGGGGGTGCGGCGGTCGATCTGGAAGACGATGTCGCCCTGGAAGGTCTCGCCCGGGTGCAGCACGGGGTACTCGCGCTTGGCCTGGTCGAGGCGCTCGAAGAGGCGGTCGATGCGCTCCACCGTGCGCACCTCGGGGGGGTTCGCCACGCGCTGCCCGTCCATGAGGATCGCCTGCTCGGAGATCGAGATGATCGGCGCCGAGATGAGGTTGTCCGCGTGCGGGATCGTCGGCACCTCGAGGTTCGCCGACGATTGCATCTGCTGCTGCGTCCCGAACTGCGAGAGGAGGAACACCACGGTGATGACCAGGTAGTCGATCATCGAGGTGAGGTTGAGGTCGGCGTTGACGCCCTTGTGCCCGCCGCCGCGGAGGCGGCGCTGCACCGTGAGGAGCGGGAGCTGGTGGTACAGCACCGGCTTGTTGGCGACCGGGCGGCCGAACGGCCCCGGCTTGAAGGGCATCTTGCCAGGCTTGCTGACGGGCATCGGTGTCCTCGTTCCCTGCGCTTGGTGAAGGTCCCCGCTAGAGGAACCGGATGGTGACCTCGCCGCGGCTGGCGCTGCCGAAGACCTCGTAGACCACGTCCATCACCCGGATGATGTCCTCGTACTGCACCGCGGTGTCGGGCTGGAGCCAGACCTCGCGGTTCTGCGCGTTCGCCCGGTGCCGCTCGGTCAGCATCGTGCGGAGCTCGTCGTACCGCTGGTTGCCGGTCGAGGTGATGTCCCGCATGTCGGTCGCGTTCACGCCCACCTTCAGGTTGGTCGGCGAGATCTGCACCTTGAGCTGATCCTGCGGCGTGTCCTGCGGCTGGTCGGGCGCCGGCGCGCCGCGCGGCTGCGAGGCCTGCACCGCGCCGATCTGGGTCCACACCGCCGTCATGAGCAGGAACGCGATGCACGACACCAGCAGGTCGATCATCGGCACCATGTTGATCGGAGCGTCGACGGACTTCTTCCCTCCGCCGCCGCCTCCACCTTCGACTGAGACGCCACCCATGACTTCTTCGCCTCCGTAGGGGGTGTTGCCGCCGCCACCGCCGGCGCGGCCTTCAGGCGCGCGACGGGGAGCGGCGGCAGACGGTCACGCTTCCTTGGCGCCCGCGACGTTGATCTTCGAGCGGTTGTTGGTCACGAGGTTGAGCACCTGCACGGTGGCCTCGTTGATGTCGTCCACCAGCGCCTGCGTCTTGCCGTTGAGGAGCGCGAAGGCGATGAGGCCGAGGATGGCGACGATGAGGCCGAAGGCCGTGCAGTTCATCGCCTCGGAGATGCCGCCGGCGAGGAGCTCCGCCTTGCGGGCCGGGTCGATCGTCGGGCCGCCCTCGTGCCCGCCCACCGCGCCGAACGCGGAGATGAGGCCCGTGATGGTGCCGAGGAGCCCCGAGAGCATCGCGAGGTTCGAGAGGAGCGAGAGGTAGGCGGTGCGGTGCTCGATCTTCGGCAGCTCGCGCAGCGCGGCCTCGTCCATCGCCGCCTGGACCTCGGAGTCGGGGCGGTTGACCTTCATCAGGCCCGACTTGACGATGCGCGCGAGGGGCGCCTGGGCGCTCGAGCAGAGCTTGATCGCACGCCCCACGTCGCCGGCGAGGATGCACTTCTGGACGTTCGACAGGAACGCATCCTTGTTGATCGACGCCTTGAAGAGATACATCGCCCGCTCGATCGTGATCGCGATGACGAACACGCCCCAGAAGACGATGGGCCACATGCCCCAGCCGCCCTCCTTGAAGTGCGTCCCGATACTGTGCAACATCTTCCGTTTCCTCCTCAGCGCGAGATCTGGGCCCCGAACGCCGTAGGAAGCGCGAGGGGCGGGTGGTGGCGTGGCGTTCGTTCGACTTCCGGCGTGTGCGTCACCCTCGTTCGAGGCGGTGCAGCGCTCGCATCCGTCGGCTCGCCGGTGTCCTTACACGACCCGCGGCGTCCGATTCCAGTGCATTCCGCATCGCCGCGACAGATCCGAGGACGTTGTCGAGGGGACGCCGCGATGATACCGCCACGACGGGTGACGGTGTCAACTGCGCGGACAGACGGTCGCGGGCGCTGCCGCCGGCGGTGGTCGAGTGTCCGTGGATGAGACAGAGACAACGCCCCCCGCGCGGAGTTCCGCGTCGACGGATCGGTCAGCGCATGCCGGGGCGGCGGCTCCTGGGCGTTGACACGGCGAGTTGGCGCGGGATACGGTCCCGCCGCTTCGCTGCCGTCGTCCCCCCCGCCGTGAGTTCATGGCGGGGTGTCGAGGCGGCGGACGGTGACGACCCGGTGGCTACACACGAGGTGCTTCTCGGCGCCCCCTGGTTGCGATAGGGTTCCACCCCCTGAGGGATCCACCTCAGATCAACGAGTTCCGACAGACGACGAGTAAGGAGCGGAAGAGGCGATGCAGTCGACGCTTGTGCAGTTGTTCCTGCTGGCGCAGCAGACCGGCGGCGGGGGGGCCCACGATCAGCCCGGCCTCGCGGGGCTCTACGAGCGGCTCGGCTGGCCGTTCTTCGTCAACATCTTCATCTCCATCGTCGTGCTGGCGACGATCGCCGAGCGGGTGATCTTCCTCTTCACGAAGTTCCGCGTGAACAACAAGGAGCTGCTCGGCCAGGTGAAGAAGCTCGTGCAGGCGGGCAACATCGACCGCGCGATCAAGCTCTGCGAGGCGGGCGACTTCCCGGTGTTCCGCGTCTTCCGCGCGGGCCTCACCAACATCAACCGCGGCGAGGAGGCCGTCATCTCCGCCATCGAGGAGAACATGATGGACGTCGAGCCGACGGTGGAGAAGCGCATCAACTCCCTCTGGTCGCTCGCCAACATCGCGACGCTCTTCGGCCTCCTCGGCACCATCCTCGGCCTCATCCACACGTTCGGCGCGCTCGACCGCGTCACCGACCCCGGCGCCCGCCAGCAGGCCCTCGCCCGCGGCATCTCCGAGGCGATGAACAACACCGCGCTCGGCCTCGGCATCGCGGTGGCCTGCATGGTCGCGCACCTCCTCCTCTCCGAGTGGAAGAAGCGCATCCTCGGCGACCTCGAGCTCAACGTCTCGAAGCTGCAGAACCTCCTCACCATCGGCCGCCCGCAGGGCTGACGTCGCCCCCCACCCCTCGCCGAGGTTCCACCGTCCGATGGCGAAATTCACCGCAAGCCAGCACGCCTACATCGCGAAGCGCGCGCGGCATAAAGAGGTCGGCCCCGACGAGGGCGGGGGCGAGCTCAACATCATCCCCTTCCTCGACATCATCATGAACGTGCTGATGTTCCTCCTGGCCACCATCGCCACGGTCTTCACCGCGACGATCCCGGTGCCGGCGCCGTCGAGCAACCCTCGGCCCAACAGCGGCCAGCAGCAGGAGCGGCTCAACATCACCGTGAAGGTCATGCCGTCCGGCTACATCGTCGGCGCCGGCGGCGGCTTCCTCCTCCCGGGCTGCACCACCATCGGCGCCGCGTCGATCACCGTGGCCAACCGCGGGAGCGCCGACGCCGAGGGCTACACGCACGACTTCGCCGCGCTCACCCAGTGCATGCAGGCGATCCGGCGGCAGTGGGCCACCGAGGTCGCCAACGACCACTCGATCAACGTCGCCACCAACTCCGACGTGCCCTACGGCGTGCTCGTGCGCACGATCGACGCGGTCCGCGAGGCGCGGCCCAACGCCTGCCGCCTCAACGACGACCTCCGCAGCGGCGACTTCTCCAACGCCGACTGCCTCTTCCCCGAGGCCACCCTCGGCGTGCTCAGGTAGACGAAGGGAGCAGCCACCGCCATGTCAGGCCCAGCCCACGCCGAGAAGGCCACCCTCGTCGCCGTCCGCCGCGAGATCGCCCGCAAGAAGCGCCAGAACCGCGTCGAGCACGTCGCCGAGGATCTCAACGTCGTGCCGATGATGGACATGATGACCATCATCCTGGTGTTCCTCCTCAAGTCGCTGTCGTCGTCGTCGGCCAACATCCCCCAGGGCGACGACCTGCGCCTGCCCCGCTCGACGATCGACACCGCGCCGTCGAACGCGCTCCAGGTCATCATCTCCCGCGTCTCCATCTCCGTGAACGGCCGCTTCATCGCCGGCCTGCAGAACGGCAACGTCGACCCGTCGCTCATCCGCGGCGGCGCCAACGGCCTGCTCATCAACCCGCTCTCCGACCACATGCGCGAGCAGGTGCAGGTCGCCCGCACCCTCGCGCAGCGCGCCGGCCAGGAGTTCCGCGGCGAGGTCGCCATCATCGCCGACAAGAGCCTGCCCTCGCGCACCGTCTACTCGGTGCTCTACACCTGCGGCCAGGCGGGCTTCGCCGACTTCCGCCTCCTCGTCCTCAAGGGCGGGCGCTAGGCCCACCGCTCGAGGCCCACGTGCTCTGGCCCAAGATCCTCGGCGTGCTCATCGTGCTCGGCCTGCTCGGCGGGCTGCTCTACCTCGGCAGCCGCATCCCGCCCAACGACTCCGGCTCCGACGGTTAACGTCCGCGCCGCGCGCCGTCAGGATCCTGACGGCACTCACCCGTCCTCCCTTCGCACAGCGTGGCAATTCGGCGCCGGCCCCGTGGCCTGCTTCTTGCGCGAAGGCTCGACCGCGAGTCGCCCGCGCGGCGCGTCGGTCGTTGACAACGGTCCGGCGTTCGTGTGACGAGTCGCGCGCGGCGGAATCCCGTCGCGAACGCGCGCCCCCTGACGTTTCGCCGATACGAAGGTCACTCCATGAGAAGGTTCGCCCCCGTCGCGCTGCTGACCGCCCTCGCGCCCGCCAGCGCCCTCGCCCAGCAGGCGCCAGCCGCCACGCCGGCCCCCGCCGCCGCGCCCGCACCCGCAGCGACGCCGGCCCCCGCCCCCGCCGCCGCGCGGCGCCCGACCCCGTGGGCCGCGTCGCAGCTCTCGATCACCTCCTCCGCCAACTGGGACCTCTTCGACTACAGCTACCGCCCGTCGAGCCGGTCGCTCTCCGTCATCGACCTCAACGTCTCGCTCCGCCCGCGCTACCGCATCAACCGCGCCCTGCAGCTCCGCGCGCGCTGGGACTACAACTTCGAGTTCACCAACTCCGACACGACCCAGACGCAGTACGAGCCCCGCTTCGGCGACCCGTCGCTCGACCTGTGGTTCCTTGGCCTGCCCTCGCTCGGCGACTTCCGCTTCGCCCTCGCCGGCGGCTTCATCTTCCCGGTGTCGCCAGAGTCGCGCGCGCAGACCCTCATCCTCACCCCGCGCGTCATCGGTCAGGTGGCCTGGGGCATCGAGGCCCTCGGCGGCGAGATCGCGGTGATCGGCCAGGTCATCTACTCGCACCGCTTCCTCCAGTACACCACGCCCGGCATCCGCGGCGACTTCCCCTACCAGCGCACGGTCAACGCCGACTTCACCGGCAGCCCGGGCATCGCCAACCAGCTCTCGGGCCTCCCCGGCGTGCACGACCAGCTCTCGTGGACGGTGATCCTCGCGCCGAGCTGGGGGAAGTGGAGCCCCGGCGTCGCCTTCTCGATGACCCACCAGTGGTCGTACGACATCAGCCGCGGCGGCTCCACGACCGCGACCACCTCGGCCAACCAGCTCCCCACCGGCGACCACCTGCGGCAGCTCTCGTCGTTCTCCGGCTGGCTCGACTACAACCCCACCGCGTGGCTCACCATCGAGGCCGGGTACTTCATGACCCGCCGCCTCCTGCGCGACGACGGCACCTGGGGCAACCCGATCTACGACCCGTACCAGGACTGGCGCGTGTACCTCAACGCCAACATCGTCCTCGACAAGTTCTTCGAGGCGATCACCGGCGGCGGCCAGGGCGAGGGCGGCGTCATCCGCACGCAGAACACCCCGCGCCGCGACGTCACCGCGCGCTTCTGATCGTCCCCGCGTTCCCCTCCCCCTCCCCTCCCATCACGAAGTGCATCGACGTTAGACCGCCCCGCGTGGGACGGCCGTCGAGAGGCACTGCCGTCGCCGTGGCCGGTCGACCGACGCCCCTCGACGCCCTCCCCTGACGCGCCTTCGCGGCGAGGGAGCGGGCGCTCGGCCGACGTCCGCCCGGCGCGCAGAAGCCACAGGGAGAACCCACCATGCCGAGCCTCCACGCCCTCCTCTCGCAGAAGAAGTTCGCCCGCGCCGTCGCCGCCGGGTCGGTCGCCCTCGCCGCCGGCGGGATCGTGCTCCTCCGCGCGCCCGCGCCCGGCGGGGCCGCGCCGCACCGCGACCCCGTCCATGAGGTCACCGCCACCCCGGGCGGGCGCGCGCCGCGGGCGGAGTTTCGCGGCGCCCGCGCCCACGGACGTCTCGCCCTCGCGCAGGGGCGCGTCGAGGCCGACGGGACGCGGCAGGTGTACGCCGAGCTCCGGCTGACCGCCGACGAGGCCCCGCCCGCGCAGGGCGAGGCGCGCCCCGTCGCGATGGCCCTCGTGCTCGACGTGTCGGGCTCGATGACGGGCGAGAAGATCGAGCAGGCCCGCCAGTCGGTGCTCGCGATGGTCGAGCAGATGCGCGACACCGACCAGATCGCGCTCGTCACCTACAGCGACAGCGCCCGCGTGGTGCAGCCCCTCGCCACCGTGCGCGACGTGCGGGCGCAGCTCCGGGTGACCGTCCCCACCATCCAGATCGAGGGCGGCACCAACATCCCCTCGGGCCTCGTGCTCGGCGCGCAGGCGCTCTCCGACGCGCCCGAGAGCATGGTGCGCCGCGTGGTGCTCATGTCAGACGGGCGCGACGGCTCGGGCCAGGACCTCGAGCGCGTCGCCGAAGAGGTGCGCACCCGCGCCGACCGCGGCGTCACCCTCTCGTCGCTCGGCGTCGGGTCGGACTACGACGAGCGCTACATGTCGCGCCTCGCCGACGCGGGCCGCGGGAACTACGAGTTCCTCCGCGACGGGGCGCAGCTCCGGGCCTTCCTCGGGCGCGAGCTCCAGCAGGCGACGCGCACCACGGTGGAGCGCGCGGTCGCCGAGGTCCACCTCCCCGCGGGCTGGCGCCTCACGCGGGCCTACGGCGCCGAGGCCGTCGGCACCACCGGCACCGTCCGCCTCCCCATCGGCGCGCTCGCGGCCGGCGAGGAGCGCCGCCTCGTGCTCGACCTCGCCGTCGACGCGCCCGCCCTCGCCGCCGGCACCGCCGGCTCGCTCGCGGGGACCGTCTCCTGGCGCGCCGTCCCCGACGACCGCGACGTCCGCGTAGAGGCCTCGGGCCTCGCGCTCGGCCTCGCCGCGACGGGCGCCGAGGCCCTCGCGTCGCGCGACGCGTCGGTGTTCGGCGAGGCCGAGTCCGCCGCCATCGCGATGCGCCAGCAGGACGCCGTCAACGCCTGGCGCGACGGCCGCGTCGCCGAGGCGCGCGGCATGGCGCAGCAGAACCTCCTCCAGCTCCGCGCGATCCAGGCCGCCGCCCCCTCCCCCGCGCGCGCCGCGCAGATCGCACAGTTCGAGCGCGACGAGGACGCGATCACCAACTTCAGCGCGTCGACCGAGAGCGGCCGGGCCTACGGGCTCGGCGCCAACGCCGCCCACCGCCGCGCCCAGCGCAGCGCCAACGCCTACTGAGAAGGGAGCCCTGACCCATGCGCGGCATCGCCTCCATCGGCCTCCTCGGCGGCTCCCTCGTGGCCGCACCCCTCGCCGCCTCGGCCCCCGCGTGGGCCGCGGCGCCCGCCTCCATCGCCGCGGGGGCCGCCGTCGCCGCAGTCGCCGGCGGGGCCCCGGGCGCGCTCGCCCTCACCGCGGGCGCCCTCGGCGCGCTCGCGCACCACCTCCTCGCGGGCGCGTCCCCTGCGCTCGCCGGCGCGGCGTTCGTCTCGTTCGCGCTGGCCCCGCGCGCGCTGCGGGCGCGGTCGCACCCGATGCGCGCGGCCCACGTCGCCGCGGCGGCCGTCGGCGGCGCGGCGGCGGCCCTCGTGGCCCTCCGGTACGGCGGCGACGCGTCGGCCGCGGTGCGCGCGGCGGCGGTGGTGGTGGCCGGGATGCTCGCCGCGGCCTCGCTCGCGCTGCCGGCGGACGACGTGGTGGCGCACGCGCTCGCCGCGGCGGCGCGCGAGCTGCCGGGCGCGACGGGCGACCGCCTGCTGCGCGCGGCGCTGCTGCGTCGGCGGGCGGCGGAGAGCCCCGCGGTGGAGTCGCTCGCGGAGGCGACCGCGGGCCGCGTCGAGCAGGCGTGGCGCGCGCTCGCGGAAGCGGCGGCGCAGCGGGCGGTCGCGGGCGGCGCGGTGGCGGACGTGCTCGATCGGCGCATCGAGCAGCACGTCGAGGGCCTCGAGCGCATCCACGCCGCCGCCGACGAGCGCTTCGCCCGCGCGGCGGGCCTGAGCGACGGGCGACTCGCGGCGGCCGCGGTGGAGGCCGAGGCGATCGAGACCGAGGTGCGCGCGATCGTCGAGGTCGCGCCCAACTGACCCCAAGCGTCCGCGCTCGCGGCGCGTCCCAGGTGTGGCGTACGCTCGCGCCCTGGGAGACCCTCCACTGCCATGAACCGAACGCTCACGCACGCGCTCCGCGCCGCGGCCCTCGGGGTCGCGCTCGGCGCCGCCGCCGCGCCGTCCACCGCCGACGCCTTCTGCGGCTTCTACGTCGCCGGGTCGAGCGAGCAGCTCACCAACAAGGCCACCCGCGTCGCCCTCATGCGCGACGGCACGCGCACGGTGCTCTCGATGAGCAACGACTACGACGGGCCGGCGGAGGACTTCGCCATGGTGGTGCCCGTGCCCGTGGTGCTCCAGCGCGAGAACGTGCGCACCCTCCCGCACGACGTCTTCACGCACCTCGAGTCGCTCACCGCGCCGCGCCTCGTCGAGTACTGGGAGGAGGACCCGTGCGCGCCGATCCCGCCGCCGATGCCGCAGGCCGCGTCGGCGGGGATGATGGGCGGCGGGGGCGTGCGCCACCGCGCCGCGCGCGAGGAGCTCGGCGTGCGCATCGAGGCGCAGTTCACCGTCGGCGAGTACGAGGTGGTGGTGCTGTCGGCCACCGAGTCGACGGGGCTGGAGACGTGGCTCCGGCGCAACCGCTACAACATCCCGCAGGGCGCGGCGGAGTACATGGCGCCGTACGTCCGCGAGCAGTGGAAGTTCTTCGTGGCGCGGGTGGACATCGAGCGGGCGCAGCGGCGGCCGTCGGGGGGCGTGCGGCTCTCGCCGTTGCGCTTCCACTACGACGCGCCCGACTTCCGGTTGCCGGTGCGTCTGGGGCTGCTCAACGCGACGGGCGCGCAGGACCTGCTCGTCTACATCCTGCACCCCACCTCGCGCTTCGAGGTGGCCAACTACCCCAACGCCTTCATCCCCACCAACCTCGACGTCGCCAACTCCGCCCGGCAGAACTTCGGCGAGCTCTACGCCCGCCTCTTCGACTACACCCTCGATCAAGCGGGCGGCCGCGCGGTGATCACCGAGTACGCCTGGGGCACCAACTCCTGCGACCCGTGCCCGACCCCCCCGCTCGCCCAGAGCGACCTCGCGACGCTCGGCGCCGACGTGCTCGGCCAGGGCCGCCCCGGCTTCGACCAGAGCTACCACGTCTACAACATGAACGTGACGCGCCTCCACACCCGCTACAACCGCGCGACGCTCACCGAGGACCTCATCTTCCGCGAGGCCCCGCCCGTCATCGGCGGGCGCGAGGCCGTCACCGACGCGCGCGGGCGCCTCGAGCAGGGCGCGCGCCCGTCGGACTTCGGCGGCAACAACTTCCAGGCGCGCTACGCCATCCGGCACCCGTGGACGGGCCCCGTCCGCTGCGCCCACCCGATCCGCGGTCGCTGGGGCGGGCCCCCCAACGGCGCCGCGCCACCGCCCACCGCCGCGCGCGACCTCGCCGAAGTCCCGCGCGGACGTCTCCGCCTCGCGCAGTCCATCCGCTCGCCCATCCCCCGCGTCGTGATGGGGACCTCCGTCGGCGGCGCAGCCCCGGCCCCCGCGCCCGCGCCGACGCCCCCTGCGCCCCCGCCGACCATCCAGAACACGCCGGTGAACAACCTCCCGCCCGGCTTCACGCGCCCCGCGGCGCGCGGCCGTCAGAGCAGCCTGCGCGGGCCGTGGCGCACCGCGACGGTGCTCCTCACCGCGATGACCGCGAGCGTGTTCGGGATGGTGTTCGCGCGCCGCCGCAAGCCGCGGTGACGTCCCCCCCTCTGCAGGTGCTCTGCTCGGTCGTCATTTCTCGTCGTCCGCGCCGTCGCCCAGGGTTCGCCCGACCTGCCCTGGCATAGTGGCCCAGGCTCACCCTGGGCCACTATGCCAGGGCAGGTCGGGCGAACCCTGGGCGACGGCGCGGACGACGAGTTTGATCGACGAATACGACCTGCGGAGCACACCTTGAGAGGGGTGGCGGTGACGCTCGCTACGGCGTGACCGGCGTCCGCGGGAAGTCCGCGTCGCCCCGCACGCCCGCCTCGATCGCCATCATCACCGCGAGCGTCACGTCCTCGCGCCACGGCGGCGCCGCCACCTGGACGCCCACCGGCAGCCCCGCGCTCTCGGCGTCGACCTTCGCTGCGTGGCGCTCGACGAGGTCGCTCGACGCGTCGCGCGACGTCTCGTCGGGCCGCACGCGCGTCACCGGCACCACGCCCGCGGGCAACTGGAACGCGTTGAACGTGATCGCCGTCGACGAGGCGAGGGTGAAGTTCTTCGACATGCCGTGGGGGAGCGCGGGGGTGGCGTAGGCCGGGCACACGACCGCGTCGACGTTCGCCGCGGCCATCGCGTCGAGGAAGGCCGCCCGCTCGCCGCGGAGCGCGTCGGTGAGGCGCCACAGCGTCGCGACGCGCTTCTCCCCCACCGCGCGCAGCAGCATCGCCGTCCGCCGCTGGCCCGCGAGCTCGAGCGCAGCAGCAGCGGCCTTGCGCGCAGCGTCGGGGAGCGCTGCCACCTGACGCAACGAGGCCATCACCGGGTCGATGGGGCCGTCGCCCGCGGCCTCGCGCAGCATGACGCCGCCGTCGGCGCTCAGCGCGGAGAGGTAGCGCGAGAGGAGGCCCGTCACGTCCGCAGGCGCGAAGGGGACCAGCCGGCACCCGCGCGCGGCGAGGGCATCCTTCGCGCGCTCCACCGCGCGGGCCACGGCGCGCGACACGGGGAGCACGCCGTCATCCACGTACCAGCCCACCGTGAGCCCCGCGATGTTCACCGCCGCCGGGTCGCTCCAAGCGAGCGGCGGGACGCGCCCGTCGAGCGCCGCCATCCGCGCCGGGTCGAGCGCGCGCAGCAGGAGCCAGAGGTCGGCCACCGTCCTCGCCATCGGGCCCGGCGCGCTGCGGATCACCTCCTGGCCCTTGAGCACGGTGCCCTGGCCGCGCGTCGGCAGGCGGTCGAGCGTCGGCTTGATCGTGCACACGCCCGAGAAGTGGGCGGGCGAGCGGAGGCTCCCGCCGATGTCCGTCCCGATGCCGAGCGGGGACATGCCCGCGGCGACGGCGGCGGCCTCGCCCCCGGACGATCCGCCGGGCGTGTGGCGCAGGCTGAAGGGGTTGGCCGTCTGACCGAAGACCGGGTTGCGGCTCTCGGCGAAGAGCATCGTCTGCGAGAGGTTGGTGCGCCCGAGGATCACCGCGCCCGCCTCGCGCAAGAGCGTGACGAAGGCGGCGTCGCGCGTCGCCCGCTTGTCGCGCCACGCGGTGAGCCCGAGGGTGGTGGGCTCGCCGGCCAGGTCGAGGCACTCCTTCACGCTCACCGGGAGGCCGTGGAGGGGGCCGCGAACGTTGCCCTCGCGCCGCTCGCGGTCGCGCGCGTCGGCGTCGGCGCGGGCGCGGTCGGCGAGCACCGCGGTGAAGGCGTGGACGCGACCGTCGACCTCGGCGATGCGCGCGAGGTGGGCGTCGACCGCCTCGCGCGACGAGACCTCGCCCTTCGCCAGGAGCCCCGCGAGCTCGGTGGCGCTCCGCGCCCAGAGCGCGCTCACTTCGAAGCCCCCGCGGCGTGCCCGCGCGCCTCGAGGATGAGCTTCGTGCGGAGGTCGAAGAGGCCCTTCTCCAGCCCAACCGGGTACTGGTGCGGGTGGTCGAAGCGGCGGATGCCCGCGTGGAGCGACGCCACCTGCCGCTCGGTGCGGGCGCGGGCCTCGCGCGCCGTCGGCAGCTCGCCCACCCGCACCCCGTCGCGGAACACCGGCACGAGCAAATCCTCGTGCGCGAGCGAGTCGTCGACGGTGCGCTGGCGCGTCATGTCGAGCGGGTCGACGATCGTGCGCGTGGGCGCAGGGCCGGCGCTGTCGTAGATCATGTCGGCGACGAAGAGCCCGTCGCGCTCGAAGCGCCGCACCTGCTGGACGCCGGGCGTGGAGATCTTCACGGCCTGCTCGGAGAGCTTGACGCGGTACTGCCACGCGCCGCCCGGGTCGCGCACCGCGCCGAGCTTGTACACGCCGCCGAGCGCGGGCTGGTCGTAGGCGGTGGCGAGCTTCGTCCCGACGCCCCACACGCCGATCGTCGCGCCCTGCGTCTTCAGCGACGTGATGAGGTGCTCGTCGAGGTCGTTGCTGGCGAGGACGGCGGCCTTGGGGAAGCCGCCCTCGTCGAGGATCTTGCGCGCCTCGATGGAGAGGTACGCGAGGTCGCCCGAGTCGAGGCGGACGCCGACGAGCTCGTGGCCGCGGGCGCGGAGCTCTTTCCCGACGGTGACGGCGTGGCGGACGCCCTCGAGCGTGTCGTAGGTGTCGACGAGGAAGACGCAGTTGTTGGGCATCGCGTCGGCGTAGGCGCGGAAGGACTCGAGCTCGTCGCCGAAGGACATCACCCACGAGTGGGCGTGGGTGCCGCGCACGGGGATGTCGAAGAGGCGCCCGGCGAGCACGTTGGAGGTCGACGCGCACCCGCCGACGAAGGCCGCGCGGCTGGCCGAGAGCGCGCCGTCGATCCCCTGCGCGCGCCGGAGGCCGAACTCGAGCACCGGGTCGCCCTTCGCCGCGGCGCACACGCGCGCGGCCTTGGTGGCGATGAGCGTCTGGAAGTTGACGAGGCAGAGCAGGGCGGTCTCGACGAGCTGGCACTGGAGCAGCGGGCCCTTCACGCGGACGAGGGGCTCCTGGGCGAAGACGGCGGTGCCTTCGGGGACGGCGTCGACGTCGAGGGAGAAGCGCATCGCGCGGAGGTGGTCGAGGAAGCCGCGGTCGAAGAGCGCGCCGCCGTCGTTGCCGGTGAGCGTCGCGAGGTAGGCGACGTCCTCCTCGGAGAAGGAGAGCGACGCGAGCCACTCGGCCGCCGCCGCGAGCCCGCACGCGATCGCATAGCCGCCGGCGAAGGGCTGCTTGCGGAAGTGCAGGTGGAAGACGGCCTCTCGCTCGCGGTGCCCCGTCTTCCAATAGCCGTAGGCCATCGTGAGCTGGTAGAGGTCGGTGAGGAGCGTGAGGGGCGCGCTGTAGAAGGGGATGGTGCTGTGCATCGCGGCGGCCCGGCGTTGTACCAGGGATCGCCGCGGATGCGCGCGCCGATCGCCGCGTCAGTCGGTCATGAGCGCGCGGCGGAAGCCCGTGGGGGCGTAGGGCGTTCGCACGGCGTCGGCCTCGGCCACGAGGCGCGTGAGGGCGCGCACCAGCACGCGGGCCTCGCGCCCGCCGGCCCCGTCGCCGGTGAGCTCGACGAGCCTTCGTGCGGCCGCCAGCGCCTCGGGGAAGCGCCCCTCCTGCGCGGCCCCCTCCGCCAGCGCCCGCGTCGCCGCCGCGCTGTCACGCCGGTCGCGCAGGGCGGCCAGAGCCTCGTCGACCGCGCCGAGCGAACGGAGCGCGCCGGCGTAGGCGATCGCGGCGGGTTCGTCGGCGGCCCACGCCCGGCGGGGCGCGCGGGTGAGGGCCTCGCGGGCCTCGGCGCGCCGGCCGCGGGCGTCGAGCATCCGCGCGTAGCCGAGGTGGGCGGCGAGGAGGCCCGGGTCGGCGTCGAGCGCGCGTCGGTAGAACCCTTCGGCCTCCAGCGGGTGCCCGTCGCGCTCGGCGATGGTGGCGCGGTCGAGCCAGTCGCGCGCGCTCTCGCGGATCATCGCGGTGATCTCCGGGGAGATCGTCGGCTCGTTGGCGAGGGCCGCGGGCGGGAGGGCGAGCAGGGCGAGCGCGAGGGCGACGCTTCGGGGGGCCATCGGGCCCGATGGTAGCAGCGGACGGAGGCGAAGGGAGCAGGGGGTGCCCCGGAGGGTGGTCTTGCGGGCACTCGAACCACGCGGGTCCCGACCTCGAGGGTGCTTCGGGGTGGTTCGAACCAATCGGGATCTGACCTCCGGAGCGCTCCGGAATGGTTCGAACCAGTCGGGAGCGGGGTCGAGGTCACCCTCCAGATGGTTGAGGCGGTCGGGGAGCGGGGTCGAGGTCGGGTCACGAAAGGATCGAGTGGCCGCGGTGGTTCATGCTCCCCGTGGGCGTCAGGACGCCGCCGACGAGATCTACTTCGAGCGCGAAGTCGCGCGGCTCTCTGGGGGATCGAAGCCGCGCGGAGGCCCGTCGTAGCGCCGGCGCCGGCCCCGCACGCCACGGACATCGCACGCCCCCCCTACGATTCCTTGAAGGCTGCGCTGCTCCTGCCACATCCACAAACATGCGCACCTTCTCTTCCCTCGCCTTCGCCTCGCTCCTCCTCGGCTGCTCGGCGTCCGTCACCCCGCCGGCCGCGGACGCCGCGCCCGCCGACGCGCCCGCCGACGCCGCCGCCGACACGCCCGACGCCGCCGAGGCGGGCATGTGCTGCCCGATGGCGCAGTTCCCGAGCTGCGACTGCTTCGCGACGGGCCAGCGCGACCCGTTCGCGGGTTGCATGATGATCTGCGACGCGCGGGTCACCGGCCAGGCGACGGGCCCCGACGGCTGCCCCTACTGGGTGACGGGCGGGAGCTGCCTCCCCTTCGGCGACGTCGGCCGCGAGTAGCGTCGCCTACCCCGCGCCGCCCGCCAGCGCGACGGGCACCGTGAAGCGGAACGTCGTCCCCTCGCCCTCGCGCGACTCGACCCACGCGCGGCCGCCGAGCGAGCGGGCGCACTGCTCGACGATCGCGAGCCCGAGGCCCGTCGCCGCCACGCCGCGGGGCGCGTCGTCGCCCTTCACCCACTCGTCGAAGATGCGCGGCAGGAGGGCGGGGTCGATCGGCCGCCCGTGGTTGTGCACCGCGAGCTCGACGAAGCCGCTGCCCGCCGCGGGCGCGCCGCGCGGCACCTTGCGGAAGAGCGCGGCCATCGCCGAGCGGCGGCGGTCGCGCTGCCCCTCGGGGCCCGCGTCGTCGCGGCGGCGCGCGGTGAGCGTCACGGCCGTGCCCGCCGCCGCGTACTTGATCGCGTTGAAGGCGAGGTTGTCGAGCGCGAGCTCGACGCGGTCGGCCCAGGTCTCCACCGCGGGGAGGTCGCCCTCGGCGCGGGCGGCGACGGTGACGCCGTACTCGGGCGCGATCTGCTGGAAGAGACGCACGTGCGCGTCGAGCAGGTCGGGCACCGCGACGCGCGCGGGCCGCGGGGGCTCGGCGCCGGTCTCGATGCCGGCGAACCCCAGGGCGCTGTCGCAGTAGAGCCGCATGCGCCGGCCCGCGAGGGTGACGCCCTCGGCCACCGCGGCGGCGTCGTCGCCGGGGCCCATCGCGCGCAGCACGTCGGCGCCGAGGAGGACGGCGAGCAGCGGGCTCTTGAGGTCGTGGACGAGCTTGCCGACGAGCACCGTGCGGAGGCGCTGCTCCTCGAGGAGGAGGACGTTCTCGACGGCGAGGCCGACGACGCCGGCGAGGGCCTTGAGCGTCTCGCCGCGGCGCACCGTCTCCGCGAGGACGGGCGCCTTGCTGTCGGCCCAGAGCACCCCCGCGACGCGCCCGCAGGCCACCACGGGGACGGCCAGCACGAAGCGGAGCCCGTGCTGCTTGATGCTCTCGTACGCGGTGAGCTCGCGGTCTAGGTCGGTGTCGACCACGAGGCGCATCTCCTTCGAGCGGAGCACCTCGGCGACGACGCGCTTGGAGATCGGGAGCGGCTCGCCGCGCGCCCAGACGACGTTGCGCGAAACGGCGTCCTCGACGCGCCCGTCGTCGTCGAGGAGGGCGAAGAGCGCGCGCTCGGCGCCGAGCAGCTCGACGAGGCGCTCGAGCACCGCGGGCAGCAGCGCGTCGAGGCTGCGCGTGGCGCCGAGGCGGAGCGCGACATCGAGCAGGGCGGCGGCGGCGAGGTCGGTGGTCTGCATCGGGCGCAGCGCACCCTAGCGCAGCCCGCACCCCGCCGTCACGGCGCGTCGCCCGCGGCCCGGTCGACGGCGGCCCCGAGCACGCTCCCCGGGAAGCGCCGGTGGAACGCCGTGCGCGCCGCCTCCGCCGCCGCCCGCTCGCCGCGCGCGGCCAGACATTCCACCCGGAGCGCCTCCCGCTCGGGCGCGAGCCTCCCGCGCGGGAAGCGCCGGGCGTGGCGCGCGAGGCGCCCTCCGCCGAGGCGCGTCGCCGCGCGCGAGGGCGGTGTGGGCCTCCGCGAGCAGTGCGAGCTCGGCGTCGAGCGCGTCGTCTGCCACCGCGGCGGGCGCGCCGCGTGCGCGACGGCGCGACGGGCGACGGCGCGACGACGGAGGCGGCGCGACGGGAGGCGCTGCGGCCTGCGCGCGACGACGGGCGGGGGCGCGACGCGCGGCGCGGGGGCGGGCGGGGTGCGGGGCGCGGCGCGCGCGTGGGGCGGGGCGGGCGCGGGGCGGAGCGTGCCGACCGCGACGCCGCCGGCGGTGGCGACGGCGACGGCGAGGCCGACGGCGCGCGCGAGGGAGGCGCCGGAGAGGAGCTTCACGCCGGCGAGGGAGGCGCCGGGGATGGCGAGGCCGGTGGTGAGGGCGAGGCGCGCGGCCACCTTGCGACGCTCGGGCGCGGGGGCTGGCGGCGTGTCGCGCGCGTCGCGCAGGAGCGAGGCGACGTCGGGCGGGAGGTCGGGCAGGTCGCCGTCGCTCATGGCGTCTCTCCGCGTCGCAGCCGCAGACGTCGGACGGCGGCGGTGAACTCCGCGCGCGCCGCCGCGAGCCGCGAGTAGAGGGTCTTGACGGGCACGTCGAGGGCGGCGGCGATCTCGGGCATGGGCTGCTCCTCGAGGTCGTGGAGGATGAAGACGACGCGCCGGTCGAGCTCCACCTCCTGGAGCGCGGCGAGCACCAGGGCGCGGCTCTGCGCGCGGTCGAGCGCCTGGTCCTGGGCGGGCGCCGGGTCGGCGAGCTCGGGGGCCTCGACGACGGCCTCGCGGCGGTTGCGCGCGAGGGCGAGGTGGTCGCGCGCGACGCGGTAGGCGACGCCGAAGAGCCACGGGCGCAGCGGCCGCGCGGGGTCGTAGGTGTGGGCCCGGCGGTGCACCACCACGAAGACGTCGTGCGTGACGTCCGGGAGGTTGCGCGCCGCCACGCCAAGCCGCCGGAGCGTCGCCCACACCCAGTCGAACTCGCGCGCGTACACGGCGGCGAGGTCGAGGGGCGCGGGGCGTTCGGCGGGCGCGGCGAGGGGCGCGAGCGCGGCGGCGGTCACGACGGGGGATTGGGGCGGCAACGGCGGGATTCTCACCGATTCGCCCAGGCGACGCCCAGGGCCAGCGTCCCGCTCACGGGGGCGGCCGTCCACACGGGCGTTCCGGAGACCACGAGCGCGGGCCGCACGACGAGGCCGCGCGCCTCCAGCGACGCGACGAGCGACCAGCGGCCGGCGAGCGGGAGCTCCACGCCGGCGCGCGCCCCGAGCCCGAGCCCGAAGGCGACGTCGGTGGCGTCGGGGGCGTAGCCTTCGCCCCAGGCGATCACGGCCGCGAGCGACGCGGTGGCGCAGGCGGTGACGACGACCTGCGCCCCGAGGCGAGGGCACGCCGCGAAGCCGAGCGAGAGTGGGAGCGCCGTGACGCGCGCGCCGCGGGGGACGTCGTCGAAGGCGCCGGGCGCGTCGGCGGCGAGTTCGATGGGGAAGTCGAAGCGCCGCCAGCGCGGGGTGACGCGGAGCGCGAGGCCGGGGCGGAGGACGTCGGCGAAGGCGCCGGGCGCGAGGCCCGCGGAGAGCGCGACGAGCGCCGAGAGCTGCACGCGCAAGGGCGGCGCGGTCGGCGGGACGGGCGCGGGCGAAGGCGCAGACGGCGTACGCAGAGGAAGCGCGGGCGGGGGCGGCGCGGGCGCAAGGAGTGGAAGCGCGGGCGGCAGAGCTGGAGGTGGAAGCGCGGGCGGGGAAGCAGGAGGCGGGAGCGCGGGCGGGGGCGGCGCGGGCGGCGGGTGGAGCGCGGCCACCGGGTCGATCGCGAGCGCGAGCACGAGCGCGACGGCCTCGCCGAGGCGGGCGCAGTCCGACGCGGGCGAGCGGAGGGTGCGCGTGGCCGGCGCGCGCCGCGGGCCCTCGACGCGGAGGCGCGCTTCGAAGCGGCCGCGGGCGCGGGTGAAGCGGAGCGTCGCGCGGCGGGCGGCGCCGTCGTCGAGCGCGTCGCGGCCGAGGCGGTCGCGCAGGAGGTCGCGGACGCGGTCGCGGTCGGGGCAGCGCGCGCTGCCGGCGTCGCGGAGCACGTCGAGGCGGAGGCTCTGCGGGGGGCGGGGCTGCGCGGCGGGCGCGAGGGGTCGGAGCGCGAGCGCCGCGAGGAGGGCGGCGGGCGCGAGGCGGCGGATGGGGGCTCGGCGCGGCGGGCCTACGGGCACACCCCGTCGTCGACCGCGCCGTCGCAGTCGTCGTCGACCATGTTGCAGACCTCGGCGCGCGGGAGCACTTCGCCCGTGCAGGTAGCGCCCCAGGCGCCCGCGGCGCAAGCCTGCGCCCCGGCGCGGCAGGCCCCGACGCCCGCGGTGCCCGAGGGGCCGGTGTAGCAGGCGCGGGTGACACCGTCGTCGACCGCGCCGTCACAGTCGTCATCGACGTTGTTGCACGTCTCCGTCGACGGGGAGCCCGCGGTCGCGCTGCACACCGTCGGCCCCGGGAGGTCGTTCACCGGCGTGGGCGCGGGGCGGTCGGAGGTGGTGTTGTCGCCGACCTGGCCGTTGCCGTTGTCGCCCCAGCAGCGGACGGTGGTGTCGGCCAGCACGGCGCACGTCGTCCGGTAGAAGGTGGCCACCTGCGCAGCGCCCGCGAGGCCCGCGACCGCGGTCGGGACGGGGCGGGTGACGTTGGTCCCGTCGCCGACGGCGCCGTTGCCGTTGTAGCCCCAGCAGCGCGCGGTGCCGTCGGCGAGCCGCGCGCACGTGTGGTTGTCGCCGAGGCTGAGCTGCGCCGCGCCCGTGAGCCCCACGGCGGTCACGGGGGCGTAGCGGGGGGCGGTGGTTCCGTCGCCGAGCTGGGCGTTGCCGTTGTGGCCCCAGCAGCGCACCGCGCCGCCCACGAGGATCGCGCAGGTGTGGTTGAACCCCGCGGCCACCGCGACCGCGCCGGTGAGGCCGGGCACCGCCGCCGGGATCGGGTGGTCGATCGACGTCCCGTCGCCGAGCTGGCCGTAGTCGTTGTGGCCCCAGCACCACACCGTCCCGTCGGCGCGCAGCGCGCACGCGTGGTTGCCACCGGCCGCGACCTGCGTCACGCCCGACAGGCCCGACACGGCCACCGGCGTCGCGCGGTTGGAGGTGCTGCCGTCGCCGAGCTGGCCGTAGTTGTTGTAGCCCCAGCACCACACCATCCCGTCGGTGCGGGCGGCGCACGCGTGGTAGATGCCGACGTCGAGGTCGGCGACGTTGGCCAGGCCCGCGACGGCGACGGGCGTGGGGCGGTTGGTGGTGGATCCGTCGCCGAGCTGGCCGTAGCCGTTGTAGCCCCAGCAGCGCGCCGTCCCGTCGGCGAGGCGCGCGCAGGTGGAGTAGTAGCCGCCGGTGAGTTGCAGGGCGTTGGCCAGCCCCGAGACGGTGACCGGGCTGCGCCGCCCGGTGGTGGTGCCGTCGCCGAGTTGTCCGTAGCCGTTGAAGCCCCAGCAGCGTGCGCCGCCGTCGAGGCGGAGCGCGCAGGCGTGCTGGTAGCCGAGCGTCACGCCCCGCGCGTACCCGGTGACGCCGAAGGGCGTGCAGACCGTGGTGCCCGTCCGCGCGCAGGCGCCGACCCCGGCCGTGCAGGTCGTTCCCGTGGACGGGCAGGCGCCACAGTCCGTCGAGCCGGCCGCGCAACAGGCGCCCGAAGCGCTGCAGGTCAGGCCCGTGCCGCAGGACGTCCCGGCCACGAGGCGCACGTCCGCGGGGCACGCGGCCGACGCGCCGGAGCAGAACTCCGCGGGGTCGCAGGGGCCTGTCGAGGGGCGGCAGGAGGTGGTCGCGGGGCGGGGCGCGTCGAGCACGCACGTCTCCGCGCCGCCGGCGCAGGCCACGTGGCCGGTCGCGCAGGGGCCGGGTTCGCAGGGCGAAGGGGGGAGGTCGTCGACGCGGCCGTTGCAGTCGTCGTCGCGGCCGTTGCACGTTTCGGGCACCGGCGCGCCGCACTCCGACGTGACGTCGGGCATTGCATCCGCCGCCGCATCCGGCGACGCATCCGGCGTCGCGTCGAACGCCGCATCGAGCGTCGCATCCGGCACGGCGTCGGCCATTGCATCCGCCACCGCATCCGGCAACACATCCGGCGTCGCATCCGGCGTCGCATCCGGCGGCGCATCGAGCGTCGCGTCCGGCGCAGCATCGGGCGCATCGTCGGCCGCGACGTCGAACGTCACCGGCGCTTCGTCGCCCGTCGGGACGTCGCCGCCGTTCGCCCCGTCGGCCTCGTTGCCGACGTTGGCGCTCGACACGCACCCCGACGCGGACAGGAGCAGGAGAGGGAGCCAGCGGTTCGATCGGCGCATCAACGGACCTCCATACCCGACGGATTGGACCGCCCCCCGCCGCCTTCGCACGAAATCGACACGCGCCCCGTCGCCGTGCGATACGCCGCTCATGACACGCATGGTCGCGCTGCTCCGCGCCGTCAACGTCGGGGGCACCCGCAAGGTGCCGATGGCCGACCTGCGCGAGCTCCTCACCGCCGAGGGCTTCACCGACGTCGCCACGTACATCCAGAGCGGCAACGTGGTGCTCTCCTCCAAGCTCGGCGCGGCGGCCACCGCGGCGGCCTTCGAAGCGGCCTTCGCGCGGCGCTTCGGCTTCGACGCGCCGGTGGTGGTGCGGACCGCCGCGGCGTGGGCGCCGTACGCGGGCGACGGACCCTTCCCCGAGGCGCGGCACGACCGGCCCAGGCTGCTCCACCTGGGCCTCGCCGCGGGCGCCATGAAGCCCGGCGTGCTCGAGGCCGTGCGCGCGAAGGCCGTCGCGGGCGAACAGGTCGAGCTCGTCGGCGACGCGCTCTGGATCGACTTCCCCGCCGGCGTCGCCGGGTCGAAGATCACCCCCGCCGTCCTCGACCGTGCGGCGGGCGCGCCCGTCACCCTGCGCAACTGGAACACCGTCCGGAAGCTCCAGGAGATGCTCGCCGCACCGCGCTGACCGCCCGCGCTCCGTGATATTCCTCTCCCCCGTGCCGCCCCTCCGCCCCGCGCGCTGGCTCGTCGCGGTCGTTCTCGCCGGCTGCGAGGCCGAGCCCGTGGTGATCGCCCCCGACGCGACCGCGCTCGACGTCCCCGCCGCCGACCGCGCCGACGCGCCCGACGTCGCCGTCACCCCCGACGTCGCCGTCGCCCCCGACGCGGCCGCGCCCACCGACATCGCCGCGCCCGACGCGCCGCAGTGCCCCGCGGGCCAGTCCTTCTGCGACGGCCGCTGCCTCGACACCGCCGCCGACCCGATGAACTGCGGCGTCTGTGGCCTCCGCTGCCCCGCCAGCACGCCCTCGTGCATGTGCGGCGCGTGCTTCGGGAGCTGCGCGCCGGGCCTCCTCACCTGCTGCCGCGGCGTGGGGGGAGGAGCCGTCTGCGCCGACCCGCGGGCGAGCGACGAGCACTGCGGCCGCTGCGGCAACCGCTGCGTCTCGGGGGAGCGCTGCGTCGACGGCGCCTGCGAGTCGACGCTCGCCGACTGCGACCCCGCCCACGCGGCCTGCGACGCGAGGCCGCCGACGTGCCCGGCCGGGCAGTTCCCGTCGGTTCGGATGGGGTGCTGGGGGCCGTGCGTCGCGTTCGAACGCTGCCTGCCGATCCCCTGCCCCGACGCCGGCGCGTGCCCCAACGGGTGGCGCTGCGTCGCGTCGATCCTCACGTGCCAGCCGTGACGCGCGCCGCGCTCGCCGTCGTGGTGCTCGCCGCCTGCGCCGACGCCACGCCGCCCGCGCCGCCCGCGCCGCTGCCGGAGTGCCCGACGACGTCCGCGCCCACCGTCGCGCTCGGCTTCGGCGCCGAGGGGACGACCCCGCTCGCGCGCGACGCGGTGGCCGCGCAGGTGTTCGGCCCGCAGGGCCTCAGCCACGTCTTCGTCGGCGCGCGAACCGCCGGCCTAGGCGCCGCCCTCGACCTCCGCTTCGAAGCGCGCGACGCCTTCACCGGCGGGCTCCTCGGCGCGGCCCGCCTGCCCGCCGCCACCGCGACGCGCTTCGCCGACTCGCCCGACGGCACCTGCGACGTGCGGCGCGTGCTGCTCGCGTTCAACGGGCTCTTCCCCGGGGGCGCCGGGCTCGCGACGATCCGCGTCACCGCCGCGGCGCCCGACGGCCGCAGCGCCACCGACGCACAGCGCGTCTGGATCGGCCGCGCCCTCCCCGCGTGCGTCCCCGGCGACGGCGTCGCGCCCTCGCTCACGCCGCTCACGTTGCAGCACCCGACGCTCCGCCGCGAGGAGGCCGCCGCCCTGCGCGACGACGACACGCTCACCCCCGTCTCGGCCGGCGACGCGCTGCTCGGCGTCGCGTCGCTCGGCTTCGCGGCCTCCGCCGTCACGCTCACCGTCACCGTCGCCGAAGACACCCCCGCCGGCCGCCAGACGCTCCGGGAATACCGCGCCGCGCCCGTCACCGGCGACGTCACCGTCGGGGCCCTGCCGCGGAGGCTCGGTCCAGGGTGCGTCTCGCCGGCCACCGTGCGCGTCCCCGTGGAGGCTGCGCTCACGGGGCGCCCGCTCGTGTTGGTCTTCCGCGCCGACGACGGGCTCGGGCACAGCCTCACGCAGGAGCGAACGGTGTCCTTCACGGCGGGCTGACGCGCCGGCCATTCCCTCCCCCGCGCGACCGGCGTAGCGTTGCGGAGATGCTCGGCGGTCGGTGGTATGCGCTCGTTCTCCTGCTCCTCGGCGCGTGCAACGCGGCCACCCCGCCGCTGATCGCGACGCGCGACGCGTCGCCCGACCGCGCGACCGCCGTGGACGTCGTCACGCCCGACGCGTCCCCGCCGCCCGACGTCGCGCCCGACGTCGCCGCGCCCGACGTCGCGACGCCCGACGTCACGCCGCCGGCGGACGTCGCCCCCGTCGACGCCGCCCCCCCAGGGCCGCGGCCGGGCCTCGCCTTCCTCGGCGAGGCCGACCTCACCGGGCAGGCGCACTCGCGCGAGATCGCGCGCGACGGCGACATCGTCTACCTCGCCGACGCCAACGGGCTCCCGATCGCGCGGACGATGCCCGGCGGGGGCCTCTCGCTCGTCCACCCGCTCGTGATGCCGCGCGAGCAGCACTGCTCCACGGTGTCCGTCCACGCGCGCTCGCACACGCTCGTCTGCGCGGCCGCCGACAGCGGGCTGGTCGACTTCATCGACGTGCGCGACCCGGCCCGCCCCGCCTCCAACCTCTGGTCGGCCAACGAGCACGACGCGCGCGGCAATCCCCCCATCTACGAGATCGCCGACGTCGAGGTGTCGGGCGACACGCTCTGGATGGCCGCGCACCGCAACGGGCTGCTCCGCGTCGACCTCGGCGCCGACGGCCGCCCCACCGCCCTCCGCCGCACCGGCCGCGGGGAGAACGTCACCAACGTCCTCGCGCGCGACGGCAGGCTCCTGCTCACCGACCGCGCGCAGGGACTCGTCGCGCTGGCCGAGGCCGACCTCGCTCCAGTCGCGACGCAAGCGCTCGACGGTCCGCCGCTCGACCTCGACGCGCAGGGCGAACGCGTCGCCGTCGCCCTCGGCTCCGAAGGGGCGCGCGTCTACCGCCTTGCGGGGGGCGCCTTCACCGAGGTCGCGTCGGTGCAGCCGCGCTGCGTCACCACCGGCGTCGCGCTCTCGGGCGACCTGCTCGCCGTCACCTGCCTCACCGGCGTCACGCTCTACGACCTCGCACGTTCGCCGGCGCGCGTGGCGGGCTTCTTCCCGGCGCGCTTCGGGATGCTCGACGTCGCCTTCGGCCCACACGGGCTGCTCGTCACCGACTGGTACCGGCTCGACCAGTTCGCCACCTCGGCCGATGGCGCGGTGCTCCTGGCCGACGCGCCCGCGACCCTGCGGCTGCGGCCCGGCGCCGACGCGCGCGTCGCCGTGCGCAACCCGACGGCCGAGCCCCTCACCTTCGCGTGGCGCCTCGGCAACACCGGCGGCGGCCCCCCGACGCGCGAGGGGACGCTCGACCTGCCCGCCTCGGGCGACGCCGCGCTCGCGCTCCCGGCCACCGCGCTCGAGGCCGCGGGGAGCCGCGACAACGCCGCCGACCTGCTCTTCTACCGGCCCGGCGCGCCCACCGCCGACCTCGCCGCCGCGCCGCGCACGCGCGTGTGGCACCGCGGCGCGACGGACTCGCCCGCCCGCGGGCTCGTGGCGATCGGCGACCGCTTCCCGACGCTGCGCCGCACCAACATGGCGACCGCGCCCGCGACGCTGCCGGCGGCGGGGGCGGAGACGCTGGTGATGTTCCTGACGGTGGACTGCTACCTCCAGTGGCCGCAGCTCGAGGACATGGCGTGGAACGCGGCCCACATACGGATGCAGCCGGCGCCGCTGGTGTTCTTCCTCACGACGATGGACGAAGACCCGTTCGACCCGGGGCAGTTCATGCGCAGCCACGCCGCGGGCGACCTGCCCACCTACGAGTGGGCCGACTACGCGCGCAGCGTCGCGGGCCAGGAGGCCGAGCCCAACCCCGTCCGCGCCTTCGAGATGAGCTACTTCATCCACACGCCGGGCGCGGACTACCCCCACGACTACCGCGTCGGTGTCGACGGCGCGACGCTCGACACGCTGCGGATGTACCGCGGGCGGTGGCACCTGCGCGCGCCGTGAGGCGGCGCTACTCCGCGCACCAGGGCGGGTCGTACACGGCGCACACGCGCGCGCGGTCGGCCGCGGTGGGCGCGCTCGTGCGCAGGCGCATCTCGACCGCCAGCACGCTCGGCACCGTGGTCGTGCCCGCGCGCATCCCCATCGCCTGGCCGAGCGCGCGCGCGAAGGCGCCCCGCACGTCGGCGGCCACCTTCACCGCCGGCACCGCGAGGTCGGCCGCGAGGATGCGCCCCGTCGGCGTGTCGACGTAGATGCTCGACTCGGCCGGGTCGGGCGTCGCGGTCGGGCGCAGGTGGACGCGCCGGTCGGTGCGGCTCTCGCGCGGCGGCCGCTCGCCCGAAGACGTCGGCGACGCGAAGCACATGCCGCCGCAGGCGAGCGCGTTCCACGCGGCGATCGACGACTGGAGCGCGGCGAGGTGCGGCGCGAGCGCGGGGTCGTAGGTCACCGGCACGCAGCCCGGCGCGGTGTCCCAGTGGAGCGTCGGCCCGCCCGCGACCGAGACGCTCCACGCGCCCGCGGCCGCCGGGGGCGGTCGGCACGTGCTCGCCGGCGGCGCGGCCGTCTCCCCGCCGCACCCCGCGGCCCACGCGAGGAGAGCGATCGCCCGAACGGTGGCGCGGTGACGCATCGCCGCGAGCATCCCGCCGAAGGCGCCGCGGCGCAAGCGCGGTGAGCGCCGGCCCCCTACGCGCCGCCGACGCCGTTCGGGGTCGAGTCCTCGGCGTCGGGCACCCCGTCGCCGTCGTCGTCCGGGTCCGTCCCGTTGGGCATCCCGTCGCCGTCGAGGTCGCCCGCCGGGCCGTGCTCCGCGGTGTCGGGCACGCCGTCGCCGTCGTCGTCGTCGTCCATCGCGTTGGGCGTCCCGTCGCCGTCGGCGTCCGGGTCGACCTCGTTGGTGAGCCCGTCGCCGTCCTGGTCGCCGAACGCCATGCGGTCGGCCACGCCGTCGCCGTTGTTGTCCGCGTCCGTGGCGTTGGGCATCCCGTCGCCGTCGACGTCGGCGTCCACCGCGTCGTTCATCCCGTCCTCGTCGAAGTCCTCGAGCTGGAGGGGCGAGCGCTGGGGCCGGCAGCCCTCCTCGCCCGCCCCCGCGAGCGTGACGTCGCCGAGGACCATCGGCCCGTCGATGCACTGCGCGCCGCCGGCGCAGCGGCGCGTGCCGACGCCGAAGACGTTGGTGCTCCCGGCTAGCCCCGCCGCGCGCGGGAAGGTGAGCGGCAGGGTGTCGCCGCCCCGCACCACGGTGATCTTGTACGACGCCCCCTTGGCGAGGTCGGCGAGCAGGAAGTTGCCCTGCGGGTCGGGCGTGGCGGAGGAGACCACGCGCCGCGTCGATGCGTCGACCGCGAGGACCCGCGTGGCGTTGGTGCCGAGCGACAGGCGGCCCTGGACCGACCGGACCGCCATCAGCGCGGACACCGCCGGCATCGGCGTCGCGCCGCACGCCACCGACGCGCCGAGGAGAAAAGCCAGGGGGGCAACGGGACGTCTCATCGGGTGCTCCTCCGCGCGACGATACCCCGGCGAGGACGTCGCCGGCGCGCGAAAGGCGGCACCCTCTCGCGCGGGCGCCCCTGCGCTCACCCCGGCCGCGCGGTGCGCTCCAGCAGGCGCGCGGCGTTGTCGTGGAGCACCTTGCGGCGCAGCTCCGGCCGGCCCTCGGTGGCGACCAGCACCTTCGCGAGCGGGAGCACCGGGTGGTAGAAGGGCCAGTCGGAGCCGAACACCACGCGGTCGGGGTCCGCGTCGGCGAGCACCTCGCGGAGCTGCCCGAGCGAGAGCCCCGAGATCTCCAGCCAGCAGTTGCGGTACCGCCGCTGGATCGCGATCGCGTCGCGGTGCTGGAGCGACCCCGCGTGCCCGAGGATGAACTCCGTCCCCGGCAGCTCGCGGATCGGCCTCTCGTAGCGGAACATCTGCGCGCAGTGCTGACCGAGCTTCGGCTCGATGCCCGCCGGGCCGCTGTGCCAGATGACCGGGACGTTCTCCTCGCCGCACCAGCGGTAGATGCGCATCGCGTACCACGCGTCGGGGTAGAAGACCTGGTTGGGCGGGTGGAGCTTGATGCCCCGCGCCCCGAGGTGCATCTGCTCCTCGAAGCGCTCGCGCGCGTTGAAGGCGCGCGGGTGCACGCTGCCGTAGCCTACCGCCTCGCCGCGCCTTCGCACCGCGCGCAGCGTGTCAACCGGGTGCCGGTTGGGCATCGCCATGTCGATGCCGAGCACCGCGGAGCGGACGACGTTCATGCTGCGCATGTCGCGGGCGAGGTTGGGGGCGGTGTGGTCGCGCCGCGAGCCCTTGCCCGTGAGCCCGCCGAGGAGCAGGTCGCGCTTGAGCGAGCGGAGCTCGCCGGGGCCGAAGCACTGGTTGGCTCGGAGGTCGAGGTGGTGCGCGCAGCAGCGCCCGAGCAGGAGGTTGGAGTCGGGCGTCTCCGCCGTCATATCAATGTGGTGGATCGCCAGCGTCGGCAGCGCGTAGTGCGTGTGCATGTCGATGACGTCGCCCACCGACGGGTCGGACACGACGAGCTCGCCCGCGTGCTCCTCGAACCAGGGGAGCGCGGCGAGCGCGTTGCGGGTGGCGAAGCGGAGCGGGAGCGCGGGGTCGTCGGTCATCGCGGGGGCGCGAGGATAGCGTCGGGGTCAGCGCCCGGCGAGGTGGCACTTCTTGTATTTCTTCCCGCTCCCGCAGGGGCACGGGTCGTTGCGGCCCGCCGTCTGGAAGCGGTGCGCCATCTCGGTCACCGCCTTCACCTCCGCGCGCGGCATCCTCGGCAGGAGCTCGACCGACAGCGGCAGCGTCCCCTCGATCGCGTTCTCCAGGCGCCCCGCCGACGCGGGCGGCGCGGCGCAGGGCGCGACGGCCGTGACCGTCGGCTCGTGGAGGAGCGCGACGAAGCGCTCCCACCGCGTGACGCGCGCGAGCGCCACGGAGTCGGTGACCTCCCCGTCCGACAGCCGCCACGTCACCGTCGCCCCGCCCACCCCGCGGAGCCACGAGGCGACGTGCTCCGCGGCCCGCTTGCGCAGCGCATCGTCGCCGCGCGCGCCGGGGAGCGCCTCCAACAGCGCACGCGCCGAGCGCTCGATCAGCGCGCCGTCGCCGAGCGCGTCGAGGTCGACGTGGCGCTTCACCAGGAAGGCAAGGTCGCGCCGGTCGCCCGCGAAGCTCGCCGCGAGCGAGTCCCGCGCGGCCGCCGCGTCGCCAAGCGCGAGCTGCGTCGCGCCCAGCCTGCGCAGCGCCTCCGGGTCTTGTTGCGCGGCCGCGGCCACGGCGTGGTCGAGGAGCTCGCTCGCGCGGCGGGCGCTCTGCCCCTCCACCTCCAGCGCGCCGATGGCCACCTCCGCGGCGCCCGTCTCCACCGAGAGGAACGCGAGGAGCCGCGTGGCCGCCGTGAGGGCGTAGCGGTCGCGCGCGCCGCACGCGGCGCAGACGATCACCCGGTCGAAGGAGACCCCGTCCCAGCCCTCCGCGAGGCACGACGCGCGGTCGCCGCGGACGTAGCACGTCAGCGCCTCGGCCCGCCCCTCCGCCCCGCACGCATCGCAGACGAACCCGACCGCGAACGGGCGCTCGGGCGGCGCGGCCCCGTCGTCGTCCAGCGCGTCGACCTCCGCCAGCGCGGCGAGCACCTCGGGCGCGCGCCACGGGGCATCGGGCGCGACCCGCGCGAGCCGCGAGAGGGCCCGCGCCACCGACATGCTCGACTCGTGGTCGGGCTCGTACTGGTCGAGGAGCGCGGGCAGGAGCGCCGGGTCGCGCAGCTCGGCCACCGCGTCGAGCACCACCACGGACACCCGCTCCTCGCCGCGGGCGAAGCGCGCGACGGCGCCGCGGAGCATCGCCGTGGCCCCGCGCCGGTTGCATCGCCCGAGCGCCTCGACCACGAGCAGATCGGGCGTCGCTGCCGCGAGGGCGGCGCGCGCGAGGCGGTCGAGCGAGGCCGGGCGCGCCACGAGGCAGGCGACCGCGTCCTCCGCCCAGTCCGCGTCGTACGCGCCGCGCGCGAAGCCGTCGGGGAGCTCGACGTCGGGCAGCCGGCCGCACAGCGCGACGACCCCCGCGCGGAGCTTCTCGTCGTCGCCCTCGCAGGCCCGCGCCATCGCGGCGGTGAGAACCGCCCGGACGGCGGGGTCGCCCCACGCGCCGAGCGCCCATGCCTGGCGCGCGGCGACGTCGGCCTTGCACGCTGCGAGCGTGCGCCACGCGCGGGTCTCCGCGTCGGCCTTCTCGAAGGGCTTGAAGGCCTCCAGCGCGCCGTCGACCGCCCCGAGCGCCATCGCCACCGCCGACGCCACCATCGCCTCGTCGGGCTTGCGCTGCTTCGCGACCCACGCAACGTAGGCGCGGGCGGCGTGCGACGCGTCGTCGTGGCGGCGCAGCTCGTCGAGCCGGGCGCGGCTCCACGCGACGGCCTCGCCCCACCGCTGGCTCACCACCGCGTCGGCAATGGCGCGGAGCGCGTCGGCGCTCTCCCAGCGGGCGGCGAGCGCGCGGTCGGCGGCCGAGCGACGGGCCGCGAGGCGGGCGGCGACGTGCTCCGCGAAGGCCCTCCCCTTCGTGAAGGTGCGGCCGCCGACGAAGGGGATCGCGTCGGCCCGCGTCCGCGCGGCCACCTCCTGGGCGGTCGGGGACTCGTGCTCCTCGTCGCCGATCGCGCGCTCGTGGACGCGCGGCAGCGCCTCGGGCGAACAAAGCCGCGCGAGGGCGGCCAGGGCCTCGGCCGGCGCGCCCGTCGGGTCGTCGAGCCACCCCCCGTCGCGCAGGATCGCCCGAACCGCCGCCTCGTCGCGCTCGCACAGGGCCAGCCACTCGGTGAAATAGGCGCCCCCGTCGCGGCACCGCGCGGCCACGCGGGCGAGCGCCGTCGCGTCGCCCGCCCGGACGAGCAGAAGCCGGGCCTTGCGCGCCTCGTACCCGTCCGTCCCCGGTGCGGTTTCGAACACCGCCAACGCCGCCCGCGTCGCCTCGTCGAAGCCGGCTGGCGCGAGCGGTTCGAGGGCGTCGAGCAGCACCTCCCGCTCGACCTCGTCCGCGCCCGTGAAGCCCTCAGCGAACACGGGCGCCAGGGCCGGATTGCGCAGGTCGGCAAGGCGCTCCCAGGCCCACTCGCGCACCTCGGGCACCTCGTGCAGAGTGAACGCGCGCAATGCGTCCACGCCCCAGACGGGCAGGTCGTCGTCGCTCATGGCGCACGAAGGTATCGCCTCCACGGCCGTGCTGAACAGCGCGCACCGCGCGGGCCGCTTCGACTATGCTCGCGCGCACCATGACGGACACCCCCCTGCGCCGGCGCGCGGGCGCCGCGATCCTGCTGGCCTACGCGGCGGCGGTGGTGTTCAGCGGGTTCGCCTGGCCGCTCAACCACGGCAACCTGTCGCTCTGGCCCTTCAACCGCGCGTGGTGGATGTTCCACCGCGAGGACGGCAACTACTACCTCCTGCGGTTCGCGGTTCTCTACGCCGACGGGCGGCGCGACGAGGCCGACTTCGACCCGTGGTTCACCTGGCCCGCGTCCGCGGCCTCGCGGCGCTACCACGAGCTCTCGCGCGACCCGGCCACCCTCCGCGCCTTCGTCCGCTACGCCTGCGCGCGCCACAACCGAACCGCTCCCCCCCGCGACCGCTGGACGGCCGTGAGCGTCAGCGACACCGTCTACCGCCAGACGCGCGGCCGCCGCGTCCCCTTCCGCCAGGTCCCCTGGCCCGAGCAGCGCGTGAACGAGATCCTCCACGACGAGCCATGCCCGTGAGCGCCCGCTCCGACCACTGGCTCGGCGAGGCCGACCCCCTCCCCCTCGCGCTCTACCGCGCGGGCTTCGGCGCGCTGCTCTCAATGGAGTGCCTCACGCGCCTCCCCTACGCCGCGGAGCTCTACTCGTCCGAAGGCTTCCACCGCTCGGGCGTGTCGGTGTGGGTGCCGCCGCCCGCCGTCGCCTACGCCGCCGTGCTCTTCGCCGCGCTCGGGGCCGCGGCCGTCGCGCTCGGGTGGCGCACGCGCGCGTCCACCGTCGCCACGCTCGTCGTGTGGACGTGGCTCCACGCGATCGACCAGATCAACGAGAAGGCCCTCCACTCCGTCATCGTCGCGGTGCTCGCGCTCCTCGCGCTCTCGGACGCCGGGGCCGCCCGCTCGCTCGACGCGCGGCGCGCCGGCGGCGACGCGAAGGCCGTCTGGGCCACGCCGCTCCGGCTGCTCCAGCTCCATTTCGCGCAGATCTATTTCTTCGCCGCCATCGGGAAGATCTTCGCCTCGGGCTGGGTCACCGGCACCGTGCTCGACCTGTCGCTCTCGTCGCGCTGGGCCACCGACACGGGGCTCTGGGTGGCCACCTGGATGCCCAACGAGGCCGTGCGACTCCTCGCGCTGCTCACCATCGTGTACGAGATGGTGGGGCCGTGGCTGCTCTTCGTGCCGTGGGCGCGGCCCTGGGTCATCGCGGTCGGCGTGAGCTTCCACCTCGGCATCCAGGCGACGCTCGCCATCGGGTGGCTCGGCTCGCATTTCATCCTCGCGCTGCTCACGCTCTACCCCGACCCGGCCACGCTGCGCGGGGCGCTCGCCCGCTTGCCGGGGCTGCGCCGCGACGGTATGACCGCGCCCCCGTGACCGACGCGCGCGAACAGCTCACCGCCGACCTCGAAGCCGCCGCCCTCCGCGCCCTCGCCTCCGAGTGGGAGGTGCACAACCGCAACCTCTTCCGGGGCTTGATGGTGCGGCCCACCTTCGGGCTCATCGAGGCCCGCGGGCTGATGGGCCGCTGGATGCGCGGGCCCCGCGCGATGGAGTTCGCGCGGGCGACGCTGCTCGACCACCCGTGGGGCGTGGTGGTCGAGGTGCTCAAGCACGAGATGGCGCACCAGTACGTCGACGAGGTGCTCGGGCGCACCGAGGAGACCGCGCACGGCCCCGCGTTTCAAGCCGTGTGCGCCGACCGCGGGCTCGACGCGCGGGCGTCGGGCGTGCCGGGGGTGCGCGAGAAGGCCGAGGGCGAGGCGGCGGTGCTCGACCGCATCCGCAAGCTCCTGGCGCTCGCCGAGAGCCCCAACGAGCACGAGGCCCAGGCCGCGATGAACGCCGCGCAGCGCCTGATGCTCAAGTACAACCTCGACGCGGTGGCGAGCCGCGCGGCCCGCGGGTACGCGCACCGGCACCTCGGGCAGCCCACCGGGCGCGTCGACGAGGCGGCCCGCTTCCTCGCCCACCTCCTCGAAGAGCACTTCTTCGTCGAGTGCATCTGGGTCAGCGTGTGGCGCGTGCGCGAAGGCCAGCGCGGCTCGGTGCTCGAGGCCTGCGGCACCCCCGAGAACCTCGACCTCGCCGAGTACGTCCACTCCTTCCTCCACCACACGGCCGAGGGGCTCTGGGAGGCCCACAAGCGCAAGCTCGGCATCCGCGGCGACCGCGACCGGCGCGCCTACCGCGCGGGCGTGATGCAGGGCTTCCTTTCGAAGCTCAACGCCGAGCGCCGCACCAACCAGGAGAAGGGCCTCGTCTGGGCCGGCGACCCCGCGCTCGAGACCTTCTACCGCAAGCGCCACCCCTACGTCCGCACCATCCGCCGCGCGGGCAGCGGCAGCGCCGACGCACGCGCCCACGGCCACGAGGCCGGGCGCAGCCTCGTGCTCCACAAAGGCGTCTCCTCCTCCGGCAGCGGCGGCGGCGGGCAGCTCGGCCCCGGCGGCGGCTGAACGCGCTCTCCTTCGGATGGTGTAGCCTCCGGCGCGATGGCCGACGACGAGCTCACCCCCGCGCGCCCCGACCCCGCCACGGCCCTGATGCGCGCCCTCGCCGACGCGCGGGCCTCCGTCGTGCGCCGCGTCGACGACGCCGTCGACCGACGCCTCGGCGCCGACGCGCTCGACCGCCTCGCCCGCATCGACGTGCCGCGCGGATCGTCCGGCGTCGACCCCTTCGGCTTCGACCCCGCCGCCGTCCGCTACGCGCTCCTCGCGGCGCGCGCGCTCTACCGCGACTGGTTCCGCGCGGAGGTCCGCGGGATGGAGAACGTCCCCGACGGCCGCGTGCTGCTCATCTCCAACCACTCGGGGCAGGTGCCGCTCGACGGGCTCGCCATCGCCACCTCGCTCCTGCTCGACCGCGAACCCCCGCGGCTCCTGCGCAGCATGGTCGAGCGCTGGTCGGCGACGCTGCCGTTCGTGTCGGTGTTCTTCCCGCGCATGGGGCAGATCGTCGGCGTCCCCGAGAACTGCCAGCGCCTCCTCGAGCGCGACGAGGCGATTTTGGTCTTCCCCGAGGGGTCGCGGGGCATCTCGAAGCCCTTCTCCGAGCGCTACCGGCTGACGGAGTTCGGGTCGGGCTTCATGCGCCTCGCGCTCGCGACGCAGTCCCCGATCGTGCCCGTGGCCGTGGTCGGCGCCGAGGAGCAGTACATCTCCGTCGCCAACCTCACCCGCCTCGCGAAGCTGATGGGGGCGCCGGCCTTCCCGGTGATCCCGCAGCTCCTCCTGCCCGGCGGCTTCCTCCCGGTGCCGGTGAAATACCGACTCCATTTCGGCGAGCCGATGCACTTCACCGGCGACCCCGACGACGAGGACGCCGTCATCGAGGAGAAGGCCCAGCTCGTGCGCGCCACCGTGCAGAGCATGGTGAACCGCGGCCTGAAGGAGCGCCGCGGCATCTTCCGCTAGCCTCCCCACGGGGGAGTTGCGGTAGTCTCCCACGCCGTGACGGGCCGTAGCCTACCGTTCGCGCTCTGCGCCGCCGCGCTCTCGCTCGCCCCCGCGGGGTGCACCCTCGCGCGCCGCGAGGTGATGCTCGTGGTCACCACCAACATCCCCTGCCCCACCATCGACCGGGTGGCGGTCCGCATCTACCGCGGCGGGGAGATGGCGCCGACCTTCAACCAGACCTTCGCCCTCACCGGCGACGGCTGCTCCACCTCGGGCAACGGCGGGCTCCGCACGATCCCGCTCGGGGTCTCGTCGGAGTACCGCCTCGGCGTGGTCGACGGCCGCCGCAGCTCCGACCGCGTGAAGATCGAGGTCGAGGGCTCCGGCCAGATGACCATCGCCACCGTGGTGGAGACGGAGTTCGTCGACGACAAGGTGTACGCGCTGCCGGTGCAGCTCGCGGCGCAGTGCGTGGGCTACACCGGGTGCGCGTCGGGCTTCACCTGCCGGGTGCTCTCCACCAGCGCCGACGCCGCGCCCGTGTGCATGAGCGTCTACCGCACGCCCGGCACGCTCGGGCGCCCGATGGCGACGTCGTCGATCGTCGCCGACGACGAGGCCGACCTCGGGGAGTAGCGGCGGGCGCGGAAGACGGAGGCAATTCCACGCGACAGCGGTCCAGGCGTTCAGTATGCTGCGCGCACGCTCCGCCGCTTCATCGCCCCGCGACGTCGGTCATGTTCTCCTGCACCCCCGATGAGCTCCTCGGCCCACTGAACGACGTCGAGCGCCGCAACGCGCCGCGCGCATTCTGGTACGAGGGCGACGCCTCGCTCGCGCGCACCGGCGCCCGCGTGTCGGTCGTCGGGACGCGCGACGTGAGCGACGAAGGGAGGCGCCGCGCGGCGCGGGTCGCGCGGTTCCTCGTCGAACGAGGGGCCACCATCGTGAGCGGCCTCGCGGCGGGCGTGGACACCGTCGCGCACACCACCGCGATCGAGCGCGGCGGTCGCACCGTCGCGGTCATCGGGACGGGCCTCGACGTGGTCTTCCCCCCCCAGAATCGAGCGCTCCACGCCCGCATCGCCGCCGAGCACCTGCTCCTGTCGCAGTTTCCGCCCGGCACCCCCGTCCATAAGACCCGCTTCCCGCAACGCAACCGCACCATGGCCCTCCTCTCTCACGCGACCGTGATCGTCGAGGCGGGAGACTCCAGCGGCACCCTCTCCCAGGGCTGGGAGGCGCTGCGCCTCGGGAGGCCCCTGTTCATCCTCCGCTCGGTCGCGCTCGACCCGAAGCTCAAGTGGCCGCAGGAGATGATCGCCTACGGGGCCATCGTGCTCGAGCAGCCCGAGCAGCTCCTGCCCGCGTTGCCCGAGGGCGGCGATGAGCGCGACGTCCTCTTCTGACCTCCCGTTCGCGTCGTGGCTCGCGTACTCCCCGCGAGGGACCTCCGCCGCGTCGCTGCGATCCCAACGCATCGTGCGCGCGTTCAAATTCAACCGGAAGGTCACCCCGAAGGAGGGCGACGCGGTCACCGTGGCCGCGTACTTCGCAGCCCGCCTGGCCGAGGAGCTCCCAGCAACGCCGTTCGCCCACTGGTTCGACGACGCGGCGCTCGTCCCCGTGCCACGCAGCGCGCCCTTGCAGCGCGGCGCCCTCTGGCCCGCGTCGCAGATCGCTTCGGAGCTGGTCGCGCGGGGCCTCGGCGCGCACGTCGCGACCTGCCTGCTGCGCACCGCGGCGGTCCCGAAGTCCGCGTTCTGCGCGCCGGGTGAGCGCCCGGGCCGCAGCGGCACCACGACAGCCTCGCGACCTCGGGCGCCCTCCCGCCCGGGACGCGGCGCGTGGTCCTCGTCGACGACGTCGTCACCCGCGGGGCGTCGCTCGTCGGCGCCGCGATGCGACTCCGCGCTTCGTTCCACCACGTCGAGGTCGCCGCGTTCGCCGCGGTGCGCACCCTGGGGCTGCAACCCGAGATCGACGCCATCCTCGCTCCCTGCGTGGGGGTGATCCGTTGGGACGGGGAGCACCTCCTCCGCGAACCGTGAGGCGGCGGGCGGCCTACTCGCCCGCGTCGGGGAAATCCGTCGAGTGGACGCGCGCGAGCCGGCGCGCCGCGCCCGCCCCGGCGAACGCGAACTCCTGGCGCTGCCCGCCCGCCGCGTGCTGCACGGTGCAGACGTCGCCGCCCGCGCCCGCCCCGCACGTGAACGTGAGCACGCTGTTGGTGAAGGCGTTCTCGATCTCGGCCCGGACGTCGCGGAGCAGCACCGCGTCGGCGGTTCGCTCCGTCAGCCGGCGGCAGCGTCGCGCGGTGACGCGGCCGCCCGACGCCGTGAGGTCGCACACCTCGACGCCGCCCGACGCCATCGCCGCGCGGAGCTGCGCGGGCGACGAGAACGACAACCGCCCGAGCAGGCTCAGCGCGGTGGAGGTCCCGATGTCGTCGACGGCGAGGCCGCGGGTGACGGGCAGCCGCGCCCGCACCTGGTCGGGGTCGTGGGCCCCATCGAGCGCGGCGGAGAGGGCCGTGAGGGGCAAGGGCTGGTCGCGGTCGGGCGGGAGTTCGAACGCGAGGACGGTGCCGGTGACGCCGTCCTGCACGGGCGCGCCGTCGCCGAAGGCGAGGAGGTCGGCGCGGCCGTCGGCATTGACGTCGAGGGCGGCGAGCGCGGTCGGCGCGAAGGGCCCCACGGGGTACTCGTTGTCGGTCGGCGCGGGCGATGCGCCTCCCTCGCGGTACCAGGACACCACGCGGTCCTGCGGGCGCGAGCCGGGCCGACGCGAGACGCCCGCGTAGGCGATGACGTCGTCGAAGCCTCCCGCGCCGGGCCACGCCACCGCCACGCTCGCCCCGACGCGCGCGCGGGCCCGGTCGAGGAGCGGCGCGCCGGCCCAGCCGTCCCCGTCGGCGGCGACCGCAACGTCGGCGGAGGTCGCGGCGTCGGGGACGCGTTCGCCGCCCGTGGGTGTGGTGACGGCGGGCGTGGCCGCGTCGGGGGCGCGCGATCCGCTGCACGCGGACACGCCGGCGAGGGCGCACAGACACGGCGCAAAGGCCGCGAGAATCGAGAAGTGGCGGGGTGTCGTGGTCATGGCGGGGCGGTTCGCAAAGGGCGCGCCGCGGATGGGAGCCGCAACGCCGCGCTGCGTCCACGAGATTCGCCGCGCGAACGGCCCGGCGCCGCGCTACGGCGCCGGTGACTCCAGGCGGCGCAGCGCGACGATGGAATGGAGGATGCGCGCGATGGTGGCCGCGCAGAGCGCGCGTCCTGGGGCGACGAGTGAGCGTCGTCTACCACGACGCGTAGACGATTCGTAATGGACGACACGCGCCCGATCGCGGAGCGCCTCCCGAGGCGTTGCCCTCCGCCCCGCGACGCGATACGCCACGCCCCGTGGCGTCGTACAGCTTCAACCAGCTCACCCCCGAGCGCCTGGAGTCGCTCGTCGACCTCGAAGGCCCCGTCGACCTCCCCGACCTATGGGCCGCGCTGGAGGCGACGGAGGTCCCCGCGGCCGCCCTGCCCCCGCTGGAGTGGGTGGTCGGCCGCGTGCGGGACGTGCTCACGGTGGGGGCCAACGAGTCGACGCTCTGGGCGCGCGCGATCTACCCGATGCTGATGCTCGCCGAGGAGCAGCGCGTCCGCGCGTGGTCCCAGGTGCCGCTCCGCGCGGAGCTCACGCGCGGCGGCGAGACGACCGACCTCTCCGGCGTCATCGATGGCGTCCTCGCGCGCGAGAACGCGATGGGCGGTCAGGCGCGCCCGCCCTTCCTGCTGATCGTCGAGGCGAAGCGCGCCGTCGACGCGACCGACCCCCGCCCGCAGGTGCTCGGGGCGCTCCTCGCGTCGCTGGCGGCCGAGGCCGGCGCGGGCGACGTCCCCGTCGAGCGCTTCGGCTGCCTCACCGTCGGCGACGCGTGGCTCTTCGTCCGGGCGGAGTTCGAGGCGCGCCCGGACGCGCCTCGCCCCGTGATGCGCCTCGCGTGGTCGCGGGAGTACTCGCAGCAGGTCGAGGCGCGGCGCCTCCTCGCCGTGCTCCTCGGGCTCGTGCGGCGGCGCGCGAAGGCCCCTCAGCCCTAAACCCGGCGGGCGGCGCAGACCCCGGCGGCGCCCTCCGCAGCGCTCGCACCCCGCGCCGCAGCGCTTGAGTTCCCGCGCGCGGCGGGCGATAACCCCGCGCGCCCGTGAAGCTCGACACGCTCGCCATCCACGCCGGCCAGCACCCCGACCCCGTCTCCGGCGCGGTGATGCCCCCCATCGTGCTGTCGAGCACCTTCGCGCAGGAGGGCCCCGGGCACCACAAGGGCTACGAGTACGCCCGCACCGGCAACCCCACGCGCGCCACGCTCGAGGCCTGCGGCGCCGCGCTCGAAGGCGCCCGCCACGGGCTCGCGTTCGCGTCCGGTTGCGCCGCCACCACCACGCTCCTCCACACGCTGCGCCCCGGCGACCACGTCGTCTGCGGCGACGACGTGTACGGGGGCACCTTCCGCATCCTCGACAAGGTGATGAAGCCCCTGGGCATCACGGCCACCTTCGTCGACCTGACCGACCTCTCGCGCGCCGAGGCGGCCTTCCGCCCCGAGACGCGGATGGTGTGGCTCGAGACGCCCTCCAACCCGATGCTCAAGGTCTTCGACATCGAGGCCCTCTGCGCGGTCGCGCGCGAGCGGGGGGTCCCGTCGGTGGTCGACAACACCTTCGCGACGCCGGTGATCCAGCGGCCGCTCGCGCTCGGCGCCACCGCGGTGGTCCACTCGACCACGAAGTATCTCAACGGCCACTCCGACGTGGTCGGCGGCATCGTCATGACCAGCGACGACGCCCTCGCCGAGAAGCTCCGCTTCCTGCAGAACGCTATGGGCGCCGTCCCCTCGCCCTTCGACTGCTTCCTCGTGCTGCGCGGGCTCAAGACCCTGCCCGTGCGCATGGAGCGCCACGCCCAGAGCGCGATGAAGGTGGCCTCCTGGCTGCGCGGCCACCGCGACGTGGCGCGGGTGCACTACCCGGGCCTCGAGGATCACCCGCAGCACGCCCTCGCGCGGCGCCAGATGGCGCTGCCGGGGGGGATGATCTCGTTCGTGATCAAGGGCGGCGCGGAGGGGACGGTGGCCGACCGCTCGCGGGCCTTCCTCGCCGGGGTGAAGCTCTTCACCTGCGCGGAGAGCCTCGGCGGGGTCGAGTCGCTCATCGAGCTGCCGGCCGTGATGACGCACGCCTCGGTGCCCGCGGAGGCCCGCGCGGCGCTGGGCATCGACGACGGGCTCATCCGCATCTCCGTGGGGCTCGAGGCCGTCGACGACCTCCTCGACGACCTCGCCCAGGCCTTCGACCGTTCGCGATAGACTCCCCGCCCAGAGGTACCCACTTCCCCCATGCGCGCTTCCACCCTCCTCGGTCTCTTCGCCGCCGCCGCCTTCGGGTGCGCCGACGACCCCAAGCCCCTCACCGGCCAGGCCTCCTGGACGGACGGCTGCCCGATGAACGCCTGCGTCTCCGGCGCCCACTCCGTCCGCGGCGCGCAGGGCTCGCCCACGGTCGACGTCGAGTGCGCGCTCGCCCCCGCGAGCGGCGGCTACACGGTGTTCTTCCGCATCGCGGCGCTCGCGATCGCGGGGCAGTCCTTCGACGAGTCGCGCGAGGGCCTCTACGCGCTCGGCTTCCTCCCGGGCGTCGGGCGGGAGCTCCAGGTGTCCGACGGCGCGGGCTACGTCCGCGTGCGCGGCAACGGCTGGGAGGTGCGCAACGCCACCCTCGGCGCGTCGGGCGCGTGCCACGTCTTCGTCGACACGGTGGCCAACGGCGGCTTCACCGGCCGCATCAACTGCGAGGGCATGCGCGACGACGCCACGCCGCCCAACACCCGCTTCATCCGCGGCAACGCCGGCGCGGCGATGGCCAACTTCGGCGAGTTCGTCTTCACCAACTGCGCCACCACCACGCCGTAGCGCGGGCGCCTCAGGGCGTCATCACGGTGCCGCGGTTGCCGTGGCGGTCGGTCACCGCCACCGAGCGGACGTCCGCCGCGTCGGGCACCGTCACCACGCCGTCGGCGTCGGTCATCTGCGCGCGGAGCGTCCGCATCGCGCCCGCCGCGGTCGTGAGCGCGAGGTCGACCGGCGACGTGCGGAGGGGCACGCGCCGGTTGGACTGCGCCTGGAGGTCGAGCAGGCGCCAGCCGTCGCGCGCCTCGTAGCCCGCGCTCACGCGGAGGGAGGTTCCCATGCGCGTCGCGGTGACCGACACGGCGCCCGCGGCGACGGTGAAGGGGTCGCTGTCGACGCGGTAGCCCGTCCCCTCGACGTGGAAGCGGTAGCGCCCCAGGGGGACGCCCGCGCGACCCGAGAGCGCGTCGGGGTACGCGCTGCCGACCGGGGCGACGGCCTGCCACTCCACCGTCCAGTAGTGGGTGCGCGGGGCCGCGGCGCCCATCAGCGGGTCGGGCGTCCAGCCGACGAGGAGGTCGCCGTCCTGCACGGGGCGGCCGCTGCGGCGGGTGACGTCGGCGAAGTCGCCGCGGCCCGCCGTGCGCTCGCGCTGGAGCGTCACGCGGGGGGTGCCGGAGAGCGGGTCCTCGCCGATCCAGGCGAAGCGGGCGAGGCCGAGGCGGGGAACCATCGCGTCGGGCTGCGCGCGCGTCGGCCGCGCCACCATCCGCGAGACGGACGGGAAGAACACCGTCGCGGGGAGCTCGGTGGGGACGGTGCCGGCGCGCGGCGCGGGGTCGGGCGCGGGCACCGGGGCGGGCGGCGTCGGGCGCCAGTAGGTGGATCCGTCGGCGGCGTTGTCGCGCGCGGGCGACGAGGCGAGGCGGGCGAGCTCGAGGGCGCGCTCGGCGATGTACTCGCCCTCCAGCGGGCCCCAGAGGTTGATCGAGGGCTCGTAGCCGCCGCGGAGCCAGTCCTCGGCGTGGAGGAGGTACCCGACGTGGCCCTGCGCGTAGCCGATGACGGCGGTGTGCTCCGCGCCCGCGGGCGAGGCCGCGCGGATCCGGTCGGCCAGCAGCGTCACGGGCTCGCCCGGCATCGTGATGAACATGTGCTCGTTGATGCGGAGCGCCGACACCATCGTGCGCGTCGCGCCGCACGGCATCGTGGGGATCTGGAGCTGGAAGAGCGGCCCGAGGAAGGGCGCCACCGCCTCGACGCGCGAGCACGAGCGGTACGGGAGCACCGGGTACGTGCCGGGCATCTGCGCCGCCGCGGGGATCGCCGAGCGCGCCCGGTCGCCGCAGAGGCCCGCGCCGTGGGGCGCGTTGAACTCGTCGATCGGCGACACGATGCTCGCCCCGTCGAACACGCGCCCGTCGCACTCGCGCGTGCCGTCGAAGGGCGCGTAGGAGAGGGCGCCGTTGCGCACGGTGAAGGTGCGCCAGTCGGGCCCGAGCGGAACCGCGCGGGTCACCATCTCCATCGCGACGCGGTCGGTCATCGCCGCGCCCGCGCGCTCCCACGCGGCGCGGATCGGCGCCACCGCGTACTGCCCCACCGTCTCGACGCGCGCGAAGTCGTAGCAGGTGCGGTGCCCGTCGCAGTTGATGCCGCCCGAACCCGCCGGCGAGACGTCGCCCGCCGCGCCCTGGAGGTGGACGACCACCACCTGGCGGTCGAAGCTCTCCTCGACGAGCCACTCCACCGCGCCGGGCGCGTCGGAGCTCGCGAGGTTGTTGTCGTCGCCGAGCACCGTCCCGTGCACGCCGAACACCGGGAGCACCGCGATGGGCACGCCGTCCATCCGGTCGACGCGGACGACGAAGAGGTCGCGATCCTTGCGGTTGCGGCCGCCGGGGAGGTCGTCGTTGTCGTCGCGGCGGTCGCGGGAGACGAGGTTCATCGGGTCGAAGTTGTCGTCGTGGGCGACGCCGACGCGGGCGGGGGCCATTCCCTCGAGCGCGCGGCGCGCGACGCCGACGAGCGCGTCGACGAGCTTGCGGTGCGTCTCCGCGCGCGGCGAGCCGAACCCGAGGCCGAGCACCTCGTTCGACATGTGGTGGCCCCAGGCCGAGTGGCTGTGGTTCGTGGCGAGGATCACCTTGCCCGCGAACGACGGCCCGAGCGCCGCGGCGACGTCCACCGTGGTGAGGTCGTCGGCCGACCCGAGCTCGGCCTTCAGGATCACCACCGTCTCCCCGCCGGCCGAGAGCGCGACGGCCTTCACGCGCGGCGGTCGTTCGTAGCCGTACGAAGGCACGAAGCCCGCGGAGTACGGCGCGTCGCGCTGGTCGACGAGGTGCGACTCGCCGCCGTAGGGCCTGCCCCGCGCGGTGTACGCGCCGAGCATCGAGCCCACCGGCAGGTCGAGGATCGCCTCCGCGGCGCCGGCCCGCAGCGCGCCGGCCTCCACCGTCCCGCCCGCGTTGCCCGTCGCCGGCAGCGGCACGTAGTTGCAGTGCGCGGTGGAGGGCGGCGTCGGCGGGCCCGCGTCGGGCGCCTCCGCGTCGGGGGCCTTCGCCTCGGGCGCGGCGTCTTCGACGTCGGAGCGCGCGTCGACGGTGGCGTCGGCGGTGGCCGGCGGGTCGTCGGTGCAGGCGGGCAGGAGGGCGGCGAGAAGGAGCGCGGGGAGCGAGGCGGCGCGGGGTTGCATCGGCGGGGCGGAGCATCCCCGATGCGCGCGGTCATGCGCAATGGCGCAAAGGGTGGGCGGCGCTTCAGCGCGGGCGTTCGGCCCAGGCGCGGTAGAGGTCGAGGACCCGGGGCCAGCCCGCGACGTACTCCTCGCGCTTCGCCGCGGCGTTGGGGCCCAGGGCCTCCCAGCCGTAGTGGTCGAGCGTGACGCGGGTGGCGCCGGGTCCCTCGTCGGCGAAGGAGACGGAGACGACGGTGTGCTCGGGGCCGGCGTAGCCCGGGTGCCACGAGAAGGTGACCTGCGCGGGCGGCTCCCAGCGCCAGACGGTTCCCCAGACGTGGGCGGCGCCGTCGCCGGTTCGCTCGACGACGCGGGCGCCGACGGCGGGCTCGACCTCGCAGTCCACCGCGTCGGCGCTGGCCACCGAGTGATCGGCGAGGGGCCACCAGCGCCCCATCTCTCGGGTGAAGGCTTCGAACGCGCGCTGCCGGTCGACCTCGACGCGGACGTCGACGCGGACGTTCTCGTGGCGCGGGCGGAGGCCGGGCACGCCGAAGCGGCCGCGGTGGACGGAGTCGCCGGCCGGGTTGCGTCCGCTCGGCTTCTCGCGCTCGCGGAGCCGCTCGGGGAGCGCCTCGGGGTCGCCGGGGTTGCCCAGCGCGACGATGCAATGGACCTCGTGGCCCGGCGCGAGCCCGAGCACACCCGGGGCGGCGGCTCGGTCGAAGCCGCCCATCGCGTGCGCCACGAGGCCCATGCGCGCGGCCTGGAGCGCGAGGGACATCCACGCGGCGCCGGCGTCGAAGGCGTGCGTGGGGGAGTTGCCCCCGCGGCCGTCGGCGACGCGCGAGCACACCGCGACGAGCGCGCCGGCCCGCACGCACCACGCGCGGTTGGCCTCCACCAGGAGTTCGAACATCGGCTGGAACTCCGGCGTGTCGCGCTCGGCGTAGACGAAGCGCCAGGGCTGGAGGTTGCTGGCCGACGGGGCCCAGCGCGCGGCTTCGAAGAGCGACGCGAGCGCGCCGGGCGCGAGGGCTTTGGCGTCCATCGCGCGCGGCGACCAGCGCTGAAGGAAGAGGGGGTCGATCGGGTGATCCGCGGTGCGGGTCATGCGGCGGTTGCTACCACGCAACCCCCGCGCGCTCCGCATTTCCGGCTCGCTTCACGCCGCGGAGCCCCGCAAAACGGTCACTGGATGCAGACCATCCCGGGGCGCGTGCAGATGTTGCGCAGCGGGTTGCAGCACACGAGGCCCTCGCCGCAGAGGACGGAGCCGCAGACGCGGTTCTGCGCGACGCAGCCGCCGACGCCGTCGGCCTCGCGGCAGACGTAGCCCGCGGCGCAGCGGATGGTGGTGCACGAGGGCCCGTTGGCGACGCACTGCGGGCCGGTGGCGGTCTCGACGCAGTGGGTGGTGGCAGTGCAGCGGACGTTCGCGCAGGTGTTGCCGCGGCAGACGCCGGCCGCGTCGGGGTAGGTGCCCTGGAGCACGCAGCGCAGGCCGTCAGCGCAGGGGATGCCCGCGATGCCGCCGCAGAGCTCGCCCTCACCCGCCGTCGGGCGGCCGCAGACGTAGCGGCAGGTGCGCTCGGCGGTGCACGTCCACCGGCCGACGCAGCGCGGGGCGATGAGCCGCTGCTCGGCGCAGTCGCTGGCCTCGCCGCAGTACGACACGGCCTTGTGGAGCTGGGCGACGACGCGACCGTTCTGCGAGAGCGTCAACTGCTCGCCGCGGAGGGTGTACTGGTAGCCCCCGAACGACACCGTGGGGAGCGTGACCGCGGGCGACGGGCGGAGCGTCACGGTGCGGGTGTTGGCGGTGAAGTAGCCCTCGACGTTGGCCTCCGAGGGGCACGGCGCGCGCACGCAGCGGATGCCGTTGTCGACGTAGGCGAAGAAGTGGTGGCCGTAGCTCTGCGTCTGCGGGGTGAAGACGAGCCCGTGGAAGGGGCCGCTGTCGCCGACCCAGGCGCCGACGAAGGCCTCCCACGACCGACCGCTCGACTCCTCGACGGTCGCCCCGGTGTCGTCGAGGCCGCCCGCGTCGGGGCCGCCGTAACAGCCCGCCGCGGCCAGGGTGAGGAGCGAGAGACCTGCCAGGATGCGCGTGGTGTTCATGGTGAAACTCCGGTGTTTTGAGCCCGAAAGGGTCCCCTCGGGCGGCCGGCATCTACCGCCACCTTGTCCTACATGCAACCCCATGCACACCGATTTCTTGACCCGCCTCGGACGGGGAGCCGGGGTGTACCCTCGGCGCGTGACTTCCTGGAAGGCAGGCTGTGCGGGCGCGGCCCTGGTGGGGGCCCTGGGCTGTGACGCGGCACCAACGACCGCGCCGACGACGGACGCCGCGCGCGCCGATGCGAAGGGCGATGCGACGGGGGACGTCGGCCGGGCCGATGCCGTGGCGGACGTGGTGGACGCGGGCCCGGCGCTCGCGACCTTCCACGGCGTCGCAGTGCGCGGATGGGACCGGTCGATGCCCGAGGTCGACGCGATCGGGTACGAGGTCGACCTCACGGTGGACGAGTCGACCGCGGGCGCGGAGACCTTCCGCGGGGAGCTCCGCGGGCTGTTCGTCGCGACGCGCGCGCTGGATGCGTTGACGCTCGACTACACGGGCGAGGCGGTGGACGGCGCGGAGGTCGACGGGCGGGCTGCGACCCCGACGCGGGAGGCGGGTGTGTTGCGGGTGCCGCTCGGGCGAACGGTGGCGGAGGGCGAGGCGTTCCGCGTGACGGTTCGGTATCATGGGGCGCTCTTCCAGGGGACGGGGGCCGACGCGACCAACCTCGAGACGCTCGGCGGGCTGATGGCCTTCCAGCGCAACCGGGCGGGGCGGAAGATCTACGAGTCGCTCAACTGGCCCTCGAAGGCGCGGCGCTGGCTGCCGGTGCGCGACCATCCCCGTGACGGGGCGATGGTGGCGATGACGGCGACCTTCCCCGCGCGCTACACGGTTCTCGCCAACGGGCGCCTCGAGGGGATGCGCGACGCGGCGGGCGGCGCGCGGGCGTGGTCGTACTTCTGCGCGACGCCGATGCCCGTCTACGACGTCCACGTGACCGCCTACGACGACTGGGCGGAGTCGACCGCGATGTCGGGGGCCAACGGACGCGCGCTCCGCTGGCTGCCGTACGCGGGGGACGTCGATGCAGGCGTGACGCTCTTCGGGGAGTTGCCCGCGGCGATGGACTACTACGAGGCGACCTTCGGCCCCTTCCGCTGGGAGCAGGCGGGCTTCGTCGAGGCGCCGATCTTCGGCGGCGGCATGGAGCACGCGACGCTGGTCACCATGGACGAGAGCCTCTTCCGCGCCGCCGCGCGCAACCGCACGGTCACCTTCCACGAGCTCGCCCACCACTGGAGCGGCAACCTCGTCCGCATCGGCACGTGGAACGACTTCTGGCTCTCCGAGGGCTTCACCGACTACCTCACCGGGCGCTTCGTCGAGGCCCACGACGGCGCCGACGCGGGGCTCCGCAACTGGCGCAACTACCTCAACTCGGCGCTCGGCATCGAGCGAGGCACCACCCGCCACCCGCTGCGCCCGGCCGACCCCGAGGGCGACCCGCTGCGCATCTTCGACGCGATCACCTACAAGAAGGGCGCGCTCGTGCTGCGGACGCTCGAGCACCGCGTCGGGACGGAGGCGTTCACGACTTTCCTCCGCGGGTGGTTCGACCGGCACGCGGGCGAGGCGAAGACCACGCGGGACTTCGAAGCCGACCTCGCCGCGGCCTTCCCCGAGGCCGGCGTCGCGGACTTCTTCCGGCAGTTCGTGTACGGCGAGTTCGCGCCGGTGCTCGACGCGAGCGCGCGCTACGACGCCGCCACGCAGCGGGTCACCCTCACGCTCCGGCAGACGCAGACCCTCGGCCCCGCCGGCGGCTTCACCCTGCCCGTGACCGTGGAGTTCGTCCGCGGGGACATGCGCTCGCGCGCGACCGTGTCGCTCACGGGCGCCACCACCACCGCGACGCTGCCGCTCCCGTTCGAGCCCGAGCGCGTGGTCGTCGACCCCGACGAGGTGGCCTACGTCACCGTCACCTGCAGCGACGCCGCGCCCTGCCGCGACGGGTGGTCGTGCGCCTCCGCCAACGCAACGGCGCCGGCGATGTGCCTCCCGCTCCGCTCGTGAGCCCGCGCGCCACTGCACATCCGGTGCCTGGAATCTCCGCGCGTCGTCTTGACGCTACGCCCGGGCTTCGTGGTATCCCTCGGTTCGTTCGGAGATGAGTCGTCACGCGATGACCCAAAGCCTCCCCCGCCACGCGGGCGCGACAACGGTCTTTCCGGCCGTCGCGCTTCGGGAGCCAAGGCTCGCGGTGACCAGGCCCCCGCCGCGCGATCGTGCGCGGCGCCGCGGGGCGAGCGGCGCGCGAGGCAGCGCGCCGTGAGGGAGATCGACGGCCCCATGGGCACAGTGTCCACCGCGCGCATGTCATGGAACGAGATCTGCGCACACAAGCAGTACCGCAACCGCTGGGTCGCCCTCGACGGGTGCCGGTACGACGACGTGACCAAGCAGCCCTCCGAGGGCACGGTGATCGACGCCGACGATGATCTCGCCGAGCTCTGCAACCGGATGAAGCGGGAGAACCAGCACTTCTGCACGATCCTGTACTGCGAGGCAGCCCGCCAGCGCACCATCTCCCGCCACTGACCCGACGCTCCCCTCCCCCACCTTCCATTCCCTGACGACGACGCGCTACTCGTCGCCCGGCGCGCTCGCGCCCATGCGGCGGAGCAGTGAACCGATCAACGGGTCGCTCGCGAGCGCCGCGCGCATCCGTGCTTCGACGGCGGGTCGGAGAGTTTCAGGGCAGCCCGCCAGCGCCTGCGCCGTCAGCCGGGCGACGGCCTCGTCGGGGGTGATGCGGGCGGCCTGGAGGTCGGCGACCACCGCCTGGGCGCCGCCGAGCGACGCGGGGGCGACGGGCGACGCGGGCGCGCTCGGGGTCACGTCGAGGGGGGCGGCCGTCGGGAGGGCGCCGCCGGTCGGGCGGATGGCGGTCATCAGGGGAGGCCGAGCGTACCGTCGAATCCGGCGCGATCGCAACGCGGGGGAGGATTGCCTTCGGGCGGCGTTCGCGCGAACCTCCCGCGCGGAGGCGTTGTTCGAGACGTGTCTGAGAAGGTTCGCATCTTCACCGTGGCCGAGGCCAACGCGCTCCTGCCGAAGCTCAACGTGATGCTCGAGCGGCAGATGTCGATGCTCCGCGACGTCGACGCGCTCGCCGAGGAGATGACCGCGCTCGGCATGGACCCGCAGCTCCTCGACGCCGACCCGGGCTCGACGCCCGAGCGCGAGGCGCTCAAGGCCCGGATGCGCGAGGCGGTCCGCGCCTTCCACACCGGGTGGCGCGAGGTCGAGGCCACCGGCGCGGTCGTGAAGGACTACCGCCAGGGGCTCGTCGACTTCTACGGCCGCCGCGGCCCCGACACCGTCTGGCTGTGCTGGAAGTACGGCGAGCCCGCGGTGGCCCACTGGCACCCGCTCGACACCGGCTTCGCCGCGCGCCGCCCGCTCGAGCGCAACTCCATCCCCCCGACGCTCAACTAGTGACCCGCGCCGCGCCCGACCCCGCCCGCGCCGTGCGCGACCTGCTCCTCGGCCTCGGGGTCGACCCCGACGCCGACCCGGAGCTCCGCGGCACGCCCGAGCGCGTCGCCCGCGCGTGGCGCGACGAGCTCCTCGCCGGCTACCGCGTCGACCCCGCCGCGGTGCTCGCCGACGCGCTCGCCACCGAGGAGCGCGGCATGGTGCTCGTCACCCGCGTCACCTACGCGAGCGTGTGCCCGCACCACCTGCTCCCGTCGTGGGGCGTCGCGCACGTGGGCTACCTCCCCGACGGGCGCATCGTGGGCCTCGGGGCGCTCGTGCGTCTCGTCGAGGCGTTCTCGCGGCGGTTGGTGCTCCAGGAGGCGCTCGGGCGTCAGGTGGCCGAGGCGCTGGTCACGCACCTCGGCGCGCGCGCGGCGGGCGTGGCCCTCGACGCGGCCCACGCGTGTTTGTCCACCTGCGGCGAGCGCCAGGGCGGCGCGCGCGTCGTCACCCACGCCTTCGCGGGGGGCTGGCGCGACGACGCCGCGGGGCGGTTGGAGTTTCTGCGGGCGTTGCCGGCGAGCGGAGGAGGCGAGCGATGAGCGACGGGGGGAGCGAAGGGGGGCGCGAGGTTCCGGTGTTCCCGCTGGCGGGCGTGGTGCTACTGCCCGAGCAGCGGCTGCCGTTGCACATCTTCGAGCCGCGCTACCGGGCGATGGTGCGCGACGCGCTCGAGGGCGACGCCCACATCGCCGTGGCCTGCGTCGACGGCGACCTCCAGCGCGAGCCCGCGCGCATCCACCCGGTCGCCACCGTCGGTCGCATCGTCGCGCACCAACGCCTGCCCGACGGGCGCTTCAACATCCTCGTGGAGGGCGTGCTGCGGGCCCGGCTCGACGAGCTCCCGTTCGTCCCGCCGTACCGCCGCGCGCGCGTCACGCCGCTCGGCGACCCCGCGGCCGACGTCGCCGAGGTGCCCGCCCCCGCCCGCGCCGCGCTGCTCGCGGTGATGAGCCTCGTCGTCCGCGCCGCCCGCGCGAAGCAGGCCCGCTTCGACTTCGACCCGCCGACCGAGCTCCCGACCGCGCGCCTCGCGCTCCGCCTCGTCGACCGCTTCGTCAGCGCCGCCCCGTGGCGCCAGCGCGTGCTCGAGGCCGCGTCCCCCGCCGCCCGCGTCGCCCTCGCCACCGAGGCCCTCGCCGACGTGCTCGCCGAGGGCGCCCCGCTCACCGCCAGCGGGAGCGCGTAGTCCCCGGAGGCCCCCGCGCGGTATCGTCGCGCCCCGGAGGCGTGTCGATGCTCTACGCGGTGGTGATCCTGGGCCTTCTCCTGCTCGCGGTGACGGTCCACGACGTGACGCAGCGGCGCCACGCGATCCTGCGCAACTTCCCGGTGATCGGGCACTTCCGCTACCTGCTGGAGGAGGTGGGCCCCGAGCTGCGGCAGTACATCGTGACGGGCAACGACGAGGAGCGCCCCTTCTCCCGCGACCAGCGCCGCTGGGTGTACGCCTCGTCGAAGCGCGAGAACAACTACTTCGGCTTCGGCACCGACAACGACCTCGAGGCCACGCCGGGCTACGTGGTCATCAAGCACTCGGCCTTCCCGCTGCTCGACCCGCACGTCGGCGACGAGGCCTACGACCCGCGCCACCGCTGCCCCGGGGCCAAGGTGCTCGGCGCCCACCGCGGCCGCAAGAAGCGCTTCCGCCCCGACTCCATCGTCAACGTGTCGGGCATGAGCTACGGCTCGCTCAGCGGCCACGCGGTGGAGGCGATCAACCGCGGCGCGGCGCTCGCGGGCTGCTGGCAGAGCACCGGCGAGGGCGGCATCTCCCCGCACCACCTCCACGGCGGCGACCTCGTCTGGCAGCTCGGCACCGGGTACTTCGGGTGCCGCGACGCTGAGGGGCGCTTCAGCCTCGAGCGCTTCGTCGAGGCCGTCGCGCGCCACAAGCCGCGCGCGGTGGAGATCAAGCTCAGCCAGGGCGCCAAGCCCGGCGCGGGCGGCATCCTCCCGGCCGCCAAGATCACCCCCGAGATCGTGCAGATCCGCGGCGTCGCGATGGGCAAGGACTGCGTGAGCCCGGCGGCCCACTCGGCCTTCCGCGACGTCGACGAGCTGCTCGATTTCGCCGAGCGCCTCTCCGAGGCCGCGGGCGGGATCCCCGTCGGCATCAAGTCGGCCGTCGGTCAGATGAAGTTCTGGGACGACCTCGCGCGGCTGATGGACGCGGGCGCGCGCGGGCTCGACTTCATCACCATCGACGGCGGCGAGGGGGGCACCGGGGCCGGGCCGCTCGTCTTCACCGACCACGTCGCGCAGCCCTTCAAGGTGGGCTTCTCGAAGGTGTACCGGGCCTTCGCCGAGCGCGGGCTCCACACCAAGGTGGTGTTCAACGGGTCGGGCAAGCTGGGCTTCCCCGAGCAGGTGATGTTCGCGTTCGCGCTCGGGTGCGACCAGGTGTCGGTGGCGCGCGAGGCGATGCTCGCGATCGGGTGCATCCAGGCGCAGCGCTGCCACACGGGCCACTGCCCCACCGGCGTCGCCACGCAGAACCGCTGGCTGATGCGCGGCCTCGACCCGACGGACAAGTCCGCGCGCCTCGCCAACTACATCGTCACGCTCCGCAAGGAGGTTCTCGCGCTCTGCCGGGCCTGCGGCGTGTCGCACCCGGCCTTCATCACCGGCGAGCACCTCGACCTGCTCGACGACCGCTTCGGGGCGCAGGGCGTGGGCGAGATGTTCCGCATGGAGCCGGGCTGGGGGACGCCGTCGGAGGACGACCTCGCCGTCATCCGCAAGATCATGGAGGGGTCGCCGGAGTGGCGGACGCCGCCGCGGCTGGAGGCCGAAGCGGAGCAGTCGCAGGCGGTGCCGTAGGGGTCAGTTGGGCGTGGCGACGTCGCTCGGGCGGGCGGTGGGCCGGTTGCTCGGGCGCACCGGCGGGCACGCGGGCGGCGGCGCGGTGACGGCGGCCTGCGGGTCGACCACCTCGCACCGCGGGGCGTGCTCGTCGGACGCGTCGAACTCCTCCTCCACGCCCGCGGCGCGGCGACGGGCCATCACCCGCAGCGCCTCCAGCGGGCGGAGCGCGGTCTGCGCGGCGCGCTGCGTCTCGGGCTTGTTGCGGCGCACGGTCGCCAGCACCTGGAGCGCGTAGTCATGGACGCTCAGCATGAACTCCCGCAAGAGTCCCCGCATCGCCTCGTCGGCGGCCGCGGAGACGGCGGCGGTGATCCCGAGGGCGCGGCCGAGCGCGTCGAGCGACTGCTCCACCGCGCCGACGAAGGGCGCGCCCGCGACCTCCACCAGCGCGCCCTGGAGCCCCGCGTCGCGCACGAGCGAGAGGCGCGTGTGGAGCGTCGTCCAGGCGGTGGCGTGGGCGAGCGGCAGCGCGGCGCTCCCGTCGGGCGCGACGAGCGCGAGCAGGCGCTCGACCACCGCGGCGTGCGGGAAGGCGTCGGGCGGGAGCGAGCGGCAGAGCTCGACGCGCCCGACGAGCGCGACCCAGTGCGCGCCCGCCGTGCGGTGGAGGGGCCGGAGCACGTCGCTCCGCTGCACCTGCTGGCGCTTGTGGGCGGCGGCCACGGCGCCGAGCGCGGACTCGAGCGCGGCGGCGGACTCGCGCACGCCCTCCGCGGGTGTGTCTGGTCGGGCGGCGAGCAGCGCGCGGCCAAGCCAGAGGGCCGTGGTCACGTCGACGACGTGCCGGCCCAGGTACTCCGAGGCGTTGAGGATCTCCATCGCGTCTCCAAGGTGTCGCGAAGCACCGCTGCCTCGCAGGCGGTTCAACGGCAGCTCGGCCGCACGGCCTGAGGAGAAACGTCGCGCGCCGCCACGCGTCTCACCGGGTGCGTGGCGGCGTGACACACCGGCAGAATCCGCGCCCGCCGGAATGCCGTCTGGTCCGCGGCGTGCTCTGCGTTTCGACGCGCCGCGCGGTCGCGCGGCAGCTCACCAGGAGTACCCGCCATGCTCTACTACGCCGCCGTCTTCTTCGTCATCGCGCTCATCGCCGCCGTGTTCGGGTTCGGGGGCCTCGCCGCCGGCGCCGCGGGCATCGCCAAGATCCTGTTCTTCGTCGCGATGGCCATCGCGCTCGTGAGCTTCCTCGCCCACAGCCGCGCCGCGTCGCGCTGAACCCCATCGGGCGGCGTCGCGCGCCGGGTGGACATCGTCCCCTTCGGCGCGCGACGCTCCGCCGCCGTGACGACCGAGCCCCACCGCCTCGCCCCTTCCGCCCGCTGGGGCGAGGCCCGGGCCGTCGCGCGCTTCCCCCTCGCCCTCTCGCTCGACGGCGACGAGGCCGTCGTGCTGGAGCGCCGCGGCGAGCTCGCCCTCACCCGCTGGAGCCTCCGCGACGGCGCGCTGCTCGCCCGCGCAACGCTGGGTCCATGGCGGCGCTTCGGCCACGCGGCCCTCTCGCCCGACGGCGCCCGCGTCGTGGCGTGCGACCCCGACGGTGCGGTTCGCGTGTGGGACGACCCGCTGCGCCCGCCGCGCACCTTCGCGCTCGCAGCGCCCGTGCGCCCGGCGGCCTTCCGCCCCGACGGCGCGCGGCTCGCGGTGTGGCGCCACGCGAACCTCCACAGCACCGAGGCCCTCGACCTCGACGTGCTCGACCTCGCGCGCGGCGCGGTGGAGGCCTCGCTCCGCGGCGGGCGCTACGTCGCGTGGGCCCCCGACGGCCGCTCGCTCCTCACGCACCGCGACGGCCTGCGGCTCTGGCCCGCGGACGACGGCGGCGCGCGGCCGGGCCACGTGCAGGAGGCCGCCTTCCTCGACGGCGACCGCGCGCTGACGGTCGGGTGGGACAACGCCCTCACCGTGCTCCGGCGACGCGGCGACGGGCTCGCGGTCGAGGCGACGATCCCGCCGCCGGGGGTGTTCCCTCCGCACCGCATCGTGCGCGCCGACGCGCGGCGCGTGGTGCTGGCGACGCGCAGCCTGGGGCAGCACGGCGCCGAGGTGTGGTGCTTCGCCGACGGCGGCTGGCGTCGCCTCGGCGCGGTCGCGTGCGACGTCTCGCTCGTGGCCGCCGACGGGGCGCGCGTGGTGGCCTTCGACCGCGGGGTCCTGGTGTGCTGGTCGCTCGACGACCGCGCCGAGTCCCGCTGGCACCGCGGCTTCGCCGGCGCCGTGGCGGCCCTGGCGGTTCGCGGTCCGCTCGTGGCGGCGCACGACGGCGGGCGCGACCTCCGCGTGTTCGATGTCGACGGCCTCGCCGAGCGCTGGTCGCTCGAGCCCCCGACGCCCCGCAAGAACGACGGCCCCACGGCGCTCTGCTTCGGCCCCGACGTGCGCACGCTCGACACCGTCAACGAGACGTCGGGCCTCGTCCGCTGGGACCTCGCCGCCGGCGCGGTCGCCGCCACCGGCCCCAACGTCCGCGCGGCGCCGTCGCAGCTCGTGGCCGCGCCTGACGGCGGCGCCCTCTACGCGCGCTTCGACGCGTGGCCGGGCAGCCGCGAGCCCGCCCTCCGCGCGATCGCGCTCGGCGCCGACGTCCGCTGGTGGAAGCGCCCCGCGCTCTCGCGGCACGGGAGCGTGTGCCTCGACGTCCGCTTCGACGCGGGGGGTAGGCTGCTGGTGCTCTGGGCGTCGCCCGACTGCGTGCGGGAGACGCGCTCGCCGACGACGGGCGAGGTGCTCGCGCGCGGCGACGCGCTGACGGTCCGTGCGAGGCGCGGCGCGCTGGCGGCCGACGGGGCCTTCGCGGCGGTGTGCGAGGCGGAGGCGGGGGGCGAGGCGTACGTCGCGTGGGTGCCGGCGGAGGGCGTCGGCGCGGCGCGCCTGGGCGTGGCGAGCGCCGAGGCGCGGGTGGCGTTCGCGGGCGAGCGGCTGGCGGTGTTCGATGGCGAGGACTGGGGGCTCTGGCGGCGACACGGCGCGGCGATGGCGCGCGCGGCGACGCTGGAGAGCGAAGGGTGCAGCGCCAGCGCGCTCGCGTACGACGACGCGACGGGGCGGCTCGTGGTGGGGATGGTGGAGGGGACGCTGGTGACGTTCGCGGTGGGGTAACGGGGCGGCGGGCGCCGTGCCTTGTGGCGGCTTCGCGCGGGGCGCTATCCTCCGGGCGTGAACTCGCCGCGCTCGACGCCCCTCGACGAGCGCCTCGCGCAGCCCGAGACGCACACGCAGGTGGTGGACGGCGTGACGGTGCGGACGATGGGGGCCAACCCCCCGCACGCGATCCAGCACGCGGCCGCCACCCACGTCTTCGCCGGCTGCCTCGCGCCGGGCTACCTCGCCGCCGTCGACATGCTCACCCGGATCGATCGGGACAACGACCGGGCGGCAGACGTGAGCGTCTTCCCGGCGGCGCCCGACGAGAAGACCGGGCGGCGCCAGTTGGAGGAGATCACCTTCGAGGTGTGCGACAGCCAGCGCGCGACCGACGTGTCGGAGAAGGCGCGGAGGTTCGTCGCGCGCGGGGTGCGACGGGTGTTCTACGTCCGCGTCGACGAGGGCGCCGTCTACGAGTGGCGGCGCGCGTCGGACGCGTGGGAACGTCTCGCTGACGGCGACGCCATCGAGGACCGCTGCTTCGTCGTCCCCATCCCCGTCCAGGCCCTCCTCCAGCGCGTGAAGGCCGACGACACCGTCGCCCGCGCCCTCCTCGCCCGCGGCAACGCCGTCGTGACCGCCGCCGTCGACGCCGCCCGTGCCGCCGGCGTTAGCGACGGCCGGAAGGCCGGCCGCGACGAGGGCGCGCTCGTCGCCGCGCGCGCGCTGCTGCTCCGCACGATGGAGCTCCGCCGCCTCGCGGTCACCGACGCGCAGCGGGCGCGGGTCGCGGCCTGCGACGACCTCGCCGCGCTCACGCGCTGGCACGACCTCGCCGTGCTCGCGGCGGGCGCCGACGAGGTCTTCGCGTAGCGTTCGGTTGTTCGGGGGGCGGGAAAGCCGCGGCAGCACACCTCACAGAGTTGACGATGAAGCCCGCGAAGAAGCCTCCGACCCCTCCGCCGCCTGCCAGTCCCCACAAGCGCGCTGTGGAGGCCATCCAGGCGCTCTTTCAGCTCGTTCCGCGCGAGGCGGCCGAGTGGCTCTACCAGTCGGTCGGAGGGAGGGACAAGGTGCGCATCCTCGAGGCGACGTACATCGAGCAGCCCAGGCGGGCGCCGGCGTACGTGGTCCCTGCGCCTCGACCACCCCCGGCGCCGAAGACGCCCGACGAGCATCTGTCGCAGGCCCTCACCGACCTCCTGAGGAGCGACCTCGAGCGCGAAGCCGAGGCATCCGGCGGCGACATCCGGGTCGAGCGAATCTCCATCGACTGGGATGAAGAGCGACGGCAGACGCTGCTCAAGGGCGGCTGCGACGTCGAGCTGCGTGTGCGGTACGAAGCGAAGGCAGGCAAGACCGGGGTGATGCTCCTCGGGTTCATGTTCCCGGAGCCCGACGACGACGGTACGGAGACGCCCTGGAAGGTCCTGGAGAAGTCCGTCTGGCACATGCAGATGTGGCCCACGCTCGTCGCGAAGGATCACCCCGAGCTCCAATACAACATGAGCTTCGCGCAGGTGCCGGTGTACCTCTGGCCGGGTACCGGGCTGAAGGACCCGCAGGAGAACTGCTCGGTGACGAAGGGCGACCCGGTGTTGCCAGGGTTGCTCGGCGCGCTCCTCAGCGCGCAGAAGGAGTCCGAGGCCGATCGCAAGCGGGACCGCAAGAGCAACCTCGGTCGCCAGACTTTCCACCGGCGGCTCGACCGCGCGCGAAGGGCCGCCGCCGCGAAGCGCCTGGCGCTGATGGGCGACGCGGGCATCTCCCCGGCGGAGCTCGCCGCGCTCGTCCCCGAGATCGACCTCGACCTCGACCGCATCTCGCTTCAGGTCCTGTACCCCATCACGCGGCTGTGGGAGTCACCCGTCGACGCGCTGATCAAGGCGCTCCCGCCGGAGTGCGTCGGCCTCGCGCTCTTCGGCCACCGGGGCGCGGGCGTGTCGTTCGAAGACGCGCTCCACCTCTGCGGCTGGTCGCTCCGGCGCGCGCTGCGGGACGCCCCCCCGGCGCGCGTGGCGCGGGCAGTGAGCGCGCTCGCGGCGGTGGCCCGCGCGCACCTCGACGACGCCGCGATCGAGCGCACGCTGCGGGCGATGAAGCTGCGCTGAAACCGTCGGCGCCGCGCCTCGGGCACCACCGAGTACCCGACCTCGACCGCGCCCGGGCCGTCGGAGCTCAGCGCGCGAGGGCGAGCGCGACGCCCACGGTCGCCACCCACGCGACGCCCAACGCCAGCAGCTTGCGCACGCGCGCGCCATGGCTGGAAGGCACGCGCTTCGTCGCGCGCTCGGCCACGAACGACTCCAGCGCCCCGTCGTCATCGCGGAGCACCGCCACGAGCTCTCCATGGAGCACCACGACGAGCCACGGGCCCCACCGTTCGAGGCCCCGCACGCCGTCGTAGCGCCACGCGCTCTCGCCGGTGTCACTCGCGAGCAGCATCCCCTCGGGCGTGAACGCGCAGCGCCGCGACAGCGTGGCCTCCACGCGCTGCCGCTGGCGACCGAGCGAGTGCTGCACGAGCGCCGCGAAGAGCGCGACGCACGCGGTCGAGGCGAGGCCCGTGGTGCGAGCGGCCGGCACCGCGAGGGCGAGGGCGAGCGTGCCCGCGGCGATCGTCGCGAGGTAGGCGAGCCACCAGCGGCGCATGGGCCAGGTGCGGTCGATCGCCAGGAAGGCCACGTCGAGGGGCGCGCACTCGGCCTGACGCTCGATGCGCGCGTCGCTGCGGAAGGGATCCGACGGCCCGCTCATCGCGCCCCCGCCACGTAGTAGACCGCCGCGAGGAGGCCCACGAGCAGCAGCCACAGCCACAGCACCCGCGCGCCGTTGGCCTTCGCCGCCGCGGGCGCCGTCTGGTGGGCGACGTGCGCGGGCAGCACGTCGAGCAGGCGGCGCCGGTCTCCGCCGAGGGCGGCCATGGGGACCTCCACCGCGGTGGCCGGGAGCGCGAGCGTGAACCCCTCGGCCGACTCGACCACCCGCGACACGTGCACCAGCGGCGTGCGCGCGACGCAATACGGGGTCTCCACCTCGAGGTGCGCGTCGTCGATCCGCACGCGATACGCCGTGTGGGAGCCGCGCTGCGTGGCGCGCATCCCGAACCAGACGAGGAACGCGGGCAGCACGATCGGAAGCCCGTAGGCCCAGGGCATCCACATGCCCACGGCGGCCATCATCGCGGCGGCCACGTAGGCGCCCCACGGGCGCGCAGGCGGCGCGGGCAGCGGGACCTCGACGTCGAGTCGCGGCGACTCCATCGCAGGCTTCTCTCGCACGGCCCCTCGCGCGCGGTCAATGCGGCGGCGAGTGCTCGCATGGCGCCAGTGTAGACGGACGTCCCGCCGCCGCGCCTTGTGGCGGCTTCGCGCGGGGCGCTATCCTCCGGGCGTGAACTCGCCGCGCTCGACGCCCCCCGTCCTCCTCGCCCCCGGCGCCTCGTCGTCGTACGTGTCGGCGCGCGCGCCCGGCCGCGGGGAGGCGCCGCCGCCCCTCGACGAGCGCCTTGCGCAGCCCGAGACGCACACGCAGGTGGTCGACGGCGTGACGGTGCGGACGATGGGGGCCAACCCCCCGCACGCCACACAGCACATGGAGGTGTCCCACGTGTTCCGCGGGTGCCTCGCGCAGGGCTACCGCGCGGCGGTCGACATGCTGACGCGCCTCGACGCCGACAACGACCGGGCGGCCGACGTCAGCGTCTTCCCCGAGGCGCCCGACGCGAAGACCGGGCGGCGCCAGTTGGAGGAGATCACCTTCGAGGTGTGCGACAGCCAGCGCACGGGCGACGTGTCGGAGAAGGCGCGGAGGTTCGTCGCGCGCGGGGTGCGGCGGGTGTTCTACGTCCGCGTCGACGAGGGCGCCGTCTACGAGTGGCGGCGCGCGTCGGACGCGTGGGACCGCCTCGGTGACGGCGACGCCATCGAGGACCGCTGCTTCGTCGTCCCCATCCCCGTCCAGGCCCTCCTCCAGCGCGTGCTCGCCGACGACACCGTCGCCCGCGCCCTCCTCGCCCGCGGCAACGCCGTCGTGGTCGCCGCCGTCGACGCCGCCCGTGCCGCAGGCGTTAGCGACGGCCGGAAGGCCGGCCGCGACGAGGGGCTCAAGGCCGGCCGCGACGAGGGCGCGCTCGTCGCCGCGCGCGCGCTGCTGCTCCGCACGATGGAGCTCCGCCGCCTCGCGGTCACCGACGCGCAGCGGGCGCGGGTCGCGGCCTGCGACGACCTCGCCGCGCTCACGCGCTGGCACGACCTCGCCGTGCTCGCGGCGGGCGCCGACGAGGTCTTCGCGTAGCGTTCGGTTGTCTGGGGGGGCGCGCCGGGGTCAGCGCTTGCGGGCGGCGGTGCGGTCGTGGTCGCGGAGGTCGGCCTGGGCCTTCTTCAGCGACGCGGCGAGCTCCTTGCGGCGGGCGGCGGCGGCCTCGCGGTCATGGCGCTCCTTCTCGCGGGCGGCGGCGCGGGCGGCGCGCTCGGCCTCGGTCTCCGGGGCGACGGGGCGCGGGCGGAAGAAGCGCGACGCCCACTCGCGCGGGAGCTTCGCGTCGGGGTCGTGGGCGCGGCGGCGGTCGAGCTCGGTCCACACGCGCTCGCGCAGTTCGAAGGCGCCCTTCACCCACGCGGCGCCCGCGCCCACCGAGCGGAAGGCGGCGTTCTTCGCGTCGGCGGCGGCGCGCGCGGCGACGGCGTCGTCGGCGTCCTTCACCTCGGCGGCGAAGCGGTCGGCGTGCGCCCGGAGCGACCCGTCGGTCTCGTCCGCCAGCAGCGTGTTCCATCGGCGCGCGGCCTCGAGCTCCTCGCCGAGCACCGGGCGCTTGAGCGTCGACGGCGCCACCGGGAAGTAGAGCTGGAAGCGCGGGCCCTGGCGGTCGCCGCCCGACGCCGCGAGCACGTCGGCCGCGAACTCGTCGACGTGGGCGTCGAGCGCCTCGTCGGCGAGCGCGACGTCGACCTGGGCGGCGGTCTGCGCGTCCCAGTGGGCGAGCTGCGCCTCGTGAACGCCGCGCCACCCCGCGAGGTGCGCGGCGACGGTCGGCGCGAGGTCGCGCGCGGCGGGGTCGCGGCAGAGCCGGAGGTGGAGGTGGACGAGGTCCTCGCGCAGGACGTCGAGCGAGCTGGTCGGGTCGATGTACGGTGCCGTCATGGGGTCGGTGGGCGCCTCCTTCGAAGCCCACTCTGCGCGCGCCACGACCCGCCGCGCCAGGGTCTCTGTCCCACCGAATGCAGCGGTGTTCAAGCGGCGGACAACGGGCCCGCGCGGGGCGACGCCTGCTCCATGGCGCGCCGGGGATCCCACCGAGACGGCCGCCGCAAGACCACGGGCGCGGCGGACGCGGGCGGCGACGGCTGCGGGGGCGATCCTGCGGCGCGGGACGACGCCCGCGAGGTCTGCAGGATCGATCCTGCGCGCGCGGGACGACGCCCGCGGGGTCTGCAGGGGCGATCCTGCGGCGCGGGACGACAGCCGCAGCGCATGCAGGAGCGATCCTGCGCGCGCGGGGCGACCCGGGGAGGACGGCGGGAGCGATCCTGCGCGCCAGGACGCGGGCGACGGGCTGCGACCCCGCCGCTCGCCGAGCCTCACGGCGGGTTACCCGAAGTGCGCGCTGGAGAAGGGAGTGGCGCTCGCGGCGTGGCGTCGTGGCGACGGGTGCGCCGGCCCTCGCCCGCGGACACCCGGGTGAACGCGCGCCCTTGCCCGCCGCGGCGCGGGGACGCATGTTCTCGCGTGTGACGACGTTCGTGGCGCGAACACCACGCAGTCGCCACAGGCGGTCACCATGATCGCCTCTGTCCGGCGCGGTCGCGCGTGTTCATCGGTAGGATGCCGGTGGTCACGCGCGACCGCGCCGGAGCCGTTTCGAACGCGCTCGCTCAATACCCCGTGACGTACGCGCGGCCCGCCTCGCCCGCGCCCGTCGTCGGCGCGCAGCCCCGCACCGTCGGCGGCGCGATGGTTCCGTCGAGCGTGCAGCGCGACGCGTCCACCGCCACCCGCACGCGCCCGAGTCCGCCGCGCCCGCCGTTGCCGCCGGTGAGGTCGCCCGCGCCGCCGAGGCCCCCCACCGCGCTCACGATCGCGCCCGCCGCCACGCGGACCTCCGGCGCGTGCAGCGCGATCACCCCGCCCGACCCGCCGCCGCCGCCACCCGACCCGCAGCTCGACGCGTAGCCCGCGCCGCCGTTGGCCAGCAGCCACGCGCCGTCCGCCACCGTGATCGCCGTCGTCGTCGCGATGCGCAACGCACCGCCGCCGCCGCCGCCGCCCGCGCCCGACGGTCCACCGCCACCGCCGCCGCCCGAGCCCGGCTGGAAGGTCGCCGCCACCGCGAGGTCGCCCGCCGCGGCCTGCCCGATGCTCCCGCCGCCGCCACCACCGGCGTAGCGCCCCGCGCCGCACACGCGCCCCGGCGCGCCGTCGCCGCCCTGGTACACGTCCGCGTCGCCCGCACGACCGCCGCGCCCGAAATCCCCTGTTCCTGCGCCGCCCGCGCCGCCGTTGGAGCCGCCGCCCGCGCCGCCCGGCGCCCCCGTACGCCCGCCGCCGTCGCCGCAGAAGCCCGCGCCACCGCCACCACCACCCGCCGCGCCGCCGCCGCCGCCACCGCCGCCGCTGCCGAAGGTCGCGCCGACGCCGAGGTGACTGTTCGAACCGCCGCCGCCGCCGCCGCCACGCGAACCACCGCGACCGCCGACCGCGAGCCCGCCGTCCGCGCCCGACGCGCCGACGCCACCGCCGCCGGCCACGCCGCCGCAGGGCGCGTTGAGCGGGCAGCGGTCGCCGTCGGCGCCGGGGCCGCGCGCGTCGCCCGTCGCGCCGCCGCCGGAGCCTGACGCGTTGGCGGGACAGCGCGCGAGGGGGCCGCCGCTGCCGCCGCTCACGTCGACGACGCCCTCGACGCGGACGTCGCCCGTCGCGCGGAGGTCGAGCACGCCCGCGCCGCTCGTCGTCACCCGAACGCCCGCCCGCACCCGAACCGTCGTGAAGTGATGAACCCCCGGCGCCAGCACGACGTCCGCCGCGGGGTCGAACGCGCCCTCCGCGCCCGTCGACGGGAGCGCGGTGCAGCGGCCGTTCTGGCAGGCGCTCCCGAGCGCGCAGACGGCCCCGCAGGCGCCGCAGTGGCGCGGGTCGCGCGCGAGGTCGCGGCAGCTCCGCCCGCACGCGGTCTGGCCCGCGGGGCAGGCGTTCGAGCACGTTCCGCCGCCGCACACCTCCGACGCTTCGCACGCGACGCCGCAGCGGCCGCAGTGGGCGGGGTCGCGCGCGAGGTCGCGGCACGAGCCGTCGCAGGCCGCCTCGCCCGCCGCGCACGCGCCCGAGCACGAGCCTCCCACGCACGCCGTCCCCGCCGCGCAGGCACGCCCGCAGGCGCCGCAGTGGGACGCGTCGGTGGCGAGGTCGCGGCAGGCGCCGGCGCACACCACCCGGTCGCCGAGGCAGGCGGGCGTGCAGCGGCCCGCGACGCAGGGCTGCCCCGACGCGCAGGCGTTGCCGCACGCGCCGCAGTGCGCACGGTCGCTCGCGAGGTCGCGGCACGCCCCCTCGCACGGGGCCTGGCCAGGAGGGCACGCGTCCTCGCAGACGCCGCCGCGGCACGCCTGGCCGCCGGGGCACGCGTGGTCGCAGCGGCCGCAGTGGAGCAGGTCGGAGACGAGGTCGCGGCAGGCGCCGTCGCAGCGGGCCTGCGCCGCGGGGCACGCGTCCTCGCAGCGGCCGTCGACGCACACGCGCGCGGCGGAGCACGGGGCGCCGCACGCGCCGCAGTGCTCCCGGTCGGCGCGGAGGTCGCGGCACGAGCCGTCGCAATCGGTGAGCCCGGGGCCGCACCGCTCGGCGCAGCGGCCCGCGGAGCACGCCTGGCCGGCGGGGCACACGCGCCCGCACGCGCCGCAGTGTTCGCGCTCGGCCTGCACGTTGCGGCAGACGCCGCCGCACGCGACGAAGCCGTCGGCGCAGGCGTCGACGCACGCGCCCGCGACGCAGCGCCGCCCCGCCCCGCAGGCGTTGCCGCAGGCGCCGCAGTGGGCGGGGTCGCTCGCGAGGTCGCGGCACCCGCGGTCGCACGCCGAGAGCCCCGGTGCGCAGAACGGAACGCACAGCCCCGTGGAGCACACCTGCCCGGCGGGGCACGCGAGGCCGCAGCGGCCGCAGTGCGCGGGGTCGGTCTGGAGGTCGTGGCAGGCGGCGCCGCACGCGACCTCGCCGGGCCCGCAGACGGGCGCGCAACGACCGCCCGAGCAACGCTCGTCGGCGGCGCAGGCGCGGTCGCAGGTTCCGCAGTGGGCGGGGTCGCGGGCGAGGTCGCGGCAGCGCCCGTCGCAGCGGCCGAGGCCGGGGCCGCAGTCGGGGGCGCAGGTTCCGTCGGAGCAGACGAGGCCCTCGGGGCAGGCGAGGTCGCAGCGGCCGCAGTGAGCGGGGTCGAAGCGGACGTCGCGGCACACGCCCCCGCAGTCGGCGAAGCCCCCGCCGCAGGCCACGCCGCACGCCCCGCGGGCGCACACCGAACGCCCCGCACACACCACCCCGCAGCCCCCGCACGCGGCCGGGTCTTCGTCGAGCGCGCGGCAGACGCCGGCGCAGTACGCGAGCGGCGCGCCGCACGAGGCGAGGCAGGCGCCGCGGTCGCAGACGCGCCCGGGGCCGCACGCGACGTCGCACGCGCCGCAGTGGGCGCGGTCGTTCTGGAGGTCGGCGCAGGCGCCGTCGCAGTCGGTGAGCCCGCCGCCGCACGCGAGGGCGCATTCGCCGCGGACGCAGACGCGCCCCGCCGGGCACGCGGCCCCGCAGGCGCCGCAGTGGGAGGGGTCGGTGCGGAGGTCGCGGCAGGCCCCCGCGCAGTCGGCGAGGTCGAGCGGGCACGAGCGGACGCACTCCCCGCGGGCGCACACCTGCCCCGCGGGGCACCGGCGGTCGCACGAGCCGCAGTGCGTGGGGTCGGACTGGAGGTCGGCGCACGCGCCGCCGCAGACCGAGAGCCCCGCGGTGCAGCGCGGGAGGCACTGTCCGCGGGAGCACACCGTGCCGACGCCGCACACCGCGCGGCACCGGCCGCAGTGGTTGGGGTCGACGGCGAGGTCGCGGCAGGAGGCGTCGCAGCGGGCGAGGCCGGGCGGGCAGTCGGGCACGCAGCGACCGTCCTCGCAGCGCGCGGAGGCGCCACAGGCGAGGCCGCAGCGGCCGCAGTGGGCGCGGTCGGATGCGAGGTCGCGGCAGGTGTCGCCGCAGCGGGCGAGGCCGTCGCCGCAGGTGAGGGCGCAGCGGCCGGCGGAGCAGACGCGCCCGGCGGGGCACGCACGCCCGCAGGCGCCGCAGTGGGCGGGGTCGACGTCGAGCGAGACGCAGGCGGAGCCGCCGGGGGTGGGGCAGGCGTCGGTGCCGTCGGGGCAGGGGCGCCGGCAGACGCCTCCCTCGCAGCGCTCGCCGGGCGCGCAGGCGTTGCCGCAGCGGCCGCAGTGGGCGCGGTCGGAGGCGAGGTCGACGCAGCGGCGGGCAGCGAGGCCGGCGTCGCCGTCGAGGGCGCAGGCGGTGGTGGCGGGGTCGCAGTCGGCGGCGCAGGTCCCGCGGGAGCAGACCTGGTCGGGGCCGCAGCGGTGGTCGCAGGCGCCGCAGTGGGCAGGGTCGGAGAGGGCCGCGACGCAGCGGACGCCGAGGGCGGTGGCGCAGAGGAGCTCGCGGGGGTCGCAGGCGGGGACGCAGCGGCCGGTCTGGCAGCGCTCGCCGTCGGCGCAGGCGTGGCCGCAGGCGCCGCAGCTCGCGCGGTCGGTGTCGGTGTGGACGCAGCGCCCGTCGCAGCGGGACTGGCCGGGGCCGCAGAGGGTGAGGTCGGAGACCTGCCGCAGGGTGCCGCCGACGACGGGCGCGTCGAGGTCGCACCCGAGGAGCGCGAGGAAGGCCGCGGCGAGAAGGAAGATCCGGCGCATCAGAGGGGATAGGGGAACCGCGGCGATGCTATCGCGCCGGTGCGCGGCGGTCTCTTTCGCGGCGACGCGGCGCGGCGTGCGGCGGCGCTGCCACGCGCAAAAATGCTTGCGCGCTCGATGTTTCGAGAAGGTGGAGCATCTGGCTCATCTGCTCGCGGCCCCGAGTGCCCAGGGTTCGCCCGCCCGCCCTCACTGAACGGGTTAGGCTCACCCTGGGCTACCGGCATGGGATCATCCGCCCGCTGGCGGATTCCGGGAGCCGGCGCGAGGTGAGGACGTCGCGCGTCGCCCCCGTCGCCTCGTTGGGAGCCCGGTACCGACCGGGCAATCCCATGCCGGTAGCCCAGGGTGAGCCTAACCCGTTCAGTGAGGGCGGGCGGGCGAACCCTGGGCACTCGGGGCCGCGAGCAGATGAGCCAACCGCTCCTACTTCCGCGATCTCCAGGTAGACGAGCACTTCCGCGCGAGGCGTTGCGCATCTCGTGGGCGCCGGGGGAAGGGGTCAACGCGCGAGGCTCGGCGAGCGGGGGATGGAGGCCGGCGAACCACGGGCACGAGCGGCGCGGCGTGCGGCGGCGCTGCCACGCGCGGCCGGTCGCGGCGGCGGGGGGAGTGGTTCTTGACAGGGGTTCGGTGCACCCCGCATGGTCTCGGGCGCCTCGCGGGTCACACCTCCCACGCGAATGACCTCCACGCCCCGCCAGATGCTCCTGCTCGTGGACTCCGACCTCCGCAGCATGCGGATGCTGGAGGTGTCGCTGCGCAAGGCGGGGTACGACGTGGAGATGGCGCGCGACGGCGAGGAGGCGCTCGCCGCGATGGAGCGCCGGGTGCCCGACCTGATCCTGTCGGACACGCGGCTCCAGACGCCGCCGACCGTCACCTCACCGCTCGTGCCGCGCGACGGCTACGACTTCTGCGAGCGGCTGAAGGCCAACGAGGCGTGGGCGCGGGTGCCGTTCATGTTCCTGACGGGCTCGGTGGACCTCAACGACAAGATCCGGGGGCTGCGGCTGGGCGTCGAGGACTACCTCACGAAGCCCATCTACCTGAAGGAGCTGCTCACGCGCGTGCAGCTCGTGCTGGCGCGCCGGCGCCGCGAGTCGCTGACGGCCACGACGCGCGCGAGCTTCGCGGGCGAGCTCGGGGGCATGGGCCTCGTCGACCTGCTCACCACCGTCGACCTCGGGCGCAAGACCGGGGTCATCGAGATCGACGCCGCCCCCGAGCGCGGCGCGCTCACCTTCCGCGACGGCCAGGTGGTCGACGCCGCGACCGGCCTCCTCCGCGGCGAGCGCGCCGTCTACCGCATGCTCCGGTGGAACGACGGGAGCTTCACCGCCCGCTTCGGCGCCAACACCCTGGAGGGCGTCGAGGTCAACCGCACCGTCACCGCCGGCATCCAGGGCCTCATGCTCGAAGGGCTCCGCCGCGCCGACGAGTGGAACCACCTCGAGTCCTCCCTCGCCCCCCTCGACGCCGCCTGGGAGGTCGACCGCGAGGCCCTCGCCCGCGCCGGCGACGCGCTCGACCCGCTGGCCGCCTCGCTCGCCGAGCAGGTCGACGGCCGCACGTCCCTCGCCTCGCTCCTCGAAGCCTGCAACGACGACCTCGCCGCCCTCGCCGCCGCCGCGACCCTGCGCAACAAGGGGATCCTCCGCCGCGTGGGCGCCCCCGAAGGCGCCGCCCCCGAGGCCCCGGCGCGCCCCGTCGCCCCCAAGGTCGACGAAGACACCCTCGACCAGCTCTTTTCTGAGCCGGAACCGCCGGGTGACGCCACTCACACCAACGCAACGCCTGTTGCCGCGATCCCACCGTCCGGTGCGTCCGAAGCCCCCGAGGCCGAGGCCGCCGCAGCCCTCCCTGCCCCTCCCGCAAGCGGCACGGAAGCTGCTGAACCTCGCCCGGCGTTTCAAGCGACGCCCCCCGGCCGTCCCGCCGACGGCCCTGTCCCCCGACCGAAACCGCAGGAGCATCACGTGTCAAAGCAGAAGGGAAAGCGGAACAAGGGCAAGCAGGACTCGTCGCCGCCCCGCTCCGCGCCTCCGTCCGCGGCCCCGTCCGCCGCGCCGACGCGGGAGCCCACCGTGGCACAGCCCGCTGCCACCGCCGTTGCGCGCGCGGAGGCCCCGGTCGAGGCGGGCGTTCGGGTGGAGGGCAACGTGATCCACCTGCCCGTCCCGTCAGCGGATGCGCCGGCCCAGACCAACGACGCGAGCGGCGCGCACCCGACCCCGCGCGACGAGAAGCCCGCCGACGCCGACGTGAGCGCGCTCCGCGAGGCCCAGGGCGAGCGCGAGCGGACCACCACGCCGCCGGCCGAGGGCGAGGCCGCGAAGGACGAGAAGAAGGACGAGCGCAGCTTCTTCGACCCGCGCCAGAGCGAGGCCCCGGCGAAGGCCGCCGAGGGCGAGGCGAAGGCCGAGGAGCCGAAGCCCGAGCCCGCGAAGCCCGCCGCCGAGTCGATGGCCGAGGCGCAGGCGGCCGCGGCCCTCGCGGATGCGAAGAAGGACGAGAAGAAGCCCGAGGAGAAGAAGGCCGACGCGAAGAAGGACGAGAAGAAGCCCGACGCGAAGAAAGACGCGCTGAGCCGCGACCGCAAGGAGTCGCTCTCGTCGCACCTCAGCGACGAGGCGCGGGCGTTCTTCTCCGAGCAGGCGTACCAGGCCGCGTACAAGACCACGCACGACACCTTCGAAGACCTCGTCCCCGCCACCGAAGACCACGCGAAGGAGACCGCGCGCAGCCGCCAGTGGATGCAGATCTCCGGCGCCGTCGTGGCCGCGATCATCGCCGTGTCGGTGGGCTTCGCCGCCTGGCACAGCCGCTACGCCGTGCGCGAGACGACGCTGCTCGCCGCGCAGCCCACGCAGCCAGTGACGACGCCCGAGGCGCAGCTCCCGCAGCCCGACCCGACGCCCGCCGCCGAGCCGCAGCCCGCGCCCGCCGCGCCCGAGCCGACGCCCGCGCCCACGGCCACTGCGCCCACGGAGCCCGCGCCCGCGCCCGCTGCCGCGCCGACGGAGCCTGCGCCTGCCACGCCGACGCAGCCCGCGCCCGTCGCCGCCGCGCCCGCCGACGCCCGCTGCGCCGACGGAGCCTGCTTCCGCCGCAGCGCCGACGCCCGCAGTTCCGACGCCCGCGCCCGCGGTCGCGCCCGCCGCGACCGGGCAGACGCCGCAGCAGCTTCTCGCGGCGGCGCGCGGGTTCCGCGGCGCGATGCCGGGGCGCGTGGCGGCCTACGAGGCGTACTTCGACGCGGCGCTGGTCGACTTCCGCACGATGACCACCTTCGCGATGAGCCTCGCGGAGATGGGCCGCAACGTCGACGCCGAGCGTGTCGCCAACCGCGCGGTCACCGCGGCCCCGAACAACGCCCAGGCGTGGTTCATCCTCGCGGCCTCGCGGAAGGCGCTGCGCAACGCGGCCGGCGCCGCCGAGGCTCGCACCCGCTGCATCGCGCTCGGCGGCCAGTGGGCCGCGGAGTGCCGCGCGCTCCAGTAGCGCCTCTTCCCCGCTCCCCGCCCCCGTCACATTCGCCGTTGGAGCCGTCGCGCCGCTGCGATAGCGTCCGCGGCCATGCGCCACACCACGGACTACCTCGTCCTCGGCAGCGGGATCGCCGGCCTCACCTTCGCCCTCCGCGCGGCGGAGCACGGCGAGGTGACCATCGTCACGAAGCGCGGCCGGGCCGACTCCGCGACGCAGTGGGCCCAGGGCGGCATCTCCGCGGTGCTCGACCCGGCCGACACCTTCGAGGCCCACATCCGCGACACCGAGGCCACCGGCGCGGGGCTCAGCAGCCACGAGGTGGTCTCCATCTGCGTGCGCGACGCGCCCGACCGCATCCGCGACCTCATCGCGATCGGCACGGCCTTCTCGAAGACGCGCGACGGGCACCCCTCGGGCTTCGACCTCGCGCGCGAGGGCGGGCACTCGGCGCGCCGGGTGATCCACGCGGGCGACATCACCGGCCGCGAGGTGGAGCGCGCGCTGCTCGAGGCGGCCGAGGCCAACCCCCGCATCCGCTTCCTCGAGCAGCACATGGCGGTCGACCTGATCATGCTGTCGAAGTTCGGCGGGCCCGACGTGTGCGCGGGGGCCTACGTGCTCGACAAGCAGTCGGGCGCGGTGCACACGCACCTCGCGCGGGCGACGGTGCTCGCCACCGGGGGCGCGGGCAAGGTGTACCTCTACACGTCCAACCCCGACGTGGCCACGGGCGACGGCGTGGCGATGGCGTGGCGCGCGGGGGCGGCCATCGCCAACATGGAGTTCTACCAGTTTCACCCGACGGCCCTCTACCACCCGCAGGCGCGCAACTTCCTCATCTCCGAGGCGCTGCGGGGTGAGGGCGGGGTGCTGCGCCTGGAGGACGGCACGGCCTTCATGAAGAAGCACCATCCGATGGGCGACCTCGCGCCGCGCGACGTGGTGGCCCGCGCCATCGACTTCGAGATGAAGCGCACCGGCCAGGACTGCGTGTGGCTCGACATGACGCACCACACGCCGGAGTTCCTCCGGCAGCGCTTCCCGAGCATCCACGCGGAGTGTTTGCGGTGGGGCATCGACATGACGGAGAAGCCCATCCCCGTGGTGCCCGCGGCCCACTACATCTGCGGCGGCGTGGTGACCGACACGGTGGGCCGCGCGTCGCTCCCGGGGCTCTACGCCATCGGCGAGGTCGCGTGCACGGGGCTCCACGGCGCCAACCGCCTCGCGAGCAACTCGCTGCTGGAGGGCCTGGTGTTCGGCCGGCGCTGCGCGGACTTCCTCGCCGGCGCGCTCCCGAACGAACCGCACCCCACCGTGCCCGACTGGGACGTGGGCCAGGCCGCGCCGAGCGACGAGGCCGTCATCGTCGCCCACAACTGGGACGAGATCCGCCGCCTCATGTGGAACTACGTCGGCATCGTCCGCACGACCCGCCGCCTCGAGCGCGCCGCACGGCGCATCGCGCTGCTTCAGGAAGAGATCCGCGAGTACTACTGGAAGCACCTGGTCACGCAGGACATGCTCGAGCTGCGCAACATCGCCACCGTCGCCGAGCTCATCGTCGCGTGCGCCCTCTGCCGCAAGGAGAGCCGCGGGCTCCACTACACCGCCGACCACCTCGAGGCCGACCCGGCCCAGTGCGCCGACACCGTGATCAAGCGCGGCTTCCCGGCGCAGCTCCGCCAGAAGTGATGCGCTCCGTCCTCGACGCGATCGGGCGGACGCCGCTGGTCCACCTCGCGCGCGTGGGCGCCGGGCGGCGCAACCCCGTCCTCGCCAAGTGCGAGCACATGAACCCCGGCGGCAGCGTGAAGGATCGACTCGCGCTCGCCCTCGTCGACGACGCCGAGCGGCGCGGCGTGTTGCGACCCGGCGCGACGCTGGTCGAGGCGACCGCGGGCAACACCGGCGTGGGCCTCGCGCTCGTCGCCGCCGTGCGGGGCTACAAGCTCGTGTGCGTGATGCCCGAGAAGATGTCGGAGGACAAGCGCCAGAGCCTCCGCGCGCTCGGCGCCGAGGTGGTCATCACCGACAACGCCCCGCCCGGCGACCCGCGGAACTTCCAGTCCATCGCGCGCCGCCTCGCCGACGAGCGCGGGGGCTTCCTCACCGACCAGTTCTGCAACCCCGCCAACCCCCGCGCCCACGAGGAGACCACGGGCCCGGAGATCTGGGCGCAGTGCGAGGGCCGCGTCGGCGCCTTCGTCGCGGGCGTGGGCACCGGCGGAACCATCACCGGCGTCGGGCGCTTCTTGAAATCGCGTGACCCGAAGGTGCGCGTGGTGCTCGCCGACCCGCCCGGCAGCCGCCTCGCGGGCCTCGTCCGCACCGGCGAGCTCGGCGAGAACGGCTCGTACCTCGTCGAGGGCATCGGATCGAGCGTGGCCCACGCGACCTTCGACCCGTCGGTGGTCGACGACGCCGAGGTGGTGAGCGACCGCGAGAGCTTCGAGACGGCCCACCGCCTCGTCCGCGAGGAGGGGTTGCTCGTCGGCGGCTCCGCGGGAACCGCCGTCGCCGCGGCCCTCCGCGTCGCCGACGACCCGCGCGTCGAGGGCCCGGTGGTGGCGCTCCTCCCCGACGCGTGGGACCGCTACCGCTCCAAGGTCTTCAACCCCACGTGGATGGAGCAGGTGCCCCGATGAATCCCCTCCCCCGTCGCGCCGTCTCGTGCTCGATGCCCTCCCTTCGCTTCGCCCTCGTCGCCCTCGCGCTCCTCGCCGGCTGCGCCACCACGCAGTCCACCGCGGGGACGAACACCGCCGCCGCCCACCACACGCGCCACCCGCCCGACGTCCACGGCGACCCGCTGCGCCTCCTGCCCGCCGGCGCGATCACCTGGATGCGCACCGACGCCGCCGCCCTCCGCGCGTCGCCCCACTTCGACGCGGGGATGGCGCTCGCCCGCGACCTCGGCGCCGACTTCGCCCTCGTCGAGCGCGAGCTGGGCTTCGACCCCTTCCGCAGCGCCGAGCGCGTCGCCTTCGCGGTCTACGCGCCCCCCGGCGACGCGCAGGCCGGCTGGCCCCTCGTCTACGCGCGCGGCGGCTTCGACCGAGACGCCGTCCTCGCCTCGGCCCGCGCGCGCAACGCCAACGCCGCCCCCACCACGGTGACCGAGGAGGGGATGGCCTTCACCGTCATCGGCGAGCGCGCGTACCTCTTCCCCGCGCCCGACGTGATGCTGGTGATGGAGCGCGCCCTCGTCCGCCGCGCCGCCGCCCGGCTCTCCGGCGAGAGCGAGCGGAGCGTGCTCGACGACGCCCGCTTCGGCGACCTGTGGCGCGCCGCCGGGGGCATGGACGGGGCCTTCGCCGCCGCGGCCGACCTCGCGGCCACCCGCGCCCGCGTCCGGGTGCAGGGAGAGCCCGCGCAGGCCCAGGGCCTCGAGCTCCTGGTGGTGCACGGCGACGCCCCGAGCGACGCCACCGTCCGCGCGGCGGCCCTCGCCCGCGACGAGCAGAGCGCGCGGGCGGCGGTGGCGGAGATCGACGACATCCGCAACGAGACCGCGGGGCAGCTCGCGGTGCGGCTCCTCGGGCTCTCGTCGCTGCTGCGCGACGGCATCCAGACGAGCACCGACGGGCGCATCGCCCTCGCCAGCGTGCAGGCGCGCAACGACGACGTGCGCCGCCTCCTCCGCGCGTCGTCCCTCTTCCGCGAGCTCACCGGGCGCTGACTCACTGCTGACACCGCCGCCCGCTTGGGGTACGCGTTGCGGCCCATGACGGTCGACGCGCTCCCGCCGCTGCCCAGGGCCGCTTCGCTCCCGCTGGTGGGCTCGGTGCTCCACTACTTCCGCGACCCGCTGGGCTTCCTCGAGCGGACGGCGCGCGACGGCGGGGACTTCGTCGAGATGCGCTTCCTGCACCAGCGCGCCTGGCTGGTCAGCGACCCCGCGGTGATCGACCAGGTGCTGGTGAAGCTGCCCGGGAGCTTCCAGAAGGACGTCTTCCTCCGCGAGCTCAAGCGCCTGCTCGGCGAGGGGCTGCTCACGAGCGAGGGGGATTTCTGGAAGCGCCAGCGGCGGCTGATCCAGCCGGCCTTCCACCGCGACCGGATCGCGGGCTACGCGACCATCATGGTCGAGCACGCCGCGCGGATGGCGGAGGCGTGGGGCGACGGCGGCCGCGTCGACGTGCACGGCTCGATGATGGCGACCACCGCGGACATCGTGGTGCGGGCGCTCTTCGGCTCCGACGCGGGCGACACGCGCGAGGTGGCCCACTGCATCGAGGTCATCATGGAGCGCTTCTCCGACCCGCTCTACCTGCTCGTCCCGCTGATCGACCGGCTCCCGACGCCCGCCAACCGCCGCGTCCGCGAGGTGGCCCCGCGCCTCGACCGCATCGTGCGCGGCTTCATCGAGCGCCGCCGCGCGCTCGGCGACGCGGGGCCCAAGGGCGACCTCCTCGCGATGCTCCTCGCCGCCCGCGACGAGGACGGCGGCCGGATGAGCGACCAGCAGGTGCGCGACGAGATCCTCGTGATCTACCTCGCCGGCCACGAGACCACCGCGCTCGCGCTGTCGTGGACGTTCCACCTGCTCGCGCAGCACCCCGAGGAGGAGGCGAGGCTCCACGCCGAGCTCGACGCCGTCCTCGGCGACCGCGACCCGGGCTTCGACGACCTCCCGCGGCTCGAGTACACCGCCCGCGTCGTGAAGGAATCGCTGCGTCTGTACCCGCCCGCGTGGGCCCTCGGCCGCGAGGCCACCGCGCCCGTCGAGCTCGCCGGCCGCCGCTTCGAGAAGGGCGCGTGGATCTGGATGATCCCCTGGGTCCTCCACCACGACGCGCGCTGGTACCCCGACCCGTGGCGCTTCGACCCCGGCCGCTGGGAGGAAGCCCGCGCGAAGGCCCTCCCGAAGCACGCGTACCTCCCCTTCGGCGCCGGGCCGCGCGTGTGCATCGGCAACCAGTTCGCGATGATGGAGGCCACGCTGATGCTCGCCACCGTCGCGCGCCGCTTCCGCCTGCGCAGCGTGCCGGGCTTCGCGGTGACCCCCGTGCCCGCCATCACGCTCCGCTTCGAACACGGCCTCGAAATGATCGCCTCGCGCCGCGCGGTGGCGTCGTGATCGCGTCGCGTGCGGAAGCGCTCCGCCGCGCCCTCGGGGCTCGCGTCGCGCAGGGCTTCTTCGAAGGGGCCTCGCGGCTCGGCGGCCTCCACCCCCGCGCGCGCCCCGAGGCCCACGGCGTCGAGGTGATCCGCAACGTCCCCTACGACCCGTCGCACCCCGCGCGCCGCCTCGACGTGTGGAGGCCCCCCGCCGTGGTGGCCGGCGCGACCGCGCCCGCGCTGCTCTACGTCCACGGCGGCGGGTTCCGCATCCTCTCGAAGGAGACCCACTGGGTGATGGCGCTCTCCTTCGCGCGGCGGGGCTTCGTGGTCTTCAACATCGACTACCGCCTCGCGCCGCGGCACCCCTTCCCCGCCGCCGTCGAGGACGCCGCCGCGGCCTACGCCTGGGTCGTCGCCCACGCGAAGGAGTACGGCGCGGACGTCTCGCGCCTCGTGCTCGCGGGCGAGTCCGCGGGGGCCAACCTCGTCGCCGCCCTCACCGTCGCCGCGTGCTTCGAGCGCCCGGAGCCCCACGCCCGCGCGGTGTTCGACACGGGCGTGGTGCCGCGCGCGGTCCTCCCGGCCTGCGGCATCCACCAGGTGACCGACCCCGAGCGCTTCCGCCGACGGAAGCCCACGCTCCCGCGCGTCATCGCCGACCGGATCGACGAGGTGTCCCACGGCTACCTCGGCGCCGCGCACCGCCCCGGCCCCGCGCCCGACCCCGCGCTCGACCTCGCCGACCCCGTGCGCGTCTTCGAACGCGGCGAAGCCCCCGCCCGCCCGCTCCCCCCGGCCTTCCTCACGTGCGGGACGGCCGACCCGATCCTCGACGACACCCGGCGGCTCCACGCCGCGCTCGTCCGCCTCGGCGCCGACGCGGAGGCGAAGTACTACCCCGGCGAGCCCCACGCCTTCCACGCGCTCGTCTTCCGCGAGGCCGCCCGCCGCCACTGGCGCGACACCTGGGATTTCCTCGACCGCCACGGCCTCTGACGATTTCGCGAAGCGCGACGCCCCGTGCCCGCAATACCCTGGTTGAAGCAACCCCCCGATGAACGCCCTCCCCCTCGCGCAAGGCTCCCTGGAGCACCGGGCCGCGACGCTCGACGCGGCGTCCGTCCACGCCGCGCACGGGGCCTTCCTCTGGGCGACGCTCCAGCGCCTCGGGGCGCGCTCCGCCGACCTCGACGACGTGTACCAGGAGGTCTTCGTCGTGCTCCACCGACGCCTCGCCGACTACGACCCCGCGCTGCCGATCCGCCCGTGGCTCTACGGCATCTGCGTGCGGGTCGTGGCCGCCTCGCGCCGCCGCGCCCACGTGCGCCGCGAGCGCCTCGTCGACGCCGTGCCCGAGCCCGACGTCACGGCCCCCTCCCCCGAGGAGGGCGCCGACCGCGCGCGCCGCCAGCGCGTGCTCCACGAGATCCTCGACGAGCTCGACCTCGAGCGCCGCGCCGTCTTCGTCATGTACGAGATCGACGAGCTCCCCTGCGACCAGATCGCCGAGATGACCGGCGTCCCCGTCGGCACCGTCCACTCGCGGCTCCACGCCGCCCGCAAGGACTTCCAGCGCGCCTCGGCCCGGTGGCAGGCGCGCCACGGCGGGGGCGTCCGATGAGCGACCCCCCGCGGCTGCGCGACCTCCCCGGCGGCGACGACTTCGCCCGCTCGCTCCTGCGCGACGCGGCGCCGACGCGCCCGTTCACCGCCGCCGACGCCGCGCGCCTCACCGCCGCCGTCTCGCAGGCCGGCGCGGCGAGCTCGGGCACGTGGCTCTCCGCCAGCGCGCTCCCCAAGGCGCTCGCCGCCGTCGCGCTCGTGGCCGCGGGGGCCGGTGCGTGGCGCGCAACGCGGTCTAGTGCGCCCGCCGCGCCCGTCGCCGTGACGCGCGCTTCGGTCGCCGCGCCGGCTGCTGCGCCCGCGCGTCCGCCGTCGCCTCCCGTCGCCGCGCCGTCCGCCGTCGCCGCGCGCGTGGTGGCGTCCGCGCCCTTCCCCGTCGCGCGGACCGCGCCCGCGCTCGTCGCCCCCGTGGCGCTCGCCCCGCCGCCCGCCGCGCCTGTTGCTGCTGCGCCCATCGTCGCGGTGACGCACGCGCCGATCACGCCCGCCCGCCCCGCCGTCACCGCCGCCGCGCCCTCGCTCGCACACGCCGCGCCCCCGCGCCCTGCGGTGGCTCCTGCCGCGTCGGACGTGGCGCCGCCGACGCTCGGCGACGAGGTGCTCGCGGTCACGCAGGCCCGCGCGGCGCTGCGCAACAACCCCGCCCGCGCGGTGGAGATCCTCGCACGCGCCGAGCGCTCGGTGACGCGCCCGCAGCTCCTCGACGAGCGTGACCTCGTCCACATCGAGGCCCTCGTGCGCCTCGGCCGCTGGGCGGAGGCCCGCGACCGCGCGATCGCCCTCGAGGCCCGCGCCCCGCGCAGCCCGCAGAGCGCCCGCGCCCGCGCCCTCCTCCGCGGCGCGCCGTGAGGGTCGCCGCGCTCACCGCCATGAGGCTGAGGCCCCGGACAACGCGGGTTGGCGCCGTGTGCTCTGGTCTCACTCCGATGAGGCGAAGGGGTGTGTTTCGCGCGTGCTGCGGGGGCCCTTCCCCGCCCACGAGCGGCGCACCGCGTCCCACGAAGAAGCTTCCTTGCAAGGTTCTTCGAGAGGTCGGCGCCTCTGGCTCGCCTGCTCGCGGCCCCGAGTGCCCAGGGTTCGCCCGCCTGCCCTCGCTGAGGCGCTTAGGCTCACCCTGGGCAACCTGCACGGGATTGCCCGGTCTGTACCGGGCTCCCAACGAGGCGATGTGGGCGACGTGCAACGCCGGCTACCCGCGCCGGCTCCCGGAATCCGCCACCGGGCGGATGATCCCATGCCCGTAGCCCAGGGTGAGCCTAAGCGCCTCAGCGAGGGCAGGCGGGCGAACCCTGGGCACTCGGGGCCGCGAGCAGGCGAGCCAGAGGCGCCGACCTCTCGCAATATCGAGCACGCAGGCCCTTTCGTGCGAGGCGCTGCGCCGCTCGTGGGCGGGGAAGGGCCCCCGCAGCACGCTCGAAACGCACGCTGTCGCCCGATGGAAATGAGACCAAAGCACGCGGCTTCAGTCCTCGGGCGACGTCCCAGGCGCGCCGTGAGGATCGCCGCGCTCACCGCCGCGGCGCTCGCGTTCACGTCCGCCGCCGCCGCGCAGGAGGCGCCCGCCGCGATCCGCCTCGCGTGGGCCCGCGGCGACGGCGCCGACCGCTGCCCCGCGCAGCCCGCGGTGATGGCGCTCGTGCGTGAGCAGGCGGGCCGCGACCCCTTCGCCGACGACGCCGCCGCGAGCGCCGAGGTGCTCGTCGAGCGGGCCGCGGGCCGCTGGCGTGCGCGGCTGCTCCTGCGCGACGCGTCGGGCGCGGTGCTGCTTCGCCGCGAGTTCGACGACGGGTCCGCCGACTGCGCGGCCGTCGCCTCCGCGGTGGCCCTGAGCGTCTCCCTCGCGCTCGCACCGTCGGCCCCGCCGCCACCGCCACCACCACCACCACCACCACCACCGCCACCACCGCCACCACCGTCCGCGCCCGTCGAGGTCGTTCCGCGTCCGCCGCGCGCGCCGCGGCCATCGCCTCCCCGCGCACGCGTCACGGTCAACGCCGACGCGGTGCTCGGCGCGCTCCCCACGATCGCCGCGGGCGTCGGGCTCCGCGCCGAGCTCCTCCTCGCGCGTCGGTGGGCGGCCGCGATCGACGTCGCGCTCTCGCCCGAGCAGCGAGAGGGCGCGTGGTCGTTCGGGCTCACGCGCTTCGCGGCGGGCGCGTGCTTCCGCGCGCACCTGCACCGGCGCGTCGAGCTCACGCCGTGCGCGGGGGTGGCGTTCGGGCTGGTGCACGTCGTCACCTTCGGGCCCGAACCCGTGGAGCCCGGCAACTACGCCTGGCTCAGCCTCCACGCGGAGGGAAGGGTCACGGTGCGCGTCGCGGGGCCCGTCGTCGCGCAGCTCGCGCTCGGCGCCGCGTGGGTCCCGCTGCGGCAGCGCTTCGTCACCGTCGGTCCGACCGGCGCCGTCGCGCGGACAGTGTTCGAACAGTCGGCCTTCGCCGGGTGGGGGACGGCGGGCGCTGGGGTCGAATGGTGAGCCCGACGTCGATTTCGTGAAGGGCCCCGACGCGAGCCCGCAATCGGTGGTTGAACGAGCGCCGTCGCCGCGACAAAGGCGGCAGCACCTCACGGCGCGCGTCGAAGGGAGTGTCGAAGGGTCATGAACCTCGCTCGCATGGGTGTGTCTTCGTTCGCGGTGGGTCTGGGTGCGGTGCTGACCGCGTGCCTCCCGCCGATCGTGGTCCCGGTCGCGCGGGAGGACGCCGGCGCCGACGCCTCGGCTCCGCCCGACACCGCGATGCCGCCGCCCGACGTGATGACGTCGCCGGACGTGATGTCGCCCCCGCCCGACGTGATGTCGCCGCCGCCCGACGTCATCACCCCGCCGCCGCCCGACGTCACCTCGCCGCCCGACGTCGTCATGCCGCCGCCCGACGTGATCACCATGCCGGGCTCGGGCAGCGTCGACCTGCTGCTCGTGATCGACGACTCCAACTCGATGCTCCGCTCGCAGACGTCGTTCGTGGGCTCGGTGGGCGCGGCGGTGAGCGCGATGCTGCGCGCCGGCGTCACCGACGTGCGGGTCGGCGTCATCTCGACCGACCTCGGCACGCCCGGGTACACCATCCCCTCGTGCAGCGCAGGCGTGCGCGGCGACGACGGCCTGCTCAACCCGCGCGTCAACGGCCCCGCCTCGCAGCAGCGCGCGCTCCCGCCGATCACCGCCTCCCTCTTCTGCAACGACATGCTCGAGCGCGCCCCCTACGTCACGGTGACCGCCGCCGACGACCCGATGGCCGTGCTCTGGCGCCCCACCTGCCACGCCGACCTCGGCGTCGGCGGCTGCGGGCTCGAGCAGCCGCTGGAGGCGATCCGCCGCGCGCTCGTCACGCAGAGCGCCGAGGGCGGGCCCAACGCGGGCTTCCTCCGGCCCGAGGCCGCCCTCGCGATCCTGCTCCTCACCGACGAGGACGACGGCTCGGTGCGCCGGTGCGACCAGCACGACGGCGTCGGGGCCTGCGACGACGCGTCGGACGTCTACGACGTCATGTCGACGCGCTGGGCCTCGTCCGACCTCAACCTCCGCTTCTACAACTACACGCCCGGCGGCGCGCAGGACCCGACGTGGTCGCTCGACCGCTACGTCGACCCGGCGCGCCCGACGCGCGGCCTCCTCGCGCTCAAGCCCGGCCACCCCGAGCGGATCGTCTTCGGCGCCATCACCGGCGCCCCCACCGCGCTCCCGCGCACGGCCGCGGGCGCGACCGACTGGGACGCGCTGCTCGGCCCGCCCGCCGCCGGCCGCCCCGACGACTTCAACGCGCGCGACGCGACCCGCGCCTACGCCAACCCCATGGCCATCGGCGGCCCCGTCTCGATGCGCCAGCAGGACCTCGACCCGATGTGCCCGACGCGCACGCTCCCCGCGTGCCGCTTCGCGACGCTCACCAACGAGCCCTCGTGCGCGATCGACGCGCAGCCCTTCGCCTGGCGCGCGCGCCGCGTCGCCGAGGTCGCGCGGCGCTTCGACGAGTCGGCGCTCTGCGGCGGCACCGCCTGCCGCAACGGGATGGTCGCCTCCATCTGCGCGCCCGGCGACACCGCGCCGTTCACGCAGTTCGGCGCGATGGTCGCGCGCCGCGCCTCGCGCTGATCGATCGCCCCCGTCGCCGCGCCAGAGCGTTCAGCGACGCCCGTGCCGCCCGCGCCGACGCTTCGACGACGCCTCCGCACGCGCCCCGTCATCCGCCCCAGACGCTGCCGCAGCCGCCAGCGCGGGCGCCTCCTGCGCCACCGCCGCCACCTCCGGCGCGGCCTCCGTCACCACCGCCGCCGCCTCCGTCACCGGCGCCACCACCTCCGCCACCGACACAGCCTCCTCCGTCACCACCGTCGGCGCCGCGTCGAGCGCGGGGGCCAGCCGGGTCGCCAGCACGTGGAGCCGCGCCGCCGTCCGCGTGAGCGTGCGGGCGCCCTTCCGGAGCGCCTTCGCCCCGACCACCCTGCCCTGCCGCAGCCACGCATCCCCCGCCCGCTGCACCTGCGTACGGAACCCCTCGGTCATCGCTTCGAGCGCCATGGTGTGTCTCCTGCCGCCCTTCCTATAGACATTGACTCGCCGCGTCAACACCCGCCGTCGATTTCATGACGCGCCTTGTCTCGTGGCGTTCGCACTGCGTCATCGCACGCATGACGCGCCCCGCCGACGCGCCACTTTCCTCGCCGCGCCCGATGACCGCCCATGCAGCTCACCGCCACCGCCCTCCGCGGGCTCCACGCGCTCGCCGCCGACCTCCTCGACCTCGTCGCCCCGCCCCTCTGCGCGGCCTGCGACGCGCCCTATCCCGCGCAGCCGCCCCTCTGCGCCTCGTGCAGGACGTACCTCCTCGCCGCCGACGAACGCCCCGCCGACGTGTCCGTCGCCTTCGAACACGGCGCCTCGCTCGCCCGCGCCATCTACCGCGCGAAGTACGACGGCGACCCCAACCTCGCCGTCGCCCTCGGCGCCCTCCTCGTCGAGACCTTCGAAGCGCCGCCGGAGCCCGACGACGCGATCGTCCCGGTCCCCTTGCACCCGCGGCGGCTCCGCGAGCGCGGCTACAACCAGGCCCGCGAGCTCGCGCGGCCGCTCGCCCGCCACCTGCGCGTGCCGGTCCTGACGGATGTCGTCGAGCGCGCCCGCGACACGCCCTCGCAGACGCGGCTCGACCGCGCGGCCCGCCGGCGCAACGTCGCCGACGCCTTCACCGTCACGCGCCCCGAGGGCGTGCGCGGGCGTCGCGTGCTCCTGGTCGACGACGTGGTGACCACCGGGGCGACGCTGGCGAGCCTGCGCGCGACGATCCTCGCGACGGGCGCGCGCTCGGTGCGGTCGGTGGCGCTCTCGCGGGCCGCGCTCGCGGCGGGCGCACCCTCGCGCGAGGGAAAATGAACCGGCGCACGAAGACGCTGCGGGGTCGCGCAGGCCGCGGACGTAGGCTCCGACGAAGGAGGCTGAGGAATGATGCTTCGATCGGGATGGGCGTTCGGTGTCGCGCTGGCGGCGCTCGTGGGGTGCAGCGCACAGGGCGGTGGCGGGGGCGGCGGCGGGCTGCTGCCGCCGGAGGACTCGGGCGCGGGCGGAGGGTCGGCCAACTGCGGTGCGCTCTGCGCGCGCCAGGCCGCCGCCAACTGCTCGGGCTTCTCGATGGAGCGCTGCATGACGCAGTGCGCCCAGTACGCGAGCGCGCCGATCTGCGGCGCGCAGATCAACGCGCTCTTCGCCTGCGGCGGCGGCGCGACCTTCACCTGCGACAGCGACGGCGACCCCACCTCGCGCGACTGCATGGCCGAGAACGTCGCCGCCCTCGCCTGCCTCGTCCCCGACGCCGGCCGCGACTGACGCGCCCTCCACGTCGCTCCCGCGCGCCGCGGTTCCTGCTTCGCGCGGGGGCCGCGCTGGCGTACGTTCGCGGGCCGACAGGAGGTCTCGGATGGTGAACAGGTCGGTTCGGATGGTCGTGGTGGTCGCGGCGCTGGTGGGGTGCAACGCGCAGAGCAACGGCGGGGGCGGCGGGGGCCTGCTGCCGCCGGAGGACTCGGGCAGCGGCGGCGCGACGTGCTCGTCGGTGTGCGCGCGCCAGGCCGCCGCCAACTGCCCCGGCTTCAGCATGGGCGACTGCGTCTCGGAGTGCACGCGCTTCACGTCGGTGCCCGCGTGCGCGTCGCAGTCCAACGCCGTGCTCCAGTGCGGGATGACCGCCAACTTCACCTGCGGCGACGGCGGCGCCGACTCGACCGACTGCCGCGCGCAGGCCGAGGCCTTCGCGCTCTGCGTCCTCTCGGGCGGCGGCGACGGCGGCGTCGACGTCACCGTCAGCCGCGACTGACGTCCCTCACGCGCCGCGCAGGTCGGCCACCGTGTCGGCCAGCGTGGCCACCGGGTCGCGGGGGCTCCACCCGAGCTCCCGCTCCGCCCGCCCGCTGTCGCAGTACCAGAAGAGCTGCCCCATCTCGGCGCTCACCGGGTCGACCGGGGGCTCCGCGCCGATTGCCTTCGCCGCGCGCTCCAGCGCCTTCGCCCCGAAGCGCGCGAGCGTCGTTCCCTTCGCCATCTTGAGCGTCGGCGCCTTCACCCCCGACACCCGCGCCAGCCGCCCGAAGAACTCCCCGAGCGTGCAGTTGGACGCGTTGACGAGGTAGCGCCGGCCGGGCGCGCCCTTGTCCATCGCGAGGATCATCGCCTCGGCCGCGTCGCGCGCGTCGACGTACGCGACGCCGCCGGCGGGCACCATCGGGATGCGCCCGTCGAGGAAGCGCTTCACGTCGCCCGTCGAGCTGCCGTGCACGTCGCCGGGCCCGAGCAGGAGCGACGGGTTGACGATGACCACGTCGAGCCCGTTGCGGTGCTGCTCGAGCGCCTCGTACTCGGCGTAGAGCTTGGTGCGGTAGTAGGCGAAGCGCTCGATGTACTTCAGGGGCGCGGGGGTGTCCTCGTTGGCCACCGCGTCGGGGTCGTCGCTGATCGCGATGGTGCCCGAGGTGGAGGCGTGGACGACGCGCTTCACGCCGGCGGCGCGCGCGGCCTCGAGGGCGGTGCGGGTGCCGACGACGTGGGCCTCCCAGAGGGCGGTGGCGTCGTGCGGGTCGCGCGACACGCGGCCGGCGCAGTGGAAGACGCCGTCGCACCCGTCGCTCGCGGCGCGCATCGACGCGGCGTCGAGGACGTCGCCCTTCACGGCGCGGACGCGGTCGTGGGCCGGCGCGCGCGCGGTGGAGCGCGCGAGGGCGACGACGTCGTGGCCCCGCGCGGCGAGCTGGAGGCAGAGGTGGCGGCCGAGGAAGCCCGTGGCGCCCGTGACGAGGTACTTCACGGCGCGTCGGGTAGCACGAACCGATTCGCCCGGTCTACGGGGAGCGTGCCCCTTGCGCCCCTTGCGATCCTTGCGGTTCCGTCGCGGCGATCCGCTGCATACACTCGCGCCCGACCGATGCGCCCCGCCCTCTTCGCCCCGCTCCTCGCCGCGCTCTCCTGCCGCCGCCCCGCCGCCCCCGCGCGCGACGCCGCCCCCGACGTCGCCCCCGCCCCCGACGAGCGCGCCTGCGTCGACGCGCGCGACGACGTCGCCTGCCGCCGCGCCGCGCTCGCCGCCATCAGCGCGCGCGACGACGCCCGCGCGCTCCGCCTCGCGACGCTCGCCTGCGACCGCGGCCACCTGCTCTCGTGCAAGACGCTCGGCTGGCTCCACGAGAACGGCCGCGGCGCCGCGCGCGACCCGGCCCGCGCACGCGCGCTCTACGGTCGCGCGTGCGACGGCGGGGAGGCGTCGTCGTGCAAGAGCCTCGCGCTGCTCCTCGACCTCGGGCAGGGCGGCGCCGTCGACCGCCACCGCGCCGCCGCGCTCTACCTCCGCGCCTGCGACGCCGGCGAGGTCGACGCCTGCAACAACCTCGCGAACCTCCACATCGCGGGCGACGGCGTGGCGCGCGACCCGCTCCGCGCCGCCGCCCTCTACGACCGCGTCTGCGCGATGAACCACAACCCCCGCGCGTGCGGCAACGCCGCGGCCGCCCGCGCGCTGGCCGACGCCTCAGCGCCTCACGACTGAGCGGGCGCGGCGGGCGTCGACGGGGTCGAGGGCGCCGGCGGCTTCGACGGGACGGCGGGCACGGCGGGCGACGACGGTGACGGCGGGGGCTTGTCGCTGTTGAGGATCTCGTCGTCGACCTTCTGCTCGGCGCCGGGCGCGTCGGCGAGGGCCACCTCCACCGAGTCGCGCCGGACGCGCGCGCCCGTCGGCACCTCGGCGATCGGCGGCACGATCGACGTCGACTCCTCGATCTCCACCGGGATGAGGCTCTGCCGCGGGTCGACCGCCGCCGGCATGAACACCGCCGTCCGCCGCGTCTCCGAGTCGTCCTCGTAGAAGACGGGCGCCGGCGCCGACGGGCTCCCCGACGGGTGGGCGGGGGGCCGCATGCTCTCGATCATGCGCTGGCGGAGCTGGAGCGCGGTCGACACCTCCCACGCGAGGCGCGGCGTGTCGACGCGCTCGGGGATGCTGCGGAGCGCGTCTTCGAGCGCGCGGGCGAAGGTGGTGGCGCTGTCGTAGCGCTCGGCGGGGTTGGCCGAGAGCGCGCAGTCGACGACGCCCGCGATCGCCGGGGGCACGTCGGGCCGCACGTCGCGCAGCCGCGGGGCGCGGTGGCCGTTGCGCAGCAGCGTCATCGCGTGCTCGACGCCGACGCCCGACCACACGCGCCGCCCCGCGATGCACTCCCAAAGAAGCGCGCCGCAGGCGTAGAGGTCGCTCGCGACGGAGGGGCGCTGGCCGAGGGCGAGCTCGGGGGCGACGTAGGAGACGCGCGGGTCGCCAGCGCCGAGCGTCTCGAGCGCGGCCGGGGTGAAGGGACGCGGGAGCCCGAAGTCGGTGAGCTTCACCGAGCCCCGCACGGTGAGGAGCACGCCGCTCGGCGAGAGGTCGCGCTGGACGACGGGCGCGGCGGTGACGCCGTGGGGCCCGCGCACGACGCGGCGGTGGGCGGCGTCGAAGGCGAGGAGGATCTGCACGCCGACGGCGCCGAGCACGACGGGCGAGGGCCGGCGCTGGTGGGCCTCGGCGAGCTGGATGATGTCCTGGAGCGTGAGTCCCCAGGCCCACTCGGTGACGAGGTAGAGCCCGGCGGCGTCCTCGCCGAAGTCGACGAGCTGCGCGACGTTGGGGTGGTCGAGCAGGAGCAGGACGCGGGCCTCGCGGGTCATCGCCTCGCGGTAGGCGGGGTCGCGCGCGAAGGGGGCGCGCAGGCGCTTGAAGGCCACCGGGCGGCGGATGCCCGCGGCGCATACGAGCTCGGCGCGCCAGAGCTCGGTGGCGGGCGCCTCGATGACGACCTGGTGGAGGAGGTAGCGCCCGTCGGCGGCGGAGATCGTTTCGCTCACGGTGGCGCGCGAGCCTACGCGCGCGCCGCGGGAAACGCGAGACGGTAGCGGGCGGTGGGGAGAGGGGTGCGGAGGCGGGAGGGAGGCGCGGTCAGTGGGCGGGCGCTGCGTGGCCGCCCGCGGGCTGCGGGGAGGCGGTGGCGCCGCCGGCCGCGGGGGCGGTGGAGGTGCCCGCGCCGTGGGCGCCTTCGGCCGGGGCGCCGTGGCCGCCGGGCGCGCCGTGGCCCATCTCGCCGCGCGGGGTGAAGCCGCCGGGCGCGACCTCGCCGCTGCGCTCGTAGATGCGGGTGCCGTTGGAGCGGTCGATCCAGCCGCGGGTGTCGAGGTCGTTGAGCGAGTAGACGAGGAAGATGCCCAGGAACACGAACGACATCACGAAGATGACGGAGTTGAAGGGCTTGTCGTGGCGGAGGTGCATGAAGAAGGTCGCGACGAGCGACGCCTTCACGGTGGCCACGAAGATGGCGACGAAGGAGTTGGCCGGCCCGAGGTCGACGCGGGAGACGGCCACGGTGATCACCGTGAGGACGATCAGCGCGGAGAAGATCCCGACGAGGAACTTCGTGTCGGTGATGTGCGCGTGGACGGCGCCGTCGTCGTGCCCGTGGTCGTGAGCGTGGTCGTGGGTTTCGGTCGAGGAGCTCATCGTTCAGCCCACCAGGTAGAGCAGGGGGAAGAGGTAGATCCAGACGAGGTCGACGAGGTGCCAGTAGAGGGCGCCGATCTCGATGGCGGTGAAGTACTCCTTGCTGAAGTCCCCGCGGAGGTTGCGCATGAGGACCCAGGTGAGGATGCCCATGCCGACGAGCACGTGCACGCCGTGGAGGCCCGTCATCATGAAGTACAGCGCGAAGAACATCGACGCGCGGGTCGTGAGGCCGTGCACCGGGAGGGGCTGCACGGCGGCGCCGCCCGCGATGCACCCGTCGGCGAACCACGGGTGCCCGAAGCACCGCCCGGGGAGGGTGCCGTGCTCGAGCTTGGCGGTGTACTCGAAGTACTTCACCACGAGGAAGGTGGCCGCGCAGAGCAGGGTGATGACGATGTAGCGGGTGGTGCCCTGGCGGTCGCCCACCTGCGACTGGCGAACGGCCAGCGCGGCGGTGAGCGACGAGAAGAGCAGCACGATGGTGTTGGCCGCGCCGAGCTTCCAGTTGAGGTGCTGGTGGGCGGCGTGGAACATCTCCATCTCCCGGCCGCGGAAGATGGTGTAGGCCACGAAGAGCCCGCCGAACATGAGGATCTCGGTGCAGATGAAGATCCACATGCCGAGCTTGGCGGTTTCGAACTGGTGGTTGGGCGTGTCGAAGTGGTGCTGGAGCCACTTCGGGTGCGCGTGTCCGCCGCCGTCGGGCGCGTGTTCGGTGCTGGAGGTCGCAGTGCTCATGGGCGTTGGTTCCGGTACCTTCGCGGAAGGTTCAGGGGCGGCGGGTTCAGGCCTTCTTGTCCTCGGGGAAGCCGTCGTAGAGCTCCGCCTCGGTGGCGAGGTGGTAGTCGTACGGCCCGCGGGTGATGGTCGGGGTCTCGCGGAAGTTCGAGAAGACGGGCGGGGACTCCGAGGCCCACTCGAAGCCGGCCGAGCCCCACGGGTTGGGGGGCGCCTTCTCGCCCGAGCGCAGCGACTGGATCAGGACGTAGGCGTAGATGAGGAAGCCCAGCCCGAGGATCCACGAGCCGACGGTGGAGAAGGCGTGGTACGGGCGGAACATCGGGAGGTAGTCGTAGTAGCGCCGGGGCATGCCCTGCGAGCCCATCACGAACTGCACGAGGAAGGTGGCGTTGAACCCGATGAAGACCAGCGCCCACGACACCTTGGCGAGCTTCTCGTCGTAGAGCTTGCCGGTCATCTTGGGCCACCAGTAGAGCAGGCCGCCGAGGAAGCCGAAGGCCGTCGAGCCCATCATCACGTAGTGGAAGTGGGCGACGACGAAGTAGGTGTCGTGCAGGTGGATGTCCGTCGCGAGGGTGCCGAGGAAGAGCCCGGTGAGCCCGCCGATGGTGAACTGCACGAGGAAGGCGAGGGCGTAGAGCATCGGCGTGGTGAGCCAGATGGAGCCCTTGTAGAGCGTGGCGGTCCAGTTGAAGACCTTCACGCCCGAGGGGATCGCGACGAGGAAGGTGAGCGCGGAGAACACCATGGTGGCGAACTCCGACTGGCCCGAGGTGAACATGTGGTGGCCCCAGACCAGGAAGCCCACGAGGGCGAGGCCGAGGGAGCTCATCGCGATGGCGAAGTAGCCGAAGACCGAGCGGCGGGTGAAGGTGGCGAAGAGCTCGCTCACCACGGCCATCCCGGGCACGATCATGATGTACACGGCGGGGTGCGAGTAGAACCAGAAGAAGTGCTGGAAGAGCACCGGGTCGCCGCCGAGCGAGGCGTCGAAGATGCCGAGGCCGAAGACCCGCTCCATCGCGAGGAGGAAGAGGGTGATCGCGAGCACCGGGGTCGCGAGCACCTGCATGATGGAGGTGGCGTACATGCCCCACACGAAGAGCGGCAGGCGCTTCCAGTGGAGGCCGGGCGCGCGCAGCGTGTGGATCGAGGCCATGAAGTTGAGGCCCGTGAGGATCGACGAGAACCCGAGGATGAACACCGCGAGGGTCATCGAGACCACGGCGGTGCTCGTCGACGTCGAGTACGGGGTGTAGAAGGTCCACCCGGTGTCGACCGAGCCTGAGATGATGGAGAAGAGCGCGAAGACCGTCCCGATCACGTAGATGTAGAAGCTCAGGAGGTTGAGCTTCGGGAAGGCCACGTCCTTCGCCCCGAGCATCATCGGCAGCACGAAGTTGCCGAGCGACGCCGGGATCGACGGGATGATGAAGAGGAACACCATGATCGCGCCGTGGAGCGTGAACGCCCGGTTGTACTGGGCGGCGTTCATGATGGTGGGCCCGTTGGCCCACAGCTCGAGGCGCACCAGGAGGGCGAAGACGCCCCCGAGGAAGAAGGCCATGATGACCGACACCAGGTACATCAGGCCGATGCGCTTGTGGTCGAGCGTCAGCAGCCAGGACTTCACGCCCGTCCCGGCCTTGAGGTAGTTCGTGTTGAAGAGGTCTTCTTCAGCGTGCGTGGAGGACATCGCGGTCGGTTCCTTCTCGGGCGCGCGCGGCGCCTACTGGAGGCTCTTCATGTATTCGATGAGGTCGCCGAGCTGCCACTCGGTGAGCGACCCGCGGTAGGTCGGCATCACCGGGTTGAAGCCCCGCACGACCTGGGCGTTGGGCTCCAGGATCGAGCGGCGGAGGTAGTTCTCGTCCACCGTGAGCGTGGTGCCGTCGGAGAGGGTGACGGGGTGGTTGAACATCCCGCGCCACGTCGGGCCCGTCCCCGGCGCGCCGTCGACCGAGTGGCACGTGTAGCACTGCGCCGAGCGGTAGATCTGCGCGCCGCTCTGCGCGGGCGTGAGGCCCGGTGCGCGGCTGTTGATCCGGTCGAGGTACGCGGTGAAGGCCGCCTCGCTCTCGATCGTGACCGTGCCCATCATGCTGAAGTGCCCGGCCCAGGTGTCGCGGCCCTGCTCGTCGCGCGAGCCGGTCTCGGCCGCGCCGCAGTACTCCGCGCAGAAGAAGGGCGCCTGCCCCTCGTGCGTCGCCTGGAACCACAGCGTCCCGTACATCCCGGGCACCGCGTCGCGCTTGACGCGGAAGGCGGGGATGAACATCGCGTGGAGCACGTCGTCCGACGAGATCACCAGCTTCACGGGGCGGTTGACCGGCACGTGGAGCTCGTTGGTGCGGTGGGCGCCGTTGGGGTACTCGAAGTCCCACGACCACTTCTTCCCGCGCACGCGGATCTCCATCGCGTTGGCGGGGGCCACCGTCATGTCGACGTAGGCCGTGAAGCCCCAGTGGAAGAGCAGCGCCAGGAAGAAGAGCGGCGCGACCGTCCAGCCCACCTCGAGCGGGAGGTTGTGGCCCGTCGGCTCGGCGGCGACGCCCGGCTTGCGCTGGTACTTCCACACGAAGTACAGCGCCGCGCCGATGATCCCGACGAACAGGACCACGCTCATCCAGTAGATGAAATAGAAGATCCAGTCGACCTGCGGGGCGAGGGTCGACCACTGTCCGGGCATCTGCAGCGTGGGTTCTGGATTCATTGCCTTCGTCCGCGTCGCCCCGCTCGGGGGGGCATCGTGTTCATCCTTGCGCCGCCGTCGCGTGCGCGGGGGAGGCCTTCCGCCGCTCCCTCGCCCGCATCACCGCGAAGAAGCCCGCCAGGCCGGCCATCGTGGCCACGCCGCCGAGCTTCATCACGTTCCTCGCCACCAGGGCGTAGCGGTGACCCTGGGGGTCGTAGTGGTAGCAAAACATGATCAGCCGCTCGACGGTGGTGACCTGGCGCCCCTCGGACGCCTCGAGCAGCCCCACGCGCACGTCCGTCGGCGCGTAGTCGATCCCGTAGAGGTAGCGCGCCACGCGGCCGTCGGGCGTGAGCAGCATCGTCACCGCGGGGTGCGCGTACTGGTCGCTCTGCCGGTCGAAGCGGTACGCGAAGCCCACCGCGTCGGCCACGCGCCGCGACTCGCGCTCGGGCCCGAGGAGGAAGTGCCAGCCCCGCGCGGCGCTCGGCCGCCCGTAGCTCTCGAGCACCCGCGCGCGCTTGGCGGCGGCGGTCTCCACGGTGTCGCGCGGGTCGATGCTCAGCGTGACCACGTCGTACTGCTCGCCCACCGACCAGGTGGTCTGCTTGAGCGAGCGGATCACCGCGTTGAGCACCATCCCGCAGAGCATCGGGCAGCGATGGTAGACGAGGTTGAGCACCACCGGGCGCCCGCGGGAGAAGTACTCCCCGAGGGTCACCTGCCGGCCCGTGTGGTCGGTGAAGCGCGCGTCGAAGGGGACGCGCGCGCCGAGGTGCTCGTTCACCGTGACGGCGTCGAGTTCGCGCGGCTGGGTGTTCACCTGCGCCGCCGCGGGCCCAGGGGCCACCGCGAGCGCCGCAAGCGCCACCGCCGTCACGAGACTCGTCGCCGTCTTCGCCATCGCGTCAGTGCGCCGCCGGGGCCGCGCCAGCAGCGTGTGTAGGGGCGGCCGCGGCGGCGGGCACGGGGGCGGCAGGGTGTGCCGCAGGTGCGTTCGCCGCGGGAGCGTTGGTCGAGGGAGCGTTCGCCGCCGGGGCAGTACCCGCCGCGGGCGCAGCACCCGCCGCGGGCGCAGCGGGGGCGGGCGCGGGGTGCGGCGTGGTGTCGGCGCCGGCGGGGATGTCCCCACGCGCGGGCGGGGGGTTGGGCACCACGCGCGGGCGCTGGCCCCAGCCCTGGAGGGCCTGGAGGTCGGTGGAGGGCCGCGGGGTGATCGACGCCGGGCGGACGCCGCTGCCGAGCGCGGTGGCCACCTGCTGGATGCCGGCGCCGATGTTCGCGAGGCGTTGGGCGTCGGCCTCGCGGGCCTCGGTGAGGCGGCGGCTCTGGACGCCGAGCACCTTGCGCTGCTGCTCCTCGCCGTACATCGAGTGGAAGTACCCGGTGATGGAGTACTGCACGGCGACCAGCGTGCCGAGCACCAGCACGCTGATGCCGATGATGGTTCCGGTGGGGACTTCGGTCTTGTCGGTGGCCATGGGACCCGTGTGTCTCCTCAGGCGTTCTCGAAGTGGGCGGAGCGGTCGAGGCGCGGGTCGCCGACGGCCACCACCGGGTGCTGCGCCATGCGGTAGAGCACCGCGGCCGCGTACACGCCGCCGACGCCCACGAGGCACAGGAGGTCGAGCGCGTGCGGCGCGAGCGCGTGCGCCTCGCGGGCCTCGACGCCCGTGGCCGCCGCGTAGTTGGGCAGGATGAGCCAGTACATCTCCACCACGTGCATCACCGCGAGGAGCGCCGCGCCCACCTTGAGCCAGGTGAGGTTGCGCTTCACGTTGCGCGACATGAGCAGGATGAAGGGGACCACGAAGTGGAAGATCGCGATCGCAAGCGAGACGTTCTTCCACGGGCCCTCGGCCCAACGCAGGTGGTAGAACTCGGCCTCCTCGGGGATGCCGGCGTACCAGATGAGGAAGAACTGCGAGAAGGCCACGTAGGCCCAGAAGCAGTTGAACCCGAACAGGAGCTTCCCGAGGTCGTGGTAGTGCTCGACGGTGAGCAGCTCGCCGAACACCCCGCGGTCGCGGAGGAACATCGTCAGCAGGATGGTCACCGCGAAGAAGGCGACCATGCCCGACGCGAACAGCACCACGCCGAAGATCGTGCTGTACCAGGCGGGCAGCAGCGACATGTACCAGTCGAAGGCCGCGAAGGTGGTCGAGAGCGCCATCAGCGGGATCGCCCACGGGGACATCCCGATCGCCTTGCGCGTCCAGGAGCGGTCCTTGTCCTTGTCCTGGCTGACCGAGAAGCCGAAGAGCCGCTGCGACACCAGAACCCAGATGAGGAAGTACACGACCGCGAAGGCGAAGAAGCGCGTCGTGTTGAGGTACGGCGCCTTCTTGGCGATCACTTCGCCGTGGATCTCGTGTTCGATCTGCTCCTGGGTGAGCCGCCCCCCCGGGGCCGCGGGGCCGTGGCCGCCCGCGTGCTCGCCCGTCGGGGCCGCGTGCTCGCCGCCCGCGGGGCCCGTGTGCTCGCCGCCGCTCTCGCCGCCCGCCGCCGCCGGGGCGCCGTGCTCGCCGCCGCCGTGCGCGGGGGCGTGCGCGGCGCCGTGGCCGTGCGACATCCACGACCCGTAGAGGTCGTCGGCGTGCAGCGCGACGGGCACGAACAGCAGCGCGAACACCGGCAGCGCGGACATCAGGAACTCCGCCGTCCGGCGCACGGTAGCGCTCCAGCCCGCGGAGGTGACGTGCTGGAAGAGCACGAAGAAGGTCGCGCCGAAGGCCAGCGTGATGAAGGTGACGAAGGCGAACAGGTACGAGAACGCGAAGCGCTTCCCGTCCGAGGCGCCCAGGGCCATCGCGGCCCCGACGCCCACCACGCCGACGCCCGCCGCGGCCTTCCAGGCGTTGGCGAGGCCGCCGGTGAGGCGGTACTGGTTATCCGAGGACGACGCGCTCACGGCGTACCTCCCGAGACCTGGAGCGCCCGCACGTACGCGACGATCGCCCATCGGTCGTTCACGGGGATCTGCGCGGAGTACGCGGGCATGTTGCGGATGCCGTTGGTGATGGTGGCGAAGAGCTGCCCGTCGGGCACGTGCTTCAGGCGCTCGTCATGGAGGTTGGTCGGCTGGATGTACTGGTACGAGTTGGCCACGCCGCCGCCCTGCGAGCGGAGCCACACCTGACCGCGGCCGTCGCCCGCGCCGCCGTGGCAGGGCCCGCAGAAGATGTTGAAGCGCTGCTGGCCGCGGCGGAGCATCGGCTCGCCGCCGCCGAACGACTGCACCACCGACTCGGGGACGGTGAGCACGTAGACGGGGCTGTCGGGCTCGTGGCCGAGGACGACGCGGTCGTCGTCGAAGGCCTCGTCGCGGCCGACGGTGAAGTTGGCGTAGCGCGCGTTGGCCCCGCCGGGGTACCGCGGGACGGTGCCCTCGGGCGGCGCCCGCATCGTGCGGCCGTCGGCGAAGAACTTCGACTGCGCCTGCGGGTTGTAGCGCTGCTGGTGGTGCATGTTGCGCAGCAGCACCACGGGCGACTCCTCGGAGGGGCCCCCGCGGCACGCCCCGAGTCCGATCGCGGCGATCGTAAGGGTGAGGGCTGGGCGGTTCACGGCTCGTTGTCCTCGACGATCTCGATGTGTGCGGCGTGCGTCTTCTCGAAGAGCTCGCGCGTCCCGCGCTCGTCGTACTTCGGGTCGGCGCACTCCACGGAGATGAAGAACCGGTCGTCGGTCGCCGCGCGGAAGCGGTCGCTCTCGAAGACCGGGTGGTGGTGCCGCGGCAGCTTGTTCATCCCGAGCATCCCGAAGACGGCGCCGAAGGCCGAGAAGAGCACCGTGAGTTCGAAGCACACGGGCGCGTACGACGGGATCGAGAAGGGCGGCTTGCCGCCGACCACGAAGTCGTAGGCGATCACGTTGGCGTAGGTGATCAGCGACACGGCGGTGGAGAAGCCGGCGAGGGCCATGACGGCGACGATCCACCCGAGGCGCGAGTCGCGGAGGCCCATCGCCGCGTCCATCCCGTGCACCGGGAAGGGGGTGTGCACGTCCCAGCGGGTGAAGCCCGCGTCGCGGACCTTCTCCGCGGCGTGGAGCACGTCGGCGGTGGAGTGGTACTCCGCGAGCATCAGGGCGGGGGCGCCGCCCTCGACGCCGACCCGGGTGAAGGGGGTCTCGGTTGCGGTTGCCATGGGACTACTTCGCCTCCGCGGGCGCGGGGCTCGAAGCCTCCGCGTGGCTGTCGTGGTGCGCGGCGTGGCCGTGGTGCGCGTCGGCCTCGGGGAGCACCGACTTGAGCTCGGCGATCGCGATCATCGGCACCCAGCGGATGAAGAGGAGGAAGAGGGTGAAGAAGAGCCCGAGCGAGCCCATGTACGTGAGGATGTCCACCGGGGTCGGGTGGAAGTAGCCCCACGAGGAGGGGATGAAGTCGCGGTGGAGCGAGGTGACGATGATCACGAAGCGCTCGAACCACATGCCGATGTTGACGAAGATCGACACGACGAACGACAGGGGGATGTTGGTGCGGAGCTTCTTCGACCAGAAGAGCTGGGGCGAGATCACGTTGCAGGTGATCATCGTCCAGTAGGCCCAGGCGTAGGGGCCGAACGCGCGGTTGATGAAGGTGAAGCGCTCGTAGTCGTTGCCGGAGTACCACGCGATGAAGAACTCCATCGCGTACGCGTAGCCGACGATGCTGCCCGTCGCGAGGATGATCTTGTTCATCAGCTCGATGTGGGTGATCGTGACGAGGTCGGTCATCTTAAAGACCGAGCGGGCGACGAGCAGGAGCGTCATCACCATCGCGAAGCCCGAGAAGACCGCGCCGGCGACGAAGTAGGGCGGGAAGATCGTCGTGTGCCAGCCGGGCTCGACCGAGGTGGCGAAGTCGAACGACACCACCGAGTGCACGGAGAGCACGAGCGGCGTCGAGAGCGCCGCGAGGATCATGTAGGCGCGCTCGTAGTTCTGCCAGTGGCGGTTGGAGCCGCGCCAGCCGAGGGCGAGGAAGCCGTAGACCATCCGCCGCACGCGGGCGACCGAACGGTCGCGCAGGGTCGCGAGGTCGGGGATGAGGCCGACGTACCAGAACAGCGTCGAGACGGTGAAGTACGTGCCGACGGCGAACACGTCCCAGAGCAGCGGGCTCTTGAAGTTGGGCCAGATCCCCATCGAGTTGGGGAGCGGGAACATGTAGTACGCGTGCCAGACGCGGCCGACGTGGATGCCCGGGAAGAGCAGCGCGCAGATGACGGCGAAGATCGTCATCGCCTCGGCGAAGCGGTTGATCGACGTGCGCCACTTCTGTCGGAAGAGGAAGAGCACGGCGGAGATGAGCGTGCCCGCGTGGCCGATGCCGACCCACCAGACGAAGTTGGTGATGTCCCAGGCCCAGCCGACGGGGCTGTTGTTGCCCCACACGCCGACGCCGCGGAAGAAGAGGTACCCGATCGCCAGCCCGAGGACCCCGAGGAAGGTCAGGGCCGTGAGGAACAGGATCCACCACCCGCGCGGCGCGGGGTTCTCCGTCACCCGGGCGACCGCCTCGGTGATCTTCTTGAAGGTGGTCCCCGGGGTGACGAGGTGCTTCTCGCCGATGTCCTGAATGGGAGCGCTGTAGCTCATCCCTGCATCTCCGGGTTGGGGTTGCGAACCCTCGCCAGGTAGGTGGTGCGCGGCTGCGTGCCGATGTCGCCGAGCAGCTTGTACCGCCGCAGGTCGCGCGACAGGGCCGTCACGCGCGCGTCGCGGAGGTTGAGGTCGCCGAACACGATCGCGTCGGCCGGGCAGGCCTGCTGGCAGGCGGTCACGATCTCGCCGTCGCGCAGGTCGCGGTTCTCGCGCTTGGCCTCGATCTTCCGCGACTGGATCCGCTGCACGCAGTAGGTGCACTTCTCCATCACGCCGCGGAAGCGCACGGTGACGTTGGGGTTCATCGCCATGCGCACGGTCTCGGGCATGTCGTTGTCCTCGGGCTGGTACACGCCGTCGTTGTGCCAGTTGAGGTAGTTGAAGCGCCGCACCTTGTAGGGGCAGTTGTTGGCGCAGTACCGCGTGCCGATGCAGCGGTTGTAGGCCATCTCGTTGAGGCCCTCGGGGCTGTGCACCGTCGCGGCGACGGGGCACACGTTCTCGCAGGGCGCGTTCTCGCAGTGGACGCAGCCGAGGGGCTGCACCGCCATCAGCGGGTCGCTGGTCGCGAGCGCGTCGGCGTCGCCCTGGCCGCGGGGGCTGACGAAGTACCGGTCGACGCGGAGCCAGTGCATCTCGCGGCCGCGCGCCACCTGGTCCTTGCCCACGACGGGGATGTTGTTCTCCGACTGGCACGCCACCACACAGGCGTTGCAGCCCGTGCAGGCGTTGAGGTCGATCGACATCCCCCACTTGTGGTCCGGCGCCTGATACGTGTAGGGCGCGCGCCAGAGCGGGAGCGTCCGCGGCGTCGGCGACTGCCGCTCGGCGAAGTTGGGGTGCTCGCGCCACGAGGCCAGCGTGGTCTCGATGGCGATCGGGCGGTTCTCCATCCGGTGGTGGTCTTGCGTCTGCGAGAGCGGGTAGCGCGACCCCGCCTTCTCCACCGTGAAGCCGTCGGCGAACCACACGTTGCCCACGGGGCGCAGCGGGTTGACGTTGAAGCCCTTGCCGTTGCCCACGCGGCCGGCCTGCGTGCGGCCCCAGCCCATGGGCAGCGCGACGGTGTTGTCCGGGTGACCCGGCAGCACCCACGCGACGATCTCGACCGGGGCGCCGCCGCCCCTCTTCACCCGCACCAGATCGCCGCCTCGGATCCCGAGCTCCTCGGCCGTCTTCGGGGAGAACACCGCCGCGTTGTCCCAGGTGATCTTCGTCACCGGGTCGGGCAGCTCCTGGAGCCACGCGTTGTTGGCGTGGCGCCCGTCGTACATCTTCGCGTCGACCGTGAAGACCGCCTCGAGGTTGGTCTTCGACAGTGCCCCCGACGGCGCCGTCCGCCGCCCGTAGGCCGCGGCGATCTCCGCACCGCGCAGGGCGGGGCTCGCGGCGGCCGGCGCCTCGCCCGCCACGCCCACGTTGAGCGCGCGGCGCCACTGGCGCTCGAAGGCGTTGCCCGGGTTGCGCGCGCGGAAGGTCTCCCGCACGAGTTCGTAGCCCCGGTAGGAGGGCGCGTCGGCGACGAGCCCGAGCAGCTCGAGCGCGCTGCGCCCCGAGAAGAGCGGCTGGATCAGCGGCTGCTGGATCGCGTAGGTGCCGTCGAGGCTCTGCGCGTCGCCCCAGGCCTCGAGCCAGTGCGCCCCCGGCACGTGCCAGGTGCACTTCTCGCCCGTCTCGTCGCGGCGCAGCCCGAGGTGCACGCTGAGCTGCACGCCCGCGAGCTTCGCCCCGAACTGGTGCTCGCCCGGCGCGTCGTACGCCGGGTTGCCGCCGAGGATGAGCAGCGTCTGCACCTGGCGCTGGCCCATCGCCGTCACGAGATCGTTGAGGTCGGCGCCGTGGTCGTCGCTCTCGTTGGGGTCGGCCGCGGCCGCGTAGCGCACGGTGGCGCCGGCGTTGCCGAGGGCCTGGTTGATCGCGTGGCCGAGCGCGTGGGCCGTCGCCGGCTGCCGCGACCCGACGATCACTGCCGACTCGCCGCGGTGGGCGAGCAGGTCGGCGGCCACCTTCTCGATCCACTTCGCGTCGACGCCCGCGGGCGCCGTCGCGCCGCGCACCGCCGCCGCGGCCTCGCCGAGGTCGGCGCCGCCGGCCGCGAGCGCCGCGGCGAGGGCCATGAGGTAGCCCTCGACGTCGCGCGCCGCGAGGCGCAGGCGGTGGTCGGCGTTGCCGCCGGTGGTCGAGAACACCGACTCCACCACGTAGAGCCGGCTCGGCTCGTCGTCGGGCGTGCGCACGCGGCGCGACTCCGACCAGCCCCGCGTGTTGCGCACGACGCCGGGCTCGGTCTGGAGGAAGTCGCTGTCGATCGAGACGACGCGCTTCGCCCGCGCGAGGTCGTACACCGGCGCGACGGCCTGGCCGAAGGCGAGGCGCGCGCCGGCCCGCACGTTGGCCGCGGTCGCCGCCTCCCAGGTGTGGAAGCGCGCGTTGGGGAAGCGCCGCTTCACCGCGTCGCGCAGCCGCACGAAGGTCGGCGAGATCGACGGCGGCGCGAGCACCCGCAGCCCCGTCCCGCCGTCGGCGGCGTGGGCCGTGAGGGCGGCCCGGAGCTCCCCCTCGAAGTCCGCGAAGGTCTTCTCCGCGCCGGCCTTGGAGGGCTTGCGCGAGCGGTCGGGGTCGTAGAGGTCGAGCACCGCGGCCTGTGTGAGCAGGTCGGTCTTGCCGCGCGACGCCGGGTGGTCGGGGTTGCCCTCGGCCTTGGTCGGGCGGCCCTCGTGGCTCTCCACCAGCAGGCCCACGCCCTCGCCGCGGCGGTCGATCACCGTGGCGTAGAAGCTCGTGACGTTGACCGTCACGTCCTCCGGCGCGCGCGAGTACGGCAGGATCTTGTCCGCCGGGCGCCGGCAGCCCTGGAGCGTCGCGAGCGAGATCGACGCGCCCATCAGGGTCATGAAGGTGCGGCGGCTCACCGGGTCGGAGAAGTCCCAGGCGCCTTCGGGGTGCTCGGCCGCGGCCTCGTGGGCGCGGGCCTCGGGGGCGGTGGTCTGCTGGGCGTAGTCGTCCAGGCTCGTCCACCACACGGGCTGATCGGGCGCGGGGCCCTCGAATTCGTAGGGGGTTCGGCGGCTCATCGGTGACACCCCGAGCAGGTCGTCGGCGGGCGGAGCTGGCGCGGCGGCTGCCCCTGCGTCCCGCTGAGGTTCGGGTCCATGTTGGTGATCTGATCGACCGGGCGGAGGTTGGGGGTCGGGTTGCGGTGGCAGTCGAGGCACCACGACATGCTCAGCGGCTGGTCGTGGCGCACGACCTCCATCTGGTCGACGCGCCCGTGGCAGGTCACGCAGCCGACGCCCGCGGAGAGGTGCACGCTGTGGTCGAAGTAGGCGTGGTCGGGCAGGCGGTGGACCTTGACCCACTCGATCGCGCGGCCCGTCTCCCAGCTCTCGCGCACCGGCGCGAGGCGCGCGGAGTCGGTGCGCACGAGCGTGTGGCAGTTCATGCACGTCTGCGTCGGGGGGATCTGGGCGTGCGCCGCGCGCTCGATGTTCGAGTGGCAGTACCTGCAGTCCATCCCCATCTGGCCCGCGTGCAGCCAGTGGCTGTACGGCACGGGCTGCCGCGGCGAGTAGCCCACGTGCGTGTGCTTCGGGGTGAAGTAGTACCAGACCACCGACGTGAGGAAGCCCCCTGCCAGGGCCACCCCGATCGCGACGATCGCCGGGAGACGATTGAGTGAGCGTGGGAAGATCTGCATGAGTCGCTTCGTTCGGGTGATGCAGAGGTCCGCCGGAGGGCGGCGGTCGCCGGGCGACGGGATGCGGCCGGTGCCGCTAGCACCATATTCGCGAGGATGATGTCAAGTCATCACCGCGCCGGGCGCCCCACGCACCCCGCGCGTCGGCGTCGCCGTCGCACGAGAGAACAAGGGAGCTCGTTGGCCCCCCCCGGGCGCTCGCGTCGGGGGGATTCCGTCGAGGCGCGGACCCTAACAGGGTTCGCCCGGAGCGATGCGACAAATCGACACCGATGCACCGTCGTCGCAGCGGTGAATGAAGGGGCGTCAGAGGGAATGCGCAAGACTTGCCGGAGGCGCACCACGGGCCCTAGATCTGTTCAGATTTCTTGCGCGGACGTTGCCCCGGCGCTTCCTCATCCCGGCGGATCGGAGCGCCGATGGAATGATCGGTGACCGCCCGCAACCGCGCGACCACGCACGCCGCCCCGCCCTCCGACGCGACGCCGGAGCGGGTCTCGCTGCGCCCCATCGAGGACATGAACCTCCTCACGCGGTACGAGCCCATCGACGCGATCGGCTCCGGGGGGATGGGGCACGTGTGGCTCTGCCGCGACCGGCAGATCGGGCGCGACGTCGCGATCAAGAGCCTCTCGCTCGACCGCGCCCGCGACGCGACCGCGCGGGCCCGCTTCCTCCAGGAGGCGGTGACCCAGGGGCAGCTCGAGCACCCGTGCATCCCGCCCGTCTACGACATCGAGGCCGCGCGGGGCGCGCGCCCGCGCTTCACCATGCGCTACGTCGCCGGCGCCACCCTCGCCGACGTGGTCAACGCGCTCCGCCGGGGCGACCCCGAGGTCGCGCAGCGCTACACCCCGCGCCGGCTGCTGACGGCCTTCTCCGCGGTGTGCGGCGCCGTCCACTACGCGCACCGCCGCGGGGTGATCCACCGCGACCTCAAGCCCGAGAACGTGATGCTCGGCGAGTACGGCGAGGTGTACGTGCTCGACTGGGGCGTCGCGCGGCTCACCCACAACAGCAGCGAGCCGGTGAAGGCCCCGGTCGACGCCGAGCCCGCCACGGAGATCGGCGCGCTCCTCGGGACGCCGGGCTTCGTCGCGCCCGAGCAGTGGCTCGACAGCGGCGCGGCCGACGAGCGCTCGGACGTGTACTCCCTCGGCGCGATGCTCTTCGAGCTCCTGACGCTCACCGCGCTCCACGACGGCGCCACGACGCGCGCGGTGATGCGCCAGACCTTCACCGACCCGGCGGTGGCCCCGTCGGCGCGCGCGCCCCACCTCGACATCACCCCCGAGCTCGACCGGATCTGCCTCACCGCCACCGCCCGCGACCGCGAGCAGCGCTACGCGAGCGCGCGGGAGCTCCGCGACGAGGTGGAGCGCGTGCTCGACGGCCAGCACGGCGTCGACACCCGCCGCGAGGCGGCCGCCGCGATCGCCGACGAGGCCGAGGCCCTCGCGTGCAGCGCGCTCTCCGCCGCGGGCTCGGAGGGCGACCGGCGCCTCGCGCTCGAGCGCGTCGGGCGGGCGCTGGCGCTCGACCCGGAGAGCCCGCGGGCGCTCGCGACGCTGGTGCGGCTGATGTTCTCCCCGCCGCGCGCGACGCCGCCGGAGGTGCGCGAGGGCATCGACGCCGACTGGCGGAACCGCGTCCGCGCGCTCGCCCGCGTCGGCGCGCTCACCTACCCCTCGTGGCTCCTGGTGGTGCCGCTCCTCCTGCGCTGGGGCGTGCGCGACGCGCGGATGCTCGCGGCCACCACCGCGGTGATGCTCTTGAGCGCGGCGCTCTCGGCCTCCCAGGCCCTGCGCCGCCGCCCGAGCGACCTCGCGGGCTACGTGCTCCTCTCGTCGAGCATGGCCGCGATCTCGAGCCTCAACCTCCTCTTCGGGCCGCTCCTCGCGGTGCCCGCGGCGCTGACGGCCAACACCATCATCTTCGTCGCCCACGGCGACCGCATGCGCCCCGCCGTGGTGCTCGCCGCCGGCCTCGCCGCGATCTTCGCGCCCGTCGCGCTCGAGCTGGCGGGCGCGCTGCCGCCGTCGTTCGCCTTCGAGAACGGGCGCCTGGTGATCCTGCCGCGGATGCTCTCCTTCGCGCCGGGCGCCACCCTCGCGCTGCTCGCGATCGTGCACGCCGTCGTGTTCGTCGGCGCGACGGCGGCCTTCCTCATCGCGCGGCGCACCAACCGGGCCGAGGTCGAGCGCCTCCACCTGCTCTCGTGGCACCTCCGGCAGATCGTCCCCGAGCACGCCCGCGCGGTGCTCGACGGCGCGCCCGTCACCCCGCCGGCGGCGCCGCCGGCAGCTCGAGGGTGAACACCGCCCCGCCGCCCGGCGCGTCGCGCACCGACGCCTCGCCGCCGTGGGCGTCGGCCACGCGCTTCACCACCGCCAGCCCGAGCCCCGTCCCCATCGACCGCGTCGTGTAGAACGGCAGGAAGATCCGCCCCCGCGCCTCCGCCGGCACGCCCGGCCCCGCGTCGCGCACGTCGACCGCGACGCGACCGCGCTCGGGCACCGCCCGCACCGTCACCGCCAACTTGCCGCCCTCGGGCATCGCCTCCAGCGCGTTGAGGCAGAGGTTGAGGAGCGCCTGGCGGACCATCCGCGCGTCGGCCCAGGCCGGCGGCGCGTCGGGCGCGACCTCGACCGACACCGCCACCCGCCCGCCGTGCTGCGCGGCCTGCGCGCGGGCGAGCGCGGCCTCGACGGCTCCTTCGGCGACGGGGCCCAGGGGCTCGGCGCGGCGCTGCGGCTCGGCGGGGCGCGCGAAGTCGAGCAGGTCGCTGACGATCTGGTTGAGGCGCCCGGCCTCCTCCATCACCATCTCGAGCAGCGGGGCGACGTCCGGGGCGGGGCCGGCGCGGCGGCGCAGCGAGCTGACGGCGTTGAAGATCACCGCGAGGGGGTTGCGCACCTCGTGGGCGACGACGGCGGCGGCCTCGCCGAGGGCCGCGAGGCGCTCGCGCTCGACGAGGCGGGCCTGCGTCTCGCGGAGCTCGGCGAGGCGGGCGCGCGACTCGTCGTGGAGCTCGGCGTTCTCCAGGGCGACGCCCGCGACGGCGGCGATCGCGCGCGCCATCGCGACCTCCTCGACGGAGAAGCGGCGGCCGGCGGGGTCGTGGACGGCGAGCACGCCCCGCGGCCCGCGCTGCGCGGAGAAGCCCGCGAGCACGGCGGCGCCGGCGATCCCGCGCGCCCGCTGCTCGGGGGAGATCCGCGGGTCGGCGCGGACGTCGTCGACCACGACGGGCTCGGGCGAGGCGAGGGCCGCGAGCGCGAGGGGCACGTCGGCGACGGGGCGGTCGACGTCGGCGCGCAGGCCCGCGGCGCCGCGCACGCGCCCGTCGGCGACGAGGAAGACGGTGGCGTCGGCGTGGAGGCGGTCGCGGGCGCACGCGGCGGCGGCCTCGAGCACGCCCTGGGGCGAGCGCTGCGCCTCGGCGAGGGCGCGGCGGGCGAGGTCGTTGACGGCGACGAGGTCGTCGATGCGGCGGCGCGCGCCGTCGAGGTAGCGGGCGGTGTCGAGCGCGGCCGAGAGGTGCCCGCGGAGGAGGCGCGCGAGCGCGAGGTCGTCGGGGTGCAGCCAGTCGCCGCGGAGCACCAGCAGCGCGTGGGGCGCGCCGCCGGCGTCGACGCGCACGCCGAGCCCGCGGGTGAGCCCGAGGGACGCGGCGATCGTCTGCGCGGCGCCGGCGAGGGGCGCGCCGATGAAGCGCCCCACCTCGTCGAGCGCGTCGTCGGTGTACGCCTCGCCCTCCACCCAGATGCGCCGGAGCCACGGCGTCCACGCGGCCGAGAAGCCCACCAGGGGCCGCCCGAGGAGCGCCTCGAAGGGACCGCCCCCCGCGAGGTCGATGCGGGTGATGCGGAGGCGCTCGTCGCCGTCGGGCGCGAGCCACGCGTCGGAGAGCTCGATGGCCTTCACGCCGCGGTGCACGGTGTCGGCGAGCTCGCGCTCCTCGCGGCAGGCCTGGAGGCTCACCCCGAGCCGCGCCAGGGCGTAGAGCCGCTCGCGCCGCGCCGCCGCCTCCGTCACGTCGCGCACCGCGCAGAGGAAGTCCCCGCCCACCAGCGAGACGTCGACCTCGACCACGCGCTCCCCGCCGTCGGGGCGGCGCACCTTCACCGAGCGCCACGACTCGGGGACGGGCTCGCCGCGACCGCGCCGCGCCGCCGAGTCGGTCAGCCGGCGGGCGTCGGCCGGGTCGAGCACGAGGCCGAAGTGGGCGCCGATCAGCTCCTCGCGCGGGCGCCCGACGATCGCGCAGAGCGCGCCGTTGACGTAGGTGATGGAGCCGCCGCGGTGCGCGAGCACGCCAACGGGGATCCCATCGAGGCGGGCCGCGTCCACGCCGCGGAGTGTCGCACCGCGGGCCCCGACTGTGAACGGGCTGTGTACCCCGCGACGCACCGGGCAGGGCGCTTCGCGGGCGGGTTTTCGGTTCCAAAAGGGGCGCGGGGGCTGTATAGGCCCCGGCACCTCGCGATGGCCGCGTGTTATTTCGACGTCGACGGGACGCTCGTCCGCACCAACCTGGTGCACCCGACGGTCTATTACCTGCTCAACCAGGCCAACCCCCAGCGGACGCTGGGCAAGGTGGTCGGCGCCCTCCTGCGCGCGCCGCGCCTCCTCGCCGCCGAGTTGCAAGACCGCAGGCTCTTCAACGAGGAGCTCTACGCGCTCTACAAGGGCACCAGCGAAGACCGGCTGCTCACGCTCGCCGACGACGCCTACGAGAAGGTGCTCAAGCCCGCGATCTTCAAGGACGCGCGCAAGCTCGTCGCCACGTGCAAGGACAAGGGCCACGAGGTGGTGATCATCTCGGGCGCGCTCGACTTCCTCATGGCGCGGCTCGCGAAGGAGCTCGGGGCCGACGACGTCATCGCGAACAAGCTGGAGTTCCTCGACGGGCTCGCCACGGGGCGGATGCTGCCGCCGGTGGTGGCGGGGCCCACCAAGGCCCTCCTGGTGCGCGACCACGCGCGCGACCACGGCCACGACCTCGACGAGTGCTTCGCCTACAGTGACAGCTACTCCGACGTCCCGATGCTCTCGGTCGTCGGCCACCCCGCCGCCGTGAACCCCGACCGGGCCCTCGACCGCCTCGCGCGCTCGTACCAGTGGCCCGTCGTCTATCTGGACCGCCCATGACCCACCCCTGCGTCGTCACGCTCGACCGCCGGAGCGCCCCCCGCGTCCTCTTCGCCGGCGACCGCCTCGTCGAGGTCGACCTCCCCGCTGGCACCCGGGTGATCTACCCGAAGCCCCCGCTCGCGGGCCTCAAGGACCCCGACGCGGCCATCCGGTACGCGATCAACCACCCGCACAACTCGCCGCCGCTCTACGCCAAGCTGCGCCCCGGGATGAAGGTCGTCATCGCGATGGACGACGTGTCCGTCCCGCTGCCGCCGATGAAGCAGCCCGACGTGCGGGAGCGGGTGCTCACCATCGTCCTCCAGCTCCTCGCCGACCACGGCGTCGACGACGTCGAGATGATCATCGCGACCAGCGTCCACCGCCGGATGACCGCGGCGGAGGTGCGCCACGTCGTCGGCGACAAGATCTTCAACGGGTACTGGCCCAAGCGCCTCTACAACCACGACGCCGAAGACCCGCAGGGGATGAAGTTCGTCGGGGAGACCGAGCTCGGCGAGCGCGTGGTGCTCAACCGGAAGGCCGTCGAGGCCGACCTGGTGATCTACGTCGCCGTCAACCTCGTGCCCATGAGCGGCGGGCACAAGAGCGTCTCGGTCGGCCTCTGCGGCTACGAGAGCCTGAAGTCGCACCACAACCCCAAGGTGATGCGGCAGTGCCACTCGTACATGGACCCGAAGGCGTCCATGCTCAACACCGTCATCGAGCGGATGGGGAAGGTGACCAACAAGCACCTCAACGTCTTCACGATCGAGACGACGGTGAACAACCGGATGTTCGACCGGCCGCTCTCCTTCCTCCACAAGAACGAGGACGACCTCGGCCCCTTCGACCGGAGCGCCCTCAAGGCCCTCATCGCCACGCTCGACCGCACGCCGCAGGAGCTCCGCCAGGAGATCTTCAACCGCGTCCCCTCGCCCTTCGAGATCACGGGCGTGTTCGCGGGCGAGACCGAGGCAGCCCACGCCGAGACGCTCAAGCGCAGCTTCGAGCAGTACTGCGTGCCGGTGAAGGGCCAGGCCGACATCCTCGTGTCGGGCATCCCCCACGTCTCGCCCTACAACGTCAACGCCTTCCTCAACCCCCTGCTCGTGCAGGTGATGGCGCAGGGCTACCTCTTCAACATGTACCGGGGCACGCCCCTGTTGAAGAAGGGCGGCACGCTGATCTTCACCCACCCGGTGACGGACAAGTTCGACCACGACCAGCACGCGCCGTACGTGGAGTTCGTCCACCGGCTGCTGCCGGAGACGCGCGACGCGCTGGAGCTGCACAAGAAGTACGAGGAGAAGTTCGCCACCAACCCGGCGTACCTCGCGATGTTCCGCAAGGGCAGGGCGTACCACCCGGTGCACCCGTTCTTCATGTGGTACTGGGGCGAGGCGGGGCGGCAGCACATCGGGCGCGTCATCGTCGTCGGCGCCGACAACGAGTACATGCCGCGCATCCTCGGCTACGAGACCGCCCCCAACATGCACGAGGCCCTCGAGATGGCGAAGGACACCGCGCCCTCGTCGCCCGAGATCACCTGCATGCACCTCCCGCCGATCGTCATGGCCGACATGACCGGCGGGCGCTGACCCGCGCCCATCGCGCGCCCGCTCCCCACACCACCTCCCCGCGACCCCCGCCTCACCGCCGACCGCTCCCCGGAGCGCTCCGCCGCGACCCCCACTCATCGCCGACCGCTCCCGCGACCACCCCCGCGCCGACCCGCGCCCATCGCGAACCACTCCCGCGACCACCCTCGCGCTGACCCTCCCTCATCGCAGACCCCTCCCGCGACCGCCCCATGTCGCGCCGTCGGACACGCGCCACAGCGCTGCGCACCAGCGCGTTGTGACGCGCGGTCGAGCCCGCTAGGTTGCGCCCTGGAGGCGACGACGATGCTCAACGCGATGACCGACGAAGAGATGATCGAGGCGACCGGTTCCTTCCTCACGAAGGACCGCAAGCGCGCCCAACTGGAGCGCTACCCCCTGCTGATGGCGATGCTCCCGGCGCTCACCGAGGCGCACGAGGGGATGCTCGCGAGCGAGAAGGCGCGCGAGGACGACGAGCGCGAGGCCGAGCGCGCGAAGCTCTACCAGGAGGGCGTCGCCACCGACGCGCGGCACGACCGCAAGGGGGCCGGCGCCTTCCACCTCCTCGGCGCGATGGCGATGCTCACCGACGACCCCGCGCGCGAGACCGCGCTCCTCGACCTGCGCCGCAAGCTCTTCCCCGACGACAACCTCAAGGTGCTCAAGACCACCTGGCGCGGCGAGGCCGGCAACGCGCTCCGCCTGCGCAACAAGGTGCTCTGCGACGAGCCCGCCGTCGCGACGATGCGCGCGATCCCCACCGGCGACGGCCGCACGCTCCTCGACGCGGTGAACGACTTCGTCCTCGCGGGCGAGCGCCTCGGCGCCATCGAAGACCGGCGCCAGTCCCTCGCCACCACGGACGGCCCCGCGGCGCCGACCACCTCCACCCGCCTCACCGCGCGCAACCGCTGGGTCAACGTCGTCAGCACGATGGTGCTCCTCGTCGATGACGTGCTCCGGCTCGACGCCGCCGCTCGCTCGCAGCTCCTCGGCGGGCTGGAGGAGGCCGAGCGCAAGGCCGACGCGCGCGCCGCCGCCCGCCGCGCCGCCAACGCGAAGGCCGACAAGAAGGACGAGCCCGACGCCGACGCCCCCAAGGGCTGACCGCCCCCCCTTGCGCCGCGCGCGGCCCTGCGCCACAACCGCGCGCCATGGCGCTCCCCCCCGTCACCGCACCGCTCCCCCAGCAGGTCGCCGCGCTCCGCGAGGGCGCCGGCCTGCGCGCGCTCGACGACCTCGCCGCCGTCTCCGTCCGCGGCCGCGACCGCCTCACCTGGCTCAACGGCATGGTGACCAACGACACGCGCTCGCTCGCCCCCGGGCGCGGCGTCTACGCGGCCGTCGTCGGGCTCAAAGGCAAGGTGCTCACCGACCTCTTCGCCGGCGGCCGCGAGGACGAGGTGATCCTCGTGATGCCCGCCGCGCGCGTCGACGAGGTGCTCGCCCACTTCGACCACTACATCGTGATGGAGGACGTCTTCGTCGCCCGCCGCGACGGCGCCGTCGTGACGCTCCAGGGCCCCAAGGCCGCGTCGCTCGCCGCATCGCTCGCGCCCGCCGCCACCGCCGACCGCCTCGGCCGCGGCGGCCTCGACCTCCTCCTCGACGACAACGACGCGCGGTACGAGCTCCTCGCCTCGCTCGCGAGCGAAGGGCGCGTCACGCCCGTGTCCGACGAGGCGTGGGAGGTCGCGCGCCTCGAAGCGGGCGTGGCTGCGTTCGGGCGCGACTTCGACACCAGCAACTTCGTGCAGGAGGCGGGGGTCACGCGGCGCGCGGTGTCCTTCCAGAAGGGCTGCTACCTCGGGCAGGAGGTGGTGTGCCGCCTGGAGATGCGCGGCCACGTGCAGAAGAGCCTCATCGGGCTCGTGGTCGAGGGCGACGCGCCGCCCGCGGGCGAGCCCGTGATGACCGACGGCAAGGACGTCGGGCGCGTCACCAGCGCGGCGACGTCGGTGACGCTCCCGGGGCGCGCGGTGGCCCTCGCGATGCTGCGCCAGGCCACCGTGGAGGCCAACGCGCCCGTCGAGGTGCGGGGCGCGCGGGCGACCCTCACGCTGCGCCCGGTGCCGTGAGGCGCGCCGCGCTCGCAGTCAGCCTCGCGGTCTTCGCGTGCTCCGCTGCGTCGCGCGTCGCGGAGCCGCCCGTCGCCGCCACCGAGAGCCACGGCGCGGACGGCGGGGAGACCGCGGTGTTCCGCGACGCGTCGGTGGAGGCGCGGGTTGCGGACGCGGAGACGGCGTGGCTCCTCGCGCACCTCGCCGACGAGCCCGACCCGACCCACGTCGGCGAGAGCGACGCCGTCCGCCGACTCGCATCGCGGGGAGCTCCGGGGGCGCTCGCGGTGGCGGAGGTGTTCCGCGTCGGTGATGAGCGGCGGCTTCCGTACGCGCGGCGCGTGGTCGAGCGCGTGGCCGGGCGGCGCTGCCTGCACGATCGCGCGCGGACGGCGCGGGTGGTCGCGTGGCTCTGCGCGGGCGGGGTTCCTCCGGCGCTCGATGCCGACGCGGGCGTCGCGTGGACGGGCGGCGACGGGCGGTGGCCCAACGATTCCGTCGACCGGCTCCGGGCGTGGGCGATGGCCGGTGCTCCATGCGATCCCGACGTCCCCGACGCGGGCGCGGCGCCCTGACGCGGCGTCCGCCCTGACATCCGCGACAGACTTCCCAAGCGCGCCGCTCCCCGTGCAGACTCTCTCGCACGCAGCGGTGGCGCGGACGGCGCCTCGCGGGTGGAGGCCGCATGAGGCGAGCCCCACCGGGTGTGTGCTTCGTCCTCGGAGGTCACGATCTCTTCCATGAAACGCGAACGACTCAGGTTCCTCGTCCCGCTCCTCGTCGCGGTGGGCGCGTGCTCCGACCCCGCCCCCGTGGCCCCGCGCCCCGACGTGCCCGGCGACACCGCCGCCGACCAGAGCGCGCCCGACGTCGGCGACGATGTCACCAACGAGCTCCCGCCCGCGCCCGACGGCGACCAGCCCGACGCCGAGCCCCCGCCCGACGCCGCGGACGACACGCCCGTCACGCCCGACAAGCCGCCGCCCCCCGACGACGTGCAGCCCGACGTCATCGTCGAGCCCGACGTGCCGCCGCCGCCCGACGTCATCGTCGAGCCCGACGTGCCCCCGCCCCCCGACGCGCCGCCGCCGCCCGACGTCGTGGTGATGCCCGACGTGCCCCCGCCGCCGATGGACGTGATGCCGCCGCCCGACGTCGTCACGCCGCCCGACGCGCCCCCGCCCCCTGATGCGACGCCCGACGTCCCCGTCGGCCCCGCGTGCCCCAACGGCATCACCGACTCGTGCCTCCCCGCCGGCACGACGAGCCGCTGCGCCGACCTCAACGACGGCCGCCCGCACACCATCGTGTTCACGGGCTTCGCCAACGGCATCGCCGCGAGCTGCGAGGGAACCGGGACCGGCGGCGGCCCCGACGGCATCGTCCCGCTCACGCTCACGCGCCCGAGCAGCGACATCACCATCACCAACATGCCCACCGGCGGCGCGACCTCGGTGCTCGCGCTCTACCGCCCCTCCGGCTGCGGCACGGCCGCGCAGGAGGCCGCGTGCGCCAACTCCGGCGTGATGGGCGGCACCACGCTCCGCGCGACCAACCTCCCGCCGGGCACCTACTGGGTGCAGGTGTCGTCCAACTCCGGCGCCGCCACCATCGTGCAGGCGACCGTCGCCGCGTCGCCGCCGCGCGTGATGGGCGACGCCTGCCCCGGCGTCACGGTCACGCCCGACATGGGCCCGGCCACGGTCTCCACCATGGGCTTCGCCGCCAACGGCGACTACGGGACTTCCTGCGGCGGCGCCACGGCCGGCAACGGCGACGCGGTGTTCACCTTCACCACGACGGCCGCGCGCGACGTGACCGTCGACGTGAGCGCCACCGGCGCCGCGGCGATCTCCGCGGAGCTCACCCGCACCTGCGGCGACCGCGCGACGGCCGTCCCGATGTGCGCGATGGGCAACCCCGCGCGCCGCACGTACCGCAACCTCCCCGCGGGCACCTACTACGTCACGGTCGCCTACGGCACCGGCACGCGCTCGCTCATCGCGTCGGTCACCACCGCCGCCGCCACCGTGCCCAACGCCGCCGACGCCTGCCCCGGCGCGCCCCTCACCGCCGGCACCGCCGCGACGGTGATGGTGAGCCAGCTCACGCCCGGCACCGCGCCCCTCGCCTGCCAGACGGGCGTCACCGCCGACGGCGCGTGGACCTTCGCCGCCCCCGCCGCGGGCAACGACGTCCTCGTCAACGTCGCCTCCAGCAACGGCAACGTCGGCTTCCAGCTCCAGCGCCCCTGCGGCGGCACCAACGTCGGCGCCTGCGTCGGCAGCGCCCCGTCGATCTGGCAGCGCTACACCGGGCTCACCGCCGGCGCCACGCACGCCGTCGTCGCCGGCACCAACGCCGGCACCGGCGCCGTCTCCGTGCTCTACCGCACCGTGCCGACGCCCACCACGGCGATGGTCACCAACAACAACGCCTGCATGACCGCGCAGAACGTCCCCGCCACCGGCGGCATCTTCCGCGGCTCGACGGCGATGAGCAACACGCGCACGGGAACCGGCGCGGCCGGGACGCTCGCGCTGCCGATGGGCTGCGCCAACGCCACCTGCCTCGGCGCGCGGACGGTGTTCTACCGCCTCGCGCTCACCGCCCGCAGCCGCGTCGTCGCCACCATGACCGGCGAGATGAACTTCGACACCCTCCTCTTCATCCGCGGCGGCGCCACCTGCCCCGGCGACAACGTCGCCGGCGCCTGCAACGACGACCGGGTCGGCCTCAACTCGCAGGTCGACACCACCCTCAACCCGGGCACCTACTGGATCCTCGCCTCCGGCTGCGGCGTCGCGCAGCAGGGCAACTACACCCTCGACGTCGCCGTCCTCCCGCCCGGCTGACGCCCCCTCGATCGAGCGGCGGGCGGAGGCTTCGCCACGCGACCTCACCCGCCGCTCGCGTCCCGCCTGCGTTCTGCTCTATCCTCCGCGGCGTCCTGATGGCCGCCCCACCGCCCGGTGCCCCGATCGTTTGCCCGCAGTGCGCCATGGCGCTCCCGCCGGACGCGTCGTTCTGCCTGCGCTGCGGCGCGAAGATCGCGCGCCCCGCCAACGCTCCGCCACGCGCCGCCCCGCCCGCGCCGCAGCCGCCCGCCGTCGCGCAGACGCCGCCGTCGCGCCAGGCGCAGACGCTCCTCGGCGTCTCGCTGAACGCGCAGGGCACGCCCGTCGCTGCGCCCGCCAACGCACCCGCACCAACGCCCGCGCCCGCGCCAACCCCGGCGCCCGCATCGCCGCCCGCGTACGCGCCGGCCCCCGCGCCCGCCGGGGCCGCCACGACGGCGTCCGACGGGAGCGCCGGCACCGCGGTTCAGCCGCGCCGCGTGCCCAACGCGCACGCCACGATGGTCGGCGTCCAGTCGCCCGGCGCCGCCACGCAGAGCGCGCCCCCCGCGACAGCGCCAGCCCCCGCGCCGGCCCCTGCGCCCACGCCCGCCGCCGCGGTGCCGCACGGCGGAACGATCCACGGCGTCGCCCCCAACACGCCCGCCGCGCCCGCCGTCGCGGGGCCCGCGCCGGGACGCTCGGGCACGATGCTCGGCGTCGCCGCGCCCGTGAGCTCCACCGGCCGCCACCGCAAGGACGTGATGCTCGCCGACGAGCCCCGCGCGAGCGCGCCGCCGCACGAGCCCGCGCCCGCGCCGAAGCCCGCGGCGCGACCGCCCGCCGCGCGCACGTGGGACGACGAGTTCCCGGTGCAGAAGAAGCCGCCGTCGCGGGCGTGGGTGGGGGTGCTCGCGCTCGTCGCGGCGGGCGCGCTCGGCGTGGGGGCGGTGCTCTGGTACCGCGCGCGGCCCGCGCCGACGCCTTCGCTCCCCGCGACGCTGCGCACGATGCCCGACGGCACCACCGCGGTCGCGCTCACCGTCCCCGGCGCCGCCGCGGGCACGCGCGTTCGAACCGGCGGCGTCGAGCGCCCCCTCGACGCTGAGGGGCGCGCCGAGCTCCCGGTCACGCTCCCCGCCGACCGCGTCGGTGACGTGGAGGTGCCCGTCGAGGTCGTCCCGCCGTCGGGCGCCGCCGAGCGCCGAACCGTCCGCCTCGTCGTCGCCTGGAGCGCCACCACCGACCTCTCGAAGCTCGGCGAGGAGCGCCCGCGCATCCACGTGGTGTTCCGCGTCGTGCGCGGCGCGTCGCTGTGGGTGGAGGGCACGTCCATCCGCGTGTCGGGCGACACGGGCATCGCGGAGATCCCCGTCGCGCCGACGCCCGCGCGCGAGGGCGACGGCACCTTCCGCAGCGCGATCGCCGTCCGCGTCGCGCTCCCCGCGGGCGGCTCGTCCGAGGGCCGCTACGAGATCGTCGCGCCCCGCATCGCGCTCCGCCTCACGCAGCCGCCCGTGGCCCTCACGCGCGACGCCACGCTGGTGGTCAACGGCACGGCGCCGCGCGCCACGCGCGTCTCGGTGCGGGGCCAGCCGGCGACGGTCACGGGCGACACGTGGTCGGCGGTGGTGCCGCTCACCGCGGGCTCCAACGCGCTGGAGGTCGAGGCCTTCGGCGCCGGCGCGCCCGCCTCCGCGCGGCTCGTCGCCTACCGCGACGTCACCCCCGAGCAGTACCTCGCCCTCAACGGCGGCGACCGCGGCGTCGCGGCCCTCGTCGCGCGCCCGGTGGTCGACGGCGCGCGCGTCCGCGTCGCCGGCACGCTCGTCGGCAGCGCGATCGAGACGCCCGAGGGCCGCTCGATCCAGCTCGTGGTGGAGAACCGCGCGTGCCCCGGCGGCCGCTGCACCGCGTGGGTGGACGTCGCGCGCACCACGGAGGTCGCGGGCAACACCCCGGTCGAGGTCGTCGGCGAGCTGCGCGGCGCGCGGAGCTACAGCACCACCTCGGGCGAGCGCCGCACCGACCCGGTGATCGTCGCCGTCGCCCTCACCCCGCGGCGGCCGTGAGGCCCCTCGCCGCCTCGCTGCTCCTCCTCGCGGCCCCCGCGGCCGCCGTGCCCGCGCGCGCCGGCCGCGCCGTCGCCCTCGCGCGCGCCGCGGAGGTCGCGCCCGTCCCCTTCCCCGCGCACGCCTGGTCCGCGATGCAGCGCGTGGAGCTCCCGTCGCCCTGCGCCACGCCCGCCGTCACGCTCCCCGACGGAACCGTCGCCGTCGGGCTCGAGGCGCCGCCCGCGGTCGCGTTCGTCGGCCGCGACGGGCAGCGCATCGCCCTCGCCCGCCTCGAGCGCCGCATCACGCAGCCCCTCGCCGTCGGCCGCGACGGGCGCGTGTGGGTCGTCGCCGACCGCTTCGTCTTCACCGTCGCCCCCGACGGGACCGTGCGCTCCACCGCGGAGCTCTACGGCCGCGTCGAGGGCCCCGCCACCGTCCGCGCCGACGGGAGCGCCGTGGTCGTCGGCGGCTCCAACCGCGCGAGCGTCGAGTACACGCTGCTCTCCCCCGAAGGCGACCCCGTGGGCGTGCGCGCGCCGGGGCCCGTCACCCTCTCCGACCGCGCCGTCCTCGCCGACGGGCGCATCGCGGCGTCCGACGGGCGCGCGCTGGTGTTCCTCGACGAGCATGGGGGGCTGACGCGCGCGGCCACGGTGCCCGACCTCCGCCACCTCGCGCCCCTCGGCGCGGGCCTCGCGATGGCCGCCGACCGCGCGCTCTTCCTCACGACGCCCGACGGCACCGTCGCGCGCCGCCTCGACCTGCCCGACGCGCCCCTCTGGCTCGCGCCCCTCGGGCCCCGACGCGTCGGCGTCGCGCTCGCCGGCACCACGCCCCAGCTCTGGATCGTCGACGCCGCCGGCGACCTCGCCGCCCGCGCCCCCCTCCCCCACGGCGCGGGCGCGCCCCTCGTCGACCCCGCGGGCGCCGCGCTCATCCCCGCGCGCGGCGGCGACGTCGTGTGCGTCGCGCCCGACGGCGCCGAACGTTGGCGGCTCACCGTCGCCGAAGCGCTCCGCCCGCCCGCAACGCCGCTCCCGCGCGGCGGCGTCGCGATCGCCACCGAGGGCTCCGGCCTCCTGCTCTTCGGCGACGGCCCGTGAAGCTCACCGACCTCGACTACGAGCTCCCCGAGGAGCTCATCGCCACCACGCCCCCCGCCGCGCGCGACGGCGGCCGCCTGCTCGTCGTCGACCCCGCCGCTGACGCCCTCGCCCACGCGTCGGTCCGCGACCTCGTTGCGCTCATCCCCGCGGGCGCGCTGCTGGTGGTCAACGACACGCGGGTGATCCCCGCCCGCCTGCGCGCGGTGAAGCCCACCGGCGGGCGCGCGGAGTTTCTTCTGGTGCGCGCGCTCGACCCCGAGGCGCGTCGGTGGACGGCCCTCGGGCGCGCTTCGAAGGGCCTGCGCGACGGCGCGGTGGTTCGCGTGGCCGACGGGTTCGACGTCCGCGTCGACGGGCGCGACGAGGACGGCGCGCTGCGCGTGACGCTGCTCACCGACGACCCGTGGCGCGCGATCGAGGCGCACGGCGAGGTGCCGCTCCCGCCGTACATGCGACGCACCCCCGACGCGGGCGACCGCGAGCGCTACCAGACGGTGTTCGCGCGCGACCCGGGCGCGGTGGCGGCGCCGACCGCGGGGCTCCACTTCACCGAGGCGATGTTCGAAGCGCTCGCGGCGCGCGGCGTCGAGCGCGCGGCGGTGACGCTCCACGTCGGGCCCGGCACCTTCGCGCCGGTGGTGGTCGACGACCTCGACCGCCACGCGATGCACGCCGAGCGGTACGCCGTCCCCGACAGCACCGCCGAACGCGTGGAGGCCGCGCGACGCACCGGGCGGCCGGTGGTGGCGGTGGGAACGACGGTGGTCCGCACGCTGGAGTCATGGGCGGCGACGGGCGAACGCGGCGGCGACACGCGGCTCCTCATCCAGCCGGGCTACGCCTTCCGCGCGGTCGACGCGCTGGTGACCAACCTCCACCTGCCGCGCTCGACGCTGATCGCGCTGGTGATGGCCTTCGCCGGCGTCGAGCTCACCCGCCGCGCGTACGCCGAGGCCGTCGCCGCGCGCTACCGCTTCTTCTCCTACGGCGACGCGATGTTCATCCGGCGCGGGGCGCTCGGGGCGTAGCGATCAGCGGCAGGCGTCGCGCCCGGTGGGGAAGGCGGCGCGGTAGGCCACCAGCGTCTGCACGCACAGGTGCGCGCCGGTGGAGTAGGTCGGGAGCCCGGTGTCGGCGGTGTCGCCGCCCGAGAGGCCGACGACGAAGCCCGCGGGGTACACGCGCCCCACCTCGGTCGCGTACTGGTTCTGCGGGCGCAGGTGCAGGAAGCGGAAGCGCAGCCCCGTCACCGAGTCGGTGAACTCCGGCATGTAGCCCCAGCCGTAGACGCCCGTCCGGTCGAGGCGGGCGTTGTGCCGGAGCTGCACGCGGGTGTTCGCGGCGACGGCGAGGTCGGTGTCGTTCCAGCCCGAGGAGACGTGGGCGTAGGTGAGGGAGGAGTTCCACCACTGGAGGTTGCTGCACGCGAGGGAACCGGGCGGCGGCGGGGGGCCGTTGCAGACGTCGTCGACGCCGGTGGGGCGCGCCGAGCACCCGTTGCCCATGCACGACTGCTCCTCCCACGCGCCGCCGCGGCAGCGCCCGAGGTTGCCCGAGGCGAGGCAGTTCCACACGGTGAAGCCGCTCATCGAGCCGCAGCCGCACACCGCGCCGCCCGCGGTCGCCGTGCAGCCGTAGGCGCAGCGCTCGGTCTGCACCGCACCGCCGATGCAACGCTGCCGCGACGCGCGATCGCCGGTGCAGGCCCACACGTCCGACTGTCCCGAGGCCGACCCCACGCACCGCGGAGGCGCGTCGGGCGCGACGTCCGCGAGGGCCGCCTCCCGCGCGACGTCCGCGACGACATCACGCGCAACGTCCGCCACAACGTCCGCCGCCACATCCGCCGCGACGTCGGGCGCCGCGTCCGCCGCGGCCTCGCGCGCGACGTCCGGCCGCGCGGCCGCGTCCTCCGCGACGTCCTCAGGCGCGACGTCCGCGGGCGCCTCGGCGTCGTCGTCGGGGGGCAGCTCGACTGGCTCCCCCATGCACCCCGCCGCCAGCATCGGGATCAGGAGCGCGCCCGCGTACCTTCTCATCGTGGCGCCATCGTAGATCATTCCCCCGGCGCGGCGAAGTCACCCCGCCGCGCCCTCGCGGGGTGCGCGCCCAGGGTGCGGGGTGTCAACGCGAGCGTGCCAGTGATTGACACGGCCCCGCCGCGGCCCTTTCATCACGACCCCACGATGACCGACCTCTTCCACGACAAGGCCGCCGACTGGGACGCCCGCCCCGTCCCGCAGCAGATCTCCCAGGGCGTCGTCCCCGCGATCCTCGCGCGCGTCGCGCCCGCGCCCGACGCGACCGTGATGGACTTCGGCGCCGGCACCGGGCTTCTCGCTGCCGGGCTCGCCCCGCACGTCGGCCACCTCCACGCGGTCGACATCTCCGAGTCGATGCTCGCGCAGCTCGCCGCGAAGGAGGCCCTCCGCGGCAAGGTGACGGTGCACCGCCACGACCTCCTCCAGGCCCCCCTCGACGTCCGCGTCGACCTCGTGGTGAGTGCGATGGCGATGCACCACGTCGCCGACACCGCGGCGCTCGTGCGGGCCTTCGCCGCGCAGCTCCGACCGGGCGGGCGCGTCGCCCTCGCCGACCTCGACGCGGAGGACGGGAGCTTCCACCCGCCCAACACCGACGGGGTCTTCCACGCAGGCTTCGACCGCGCCGCGCTCGCCGGACTGCTCACCGCGGCGGGCTTCGTCGACGTTGCCTTCGACACCGCGGTGGTCGTGCAGAAGGAGGGGCGGAGCTACCCCGTCTTCCTCGCGACGGCGCGCCTCGCCGCGGCCTGACCGGCGCCCCCGTCAAACGCCGCCGCCGGGTCGTCCACCGGCGACACGCGGCGCGCGCGGGTGATAGAAGTGCCGCCGTGTCGCCTCCAGCAAACCCCTCGCCCGAGCGCGCTCCGCTGCCGGCGGCGCGCGTCGCCGTGGTCGCGATCGTCATGCTGGTCGGCCTGTGGGACCTCGCGACGGGGCTGTACATGCTCCTCGCGCCCGAGCCCTGGCGCGCGCACGGCCCCGAGACGCTCTGGATGACGGCGGGCCCCGCGCTGCGCGACCACGGCGCCGTCGGCGTGGCCGCCATGAGCATGCTCCGGCGCATCGGCGCGTTCTCCTTCTACGCCGGCGCGCTCTCGGTGGGCCTCGCGTGGCACGCCCGACGCGCGCCGCACACGCTGACGGCGCTGCTGGCGATCTACACGTCGGTCGGCATCGCGTTCAACCTGACCGACCGCGCGTACTTCGCCGGCACTTCTTACTTCGTCGCCAAGCAGGCGATCGGCGCCGTCTGGACGGTCGGCCTCGCGCTCCACGCCTGGGAGCGCTGGCGGGCGCGCGCGGCGGGCGTTCAGCCGATGTAGGTGCGGAGGGGCGTGTACTCGAGGCCGTGGGCCTGGGCGACGGCGGCGTAGGTGCAGCCCCCGTCGAAGCAGTTGACGCCGAGCGCGAGCGCCGGGTCACGACGCACGGCCTCGACCACGCCCTGGTCGGCGATGGCGAGCGCGTACTTCATCGTGGTGTTGGTCAGCGCGAAGGTCGACGTGTGCGACACGGCGCCCGGCATGTTGGGCACGCAGTAGTGGATCACGCCGTCGACCTCGTAGGTCGGGTGGTCGTGGCTCGTCGCGCGCACCGTCTCGATGCAGCCGCCCTGGTCGATCGCGACGTCGACGATCACGCTCCCCTTCTCCATGCGGGAGACGAGCGCGCGGTCGACGAGCGTCGGGGCCTTGGCGCCGGGCACGAGCACCGCGCCGATCACGAGGTCGGCGCGCAGCACGCTCTCCTCGATGTTGGCGGGGTTGGAGTAGAGCGTCTCGATCGCGCCGCCGAAGATATCCTCGAGGTAGTCCATCGTGGTGGCGCTCACGTCGAGCACCGTCACCTGCGCGCCCATGCCCACGGCGATGCGCGCGGCGTTGCGGCCCACCACGCCGCCGCCGAGGATCACCACCCGCCCGCGCCGCGTGCCGGGCACGCCGCCGAGCAGAACGCCCTTGCCGCCGCGCCACTTCTCGAGCGACGTCGCGCCGGCCTGCACCGCCATGCGCCCGGCCACCTCGCTCATCGGGCGGAGCAGCGGGAGCGAGCCGTCGGCGAGCTGGATGGTCTCGTACGCCACCCCGCGGACCTTCTTCTCCATCAGCTTGCGCGTGAGCTCGGGCTCGGCCGCGAGGTGGAGGTACGTGTAGATCACCAGCCCCGGGCGGAAGTACTGGTACTCCGCGGGCAGGGGCTCCTTCACCTTCATCACCATGTCGGCGCGCTGCCACACCTCCGCGGCCGACGGCACGATCTCCGCGCCCGCCGCGACGAAGCGGTCGTCGGCGAGCCCCGAGCCCTCGCCCGCGCTCGCCTCCACCAGCACCGTGTGCCCCCGCTGGGTGAGCTGGCGGACGCCCGCGGGCGTCATGCCGATGCGGTACTCGCGGGTCTTGATCTCCTTCGGGACTCCGATGATCACGTCGTGACTCTCCTTCTGCCGTTGCGCAGCGCGCGGACGTATACCCGATCGCACCGCGGGAGGAAACGCCGCGCTTGGACGCGCCGCGTCGTAGACGGAAGGGACGGGGGAGCCGCGGGGGTCTAGCGGACCTGCGTGATGACGACGCGCCGCGCGGTGTAGGTGAGCGCCATGGAGTAGGCGTCGTCCATGCGGGGGTCCTGCGCGCAGTTGTCGCCGGTGATCGTGGCGCCGGTGGTCCCGTCGCGGCAGGTGTCGACGATGCGGTCGCCGTTGGTGTCGCGGAGGGCGCGGTTGGTGCCGCCCTGGAAGATGCCGTCGCCGCCGACGTCGATGTCGGGCTGCTGCGCGTTGATCACCGGGATGATGGAGATGGAGCAGCCCGCGACGATCACGTCGAGCAGCGAGGTGCCGCCGCGCGCGCTCAGGCAGCCGGCGGGCAGGCCCATCGGCGCGGGGATCCGGTCGAGGTCGCCGGCCGCGACGGCGCCGCAGAGGCGGCCCGCGGTGAGCGTGCCGATGCGCATCGCGGCGGCGTCGACGTTGGTCGTGGCGCGGGTCACGGCGCGGTTGAGGGCGAGCGGCGTCGGCGAACCCGTCCCGAGGTCGAGGGCGAGGACGGCGACGCCCGGGCCCGCGTTGAGCGCGCGCCCGACGATCGAGCCCGGCGCGAGCACCGACACCGGGTTGCGCATCGCGTCGAGGGCCATCGCGCGGATGGCGAAGGCCTCGCCGGCGGTCCCGTCGAAGGGGGCGACGGCGTCGAGGCCCTCGAAGAAGGCCACGCGGACGGCGGGGTCGTTGGTCCCGGTGCGGTCGTCGAGGTCGAGGATCGACGCCAGCACGATCGTCCCGCCGTTGGTGAAGGACGTCTGGAGGCCCATGTTCACCTGGCCGAGCGCGAGGTCGGTGAGGGCCTGGCCGAGGCGGTTGTCGTTGACGCGGTCGCCGGTGAGGTCGCACGCGTCGGTGACGGCGCGACCGCCGCCGATGAGCGCCGCGGTGTCGATCCGCACGGTCTGCTCGAGGCGGCAGACGTCGCTGCACCCGTCCCAGCGCGTCCGGTTGCCGTCGTCGCACTCCTCGGTTCCCTCCAGGCGCCCGTTGCCGCAGGCCGGGCCGTCGGGCGGCACATCCGCGGGGCGATCCGCAACGACGTCGGGCGCGGCGTCGGCGGGGCGGTCGGCAACGACATCGAGCGCGGCGTCCGCGCGATCCGCGGCGACGTCGAGCGCGGCGTCCACGCGATCCGCGACGGCGTCGAGGGCAGCATCCGCGGGGCGATCCGCAGCGGCGTCGAGCGCGGCGTCGGGGCGGTCGACGGCCGCGTCGAGCGCAGCGTCGGGGCCGCGATCCACGGCGACGTCCGCCGGCACGTCGGGCCCACGGTCGAGCGCGGCGTCCGGCGCAGGCGCGTCGGGCCCCACGTCCGGCGCGGGCGCGTCGAGCGCGACGTCATCGGGCGTGGGCACGTCGTCGCCGGCCTCCGCCGTGACGTCGTCGCCCGCGTCCTGCGGGGCCTCGGCGTCGTCGCCGGCCTCCGCGGCGCCGTCCTCCGACGCATCGGGCGCCGCGTCGTCGCCCGCGTCGGCGGACTCGTCCGAGAGGTCGATCGGCACGTCGGGGCGGGCGGCCACCCCGCCGTCCTCCGAGCTGCAGCCGAAGACGACCGCCGACACCGCGGCCAGCACCCGGAGACGCGAGAATTGACCCATGCGGTCGACGGTACGCGCACGGGCGCGGACTCCGCAAGATCCGCGCACCGCGACCTCGCGGCGCCAATCGACGGAGGGCAGCGCCGTCGCGCGTGAGCGCGCGGGCGTGGATTTCAGCGGTTGGCGATGAGCGGGGCGATGAGGAGCGACACGACGCTCATCACCTTGATGAGGATCGACACGCCGGGGCCCGAGGTGTCCTTGAAGGGGTCGCCCACGGTGTCGCCGACGACGGCGGCCTTGTGCGGGTCGGAGCCCTTCTTGTGGCCCTCCAGGCCGCCCTTCTCGATGTACTTCTTCGCGTTGTCCCAGGCGCCGCCCGCGTTGGCCATGATCAGCGAGAGCGTCGCGCCGACCGCGAGCGAGCCCGCGAGCGTGCCGGCGAGCACCTCGGCGCCCATCGTGAAGCCGACCACCACCGGCGCGAGCACCGCGACGGCGCCCGGCAGGATCATCTCCTTGATGGCGGCCGCGGTCGCGATGTCGACGATCACCTTGGGCTGCGGCTCGACGCCGGCCTTGCCCTCGAGGAGCCCCGGGATCTCGCGGAACTGCCGGCGGATCTCCTCGACGATGGCGCCGGCCGCGCGGCCGACGGCGGTCATGGTGAAGGCGCCGACGAGACACGGCAGGATCGACCCGAAGAGCACGCCGATGAGCACCTTGGCGTCGGTGATCTGGAGGTTCATCGGGGCGTGGCGGGCGTGGGTGACCTCCTGGTTGAAGGCCGCGAAGAGGGCCACCACGGTGAGCACCGCGGAGCCGATGGCGAAGCCCTTGCCCACCGCGGCCGTGGTGTTGCCGACGGCGTCGAGCTCGTCGGTGATCGCGCGGACGTCCTTGCCGAGGCCCGCCATCTCCGCGATGCCGCCGCCGTTGTCGGCCACCGGGCCGTAGGCGTCGACCGTCATCACGATCGCGGTGCCGGCGAGCATGCCCACCGCGGCGAGCGCGATGCCGTAGAGCCCGAGGAAGTGGTCGGACACCCACGCCACGGCGCAGAGCGTGAGCAGCGGGATCGCCACGCTCTCGAGCCCGACGGCCATGCCGCGGATCACGTTGGTGCCCGGGCCCGTCCGCGCCGCGTCGGCGATCGAGTGAACCGGCCCCATCGAGGTGTAGTAGTCGGTGACGAGGCCGACGATGCCGCCGCCCACCGCGCCCGCGATCAGCGTCCAGACGGCGCCGACGTTGTAGCCGAAGGTCGGCAGGATCGCGAAGGCCGCGACCGACACCAGGATCGGCGGGACGATCAGCGCGAGGCGGAGCACGCGGGCGGGCGGGAGGTTCTTCAGCGTGCGGGTGATGAAGATGCCGACGATGGAGACGCCGAGCCCGAGCGTCGCGAGCAGCAGCGGGAGCGCGACCGCGAGCTTGCGGACGTGGGCCTCCTCGCCGTCGGCGAGGCGGTTGAGCTCGCTCATCGGCATGGTGAGCCCGAGGGCCATCGCGGCCACCATCGCGGCGACGTAGCTCTCGTAGATGTCCGCGCCCATGCCGGCGATGTCGCCGACGTTGTCGCCCACGTTGTCGGCGATGACGCCGGGGTTGCGGGGGTCGTCCTCGGGGATGTTCGCCTCGACCTTGCCGACGATGTCGGCGCCGACGTCAGCGGCCTTCGTGTAGATGCCGCCGCCGATGCGCGCGAAGAGCGCGATCGAGCTCGCGCCCACGGCGAAGGCGTGGCTAACGGGCCCGAGGTCGTCGGTGCCCTTGAAGAGGAAGTACACCCCGCCCATCCCGATGAGCCCGAGGCCGGCGACGCAGAGCCCCATCACGGCGCCGCCGTCGAGGGCCATCACCAGGGCCGAGGGCATCCCCGACGCGCGGGCGGCCTCGGCCGTGCGCACGTTGGCGAAGGTGGCGGCCTTCATCCCCATGTAGCCCGCCAGCAGCGACAGGAAGGCGCCGGCGAGGAAGGCCCCCGCGGCCTTCACCCCGAGCCCCGCCGCGATGAGCCCGAACACGATCACCGCGTACACCCCGAGCACCTTGTACTCGCGGACGAGGAAGGCCATCGCGCCCTCGCGGATGTACCGCGCGATGCGGGCCATCGCCTCGTTGCCCTCCGGGGCGGCCTTCACGCGGGCGTAGAAGAAGAACGCGACCACCAAGGCCAGCGCTCCCACGCCCATGGACTGAAACGACAGGTTCTCCACCGTAATGGCTCCTTATGTCCCCTTCGGCGCGCAGGGGCGCAGCGGGGCGTGGCCGGGGCCTTTACCTCACCGGGGCGCCGGTTTGTAGTCTTTTGCCGTACCTTCCGCGCGGGCCGCGCGGTTCTCAGTGGTCGCGGCGGCGGTGACGGCGGCGGCCGGGCTCCTCCGCGGCCGCGTCGGCGGCGTCTTCGGAGGCCCCGACCTCGGCGGCGACGTCGGAGGAGGCGTCGAGCGGGGAGGACGCGGCGTCGGGTGCAACGGGGACGGCCGGGACGTCGACCGCCGCGCTCGGCACGTGCACCGCGCCGTCGGGGTCGAGCAGGCGGACGTTGGGCGGCGCCGGCGGCGGCAGCGGTTGCTGCTGCGTCAGCCCGAGGGCCCGGGTCGCCGAGTCCCAGGTGTGCGGCGCGAACCGGTGCACGGCCACCGCCGCGCCGGCCCCGCCCACCGCGAGCACCAGGAGCGCGTAGGGCCACACCTTCGCCTTGCGGGGCGCGAGGGTGGAGTCGTCGAGCGGGTCGCGCGGCGTCGTCGAGGGGTGCGTCGGGCTGAGCTTCGCCCACGTGTCGTCGGTGGGCGGGGGCTTCGGGCGCTCGGGGATCACCAGCGGCGGCGCGTCGAGCGGGCTCTCGATCAGCACCGAGAGCGGCGGCGCCTCCGACGCGCGGCCGTCCGACGGGCGCGGCGCCGAGGGGCGCGACCCGCGCGGCATCACCAGCTCGACGGGCTCGAGGTCCTCGTCGAGCTCCTCCTCGATCACCCCCTCGGGCAGCACCGTCGGCACCACCACCGTCGCCTCGCTGTGGTCGAGGTACGACGGGTCGTCGGGCTCGAGCTCCTCGTCGAACTGCGTGATCGCCTGCGGCGCCCCCCGCGGGGCCTCGCGCGCGCCGGCGCCGAGCTGCGGGCTCACCGACTTGCGCGGCCCGCTCGCCTTGATCGCCGTCTCGGAGTTGCGCCCGCGCGCGGCCGGGGCCGGCGCCGTGTGCACCCGCTCGGGGACGTAGGGCGCGTTGCGGTTGTCGTACCAGTGCGTGAGCGCGTCGCTCATCGCCCGCGCCGTCTGGTAGCGCTGCTCGGGCTTCTTCGCGATCGCCTTCATCACGATCGTCGCCAGCCGCGGGTCGAGCTTGTGGTTGCGCGCCAGGATCGGGATCGGCGGCTTGTTGAGGATCTCGCTGATGAGGAGGTTGTAGTTCTCCGCCTCGAAGGGCAGCCCGTTGCAGAGCACCGCGTAGAGCACCGCGCCGCAGGCGTACAGGTCGATGCGAACGTCCTGGTCGCGCGCCCCGGCCGCCTGCTCGGGCGCCATGAACTGCGGCGTCCCCATCACCGTGCCCGTGCGCGTCAGCGAGCTGAGCTGGCTGTCGTCGCGCAGCTTGGAGATGCCGAAGTCGAGCACCTTCACCACCCGCGACCCGTCGTCGAGCGTCGCGAGGAAGATGTTCTCCGGCTTGAGGTCGCGGTGGATCACGCCGCGCTTGTGGGCGGCCTCCAGGCCCGCGAGCGCCTGGCGCATGATGTCCACGGCCTCGGCGGGGTCGAGGTTGCCCCCAGCCTTCTCCACCACCGTCGCGAGCTCGGCCCCGCGCAGGAGCTCCATCGCGATGTAGGGCCCGTGGTCGGGCGTGCTCCCGAGGTCGACGATCGAGACCACGTTGGGGTGCTCGATCTGCCCCGCCGTGCGGGCCTCGCGCTCCACGCGGGCGACGAGGTCGGGGTACACGATGTACTCCGGCAAGAGCATCTTGAGCGCGACCTGGCGCGCGATCTTCGTGTGCTCGGCGCGGTACACCACGCCCATGCCGCCGACGCCGATGATCCCGTCGATGCGGTACTTGCTGTCGATGACGGTGTCGACCGGGAGCAGCCCCTGGAGACGACGGTTGGTCGTCGGGCACACGTAGGTGCCTGCCGTATGCGCGGCTCCGCAGAAGGGGCAGGCGAACGTAGACACCGCGCGGAGGTTACCCAAGTTCCCCCGGTGGTTCCACAACAAGCGGAGGCGGCGCCGCGGGGCGGAAGCGGGTTCCGTCCACTGCGGCGCTGTGCTACCAGCGGCGGCACCGCAGGAGACGGACTATGCACGGCTTCGACCTCACCGAAGAGCAGAAGGCCCTCACCGACATGGCGCGTCGCTTCGTGCGCGAGCGGGTGATCCCCGCCGCCCCGGAGCTCGACGAGAAGGAGGAGTTCCCCACGGGGCTCTTCGCCGAGGCCCACGCGCTCGGGCTCGCCAACGTGGAGGTGCCCGCGGAGTACGGCGGCCTCGGGCTCTCCTGCCACGACCACTGCCTCCTCTCCGAGGAGCTCTCGTACGGATGCTCGGGCGTCAACACCACCCTGGAGGCCAACCTCCTCGGCGCGATGCCCCTCATCATCGCCGGCTCCGACGAGCAGAAGAAGAAGTACCTCGGGATGCTCGTGGCAGAGCCCTGCTTCGCCGCCTACGGGTGCTCGGAGCCCGACGCCGGCAGCGACGTCGCCGCCCTCTCCACCCGCTACGAGCGCCGCAGCGACGAGTTCGTCATCACCGGCCAGAAGCGCTGGATCACCAACGCCGCCCACGCCCGGTGGTTCACCGTGCTCGCCACCCGCGACCGCTCCCTCAAGCACAAGGGCATCGCGTGCTTCGTGGTCGACGCCGACGCCCCGGGCGTGAAGATCGGCCGCCACGAGCGCAAGCTCGGCCAGCGCTGCTCGCACACCAGCGACATCCTGCTCGAAGAGGTGCGCGTGCCGAAGTCCGCCCTCGTCGGCGAGGAGGGGAAGGGCTTCTACATCGCGATGAAGACCTTCGACCGCTCGCGCCCCTGGATCGCCGCCACCTGCGCCGGCGTCATCCGCCGCGCCCTCGACGAGTCGGTCGCCTACGCGAAGGAGCGCAAGACCTTCGGCGTCCCGATCGCCCAGCACCAGGCCGTCCAGTTCATGATCGCCGAGATGGCCATCAAGTACGAGGCGACGCGGCTCCTCTGCCACAAGGCCGCCGCCGCGGTCGACGCCGGCCAGCTCGACTCCGTGGTGAGCGCCTACGCCAAGGCCTTCGGCGCCGACGCCGCGATGGCCGTCACCACCGACGCCGTGCAGGTGTTCGGCGGCTACGGCTACACCCGCGAGTACCCCGTCGAGAAGCTCATGCGCGACGCCAAGCTCCTCCAGATCTACGAGGGCACCTCGCAGATCCAGCGCGTCGTCATCGCGAAGAACCTCCTCTCCCGGTGACCGCCGTGACGACCCCCGACAACGCCCCCGAGCTCACCCCCCTCGACGAGGTCGGCGACGCCTGGAAGGAGCCCTCCCACGGCCTCCGCCACGAGGCCGTCCTCGCCGGCGCCCGACGCCTCCGCGCGCGCCTCGCGGCCGCGTCGCCCGTCCTCGCGGTGCGCACGCTGCCAGTCACCACCCTGCCCTACCCCACGCGCTACGCCTTCCAGGGCGCGGCCGCGTCGCCGGCCCCGTTCGTCACGCTCACGCACCGCTGCCTGCTCGTGCGCTTCCGCCAGGGCGACGCCGTCCGCACGCTGCTCTTCAACCCGACGGACGTCGAGCGCGCCCGGCGGACGCCCTTCTTCGCGAAGCTCGAAGGCGCCGTCGGGAGCCGCGTCGCGAAGCTCCTCTCGACCCAGTTCGACCCGCTGGAGAAGCAGTTCGAGCGCCTCGGCGTCGCCCCCGCGGACGTCGACTACGTCGCCTTCGACCACTTCCACACGCAAGACCTCCGCGGGCTCCTCGGGACGGCCGACGGCGCCGCGGCCCGCTTCCCCAACGCGAAGCTCCTCGCGCCCCGCGCCGAGTGGGACGAGTGGGGGCACCTCCACCCCATGCAGCGCGCCTGGTACGTCGCCGACGGCCGCGAGGGCGTCCGCGAAGACCGCGTGGTCTTCACCGACGGCGACCTCCTCCTCGGCGACGGGGTGATGCTCGTTCGCACGCCCGGCCACACCGCCGGCAACCAGACCCTCTTCGTGAAGACTGACCGCGGCGTCTGGGGCTGCAGCGAAAACGGGACCGCCGTCGACAACTGGTCGCCCGCCCACAGCCGCGTCGCCGGCGTCGCCCTCACCGCGAAGCACCAGGACCTCGACGTCATCCTCAACAGCAACACCCCCGAGGGCGCCGCCGCGCAGTACACCGCGATGTCCCTCGAGAAGACCCTCGTCGACCCGGTGCCCGCCGCGCCGGAGTTCGTCCAGATGTTCCCGAGCAGCGAGGTGTCGCCCAGCCTGCTCGCGCCGGGGCTCAGCCCTTCCTATCTCCTCCAGAAAGTCGAATCTGGAGATGTCAAGTCAGTTGGCGCCCAGAGCTTCAACGCGCCCGGTGGATTCGGAGCGGCCGCGCCGCGCTGATTTCCCGCCCCGATCGAATCATTGTTTTCCGATTTGATGTAGACCCTTCTCTGTCGAGAAGAATCCGCATCGGATTGGCCGAAACCTTGTTTGTGTACGTCGGGATAGCTGGTACGGTTGAGTTACCGTGCGCAAACAGCATGACCTCTCCGCGGACGATTACCTCCGGCTGGCCATCAGCACGGGGTCGCCCGCCGAGGCCGCCGTGCTGGCCGAACGCGGGCTCCGCCACGAGAACGCCGGCGACGACGGGATCGACCCCGAGACACGCCTCCTCCTCTTGCGGGAGATCTACCGCGCCCACCTCCACGCCCGCCGGTTGCGCAGCGCCCACGCGGTCGCGAAGAAGATGGTGAAGCTCGGGGTCGCGACCGAGATCGCCCACGTCGACCTCGGCCGCGCCGCCGCCGCCCTCGGCTGGTGGCAGGCCGCCGCGCAGGCCTACCGCATCGCCGCCCGCAACGCCCCGGCCGCGCGCCGCGCGATGCACTGGGGGGCGGTGGCCGTGGCCCTCCATCACGCGGGTCAGTTCGACGACGCGCTCTCGGCCCTGGAGCGGGCGGTCCGATGGTCGCTCTCGACCCGGCCCTTGCACCGGGCCTACACCGCACTCGTGCAGATCGACGCGGGCCGCAACCCGGCCGAGGTCGAGCACCTCTCCGAGATGATCCACGAGCTCGAGTGCGCCCGCTGCGGCGAGGGCTTCGGGCGCTACGTCCTCGGGCTCCTCCACGCCGCCCGCGGGGAGGACGCGCGCGCGATCGAGCACCTCCAGCACTTCGTCCGCCGCAACGCCGACGACCCGCTTCGCTCGTCCACGCTGGCCGCCGAGCTCCGCCGGGCCCGCGCCGCGCTCCGCGACCTGCGCCGCCGCGCCCCGAAGGCCTGAAGCGCCCGACGCGTTTTCCGGGGAGGCGCCGCGGCCGTTCGGCGTTACAACGCGGAGCGCCCGATGCCGCCCGACCCGCCGCCCGTCACCCTGGCCGAGATGCCGCTGTGGTTCGTGCGAACCTTCGCGCTGCTCTGGGGGGCCGCGTGGGGCAGCTTCGCCAACGTCGTGATCTACCGCTGGCCGCGGGAGCTCTCGCTCTCGCACCCGCCGTCGCGCTGCCCGCACTGCGAGACGCCCATCCGCTTCTACGACAACGTGCCGGTGCTCGGGTGGCTCTGGCTGCGCGGGAAGTGCCGCGCGTGCAAGGCCCCCATCTCGCCGCGCTACCCCTTCGTCGAGGCGCTCTACGCGGTGGCGGCGCTGGTGGTGGCCGAGCGGCTGCTGCGCGGGGAGACCTCGCCCGCGATCTCGGTGGCCCTGGCGCTCTTCCTCACGCGCTTCGCCTTCGCGTGGGGGCTTTTGACGGTGGCCTTCATCGACATGGAGACCTTCCTCATCCCCGACTTCATCTCGCTCGGCGGGACGGCGCTCGGGCTCGTGGCGGCGGCGGTGCTCCCGGGCGGCGACTGGCAGACGGCGCTGAAGGGCGCGCTGCTCGGGTCGGTCCCGCTGCTGGCGATCAACCTCTTCTGGACGCGCGTGCTGCGACGGACGGCGAAGGGCCAGGAGGACGCCGTGGGCCAGGGCGACGCGAAGCTCATGGCGATGGTGGGCGCCTTCCTCGGGCCCGCGGGCGTGGCGTTCACCTTCGTGGCGGGGGGGCTGCAGGGGGTGGCGGCGACGCTGGTGTCGCGCGCAACGGGCTGGCAGTTGGGGCCCGACCCGAGTCTCCTCGAAGAGGACGACGAGGAGGCCGAGGCCGAGGGTAGCGGCGAGAAGGCCGACGAGAAGGCTGAGGGCGACAAGGCCGAGGAGAAGGGCGACGAGAAGGCCGCAGAGGCGAAGGAGGAGACGCCGCTCGGGCTGACGACGATCCCGTTCGGGCCCTTCCTCTCGCTCGGCGCCATCGAGTACCTCCTCGGCGGCGACGCGCTCATCCCGTGGTGGAACGGGCTCGTCGCCCGCCTGCTCGAGCCGCTCGTCACCCGCGGGATGTAGCGCCTTTGAGCCGTTGACGGGCGCCCCGCGGCGGGCGCATCGTCGTCCGCGTCGGAGGGCCCGTGACGCCGCGCTCGCTCGCATCGCTCTTTGTGCTCGTCGCGGGCTGCGAGCCCGGCGAGGTCTACCTCTCTCCCGACGACGCCGCGCCGTCCGATCGCGTTGCGCCCGCACCCGACGCACCTGCGTTCGACGCGCCCGCGCCCGACGCCCGCGTGCCCGACGCCTCTGCGCCCGACGCGCCTGCGCCGCTCGATGTGCCCGCGCCCGACGCGCCCGCGCCGCCGCCGGATGCACCGCCCCCACCGCCGCCCGATGCGCCCGACCTCGGCAACGACGACGCCGTCTTCACCGAGGTGTGGCTCCCGATGACGCTCGGCTGTAACGCCACCGTCGGCGCGATGCTCGACGTTCGCAACACCGGAACCACCACGTGGACGGCGCGCGGCGGCTACGCGCTCGGCGCCGTGGGCGACAGCGACCCCTTCGCCGCCGACGGGCGCGTGCGGCTCGACGCCGACGTCCCGCCCGGCGAGACGCGGCGCTTCCACGTCCCGATGCGCGCGCCGGGGCGAGCGGGGACGTTCACCACCGACTGGCGGATGGTGCGCGAGGGCGTCCGCTGGTTCGGCGCCACGTCGATGCAGGACACGCGCGTCCTCTGTGGGCCCGCCGCGAGCACCGAGGGCTTCAGCCTCGCCGCGCTCACCGTCGTCGCGAGCCCCGACGTGCGCGACTTCCCCGTCACCTCGCGCATCACGTCCATCTCCTTCCGCCCGGGCACCTTCCACATCGACCACGAGCGGCGCGGGATGTGGCCGCCCGTCCAGATCGACCCCGACGGCACCACCCAGGAGGCCACGGTCTGGGTCTTCTTCCACATCGACGGGCGCTGGTACGCCACGGGCGGCGAGCGCCTCCGCCCCAACCAGACCGACAAGGCCCTCGACAACCCCTCGTCGATCGGCCCCGACTGGCTCTACGACCGCGGGCGCTGGGGCGACATGACGGGCTACGTCCCCTCGCCCGGCGACCTCGTGGGCTTCATGGTCGTCGCCGGCTCCACCCGCTCGGACAACCACGTCATCGCGCGCGAGCGGAGCGGCGCGGTGCTCATCCGCTTCCCGCGCGACGGGGAGGAGACGTCCTTCCCCGCGTTCGCCTGGCAGGAGTGAGCGCGGGTCAGTGCGCGGCGGCGCCCTTCGGCTGGGGCTTCGCGTTCCACACGCGCGTGCAGAGGAGGAGGCCCACCACGGCCATCGGGATCATCGCGCCGGGCCACACCGTCCACGCCGAGACCGCGCGGCCCGCGGCGGGCGTCTGCGGCAGCGTGTGGCCGTAGAAGAAGGCCTGCGCGCCGGTGCCGAGGTAGACGAAGCCGTCGATCACGCCCGTCACCAGGCCCGCCCGCTTCGTGCCGCCGAAGTCCATCGAGGCCGTGCCCGAGAGCATGCCGTGCACGCCGATGACGCACAGAGACATGAACACCACCGACCACGCGAGGGCCGGCGTGCCGAGCGTGACGAAGGCCACCAGCGCGCCGACGAGGAGCCCGCCGTAGAGCACCGACGCGACCGGGCCGCGGCGCGAGTCGAAGACGTGGTCGGAGATGAAGCCCGCGAAGACGCCGCCGAGGATGCCCGCGACGCAGAGAACCATGCCCCAGTTGGTGTAGACGAAGCTGTGGTCGTCGCCGACGCCCTTGGCGTAGAGCCGGTACCACTTCATCACCGCCTGCCGCAGGAAGCCCGAGCAGAACTCGATCGCCACGATCGTGAGGATCACCCGGTTGGTGAGCATCCGCTGGACGACCTCCATCACGGGCGCGGCGGAGGTGTCGCCGCTGGTGGCGTCGCCGGTGTCGAAGTCGGCGAAGCCCGCCTTGCCGGGCGTGTCGCGGATGAGCGCCGCCGCGGCGACGCAGCAGGCCGCCAGCACCCCCGCGGGCACCCAGAAGGCCGCCGTGAAGCCGAAGGACTCGGCGAGCATCTTGGCCCAGTCGTAGGCGAAGTAGAGCCCGAGGGAGATGAGGATCCCGAAGAGCCCGCCGAGCACGCCGCGCTCGCGCACGTGGAACCACGGCGCGTTGACCTTCACGATCGAGACGGCGCCGAAGCTCTGGAAGTACATGTTGGCCGCGTTGGCGAGCATCAGCGCGTTCTTGAACTCGTCGCCCGTCATCCCGTGGGACTGCGCGCGGCCGACGGCCCAGGCCATCGCGACGTTGCAGAGCGCCGAACCGCCCGCGGCGATGAGGAGGGTGACGCGCCCGCCCCAGAGGTCGGTGAGCGGGCCGTTGAGCAGGAAGGCCACGCCGTACACGATGGCCCCGACGCCGTCGATGTCGCCGAACTGCGCCTTGGTGAGCAGGTGGGCCCGCTCGAACTTGTCGACGATGGCCGACAGGTTGTAGCGCCCGAAATAGAGGAACGCGTAGGTGAGGCCGAGGGGGAGCCAGTTCATCACCCGGCGGCGCTTGAAGGCCTCGGAGTGGCCCATGTCGACCTTCGGGAGGCGCGAGAGCACCACCCCGACGGCCACGAGCAGGAGGAGGATCGGGAGCGCGTTGGAGAGCCAGGTCGGCATGGCGGGGCGGGAGCATCGCACGGGGCCGCGGCGGGGCGGTAGATTCCTCGCGGTGGGGTCTTCCCCCCGGGGGGGCATTTCGGGTACTCCCGCGCGCCGTGAGCGACCACCCCCTCCGCGCCATCCTGAACGAGATCGAGCGGCGCCGCGCCGAGCGCCCCGTGGTCATCTTCGACCTCGACGGGACGCTCTACGACAACCGCTCCCGCACCCTGCGCATCCTCCACGCCTTCGCCGCGGGCCTCGAGCACGAGCACGCGCGCGACGCGGCCGTCATCCGCGCGCTCCGCGTCGACAGCCTGCTCTACCGCATCGAGGACACGCTCGGGCCCCGCGGGGTGTCCGCCGAAGTGATCGAGCGGGCCAAGAAGCAGTGGTTCGCGCGCTTCTTCACCGACGCCGCCTGCGCCGACGACGTGCCCGTCCAGGGCGCGGTGGCCTTCGCCCGCGCCTGCTACGCGCGCGGCGCCACCGTGGTGTACCTCACCGGCCGCGACGTCCCGGGGATGCTCGTGGGCACGGTGCGCACGCTCCGCGACGACGGCTTCCCCCTTGGGGTGCCGCGGGTGGAGCTGGTGTTCAAGCCCACCTTCGAGGAGCCCGACACGGCCTTCAAGGTGCGGATGCTCGACGCGATGGACGAGCTCGGCAGCGTCATCGCGACGTTCGAGAACGAGCCGGGCAACTGCAACATGTTCCACCGGCGCTGGCCCGACTCGCACGCGGTGCTGGTGACCACGCAGCACGCGCCCGGCGCGCCCCCGCTCGACGAGCGCTGCGTGAAGGTGCCCCACTTCGACCACCCGTAGCGACGCGCCCCTCCCATCACGGGAAGGCGATGCTGCACGGCCAGCTCCCGGTGGAGAGCGAGGTCACCCCGTGGCGCGTGCTCCCGATGTAGCCCGCCGCGCCGGCGCGCATCTCGAACGTCACCTCGCCGCCGTCGTCCACCGTGACGCGCCCCGCGTGGACGGCCGCCGAGCACACCGAGCTGTCGTGCGTGTACACGTCCGTCCCCCAGCACGGCGCGAGCGTCCCGCGCGCCGGGCAGCGGTAGCGGTAGCGGGCGCCGGGCATGCACGCCATCGCCATCGCGCTCGTCGCCCAGGTCACGTCCGTCGCCGGGAGCGTCGGCTCGCTCGCCACGTCGCGCACGTCGGGGGCCGCGTCGGTGGTCGCGTCCATCGACACGTCGGGCCGCGCGGCCTCCGCGGGCGCGTCCATCACCGCGTCCATCGCGGCGTCGGGCGCGGCGTCGGGGCGAAGGACATCGGGCGCGGCGTCCATCGGCGGCGGGGCGACGTCGGGCGGCGCGACGTCGGGCGCCGGCGCGTCGGGCGGGGGCAGGTCGGGCGCGGCGGCCTCGGGCGAGGCGTCGGCGTCGGGCGCGGGGTCGCCGGTCACCGAGCCCTCGGCGCACGCGCACGCGAGGGCCACCACCAGGGCGAGTCGGGTCGTCCGCACCATCAGACGCGCGGAGTCTACCGCAGGGTGCGCGCGAGCTCCTACGGCGGACGGACGCGGACCCGCAGGAGGACTGCCTCGAGGATGGCGCTCGACGCGCGGCGCGCCGCCTCCGCCGCCAGCGCCGCCCGGGCCTCGGCGCGCGCGGCGGCGTAGCGGTCGCGCAGGATGCGGAGGGCCACGCGCTCGCGGAGCTCCGCCTCGGGGATGCGCGCCTCGGGCACGCGTTCGAGGCGCTGGACGACGTGCCACACCTCCGTCGGGCGCGCGCGGGGGCGGCGCCTCCGCTCGCGGCTCGCGCTCGCCGGGCGCGACTCGACCACGCCGCGCACCGGCGCGTCGGACACGGCGCCGTCGGCCGCGAGGGCGAAGCCGGCCTCCACCACCGCCGCGGGGACGCCCGTCGCGCCGTCGCGCGTGAGGAGCCCGAGGTCGCCCGCGTCGCGCGCCGCCAGCGGGTCGATCGAGCGCGGGAGGAGGTCTTCGAAGCGAACCCCGGCGCGCAGCGCGTCGATGGCCGCGCGGGCCTCGGCCTCGGTGGGGAGCACGAGGTGCCGGAGGTGGACGCGCTCCTCGCGGACGCCCGCGTCGGGGTGGTCGCGGAGGTGGCGGTCGATCGTCTCGTCGTCGGGCCGCCGCTCGGCCAGCGCCACGCGCGCGTCGGCCCGGATGAGCGCCTCGGCCAGCGCCCGCGCCGCCGCCGGGGAGTTGAGCCCGCGCGCCCGCGCCTCCTGCGCGAGGAGCGCGTCGTCGACCAGCTCGCGGAGGATCGCCCGCGCGTCGCCGCCCGCGAGCCCCGCCCGCTCGCGCTGGAGCCGCGCCACCGCGAGGTCGCACGCGGTGAGGGCCGCGTCGCCGACGCGCGCCAGCACGAGGCCCGGGTCGTCGACGGCGAGCGGGCACTCGACGCGGACGTGGTCGCGGTGGTGGTGGTGACGGTGGGGCGGGGCCGCGGCGCCCGCGTCGTCCTGCGCGCGCGCGGCCCCGCCCGCGAGGAGCGCGGCGAGGGCGAGGGCGGCGGGGGCGGGGCGCGTCACGGGGCGCGGGAGGGTATCACCCCGCGACGCGGACGGCGTAGACGGGCGGGAGGTGGGCGGACACGTGGGCCCAGCGGTCGCCGCCGTCGTCGCTCACCCAGAGCGAGCCCGTGGTGCTGCCGAACGCGAGCACCTCGCCGGTCGCGCCGACGTCGAGCGCGTGGCGCAGCGCGATGTCGTAGGCGTGGCCCTGCGGGAGCCCCTCGCGGAGCGCCTCGAAGCTCCGCGCGCCGTCGCGCGTGCGGGCGACCACGACGTTGCCGCCGACGGGCACGCGGCGCTCGTCCTTCTGCGCGGGGACGAACCACGCCGCGTCGGGGTCGCGCGGGTGCGCCGCCACCGCGAAGCCGAACACCGACGGCGGGACGTCCTTCACCTCGGCCCACGACCCGCCCCGGTCGTCGGAGCGGAACACCCCGTTGTGGTGCTGGCACCACAGCCGCTCCGGGCGCGCCGCGCACTGCGCGACGCGGTGCGGGTCCTGGATCACCGGGTCCTCGCGGCGCTCGGGCGGCATGAAGGCCGCGAACATCCCGCGGCTCGCCACGTCCCACGTCGCGCCGCCGTCGCGGGTGCGCCACGCGCCGCCGCACGACACCGCCACCAGCACGTCGTCGGGGTCGCGCGGGTGGACGCAGATCGAGTGGATCGCCGGGTGGTCGGCGCCGCCGCCGAACCACTGGCGCCGCGCCGGGTGGTCCCAGAGCCCGCGGACGAGCGACCAGTTCGCGCCGCGGTCGTCGGAGGTGAAGAGGCCGCCGCCGAGCGTGCCGCACCAGAGCCGCGCCCCGCCGCCGGCCTCGAGCGACCACACCTGCTCGACGCGCCAGGGCCAGGGCTTGCCGTCGGCCGTCACGTCGTCGGCGTCCGCGGGGCGCGGCGGAAACTGCGGCGGGCTCGCCTCCGCCCAGGTCGCCCCGCCGTCGTCCGAGCGGTGGAGCTTCACGCCGAAATGCCCGTGCGCCAGCGCGGCGTACACCGCCCCGTCGCGCCCGTCGGGGAGCACCATGGTCACGTTGTCGCCGAGGAAATCGACGCGGGCGACGGCCCAGCGCCCGCCCTCGCGCCGCACCTGGAAGAGCCCCTTGCGGGTGGCCACGTGGATCGTCGTCGTCATCGCGTTGCTCCCTCTCAGCCGCCCGAGAGCGCCTGCATCACGTGGATCGAGGCCCCCTCGCCGACGGGCTCGTCGGGCCGCGCGCGGTCGGCGATCTGCCGGCCGTCGACGAAGACCACGACGTGGTGGCGGACGGCGCCCTGCTCGTCGAGCACGTAGCCCCGCACCGCCGGGTGCCGGGCGAAGTAGTCGTCGAGGCACGCGCGCACGGTCGCTCCGGCCACGCGCTCGGGCGGGCAGTCGACGTGGCGGCGGAGGTTGGGGGTGAAGTCCACCGTGGGCATCGGGTGCGTGGGAGGGCGCGTCGCACGGGAGCGGCGCGGCGCGCAAGTTCCGCAAGGGCGGGGAGAAGAGGCGTCCGCCGCGCCCGCCTCACCGCTGCGCGTCGACACCCTCGCAGCCGAACGCGCGCGCCCGGAAGCGCACGCGCCCGGCCTCCGCCCGCGCCTGCACCGTCCACGGCGCGCCGCCGCACCACACCGTCCGCGTGTCGCGCGCCACCTGCTGGGCGACGCGCGCGCTCGGCTCCGCGGGGCCGTGAGCCTCCGCCTCGCCCATGCCCTCGGCCGTCACCCGCGCGCGGCGGGGGACGTTGTGGTCGTCCCACCAGGTGATCTGCACCGCGCGCCCGCCGTCATCCACCGCGGCCCCGAGCGCCTGCGCCGCGAACGGGAGCGTCACCGACTCGGGCGCGCCCGCCGCCGGGAACCACGCCACCCGCACCGTCCCTCGCTCCGCGCCGATCGCGGTCTGCAGGAGGACGGCGTCGGCCCCGGGCGCGATCGGCGACACCTCGAAGCGACCGCGCCCCACCGCGAGGGCCTCCCCGACGCGGACGCTCCCGTCGGGGAGCGCGCCGAGGTGGCCCGGCGCGGGGCCGCCCGCCATCGCGAGCGCCGCCCGCACGTCGACGCGGTGGGCGCGCATCACGGTAACCTGGCCCTGCGCCGCGGGCTCGCGCGCCATCACCAGCGCGACGGGGGAGTCTCCGCTGCGGACGGACTGCACCTCGCCCGGCCCGAGCGCGGCCCCGACGGCGGGGCGGTCGAAGCCGACGCGCATCAGCACGAGCCGGTCGGCGCCGAGGCGGTGGTAGCGCGCGAGCACGAGCGCCGCGTCGCCCTCGCCGCCGAGCACCGCGGGCGACGCGAAGGTGCCGAAGGGCGCGGGCATCGCGGGCTCGGTGGCCTGGAGTTCGCGCGCCACCCGCACCGCGCGGAGCCCGCGGCGGGTGCTCACCCAGGGGACCCACGCGCGCCCGCCGGCGACGCCCGCGCGGCCGAGCGAGAGCACGTCGTCGGCGACCGCGACGGCGTCGCCCCAGCGCGACGTGGGCTCCAGTGCGCGGCGCGCCACCGCGAGGTGCGTGCCGGTGCGGGCGGCGACGACGAGCTCGCCCGACGCGCACGCGACGTCCCAGCCGGAGGGCATCCCCTCGGGGGCCGCGGGGAGGGAGAGGTCGGCGTCGTCGGGCCACGACCACGGGCACGCGGCCGGGGCTTCGCGCGCGGCATCATGCGCCGGCGCGGGGACGTCGCGCGGCGGGGTCGCGTCGCGCGATGGCGCGGGCGCCGCCTCGGGGGAGCGGGCGCAGGCGACGGCGACGACGAGGGCGAGCGACGTGCGGACCACGGGTCTCGGGCGTCGACTCTACGCGCCCCGGGCGCGGCCCGCGATTCTTCGACAAGCGCCGCGCCGGCGGACGCGCGCGACGGCGCCGGCGGCAGCGTGGTATGTGCTCGGCCCCGCGATGCCCAACCACCGATTGATCGTTCGTTACGACGGGACCGGCCTGTCGGGCTGGCAGCGGCAGCGCGGCGTCCCGACCGTGCAGGAGGCCCTGGAGGACGCGGCGGCGACCATCGCCGGCGAGCGCATCACGGTGCGCGGCGCGGGGCGCACCGACGCGGGCGTGCACGCGCTCGCGCAGGTGGCGTCGTTCCGCACGCGGGCGAACGTGCCGGACAAGGGCTGGCGCCTCGGGCTCACGGCGAAGCTGCCGCCGCAGGTGGCCGTGCTCGACGTCCGCACGGTGCGCGACGACTACGACCCGCGGCGCGCGGCGGCGGGCAAGCGCTACCGCTACCTCCTGCTCGCGTCGCCGATCCGCGACCCGCTCCTGCGCGACCGGGCGTGGCACGTGTGGGGCGACCTCGACCTCGCGCGCATGCGCCGCGAGGCCGCGCACCTGCCGGGCACGCACGACTTCGCGGCCTTCCGCGCGGCCGACTGCGAGCGCGAGACCACGCGGCGCCACATCTTCAGCGTCGACGTGGTCGCGGGCTGGGCGAACAACCCCGACCTCATCGCCGTCGAGGTCGTCGGGACGGCCTTCCTCAAGAACATGGTCCGCATCATCGTCGGCACGCTCGTCGACGTCGCGCGCGACCGCCTGCCCGAGGGCACCGTCCCCGCCCGCCTCGCCGACGGCGATCGGACGCGCGGCGGGATGACCGCCCCGCCTCAGGGGTTGTACCTCGACGAGGTGTTCCAGCGGCCCGAGTGGCTCCTGCCCGACGACGTGCTGCGGCCCGGCCCGGGCTTCCCCGAAGGACACCCCGTTGCGGGAGCGCCCGCGGCGACCGAGACTGACGAGAACGACGAATGACCCTCCGCGCCGCGCACCACGCCACCGCCCTCACGCTCCTCGCGCTCGCCCCCGCCGCCGCCGCCGACCCGCCGCCCGTCAAGGTGTGCGTCGCCGTGGCCGGCGACCCCGACGAGTCCGTTCGCGCGGGCGCGGAGTCCGTCGCCGACGCGGTCGCGCACCACCCCGCCCTCCGCGGCGTCGCCGACGCCGACGCGCGCGCCGCCCTCCGCGGCGACACAGCCCCCGCGGACTTCGCCGACCTCGCCGCCGCGCGCCGCTCGCTCCGCGGCGCCGACGCCGACGCCGCCGCGCTCGACGCGCTCTCGCTCCGCCTCGGCTGCGGCCTCGTCGTCGAGGTGATGGCCCGCCCCGCCGGCGCCGCCGCGCGCGCCTACGACCCCGTGCGCCGCGCGTGGGCCCCCGCGCGCGAGCTCCCCGCGCTCGACGCCGCCGTCGTCACCGCCGTCGTTCTCCCCGCGCTCGACGCGCGCAACGCCGCCGCGGGCGACGTGGGCGTTGCGCGCGACGCGGGCGTCGTTACGATCGCAGGCGACGCGGGCGTCACGTCCGACGTCCCCGCCGCGAACGCCAGCGCCCCCGCGGTCGACCGACGCGCCGCGCCGACGCCCGCGGCCTCGCCGAGCTTCCTCAGCCGCGCATGGCCCTGGCTGCTGGTGGGCGGCGTCGCGGCGGCCGTCGTCGGCGCGTACTTCATCGCCGAGGGCGCCACCACCACCTCCACCCGCGTGACCGTCACGCACCCGTAGGCCACGCCATGAAGCTCCTCGCCCGCCTCGCCGCCCTCGCCGCGCTCCTGGTCGCGCTCCTCGCGCCGGGCGTCGCGCGCGCGCAGCGAGACCTCGTGGGCGAGGCGCCGCCGGGCGGGGTCACGGTGCCCGCGCTGCCCGGCGACCACGTCACCGAGCAGCGCGGCCCGCTCGCGATCTCCTTCCCGCGCGCGATGCGGCCGCTGGTGGAGGGCGCGCTCGGGCGGGCCGAGCGCGACGCGCGCGCCGTCGCCGCGCAGCTCGGCGTGGCGCAGGTGCCGGCGCTCCACGTCCGCCTCGTCGGCGACGCGGAGGCGATGCGCCGGCTCGCGCCGCCCGAGCTCCCGCCGCCCGCGTACGCGGTGGGCGTCGCGTACCCGATGGTTCGCACGGTGCTGGTGTCGGCGACCGCGCCGGTGACCCGCGAGGCTTCGAACATGCCCCAGGTGCTGCGCCACGAGCTCTCGCACCTGCTCTTCGCGGAGGCGTCGGGGCACCGCCCGCTGCCGCGCTGGCTCGCCGAGGGCATCGCCGTCCACCAGTCCGACGAGAACACCTTCGAGCGCTTCCAGGAGCTCGCGTCGGCGAGCTGGTCGGGGCGCCTCCTGCCGCTCGCGCGCCTCGACGAGGGCTTCGCCGAGGGCCCCACGGAGGTGTCGGTGGCCTACGCGCAGGCGGCGGACTTCACCGGGTACCTCCTGCGCAAGGAGGGGCCCTCGCGCTTCGCCGTGATGCTCGCCCACGTGCGCGACGGGGCCTCGCTCGACGACGCCGCGCGCGAGACGTGGGGCGCCGACCTCGCGAGCCTCGAGGCCGACTGGCGCCGCGACCTCGGCGACCGCATGGCCTTCGCGCCGCTGTGGGCGGGGACGGGCGCGCTCTCGCTCGCGGGCGCGGCCTTCGTCGTGGTGGCGATGGTGCGGCGGCGCCGGCGCAACCGCACCGTGCTCGCTCGCTGGGAGCGCGAGGAGCGGACCGCGCGCGCGTCGCGCTGGGCGCTGCTGGGGCGCCCGCCGCTGCGCCTCGTGCCGCGGCCCGACGACGAGAACCCGACGCTTCACTGACCGGGCGGCGCCGCGCCGAGGCGCGCGAGGCACTCGTCGACGGAGAGCACGTCGAGGCGCTCGGCCCAGCGCGCCCGCGGGATCGACCGCGCCAGACGCACGGCGCGGTCGGCCTCGCGCGGGTCGAGCGCGCCTTCGGGCAGCGTGAGGGCCGCGACCTGGAGCGCGATGGCGGGCACGTGCGCTGCCGCGCGCTCGACGAGCGCCTCGCGCGCAGCGGAGTCGAGCGGCGCGACGCCGAGGTCGGCCGCCATCGCCTGGAGGACCGACCAGGTGCGCGGCTCGGCGGTCGCGCCCTCGATCGAACGCGCCCGCTCGCACGCGACGGCGAGGCCCGCCGCGTCGCCCCGGTGCCACGCGAGGATGGCCTCGTGGCAGTTGGCCAACCGCGCGACGACGGGGTCGACCTCGCGCGGCGTCGACCCACTCCGGGTCGGGCTCGGGGCCGCGGCCCTCGCGCCAGGCCAGCGTCCGCTGGAGCCAGAGGGCCCGGCCCTCGATCACCGGGAGCCGCAGCCGCACGGCCTGCTCCACCGCGCGGTCGAGCAGGAGGCGCGCGCGGTCGAAGCGCCATGCCTCGATCCACGCGGAGGCGGCGGCGAGGAGCTCCCGGAGCCGGCGGCTCACCCACGGCTCGCCTCGCGCCCCCCGCAGGAAGAGCCGGGCCGCGTCCTCGTAGCGCTCCTCGGCGCTGGCGAGGCGCGCCTCCCACGACCAGCGGCGCCGGCGCACGTCCGCCGTCGCGTCGCCGCCGCGCGCCCGGAGCGCGTCCCGCAGCGCCGACACCGACACCCGCCGCGCCGCGTTGACCCTCACCTCGTGGCGGAGGAGCTCGAGCCGGTCGTCGTCGAAGGGGGCGATCCGCGCGACCAGCGCGCTGGCCTGCGGGGTCCACTGGAGCGTAGCGCGCGCGGCGTCGAGCAGCGACGCGATCGCGCGGACGCCGGCGCCCGCGAGGTCGGGCGCGGCGAGCTCGTAGCGGAGCCGGTCGAGCGCGTGCGGCGTCCACTGCTCCACCGCGACGCGCGCCCACAGCCCGAAGAGCGCTTCGAAGTGGCCCCCCGTCGCGCCGCCGCAGCCCCGCAGCGCGCGCGCGCTCTCGCGGAGCAGCACCTCCGCCCGCGCGAGCTGCCCGCGCGCGGCGAGGCCCTCGGCGACCGCGCAGGCGTCCGCCGTGATCGCGGCGGGGTCGGAGCCCGCCTGGAGCAGGTGCCGGAGCCGCCCTTCGTCGCCGACGGGCAGGACGTCCGCCACCCGCGCGTGCGCCTCGCGCCTCCGCTCCGGCGCCCACCGGCGCGGCGGCGCGGCGCCCTCCGCCAGCCGGACGGCGCCACGCCCGCGCGCGACGCGCCCCTCCGACCGCAAGCGCCGCAGCGCGGCCCGGACGCGCGCCTCGGGCCACACGAGGAGGGCGGGGAGCGCGTCCGCCCGCAGCGGGACGGCGGCGAGCGCGAGCCACTCCGCGAGCTCCGACGCGTCGGGGTGCGCGTGGGCGCCGGCGCGAGCGGGCGCGTAGGGGATCATCTCGCCGAGTTGGACCGCGAGGTCGAGCCCGTCGCGCCGCACCGCCCAGGCGCCGTCGGCCCGGCGCGCGACGCCCTCCCGCTCCCAGCGATCGAGCTCCTCGGCGACCCTCCGCCCGATGCCGCCGGTGCGCGCGTGGAGCAGGCGCGCGGCATCCTCGCGCAGGTGGAGGAGCCGGTCGTGCCCCTGGAAGAGCGCGCGCAGGTCGGCCTCGCCCCAGACGTCTCGGGCGAGCAACCGCGCCCGGAGGTCGTCGGGGGGCTGCGCGGACGAGGCCCGCAGCAGGGCCGCGACCTCCTGCGCGGAGGCGGGGCGCGCGTCGGGCCGCGGGGCGAGGAGGCGGGCCAGCACCTCGCGCACCGCGTCTGGGACGTCCGCGGCGCCCCAGCGCGGCGGCGGCGCGTTCGCCCTGGCGGCGAGCACCTCCGCGGGGCGCCCACGGACCGGGAAGGGGAAGCGGCCGGTGAGCGCGCGGAAGGCCATCACGCCGACGGCGAAGAGGTCGCTCCGAGGGTCATCGTCGCCCCCGGCCGCCTCAGGCGCCATGTACGCGAGTGTGCCCCAGGTGACGGCGTCGGTGGCGCGCCACGGGGCGTCGAGGCGCGCGACGCCGAAGTCGACGAGGACGGCGCGGCCCTCGCGCACGAGCACGTTGGAGGGCTTGAGGTCGCGGTGCACAACGCCGAGCGCGTGGACGCGCCCGAGGACGTCGAGCAGCGACAGGAGCGGGCCCTCGAGCTCGGCCCACGCGCAGGGGAGGCGGCGGCCGGGGAAGGCCTCGCCGGCGACGTGCTCCATCACCACGAACGCGCGCCCGCCGGACTCCCCCTCGTCGCGCAGCGCGACCACGCCGGGCACCTGGAGCAGCCGCAGCGCGGCGACCTCGGCGCGCGCCTGCCGGGCCAGCGCCGGGTCGACGCGGCGGAGCCATTTGAGCGCGACGGGGGTCTCGTCCACGCGGTCGCGCGCCAGCCAGACGGTGGAGGAGCCGCCGCGCCCGATGCGTCGAAGAAGTTCGTACCGCGCCGCGACGACGCGCGGGCATTTCACAGTGCAAACCCTAACACACTATTCGGTTTTTCTGCGATACGATGGGCATATGGACTCGACGCAGCCCCTCGCCCCTTCGAACTTCCACGTGAAGCGCTTCCACGTGGAGGTGCTCTCGGGGCCACGGCGAGGCGAGCGATGCGAGGCTGACCGCGAGGGGCGGATCCACGTCGGCCGCCTCGTCGCGGGGCATGAAGCCCCGTCGGAGCCGGGCGCGTGGCTCTGGCTCGACGACCCGCAGGTGAGCCACGTTCACCTCGCGCTCGAGGCGCAGCCGACGTGCGTCTCCCTGCGCGACGCGAGCCGCAACGGCACCTGGCTCGGCGGGGCGCGGCTCCGCGGGCACGCGGTGGAGCTGGCGGAGACGGTCGACGTCCGCGTGGGGGAGACCGACGTCCGCGTGGTGGTCGAGGCCCGCGAGCGCGCGACGCCGCTGCCGGGGCTGACGTCGTTCGGCGGGCTCCTCGGCACGTCGCCCTCGATGCAGCGGCTCTTCGCGCGGCTCGAGCGCCTCGCGGCCTGCGACCTGCCGGTGCTGATCACCGGCGAGACGGGCACGGGCAAGAGCGCGCTGGCGAAGGCGCTCCACGAGCGGAGCCGGCGGGCGGGCAAGGACTTCCTCGAGGTCGACTTCGGGGCGATGAGCCCGCAGCTCATGGCGGCAGAGCTGTTCGGCAGCGTGCGCGGGGCCTTCACGGGCGCGGTCGACCGCAAGGGGCTGCTGGAGGAGGTGCCGGGGGGCACGGTGCTGCTCGACGAGGTCGGCGACCTCCCGCTCGACTACCAGCCGCAGCTCCTGCGGGTGCTCGACCGCAAGCGCGTGCGGCGGCTCGGCTCCAACGAGGAGCGCCCGATCAACGTGCGGGTGATCGCGGCGACCTACCACGACCTCGCGTCGATGGTGAACGAGGGCCGCTTCCGCCTCGACCTCTACGAGCGCCTGGCGGTGTGCATGGTGGAGATGCCGCCGCTGCGCGAGCGCCGCGACGAGATTCCCGCGCTCGCGCGCCACCTGATCGAGCGCATCCGGGCCGAGGGCGACGTCGAGGTGCCCGAGGGCTACGCGCTGCCGCCCGACGAGGAGCGCGAGCTCATGCGGCGCGACTGGCCCGGCAACATCCGCGAGCTCTACCACTACCTTGCGTTCAAGCTGGCGACGGGCGAGCAGCCGCCGCTTCGGCGCAGCCGGCCGACGCCGACGCCCGGCGCGGCGCTGGAGGTCGAAGACCTGCTCGACCGCCCCTACAAGGACGCGACCGACGAGCTGACAGTGCGCTTCGACCGGGCCTTCCTGCGGCACCACTACGAGCGCGCGGGCCGCAAGCTGGGCAAGGCGGCGGCGCAGGCGGGGCTGCACCGGGTGACCTTCACGCAGAAGATGGAGCGCTGCGGGCTGAAGAAGGCGCTCAGCGTGCCGCCCGACGAGGGGGCGGAGTGAGCGGCCTCAGGGGACGTTGGTGCCGACGCACTTGAGGTGGTCGTAGGTCACCGAGAGGGTGTTGGGCAGCGTCGCCGCGGTGAACTGGAGGTTCCCGTAGCTGGCGACGGTGCTGTTGCCGATGTACGTGAACGCCTTCTCGCCGTTGGCCCCGTTCTGCTTGAAGAGCACCCAGTGGTGCTCGAGCGAGTCGAACACGCCGTAGCCGACCCAGACGTTGTTCGAGCCGTTGCCCTGGAGGATCTTGTAGACGTTGCCCGGCGCGCCCGTGGGGAGGCCGCCGACGTTGGTGACCGCCCAAGAGGTGCAGGCGTGCGACGGGAGCTTGGCCCGGTACGCCGCGAAGGAGGTCGGGTCGCTGTTGCGGTTGTAGACCACGTCGTGGGCGAACTTCAGCTCCGGCGTGTTGCCGGTGGTGAGCGTGAGCGGATTGCCGTACTGGATCGACTGGTACTTCTTGTAGGTGCCGTTGGCGTCGTCCTGCGAGTAGGTGACCCAGAACTCCTCGCTGTTCGTGACGAAGACGCGGCCGCAGGGCAGGCCGTTGTAGAGGATCGGGAGGTCCTCGGGGTACAGCTGCTCGCCCGCGGGCCGCGGCCCGAAGAGGGCCCCCGGCACCATCACGCCCGCCGCCCGCCCCGTCGTCTTGTTGCGCATCGTCGTTCTCCCTCGTCTCGTGCTCATCGGGGGACGGCCCGGATCAGCGCCCCCAGGTTGTAGAAGGCCCTCCCGTCCTCGCGGAGGGGCCCCGCGTCGCGGTGCACCGCGACCACCCGCCAGGCGCGGTCGAACACCGGCGCGCCCGACGATCCGTTCTGCGTGTCGAGGTCGTAGCGGACCTCCGCGGGCCCGCGGAGCACGAGGCTCACGCGCTTCCAGCGGGAGGAGACCAGCGCCTTGCCGCCGCCGGGCCGGTGGATCATCGCCACCTCGTCGCCCGCGCCCACCTCGACGTCGGCCGCCGCGAGGCCCGCCGGCAACGGCCCCGCCCCCTCGTCGACGCGCAGCCCCACCGCCGTCACGTCCGCCGACGCGCGCGTGCGGAAGGTGCCCGCGTCGACCGCGCACGCCAGCCGCCCCGCCGTCACCCCGCGCTCGTAGCGCTCGAACACGACGGCCGCGCGCGCCGCCACCGCGCGCGTCGGGATTACGTGGTGGCAGGTGACGAAGCGCCCGTCGTCGAGCAGGAAGCCCGTCGCCACTGGCCGGTCGTCGACCCGTACGCTGCCCACCGCGTCCGCGAGCGCCGACAGCCGCTCGAGCGCCGCGAGCTCCGCCGGCGCCGCCGCGAGCAGGGCGTTGTCTTCCGTGTCGCCGACGAGGCGCCGCGCGCGCTCGGGGCGGGACGTCTCCCCGCCCCAGCCCCACGCCGGGCCGGGCCACACACCCGCGCTGACCATGACCGTATTCTAACCTCCGCCGTGCCCCATGCAACGCTTGAATCCCTTGAAAAATCAAAGGGATGCGGAGGATGCGCGGGTGCATCCGAGGATGCCGCGGGGCATCTACGGGCGGGACGAGGAGAGCATCCCGTTGCCGCCGTCGTTGACCTTCTTGCGGAGGTACCAGGGGCGGGTGGAGACGGCCGACGCGGGGTACGAGATGCCGAGGATGAGCGCGAGGATGACGAGCAGCGCGACGCGCCCGGTGGTGAGGTGCGGGTCGAGGCCGAACTGGTGCCACGACGGGTCGACGCTGGAGACGACGAAGGGAACGCGCGCGCACTGACCGCGCTCGACGCAACTGCTCGGGCCGTCGCCGGTCTCGTCGCCGACGGTGAGCGCGGCGCCGTCGCGGGCGAAGGTGCCCTGGATCGCGTGGTGGTACACCCAGTAGCCCGCGCTGTTCTTGGGCTTGTGCCAGGTGCGCCAGTAGTCGGTGGCGGTCGGCGTCGCCCACTCGACCCGCCCGGTGGCCGAGAGCGCCACGTACTCGGGCATCACCACGCCGCACACGAACGCGAGCGCCGCCGCGAGCCCGACGGCCCAGTTGCGGTGGAATCGCATCCGCGCGAGCGAGGTGGCGCCCGGCCGCTCGGCGGAGATCACCATGCGCCCGGCGGCGGGCGGCCGCACCGTCGGCAGCGCGAAGCCCTGGCGGTAGGCGCCTCCCTGCGTCTGCGCGGCGGCGCCGGAGAGGTCGCCGGAGACGTGGACGCGCTCGCCCGGCGCGATGTCGCTGACGCGCGTGCGCTGGTTGTGGCTGTGGCGCGTGATGTCGTCGTGCGCGTCGTGGACGGCGACGCGCGCGTCGGGCTCGACCTGCACGCGGACGCCGTCGTCGCGCACGACCGTGAAGGCGCGGACGTTGACGTCGCGCCGGTGCTCGCGCCAGGCGTGGTGCCACGCGCCCTTGTGCTGCCACTCGGTGCCGGTTTGATGGATGTCGATGCGGACGACGGCCCCCGCCCAGCCCGGCGGCGCCTCCACCGTCCCGAAGACCACCGCGGGGCCGTCGCGCAAGGGCGCGCGCGGGTCGCAGGCCTGCTCGGCGAGCGCGCGGCGGCGGTGCCACCAGGCCCAGAAGGCCGCGGCCGAGATGGCGCCGCCGTAGAACAGGACGCCGAAGAGCGCGGCGAGCGTCGCGCTGGTGCCGCCGCTGACCACGTCGCGCCCGAGGACGCCCGTCTCGCGCTCGTCGAAGGGCCAGTTGTTGGCGTCGTAGCCCGACGGCGACGGGGCGGCGGTGAGCGGCGTCCAGGTGGGGGTCCGCTCGCAGCCGAGCGCGCCGAGGAGGGCCGCGAGGAGCGCGGCGCGGAGGGTGTGCTGCATGGCGTCATGAGACCGCCCGCCGGCCGCGCGTGCAAGGGCTTCGCCGGACGCGGCGGGAGATTCTCGCGTCGCGGGTCGGGACAGTCGTGATATAGGCGCCGCCGCGATGACCACCCCCACCCTCCCCGCGGACACGCTCGCGCGCGTCCACGAGCTCATGGTGAAGGGCCGCGTGCTCGAGGAGCGCCTCATCACGATGTGGCGCCAGGGCGACGGCTACTTCTGGATCGGCGGCCCCGGCGAGGAGGCCTTCAACGTGCCCCTCGGGATGCTGGTGGACAAGGGGAGCGGCGTCGCCCACGACTACCTCCACCTGCACTACCGCTCGAGCGGCACGATGCTCGCGATGGGCGCCGAGCCGATCGACGCGATGCGGCAGATGAAGAACACCGCGTCCGACCCCTACTCCGGCGGCCGCAACTTCGCCGGCCACTACTCCATCCGCAAGTGGAACGTCGCGCCCGTCTCGTCGCCGATCGAGGTTCAGTTCTCGATGGCGCCGGGCACCGCGATCGCGCAGAAGCGCCACGGCGGCCGGGGGATCACGATCGTGCAGGGCGGCGACGCCGGCACCGCGGAGGCCGACTTCTACGCCTGCCTCACGTGGTCGACGCGCAAGGGCGCCGAGCTCCCGGTGCTGATGGTGGTGACCAACAACCGCTGGGGCATCTCGACGGCGTACGAGACGCAGCACCCGTCGGCGGCCACCATCGCCGACCGGGCGCGCGGCTTCGGGATGCCCGCGGAGGTGGTCGACGGCAACGACGTCGAGGCGTCGTGGGCGGCGATCGCGCGGGCGATGGAGTACGTGCGCACCGAGCGCAAGCCGTACCTCCTCGAGGCGCTGGTGTCGCGGCTGCGCGGGCACTCGTCGGCGACGGGCGCGTCGTTCGTGAAGGCCGAGGACGACTGCCTCGCGCGCTTCGAAGCGACGCTGGAGGCCCGCGGGGTGAAGACCCGCGCGGAGATGGACGACCTGCGCGCGCGGCTGACCGCGGAGTACCTCGAGCTGTCGAAGAAGGTGATCGCCGAGCCGCAGCCCGACGGGTCGACGGTGTTCGACCACCTGTTCGCGGAGACCAACCTCGTGGGCGGAGGGCGCTGACATGACCACGATGGCACAGGCGGTGAGGCTCGCGCTCCACGTCGGCGAGGAGCGCCTCGGCGTGACGGACATCTTCGGCGAGGACGTGGGCCCGCCCCTCGGCGGCGTCTTCACCTGCACCCAGGGCCTCCGCACCGCGTGGAACAGCCCCCTCGACGAGCGCGGGATCGTCGGCGCCGCGATGGGCCTCGCGCTCGCCGGGCAGCGGCCGGTGTGCGAGATCCAGTTCAGCGACTACGCCTACAACACCATCGACCTGCTCAAGCTCGCCGGGGCGATGCACTGGTCGTCCAACGGCGACTGGAACTGCCCGATGGTGCTGATGACCCCCGTCGGCGCAGGCATCCGCGGGAGCCTCTACCACTCACACTCCTTCGAGGCGACCGCCACGCACATCCCGGGCTGGAGGGTGGTGCTCCCGTCGTCGCCGCGCGACGCCTACGGGCTCCTGCTCACGGCGCTGCGCGAGCCCAACCCGGTGATGTTCCTGGTGCCCAAGGCGCTGATGCGGTACCGCGGCGAGGAGGGCGAGGACGTGCCCGGCGCGCCCGAGCAGAAGGCCCTCGACGAGCTCATCAACAAGCCCGTCACCGGCGACCAGTCGCAGTGGCAGCCGCGCTGGCCCGACACGCCCGACCTCTTCATCCCCTTCGGCCAGGCCCGCACCGTGCGCCCCGGGCGCGACGTCACCGTCGTCACCTACGGCCGCCACGTCCTCGTGGCCCGCAAGGTCGCCCACGAGCTCGCGCGCGAGGGCATCGAGGCCGAGGTGATCGACCTCCGCTCGCTCTGCCCCTACGACTGGTCGGCCGTCTCCGCGAGCGTCCGCAAGACGCACCGGGTGGTCTTCCTCAACGAGGAGCTCGAGGTCACCAACTTCGGCGAGCACCTCCTCCGGCGCACCGTCGACGAGCTCTTCTACGAACTCTGGGCGCCGCCGAAGCTCCTCGCCGGCGCGATGGTGCCCGGCGTCGGCCTCGCCGACACGCTCGAGCGCGCCAGCGTCCCCCAGGAGGACGACCTCGCCCGCGTCGTCCGCGAGCTCGCCGCCCACCGGCCCTGACGCTCACCGCCCGCGGATCGACGCCGTGCGCGCGAGGTGCTCGGCGATCGCCGCGCGCCACGCCGGGTCGCCGAGCTGCTTCACCGAGGCCAGCGCCGCCCGCGCCACGCCCGCGCCCCCCGCGAAGCCCAGCGCGTCGCGCGCGAGGTCGGCCGCGAGCCCTCCCCGCCCGACGAGCGCCATCTGCACGAACACCGCGGCCTGCCGCTGCAGCAGCCCCGCCCGCGCGGCCTCCTCCACCGCGGGCGAGGTCGCGCGGCGGGCGAGCGAGCGCTCGACGATGCCCGACTCCTCGGCGAGACGTCGCCGCACGAGCTCGGGCTGGAAGGTGCCGCTCGAGGCGTGGTTGCGGTACTCGCAGAGCACCTCCGCCACGCGGGTGAAGCGCTCGGGCGCGGCGTCGAAGGCCCGGAGCCAGAAGTCCCAGTCCGGCGCCCAGCGGAGCGACGAGTCCCACGCGACGCGGTCGAAGAGGCGGCGGCGCGCGAGCCACGAGGGCGCGAGCAGCGTGTTGCGCACGAGCAGCTCGTCGCGGTCGCGCGCGGAGGTGGGCCCCGGGCGGTCGTGGCGGTGGCGGTGGATCCAGGGGACCACCACGCGGTCGTCGGCGTCGATGACGGCGATGCCGCAGAAGGCCGCGTCTGCGTCGGGCGCGGCGTCGAGGGCGGCCACCATCTTCTCGACGAAGGCCGGGCGCCAGCGGTCGTCGTTGTGGAGGACGGCGACGAACTCCGTGTCGGCGGCGCGGGCGGCGCGGTTCCAGTTGTCGGCCATGGCCACGCGTTCGCGCTGGGGCTCGAAGGAGAGGCGCGGGTCGTCGATCGCGGCGCACACGGAGGCGGAGGCGTCGGTCGAGCGGTTGTCGACGACGCGGACGACGAGGTCGCCGCGCGTCTGGGCGAGCGCGCTCTCCACCGTGCCCGCGAGGTAGCGGGCGCCGTCGAGGTTGGGGATCATCACCGAGACGCGCGGCGGGGCCATCGGGGGCGATCCTTACCGGAGCGCGCGGCGGAGGTCGATGGGGCGGCGCGTGCGACCCGCGGATCGCGGCGAAGGCGCGTCAGCGCGCGACGTCGAAGCGCCAGGCGGTGGCGGTGGCGTAGCGCTCGCCCGGCCGCAGCTCGATCGACGGGAAGCGCGGCTCGTTGGGCGCGTCGGGGAAGTGCTCGGTCTCCAGGCAGAGCCCCGCGTGGCGCCTGTACCGCGCGCCGCCCTCCCCCCGCGCCGTGCCGTCGAGGAAGTTGCCGCTGTAGAGCTGGACGCCCGGCTGGTCGGTGACGACCGTGAGCCGCCGCCCGCTGCCCGGGTCGACGAGGACGCACGCCGTCCGCGCGCCGCCCAGGGCGTCGTCCCAGCCGCGTAGCGCGAGGCAGTGGTCGAAGCCGCGGGCCCGCGCGAGCTGAGGGTGCGCGACCTTCAAGGCCTCGCCGACGATCGTCGGGCGGCGGAGGTCGAAGGGCGTGCCGTCCACGGGCTCGAGCGCCCCCGTCGGGATCAGCGCGTCGTCGACGGGGCAGTACGCGTCCGCGTCGATCTGGAGCGCGTGGTCGAGGACGTCGCCGCCCCCCGCGAGGTTGAAGTACGAGTGGTTGGTGAGGTTGACGAGGGTGGGCGCGTCGGCGGTCGCCTCGGCGTCGAGACGCAGCTCGCCGTCGGGCGAGAGCGTGTACGTCACCGTCGCGACGAGCGTGCCGGGGTAGCCCTCGTCGCCGTCCTCGCTGACGAGCCGGAGCCGCAGGCGCGCGCGCTCGCCGGAGCTCGCCTCGACGACCTGCCAGATGCGGCGGTTGAAGCCGCGCACACCGCCGTGGAGGTGGTTGGGGCCGTCGTTGGTGGCGAGCCGGTACGGGCGGCCGTCGAGGCGGAAGCGCCCGCGGGCGATGCGGTTGGCGACGCGGCCGACGAAGGCGCCGAAGTACTCCGTGCGGGGCCCGAGGTAGTCGCCGACGTCCGCGTAGCCGAGCACGACGTTGCCGACGCGGCCCGCGCGGTCGGGGGCGTCGATGCGCGCGACGGCGCAGCCGGCGGTGAGCACGTGGACGGCGAGGTCGCCGGCGCGGAGGGCGTAGCGCTCGACGGCGGCGCCTTCGTGCGTCTGCGTCACGTCGAGCAGCGCTACCGCCGCCGGCACGGTGAGACGCCCTCGTCGGCGCGGGAGAGGGGCAGAACGTCCATGGCGTACAGCAGATGGGACCGGCAGCCGGTTGCGTCGAGTGCCCGCCGCGTCGGTCGAAATTTCGCGCCCGCCGTCGGCCGGTGGTACCGGGGAGGGCGTCATGGCACGCCCCGCCGTCCGCCCCTGGCCGTGGATCCTCGCGCTCACCGCCGCCTCGTCGAGCGCGCTGGCCCAGACGCCGCTCATCCCGCAGGCCGCGCGGCCCGCGGTCAACGTCGCCGCGCCGACGCCGCTCGGCAGCGAGAGCGCGATGCTCGCGGCCCTGCGCGCGGCGGAGGAGGAGTCCGAGCGACGCGTCGACGCCGCCACCGTGGCCCAGGCCGCCGCCCGCGACGGGAGCGCGCTCGGGCCCGACACGCTGCCCGCCGACGTGGCCTCGCGCATCGCGATGCCCGACATCCCGCTGCGCATGACGCCGCGGCTCCTAAGGTCGCTGGGGATGTTCCGCGCCGACCCGCGGGCGCGGCGGCTGCTCGCGAGCTGGGTGCGCAAGTCCAACCGCTACCGCCACCGCATCCAGCAGACGCTGCTCGCCGAGGGGCTGCCGGCGTCGCTGGTGTGGGTGGCCGCGGCGGAGAGCGCGTTCGACCCGCGCGCGGAGTCGTCGGTGGGGGCGATGGGGCTGTGGCAGTTCATGCCCGACGCGGGGCGCTCGTACGGGCTGCGCGTGGACGCGTGGGTCGACGAGCGTCGCGACCCCGACCGCGCCACGCTCGCCGCCGCGCGCTACCTCCGCGACCTGCACGCGCGATTCGGCACCTGGGAGCTCGCCTTCGCCGCGTACAACATGGGCTACAACGCCCTGCTCCGCGCGATTCGCAAGTACAACACCAACGACTTCGAAGCGCTCGCTTCGCTCGAGGCCGGGCTCCCGCTGGAGACCATGCGCTACGTCCCGCGCATCCTCTCCTTCGCCGTCGCCTCGCAGAATCCCGCGGTCTTCGAACTCGAGAACCTCCAGCCCGACCCCGTCGTGGCCTGGGACGACGTCGAGGTCGGCGCCTCGCTCACCCTCGCGGAGATCGCCCGCGGCGCCGGCGTCGCCGAGTCGGAGCTCCGGGCCCTCAACCCCGCCCTCCTCCGCTCGCGCACGCCGCCCTGCGAGCCCGGCGCGCCCTTCGTCCTCCACGTGCCGCGCGGCGCGGGCGGCAACGTGCGCCAGGCCCTCGCGCAGATGCAGTCGGGCGAGCACCGGCCCTACGTGCTCCGCCAGGGCGAGGGGCTCGACGAGGTGGCCGCGCGCTGGGGGCTGCGGCCCGCGGCCCTGCTCACCCTCTCGGGCCTCGGCGAAGCCGCCGCGGTGCGGCCCGGCGTGACGCTGATGGTGCCCGCGCGCGAGCCCGCCGCCCCCTCCGTCGACGCGCGCCCCGTGGTCGCCGTCGAGGAGAACGCCGCGCCCGGGCCCGCCGGCGGCGCGCGCGTGTTCGTCCGCGTGGCCTACGCCGACGACGTCGCCGCCCTGGCCCGCGCCCTCCGCGTCACGCCCGCCCTCCTCGCCAGTTGGAACCACCTCGACCCCGCCGCCCGCCTCCAGCCCGGCATGTGGCTCCAGGCCTGGGTGAGCGGCGACCCGTCGGGCGCCGCGCGCGTCTGGCGCGAGGAGGAGCTCGACCTCGTCCACCGCGGCTCGGAGGCCTTCCACGACCGCGCCGTGGCAGAGACGGGGCAGGTTCGCCTGCGGGTGACCGTGCGCGACGGCGACACGATGGCCTCGCTCGCGCGGCGCTACCACGTCACCGTGGGGCGCATCGCGCGGATCAACCACCTCGAGCGCGACGCCGCCCTCAGCCCGGGCGCGGCCCTGGTGCTCTACGTCGACCCGGCCCACGCGGCCCCCGAAGCCTCCGCCGACCCGGCGCCCGCGGCCCCCACAGCCCCCTCGGCCGCCCCGACCCCCGCGCCCGCCGCGACGCCCGACCCCGTCGAGCCCGCGCGGCCGCCGTCGCAGGCGCGCTCGGAGGGCGGTGACGGCGCGCACCCTCCCACGGCGAACGGCCCGGGGTGATATGGTCGGGGCCATGAGCCCCACCGCCGCCCCGACGGAGAACCCCACCGGACTCGACGGGATCGAGTTCGCCGAGTTCGTCTCGCCCGACCCCGAGCGCCTGCACGCGCTCTTCACCGCCTTCGGCTTCTCGCGCGTGATGCGCCACCGCGACCGCGCGGTCGACCTCTACCGCCAGAACGACATCGTCTTCCTCGTCAACCGCGAGCCCGGCACCTTCGCCGCGGCCTTCGGCGCGCTCCACGGCCCTTCGCTCTCGTCGATGGGCTGGCGCTGCCGCAACGCCGCCGACGCCGCCGCCGTGGCCGTCTCGCGCGGCGCGAAGCCCGCCACGCGCGTGGACTTCGAACGCAACGGCAAGGCCCTGCCCGCCATCCTCGGCATCGGCGACAGCGTCATCTACTTCGTCGACAACCACGCCGAGCCCTTCGAAGCGCGCTACGCCGCGATGGGCTTCGTCGCGCACCCCGAGCCCGTGCTCGTCGCCAACAAGGGCTTCGGCGTCATCGACCACCTCACCAACAACGTCTACAAGGGCACGATGAAGCAGTGGGCCGACTTCTACAAGTCGGTGTTCGGCTTCACCGAGGTGCGCTACTTCGACATCCGCGGCGCGAAGACGGGGCTCACGTCGTACGCGCTCCGCTCGCCGTGCGGGAAGTTCTGCATCCCCATCAACGAGGCCGACGAGAAGAAGTCGCAGATCAACGAGTACCTCGACGAGTACAAGGGCCCCGGCGTGCAGCACATCGCCTTCGCCACCGACGACATCCTCGCGTCGCTCGCGAAGCTCGAGGGCACGCCCATCTCCTTCCTCGACATGGACGACGAGTACTACGCCTCGATCTTCGAGCGCGTGCCCGGCGTCACCGAAGACCGCGCGGAGATCCGCCGGCGCCAGGTGCTCGTCGACGGCGACGACGAGGGCTACCTCCTCCAGATCTTCACCAAGAACCTCATCGGCCCGATCTTCATCGAGCTCATCCAGCGCAAGAACCACCTCGCGTTCGGCGAGGGCAACTTCGGCGCGCTCTTCCGCTCCATCGAGCGCGACCAGATGCGCCGCGGCGTCTTCGCCGACGAGCGCCGCTGACCTCACCCCCTCCCGCGGAACGGGAGATGCATCCCGCAATTCACGCATTTGCGGCGGCGCCCGTTGGGGGTACACCTCGCGCCCGTCATGTCGACCGACGCCTCCGCTGAACCTCCATCGACCGCCCCCGCGACCACCTACACGGCCCCGCCGCCCGACCCCAACCACCACGGCCACGGGCCCCAGGGGAGCCTCCCCAAGCTCGCGCTCGCCGCGCTCGGCATCGTCTACGGCGACATCGGCACCTCGCCGCTCTACACGGTGAAGGAGTGCTTCATGCCGGGGCCCCACGGCGTCGACCCGACGCCGGCCAACGTGCTCGGCATCCTCTCGCTCATCTTCTGGGGCCTCATGCTGGTCATCATGCTGAAGTACATCAACTTCATCATGCGGGCCGACAACCAGGGCGAGGGCGGCATCCTCTCGCTGCTCGCGCTGGTGAGCCCGCGCGGCGACGTCGGCGGCCCCGGCTCGCGCGACCGCATGGCCGCCCGCAGCGTGCTCGTGCTGCTCGGCCTCTGCGGCGCGTCGCTGCTCTACGGCGAGGGGATCATCACGCCCGCCATCTCCGTCCTCTCCGCGGTGGAGGGCCTCGACGTCGCGACCGACGTCTTCCACCCCTACATCGTGCCGATCACCATGGCGATCCTCGTCGCGCTCTTCCTCGTGCAGAAGCGCGGGACGGCGGGCGTCGGCGCGGTCTTCGGGCCCGCCACGCTCCTGTGGTTCCTCTGCATCGCCGCGGCGGGCGCGTCGTGGATCGTCAAGCGCCCCGAGGTGCTCCAGGCGGTGAACCCCGCCCACGCGGTCGCCTTCTTCTCGCAGCACGGCAAGCACGGCTTCCTCCTCCTCGGCTCGGTGGTGCTCTGCATCACCGGCGGCGAGGCCCTCGTCGCCGACATGGGCCACTTCGGCCGCGCCCCCATCCGCGCCGCCTGGTACACCGTGGTCTTCCCCGCGCTCCTCCTCAACTACTTCGGCCAGGGCGCGCTCCTGCTCGAGCGCGGGGGCGATCCCGCCGTGCGGGCCAACCCCTTCTTCGGGCTCCTCTCGGGCTGGATGGTCTACCCGATGGTGGTCATCGCCACCGCCGCCACGGTGGTCGCCTCGCAGGCGCTCATCTCCGGCGCGTACTCGCTCACCCAGCAGGCCGTGCAGCTCGGGTACTTCCCGCGCGTCAACATCATCCACACGTCGGGCAGCGCCGAGGGGCAGATCTACGTCCCCGAGGTCAACAACTTCCTGATGGTCGCCTGCCTCGCGCTGGTCGTCGGCTTCCGCGAGTCGTCGCGCCTCGCCGCGGCCTACGGCATCGCGGTGACCGGCACGATGAGCATCACGTCGATCCTCTTCTTCGCCGTCACCGCGCGCTGGGGCTGGGCCCTCTGGCAGCGCGTCGGGCTCCTCGTGCTCTTCCTCTCCGTCGACCTCACCTTCTTCTCCGCCAACGTCGTGAAGCTCGGGCAGGGCGGGTACATCCCCGTCCTCATCGCCAGCGTCGTGTTCGCCGTGATGACCACCTGGAAGCGCGGCCGCGCCTCCCTCGGTCGGCACATCATCGCCAACACGCTCCCGATGGACCTCTTCCTCGACGACGTGCGCGCGACGAAGCCCCACCGCGTCCCGGGCACCGCCGTCTTCATGACCTCCAACCCCGACGGCGCCTCGCCCGTGCTCCTGCACCACTTCAAGCACAACAAGGTGCTCCACGAGCGCGTGGTGATGCTCTCCGTCCAGACGCGCCACGTCCCCGAGGTTCGCACCGGCGAGCGCCTGGAGGTCCGCGAGCTCGGCGAGGGCTTCGCCCAGGTGACCGCGGCCTACGGCTTCATGGAGACCCCCAACGTCATCGAGGTGCTCAAGCTCGCCCGCGACCGCGGCCTCGCCGTCGACGTCGACGGGGCCAGCTTCTACCTCGGCCGCGAGACGCTCCTCACCACCGGCCGCGCCGGGATGGCCCACTGGCGCAAGGTGCTCTTCGCCTTCCTCTCGCGCAACGCGCGGCCGGCCAACATGTTCTTCTCCATCCCGCCCAACCGCGTCGTCGAGCTCGGCACCCAGATCGAGCTGTAGCCCCCGATACAAACCCTCGAAGCTGTGGTAGTGGCGCGGCCCATGCGCATCGCGATCACCGGCTCCGAAGGACTCATCGGCAGCGCCCTCGCCGCCGCCCTCACCGCCCGCGGCGACGTTGTGCGCCGCCTCGACGTCCGCGCGCCCCACGGCGACGAGGCCCACGGCGACGTCCGCGACGCCGAGCGCGTCGCCCGCCTGCTCGATGGCTGCGACGGCGTCGTCCACCTCGCCGCCGTGTCGCGCGTGGTCTGGGGCGAGCGCGGGCCCGAGCGCTGCATCGCCGTCAACGAGGGCGGCACCCGCAACGTCGTCGACGCCGCGCTCGCCGCCCCGTCGCGCCCGTGGGTGCTCTTCTCCAGCAGCCGCGAGGTGTACGGCGAGGCGGCGAAGCTCCCCGTCTACGAGGACACCCCCGTCCACCCGGTCAACGTCTACGGGCGCACCAAGGCCGCCGGCGAGGCGATGACCTTCGGCGCCCGCGCGAAGGGCCTGCGCACCGCGGTGCTCCGCTTCTCCAACGTGTACGGCTCGACGCGCGACCACGCCGACCGCGTCGTCCCCGCCTTCTGCCGCGGCGCCGCGCTCGGGCTCGCGCTGCGCGTCGACGGGCCCCTGCACACGTTCGACTTCACCCACCTCGACGACACCGTCGACGGCGTGGTGCGCACCGTCGACGCGCTCGCCGCGGGCGTCGAGGACCTCCCGCCGATCCACCTGCTGCCGGGCGTCCCCATCACGCTCGGGCAGCTCGCGGTGATGGCCGCCGCCGCGGGGGGGTGGCGCAGCGACATCCGCGAGGCGCCGTCGCGCAGCTTCGACGTCGCCCGCTTCTGCGGCGACCCGCGCCGCGCGAAGGAACTCCTCGGGTGGGCCGCGCGCGTCCCCATCGAGCAGGGCGTGGCGGATTTCGTCCGGGCCTTCGCGGCGGCCGAGCGCGGCGCCGCGTAGCGCTACCCCGCCGAGGGGCTGAGGTCTTCGACGACGGCGGGGCCCTCGTCGTAGGTCGCGAGGAAGTCCGCGGCGTGCGCGCTGCGGTAGCCGCCGCCCGCCGCCCCGAACGGCGTGATGCGCGCGGTCAGGCGAACCGGGTCGCCGTGCAGCAGCGTGAGCTCGCGGTAGCAGGGGAGCCCCTCCGGCATGTCGTCGGGCATCATCCCGGGCGGGAGCGGCCCCGTCACCGGGTCGCCGTAGTCGTCGCTCACCCGGAAGCGCACCTCGTAGCCCGGAAAGGGCAGCAGGATCGTCCGCCCCCCGACCGACAGCACCAGGTCGCCGTCCGCCATCAGCCCCGTCCGCACGGGGGTGTAGTAGGCCAGCCCGCTCCCGTTCGAGCTCCCGCCCCCAGTCACGCGCGAGAAGAGCTGCCACCGGAACAGCGCCGCGCGCAGGCCCGTGACCGGGCTCGCGGTCTCGTTGGGCGAGGCCACGCGGGCCTCGAGCGCGACCCAGGTCGGCTCGACCAGCCCGTCGAGCGAGTGACCGCTCATCCACTGGCGCACTTGCAGGGGGAGCTTCATGGCGGGCGGACGCTATCACGACGCCCACCGCGACACGCGCACGGCGACGCGCGGTATCCTCGCGCGGGTGATCCCGCGCCTCCTCACTCGACGCAGCGCTGGGCGAAGGTCGCCGTCACGCCGGCGCGCCGTCGCACCAGGTCGTCGCAGGCGGGCCCGAACACCTCGATGGCCCCCTGCGACGGGTCGCGCCAGTCCCAGCCCGCGCGTCGGGCGGGGTCGTGCGCGATCGCGCCGCCGCCGTCCGCCGTGACCGTCGGGGTCCCCGCTGCGCCCGCGGGCCTGCGCAGCGTCCCCCGGCAGTAGTACGACGGCAGCACGGCCCGCGCGACCGACGCGCCGACGGCGGCGGTGTCGTACCCGTCGACGAAGCGCTGCGGCCCGCCGAGCGACGCGAGCCCGCCCGCCACGGCGGTGCGGCCCGCGAGGTCGCCCGCCCGCGGCGCGCTGATGGGCATCCCGATCACCAGCGTGGGGACGCCATCGGCCGCGGCGCGCGCGACGGGCGCGGGGTCCTGCGCGCAGTAGTAGCCGTGCGAGAAGAAGATCAGGAAGCGCCCGGCCGTCGGCGGGGTGCCCCGTCGCACCTCGGGGAGCGCGAGCTCGACGATGTAGGCGAGACGGAAGGGCTGCCAGTTGGAAACGCTGCGGTAGGCGGCAGTGATGTCAGCGAGCGGAGTGCCACGCGCGAGAAGAATCGCGGGAGGGAGTCCCCTGCATTGCACCACCTCCGAATCAACGACTCTGTCGTTGTTGTTGGTGATGGCCGCGCCGATGGAGGCGGCGCCCTGCAGGACGCGGAAGGTCACCTCCAGGGCGGCGAGCTGGGCCTCGAATCGACTTCGCTCGCCGGGGAGCCCACGATCTGAGGCGAGGCTTGTGTGATCGAGGATGGCCATCACGGAGGCCGGCTCCGGCTCCATGACCGAGGAGCACGGAACCTCCAGCGCTGAGCGCGCGCCGCAGGAGGCCGCGACGATCGCCAGCGGCACGACGCAGCACACCGCCGCGCGGAAGCCGGATTCCGCCAGGCGAAGCGGCAGAGGGGCCTTCACGACGCGCGGACGCTATCACGGCGCGTCTTCCGCAGCGTTCCCCCCGTCTCGCCCGCCGCGCGGTATCCTCGCGCGGGTGATCCCCCGCCTCAGCGAGCGCACCGGGCAGGCCCGGCGCGGCGAGCTCACCACCTCCGACGCCGGCTTCGTCACCTTCTTCCTCGTCTTCTTCGGCACGCTCGTGCTGGAGATCGTCGGCGAGGTCTGGCGCCAGTCCCACGGCGGCGTCGGCTACGCCGCGAGCTTCACCCCGTGGACGGGCCTCCTCCTCGTCGCGCTGCCCGCGCCCGGCACCCGCAAGGCGCTCCACGACGAGGCCGCGCAACGCGTCACCCACGCCGTCGTCGGGCTCACCGCCGCCGCGCTCACCCCCGCCTTCCTCGCGGGCTACGAGTCGCTCTCCCGCGACGCACACACGGGCATGGGCCACATGCGCGCGCCGACGGTGTACGCCACCTCCGCGGCCTTCGCCGCGCTCCTCGTGTGGCCGCTCCTGTCGCGCGCCAACGCCTTCGCGCGGCGCGCCGTGCCCGCGCTCGCCCTCGCACTCGCCCTCGCGTCGCTCACGGCGGCCCTCACGTTCGCCCCGCGGCTCTGGTCGCGCCCCGAGGCGGTCGAGCTGCTCCGCGGCGCATCCCTCGGAGGCGAACTCCCGCGTCCGGACGCCTGGCCCGGACAGCTCGACGAAGGGCCCGTCACCATGACGCGGCGGATGCCCCCGCGCGCGCGGGACGCCAGGCCGAGCCCCCGCGACGACGTGCGCCGGGCGGACGACGCGCGCGTCCCCTTCGCGCTCTTCGCCCGCTGCGAGCGCTGGTACTGCGACCTCCGGGGCGAGCCCGCGGGGGCCGCGTGGCCGGCCTTCCCGGGCCACTGGTACCCGTCGCTCCTGCGCGACAAGCCCGTGAGCTTCCGCCTCGCCGGCGACGTCGTCTTCCTCTCGCAACCCACCGGCGAAACCACCTTCCACGCCGACGGGCGCTACGCCTCCCTCGCCTCCCTCGCCGACCGCGTGCGCCCGCCCGACCCCTGGCTCTTCGGCGCGTTCACCGGCGCCGCCCTCGCGCTCACGCTGCTCGTCCGCGCGCGACGCGTCCGCAAGACGCATCGGCTCGACGACGGGTGGTTCCCCGTCACCATCCAACCCGACGGGACGGCGCTCGACGCGGACAAGCGCCTCTACGCCGTCGAGGTCGTCGGCCCGACGCCGCCCCTGGGCCCCGCCTTCGCGCGACGCGAACGCGCCCCGCAAGCCGCCTACCGCGAGGGCGCCGTCCCCGTGCTCCGCGAAGTGCTCTCGGGGGATGCGACGACCCTCGCGCAGGCCCTCGACGCCTGGGTGCTCGCGTGCGACGCGCGCGCCCTCGCCGCAGCCGCGTGGGGCGGCGGATCGCTCCTCGCGTGGGCGTACGCGACCGGGCTGCGCTGACGTCCGTTGCTTGCGCAGCGCGCGCAACCTGTGCCATGGAGCGCGCACCTCCCCGTGAGCTCACCGCGCGCCGCCCTGGCGCCCCTCTTCCTCACCGTCTTCATCGACCTGCTCGGCTTCGGGCTGACGATCCCGCTGCTGCCCTACTACGCGCGGGCCCACGGCGCGACGGCCTTCGAGGTGTCGCTGCTCTCCACGGCCTTCTCGGCGATGCAGTTCGCCTTCATGCCGCTCTGGGGCGCCCTCTCCGACCGCGTCGGCCGCCGCCCGGTGCTCCTCTGGAGCGTCGCCGCCACGGCCGTCGCGATGGCCCTCCTCGGCTTCGCGCGCTCGTACCCCGAGCTCGTGTTGGTTCGGCTCTTCCAGGGCGTCACCACCGCCAACGTCGCGGTCGCGCAGGCGTACATCGCCGACGTGACGCCGCCCGGCGAGCGCGCCCGCGCGATGGGGCTCATCGGGATGGCCTTCGGGCTCGGCTTCATCCTCGGGCCCTTCGCCGGCGGCCTCCTCGCGGGCGTCTCGCACGCGGCCCCCGGGCTCGCCGCGGCCGGGCTCTCCGCCGCCAACCTCGCGCTCGCGTGGCGACGGCTGCCCGAGAGCCTCCCGCCCCGCGACCCCGCCGCGCCGACGACGTCCACCGCCGCCGCCGTCCGCGACGTGCTCGTCGACACGCTCTCGCTCCGCGCGCTGCGGCGCGTGATGGGGCTCCCGGGCACGGCCGCGCTGGCGGCGCTGTTCTTCTGCCACGTGCTGGCCTTCACGCACCTCGAGTCGACGCTGGCCCTCTTCTGGTGCGACCGCTTCGGCCTCACCGAGCGCGAGACGGGCTACACCTTCGCCTTCGTCGGCCTCGTCGTCGCGGGCGTGCAGGGCGGCGCCATCGGCCCCCTCGTCCGCCGCTTCGGCGAGCGCACGCTGCTGCGCGCCGGGCTCGCCGCGCTCGCGGTGGGGATGTTCGCGACGGCCTTCCTGCGCGCGCCCGCCGGGGTCGACGTGTCGCACTGCAGCAGCGCGGTGACGGCGTGGGAGTTCGTCCGGCGGATGGGGGCGGCGTGGCCGGTGGTCGCGGTGATCTCCGCGGGCAACGCGCTGGTGATGCCGAGCGTGAGCTCGCTGGCATCGAAGCTCGCCCCCACGGGCCAGGCGGGCGTGGTGCTCGGCGGGCAGCAGTCGGCGTCGAGCCTCGCGCGCGTGCTGGGCCCGGCGCTCGCGGGCCTGCTCTACCAGCGCGTGGGCCCGGGGGCGCCCTACGTCGCCGCGGCCGGGGGGATGCTCATCGCGCTGGCCCTGTCGCTCCGCGTGCGCGCGCCGTCCGCCGCGTAGGGAGTGCACGGGTTGCGACCCGTTCCCCCGGGGCGGGAAGTCGTGTAGGGAGCATGGCGGTCGCGTGGCGCGGCGGATGAAGCTTCCGCGCGGCGCGGGCAACGGAGCGGCGAGACCATGCAGCACGGCACACTCGAGTATCGCAAGGGAATGTCCACGCGGGAGTTCGGCGAGGCCCTCCGCGAGGTGCTCCTGAAGCACAAGGTGATGGTGGCGTCGGGCGTCGACCCCACCGTCGAGCAGCGCCCCTTCTGGGACGAGGTGAGCGAGCTCGCCGGCGAGGTGATCCACATCGCCGAGCGCCCCACCGGGGAGAAGACCGGGGACAAGTGGATGGAGATCCGCTACGACCCGTCGATCAAGAACGCCTACCGCCACGCCAACATCGCCCAGCCGATGCACACCGACGGGTCGTACCTGTCCAACGCGCCCGACGTGATGTTCTTCTACTGCATCAAGCAGGCGAGCGCGGGCGGCGAGACGACCTTCCTCGACTCCGCCGAGCTCGTCGACATCCTCGAGAAGAAGGACCCCGCGCTCCTCGCCGACCTGCGCACGACGCCCGTTCGCTTCTCGAAGGCCGGCGACGAGAAGACCCGCCCCATCATCTCCGAAGACCGCCACGGCCTCCTCCTCACCTGGAACTACCACTGCGTCGACCCCGACGAGACGCCCGCCGTGAAGGACCTCGCCGAGCGCTTCCACGCCTTCCTCCAGCGCGAGGTGGTCGCCGAGAAGCGCGCGCTCCCCATCCTCCTCCAGCCCGGCGAGGCCGTCTTCTTCCACGACGAGCGCCTCATCCACGGCCGCAACGCCTTCGACGCCCACGAGCGCAACGACCGCTTCTTCTGGAAGACGGGCTTCCGCTTCGCGAAGTACCACCAGTAGGGCCCCGATGCGCCGCCGCACCCTCGGGCGAACCGACGCCTCCCTCCCCCAGCTCTGCCTCGGCGCGATGCGCTTCGACCCGAAGCGCCTCTCCGTCGACGAGGGCGCGAAGCTCATCGCCGAGGCCCACGACCTCGGCGCCGACTGCTGGCACTCCTCCAGCGAGTACGACACCCACGCGCACTTCTGCGCGAGCCTCCGCGCCTTCCGCCGCGACCGCCCGAACGCGCGCGTCGTCCACGTCAGCAAGATCGCGGCGCCCCACTTCGAAGACGCCGGCTTCGACCCGAAGGTGCTGCGCGGCCGCGTGGAGACGCAGCTCCGCGAGCTCGGCGCCGAGCGGCTCGACGTCGTGCAGTGGCTCGCCCGCTCGAAGCCCGTCTCCGACGAGAAGCGCCTGCCCGACCTCGCCGCGATGCGCGAGGCCCTCGCCGCCGAGGTGGGCTCGCTCCGGCGCGAAGGCAAGGTCGGCGCGTGGACGGCGTTCCCGTACTCGAAGCCGTGGGCCGCGGCCTTCGCCGAGCACCCGGTGTGCGACGGCCTCGTCACCTACCTCAACCTCGCCGAGCTCGAGTACGCCCGCGACCTCGACGCGATGGCCGCGCGGGGCCACGGCTTCGTCGCGATCCGACCGCTGATGGCGGGCCTCCTCGGCCGCGGCGCCCTCGACGACGCGCAGAAGGCGAAGCGCGCCGCCATCACCGCCGCGCTCGGGGTCGACGACGCGTCGCTCACGCCGCTCGCGCTCGCGTTCCCGCTGCTGCACGGCGACGTCGCGTCGGTGATGCTCAGCGTCACCACGCCCACGCACCTCCGCGAGGCCGTCGCCAGCGTCGGCGACGTCGCCCCCGACCCCGCGCGCTTCGCCTCCATCGTCACCGCGCTCGGCGCGTAGGCCCCCGCACCGACGGCACGCTCCCATCATGGCGCGAACGCTTCCTCGCGACGGGAGTTGGTAGCGTGGAGGCGCTCCGCCCGCTCGGGTCCTTCGGGCACGTCACCCCGCGCTTCGACGCGTCGACCCGGCTCGCGCTGTCGGACGACCCGGCGCGGGTGTTCGCCGCGGTGACCGTGCGGGGCGTGGTGGAGGTGCGCTCGATCTCGGCGACGGGCGAGGTGCGGACGCTCAACGCGGCGGCGTGCGACGCCGGCGAGCGCTGCACCCGCCTCGAGGTGTCCCCCGACGGCGCGCGCGCGGCCCTCTGGTTCTCGCGTCGGAAGAGCGCCGCGCGCCTCGTCCTCGCGCCGCTCGACGGCGCCCCGCCCCGCAGGGTCGACGACGCGTGGCCACCCCACCGCGAGGGCGTGTTCCTCGGGCGCGGCGAGCACCTGCTGCTTTGTCGGGGAGACTCCTGGATCCTCGCCGACGGCGACGGGCGAGCGCTTCGGGCCTTCACCGTCCACAGCCGCATCGTGGTCGCCGCGCCCGACGGGGTGACGACAGCGTTCCTGGGGACGTACAGGGGTGACCGACGGTGTGACCTCGTCGTGCGGCCGGACGGCGCCACCCTCGCGTCGACGACGCCCGGGTGGGTTCACCGCGCGGCGTTTTCGCGCGACGGCGCCGCGCTCTGGACGATCCGGAGGGAGGACGTCGGGGCGGGGAGCCTGCTCTGTCGCTGGGACCTCGCGCGCGACACGCACGCGTCGACGACGCTCGAAGGCTTCTGGCGCACCCTGCACGCTGGATCGGGCGACGCCGTGACCCTTTCGGATGGCGGCCTCGGCACGCTCCGCGCGCGGTGGAGCGCGGCCCGTGGCGCGATCGAACTGTCGCCCCCGAGCGCCGCGCGCTGGGGCCGCGACTCCCCGCCGTCGCACCGCCGCGCGACCGCCTTCGCGGCGTCCCCGGACGGCGCGCGCGGGGTCGCCCTCGTGAGCGGCCGCCCCGTCGCGATCGACCTCGCCACCGGCGCGCTCGGCACCCACGACCCGCAGGCCTCCGGCGCCGTCACCGCCCTGCGGCCGACCCCCGACGGGCGCCTCCTCGCGCTCGGGATGGAGGACGGGTCGCTCCGCGTGGTGGAGGTCGCGACGGGGGACACACAGATGCGGTTCGAGGGGCACACCGACGTGGTGCGCGCGTGCCTGTGGTCGCTCGATCGCCGCGAGGTGTGCTCCATCGCCCGCGACAAGACGCTCCGTCGGTGGGACCTCGCGACCGGGCGGGAGGTGGCCCGCCACGCCCTGCCCGCCACCCCCCACCGGCGAACGCAGCCCGTGATGACCCCCGACGGCGACGCGGTCGTCCTCGAACTCTCCGACGGCTACGGCGAGTGCCACCTCCGACGCGGCATCCGCTCCACGCCCATCATGAACGTCGAGGGCCCCGGCGTCGTTCGGGTGCTGCGCGCCGACGTCGACGCAACGGTCTTCTTCAGCGCGCAGCCGGTGCCCAACCACATGGGCGACGCGTGGCTGTACGTCGCCCGAACGAGGCGCTCGGACGGGCGCTGGGCTTTCGACGAGCTGCCCGGCCGCCTCCGCGCGACCCCCGGCATCGAGCGCGCGACCTACGCCCGCTCCGAGGACGGCGCCCTCGTGCTGTGCGTGACGCCGCTCCACCACCCCGGCGCCTGGCTCTGGGATTGCGCGGCCTCGCGGCTCGTGTGGCGCGCGCCCGACCCGCCGCCCGGCTCGCCCGATGCGCCGCTCGGCTGCGTCGCGGTCGGCCGCCGGCGCATCGTCGAGGGGCGCGGCGACCGCCTCCCCGACACCGACGGCGACGACGGCACCGCGCTCACCGTCTGGGACGCCGCCACCCGCGCGCGGCGCGCGACCGTGGCACTTCCCGCGGGCGAACGCGTCACCGCGCTCGCCCTCTCGGCCGACGAGTCGGAGGCCTTCGTCGGCACGAAGCACGGCCGCCTGCTGCGCTACCGCCTCCCATGAAAGCGCGTTCCACGTGGATCGCGCCCCGCCCGGAGCGATAGGCTCCTCCCGCGCGCCTCCGTTGCCGGCGCACGGAGGTCTCTCGATGCGTCGTCCCCTGTGGCTCTTCCTGGTGACCGCCACCGCGTGCTCTGCGCGGGTGGTGCGCGGCCCCGACGGCCCGACGCCCGACGCGGGCACCGTCGACCTCCCTCCGACGCCCGACCTCCCGCTCCCGCCGCCACCGCCACCGCCACCACCTCCGCCGCCACCGCCGGCCGTCCCCGACCCCTGCACCGCGCCGTTCCAGCGCTGCGACGGCGCGTGCGTCGACCTCCGCACGGACCCCTCCCACTGCGGCGCGTGCGGGCAGCGTTGCCCAAGCGGCGTCCCGTGCAGCGCGGGCGTGTGCGCGGTGGCCGCCTTCGCCGTGGTGGGCGCGGCGGCGTCGTGCACCGCCTTCAACGCCGCGGGCGGCGCCGACCCCGCGTGCGTCGCCGGCCTGCGCTGCTACCCGTCGAGCACCTCGCCCGTCTGCACGGCCCCGTGCACCAACGACGTCTCGCAGGCCACCGAACGGTCGCGCTGCGGCGGCATGGGAACCACCTGCCTCACACGCGGCGACGGGATGATTGCGGAGTCGTCGTGCGCGTCGTCGTGCCGGCCGGCCGCGATGACGCAGGCGACGGGCGCCTGCCGCGCGGGCTTCGTCTGCACGGGCTTCTGGTACACGCACGCGAACGGCTCCGCCGACAGCACCGGGTGCTCCCCCTTCTGCACGCGGGACGCGGACTGCGGCCCCGGCGCGCCCGGGCGCCTCTGCGACGTCCGCCGTGGCGTCTGCGGGACGAGCCGCGTCGACCCGACCCGCCTGCCCGACGGCTCGCCCTGCGACCCGACGCAGATGGTCGTCGTCCCCGGCGAGTCGGTGCCGCGCAACGTCCAGTGCCGCGGGACGTGCTTCGTCGTGAGCAGCACCCAGCGCTCGCAAGGCATCTGCGGGAGCTTCCTCAACGTCCGCGTCGCCACCGGCTGCCCCGACGCCCCCGAGGCCGTCGAGCCGCTCGCGCCGCAGGGGACCGACAACCTCGCGATCTGCATCTTCCGCTCATGCGCGCGCAACGCGGACTGCGCCACGCCCCTGATCTGCCGCTACCCCGAGGCCGCCGACGGCATGCCGGCCACCGACAACCCGACCCACTGCGACTACCCCACAGTGGCGCAGCCCCGGGGCCTCCCCTGAAGCACAACGCAGTGCGAACCGCGGGCTCGGCGTCGCTCACTCCGCGCGCGTGAGCCGCGTGCGGACCGTCTCCCACCCCGTCCACGTCCACGCCATCGACGCGCCATCGCAGCGGCCCTCCACCACGCCCGCGGGCGCGCACGTCCCGGGGTTGTGCGTGTACACCTCGCGCCAGGTCACCGCGTCACCGACGCGCCGGCAGTCGACGAGGTAGCCCCCGCAGCGGAGCGACGGGTACTCGATGGTGCCGCACCGCGCGGCGCGCTCGGCCGTCACGCGCATGTCGATGGTCCAGGGCTCGCCCGAGGCGCCTCGGCCGACGCCCACCCAGCGGCCGAGGCAGCTCACCGCGGGCGCGCGCTCGGCCGGCGCGGGGCGGGGCTGCTCGCGCGCGGGGGGCCGCCGGTCGCGCGCGGGCGGCGACGGGCTGTCGGCGAGGGAGAGCGCAGGCAGGAGCGTGGCGGCGAGCCAGACGGCGTGACGCATGGCGGGTTGGATCCTCCGGTAGCACGATGGACACGCGCGCGGTGGGCGCGTTCGCATATCGCGCTGCGGCGTGGTTCCGCTCGAAACGCGCGCGGGTTTGTACTACCCCTCGGGGCCTCACCAGGAGCCCGTCGATGTCCCCCCGCCGTTCGATGCTCGCGTTGTCTCTCGCCGCCGCCCTCGCCGCCTGTTCCAGCAGCGGCTCCACAGCCACCAGCACCGCCGCGACGACGGCGACCAGCGGCGGCGAGCACCACGCGGAGGGTGAGCACCACGCGGGCGGAGGCGAGCACCACCGCCGCCCCGCGCTCACGCCGGGGATGACGGCCTTCCACGACGTGCTCCGGCCGCTGTGGCACTCGGAGCCGGGCGCCGGCCGCGAGGGCCGCGCGTGCGAGCAGGCCCGCACCCTCGCCGAGCGGGCCACCACCGTCGCCGCGGAGAGCGCCCCCGCCGGGGCCGCCACCGACCGCTGGACCGCCACCACGCAGCAGCTCGTCGCCAGCACCGCCGACCTCCAGCGCGGGTGCGAGGCCGCCGCCCGCATCGCCATCGACCGGCGGCTGGAGCAGGTCCACACGGCGTTCCATCAGGTGATGGAGGTTCTCCCGCCGGCGGCCGAGTGAGCTGCGCCCGCGCGAAGTAGAGAGCGCCGCCACGCCCCTTCAACCCGCGCGGAGCCGGTCGAGGGGCACCCACTCGTCCCACGTGTCGTCGTAGTCGTCGTAGTGAATGCGGTGAACCCCGAGGCGCACGTCGACGACGGTCGCCGGGTACCAGCGCCGCCGCCACTGCACCCGCACGCGGGTCCCCACGGCGAGCGTCTCGCGCCGCGGGGCGCGCACGCGGGACGGCGGGACGTCCTCGTCCTGCGACGGGGGGTAGCCGATGTAGTGGGCCCGCACGCCCTCCGCGCCGCGCTCGACCACGCGCCCCGCGAACCAGCGCCGCTGCCACGCCACCTCGACGCGCTCCCCTTCGCCCGCGCGCAGCGGGCGCGCCACGGCGCCGAGCGCGAGGTCGTCGCGCTCCCCGCCCGCGACCCCGAAGGCGACGAACTGCTGCGCCGCGAACGCGAGCTCGGCCTCGGCGTAGCGCGCGAGGTCGCGCAGGCTCACCGCCCCGTCGCCGTCGAGGTCGAGCCGCGCGGCGCCTTCGACGGCGTCGACGAGGCAGTCGGTGAAGGCCCACGAGCCGGTCGACGACTCGTTGGCCTGCGACGAGGCCAGCGCCGACGCCGGCACACGCATCGCGGGAAGGACCTCCTGCACCAGCGCCCCCGACGCGCAGCAGTCCGCGAAGAGCGAGACGGCCTCGCCGCGGAAGCGATCGCGGATGCGGGCGGCGATCTCCGTGAGGTTCCAGCCGGTCGCGGCGACGTCGTCGGTGGCGTCGTGGGGGATGAAGGAGGCGCGGCCCGCGTCGTCGCGCGCGCCGTGCCCGGCGAAGTAGAACCACAGGCGGTCGGCGGGTCGGCAGCGCGCGAGGGTCGCGTCGAGCGCAGCCCGCGCGCCGTCGCGGGTGGCCTGCTCGTCCGCGACGAAGGTGATCTGTACGTCGGGCACCCCGCGCGCCCGGAGCGCGTCGAGCAGCGCCACGTCGCGCCGCTCGACGGCGGGGAACGACGGCCACACGCGGCCGTGCCGCCAGCGCAGCACGCTCACCGCGCACACCTGCAAGCGCGCGGGGTCGAAGCGCAGGGGCGGCGGCGCGGGCGGGGGTGGCGGTGCGGCGCGCGTCGGCGTGGGCGCTTCGAGGGCCGCGGGCGCGCGACGACGTTCGCGGGTGCAGGCGGCGAGCGGCAGCGCGAGGAGCTGGCGACGTCCGAGGCGCATCGGTGGGCGGGGGTGACGTTACCCGAGGCGGGGAGCGGGCGGGGACGTCGCGCCGGTTGATGGGCGCGCTGATATCCTCCGCCCGTGCCCCCCCCGAAGAAGCCCGCGACCGCCGCTGACGTCCGCACGTTCACCCTGCGGGGCGAGCGGATCACCTCGCTCGAAGCCTTCTACGACGAGGTGCAGGAGGTGCTCTGCGGCGGGTGGGCGGGCTTCGGGCGCAACCTCGACGCGCTGGTCGACGCGCTGCGCGGGGGCCTCGGCGGCCACGAGTACGGCGCGCGCATCCGGGTGGTGTGGGCCGACTTCCACCGGAGCGCGGCCTTCCCCCGGAAGCGCGAGGTGATCGCCGTGTTCGAAGAGGCCGAGAACGTCGAGTTCGTCCGCGGTTGAGCGCGGCGCCACTTGAAGGGGGTGGGGCTCAGGTCACCAGCGGCTCGATCTCTGCGAGCAGGCGCTCGGCGTTGGTGACCCCGTCGCCGTCGTCGAAGCGGCGCGACAGGCGCATGTCGGGCGTGAGCCGGTAGGGCGACTTCTTCCCGCTGCACAGCTCCATCACCTTGGCGGCGTCGAGCGGCGAGTCGTCGCGGAGGTGGAGCACCACGCGCTCGCGCGAGGCCTCGATGCCGAGCGCGCGGAGCTTCCGCACGCGCGACTTGATCGCCATCACCCGCACCAGCACGCGGGCGGGCGGCGGGGCGGAGCCGAAGCGGTCCTCCACCTCCGCGGCGACGTCCTGCACCTCCTCCTCGTCGAAGGCGCTGGCGAGGCGCTTGTAGATCGACAGCCGCACGCCGACGTCCTCGATGTACTGCTCGGGGAGGTAGCTCGGCTCGTCGAAGGTGAGCTCCGGGTCGGCGAGGTGGAGCACGGGCTGCCCGCGCAGCTCGGCGACGGCCTCCTCCAGCATCTGGCAGTAGAGGTCGAAGCCCACCGCGGAGACGTTGCCCGACTGCTCGCCGCCGAGGAGGTCGCCCGCGCCGCGGAGTTCGAGGTCGAGCGACGCCACCTGAAACCCGCTCCCCACCTCGTTGAACTTCTCCAGCGCGTCGATGCGCGTCCTCGCCTCGTCGGTGAGCTGCGAGGGCGGCGGCACGAAGAGGTAGCAGTAGGCCCGCTCGCGCGACCGGCCGACGCGCCCGCGGATCTGGTAGAGCTGCGAGAGGCCGAAGAGGTCGGCGCGGTCGACGATCATGGTGTTGGCGCGCGGGATGTCGAGGCCGCTCTCGATGATGGCCGTCGCGCAGAGGACGTCGTAGCGCCCCTCGACGAAGTCCATCATCACCGTCTCCAGCGTCTCGGGCGCCATCTGCCCGTGGGCCACCACCACCCGCGCGCTCGGCACGAGGCGCTGGAGCTTGTCGGCCCGCTCGTAGAGCCCCTCCACCCGGTTGTACACGTAGAACACCTGCCCCCCGCGGGCGAGCTCGCGGAGCACGGCCTCCTTGGCGATCTGCGGGTCCTCCTTCGAGACCACCGTGCGCACCGCGCGGCGGTCGGCCGGGGGCGTCGTGATGACAGACAGGTCGCGCAGCCCCGACACCGCCATCTGGAGCGTGCGGGGGATGGGCGTGGCCGAGAGCGTGAGCACGTCGAGCTGCGCGCGGAGCTGCTTGATGCGCTCCTTGTGGGCGACGCCGAAGCGCTGCTCCTCATCGACCACGAGGAGCCCGAGGTCCTTGAAGTGGACGTCTTTCGAGAGCAATCGATGGGTGCCGACGACCACGTCGACCTTGCCCTCCTTGAGGCGCTTGATGGTCTCCTTCTGCTCGCCCGCGGTGGCGAAACGCGAGAGGACGGCGACCTCCAGCGGGTACGCGGCCATGCGCTCGGAGAAGGTGCGGAAGTGCTGCTGGGCGAGCACCGTGGTCGGGCAGAGGACGGCGACCTGCGCGCCGGTGGAGGCCACGTGGAAGGCCGCGCGGAGGGCGACCTCGGTCTTGCCGAAGCCGACGTCGCCGCAGACGAGGCGGTCCATCGGGAGGCCGTTGACGAGGTCTTTGAAGACGTCGTCGATCGCCTTCACCTGGTCGGGCGTCTCCTCGAAGGGGAAGGTCGCCTCGAACTCCTGGTAGAGCATCCCCGGCGCGTCGAACTTCCGCCCCGGGTGCGCCTTGCGCTCGGCGTAGAGCCGCAGGAGCTCGTCGGCCATCTGCCGGACGGCCCGCTCGACCTTCGCCTTGCTCTTCGCGAAGGTGGCCCCGCCCAATCGATCGAGCCGCGGCGCCCCTTCGCCCCCAGAGAACTTCTGGATCTGGTTGAGCCGCGTGACGGGCAGGTAGAGCTTGTCGCCGCCCGCGTACTCGATGACCAACAGGTCGGTCTCGGTCGCGCCGAGCTTGCGGTGGATCAAGCCCTGGTAGCGCCCGATGCCGTGGTCGACGTGGACGACGTGGTCGCCGACCTCCAGCGCGCGGAGGTCGTCGAGGAAGGGCCGCGCCTTGCCGCCGTCGCCGCGCTTGCGCGAGGAGCGCCGCGCGCGGGCCCCGAAGATCTCCTCCTCGGTGACGGCCGCGAAGCGACGCGTCGGCATCGCCACGCCGCGCGCGAGCTCGCCGACCACGACGCGCACCTTGCCCGCGGGCGCCTCGTCGATGCGCGCGGGGTCGAAGCCCCCGATGGTCATCTCCACCTCGACGCCGTGCCCGCGGAGGAGCGTCGCGACGCGCTCGGCCTGGGTCGGCGTGCGCCCCGTCACGAGCACGCGGTAGTTCTCGCCCGTCCAGTACTGCGCCTGGGCGACGAGCGGGAGGAGCGCGTCGTGCTTGCCCTTCTCGTTGCGGGCGGCCTTGATGTCCGCGGCGAGGCGGGCGAGCGACTCGGCGCCGACGTCGATCACCTCGGCGTGCTCGGCGACGAGCTCCAGCGACGGCTCCTCCGCGGTGCGCACCACGAGCTCGTGGGCGACGACGGTTCGGTGCTTCGCGAGCGCGGCGAGGAGCTGGTCTTCGGCGACGTGGTGGGCGTCGAAGGGGAAGGTGGGCTGGCGCTTCTCGACGCGGGCGGCGTGGTCGCGGGCGGCGTGGGCGAGCTCGCTGCGGAGGTGTTCGAGCGCGGCGGCGGGGCGGTCCCACGCGACGATGACGTCGGCGGGGAGGAAGGCGGTGACGGGCTCGAGGGCCTCGTAGTACGCGGGGAGGTAGGCCTCGGCGCCGAAGAAGGCGCGGCCGGTCTCCACGTCCTCCAACAGCTTCTGCACCTGGGCGCTCGGGAGGTTGACCGCGTCGACGAGGTCGAGCACGGCTCGCTTCGCGCGGGCGCGCTCCTCGGGGCCGACGAGGGCCTCGCGGGCGGGGTGGACGAAGAGCTCTTTGATCGAGCGGACGGTGCGCTGCCCCTCGGGGTCGAAGAGCTTGATGGTGATGCAGAGTTCCTCGTCGAGCTCGACGCGGGCGGGCCAGCGCGAGCTCGGCGGCCACACGTCGATGACGGCGCCGCGGAGCGCGAAGGTGCCGGGGTCTTCCACCACGGGGACGCGGAGGTAGCCGCCCTCGGCGAGCCCGCGGACGAGCCCGTCGCGGTCGACGAGCTCCTCGGCCTGCACGAGGTCGCAGCGGGGTGCGAGGGCGGCGCGCGGCACCACCTTGCGCGCGAGGGCGGCGGGCGACGCGACGAGCACGCGCCAGGGGAGGCCCTGCGAGAGGTGGAAGAGGGTGGCGAGGCGGTCCATCGCCGTGCGGCGGTCGGGGGCGACGTCGACGTAGGGCGACGACTCGGGCGACGGCAGGAGGAGAACCTCGCCGCGCCCCTCCTCCGCGGCCTCGGCGTCCTCGTGGGAGCCGTAGAAGAAGGCGATGTCGGACGCGAGGCGGCGCGCGTCGTCGGCGTCGGCGGCGACCGCGACGATGGGCGGTGTGCCGGGCGCGCGGGCGAGCGCGGCGAGGACGGCGCCGAGGGCGGAGCCGGGCACGCGCGTGAGGTCGAGGCGGCGCGCGGAAGGTTCGGCGAGCCGTCGAACGACCTCGTCGAAGGGGAGCGCGCGGGAGAGCGGTGCGTCGGGGGCGTAGTCCACGCGACCGCGACTAGCAGGGATGGGGCGGGGAGTTCAACCGCGGGGGCGACGACTTGCGCGGAAGTGATTGCGTGCTCGATCTTTCAGGGAATGGGAGCGGTTGGCTCTTCTGCTCGCGGCGCCGGGTGCCCAGGGTTCGCCCGGCCTGCCCTGGCATAGTGGCCAAGGCTCACCCGGGGCAACCTTCATGGGATCGTCCGCCCGGTGGCGGACT